>NZ_CBCPMG010000001.1:42500-1522500 GCF_965119675.1 Eubacterium sp. Marseille-QA0814 | reverse complement strand
ATGCCGGAATGAGTAGCGAGAGTGAGGTGAGAATCCTCACGGCCGAATATCTAAGGTTTCCAGGGTAAAGCTGATCTGCCCTGGGTTAGTCGGGGCCTAAGGCGAGGTCGAAAGACGTAGTCGATGGATAACAGGTTGATATTCCTGTACTACAATATATCAGAACTGTGGGGACACAGACAGAAAGCCAGAGCCGGGAATGGAAAGACCGGTACAAGCGAGGTAGGAGTAAGGCAGGCAAATCCGCCTTACAATCTGAAGACGTGATGTGTAGCGAAGTTATAAGTAGCGAAGCTGGTGAGCTGGCTGTCAGGAAAAGCCGCTATTGTGTATATTGTACCCGTACCGTAAACCGACACAGGTGGATGAGGAGAGAATCCTAAGGCCGACGGAAGAAGCATTGTTAAGGAACTCGGCAAAATGGCCCCGTAACTTCGGGATAAGGGGTGCCTACGAAGGTAGGCCGCAGAGAATTGGCCCAAGCAACTGTTTAGCAAAAACACAGGTCTATGCGAAACCGTAAGGTGATGTATATGGGCTGACGCCTGCCCGGTGCTGGAAGGTTAAGAGGAGAGGTTAGCGAATGCGAAGCTTTGAATTTAAGCCCCAGTAAACGGCGGCCGTAACTATAACGGTCCTAAGGTAGCGAAATTCCTTGTCGGGTAAGTTCCGACCCGCACGAAAGGCGTAATGATTTGGGCACTGTCTCAACAATGCATCCGGTGAAATTGAAGTACCAGTGAAGATGCTGGTTACCTGCGCCAGGACGGAAAGACCCCATGGAGCTTTACTCTAGCTTGATACTGGGATTCGATATTGTATGTACAGGATAGGTGGGAGACTAGGAAACGGGAACGCCAGTTTTCGTGGAGTCACCCTTGGGATACCACCCTTGCAGTATTGGGTTTCTAACATGCAGCCGTTATCCGGCTGGTGGACAATGTCAGGTGGGGAGTTTGACTGGGGCGGTCGCCTCCGAAAGAGTATCGGAGGCGCTCAAAGGTTCCCTCAGAATGGTCGGAAACCATTCGCAGAGTGCAAAGGCATAAGGGAGCTTGACTGTGACACCGACGGGTGGAGCAGGTACGAAAGTAGGACTTAGTGATCCGGTGGTATAAAGTGGGATTGCCATCGCTCAACGGATAAAAGCTACCCTGGGGATAACAGGCTTATCACTCCCAAGAGTTCACATCGACGGAGTGGTTTGGCACCTCGATGTCGGCTCATCGCATCCTGGGGCTGTAGTAGGTCCCAAGGGTTGGGCTGTTCGCCCATTAAAGCGGTACGCGAGCTGGGTTCAGAACGTCGTGAGACAGTTCGGTCCCTATCCGGCGTGGGCGTAGGATATTTGAGAGGAGCTGTCCTTAGTACGAGAGGACCGGGATGGACTGACCTCTGGTGTACCTGTTGCATTACCAAATGCATCGCAGGGTAGCCAAGTCGGGACGGGATAAACGCTGAAGGCATCTAAGCGTGAAGCCCCCCTCAAGATGAGATATCCCATTCGTAAGAATTAAGACCCCTTGAAGACTACAAGGTTGATAGGTCAGAGGTGGAAGTGCAGTAATGCATGCAGCTGACTGATACTAATAGGTCGAGGGCTTATCCATGAAGGAAGGAAAGAGGAGTTATCTCCGGATGTAAAGATTTTTCAGTGTGTGGTTTTGAATGTATAATTCAGATGGCCCGGTGGCTCAGCTGGTTAGAGCGCCGCCCTGTCACGGCGGAGGTCGTGGGTTCGAACCCCATCCGGGTCGCTAAAAAAGAAAAGAAACTGATGCGAGGAGGTCGAAAGCAGTAAGCACGCTTTCTCAACCTCTTTTATTTTTATCAAAAAAGAAATGGGATCTTAGCTCAGCTGGGAGAGCATCTGCCTTACAAGCAGGGGGTCACAGGTTCGAGCCCTGTAGGTCCCACTAAATGCAGAAATGCATTGTGGAAGACATTTCCGAAGATGATTGCATCGCAAAAGAAAACCATGTTTCCAAGCGGCACGCAATCAAAAATAAATACGCCGATGTGGCTCAATTCAGGCTTATTGACTTTGTCAATAAGAGGAGAGCAGTCAAGGGAAGCTTGGCTCTGCCAATTGAGCAGAAAGGTTGATAAAAAATAAATACGCCGATGTGGCTCAATTGGCAGAGCAGCTGATTTGTAATCAGCAGGTTAACGGTTCGAGTCCGTTCATCGGCTTTCTTGGAAAGAGGAAGTCATTAAGAAAAGCCAAAGATTCAGAAGTCATGAATGATGATTTTGGTGAATCATGGAAAGGCAGTTCACTTTCTAAGTTATAATGGGCAGATTCCCGAGTGGCCAAAGGGGGCAGACTGTAAATCTGTTGGCACCGCCTTCGAAGGTTCGAATCCTTCTCTGCCCAGTATTGCAAACAAGCAAGAAAAGAAATATAATAGAATAACAGCGCGGGGTGGAGCAGTCTGGAAGCTCGCCGGGCTCATAACCCGGAGGTCATAGGTTCAAATCCTATTCCCGCAACTCAATGCCCAGTTAGCTCAGTTGGTAGAGCAGAGGACTGAAAATCCTCGTGTCTCTGGTTCGATTCCGGAACTGGGCATTTGTTATGTGAAACTGTAGATGTTACCCGGTAATGTCTACAGTTTTTCTTTTATGTTAAAATGATAAAAGTTAAAAGTAAAAGAGTGATACAGATATGTTAATAGGTACATAAATGAATAGTATTTAGTCAATAATGAAGTTTTGTATAAAATAAATTTTCCGATTGATTTTGAATAAATAATGATATATGTTCTTAATTATGGGAAAAATATAAACTATATGCTAAAATAAAAAAGCAAATATAAAAAAGCAAATATAGAAAAGCAAATATAGAAAAGCAAATATAGAAAAGCAAATATAAAATAAAATATAAAATAATATATAATAGGAAAGAAAATTAATATTAAGTAACACTAAAGCATTTTTATATATAGAAAAACGAAAAGGATGAGAAAAATTGGAAAAAGATACAAACAGAATAAATCGAAATAGAGTTTTATACAGATTTTATTCAGGTAGAATTAAAAGAGATATTAACAATTTTGTTAAATGGATTGTTTTGGCAATTATTGTAGGAGTTGTAGTTGGTGGAGCAAGTAGTTTTTTTGCCGGTTGTATAAAGCTGGTTACAAAAACAAGAGGTGAAAATCCATGGCTTTTTTTATGCTTGCCTATAGCAGGACTGGTTATTGTTTTTATGTATCAGAAGATTGATAAGTATGATGGCGGAACGAATCAGGTTTTATCAACGATTAGATCGAAAGATGATGTGCCTCTTAAATCAGCTCCTTTGATATTTGTGGCAACATTGCTTACTCATTTAACAGGTGGTTCTGCAGGAAGAGAAGGAGCGGCAATCCAATTTGGCGGAAGCATTGGAAATCAGTTGGGAAGAATTGTGCATTTAGATGAGTTTGACCATCATGTTATGGTAATGTGCGGTATGAGTGCGGCATTCTCGGCTGTTTTCGGTACACCGATGGCGGCTGCGGTGTTTGCAATGGAGGTTGTTAGTGTTGGTGTAATGTATTATGCTGCGTTGCTTCCATGTGTTGTTGCATCAATTATCGCTTCAGAATTTGCTGCGGGTATAGGGATTCATCCGGAATCCTTTCATGTTGTAAATATTCCGGAACTTAGTGTTGAAAGTGGCATTAAAATGTTAATAATAGCTGCCGGGTGTGGTTTGATTAGCATTTTGTTTTGTGTAGCTTTAAAATTTGCTGCAGGGATGTATACAAAATATTTGAAAAATCCTTATATAAGAGTATTTGTTGCAAGTTTAATTGTTATTGGAATTACGATTCTTTTGAATACGAAAGATTATATGGGAGCCGGAAGTGAATTAATCGCGAGAGCTATTGAATATGGAAAAGTACGCCCATTAGATTTTTTCTGGAAAATTATTTTGACGGCAATCACAATGCGTGCAGGATTCAGAGGTGGTGAAATTGTACCGGCTTTTTGTGTAGGAGCAACATTTGGCTGTCTGGCAGGACAGATTTTAGGATTTCCACCGTCACTTGCTACAGCTTCAGGAATGGTAGCTGTTTTTTGTGGTGTTACAAACTGTCCAATCACATCTATGTTAATAGCCTTTGAATTGTTTGGATTTGCCGGAGTATCATATTATCTGATAGCCATTGCTGTTAGTTACTCGTTATCAGGATATTACAGTTTATACAAAGATCAGACAATTGTTTATTCAAAATACAAGGCAAAGTATGTAAATAAAAAAGCAAGGTAATGAAAAATTGTAATGAAAGAATTGTGATTAAAGAACGGCAGTAGATAAAAGAATATGAAATAGCAAAACTTATTAGAGAGTTGATGCCATCAATGGAAATGACAAGAATGGTAAGCTCAGGAACTGAGTCGGTAATGAGTGCCATCACAGTTTGAGGCAATGTTTATTTCGGTGGCACATACTAAGGAAGATTTGGAAAAAACAGCAGAAATTATTAGAAAATATAAGGCGGTGTAATATGGAAAATATAAAAGATTTAGTTATTATTGGAAGTGGTCCCGCAGGACTTTCAGCGGCAGTATATGCCAGCAGGGCAATGATAGACCAGGTAGTTATAGAAAAAGAAATGTTTAGTGGCGGTCAGATTGTTACGACAGACAGAATTGATAATTATTTAGGTTTGTATGGTGAAAACGGTTATGATTTGTCCGTTAAGTTCAGACAACATGCAGATGAATTAAAGGTGCCATTTGTAGAGGGACAGGTTACATCTATAGAAGATAAGGGCGAGATAAAAGAAATAACATTGGTAAATGGTGACGTTATAAATACAAAAGCCATAATAATTGCAACAGGTGCAAAACACAAAGTGCTTGGTGTAAAAGGCGAAAAAGAATTAACAGGAGCAGGCGTTTCATATTGTGCCACATGTGATGGAGCCTTCTTTAGAAATAAAACAGTAGCAGTTGTTGGTGGCGGCGACGTTGCCCTTGAAGATGCTTTATATCTTGCAAACATTTGCGAAAAAGTTTATCTCATTCATCGAAGAAATGAATTAAGAGGAGCAAAAATCTTACAGGATAAAGTTTTAAAAAATGAAAAAATTCAGTTTATGCCTGAATATCAGGTAAGGGAAATTGCAGGTAACAACAAGGTAGAAAAAATTACTTTATTTAACAAGGCAAATGAAACTATGGAATTAGAAGTTTCAGGAATATTCATCGCTGTTGGTATGGAACCCCAGTGTGATTTTGCAAAAGGTGTTGTGGCAACAAACGAAAATGGCTACGTCATAGCAGGAGAAGATTGCAGAACTAATATAGACGGAATATACGCAGCAGGGGATATTAGAACAAAAAGCTTGCGACAGGTAGTAACTGCTGTAGCAGATGGAGCTGTGGCAATTAACTCATTGGAGCAGGACAGAAATAAATAGAATTGTTAGTTAGGTGAATTAGTGGAAGTTGAAAGAGGGATTAATGATAATACATTATTGTCAAAATTAAAAGAAGAAAAGGTGATAAAGTTAAAAGGTGGAATTTATCATCAGACACAAATCAAGTTAGCTTATAATTGATTATTTTTAAAGAGTGTCTAAAAAATAATATTGTGCCTTTCATCATAGAAGATGATTTGAAAATGTTTTACTATCGTGGATTAAAAGAATGGAACAATGGAAAAGGTTATTTAACGGACACGTGTTTAACAGCACAGGATAGACACAAGGTTTATTTGGATTATTTTCAAATTGAATATAAGTAAAAGTTAAAAAAACGACATGAACGTCAAAAAAACAACGTTTATGTCGTTTTTTTCGACGTTCGTGCAAATTGTATTGAAAACAAATAAGAATGTGAGTATACTGTGATGCGTATCAAAGCTTTGAACAAAAGAAAAATTATGAAAAAGAAGGGAAGTTTATCATGAGAGTAAAAAAGGAATTACATTTGTATTAATTTTAACACTAATTATTGTTATTCTGGTGGATACCAAAGTGCATATAAGGAATATAATCTTCCAAAGACACCATATAGTAAGGTTGTCAAGTTACCTGAAAAATGGAGAGCAGTTGCAGTTGACAGTGCGGAGGTAGGAGCAACACAATTTGTTACATTAAAGAGAGGGACAGGAAAATGGAAAGTTTCACTACAATGTAATCCTGTTTTAGCAGCATATTAAAATAGAAATATATTATTAATGTAATTATATTTTGAAATAAAAAATATATACATTGAAATTTGGCGAGTACAGTTGTATTGTATTAGTTGTATAATGAGATAAATGTATGAGTAACACATTATTTTTAAACATAGGAGTAGGAGGAAAAAATGAAAGAGTACATAAAGACAATTATAGCAATCATTTCGCTTATAATTGCAGATTTAACAAATAATGTCATTGGCAAATTTATTAAAGTTGCCAATAGTACATATAATATTAAACCATTTTGGTTTTCTGTTATTGGGGCTATTGTGGTAATTGCAATTTTTATTGAATTAAGTGTAAAGGTAAATAGCAAAAGCAAAATTGCACTTATAGTTGAATTTATAATTGCAGTTATCAATTTCGGCTATACCGTATTTCAGTACATTCATCATGGCACAATGCTTTTGGGAATTGTAGCAACATGTGTTATTATAATTGATAGTATTTATTGCTTAATCTTGAATTTAAAGAAAAGAAACGCTTAGATTGTAACATTACATTTTTGAGAAAAATACAATTTAATATTCATGTGTAGGAAAAAGCGACATTTATGTCGTTTTTTCTGTATATAAGTAAAACATTGATGAAAAGTTAAAGAGTTTAGGTATTAATCTAACAAATTAAAAGGTATCAAACACAGTTTATAAAGACATGCCTAAATTAGGAAAATTGTCCAAAAAGTGGATAAAAAAGAATTATTAAATTATAGGAGAATTCATTTAATGAGAGAATATGTAAAACTTTCCATAACTTTTTACAAGGAAAAAGCGGGAAGAAGAAAAATTAAAAAGGAGAAAGAACTACGTGAAAAATTAAAACCTTACATTGTGGGGGATGGTGGTTTGGTTTTGGGCTTCTATTACAAGTTGGACACAGCTAATGAGATATATTCTCAAGTATTGAAGTTCGCTAGGAATAAGCGGTGTGTAGATTTACATATAGAATACATTAATGAGTATACTACTGCTGAATTGGAGAGAGCAAAGTGTTTTCTATTAAGACCTAAGAAAACTTATGTACAAAAAAAGAAATAGTCATGAACATATAGTTGTGGATTCGGCTATAGATTTTTCAGAATATGACATGTACAAAACACTACAGTATTATGATGGGGAACAAAAGATAATTTTAAGCCCCAAACTGTATAGGCTTATTAAGCAGTTTATAAAAGTTCAGGAGATTACACCAATTTTTTAATATTTTCTTGACAAAGTAGAACTATGATATTATAATCCTATATAGTTGATAGGAAATAAAGGAATTGATTTTTTATTGATATTTGTATAAAATATAGTGGTTGGTCAAAGTAGGTGATGCATCTGCTAAGGTAATCCACAATGCAGAATATAAATTTCAAAAGAGAATTTCTTTATAATCTACATTAATTTTGTAAGTAAGTTAGTTAGGAGGAAATTTTGATGAGTACAGTGAATACATTAATTAATAATAGTTGCTGTTGTTGTATGATGTGTTGTCACCAGGATTATGTCATACCTTATTTGTACTTGTCAGAAATTAGAAACTAATTTGTCAAATAAATATGATCACAATCTTGGGAAGTTATAATTAAACTTCCCAATTTTTATGCAGATAAATCATACTATTCAGATATGCAATAAAAACAATAAAGAGAAAGGAAGTTTAACAGTGGATATTGAATTTATACAAGAATATATACCTATGTATGTTGAAGCAGCTAAATTAACTTTAGGCATAGCTGTTGTGGGAATTATAATTTCCGTAGTAGTAGGACTTATTTGTGCAAATATACAATATTATAAAGTTCCTGTATTAAAAAGAATAGTTTCTATTTATATAGAGCTATCAAGAAATACACCACTTATTGTACAGTTATTTTTATTATACTTTGGCTTGCCAAAGGCAGGCATTGTACTTGATTCAGTAACATGTGCCATTGTAGGTCTTGGATTCTTAGGTGGCAGTTACATGGCTGAAAGTTTTAGAAGTGGTTTGGAATCAGTTGACAAGACACAGTTAGAGTTAGGGTTAAGCATAGGTCTTACACAGCCACAGATTATGAAAAACATCATAATTCCACAGGCGATGTCAGTGTCGGTACCCGCAATTTGCGCAAACATTATTTTTCTTATTAAGGAAACATCAGTGTTTAGTGCAGTAGCACTGGCAGACCTAATGTATGTGGCAAAAGACCTTATAGCCCTTTACTATAAAACAGATGAAGCATTATTAATGTTGGTAGTGGCATATTTAATTTTGTTATTACCTATATCAATTATTGCTACAATACTTGAAAGGAGATTAAGATATGCAGGATTTGGGAATTAGAGTCCTCTTTATGGGTGACAATTTTGCAAGACTTCTTTCAGGACTTTGGGTTACAGTTAGAATTTCATTAATTTCAGTTGTACTTTCAATTATATTAGGTGTACTTCTTGGAATGGTGATGACAATTAAGAACCCGGTTACAAAAGCCTTAACAAAAATTTATTTGGAATTTGTAAGAATTATGCCACAGCTTGTTTTACTGTTTTTAGTTTATTTCGGTTTAACAAAATCTTTCGGAATAAATTTATCAGGGGAAGCATCTTCAATAATTGTATTTACAATTTGGGGAACTGCTGAAATGGGAGATTTAGTAAGAGGTGCATTAATATCAATTCCAAAGCATCAGTATGAAAGTGGTGAGGTTATTGGATTAAACAAAATACAGATTTACAGATATATTATTATTCCACAGACATTGAGACGTTTAATTCCATTAGCAATTAACCTTACAACAAGAATGATTAAAACAACTTCTTTAATTGTTTTAATTGGCGTTGTAGAAGTAATGAAGGTTGCACAGCAGATTATTGAGGCAAACAGATACACAGCACCGGATGCAGCTTTGTGGATTTATGGAACAATATTTTTTCTATATTTTATTGTTTGCTGGCCTATTTCATTGTTGGCAGGCAGACTTGAGAAAAAATGGAAGGATTAAGGTGAAAAGATTTGAGTGAAAAAGAGAAACTGTTAGAAATACAGGATTTAGTAAAAGATTATGGTAATGGCCCGGTGTTAGATAAAGTATCACTGGATGTATATAAAGGAGACGTTATTGTTTTAATAGGACCATCAGGATGTGGAAAAAGTACACTTCTCAGATGTATCAATGGTCTTGAAGAAATTCAGTCAGGAAAGATTTTATTAGACGGTAACGAAATCACAGGTAAAAAAGCAAACTGGAGAGAGGTCAGACAGAAAATAGGTATGGTATTTCAAAGCTATGACTTATTTCCACACATGACAGTTCTTGATAATGTAATATTAGGACCTGTGAAAGCACAAAAAAGAAATAAGCAGGAAGCAATCAAAGAAGCTGAACAGTTGCTTGATCGAGTTGGACTTTTAAATAAGAAAGATTCATATCCAAGACAGTTGTCAGGTGGACAAAAGCAAAGAGTAGCCATTGTAAGAGCTTTAATAATGCATCCTGAAATAATTTTATTTGATGAAGTTACAGCAGCATTAGATCCTGAAATGGTTAGAGAAGTATTAGACGTTATGTTAGAACTTGCAAAACAGGGTTCAACAATGTTAATCGTTACTCACGAAATGGAATTTGCGAAAGCTGTAGCAGATAAGATTGTTTTCTTAGATGGAGGAAACATTGTAGAAACAGGAGAACCAAAAGAGTTCTTCAGCAATCCGAAAACAGAACGTGCAGGAAAATTCCTAAACACATTTGTTTTTGAATAAATAAATTGTAACCATCTTTCACGTACCAATTGCATAATTATCGAAAGCACGCTCCCGCTGCTGACCCCTCGTAGCGGTTCTATCAAGCCGACTACGCTGCCTTGATGAACCGACGGGCTCCAAGCACTTTCTTATAATTAGGCAATTGGTACGTGGAAATAGATACAGTTTTTTTATAAAATAAAAAAATTAATAACAAAAAGGAGAGAGAATTATGAAGAAGAAAATTTTAGCATTAGCATTAGCAACAGTTTTAGTTGTAACAGGATTAACAGCATGCGGTTCAAAGAATGATGCAAAAACAGACAACGGTAAGGTTTACCGTACAGTTGATGAAATCAAGAAAAGCGGCACAATCAAAATTGGTGTATTCAGCGACAAGAACCCATTCGGTTACGTAGATGAAAAAGGTGAGTATCAGGGATACGATATTTACTTTGCAAAGAGAATAGCAAAAGACTTAGGCGTTAAGTTAGAATTTGTTTCAACAGAAGCAGCTAACAGAGTTGAATATTTAAAGACAGGTAAGGTTGATATTACACTTGCAAACTTTACAGTAACAGATGAACGTGCAGAGTCAGTTGATTTCGCACTTCCATACATGAAAGTTGCATTAGGTGTTGTATCACCAGACAAGGCACTTATTAAGTCAGTTGATGATTTAAAAGGCAAGAAACTTATTGTTGCAAAGGGAACAACAGCAGAAGCTTACTTCGAAAAGAATTACCCTGATGTACAGTTAGTAAAATTTGACCAGTATACAGAGACTTACAATGCTTTATTAGACGGCAGAGGAGATGCAATGTCAACAGATAACACAGAAGTGTTAGCTTGGGCTCTTAAGAACAAAGGCTTCTCTGTAGGAGTTCAGTCAATTGGAGAAACTCAGACAATTGCACCTGCTGTATCAAAGGGTAACAGCTCATTATTAAAATGGCTTAACGATGAAACAAAGGCATTAGCAAAAGAAAAATTCTTCCACAAGGATTACAAGGAAACACTTGAACCTGTATATGGTGACCAGGTAAATCCTGACGACCTTGTTGTTGAAGGTGGAAAAGTAGAATAAATTAGCAATTAAAATTATATTAAGTAATAAGTAGTGGTGGTGTTAGAAAATAACATCACCACTATTGTATATATGGAAAAAATTATGTAGACTAATGTATAGAAAAAAAGCTATTTATGCTATATATTATTGTATATGAACAATGGATTTACGCAAAAGAGAAATTCAAAAAAGAATATACAATAAAAATTGGTTAAATTACTAACAATGACAAATATACGAAATTACAAATGAATTAATATTGGTGCTAAAGAATATTTAGGATTATAATTGACAAAATTAACAGAAAAGAGATGACAGAAATGAATATTTATATTGCAAGACATGGCGAGACAATTTGGAACAAGTCAAGACTACTTCAGGGAAGCAAAGATATTGAATTATGCGATGACGGTAGAGCGATTGCATACGAGAGAGCAAAACAAATAGCAGATGTTGACTTCGACATTGTGTACAGTTCACCATTGAAAAGAGCCTACGAAACAGCCTGTATACTAAGAGGTGATAGGGATATACCGATTATTAAGGACGACAGATTAAGAGAAGTGAACTTTGGAATTAATGAAGGAAAATGTTCCTTGGAGTTAAAGAAAGATAAGAACAGTCCAATATACAAATTTTTCGAGGACCCGGGCAATTATCAGCCACCGGAAGGTGGAGAGTCGCTACATGATGTGTGCAAGAGAACCAAAGAGTTTATGGAAGAAATTATTGAGCCACAGAAAGATAAGTTAAGCAATGTTCTTATTGCAGGGCATGGCGCAATGAATAAAGGAATAATGTGTCATGTTTTAAATCATCCTATTAAGGAATATTGGAGTGGCGGTCTGCAGAAAAACTGTGGTATCATCATTGTTAAGTTAGATGAAAATGGTTATGAAAAAATAGGCGAAATATAAAATTAAAAAAGAAATATGAAATTAAGAAAAAATAAGCGTACTAAAAGGTAACTGTTATTAAGTTAGTAATGGCGATTGATCTTTTGATACGCTTATTTGTTGCACTAAAAAGAGGCTTATGCTAAAATAGAAAATAATTATGGGTTTTTGTACCTATTTGAAAAAATGCTGAGGTATAAGGTGTATGTTAAATAACGAAAAAATTACTTTAATGACAAAATTGTCACTATACGAACAGAAAAATGGAAAAAAAGAAATAAAATCAAGCAAGTATTTTAAAAGTGATTATATGTTATTAAAAATGGTAAGTTCATTTTTTTGTATAACATTTGCTTACTTACTTTGCTTAGCATTATGGATTATGTACAGCTCAGACAGAATGATATCCACGCTGACAACTACAGGAAAAATAATAGCATTGGTTACTGTTTTAGTAATTGTTTACATTGCAGCAACTGTGGTGTACATGATGTTTAGTTATGCATTTTTTTCACATAAGTTTAGGAAAACAAGAAAGAACCTTAAAGAATACAACGGAGATTTGAAAACACTCCATAGAATACAAGAGTTAGAATATGATGCGATTATTAATGAATTAGAAGAAGGAGGCAGGGAAGAATAATGACATCCCTTATTGAGTTAAAAGAGAAGATTAAAAATTTTTATGGTAGTTATGAATTTGTAGTTAGACCAATTATAAGATTCCTTGCCGGATTGATTTCATTACTACTTATAAAGGCAAACGTAGGTTATATGGATTTGTTATCCTCATGGATTGTAGTGCTTGGCGTAGCTGTTATATGCGCATTCCTTCCTTGGGGAACCATTACTTTAGTTTTGGCTGTGGATATAGTTATGAATATATTTGCAGTATCTGTGGAACTTGGTGGTATGGTTGCAATCATAATGATAATTATGTTTTTGCTATTTTTCAGATTTTCACCAAAACAGGGGATGCTTTTAGTATTTGTGCCTTTGGCATTTTTCTTAAAAATCCCTTATATAGTACCTATTATTGCCGGTTTGGTTTGTACTCCGGCAGCAGTTGTTTCGGTTATATTTGGAACAATTATCTACTATATAATTTATATAATTAGTGAGAATCTTTCTGCTTTAACAGGAAGCTCAAGGGGAGCAATAAGCACTGCAAACATTAATTCAATTATTAATATGATTAACAGTAACACTGAAATGATTTTGGCAATTATAGCCTTTACAATTACAACATTGGTAGTTTATTCAATTAAAAGATTATCAATTGACAATGCGTGGACAATTGCCATAATTACGGGAAGTGTGCTTGAATTTGTTGTTATTTTAGTTGGCAATTTAGTCTTAAAAAATGACAATTCAGTTGCATGGACGGTCATCGGAACACTTATTTCATTGGTGATTGCCTTTGTAGTGCAGTTCTTTGTATTTTCAGTGGACTATTCAAGAACTGAGCATACACAGTTTGAAGATGATGAGTATTACTATTACGTTAAGGCTGTACCAAAGATGAATGTGGCAGCACCTGAGATGAATGTAAAGAGAATCAATGCTCAAAGAAGAAAAAAAGGAAAAGGAAACAAGAGAGCTTAATTTAATACTTTTTATGGGACAGCAAAAAGTTTACTTATATTTCATAAAATAAATATATTTAAGTGAAATAAATATGTTGGTGGAAAAGTATAATTAAGTAATAATATAGATATTTATTGGTTTTGAATAAGAAGAAAGGAGAGAACAGTGGGAACAGCATTAGATTATATACATAATTTTTTTGAAAAATATCTTACAATTCCGGAGATATATCCAAGTGATATTTTTGAAATTGTCATTATTTCCGTACTTTGCTATTATGTAATCTTATGGTTTAGAAAAAGTAGAGCCTGGACTTTACTAAAGGGAATTTTTATGATTGTTATTTTTATGGTAATAACAACTATTTTCCACCTCACAACTCTTCAATGGATTATAAATAAAACATTAAGTGCAGGAATAATAGCAATTGTAATAATTTTCCAGCCTGAACTTCGTAGAGCGTTGGAAGAATTAGGAAAGAAAAATGTATTCTTCAAATTGTTCAAATTAGGAAATAATTTAGAAGGTGAGAGATTTAGTGACAAGACAATCGAAGAAATTACAAGAGCAACTCTCGAAATGGCAAAGGTAAAAACTGGAGCGTTGATGGTAATTTCAAGAGATCACGACTTAAGCCAGTATATTGAAACAGGAATCAGACTGGACGCAAGAATTACAAGCCAGTTGCTTGTAAATATCTTTGAGAAGAACACACCATTACACGATGGTGCAGTTGTTATTGAAGGAGACAGAATTACAGCGGCAACATGTTATTTGCCATTATCAGACAGCATATCCTTAAGCAAGGATTTAGGTACAAGACATAGAGCAGGACTAGGCTTAAGCGAAGTTAGTGACTGTGTTGTTATTATTGTGTCTGAAGAAAATGGTAGTATTTCCATTGCAAGAGATGGCAAGCTTATAAGATATGCAGACACCGCAGTATTGAAAAATGAATTAATAAAGGCCCAGGACAAAGTTGAAACAAAAGATAAGAAGAAATTTTGGAAAGGAAGGGACCGCAATGAAAAAAATGATCATGAAGATTAAAGAATCATTAACACATAATGTAGGCGTTAAAATTGTTGCGGTGATTATTGCCACATTAATTTGGCTTACTGTAATAAATATAACTGACCCTGAAAAAACTGTAGTTATATATGGTGTACCGGTAACGGTGACACATGAAGAGGCTATTAGTGATTTGGATATGGTATATGAAGTTAAAAACAATAAATATGTAAACATAACTATTTCAGGCAAAAGATCTGTTGTTGGAAAATTATCAGCAGATGATTTTAAGGCTATTGCTTCTTTAAAGGAACTATCAAAAGTTAATTCAGTTCCAATTGAAGTATCAGCTAAGCAGGGCTCAATTGCCAGAAAAGTGACCATTGAGAAACAGTCTATGCAAACTTTGATGGTTAATGTTGAACAGATAGAAAAGCAGAATTTTGATGTTCATGTTGAGTATAGCGGAAGTGCTGCTTCAGGCTATGTAGCAAATGGTTATACCCTTTCAAAGAATACTATTTCTATTAAGGCACCTACTTCAATATTGAAGAATATTTCAAAGGTAGTGGCTGAATGTGAACTAGAAGGCAATAGTACAACCTTTACAAAGAAATGCCCATTAGTTATGTATGACAATGATGGTAATGTTATCAAAACAGGTCATGTAACAATGTCCAGCAAAAAAGTTGAGGTAACAGTAGATATTGCCCAGGAAAAAGAAGTACCTGTTGAACTTGGAAAAATTGGCAATCCACCTGAAGGCTATGAAGTAAAGAGCACCTTGCTTTCAACAAACAAAGTTAAGTTAGTTGGTAGCAGTGATGTGTTAGCTACAATTGATAAGATAACATTAAGTGATGATATTGATATATCAAAAGAAACTGAAAATTATTCAAAAACTATTGATTTAACAAAATACATTCCTGAAGGAGTAACTATTTCAGATGGTTCTAACGTTACAGTTGAAATAGAAATAAGTAAATTAGCAACTAAGAAAATTACTATAAAATCTTCAAATATTAAAATTATAAATGAAGATAATACTAACGCTAAGGTATTAGATAGTGTTAAGTTCACAGTGCAGGGTGATAGTGATGCAATATCTAAACTAAAAACAAGTGATATTACGGCAACTATCAATGTAGAAAAGTTAGCAACAGGAAAACATAATGTTGTAGTTCAGCTAACTTTACCTGACAAAGTAATTGTAACTGAAGAGGTAAAGGTACCGGTTGAAATTAAAGAAAAAGATGTTACAGCAACCGGTAAAGAGTAAACAGGAGGAAAGGTTTTATGAGTACAATTTTAGTAGCAGGTGGCGCAGGTTATATTGGAAGTCATACTTGTGTTGAATTATTAAATGCAGGTTATGATGTAGTAGTTGTGGACAATTTAAGTAATTCTTCAAAGGAATCACTTAACAGAGTTAAACAGATTACAGGAAAAGACGTAAAATTCTATGAGGCAGATGTTGCAGACCAGCCAAAGATGAGAGAAATCTTTGAAGAAAATAAAATTTTTGCAGTAATCAATTTTGCAGGCTTAAAAGCAGTAGGCGAGTCTGTAGAAAAGCCATTAGAATATTATAAGAATAATATTTCAGGAACAATAAATATGTGTGAAGTTATGAGAGAATATGGTGTTAAGAATATTATATTCAGCTCATCAGCAACAGTTTACGGTGATCCTGAAGAAGTACCTATTACAGAAGAATGTCCAAAGGGCCAGTGTACAAATCCTTATGGTTGGACAAAGTCAATGCTTGAGCAGATTTTAACAGATATTCAGAAAGCAGATCCTGAATGGAATGTTATTTTACTTCGTTACTTTAATCCAATTGGTGCACATAAGAGTGGCTTAATGGGTGAAGATCCAAATGGTATACCAAACAATTTAATGCCTTATGTAATGAAGGTTGCAATTGGTCAGTTGCCACAGGTTAATGTTTTTGGAAATGATTATCCAACACCTGATGGCACAGGCGTAAGAGATTACATCCATGTTGTAGATTTAGCAGACGGTCATGTTAAGGCAATTAAGAAGATTGAAGAAAATCCTGGTCTTAAGATTTACAACTTAGGTACAGGAAAAGGATACAGCGTACTTGATGTAATTAACAATGTAAGTAAGGCTGTAGGAAAAGAAATTCCGTATGTAATTGCACCAAGAAGAGCAGGCGATATTGCTGAATGTTATTCAGATGCAACATTAGCTAAGGAAGAACTTGGCTGGGAAGCTAAAAACGGAATCAAGGAAATGTGCGAAGATTCATGGAATTGGCAGAAAAAGAATCCAAATGGATATAATGATAAATAAATAAATAAAAAACATATGATAGGAGAAAGCCGGTGAGTTCTAATAAGACTATTAAAAATCCAGGTAAACAATTAAAAAAACTAAAGATATTCAGAAGAATAATGACTACCTTAGAAGTGATTTTTGGAATAATTTTTATTTCAGTTGCAGTGGTTATGTTTGTACCAGGTGTTAAAACAGAATTGGTAAAAGCAGCAGCAACAACTTCTATAGGAAAGAAGTTTATATCCTGGATGGGAAGCAAGGCGTATGCAGACAGCGTATTAGATAAGAATTTTAACAGCAAGAATTTAAAGACTAACAAATTAAAATACAACTATTCACAGGAATACACAAACTTTGTTTTGTTTGGTGTAGATTCAAGAGAAGGTGAAGTTGACACATCAAACAGTGATTCTATTTTAATTGTTAGTATTCACAACACAACAAAAGAAGTTAAGATGGTATCTGTTTACAGAGACACAATGCTTGGAATTTGTGACAAGACAGGAACAATTAACCAATATTTCAAAGTTAATTCAGCATATTCTTACGGTGGTCCGGAAGGAGCCATTAACACTTTGAATTTGAATTTAGATTTGGATTTGAAAGATTATGTAACAGTTAACTTTGGTGGAGTTGCAGACATCATTACAAAATTAGGTGGTATAACAGTTAATTTAACTGACGATGAACTTGCACAGCTTAACCACCATTTAAAGAGTACAATTAGCTCAACAGGTCGGTATGCACCACAGGTTGCACACAGCGGAAAAAATATTAAGTTAAATGGAATACAGGCAACAACATATTGTAGAATACGAAAAGCAACATTCTACGATCCAAAGACAGGCGAACCTGTTTCAGACGATTTCGGAAGAGCAGCACGTCAGCGTTCTGTAATGGAAAAATTAGTAGAAAAAGCTAAAAAAGCCGGCGTAAGCGAACTTCAGGGAATGGTTGAAACAGTATTAAATGATAAAAATGCAAAGGGACAGATTATTACAACAAGTTTTAAATTTGATGAAATTGTTAATTTGTTACCAATCATTTTTGATTTTAAGTTGTCAGGAAGTACAGGTTTCCCATCAACATTACAGACAGGAACATTTGATGGCACAAGTTATGTTGTGGCAAGTGGTTTAAGCAATAATGTTTCTAAATTGCATGAGTATCTTTATGGTGAAAAGAATTATGTTCCTACAGAGAATGTTAATTCTGTAGATTATGCAGTAACTTCAAAAACAGGAATTAGTGAAAACAGCGCAGGATTTAATCCAACAGAAAAAGTAGATGGAACTTCTACTTCTAAAGATGGCAAGCAGCCGGAAACAACTGAAAGTAGCTTTGAATATGATGACAAAGGAAAAAGTGATTTTTACTAAAACGTTTTATTTTAACATTTAAAACACAAAATAATCACATATCGACTTTATACTTCTAGATATACGATAAACAATAAAGTGTGAAAGGAGATTGGTTACCATGTCAGAGCAGAATACAAACGGATATTATGAAAACGGTGACAATAATAATTACTATCAGAATCAGGATAACAATAATTATTATAACAACCAGGACAGCAACCAAAATAATGGACAGAACAACAAAAAAAATAATAAAGGAATGATAGCAGTAATAATAGCTGTAGCAGCAGTAGTTATTATAGTTGGATGTACTGCAGCAATTACTTTTATTTTAGGCGTAAACTCAGGGACAACAAATATTTCATCAACAAAGGAAACAACTGCTGAGAAGTATGCTGATATAGGATCAACTAATTCTACTGATACTTCAGATTCATCAAGTACGTCAGGTTCAGTTGTTGTAACAGATGTATCAAAAGTGGTTAGTAACACAATGCCATCAATTGTTGCAATTACAAGTACAACAGTTATGCAGTCAAATAATTATGATTCAATTTATGATTATTACTTTGGCGGCGGTGATGGAAACAGCAAAGGTAGCACATACGAACAGCAGGCAGCAGGTTCAGGAATTATTGTTGACCAGACAGATAGCGAATTATTAATCGTAACTAACAACCATGTAATCGAAGGTGCTGACAGCTTAAAGATTCAGTTTGATGGCATGAGTTCAGACAAGGCAGTTGACGGTTATATTAAAGGAACAGACTCAACTAAGGACGTTGCAGTAGTAGCAGTTAAGTTAAAAGATATACCAAAGGCTACTTTAAATACAATTAAGAAAGCAACATTAGGAGATTCAGACAAGGTAAGCGTTGGCGAAGGCGTTGTTGCCATTGGTAATGCATTAGGATATGGCCAGTCAGTTACAACAGGTATCGTTAGTGCTAAGGATAGAGAAGCAAATATTGAAAATAAAACAATGAAGCTTTTACAGACAGATGCAGCTATTAACGGTGGTAACAGTGGTGGAGCATTATTAAACTCAAAAGGTGAAGTTATTGGAATAAACGTTGCAAAATATTCATCAAGTGGTTCATCAACAAGTGCCAGTGTAGAAGGAATGGGATTTGCAATTCCTATTACATCAGTTAAGAGCATCATCAGCAATCTTGAAACAAAGACAACAAGACAGAAATTAGCTGTCGACAAGCAGGGATATCTTGGTATAACAAGTAAGTATGATGTAACATCAGATATTTCAGAAGCATATCAGATGCCAACAGGTGTTTATGTATATGAAACAACAAAGAACGGCCCTGCAGACAAGGCAGGAATCCAGTCTGGTGACATTATTAGAAAATTTGATGGTCAGGAAGTAGATTCAATGGAATCACTTCAGAGCATTATTCAATACTACCAGCCGGGAGAAAAGATTAAAGTTACTATTGCCTACGCAAGTGGAAGAACTTACAAGGAAAAAGAAGTTACAGTAACACTTGGAAAGAAAAGCGATGTAACAAATTCAGAAACTCAGGCAGAGCAGTAAATTACAATGAGAAATCACAAATTTACAATTTCTTATTAGAATTTAATTGAAACTTGCATCTTGAGTGAGAGTTGGTAATAGAATTCATTATTTAAATATATCATATGTGGAAAAAGATTAAGTTAGTTCAGAAAAAAATGAATAACTTAGTCTTTTTCTGTATTAAAAAATGTGATAAACTCCATAGGTGAAAAAGACAAAAAGAGAGGTACTTATATGAGCGATAAGGATTTAGATAAAGAACTTGAAAAAAATGAGAATGAAATTAATGAATCACAGGATAAGAATGCTGATAAAAAAGTAACTGAACAACAGAGCAGTGATAATAATTCTCAAAGTGAAGACAACAAGGAAGATGAATATGAAAAAATTTGTTATGTATGTAGAAGACCTGAAAGCAAAGCAGGTAAAATGATAGATATGCCGGGAGGCATTTGTGTATGTGCAGACTGCCTTCAGAAAAGTTTTGACAGTTTTCAGAATATGGGAATGGGAATGAATGTAAAAATTAGTGATGAAGATTTGAAGAATCTTTTAAATATGCCGGGCATACACATGATGAACCCTGAGGATTTTAAAAGGGAAATTCCTAATAAACAGAAGTTAAAGAAAAAGAAAAAAAGTGAAGAAAGCAAACCGATATTTGATATAAATAAAATTCCTGCACCTCATATTATAAAAGAAAAACTGGATGATTATGTAATTGGTCAGGACTATGCAAAGAAAGTAATGTCTGTTGCAGTATACAACCACTACAAGAGAGTTGCAACAAACACAATGGACGAAATCGAAATTGAAAAATCTAATATGTTAATGATAGGACCTACAGGTTGTGGTAAAACATATTTGGTTAAAACTTTAGCAAAATTATTGGATGTGCCACTAGCCATAACAGATGCTACATCTCTTACAGAGGCCGGATACATTGGCGATGATATAGAAAGCGTTATATCAAAACTTCTTGCAGCAGCAGATAACGATGTGGAAAGAGCAGAAACAGGTATTGTCTTCATTGATGAAATTGATAAGATTGCCAAGAAAGATTCAGCCAGAAGTCGTGATGTAAGTGGTGAGTCTGTTCAGCAGGGGATGTTGAAGCTTTTAGAAGGTAGCGAAGTGGAAGTACCTGTTGGTGCAACAAGCAAAAATGCAATGGTGCCACTTGCAACAGTTAATACAAAAAACATTCTGTTTATATGTGGCGGTGCTTTCCCTGATTTAGAGGGTATTATTAAAGAACGTTTGAACAAACAATCAGCAATTGGTTTCTTAGGCGACTTAAGCGACAAATACGACAATGATAAGTCTGTAATGAAAAAAGTAACAGGAGAAGATTTAAGAAAATTTGGTATGATACCGGAATTTCTTGGAAGACTTCCGATTGTATTTACTTTAGATGGATTAAGCGAGGAAATGCTTGTAAAGATTCTTACAGAGCCAAAGAATGCTATTATTAAACAGTATCAAAAACTCCTTGAACTTGATGAAGTAAAACTTGAATTTACAGAAGGAGCACTTAAAACAATTGCGAAAAAGGCAATTGAAAAAGACACAGGTGCAAGAGCATTAAGATCTATTATTGAAGAATTTATGTTGGATATAATGTACGAAATTCCAAAGGATCCACACATTGGAACAGTTACAGTAACAGAGGAATATATTAACGGAACAGGCGGACCTAAAATTGGAATGCGTGGACAGGATTTAATAGAATAAAAAAATAAGGAGGCTGTCGCTTAGCGGCAGTCTTTTATTGTGGAGACTTATTGGAACAAAAGAAAATAATAAAAAAAGAGTATGCATATATGGAAAAAAATGGTAATATTTAAGTACATTAAAAGTGAACGGAGAAATAGAAAATGGGATGTGAAAGGCTTGAATTTTATAATTAAAAAGTATATGTAATACTAAATTAACCTAACCACAGTCCCTTTATAAAGAGATTGTGGTTTTTTTTGTGAAGATTTTACCAAAAGGAGGAAGAACTATGAGAAGAAGAAAAACTAAAGTAATGGCTGTAGCACTGTTGTGTATGACAGTTGGGATAACAACAAGCGGGAATTTGAAAGTGTATGCAAGTGAAAAAAGTACTACTAATAAAGATATTCTTGAGATGGAAAGAACGGAAGAATTAGAGGAAGAAGAATATCTAAGCAGAATAGAAAAGGAGTTCTTTAATACACCAGATAATGCACAGGAAAATATTGACTTAACAATTAACGAAGAAAAACAGAAAGTATCAAATTATAATAACAATTCAAGAGCAAGTTCATCTACTCTGAAAATTCATTTTATACCAATTGGTAATGGAACAAATGGTGAAAAAAGAGGAGACGCAATATTTATTGAATGCGATGGAGAGTATGCATTAATAGACGCGGGACTAAAGGGAAATAATTGCAATACATATTTGAATGAATTTATGAAAGGAAAAGGCCTTAGTAAAATTAATTTAAAATGTGCTGTATTAACACACCATCATGCGGATCATTTTGGAGGATTTTGCAATATTGCAGATAATAGCAAGATTACAGTAAGTAAATTTTATGAACCAAAAGTACATACAAAACATGCTCCATTTATTGGAAAGAATGGGAAAATTATTGATTCAGGATGTGGAGCACAATCATATTCAACTTTTAAGGACAAAATAAAGTCTAAGTGGAGTTGTGATGTGATTCCTACATTGAGCACTGACAGTAGTAAGATTGATAATGTTGCAAACAATGAAACAAAAACAGTAAAAGTAAAAATAGGAACAGCAACACTGCATATGTATAAAATACTAACAGAAACAGCAGATGATAATAATTGGAATGCATCGAAGTTTGAAAATAACCGTTCTATATTATGTAGAATTGATTTTGCTGGCAAGAGAATTTTATTGACAGGTGATGTGTATATGGAAATGATACAACGCTTTCAAAAACTAGGAGCAAAAATGGGAAATAAAAATGTTCAATTGGCCGCAAATGACTTAAAAATTCAACACCATGGTATTTTGTCTACATTTAACGATACTATAAAAAGTCAATACACTGATGGATTCAAGGCAAATAGATTTGTTATATCTAATTCGAGAAAAGAACCAGATGCAAATGGAACTAATGGTTGGGGAACAGGTGCTATTGATAGAAATACTTTCTTGAAAAGTAAATATGGAAGTAGTTGTATAAAATCGACAGCATATGGTGCACAAGTATTTACATATATAAATTAAAAAAAGGAAAGTTGAAATAAAAAAGCAAAAAATATAAAAAAACTTTTAATGACTGCAATAAAATAGTATTACATTACGTATAATAGTTAAACATAAAAAGAAGGAGGAGAGGACCATGAAAAAAGTAACTAAAAAAATGTTATCTGTTATGTTGGCATTTGCACTGGCAATAACAGCAACAGGAGAATGGGGGCTTAAGTTATCAGCAGCAGAAACAAAAAATGTTGAGGAACTTACTAACATTGAGAATATGGAAGAAAACGTAACATATACACAAATGTATTTGGACGAAAACTATATTGGACCTATACCTGATATGACAAATTTGAAAAACATTGTTGTATCTGAGGATAATCCAAAGTACAAAGTTGTTGAGGGAGCCTTAGTATCAAAGGACGGAAAGAGATTATATGGTTACCCAAAACAAAAAGAACTTTCAGAATTTACTGTACCTGATACCATTGAAAGTATTTGGAACGGTGCATTTGCAGGAACAAAATTAAGTAAGATTACATTTACAGACAATATTAAGGAAATTAAAGAAGGAGCTTTTGCTTTAACTGAAATTCAGGATGTTGTTATTCCTAAAAATGTGACAAAGATTAACGATGGAACTTTTAGTGGATGCAAGAAATTAAAGACAGTTAATTTAAATAATGTAACTGTTATTGGTGACAATGCTTTTAAATCATGTGAATTACTTGAAAAAATTGACCTTAGTAAGATTAAGAAAATAGGTGAATATGGATTCAGTGGCACAGGAATTAAATCAGTTAATTTAAAGGCAGGCATGAAACTTGGAAAGATGGCATTTGACACAAATGTTAAATTAAACTACAACAAAACTTTTACAAGCATTAAACCATATCTTCTGAGCTACAAGAGATGGAATAAAATTACAGGTGCAAAAGGTTATCAGGTAACAATAAAAGTAATTGATGAAAATGCTCCTAAAAATAAGGTTTACATTAAATCTACACTTAAGGGTAACAAGCTTAGCAAGAAATTACAAAAGAAAGTGCTTAAAGTTAATGCAAAAATTAATGGCAGTGAAATAATTAATTTCCAAGTAAAAATTAGAGGCTATAAACTTAAGAAAAACAAAAAAGTTTATACAAAATGGAGCACATATAGAAGCAAATATGCAGTTGTTGATTAACAAAATTTATTTGCAGGAGAATAATTTCTTAATAGGAGAAAGCTTATTTGCAGATGAATAACTTCTTAATAAAAGTAAGTTTATTTTCAGACGGACAATTTATTAGTAGAAGTAAGGAATATAAAATGAATTTAGTGTAGTAGAGAGGAGGGCTTGAATATGAAGAAGTATATGAAGAAAATAATGATATTTGTTTTAGCACTGGCATTAGTTATTGAACCACAGATGGTAAAGGCAAGTAAATATGTGGGCAAGGAAGTAAACATCAACGACTATTTAAAGAATACAGATGACGTGCTTTATTCTAAGCTATATATTGACAAGGATTATACAGGAGAATTACCTGATGGTGACAGCATTGATTCACATTTGAAATATTTAGACAAAGTAACTGTGGCGGAGGATAATCCGAAATATAAATCAATAGATGGTGTTGTGTACTCAAAAGATGGAAAACAGCTATTACTATATCCGGCAGCAAAGAATGAAGAAGGAACTTTTGAAGTACCAAAGGAAGTAACAGAAATCGGGAAATATGCATTTAACGATGCAAAAATCAGTCATATTACTTTAAATGATAATATTGAGAAAATCAACGCATTAGCATTTCGTAAAAGTGAAATTGAAGAGTTTAAGGTACCCGCAAAAATAACTGAGTTAGACGATGCAATTTTCAGTGGCTGCCAGAAGTTAAAAGAAGTTGATTTGAATAATGTTACTAAGGTTGGAGAACTTACATTTCTTGAATGTACAAATTTGAAGAAAGTAGTAGGTGACAAGATTGCAACTGTAGGCGAAATGGCTTTCTATGGAAATCAAAAATTGACAACAATTAATTTAGAAAAAGCAACTGATATCGGTAAGCAGGCTTTTGAAAATTGTGTGGCACTTAAGAAGATTGATTTAAAGAGTGTAAAGACTATTAAAGCAGGAGCTTTCCATAAGACAAAAATAGCCAGTGTCACTTTGAAACCGGGCTTAAAGCTTGAAGAGAAAGCACTTGATAGCACAACTAAGATTAAATATAAGGCGAACTTCAATAAGATTAAACCATATTTGTTATATGGTACAACATGGAATGCAGTTTCAGGAGCTAAAGGCTATCAGGTACAGGTAACAGTTTATGGAAAAACTAAAAAGAGCAAAAAGACTTTGAAGGTTAATCAGAAAGCTCAGTATGTCGGTGCTTACACTAAACTTGGAAAGCAGATAACTGCAACAGCCAAGAAGCTGAAAGTGAAAACAGCAGCTAAGTGCAAAATAAAAATAAGAGCATATAAGTACAAGGGCAAGAAAAAGATTTACACAAAGTGGAGCAAAACTAATGAATTTCTATTTAAATAGAAACATTCAATGGAGCTGTGGCAAATGTGATTTGCCATGGCTCTTTTCGCATAAATATGGATGTATAAATGTTTTTTTAGAAAATATAATGTAAAGAATTATTTATGTAGGGAGTTACAATGGCAGATTGTAGAGAACGTATAATGTCCGAGGAATATGGGGATTATATTGTAGAGTTTGATGGTAGAGGAGAAAATGCAATTGAACAATACAGGGACTACTGTCCGCAAATAATTGGGGACAGATATTTTGTAGTAAACGAGAACTTGGAAAACATAGACAGTTTTGAACAACGGGACTATCCTTATACGGCAATACCAAAATTGTACGGCTTAATGGATTCTACTTCCGTTTCTGCAACGGGTGCAGTAAGACTGCAAAATCAGACAGGTTTTGAACTGACGGGGAGAGGCGTGATAGTTGGTTTTATTGATACGGGGATTGAGTATACAAATGATGTTTTTAAAAATTCAGTTGGAAGAACAAGGATAATTAATATATGGGATCAAACCGTTAATAGCGGGAATCCACCTGAAGGTTTTTTATATGGAACGGAATATGGTATGGAGGAAATAAACGAAGCTTTAGAAAATGAGAATCCGTTGGAAATTGTCAACCATACAGATGAAAACGGTCATGGAACTTTTTTGGCTGGTGTTGCCTGCGGAAGTTATAATGAGCAGCAGGATTTTATTGGAAGTGCACCGGAAAGTGTAATTGCCATGGTTAAATTAAAACCGGCAAAAAGATATTTAAAGGAATATTATTTAGTTGAAAATGATGAAATTGCTTTTCAGGAAAATGACATTATGCTGGCGGCAGCTTATTTAAGGAGCCTTAGGATTAAATATGATATGCCACTTGTAATTGTGCTTGGACTGGGGAGTGCTAATGGTGATAGGGCAGGAGGAACACCGGGGGCAAGATTTTTAAGCGATTTAGGAAAATACATTGGTGAATGTGTTGTTGTTCCTACAGGAAATGAAAGTAATGAACGTTTGCACTATCAAGGGAAAATCTTAGAGGATGAAACAGACGATGTGGAAATACAGGTAGGTGAAAATGCCAGAGGTTTTGTTTTGGAATTGTGGGCAAATTCCCCGGATATTTTTTCGGTAGGATTTACTTCTCCATTGGGAGAAAACATTCCAAGAATCCCCTCAAGAAAGGGCACAAGTGAGCGAGTAAGTTTCCTTTTGGAAAATACTGTAATTGAGGTTTTTTACAAACTTGTGGAATTCGGTAGTGGAAAAGAACTTATTTTTATGAGAGTGATAAATCCAACACCAGGCATTTGGACCATAAAAGTTTATGGAAGTAATATTCTTAATGGCGAGTTTAATATATGGACAAATTTAAGGCAGTATATGGTTAATGATACTTATTTTCTAAAACCTAATCCTGACACGACGCTGACAGTTCCATCAAGTGCCACAGGAGTTATATCGGTAGGGGGATATGATAATTTTGCCAATAGTATTTACAGCAAATCCGGAAGGGGCTTTACAATTGATGATAGAGTGAAGCCTGACATGGTAGCACCTGCGGTAAATGTTTTTGGACCGTCTGTGGGAAGAGAGGCAATACTACAGGGTGGTTTTACAAGAAAAACAGGGACTTCGGTAAGTACAGCTTTGGTTGCCGGTTGTTGCGCACAAATGTTTCAGTGGGGAATTGTAAATGGCAATGATCCTTATATGAATGGAATATCGGTGAAGAATTATTTAATCAGGGGAGCAAGGCGAGAAAGGAATATAGACTATCCAAACAGACAGTGGGGGTACGGCGAGGTGGATGTTTTTAACAGTTTTCTTATATTAACAAGAAGTTAAATGGACTGATTTCAGGTAAAGCAAGAGGAGCAGTTTTCCAAAACAATGTAAGTTATGTGCTTTTTTAATAATGTAAGATGTGTTGCCACTTAATAGTATTCGTGTTAAAATATGAAAAGATTAAAGAGAAAATTATTATGTTTTGGAGGAAATAAAATGACAATTATTGTGACAGGTGGAGCAGGGTTTATTGGAAGTAATTTTATTTTTTATATGTTAAAAGAACATCCGGAAGATAGAATTGTTTGCGTAGACAAACTTACATATGCTGGAAATTTATCTACACTTGAACCGGTTATGGATAATCCTAATTTCCGTTTTTGTAAAATTGATATATGTGACAGGGAGGAGATTTATAAGCTATTTGAGGAAGAACATCCTGATATAGTTGTGAATTTCGCAGCAGAATCACATGTAGACCGTTCAATTGAAAATCCGGAAGTATTTTTAGATACAAATATTAAGGGAACAGCGGTAATGATGGATGCTTGTAGAAAGTATGGAATAAAGAGATATCATCAGGTAAGTACAGATGAAGTTTATGGAGATTTGCCATTAGACAGACCTGATTTATTTTTTACTGAAGAAACACCAATTCATACAAGTTCCCCATATAGTAGCTCTAAGGCTGCAGCGGATTTACTTGTTCTTGCATATCATAGAACATATGGACTTCCGGTGACAATTAGTCGTTGCTCTAATAACTATGGCCCATATCATTTTCCAGAAAAATTGATACCATTAATGATAGCAAATGCATTGGCAGATAAACCTTTACCAGTATATGGTGAGGGATTAAATGTGCGTGATTGGTTATATGTTGAAGATCATTGTCGAGCAATTGATTTAATTATTAGAAATGGTAGAGTAGGCGAGGTTTACAATGTAGGTGGTCATAATGAAATGAAGAACATAGACATTGTAAAAATTATATGCAAGGAGCTTGGAAAACCTGAAAGCTTGATTACTTACGTTACAGATAGAAAAGGGCATGATATGCGCTATGCTATTGATCCAACAAAAATCCATAATGAATTAGGTTGGCTTCCTGAAACAAAATTTGAAGACGGAATTAAAAAGACTATTCAGTGGTATTTAGATAATAAGGAGTGGTGGAAGACAATTATTTCAGGTGAATATCAGAATTATTATAAAGAAATGTATGAGAATAGATAACATATAATAAGAAATATTAAGGGATTAGCGGATACTACAAAAGAATCTGCTAATCTTTTTGTCTTATAGGAGCGTTGGTCATAAACTGATATTTGTCACAGTATAATATACATCATTCATTGGGTTATAACCTGGCGACATTGTAAACAATGCTAAAATATGGTATAATTCATTAGATATGTGCTTATATGCGTATTAAAAAAGATAATAAAATAGAAGTGGGAAGAAGAATGATTAAGAGAGTAATTAAAAAGGTTTACTTAAAAATAATAAAAAGTAAATTTGGTAGAAAATTAAGAGAAAACTTGATGCCACACTTAGTAGCATACATTGAAAATGAAGATATTATTATTGAGAACAAAAATAGCAAGTATTCTCAATGGACATTTGTTTGGGGAAAAGCTAACAATAAAGTCGAAAGTGAAAATGGTCAGGTAAGACTTAGTTTAAACAATAGCACTCTTAAATTAGTAAGAAACAATGATTTTAAAGCATTGGTTAATGGATATTCAAAAACAGCATCTTTTGAAGGTGAAGAATTAGATAATATAGAAGTAAAAGATGCAGTTTTAAAGATTAGTGGAAAAACATACAATAAAGCTGATAATGAATATGTTTTAATTGAATTTTCAACATTAGAAGATGCATTGGAAATTAATACAAAAATTTATGCGCTTGATAACAAATCAAATAACATTAAGTTCGTATTAGTAGATAAAGAGTATAATGTTATTTTTGATAAAGATTTAACTGGAAAAATAAATCTAGATAATTATGCTGAACTTTTTGAAGAATATGGTGAATTACAGGTTGTATGTATTGGAAATGGAATTTATTATCCTGTTAGCACAACATCCATAACAAATAATAAGATGTCTGTAAGGGAAGAGTTCTCGAAAATATATATTTCTTCAAATAATAACAATTATAAATTTGAACCAAGTAAATTAAAGGTGAAGATACAGAATATAAAGCCTGCATACAAATATATTGAAAGAATTTCATATGAGGCAAGTGATAACAAATTCATTATCAACTTCAACAAAGATGCAAAAAAATGCGACAAGTTTGTTTTGTACATTAAAGCATTAAAAACAAATGATAGAGAAAAAGTTGCAGAGTACAAAATAGGACAGCAAATAATAATTGATAATGTAAATGAATTTTTGAATAGAGAAATAAATTTAATAGACAGATATATATTTGAGTTTGAGATATATGGAAAAAATAGTAAGAAATTAGAAACAAACTGGTTAAAGTTAGTTCAATCTAAAACAAGAAATGTAGAAGATTACGTATTATCAGAAGCATATGGCAATGTTCTTACTTTTTTTGACAGACAGATTTTGTTAATTAGCAATAAAGATAATCAATATATTTATGGCGAAAAGTATGATTTTGATTTAGGTACAAATACCTTTACCTCTGATTGCAATGTAGAAGAGAAAAACGGAAACATTGTTTTGAATTTTAAGGTATGCTCACTATTATCAAAGATTCAAAGAATACATATCTATTTAACAGACAATTATTCAAAAAATAGTATACAAATTGATAATATAGCAATAGATAAACCTGAAAGAATTGTTGAGGGAAGTGTTATTATTGATATGGACAAGTTATTGCCATATTTGTATTATAATGCAAGATTAAACTTCAGATTGGGTGTAGAATACGTTGGTGGATTTAAGGAAACAGGATTTTTAGTTAAGAAATTCGCGGATTATTCAACAAAAGAAAGATATTTATATATTAAAGAATTAGATCAGGGATTAGTGATGGCGTTTTATTTAGGTGAAAATCAATATAACTTAAATATATACTATACGTCAAAGGACGAATGTGAAAAAGGAATTAGATTCCAAACAGGCAGAGAAAAGTATTTTGAAACTTTAAAGACAGAGGAAGTTGACGAAAAGCTGATTTTCTTTGAAGCAAATTTAGGAAAGAATTATACAGGAAATCCCAAATATTTATACGAATATATGATAAGTAATCCAAAGTATGATGGATATAAGTATGTATGGGCATATCCTGATACTGATAGCAAAAATATACCGGGCAATGTTACTTTGGTAGAAAGAGGAACTTCAGAATATTTCTATTATTTGGCAAAAGCAAAATATTGGGTAAATAACATATTGTTCCCTGTTAAAAAGAAAAGAGAAGAAACAATTTATCTTCAAACATGGCACGGCACACCACTTAAAAAGTTGGGATTTGATATCGAATGCGAGGGACCTGAAAAACAGGCTTTTGGTAATTTGTATAAAGAAAGTCAGAATTGGGATTATTTCTTAGCAGACAATGACTATGGTGCTGAAAAGTTGGTTAATGCTTTTAGATTTAAGAAAACATTAATTAAGGAAGGATATCCTATAAATGATATCTTTTATAATGATAAGATAAAAGATGCTGCAGTAGAAAGACTGCATAAAGATTATCCGGCAATAGAAGGAAAGAAAGTAATTGTTTATGCACCAACATGGAGAGACTTACAGGGAGATTATGTAAGAGGTTATGACTTTGAATTACCATTTAATGTGGAACAGTTGTATGAAAAGTTTGGTGATGAATATGTAGTATTAGTGAAACTGCATCATTTAATTGCTGATAGCTTAGAAATAGATGATAAGTACAAAAACTTCTTATTAAATGTTAGTGGTGAAGAGGATATTATGCAATTGTTATGTATAGCTGATATTTTAATTACTGATTATTCAAGTGTATTCTATGATTTCGCCAGTGCAAAGAAACCTATCTTGTTCTATGCCTATGATTTAGATGAGTATATTAATGAAACAAGAGGGTTGTATGTGGGAATGGATACATTACCAGGACCAATATTGCAGGACAATGAAAGTTTAGTAAATGCAATTGAAAATATTGAACAATATGATTATGAACATGATAGTAAGTTACGTGATTTTTGTGATGAAATGGCAAAATATTGCGATGGACATTCATGTGAAAAAGTATTAAATATAGTTTTGAAAGAGGATTAAGATGATTAATGTTTTAGTGTTTCCATGTGGTTCTGAAATTGGCTTGGAAGTCCATAATGCTTTAAAATATGATAAACATATTAACCTGGTAGGGTTAAGTTCAGTTTCATCACATGGACGTGTGGTATACAAGAATTACATAGAAGGAATTTCCTTTATAACAAGTGATACTTTTATGGAAGAACTTAATAAAATAATTGAAGATAATAATATAGATGTGTTAATTCCTGCGTATGACGATGTAATATTATATTTATCAGAGCATAGAGATGAACTAAAGTGTAAACTTGCCACATCAAATAAGACAACTTGTGATATTGCAAGATCCAAGAGAAAAACTTATGAAGTTCTACAGGGAGAATGGTACATACCTGAGACATTTAAAGTGAGTCAGATAACAGAAAAGGATTTACCATTATTTGCAAAACCTGATATTGGTCAAGGATCACAGGGAATAATGCGAATAGAAAAAATGGAAGACTTGAACCAGCTAAAGGGAAAGGATGATGAATACATTATTTCTGAATTATTGCCGGGACAGGAGTATACTATAGACTGCTTTACGAATCGTAAAAGGGAATTGGTTGTAGCATCAATGCGAATGCGAAAAAGAATAAAAACCGGTATTAGTGTAAATTCAGTAATTGTTGAGCTACCGGCAGAAGTGAAACAAATAGCTGATGCAATCAATGAAAAAATTGTATTTGACGGCGTATGGTTCTTTCAGGTAAAACTAGACAGAAACGGTCATTATAAATTGCTTGAAATGGCACCAAGAGTAGCCGGGAGTATGTCTACGAGCCGAGTTAGAGGATTTAATTATATTTTAAATACTGTATATCAGCTTATGGGTTATGATATTAAAGCAATTGATAACTTATTAGATTATGCAGAAGTTGACCGAGCATTATCTAATAAATATGTATTGAATATTGATTATAATTATGTGTATATGGATTTTGATGATACGATAACTTATAAGCAGACTGTTAATACAGAAGTAATGGCATTTATTTATCAATGTTTAAATAAAAACAAAAAGATTAAGCTTTTAACACGTCATGCAGAAAATATTCACGAAAGTTTGCAGAAATATCATATAGATGAAACTATATTCGATGAAATAATTCATATAAAAGACGAAACATTAAAAAGCGAGTATATAAAACATAAAGATGCAATATTTATTGATGATGCATTTAGAGAGCGATATGATGTTTCAAAAAAATGTAAAATACCAGTTTTTGACTTAGACAGTGTGAGTGCTTTAATTGATTGGAGGTATTAATTAATCATGGAAAAGATATTTGTTACCAGACCGGCAATGCCTGAATATGAGGAATATGCAGAAGAAATAAAATCTATATGGGAAACAAAGCATATTACAAATTTCGGACCTAAGTATCATAAGTTTATAGACTTATTGAAGAAAAAATTTGACTATGAAAATATAGATTTACAGTGTAATGGGCATATGACTTTACAAAATATTTTGTCATGCATAGAGCCAGGAGAAGTGATTACAACTTCTTTTACATTTGTTTCTACGACATTAGCAATTGTAAATTCAGGTCATACACCTGTTTTTTGCGATATTACTAGGGAAGATTATAATATTGATGTTAATAAGATAGAAGAATTAATAACACCTAAAACTGTTGCAATCGTTCCTGTTCATGTATATGGTTCTCCATGTGATGTAGAAAAAATTCAGAAAATTGCAGACAAGTACAATCTAAAAGTGGTATATGATGCGGCGCATGCATTTAATGTTCAGGTGAATGGAACTGATATTGGAAAATTTGGAGATGCTTCTATGTTTAGCCTTCATGGAACAAAGGTATTTAATTCTGTTGAAGGCGGAATGGCTGTTTTGAAAACCAAGGAAATGTTGGATGAAATTGTTTCCAGATCTAATTTTGGTTTGTCAAATGGTGAAACAATTTATCAGGGAGTAAACTCAAAGATGAATGAGTTTGTTGCAGCAATGGGTGTTGTTAATATGGGACACCTTGAAGATAACATTGCAAAAAGAAAACATATTGTAGAAGTTTATGATAGAGAATTAGCTGAAGTAAAACAGCTTGTTCTACTTAAAAAGAAAGAGAATGTTAAGTATAATTATGGATATTATCCGATAGTTGTAGAGGGTGATGAGTATTCAGCCGATGAGTTAACTGAATATTTACAGAAATACGAAATTTACCCAAGAAGATATTTTTACCCGGCAATAAATGACATGCCGTTGTTTAAAATTTACAACGAAACACCTATTGCAAGGGAAATATCTAAGAAAATATTATGTATACCTCTATATGCTGATTTAGAAGAAGAACAGGCATTATTTATATGTAGTAAGATAAAGGAGTATTTTCAGAATGGAAAATAAAGTAACACTTTCGGTGGTAGTATTAAGCTATAATAATGAACAGTATTTGGAAGATTGCTTAAGCTCTATTGAAAGACAGGGAATTGATTCATATGAAGTATTTGTTATAGATGACTCAAGTACTGATAATTCAGTTGAAGTAATTAACAATTATATTAAGGACAAGCCACAGTTTCATTTGATTGTAAAGCCAAATTCAGGTGGTGCTATTTCTTCACAAATAGGGATAGCAAAAGCCAATGGTAAATATTTAGCCTTAGTTGATTCAGATGATATAGTAGCAGATGGTGCATACAAAAAACTTATTGCCAGAATTGAACAGGATGGCTCAGATTTTGCATCAGGCTTACCGATGAAATTAACAAATGCGTTTATGAATACCTTTTTAATTTCTCTAAATGAAAATAATGTATTTGTAGAAGACAAAGTTCTTTCTACTGATGAAGAAATAGAAAATTTTACAAATCAGGTTTTTTATTGGAATGCTGTGTACAAAACAGATTTTTTGAAAAATAATCAGATAGAAATGCCTGCAAATCTTCTTATTGCTGATAGAATATTTGTATATAAGGCAGCTATGAGAGCAAAAAAAATTAGTGTTTTGACAGATGTCGTATACTTTTGGAGAAAAAAGAAAAACGATGAAAAAATTTCATTAACAGACCAAACAGCAGAATATCATATGATATCAGATAGATGTGATTCATTCCAATCACAGATAAAGCTAAGTATACAGGATTTTGAGAAAAATCTTGATTATAATAAAGCTATATGGGAGCATAGTGTAATTCGATTGTACTATCCGCTGTATAATCTTGCAGATGAAGAGAATGAAGAAAATACATATCAGGATTTTGTTGATGCCTGTAACCGATACAGATTTTTTCTGATGCAGTATAAAGCTTTCTTTATACATTTATTGGGAAATTCTGATATGCCGGTTACTACAAAATATATAACAGATAGAATTTTTGCAAAAAGATATAAACAGATATATAATTTTATTCGTGAAAAGAAATGGTTTACCGACTTGAATGTAAAGACACTTGAACCTTATGTATATAACAGTGTGTTGAGAAGTAACAGTATTTTGTCTGTAAAGGGGATTTCAAATGAAAATGATAGAATCTATGTGGATTTACAAATTTATGTTGGATTAGAAGATAAAGAAAAAATATCTGTTGAAAATGTATTTGTATATACCAGATATTTTAATCAGAAGAAGATAGAGTTGCCATATAATGAGGTGGATAGAAAGGTAGACATAACAGAGTTGCCTTGCTCAACATACGTTCTTAACACAATTTGTATAAAGGATGAAGAAAAAACTTATTACACTCCAAGACTGGCAGAAGAACTTGCAAAAGTAACAACATTAACAGTTGGAGATAAGATTATTACTTTCAATTCAAGATATTCAATTCTGACTATTCAGCAAAAGAACAGATTTACTCTTTTGAAGGATGGAAACAAATATTTATTGGGAGTAAATAAGTCAGAAGATATAAAGAAATTATTTTTCTTCAATATTGAAAATAATAAAAAATATGATGTAACAAAGGAAGGGGACTTTTATACTTTTAGTAAGGAGAGTCTTCAGCCTGGAGATAATATTTTAATGTACGAAACTCAGGATGGTAATTATACTACAGTTAGAAAACAGGAAATGACAAATAGCAATTTGGATAAAGATTTGTTTGACGAAGTTATAATTAGCGGAAGAGTGGAAATTGAGGTGTAAATATGAAAGGTATAATTTTAGCAGGAGGAAGTGGTACAAGACTGTATCCATTAACAAGTGTTACAAGTAAACAATTGTTACCAATTTATGATAAGCCAATGATATATTATCCATTGTCAACATTGATGTTAGCTGGAATTAAGGATATTTTGATTATATCAACACCAGAGGATCTTCCTAATTTTGAAAAATTATTAGGTGATGGAAGTCAGTTCGGAATTAACTTATCATACAAAGTTCAACCATCACCGGATGGATTGGCGCAAGCATTTATTATAGGTGAAGAATTCATTGGTAATGATAGTTGTGCTATGATTTTAGGGGATAATATTTTCTATGGTCATGGTCTGGTTAAAAGACTAAAGAAAGCATATGAAAATACTGGAAGAGCTACAATTTTTGGATATTTAGTTGATGATCCACAAAGATTTGGAATTGTTGAGTTTGATGATGATTTGAAGGTGGTTTCGTTAGAAGAAAAACCTGAAAATCCAAAGTCAAATTTTGCAATAACCGGCTTGTATTTCTATGATAATACTGTTGTAGAAAAAGCAAAGAGAGTTAAACCAAGTGCAAGAGGAGAATTGGAAATAACTGATCTTAATAAAATGTATTTAGAAGAAGATTTATTGGATGTAGAACTTTTAGGACGAGGTTTTGCATGGCTTGATACAGGTACAGTAAGTTCTCTTTTAGATGCAGGATTATTTGTAAAGCAGATAGAGAGCATACAGGGAATAATTGTATCATCACCGGAAGAAATTGCTTATAACAATGGTTGGATAAGTGATGAACAATTACAGAATGCAATTGAAAGATATGGAAAATCTCCATATGGTGCTCACTTGAAAAAGGTTTTAAATAAAGAAAAATTTTAGCTTTGTATACAGATGTTTGTACAGAGGATTAATAGAGTTGAATGAATACAGGATAGAGCCAAAATAAATGACTTTATCCTGTATTTCATATGGAGAGAAAATGTTTACAAAGAATGACACTAACAAAGTAAAAGGTATGGCAATTATTTTAATGCTTATACATCATTGTTTTATGAATTCCGGCAGATATAAGGGGCAACAGGTTATTTTCAGTTTGCTTCCGGAATGGAGGGTGAATGAATTTGCTCTGTCCATGAAAATCTGTGTGGCAATGTTTGTATTTTTAAGTGCATACGGAATTACTTACAGTTTGAAAAGATTGAATGAAAAATACGAATATAGCAGAAAAGAATTAGAAATTTCTTTAATAAAAAGATGGACAAAAATGATGATGTGACCCCAAAAAGTTAGACTTTTATTGCGTAACAGGTTTTAATATCTGTTACGCATTTTTTATGCAACCAAGAGGCTGAGTCTGTATTGGACTGGACTCAACCATCCTAGTTTTTCTTTAATTCTTTTTTCATTGTAATATCTTATATATTTTTCAATTTCAGTTTTCAATTCTTCATAACTGTAATAAACAGTTCCATAGTATATTTCTTGTTTAAGCAGACCAAAGAAATTTTCCATGACTGAATTATCAAGGCAATTACCTTTTCGTGACATGCTTTGAAATATTTTCTCTTCTCTAAGTCTATGTGAATAAGCTTTCATCTGATATGCCCATCCTTGATCTGAGTGAAAGGTCCTTCGAAATGGGCAGTCAGAAGTTACCTCAATGGCTTCATTTAGTGCATTCATCACATTTGCTGCTGAAGGACGTTTATCTATTCCATAACTTATTATTTCACCATTGAACATATCCATGAATGGATCTAAATATAGCTTATGCATTGTCATTTTACCTTTAGAATCTACTTCATAGTATTTAAACTCTGTTGTATCAGTTGTAATCTTCTGATGAGGTATATGTGTATTAAATCTTCTTTTGATTCTATTAGGAGCAACCGTTCCAATTCTACCTTTGTAAGAACTATATTTACGGCTCTTCCTCGTAAATGACATCACCTGAAGATTATATTTCTGCATAATGCGTTGAACCTTCTTCTTGTTCACGATATAGCCTTGATTACGGAGTTCACCACACATGCGACGGTAGCCATAATCTTTGTTACGTTTATGTATTTCATGAATCTTTTCTTCTAATTCTATATCTGGATTTTCTCTATCAAATCTTTTTTGCCAATACATATATGTTGCCTTTGGAAAACCAACAACTGCGAGAATGTCTTTTAGTTTGAATTCTCCCCGGAGGCTGTGGACGATTCTCGCTGTTTTTTCAGAAGAGCTTCCTCCTCTAAACGCAGCCTCCTCAGTTCTTTTAAATATGCATTCTCTATTCTAAGCTTAAGAATTTCATCTTCAAGTTCTTTTACATGTTCAGTACTGGTATCAACTGGAACTGTAGTTGTATCTTGTTCAATATTTAACTTTTTGTTTGATGTACCCAATGTTTTCTTGCGACCTTTCTTATGTGGTCTCAATGCATCAGGACCGGCGATCTGGAAATCATTTACCCACTTACAGATTTGAGAGGGATTATATATTCCTTCACGAAGAGCCAGCTCCTGATATGAGAGTTCACTTGTTAAATATAATTCTACAACAGAAAGCTTCTTTTCAAAAGAGTATTTATCTTGTTTTCGCGAACGCATAAGTCCTTTGTCACCATGAGTTTCATAATTCCGAACCCATTTCTTAATGTTTGACCAGGCAGGTACACCATATCGTTTGGCTAAGTATTCATAGCCACCTTCACCACTAAGATATGCTTCAACAACCTGCTTTTTGAATTCATAACTGTATTTTGCCATAAAAATACCGACCTCCAATCGTTAGATTTTTAGGTCTAACTTTTGGGGGTCGGTACATGATGGGAGGCTTTATTTTTGTTTTCCTTTTGGTTCAGCTATATTCGGTAATTACAGGTCAGGGTTGGTATGTGAAGAATTATGGCGAAGGTGCCATGAGCCTTTTATATTTTGGAATAGATATGTTTGGACTTGCGCAGTTTTTCCATACACCAACATTCCTTGCAACTTTTTGGTATATGTCATTAGCGCAAATAATAGTATTTATTATTCCACTAATGATAATGGTATATAGGAAATTTGGAACAGTGACACTTCTTGCATTATCAATTATGGTGTCAATGCTGTTCCCTGTGGATACGCCATCTAATAAAACATACGCATATCTTCCTGTATACATAGTATGTATTGCAGTGGGAATTCTGGCATCTGATAAAAATTTGTTAGTTAAAATGAAAGAATTTTCTCTAACAAATAATAAGTTTGTTGGAAAGATAATAAAGTTTTTAGTTTACATAATTTTATTGGTGGCAATTTGGTATTACAGAAAAGAAATGCTTGGTACAACTATTTTAAGCGTATTTGAAGGTTTAATGACAATAACACTAATTGGATTTATGTTTGAATTCATCAATCCAATACCTGTTGTTGGGAGAGCGCTAAAGTTCCTAGGAGTATACTCAATGAATATATTTTTAATTCATAATTTCATTAGGGTATGCTGGTATTACGACTTTACATACAGCTTCAAATATCCTGTTTTAATTGTAGTCGTATTATTAGTGGTATCATTGGTAGTTGCCATTGTAATTGACTTAATTAAGAAACTGGTAAGATGGGATAAGTTGATTTCAGTATTACAAAAGAAATTAATTGGAATGGTATCAGAATAATACATAGTAATGTTGATTTTTTAGGTAATATATATTAAAATTATTTGGTTAGTGGGCTTATGTCTGCTAACCAAATTTTATTGTTAGGAGAAAAAAGATGAAATTATCAAAATTAGTGGGAGACAGATTTAAGGAAAGACCTGCGGGCTGCTTAATTGACAGTCATGCATTAATGGTTAGAGGTGGATATATTAAAAACGTAGCAAACGGTATTTACTCACAGTTCCCGCCGATGAAAAGAATTTCACAGAAAATAGAGGCAATTATCAGAGATGAAATGGACAAAATTGACGGACAGGAAGTTTTGTTCCCTGTTGCACTTCCAGGTTCACTTTGGGAAGAGTCAGGAAGATATGAAAGCGTCGGCTCAGAATTGTTAAGATTCACAGACAGAACAGGAAGCAAGATGGTTCTTGGTATGACACATGAAGAAGCATCAGTTCAGTTAGTAAGAGAATATGCTAACAGCTATGCAAAGTATCCATTTATGATTTACCAGATTCAGACAAAGTTTAGAGATGAAGCAAGACCTCGTGCAGGACTTATTCGTGTACGTGAATTTACAATGAAGGATGCTTATTCATTCCATACATCACAGGAAGATTTGGAACAGTATTATCAGAAGTGCTATGATGCATATAATAGAATTTTTGCAAGATGTGGTATTCCTGAAGTAGCTGTTGTAGCTTCAGATTCAGGTATGATGGGTGGTAGCCTTTCACATGAATATATGTTATTAACACCAGCTGGTGAAGATTCAATTGCTATTTGTCCTGAATGTGGATACAGTGCCAATGTTGAAGCAGCACCAAGTATCGTTCACAACGAAAACAAGCTTCCAAAAGAAGAAATGAGAGAAGTTGAGACACCAGGTGTGGGAACTATTGAAGATTTATGTCAGTTCTTAAATATTCCTGCTGAAAATACCTGCAAGGCTGTAGTTTACCAGAAAAATGAAGATGACAGCTACATAGTTGCATTTATCAGAGGTGACTTAGACATAAATGAAACAAAATTGGTTAATGCATTGGGATGTGACATTCACCCTGCTGAAATCACAGCAGATTGTGAATTAAATGCAGGATTTATCGGACCTGTTGGTTTATCAGATAAGATTACAGTTTTATTTGACAATTCATTAAAGGGTGTTGATAATTTTGCAACAGGTGCAAACAAAGTTGATAAGCATTATGTTGGATTTAACATTGAAAGAGATTATGGTGAAGTTGAATATTTAGACCTTGCAAAAATTACAGAAGGTGGAACTTGTCCTGAATGTGGCAAGCACACAATTACAATTTCAAGAGGTATTGAAGTTGGTAATATTTTCCAGCTGGGAACAAAGTATTCAAAGGCAATGAATTTCAAATATACAGATGAAAATGGTGAAGAAAAATATCCTATTATGGGATGTTATGGAATTGGTGTAGGTCGTATGGCAGCTTCAATTTGTGAAGTAAGACATGATGATTACGGTCCAATTTGGCCAATTACAATTGCCCCATGGCAGGTTCACCTTTGCTGCTTACGTTCAGATGATGCTGAATGTAAAGAATACGCTGATAAGTTATATGAAACATTACAGAACAAGGGAATTGAAGTAATCTATGATGATAGAAAAGCAAGACCTGGTGCAATGTTCGCTGATGCAGATTTACTTGGCGTACCTGTAAGAGTTGTTGTCAGCCCACGTAACTTAAAAGAAAATGCTGTTGAAATCTCAACAAGAGATAAGCAGATTGACAAGCAGAAGACACCAATGGACGATGCAGTTGCAGAAGTTGAAAGAATTATTAAGAAATTAACAGACGATATTTACGAGCATGTAAAATAATCGAAATGCTAAATAAATTAAACTTCAAAAAAATTAATTTTGGAATAAGATTCAAAACAGAATCTAAAACAAAGTTTTATAACAAAAATTAAAATAGAATTTAAAAAAGAACTTAAATTAAAAATCCTTAGGATTAATATTTCATTTATAAGAAGTATTTAATCTTAAGGATTTTTCACTGTTATAAGTGAAAATGAGCTACTTATATCAGGTTTTTTAGAGGAATAATTTGTTGCTAAAATCTGTGACAAAATTGTATAATTATACAAGAATGGACAGAAAGGAGCAAACAATTATGAGTAAATATAAAATGATAGCCTTTGATATGGACGGCACGCTTCTTAACTCACAAAAGAAAGTACGAAAAGAAACTTTAGATGCAATCAATAAGGCTTTTGATGGGGGAAAAGAAGTTATTTTATGTACAGGTAGAGCGTTAGCTGAACTGGAAGAGTATATAGAATTAATTCCAAGAATGAGATATATGGTTATGACAAGTGGAGCATTTGTCTATGACATAAAAGAAAAGAAAGATATTTATGCAAATGAAATTTCAGTTGAGATAATGGACGAAATTTTAAATTACATTAAGGATAAAGACATTATGCCACATATGATTACAAAAGAATCCATTGTTCAGAAAAAAGATTATGAGCATATGGAAGATTTCCACATGGGAATATACAAGCCAATGTTCAATGAAGTGGCGGTGAAAGTGGAGAATATGCTTGATTTTTACAATAACAATAAACAACCGGTTGCAAAACTGAATCTTTACCATACAAGTAGTGAAGACAGAGAAGAAACAAGAAAAGCCATAGAAGGGTTGGACGTTGTGTTAGCAAATGCAGAGACAACTTCCCTTGAAGTTTCAGCTAAGAATACAACAAAAGGCTTGGGATTGCAGAAATTGTGTGAGCATCTTGGCATATCAATAGATGAAGCAATTGCTGTAGGCGATGCTGATAATGATTTAGATGTTTTAAAAAGAGCAGGCCTCTCAGTGGCAATGGGAAATGCTAATGACAATGTGAAAAAAATAGCAGATGTAGTAGTTGAAGACTGTGACCATGATGGTTGTGTGCAGGCAATTGAAAAATATCTGCTCCTTTAAGCTCTTTAATGCTTAGTAAAAATTGCGTGAGTGCTGAGAAACAAAGATTTGGAAATATAAAACCCCGTTAGTTGGATTTTTAATCTAACCATCGGGGCTTTATTTGAATTTGAGAAAAATCAAAGATAAATTTTTTCTAATAATGCTTGCCTGCCCATTTACCTTTTTTCTTGTTAGGGTTTGCCTTTTTGATTTTTTGAGTACCGGTTGTAATGGAACCTAAAAACATTGCTATTTTTGTCATGTTGTCTCTGTAAGCTTTTTTGGCATACATAAAATAAACGACAAATACGCAAGCAATGACTGCTATATTGGCACGTTGGTCTTTAAGACCGATAAATAAACCGATGATGGCAATGTAGCAAAGAATAATAGTAATATTAAAAATAGGAGACATACGAATAACTCCTTTAACAGATGTTTTGCCATCCTTTTCTACAATCTTTCCTGTAAAAACTTCTGTAATTGGTGCAAAAAAGTTTTTGTGCTCTACGCCATCTTCATGATATGCAACAATTTTTTTCTTATCACTGTTGTAGGATAAATGGATTCCTAACTGGTTTTTATCAAAATCACCCACATCCCATATGGTATAAGCTTCATCGCCATCTTTGTAATAATTAGCTTTTTTCAAATTATTTTCCACTTTAGTAACAGGAAAATTTGAACTTATCCTTACAAATTTCATAGTTGTTGTCCTAGAATACTATTTTTAGTATTATTGTCCTTTCGTAAAATATAAAAATATTATATTACAATATAAAGCAAAATACAAAATGAAAATCTTTTTCAAATTCATTGACTTTTTATAGACTCAAGAGTAAAATAAAGAGGCTAAAATGAAAATAGTTTTCAAATTGGTAAAGGAGTGTTAATATGGCAGGAAAATATAAAACAAAACAACAATCTGCTATTTTAGATTGCTTGAAATTACAGGAAAAAGAATATGTAACAGTTACAGATATAGAAAAATATTTAAAAGATAAAGGTTGTGCTGTAGGGCTGACGACCATTTACCGACACTTGGACAAAATGGAAAAGGATGGCATTGTTGCAAGGATTAATGTGGAGAAGCAGCAGGGAGCCTGTTATCAGTATGTAGAAGAGGGCAAAAATCAGGATTGCTTCTATATTGAATGTGAGAAGTGTGGACAGGTTACGAAGATGTCATGTCATTATTTGGCAGAGTTATATAATCATGTGAATGCTGACCATCATTTTAATATTAATCCAAGAAAGACAGTGTTTTATGGTAAGTGCGACAAGTGCTGTATGAAGGATGGGGAAAACTAAATTGTATGAAAAGCAAGAAGGAGCATGCATATATGAAGTTAGTAAAAAAAATCGTGGACGTGGCTTTGATTTTTGTTTTGATGGTATCTATGGTTGGTTGCAACACCACAACTAATACTAAAGAAAACAAAAAGAATACCAAGTTAACAATAATGACTACATTGTTTCCGTATTATGACTTTGCAAGAGCCGTAATCGGAGATGTCAAAGATATAGACTTGGAACTTTTGGTTTCACCGGGGCAGGACGACCATTCTTTTGAACCTACGCCAAAAGATGTTGTGGCAATTAATAAGGCGGACTTGTTTATTTATAATGGTGGCTCAATAGAAAACTGGGTGGAAGAGGTGCTTAAATCTCTTGACAACAAGAATCAGACAGCGATGCGAATGATGGACTATATAGATGACCACAAGCTTTTAACAGAGGAAGAAAGTGAAGGAGTTTTTGCTGTAAATGAGCATGATCATGATGAACATTCTCATAGTGAAGAGGAGCATAACCACAGCGAAGATAACGAAGCTAATCATGATGAAGATGAACACAGCGAAGATGAACATAGCGAGGAATATGACGAGCATATTTGGACTTCACCTGTTCAGGCAGCTTTGCTTGTTCAGGCGATTTCTGATGAAATATGCAAGCTAGTGCCGGAGCATAAAGCTGAATTTCAGAATAATACGAAAGCTTACATTAAGAAGATTGAAAAAATAGATAAGGAATTTAGAGAAGTTGTTGCCGGTGCCAAGCATAAGGAAATAATTTTTGCAGATAAATTTCCACTGAAATATTTTGCCAAAGAATATGGTCTTAAATATTATGCAGCTTTTGCCGGCTGTAGTGGAGATACAGAACCTAGTGCAAAAACAGTAGCTTTTTTAATTGGCAAGGTTAAGGCGGCAGATGTGAAAGGAATTTTTTATTTGGAACTAAGTAGTACTGCTATGGCAGATACTATTTGCGATGATACGGGAACTAAGAAATACCAGTTTAATTCATGCCACAATGTTACCTTTAATCAGTTTAAGAATGGCGTAACTTATGTAAACTTAATGGAAGAAAATGTTAAGGTGCTTAAAAAAGCGTTGAATTAAGTAAAAATAAGCAGTTCAGGAAAACATTGAGTTAAGCAAATGTAAAGGTAGCAAAGAAACTATTGAATTAATTAACCTTTATTCATATTAAAATGGAGAGAAACAATGATTTTACAGTTTAAAGATGTAGTGTTAGGCTACGAAAACAAAACAGTGGCAAAGGACATTAATTTTGAAATAAAGAAAGGGGACTATCTATGTATTGTTGGTGAAAACGGTGCAGGAAAGAGTACCCTTGTAAAAACTTTACTAGGATTAATTAAGCCGTTGTCAGGAAAGATTACAATTAATTTGGACAGGAGTAAAAAAGGAATAGGATATTTACCACAGCAGACTGTAGCCCAAAAAGATTTCCCGGCAAGTGTTATGGAAGTTGTGTTGTCAGGCTTTTTAAATAGCGGGCATAAAAGTCCTTTTTATTCAAAGAAGGAAAAGGCAGAAGCGATGTCTAACATGGACAAATTAGGAATCGCTAATTTGAAAAAAAGATGCTACAGAGAATTGTCAGGTGGTCAGCAGCAAAGAGTATTGTTGGCAAGAGCATTGTGCGCAACAGACAATCTTTTAATATTGGATGAGCCGGTGACAGGTCTTGATCCAAGTGCGTCAATTGATTTGTACGATGAAATCAAGAAGTTGAACAATGAAGGCGTAACTATTATAATGGTTACTCATGACATAAAAAATGCCCTTAGTTATGCATCACATATTTTGCATTTAGAACAGGGCAAGGACTTTTTTGGAACTGTCAAAGAATACAAAAAGTCAAAAATATCGGATTCTTTTTTAGGAGGTGGACAGAATGATTAGTGAAATGTTATCTTATGATTTTATTCAGAGAGCATTTTTAGGTGGCGTTTTAGTTTCATTATGTGCAGCTCTTTTGGGAGTTAGTCTGGTGTTGAAAAGATATTCAATGATTGGTGACGGCTTATCTCATGTATCTTTTGGAGCATTATCAATTGCCATTGCCTGTGGGATTGCACCACTTAAATTTGCTATACCGGTAGTAATTGTTGCAGCATTTTTGCTCTTAAGATTAGCAGAAAACGGCAAAATGAGAAGTGATGCGGCAATTGCCATGGTATCGGCTTCGTCACTTGCAATTGGTGTAATCGTAACATCACTTACAACAGGATTAAGCACAGATATTTACAGTTATATGTTTGGTAGCATTTTAGCAATGTCAAAAGATGATGTTGTAGTAAGCGGCTTATTATCAGTAATCGTAATAATAATGTTTGTGGTATGCTATCACAAGATTTTTGCCGTAACCTTTGATGAAAACTTTTCAAAAGCCACAGGTGTAAAAGTTGGAATGTATAATACATTGATTTCTGTATTCACAGCTATTACTATAGTAGTAGGAATTAAAATGATGGGGGCAATGCTTATATCAAGTTTAATTGTATTTCCATCATTAACATCAATGAGAATTTTTAAAAGTTTTAAATCAGTAACTATCTGTTCGGCAATTTTGTCAGTAGTGAATTTTACAATTGGACTTATATGTTCCTACGGATTTTCAATACCGGCAGGTGCAAGCGTTGTAGTTGCTAATTTGATTATGTATATTATTTTTGCAATAGTTGCAAAAGTGAAAACAATGTAGTTGGAGGAAAACAAATGGATATTAATAGATTTCTTGAAGAACTTGACCGACTATTTGAAGAAAAAAATATAAATGATGTTGAGCCTTTTTTGCGCATAAGCATGGACAAGGCTACAGAAGAAGAAGATAAGTCAGCCCAGTTTACTATTTTAAATGAAATGATGGGATTTTATAGGGATACAAGTGAATATGACAAGTCCATAAAGGCGTGCCAGCAATGCATTGGTCTTATGAAAGAAATGAATATTGAGGGAACAGTGGATTATGCCACAGCTCTTCAAAATATTGCAAACGCTCATAGGGCAGCAGGTTTGCTTGAAGAGTCTCTTAATTATTACATGGAGACTTTTGCAATTTATGAAGAAAATATTGAGCCTGGAGATTATCGTTTTGCAAGTTTAAATAACAATATAGCACTGCTTTATCAGGAAATGGGAAACTACGAGAAGGCCGCCCAGCATTTGAAAAAGGCATTAGCCATTATAGAAAAAATTCCAGGAGCAGAAATCGAAGTTGCCACAACATTGTCTAATCTTGGGGCTTCATTGCTTGAAATAGAAGAAATACAGGAAGCTGAAGAATGTTTAAATAAGGCGTTGGAGATTTTTAAGAAAGACACAGTTAAGAATTTTCATTATAGTGCCGCATTATCTGCAATGGCAGCAGTCAAATGTAAGAAGGAAGATTATGCCGGCGCAATTAAGTTGTATGAAGAAGCATTGCCTGAAATAGAAATAAATATGGGCCAGGGCAGTGCCTATGAAATAACAAAGGATAACCTTGAAAAAGCAAAAGAAGCTTACGAAAAACAGCAGGCAGAAAAAACAGAAAAGTTGCAGGAAAATCCTGAGGAAATAAAACAGGAAGAAATTAATGATAAAAAAGAAAAAATAGAGAGAGAAAATCTTTCAGGTCTGCAGCTGGCGAAAAAGTTTTATGAAGAAGTGGGAGCTAAAATGATACACGAAAAGTTCCCTGAATATGAGGATAAAATAGCAGTTGGTTTTGTTGGCGAAGGCTCAGAAAGATTCGGCTTTGATGACCAATATTCAATTGACCATGATTTTGGACCGGGCTTTTGTATGTGGGTTACAAAAACTGTTTATAGTGAAATTGGTGAGCAGTTACAGGAAGAATATGATAAGTTACCAACAACATATATGGGAATTACTAGAATTAACACTCTTATGGCACAGGGAAGAGTGGGCGTACAGTTAATCGGTGATTTCTATGAAAAGTACACAGGCTTTAGACAAAGCCCTGAAAAGGTAGAAGATTGGATTGATATAGACGATTATAAGCTTGCCACAGTAACAAACGGCGAAGTGTTTAGAGATGATTTAGGAATTTTTACAGATATAAGAAATCATTTTATGATGCAACCTGAAAAAGCAAGACTTGTAAAACTTGCAAGAGAAATATCTGCAATGGCACAGACAGGTCAGGTAAATTATGGTAGGTCTATGGGACGAAAGGACTATGTAACTGCGACTTTGTGCATTGGACAGTTTATGGAGCATACAATGAAGTGCCTTTATATTCTTAATAAAAAGTATGCACCATACTACAAATGGCTCTTTAAGGGAATAGAAAAGTTGCCTATTTTACCGGAACTTGCAATAATGATTAATGATTTGGCAAGACTGCCGGATCAAAGGGAAATGTGGAATGAATATCAATACAACAATACTTCAGTAAATGAAAATGATCAGAAGGCTGTTGTAATTGAACAGATAGCAAGACTTATTATTAACGAACTGAAATCTCAGAAAATAATAGTAAGTGTTAATTCAAATTTCCTAAATGATTATGTTTCATTAATAATGGAAAAAGCAAATTACAACAGAGGAGAATTAATTGACGAAATAATTCATCTGGAATTTGAGGCTTTTGACAAAGTTCAAAATGTGGGTGGAAGAGCAGAATGTCAGAATAATTGGCCATATTTTTATTTGATGAGAAAAAGCCAGTATTTAACATGGACTGATGACATGCTTTTGTGTATTAGAGATTTGTGGCTGGAAAACAAGCAAAAAGGTTGGAACATGATTACCGAGAAATATGGCAGAATGATGGAAAGCACAAGCCCTGAAGAATACAAGGAGCTTGCTAAATACTTTCCTGAAAAGTCAGACAAAACAAGAGCCATAGTAGCCCAAATTGCTGAAATACAGGTTCAGTGGATGGAAGATTTTGCGAAAGAATATCCAAAACTTGCATCACAGGCAAGAAACATTACAAGTGAGACAGACTCTGTATATGACACAAGTTATGAAACATATTTAAAAGGAGAATTACTCACATATTCAGATACGCTACTTAAGATGTACGCTGAGTTTATAATTGACTTGTATAACAGAAATGAAAACCTTGCAAAATTAACCATAGAGAATACAGCTAAATTGCAAGGCTATGATAGTTTAAAAAAGGCTGAAGAAAGCCTTAACTAAATTTAATTTTTTTATGGAATTATAGAGAAATACTGAGGACAAAAATAACGAAAATCATGTCAGTTTATGGCATATAGATGAATGGAGAGTATTATGGGATTTTTACCGATTTCTAAAAAGGATATGAAGGAACAGGGTATAGAGCAACTGGATTTTGTATTTGTAATTGGAGACGCTTATGTAGACCATCCTTCTTTTGGACACGCAATAATCAGTCGTGTGTTACAGGCACATGGATATACAGTTGGTATTATTTCACAGCCTGACTGGAAAGATGACGATAGCATTAATATATTGGGAGAACCAAGACTAGCCTTTTTGGTAATGGGTGGAAACATGGACTCTATGGTAAACCATTACTATGTATCGAAGAAAAGAAGAGACAGTGATGCCTACACTCCAGGCGGTGTTATAGGAAAACGTCCTGACCATGCGGTTGTGGCATACTGCAATCTTATAAGACATACCCATAAGGAGACGCCTATTATTATAGGTGGTATTGAAGCCAGCCTTAGAAGAATGGCTCATTATGATTATTGGAGCAACAGTTTTAAAAGGTCTATTTTACTGGATGCACAGGCAAATCTTATTTCTTATGGTATGGGTGAAAAGTCAATCGTTGAAATAGCAGATGCATTAAATAGTGGCATGGATGTAAAAGACATAACTTATATTCCGGGAACAGTTTACAAGACAAAGGATTTGTCGCTGGCATATGATCCAATTGTACTGCCGGCTTATGAAGACATGAAAGCAGACAAGTTAAAGTATGCCGACAGCTTTAGAGTTCAAAGTGAAAACACAGATCCTTTTAACGGTAAAACATTAGTGGAACCATATCCTAACGGTATGTATGTGGTTCAGAATCCACCACAGATGCCATTAACAAAAATGGAAATGGATGATGTGTATGATTTACCATACGAAAGAACTTATCATCCGTCTTATGAGAAAGACGGCGGCGTGCCGGCAATTGCGGAGATACAGTTTTCGTTAATTAGTTGTAGAGGCTGTTTTGGTGCCTGTAGTTTTTGCGCTCTTACATTTCATCAGGGACGAATTATACAAACAAGAACTCCTGAATCAATTATAAAAGAAGCAAAGAAAATTATAGAAATGCCTAATTTTAAAGGCTACATTCATGATGTAGGCGGTCCAACAGCCAACTTCTATCATCCTGCGTGTAAAAAGCAGTTAAAGCATGGTGTATGTAAACACAAGCAGTGCCTATGGCCAAAACCATGCGAGAATTTGGATACAGATCATAGTGAATACTTAAAACTTTTGCGTAAGCTTAGAGAACTTCCAAAAGTTAAAAAAGTATTTGTACGTTCAGGTATAAGATTTGACTATATTATGGCAGACAAGGATAAGAACAGTACATTCTTTAAGGAGTTGGTTCAGTATCATATTAGTGGTCAGTTAAAAGTTGCCCCTGAACATATTTCAGACAAGGTGCTTTCATATATGGGAAAACCGGAAAATTGTGTTTATGAAAGCTTTATTGACAAGTATTATAAGCTTAATGAAAAGGCAGGCAAGAAGCAGTTTGTTGTACCTTATTTAATGAGTTCACATCCAGGTTCTGATATGAAAGAAGCTGTAAAACTTGCAGAGTACCTTAGAGATATAGGATACAATCCGCAGCAGGTACAGGATTTTTATCCAACACCGTCCACAATGTCAACAGTAATGTACTACACAGGAGTTGACCCAAGAACAATGAAACCGGTGTACACACCTAAGAATCCACATGAGAAGGCAATGCAAAGGGCATTAATGCAGTATAGAAATCCAGCCAATTACGAGTTGGTAAAAGAAGCCTTACACATTGCAGGTAGGGAAGATTTAATTGGTTTCGGACCTGAATGTTTAATTAAACCAAGACAGTTTAAGAAAGATAAAGACAGATATCAAAACTACAAAGGAAAAAATAATTCAGGCAAAAAAGATAACAAGAAGAGTTCCGGAAAAAATGGCTCGGGTAAGAATGGTTCGGGTAAAAATTCGGGAAAACATTCTGAAAGAAACCAAGGCAGAAATGCAAAAACAAAGAACTCAAAGAAGCAAAATAGTAAAAATAGAAAAAGATAGTATAAAGTCTCGTAGCAGGTGAAAACACATTTGTTAGGAGACTTTTTTACAAAAAAAGTGTCGTTCATTCCCCAAAAAGTACCGTTTATCGCAAAAGTGAAAAAATAGCTGAAATGTTTGATATAATGCATACAAGGAGGATACGAATAAATGAGTACTAAAAGAAAGAACAGGAGGATGAAGTTATGAATACTCAGAAACAGAAAAAAATTAAAAAAGATGTAGCACGTTTATTAAGCATATTATTGGTGGTTGTTTCGTTAAGTTTTCCACAAAAAAATATATATGCAAGTTATTTAGGTGAATCATTATCGGGTGAAAACGAAAATCTTACAGAAGATGAAATAAGTAGAATAAAAGAAATGGCAAAAGACACTTCTTATATAAGAGATGAAGACGATTTTGATAGCATAGAGGCTTATAATATGTATATAAAATACTGTAAGGAAAGTAAAAACATAAAAAGTCTTTTGCAAAATGTAGATTTTACATTTTCAAACACTATTAATTCTAGAGTGGCGGGGAATATCTCTGCAAAAAAGGAAATAACGCTAATTGGGTTAGGTGGAAAACAGTTAGATAAGAATTCTGTAACGAGTAATGCTATACAGGCATTTTATATTGGAAGTAAATATGTTTATACGGTTCAAAAATCATCAAAAAATGTATATTTATCAAGATTGTTGTTATCTGCTGATAAAACAAAAGCTACATTTGTAGATCAAATGATATTAGAGGACTTTGGACATTGTCAAACTTTGCAATATTTTGAATGGAAAAATACACCGTATTTTTGGATGGCATGCAGAGCTGATAATGGCAAAGAAACAAACAATAGTGGCACTCCATATTTTTGGAGTTTGGAAATAGCTCGAGTTAAATATGAACCTGGTGTAACTCATGGATATAAATACTATAAAAGGCTAACAGACATTACGAAAGCAAATAAGACACAAATAGCAATGGGAAAAACTAAAAGATGTGATGCTGCATTGTCTTCTGATAAAAAAACACTTTTAGTTTGGTGTAGAAATACGGATAATAAAATGCAATTTAGTAGATATGATACAAGCTCAGTTAATAAAGCTTTAGATGCTGAAAAAAGTAATGAATTGTCTTGTGGTTCTTCTAAATTAAAAAATGCTTTTTTAGCTAGTTTCTCAAGAAGTAGTGCAAATATATTTAGTGAGGCAGAGAGTAAGTCAGTACAAGGATTAGAATTAAATAATGCAAATTGTACATATATTGCCAGTGGCCCTTCAAAAGCAAATAAATATATAATAAAACTAGATAAAAATGGTTATATAATAAGTACAAGAGTAATAGCTAATAAAGAGTTGGTGTCAGGAACATTGTCAGAAATTGAAGGTTTGCAGCTAAAAGGGGATAGAGTATATTTTGGGATTTGTATGCACAACAGTGAACAGAAGAATGGTATACAATATATCTATTCTGTAAATAAAAGTTATTTCTAAGATTAAAAAGATGAAAGAAAAAATATAAAGGAGGACGACTATGATGAAAAGAATAATATCATTTTTGCTTATATGTTCATTATTATTAATTCCGAACACATATACAAAAGCAGATGACAAAGTACAGTCGTATGGAGATTTTGAATATGAAATATCCACTAATAACAATAAAGAGAAGGAAGTTGTGATTTGTGGGTATACAGGAACAAATGAAATAGTAGATATTCCGGAAACAATAGCAGGAGAAAAGGTTGTAGGTGTATCTAAACTTGATGGCAGTAATACGAAAATTACAACTGTAAGATTAGCTAAATATGTAGAAAGAGTTAGCAGTTTACTGCCAACTGAAAAATATGAAGTAGTGGAAGATAATCCTAATTTTTCTGTAGAAAATGGCGTTTTATTTAACAAGGATAAAACAAAATTGTTAATATATCCTACAGAAAAAAAGGATGAGAAATATGTCGAACCTGCCAGTGTTATCAAAAGTGAAGGCGCAAACAACAATAAATATGTAAAACAATGGACTTTTTCAAGTAATAAGGAAAATAAAATAATAAAAGATTTTGCATATTCCGGTTGCCCTAATTTAGAGAAAATTGTAATTCCATCAAATATAGTAATTTTGGGAGAATTTAGTTTTGCTCAGTGTAAAAAATTAAAAACAATTGTTTGGAACAAAACATTACAACAAATAGGTGACACAGCTTTTTTTGAGTGCAGGAGTCTTGAGAACATAAAAATTCCAAATACTGTTTTTTACATCGGTAAGAGCGCATTTTCAAAATGTAATATCAAAAACTTAAAACTTTCTAAACGATTAAAGTATATTGAATCTTTTGCATTTTCGGATAACAGTATGCTGAAGAAAGTTGAAATTCCGAATACAGTTGTAAAGATGAGAAAAAATGCATTTCCTAAAACAACAAAAATTAAGAAGGCTTCATACTTAAGTCCTGTTGCAGATAAGGATTATTATTGTGCAAAAGCCATAGTGACAACCACAGTAAAGAATAAAAAGAAAAAGAGAGTCTACAAAGAAGAAAAGATTACCAAAATAAAAGGAAAGAAGAAACAGACTTTACAAAAAGGAAAGTCTGTCAGCTTAAAAACTCAAGTGTACATTAACAAGAAACTAATAAAGAATGGAGCGTTAGGCACAAACATATTAAGTTTTAAGTCTTCTAATCCTAAAGTCGCAACGGTTTCTTCTAAAGGAAAGGTAAAAGCCAAAAAGAGAGGTGCCGCAACAATTTATGTAACACTTATGACAAAGCCTGAAAGTTACGAATATAAAGGGATTAGTGAAGAGGGCACTATCATAGTAGAAAAAATAAAAGAAGCAAAAAAATCATATAAAGTTGTGATAAAAGTAAAATAAGAATATTAAAAAGCAAAGAATAAGTGATGTAGCTGTAAGTTCAAAAAATGAGCTTGCAGCTATTTCTTATTACATAAAAAACGTTCCACAAATGGACTTTTCTAACTAAATATAGTACACTTAAAGGTGGAAATTTTAAAATTATCAAGGAGGATTAGAAAATGGATATTAAGACATTACAAAAAGATATGATCGCAGCAATGAAGGCAAGAGATAAGGCTAGAAAAGAATCAATATCAGCACTTATTCAGGCAGTAAAGAAAACAGCAATTGATGCAGGTTGTAGAGATGATATTCCTGAAGAAATGGTCAATAAAGTAATTTTAAAAGAATTAAAAACAGTTAGAGAACAGATAGATAGCTGCCCTGCTGACAGAACAGACTTAAAGGAAGAATATCAGGCAAGATATGATGTGTTCAATGAATACGCACCAAAGTTAATGAGTGAAGCAGAAGTTGAAGCAGAATTAAAGGAAAAATATGCAGAAGTTTTAGCAACAAAGAATAAAGGACAGATTATGAAAACAGTTATGCCTGCATTTAAAGGACGTGCAGACGGAAAAGTTATTAATCAGTTAGTAGCAAAACTTTGCCAGTAATTGATTTTTCGGAGAAATAATTAGGTAGATACTTATGAAAAAAGCAATGATAAAAAAAGTAACAGCTTTTTTTATCGCAGGAACTATGCTAATCACAGTAGTGCCAAGTCATAATAAAGTAACTGCAGAGGCGAAAGTTAATTCAATTAATTATGATTTTTTAAATAATGAACCGGGAATGGCTAGTGGAAAAATCACAATATCCACAACCACTCCGGGAGATTATCAACTATATTGGGCTGATGACAAGGGCAAACCACAGGAAATAATAAAAATAAACAAAACAAAAATTACCAAAATTGGAAAGTCTAAAAAATATAAAGCACAAATAAAATATAAAAAAATACCAAATGCTTATAAATATGAAATTCAGTATGGAACAAACAGAAAATTTAAAGCAGCAAAACAAAAAGAACAAAAAATACTAAATACACAATAAGCAAGTTGAAAAATAAGAAAACTTATTATATTCGTATAAGAGCATATGGATATCAGTTTGGTGAAAGAGTATATGGTAAGTGGTCCATAACAAAGAAACTAAAGATCAAAAGGAAAAAATAAAAATGAATGATAAAACAACAAAGATACCAAAAGAAGATATATTAGAATTGCTTAATGAATTGGAAAATGAAGAAAAAAATAATGAACCAATTCTTCGTGAAAAAGAAAAAACTCCAAAGAAATCTAACAGAAAAATTAGTACACCTAAGAAGCAGATATCTTTTGAGGGTATTTCATTATTAAAGAATTCTAATAAGAAAAAAGAAAATAGTGACAGCTTAAATATAAAAACAGGGGAAGCAGGTAGGGAAGAACAAAGACGAAAAGGTATGGACAATAGAAAGAAAAAAGTAAAACGTCAAAGAATAATAATCATTGATGTAGTTGTGTTAGTGATTATATTAGGAATGTTTTTGTTTGTTAAGTGCAGAAACAGAGATGCTTTTTCAGATAAAGGTGATTACAAAAACATATCTTTAAATGGTACATGGTACAAAGTTGATATTGATGACATGTATGTTGTGAAATTCACTGATGAAAAATTTCAGGAAGAAGATGTGTTCCATGAAAAATCAAACAAAGGAACCTATGAGGTTGGAAATCATGCAATGAAGATTAACAACAAAGTATACTCAATGAAATATGTTAATGAAAAATCAGACTATGAAGACATGCTGGATGAAAATGAAGGCAACTACGATTTAAAGAATTATTTTTATGTAATTGATAATCAGGGTAATAAAATTTATTACTTTAAGAAAGAAGATGATGCAGCAAATCAGTTGGATTACAATTATCAGACAAATGCTTATTATGAAAAGTCGGGCATGTTTGATGAAAACGGATTTGCAATTGATGAAGACGGTGTGCTTCTTGCATATAACGGTGATTTAAAAGAAGTAACAATTCCAAGTTCAGTAAAGGCAATTGGCGAAAATGCTTTTTCAGCAGATTTTAGTAGAGGCTTAAATACAGAAAAAGTCATTGTGCCGGCAAGTGTCAAAACTATTGAAACCGGAGCGTTCTCTTTTTCAAAAGTTAAAAACGTCGTGCTACAGGGCGGAAGCCAAAATGTAAAACAGGGAGCATACGACGAAAGTGAAATAACGGTGGAGAAAAATTAGAAAATCCTGGATATGTTTATTTGTGGGACAGGGATATTATTGGTGGAAGTTCTCACGAGGATAAGATAGCAGGTAAGTTTAAAATTAAATAAGGTAGTTAAATATAAAGAAGTTCACATTGTGATGTATGGTTCTTTAGAGTCAGATAATGGTATCTGCAAAAGGAAAAATATCACAATGTGGACTTTTTTTGATTTTACATTGGTTTAACATTTCTAAGACTTTTGATTTTACATTAAAGAAATAGTATATAGGTGTGTTGGGGAGAACATCCACACAGAGTAAGTAATTATTAGAGAGAAGAAGGAGTAAAAAGATGAGAAAGAAAATTTTAGCAGTAGTAGCTGCAACAGTAATTACAACATTAGCATTTACAGGATGCGGAAAGTCAAATGAAAGTAAAAGTGGTTCAGATAAAGGAGTAACCGGAGAAATCAATGTTATCTCCAGAGAAGAAAATTCAGGAACTAGAGGAGCTTTTGTAGAGTTGATGGGAATTGTTGATGGTAATGATAACGACATTACAACACAGACAGCAGAAGTAACAAACTCAACATCAGTAATGCTTAGTACAGTAGCACAGAATGAAAAAGCAATCGGTTATGTTTCACTTGGTTCATTATCAACAGATGTTAAGGCTTTAAAGGTAGACGGAGTTGATGCAACAACAGAAAACATTAAGTCAGGTCAGTACAAAGTAGCAAGACCATTTAACTTAGCTTATCAGGATGGTAAATTAACAAAGCTTGATGAAGACTTCATTAAATACATAATGAGTGATGAAGGTCAGAAGATTGTAGATAAGGAAGGCTACATTAGTGTTGATTCAGAAGGTTCATACAAAGCAAGCAAGCTTAAAGGCAAAATTACTTTAGCAGGTTCAACATCAGTAGCACCACTTATGGATGTACTTAAAGATGAATACATCAAGATGAATCCGGATGTATCAATTGAAATTCAGGAATCAGGTTCATCAGCAGGTATCCAGTCAGCAATTGAAGGTGCAACAGAAATCGGAATGTCATCAAGAGAATTAAAAGATGAAGAAGTTTCTAAGCTAGTATCAAAGCAAATTGCAATGGATGGTATCGCAGTAATCGTAAACAAAGCAAACACATTAGATAACATCACAAGCGACCAGGTTAAGTCAATCTACACAGGTGAAACAACAACTTGGGATAAACTTAAATAGTAAATGAACTGAAGATAAAATAAACTCCAGGATATTAATCAAAATTTAGTATCCTGGATTATTTAAAAGTTAGATTAGTCAAAATCAATAGAATATATTGTTAATATTTTAAAGGAGAAAACTTTGAATAAAGCATCAGAAGTAATAATGAAGATAGTATTTTTGCTATGCGCATGTATTTCAATTGCGGCAGTAATTATGATTTGTGTGTTCATGTTTGCCAATGGTGTTCCTGCAATAAAGGAGATAGGTTTCTTTAAATTCATATTTGGTACAGAATGGAGACCAACTCAGGGAATTTTTGGAATTGGTCCTATGATTATAGGTAGTATCTATGTTACAGCAGGAGCAATGGTAGTAGGAGTTCCAATTGGCTTACTTACAGCAGTTTTTTTAGCAAAATATTGTCCTGAAAAAATTTATAAATTAGTAAAACCAATTATAAATCTTATGGCTGGGATCCCATCAATTATCTACGGATTCTTTGGTTTAGTAGTAATTATACCAGCCATTCAAGATATATTTGGCACCTCTGGCAAGGGGATTCTGGCAGCATCACTTCTTCTTGGAATGATGATTCTTCCTACAATTATTAATACAGCAGAATCTTCAATTACTGCAGTGCCGGAGAGTTATTATGAAGGCGCTCTGGCACTAGGTGCTACAAAAGAAAGAAGTATTTTTAAGACTGTTATTCCAGCAGCAAAGTCCGGTGTAATGTCAGGAATTATCCTTGGCATGGGAAGAGCCATAGGTGAAACAATGGCGGTAGTTATGGTTGCAGGTAACCAGGCAATGATACCGGATAGTATTTTAAGTGGTACAAGAACATTAACATCTAACATTGTTTTGGAAATGGCTTATGCCCCACAGGGAATTCATAGAAACGCATTAATAGCAACAGCAGTTGTGTTGTTTGTATTTATTTTGATAATAAATGTATGCTTTTCACTTATAAATAGAAGGGGGACTGAATAATGAATAATAGTGATTTCAGAGAAAAATTAAGAAAATCAAAGTCCTACATAATGAAAGCATTGGTTTATTTGGCAACAGCAATTACTTTAGTATCCATGTTATACCTGATAATTTATATATTAATTAATGGTATACCATACATTAATGGAGACTTGTTTGCATGGAAATATAATTCCCAGAATGTGTCAATGACACCAGCAATAATAAATACAATAATTGTAGTTGCATTAACATTAGTTATAGCAGTGCCGGTAGGAATTGCAGCAGCAATTTATTTAGTAGAGTATGCAAAAAGAGGTTCTAAACTTGTAAAAGTAATTAGAGTAACTACAGAAACTTTGGCGGGAATTCCATCAATTGTTTTTGGTTTGTTTGGATTTTTATCATTTGTAATTGCTTTTAAATGGGGCTACTCAATGCTTGCAGGAATTTTAACTTTGGCAATGATGGTTCTTCCAACAATTATAAGAACAACAGAAGAATCACTAATAGCAGTACCTGATTTATTTAGAGAAGGAAGCTATGGATTAGGTGCCGGAAAATTAAGAACAATATTCTTAATTGTTTTGCCGTCAGCTATACCGGGAATTTTGTCAGGTGTAATTTTGGCAATAGGTAGAATTGTAGGCGAAAGTGCAGCTTTAATATTTACTGCAGGTTCAATGGCAGCAGTGCCTGACAGTTTATTTGCATCAACAAGAACTTTGGCAGTTCACATGTATTGTTTATTGTCAGAAGGTTTGTACATAAATCAGGCTTATGCAACAGCAGTAATATTACTTTTAATAATTTTAATAATCAACGGATTATCACAAATTGCGGCTAAAAAAGTTAGCAAGGGAAAACAGTAGAAATTAAAGTAAAAATAATACGTGAAACAGGTAACTTTAGTTTTCTGCATGAAAAGTTACTTAGTATAATCCGGAAAGGAAAAAAGATGGGAAAATTTGATATAGAAAATATGGATCTCTATTACGGAGATTTCCATGCAATTAAAAATGTAAATTTAAGTGTTCCACCTAATGAAATTACAGCGTTTATTGGACCTTCAGGTTGTGGAAAATCTACAGTGCTTAAATCTTTAAACAGAATGAATGATTTAGTACCTGAATGTAAAATAACAGGTAACATTACATTAGATGGTGTGAATATTTACAAGGATATAGATGTAAATAAATTAAGAAAAAGAGTTGGTATGGTTTTCCAGAAACCAAATCTTTTTCCAATGAGTATTTACGATAACATTGCTTATGGACCAAGAACTCATGGGATTCACTCAAAAGCAAAGCTTGATGAGATAGTTGAGAGAACTTTAAAGCAGGCTGCAATTTGGGATGAAACAAAGGATAAATTAAAGAAAAGTGCTTTGGCAATGTCAGGTGGTCAGCAGCAGAGACTTTGTATTGCAAGAGCTTTGGCAGTTAATCCGGAAGTAATATTAATGGATGAACCTACATCAGCCCTTGATCCTATTTCAACCTCAAAAATAGAAGACCTGGCAGTAGAGTTAAAGAAAGATTATACAGTAATTATGGTTACACATAATATGCAGCAGGCAGCAAGAATTTCTGACAAAACAGCATTTTTCCTTTTGGGAGAAATTATTGAATTCAGTGATACAGAGCAGATGTTCTCTATGCCTAAGGATAAGAGAACTGAGGATTATATTACAGGAAGGTTTGGTTAAAGTATGAGAAATAAATTTGATGAACAATTAGATTATCTAAATAAGGAAATGGTAGAAATGGGCAACCTTTGTGAAAAAGTAATCAGCGGAGCAATTGAAGTTACCATGTCAGATAAAGATGGAAAACTTGCCCATGAAGTTTTGGAAACTGATTCAGAAATTGACAGAAAAGAAAGAGAAATTGAAAATATCTGTATGAAACTTTTGCTTAGACAACAGCCGGTTGCAAGAGACTTAAGAGTAATATCATCAGCTCTTAAAATGATTTCCGACATGGAAAGAATAGGCGACCAGGCAGCAGATATAGTTGAATTATCTAAATATGTGGAAGGTAGCAAAATTAAAAACGAAATTCATTTAGATGAAATGTCCAAGGAAGTTATCAAAATGGTAACAGGTAGTGTTGACTCTTTTGTAAGCAAAGACCTTTATTTAGCAAGGACTGTGATAATATCTGACGATATTGTTGATAACTATTTTGATGATATTAAGAAAAAGTTAATAGCTTTAATAGCCAAAACAGATGGTGAAGGTGAAGAGTTTATTGACTTACTTATGATTGCAAAATACTTAGAAAGAATTGGAGACCATGCCACAAATATTGCCGAGTGGGTTGAATATTCAATTCTTGGAAAGCACGATGAAGAAATCGATAAAGATTTAGATGAGAATAAGTAGTAAATAGTATTTCTATTATAAGATTTTTATTATTCTAATGAATAGTAAATTTATTATTTAGATAAATAAGATTTGTGAGTTAAACATTCAGATTCTATTTATAGGAAATACTATGTGATTAACACCATAACAATTATAGAAGACTTAAACAAATTAGTTTTTTAAAAACAGTTTGTTTAAGTTCTTTTTTTGTTTTAAAATATAATTCGGAATAAGAAGTAATAAATAAATGAAAATAATTAAAAGTAGAAAAAATTAAGATTAGTAAGAATTAAAATAATTGAAGATAGCAGGGATAAAGAAAAAATTAAAAGTATTAAAAATAAAAAATAATTGAGAATAGCAGGAATTAAAAGGAAAAATAATGGAGTGTAATAAGTTTAGTATTAATAATGAAAAAATAAATATTAAGGCTAAAGAATTAATAGACAGACTGGCAGCAACACATAATTTGTCAGTTTCGGAATATAAGTTTCTAATAGAAAATCAAAATCAGGAGCTTGCAGATTATGCAGCAGGGCTTGCTGATAAGGTGAGACGTGAAATATATGGCAATGAAATTTATGTAAGAGGTTTAATTGAGATTGGTAATTATTGTACTAATGACTGCTATTACTGTGGAATAAGAAAGTCGAACAATAATTGTGACAGATACCAGCTTACAAAGAAACAGATTATGGAATGTTGTCAGGAAGGCTATGAACTGGGCTTTAGGACTTTTGTATTGCAAGGGGGCGAGGGCATTGTAAAGGTAGATGATGTGTGTCAGCTTGTGAAAGAAATAAAAGAAAAACACAGTGATGTAGCTGTAACTTTATCTTTAGGCGAATGCTCGAAAGAAGATTATTTGAAAATGTATGAGGCGGGTGCAGACAGATATTTGCTTCGCCACGAAACAGCTAATAGGGAACATTATGAAAAACTTCATCCCAAGGAAATGTCTTTTGATAACAGAATGGAATGTTTACAGAATTTAAAAGAAATTGGCTATCAGGTTGGTTGCGGCTTTATGGTTGGTTCCCCTTATCAAACGTCAGAATGTCTTGCAGAAGATTTGAAATTCATTGAAGAATTCAGCCCCCACATGTGTGGAATTGGTCCTTTTATTTCTCAGAAGGATACGGAGTTTAAAGACCAGCCATCAGGAACAATGGAACAGACGGTGTATTTATTATCACTTATCCGTTTGATAAAAAACAATATTTTATTGCCGGCAACAACGGCACTTGGTACAATTCATCCGTTAGGAAGAGAAATGGGAATTAAGGCAGGGGCTAATGTGGTAATGCCTAATTTGTCTCCGGTTTCTGAAAGAAAAAAATATGCCTTGTATGATAATAAAATTTGCACAGGGGACGAATCAGCGCAATGCAAACAATGTTTAAGTGGACGAATGGCGTCAATGGGGTATAAAATTGTTACTGACCCAGGAGACATGAAATCGCTTTAGTAAGAAGATTAATATACAGCATTTAAGAAAGAAGGTAGAAAATGGCTATTTATAACAAAGAGTCAATGATTGCAGATGAATTTATTAATCATCAGGAAATATTAGATACAATAAAGTATGCAGAAGAGAACAAGAGAAATGTGGAGTTAATTGACAGTATTTTAAAAAAGGCAAAGCCGGTTAAGTCTGCAGATGGAAAGCAGACTCACTGCAAAGGTCTTACACACCGAGAGGCATCGGTTTTGCTTGCTTGTGACATACCGGAAAAAAATGAGGAAATGTACAGGTTGGCAGAAGAAATTAAGCAGGCTTTTTATGGCAATAGAATTGTAATGTTTGCTCCACTTTATTTATCAAATTATTGTGTAAACGGATGTGTTTATTGTCCTTATCACATGAAGAACAAACATATTTCAAGAATTAAACTTTCTCAGGAGGACATTAAGAGAGAGGTTATTGCACTTCAGGACATGGGACATAAACGTCTTGCCATTGAAGCAGGAGAAGATCCGGTAAATAATCCAATTGAGTATATTTTGGATTCAATCAAAACTATATATTCAGTGCATCACAAAAATGGAGATATACGTCGTGTTAATGTAAACATTGCGGCAACTACAGTTGAAAATTACAGAAAGTTAAAAGATGCAGGAATTGGAACTTATATTCTTTTTCAGGAAACATACAACAAAAAAAGTTATTTAGAACTTCATCCAACAGGGCCAAAGCATGACTACAATTATCACACAGAAGCTATGGATAGAGCAATGGAAGGTGGAATTGATGACGTTGGACTTGGTGTTTTGTTTGGACTTGAAGGCTATCAATATGAGTTTGCAGGACTGCTTATGCATGCAGAACATTTGGAGGCAGTGCATGGTGTAGGTCCGCATACAATCAGTGTTCCAAGAGTAAAAAAAGCCGATGACATTGATCCGGATGAATTTGATAACGGCTTGGAAGATGAAATATTTGAAAAAATTGCTGCATGTATTCGAATTGCAGTTCCATACACAGGCATGATAATTTCTACAAGAGAAAATCAGAAAGTTAGAGAAAAAATGTTATCTCTTGGAGTATCACAGATTAGTGGTGGCTCAAGAACTTCTGTTGGTGGATATTGCGAAGAAGAACGTCCACACGATTCAGAGCAGTTTGACGTTTCAGACCAGCGAACTTTGGACGAAGTAGTTAAATGGCTGATGGAAAAAGGTTTTATACCATCATTTTGTACTGCATGTTACAGAGAAGGCAGAACAGGAGACAGATTTATGTCACTTTGCAAAAACGGACAAATCTTAAACTGTTGTCATCCAAATGCATTAATGACATTAGCAGAATATCTTGTAGACTATGCATCAGAGGAAACAAAAGAAATAGGTTTCAAATTAATAGAAGATGAACTTAAAAAGATTCCAAACGAAAAGGTTCACAGCATAGCAGTAGAAAATATTAAGAATATCAAAGAGTCAAACAGACGAGACTTTAGATTTTAGTTTTTTAAATAGGAAAGTTAGTTTAACACAGACAGATTAAAAAGGCAGTCAAAAAACAGTAAGGCATCAAAAAAGACAGAGAGGTAGATAATTAATATGGGATTAAATGACAGACCGGCAAGTGAGAGAGTTCATATAGGATTTTTCGGGTTAAGGAATGCAGGAAAATCCAGCGTTGTAAACAGAGTGACAGGTCAGGAATTATCTTTGGTTTCAGACAACAAGGGAACTACAACAGATCCTGTGAAAAAAACAATGGAGCTTCTTCCAATTGGTCCTGTAGTAATTATTGACACACCGGGAATTGACGACGAAGGCGAACTTGGCAAAATGCGTGTTGAAAGGGCAAAAGATGTTTTAGGCGAAACGGACATTGCCGTTTTAGTTGTTGATGCAACATCCAGTTTAAAAGAAAAGGACAATGAGCTAATAGCTTCATTTAAAGAAAAAAGTATCCCATATATTATTGCCTATAACAAAAGCGATTTGATTGATGAAACAGACAAAGAAGTAATAAGAAACAGCCAGTTGAATGATGAATCCTTTAAGGACAGTAAAAAGAATAGCCAGCTGCTTAATGAAGCTTTTAAGAATGGCGAAAGATGCAAAAATGGCACAGACGAATTGGCTAATGAAATATTCGTTAGTGCATTAACAGATAAGGGCATTTATGAATTAAAAGAATTAATTGGTAAAGTCTCTAAAGCCACACTAAACAAAGACAAAAAAATTCTTGAAGGTTTAGTTGAGGAAGGTGACATGGTTGTTCTAGTTGTGCCAATTGATTCTGCAGCTCCAAAGGGAAGATTAATTTTGCCACAACAGATGGTAATAAGAGAAATTCTTGATACACAAGCAATTTCAATTGTAACTCAGGTTGAGCAGTTGGAGGCAACATTGAATTCAATTAATCAAAAGCCTAAGCTTATAATTACAGATTCTCAGGCATTCAATCAGGTTGCAAAAATTGTGCCTGAAAATATTTCCCTCACATCTTTTTCGATTTTGCTTGCCAGATACAAAGGCACATTGCAAGATGCTCTTGAAGGTGCAAGTATGCTTGAAAAATTGAAGGATGGTGACAAGGTTTTAATTTCAGAAGGTTGTACCCATCATAGACAATGTGACGACATAGGAACTGTTAAACTTCCTAATTGGATATTAAAGTACACCGGCAGGAAAATTGACTTTCAATTTACGTCAGGGGGCGAATTTCCCAAAGATTTGTTAAAATATAAATTGATAATTCATTGTGGAGGTTGCATGTTAAATGAAAAGACAATGCAATCAAGACTTGCTCAGGCAAAAGCTCAGGGTATCCCAATGACAAACTACGGAATCATTATTTCACATCTAAACGGCATACTTGAACGCTGTACAGAAATGCTGTAGTTAAATACTGTAGTAAATTGCTGTGTGATAAATTTAGAGTAGAAATAAATAATGTAAGCAAGATAAAAGAATATGCATTTTCAGAATGCAACTATCCAAACACTATCTAACAAAATCTACAATGTGTTAGAAAACGGTATTGCTCAAGATAAAAATTAAATGGTGGTAGGGCATCCAAATCAAACTTAATCTTATCAAAAGGGATGCCCCAAAAGTAAATTCCCACAAGAACAAATCTCCCACAAACAATTAAAACTCAGCGAATCTTTTACCCATATTTTACCCGAATTTTACTTTAGGATAACTTGAATATTACATTGTGAAATTATTATGAAGATGTAGGAGGGATAATCATGATTTATGTAGTAGAAGATGATAGCAGTATTAGAGAGTTAATTGTATATACTCTAAACAGCATGAATCTGAAAACTGTAGGCTTTGAGAAACCATCTGACTTTTGGGATCAGTTAGATAGTGAAATACCTACATTGGTTATGCTGGACATAATGCTTCCTGAAGAAAATGGAATTGATATTCTAAAAAAATTAAGGAAAAGAGTAGATACAAAAGCATTACCTATAATAATGGTAACAGCAAAAACAAGTGAATATGACAGAATTGCAGGATTGGATAATGGTGCAGATGATTATATTCCAAAGCCATTTAGTATGCTTGAAATGGTGGCAAGAGTCAAAGCACTATTAAGACGTACTGAACATACTAAAAATCAGGAAGATTATTCTTTGGAACATTTGTATGTTTGTCCAGCCAAACATGTTGTAAAAGTTGATGGAGAAGATGTGACATTAACATTAAAGGAATTCGAAATGTTATGCATTCTTTTACAAAATCAGGGCATTGTTCTAACAAGAGACCAGCTATTAAATAAAGTATGGGGATACTCATTTGATGGCGAAAGCAGAACAGTAGATGTTCACATTAGAACTTTACGACAGAAATTAGGCGTAGCAGCAGAGGCAATTAAAACAATTCGAGGCGTGGGCTACAAGATTTAATATTATACGAGGAGGAACTGCAATGAGCATATTCAATGTTTTATCATTAATAGGGGGCTTAGCATTATTCCTATTTGGAATGAATGTTATGGGAGAAGCCCTAGAGAAAAGAGCAGGCAGTAGTTTAAAAGGAATACTGGAAAAATTAACAGCAAGTAGATTTAAAGGATTTTTGTTAGGCGCAGCAGTAACAGCGGTAATTCAAAGTTCTTCAGCAACAACAGTAATGGTTGTAGGTTTTGTAAATTCAGGCATTATGAATTTAAAACAGGCAATTGGAATCATAATGGGTGCCAATGTAGGAACAACAATTACATCATGGATACTTAGTTTAACAGGAATTCAAAGTTCAAATATTTTAGTAAGTTTATTAAAGCCATCATCTTTCACACCAATATTAGCCTTAATAGGAATTATTTTATTGATGAGAAAGAAAAGTGGAAAAAGTGTTGATACAGGAATGATTTTATTAGGTTTCGCAGTATTGATGTTTGGAATGGAAGCAATGTCAGACGCTGTGTCACCACTTAGAGACGTACCTGAATTTCAGCACATTTTAACAATGTTTAGCAACCCTATTTTAGGTGTTTTGGCAGGAGCATTTTTAACAGCAGTAATTCAAAGTTCATCAGCATCTGTAGGTATTTTACAGGCATTAGCTTCAACAGGCGTGGTTACTTATGGCAGTGCCATTCCAATTATTATGGGACAGAACATTGGTACATGTGTAACAGCAATCATTTCTTCATTTGGAGCAAACAAAAACGCAAAACGAACAGCAGTAGTGCATTTAACATTTAACATTATCGGTACAGCAGTATGGCTTACAGTATTCTGTGTTGTAAATGGATTAGTACATTTATCATTTATAAATGACAGTGCAAGTTTAATGGGAATTGCAATTATACATTCAGTATTCAATATTCTTTGCACAATAATCTTATTCCCATTTGCAAATCAGTTGGAAAAATTAGCATGCTTCATTATAAGAGATGCAAAAGTTGGAGATGCAGAAGAAGTTTTGGATACAAGACTTATGGCAACACCTTCAATTGCATTGGAACAGTGTAAGAAGGTTGTGAAATCCATGTTTGAAAAAACAGAGTTAGGAGTAGTTGAAGCCTGCAATATGCTTATCAATTATTCAGATAAGACAATGGAAGAAGTTGTTTCATTAGAAAAGAAAGTAGATAAGTACGAAGACCAGCTTGGAACATATTTAGTACAGATTAGTAAGCAGAATTTAAGCGAACAGGACAGTAGAGAAGTAAGTGAAATTCTCCATATAATTGGTGATGTAGAAAGAATTTCCGACCACTCAGTGGCTATTGCAAAGTCAGCCCAGGAGATTAGCGGGAAGAAGTTAAAGTTTTCTAATCAGGCAGAGGGGGAAATTACAGTTATGATTAAAGCTGTAAAAGAAATCCTTCAGGAATCAAAAAATGCTTTCTTAGAAGACGATGCAAATCTGGCAATGGATGTTGAGGCAATGGAACGTGTTATTGATAAATTGAAGCATCAGTTGAAGAAACGCCATGTTGACAGATTGAAAAAAGGCGAGTGTACAATCGAGCATGGCTTTGTGATGACAGACATTATAACTTCATTGGAAAGAATTTCCGACCACTGTTCTAACATAGCAAGTTGTGTGGAAGAAATCGGGCATGGAAGCTTGGACATTCACGCATACAATAGAGACATTCGTAGAGACGAAACTAATGAATTTAGAAGTATTTATGAAAAATACAAAGAGAAATATAGTTTGGAAAAAAGAATAATCTAGTTTGAATTTTAACTTACAAAAGAAGGTGAGAATATGCATGAAGTATATAAAAAAATTTGGAATGTGGCAGACAAAACAGGTAGAGTTTTTCCATTTACAAACAGATCATGGTTCCTGTTCTACAGCACAGCATTGTGGGCAGTTATAGGGCTGATAGCAGGTGGTGTTATTTCGGGAATCCTCTGTTTGGCGAACAGTGGCATGAGCCTTGTTAAGTGGCAGATTGTTATTGCAGCCTATATTGCAATGATAATCGGTTTTGCAGGCGGCATAATGTATATTCTTAGGAATACAGAACCTAAAGATATAAAATAGTTCTCCACGTTAATAATTACATTTTTTTAGGACACAATACTAAAAATGGAGGACTTAACATGGAAAAAAATATTTTAAGAAAAATGTCTTATGGAATTTATATTGTGTCAACAATGGACAGTGGGAGAGCGACAGGTTGTGCTGTAAATTCGGCAATGCAAATAAATGTATCGCCGGAAACAGTGGCAATTAGTATTAATAGAAAAAATTTCACACACCAGTGCATAGCAGAGTATGGCTTGTTTGCAATAAATTTAATTGCAGAGGACTCAAATCCAATATTGATTGGTAGATTTGGGTTCTGTTCAGGAAGAGATGCAAATAAATTTCGGGATGTGGATTTTAAAATTGTAAAAGAGATTCCTGTATTGACAGATACTTGTGGATACGCAGTTTGCAAAGTAATAAACAAATTTGAAACAGAAACCCATACAGTATTTTTAGGCGAAGTAATAGAAAGTAAAATGTTTGGGAACAACAGAATCCCGATGACATATAGTTACTATCAAAAGGTAGTAAAAGGTGTTTAAAATAATAAATTTTGAGAAATCATTCTTTAGAAAGAAAATGCGCTAAATATTATCAATGCATTTGAAATCTGAAGGATGATTTTTTCCTTCATGTAATAGAATAGGAAAATTTAACGTTATACATATATAACAACAATTAGGTAGAGAGAAAGGCAGGAAGAAAGTCTATACAAAATGGGGCAAGAGCGTAAACATTATACGTTTTGATTTGCTCTGATAAAATAAAGAAATGTTTTAAAAATTGAGTCTGTGAAATAATGTATGTAAATAGAAATTATTTCACAGACTCACAACTTTTACTTTTTAAATAAGTTATTTCGTTGTTGAAGGAAGATATTGCATCAACGCACCTGCAATATTTGAAATAGGCATAGTCTGTAACCACACTCTACCAGGTCCTGTAACCACTGTATTAAATACGCCTTCGCCACTGAAAAATATATTCTTAACGCCGGGAACAGTTTTGACATCCATTTGGCATGTTCCTGACATGGCAGCTAAATGACCTGTATCAATGACAATCTGCTGTCCAGGTTGTAAATTGTATTCAATTACGTGACCGTCAAACTCTGCAAAAGCTATACCGTTGCCTGAAAGTTTTTGCATAATAAAACCTTCTCCACCAAATAGCCCTGAACCAAGTTTTTTTCTAAAATGCATTGAAAGTTCAACGCCGGCCTCAGATGCAAGAAAAGCAGATTTCTGCAAAATAATTTCATTTCCCGGTGAAATTTCGAAAGCTTTAATTGATCCCGGAAAACATGAAGCAATTGAAATCATGCCGTTTGTATGTTCAGCAGTATAAATATTTTGAAAAATTGTATCGCCTGATAAAGCTCTGCCAAACATTTTTCCAATGCCACCACCAGTTGTTTCCATTTTCATATTTGGTGACATCCATGCCATGCCACCACCTTCAGTAATAATTTTTTCACCCTCATCAAGCTCACAAATTACTACAGGTAAAGTATCACCTTTAATCGAGTATCTCATAAATTTTCTCCTTTTAAATAAATAGTAGTCATTATATCATTATGTTGATAAACAGTTACATATGCAGTATAACATACAATGGTGTATAATAGGTGCATAAGAAGTAATAAAATACAAAAGGAAAAACTAAAATGAAAACAAAAAGAAATAATAAAAGGATGACAGCAAAAGCTAGAAGAAGAAAACAGATAAGAAATAGAATTTTACTTGTAATATTAATTGTAGCTGTAATTATATTAGGGGCAATAGGGTGGCAGTACCTTGCTAATCAACGACAGATTTCTAATTTGAAAAATGCCAAGAAGCCGCACTGGATTAGTAAGCAGATAATTCCTGTAGACGGGGGTTCCAGAAACGGTGAGAAAATAATCAAAGTAAACGACATAGTAATACATTATGTTGGCAATCCAGGAAGCACTGCACAACAAAATAGGGATTTTTATGCAGGAAGTCAGTCAAATGTAAGTTCTCATTTTGTTGTGGGAATAGAGGGAGAAATTATTCAGTGCATTCCTTTAAATGAAATGTCTGCTGCAAGTAACTGGAGAAACAATGACACTATCTCAATAGAAACATGCCATCCTGATTCAACAGGTAAATTTACGAAAAAAACTTACAAGTCTTTAGTTAAATTAGTGGCATGGCTTGAGGATAAATGTGGTTTAACAGAGAAACATGTTATTAGGCATTATGATATTACAGGAAAAGAATGTCCAAGATATTTTGTGAAAAATAATGATGCATGGGAAACATTTAAGAAGAAAGTAAAGAAACAAAGATTGAAAATACAGGAGGAGTAAAATGATTACAAAAATAGGTGTACCATTTAAAGGTTTAGCAGGAGACGGTTTTTCAGGAAGTTATAAGGGAATGAGATTTTTCATGAAGACCTATGACAAGGAAAATATAACTGTGTATGTTTATCCGGAACCTTACAGTTTTGAACATACTAAGGAAGAATTGAAAGAAACAATTACCTTTCCGTATACTGAGGAAGGGGTAGATCAATGTATTAATTGGCTTAACGAAAAATATGAAAAAGACAAAGAAAAATGGGATGAAGCACTAAATGCCTCATGGAAATAAAAATAATAGAGTGTATAAAGCGTCAATATTAGCCGTAATTATGACTGCCGTTATGTTTGCAAATATTTTGGAGAATCCTAAAATAAGCGACCAAAGTGCTAACGAAAAAGGAAAAATGGAAAAAATAAGTAATAAAACAAAAACAGACGGAATAAATAATAAAAAAAATAAAGAGAAAAGAATGATTAATAAAAACGACTGGAAGCTTGTTTTAGTGAATGGAAAACATAAAATAAAGAAAAACTATGATATTACCGTAACACCTGTTGGGTATACTCAGGCAATTGATGAGAGATGCTATGACAATCTTAAGAATATGATTAATGATTGCAGGAATGCAGGGTATAATCCGGTAATATGCTCCTCCTACAGAAGTCATGAAAAGCAGGTTCTTTTGTTTGAAAACAAAATCAAAGATTTTATCGGGCAAGGCTATACAAGAAAAGAGGCAAAGAAAAAAGCAGGAACAGTTGTGGCGATTCCCGGAACAAGTGAGCATGAAATAGGTCTTGCAGTTGATATTGTAGATGTGAAGTATCAGCTACTTGAAGAAAATCAGGAGAAAACTGAAACACAAAAATGGTTAATGAAAAACTGTTGGAAATACGGTTTTATTCTCAGATATCCAAAGGACAAACAGGAAATAACCGGGGTAATTTACGAACCATGGCATTACAGGTTTGTAGGAAAAGAAAATGCCAAAATGATAATGAAAAACAATTTGTGTCTGGAGGAATATTTGGAATAAAAAAATGGGCTGTTACTTTTACAATTCGTAATCGTTAAAGTAATAGCCCATTATCAGCTTGCAATCTATTTCTTATCACTTACCTGACTGCCGTCATGTTCTATATGGAAATTATCTTTATAAATCAACTTGGAAATAGGTACGATTTCGTAGCCTTTTTCTTTTAGCCCTTCAATAACCTTCGGTAGTGCCTGGGCGGTATATTTGGCACCATTATGCATCAGGATAATAGAGCCATTCTTTAAGTCCTTGTGATTTAGGACAGTGTTTACAATAGAGTCTACACCGTAATTTTTCCAGTCAAGGCTGTCAACATTCCATTGAATTGTATAGTAGCCACAGTTTTTTGCCTGAATAATCAAATTGTTGTCATAGTCTCCGTAAGGTGGACGGAAAAGGCACATAGTAGTACCTGTAAGTTTTTTTACTTTATCAGTTACTTTGGTTAATTCATTACACATTTCGGAAGTGCTAAGTGTAGGCATGTGTTTATGGTTTTCACTGTGATTACCCAAATCGTGCCCGGCTTTCTTTATGGCCTTTACGTCATCAGGATAGCTTTCAACCCAACCACCGGTCATAAAGAAAGTTACATTGATTTTGTACTTTTTTAGAATATCAAGTATTTTTCGTGTGTCTTCATTTCCCCAAGCTGCATCAAATGAAAGCGCAACTTGTTTTTTATTAGTTTGGACATTATAGATTGGAAGCTCTTTGGTTGTATTAGAGACGGTTATTGCATCAAAGCCGTCCTTAAACAGATTTTCCTGATAGTAGTATGTAAGACCAACGACTGCAATTAGAACGCAAAGCCATAAAATACTTCGCTTTAATAAGGAAACTTGTTGTGAATTAGACATAACAATTCTCCAAAAACTTATTACTATAGTTTATGCATAAATCAAGGGAATATGAGTGCCTCTTGACAGGGATGTTATAATGTTATAGGAAAAATTAGCATAGAGAAAAATGAGGTTTAGAATGAATAGAAGAGTAAAACAAAAGAAGTCAAAGCAGGTGGACATGTTACGCGGTTCCCTTGCAGATAAAATTATATTATTTGCACTTCCTTTGGCGGCAAGTAGTATTTTGCAACAGTTGTTTAACTCAGCAGATGTTGCTGTTGCAGGAAGATTTGCAGGTAGCGAGGCTTTGGCAGCCGTTGGTGGCAACAGTCCGGTTATTAACCTAATAGTTAATTTGTTTGTAGGATTTTCCATTGGGGCCAATGTTGTTATTGCCAATGCAATAGGACAGGGTAATAAGAAAAAAGCAAACAGAGCAGCACATACGGTAATTTCATTAGCAATTATTTGTGGTATAGCTTTAATATTCATAGGGAATGCAGTGGCAGCACCAATATTAAGTATGATGGATACTCCTGATAATGTATTACCTTTGGCGGTGGAATATCTTAGAATTTATTTTTGTGGCATGCCGTTTTTTATGGTTTATAATTTTGGTTCTGCTGTGCTTCGAAGTATTGGTGATACAAAAAAGCCATTATATTGTCTTTTAGTATCAGGTGTTATAAATGTTGCCCTTAATTTGTTTTTGGTAATTGTGTTCGACCTTGGAGTTGCAGGTGTGGCAATTGCCACAGTTACAGCAAATGCAATAAGTGCATCAATGATTATTTTCTTCTTAATTCATGCAGATGAAACAATCAGACTGGATATAAAGAAATTATCACTTAACAAAGATGAGGTAATCAATATAGTAAAAATTGGGGCACCGGCAGGGCTTCAGGGAATGGTATTCTCATTGTCAAATGTTTGTATTCAGGCTGGAATTAACAGTTTTGGGACAGCAGGAATTGCAGGTTCTGCGGCTGCAGTAAATTATGAATTTTTTACTTATTTTGTGACGAGTGCTTTCACACAGGCGTGTATAACATTTACAAGTCAGAATTATGGGGCAAAGCAATATGACAGATGCAAAAAAATATTGAGGGTAAGCCTTGTACTTGCTATGGTATGCACAGCCTGCATGAGTATTGTCTTTGTTCTCGGAAAAGAATTTTTCATTGGCATATACACAACAGATAAAGATGCAATGGTGTATGGTGTGGCGAGATTAATAAGAGTAGGTCTTTTAACAGCTTTGCCACCATTATATGAGGTGACAGGTGGTGCTTTAAGAGGTATAGGTCACTCCATGACACCAGCTGTGCTTACAGTTTTTGGCTCATGTGTGTTAAGAATTGTGTGGATAAATACAATATTCAAAATGTTTAGTTCATTTGAAATATTAATGGCAGTTTATCCGTTTACATGGGTAGTGACAAGCCTGTTGGTAATAGGAACGTATTTTATTATTCGGAAAAAAGAGTATGTGTAAAAATAGGGGTTTAATATGTACAGAGCAATTTTAGTGTGTTATACTTGTACAGGTTTTGAGTATAGGAAAAGGAGTAAGAGTAACCAATGAAAAAAGAAGGTTTATTATCTATTATTTTACCTGCGTTTAACGAGGAAAAAATAATAAAAAAAGCTGCAAATGTTATAGGTTCTATTTTAAATGGAGCATCTATTCCATACGAAATTATTTTTGTGGACGATGGTTCAAAGGATGATACATGGAATCAGATTGAAGCAGTATCAAAAGAAGATGAGCATATTATTGGAATTCATTTTTCAAGAAATTTTGGAAAAGAATCAGCGCTTTTTGCAGGACTTGCTAATGCTAATGGCGACTGTTGTGCAGTTATGGATTGTGATTTACAGCATCCACCTGAGGTTTTAGTGGAGATGTATAGACTTTGGCAGCAGGGCTACGAAGTTGTTGAAGGTGTTAAGCATAGCAGAGGTAAGGAAAGTTTCTTACATAAGATGAGCGCAGGCTTGTTCTACAAATTAATTTCTAAGGCTGTTAAGATTGATATGTCAAGAGCCTCTGATTTTAAATTGATGGATAGACAAGCAGTAGAATCACTTCTGAATATGCCTGAGAAAAATGCTTTCTTTAGAGCATTGTCATCATGGATTGGGTACAAGACAACAAGTGTTGAATTTGATGTAAGAGAGCGTGAAGAAGGCGAGTCAAAATGGTCAACATGGTCATTGGTAAAGTATGCAATTACAAATATAGTTGCATTTTCAGCAGCACCAATGCAGATTGTAACAATTCTTGGAGTGATAGTTTTTATTTTGGCAGTTATTTTGGGAATACAGACAATTGTAAAATTCTGTATGGGACATGCAGTTGCAGGCTTTACAACAGTTATACTTTTGGTATTGATGATAGGTAGTATCATAATGATGAGTTTAGGAATCATCGGCTACTATATTGCAAAGATTTACGAGGAAGTAAAGGGAAGACCTCGTTATTTAATATCAAAAAAAGTTGGAAAATAGTTAGTGGGGGTGTAATAAACTATATACTTGGGAGAAATTTAATGGAATCATTAATAAAATTATTTAATAAATACAAAGAGATAATAATGTATCTTATAATGGGCGGTGCTACAACAGTAGTCAACTGGGTTACATATAGCGTAATGATTACGATTTGCCATCCGGGACAAAGCCTGTCAGGACTTTTGAAAATGTCGGCAAACACAATAGATGTATTTATTGCCAATATTGTAGCGTGGACAGTTGCTGTAATATTTGCTTATATTACAAATAAAATATGGGTATTTAGAAGTTATTCCTGGAAGTTTAAATTTGTTATGAAAGAACTTGGTTTGTTTTTATCAGCCAGAATCTTAACAGGTTTAATAGAAATTTTCGGCGTTCCATTTCTTGTGGACCATGGATTTGATCAGGCAATCTTCGGCTTACGAGGCAGTGTTTGTAAGATAGCAATGTCATTCTTTGTAGTTTTACTAAACTATGTATTTAGCAAACTTGTTATTTTCAAAAAAGACAAGAGTGAAGAAGAATAGAATATTAAAACAATATCCGCTCTGTCAGTTGGCAGAGCGGTTTTTGAAAGGAAGAAAAATGAGTGAAAAACAAATAATTATAAATGAAATAAAAAATAAAATAGGATTTTATACAGTAGTAGTGCTGACTTTGGCATTAGTGTTAGGTTTTAGTAATAACATCTCGGCAAAAACAAAGATTAAAACCTACAAGATTACATATGTTTTAAAAGGCGGAACCAATAATAAGAAGAATACTAAAAAATATAAATCAACTAAAAATACAAAATTATATTCGCCTAAAAGAAAGGGCTATACTTTTAAGGGATGGTATAAGGACAAAAATTATACAAAGCGTATTAGAAAAATAAAAAAAGGTTCTAAGGGAAACAAACGGATTTATGCTTTATGGAAGGCTGTCAAATACAAACTTTCATACACTTCTAATGGTGGTGTAAATGATTATAGAAATAAGAAGAAATATACTTGTGAGAGGAGTGTAAAATTATATCCGGCAACAAAGGAGAATTATACTTTTGTAGGCTGGTACAAGGATAAAAAGTTACAAAGCTAAAAAAAGGCACAAGAGGTAACATAAGACTATACGCAAAGTGGCAATTAAAAGCTTTGAATATTAACAGGGAAGGCACTGGTGACATGATTTGGAGCTGGTGGTCTTATCCACAGGTTGTGTCTTACAACAAAACACAAAATAATGTGTATTGGGGATTTACAACAAGTAAGGGTTATAGTGGAATTGCTTCATATAATAATATAACACATAAAACAAATAAAACATTATTAAAAAAAGTGTCACAGTTAGATGTAGATGACCATAATGGTGTAGCAGTAACTATTATGAATGATGGAAAAATAATGTGTGCTTATACCGGTGGACATAACATAGATAATAAATTACATATAAGAATATCTGACAAAAAAGAAAATATCGAAAAATTTAGCAAAGACATAGTTCTTAGTTCTTCAGGAAAGGTATGTTATAGTCAGATAATTAAATATCAAAATAAATACTATATTTTCTATAGGGTAAATAACAAAAGCTGGGCTTACCGTTATTCATCTAATGGAACAAAATGGAGTGCAGAAAAAATAATAATAACAGCAAAAATGCAGTATTATTGTAAATTTATGCCTACAACAACAAATGGTGTTATTAGAATTTGTATGACATCTAATCCCGGATCTAGTGACCCTAATATTAGAATGGGTTTTATACATTTAAGTAATAAAGCTATTTATAATTCTAACAATAAAACAAAATTAGGAACTTCTAATATTTCAGCAACTAAATTTAATACAATTATAAAAAATGTGTCAGGAAAAACACAGCGTTTATTTGATGTTGCAATAACTACACCTAAAAAACCATTGGTTTTATTTACTTCATTTTCTAATAAGACTAAGGCAAAGAATTCAGTTTATTACGTTTTTGATACAAACAGAACTATAAGAATTTGCAATGGCGGAAACCCTCTTTGGAATCCAAAATATCAATTAGGAGCTTCGTTTGTTGGTAATGACAAGATTGTTGTAGCAAGAGAAGAACATGGTTATGATAAAATAGAACTTTATAATTACAGCTCTGGAAATATTACATTAAATAATTCTGTTTATTCAGAAGCCATTGGCAGTAACTATATTAGAAATGCAAGACCAATTGTAGACATAAATCAAAAAGTTTTCTTATGGCATAGGGGATTTTACAATCCAAATGTGTATACAGATTTCTTTACGGAAGCAAAAATATACGATTTGCAATAAAAATAATTCTAAAAAATCAACTTTTGTGTCATTTTTTTCAACGTTTGTGCATAAACTATTGACATTTTAAAATTAAGAAAATGAACCAGTATTGAAATGTTTTTTTCCAATATTGGTTCTTTTTTATTACATCATCACGTGCAATGTGAGTGAACTTAACAAGAATATATTCACATAAAGTTTGTGGATAAAAATATTTTCAAAAATGATTTTAGAAAAAAGAGTACCCAATAAAATAAGCCTACGTTTTCTTAAAAATGTTTTTAGTCTAGAATTTTTAGTGGAGGAGAAGCTTTAGATTTATGAAAAAATGGGAGGGTACAATGAATTTCAAAAAATCTATATCAAAAAAAAGTTTGCTTCGTAGAATTAGCGGAATCGCTTTAACATTGGTAATGGTAATAAACCTTATGTATGGTTATAGCGCAGCTAAGGCACAAGTTACTGAGGAAGCCAGAAAGGCATCACAGGTAGCAGCACAAAAAGCAGAAGCAAATAAGGCACCATACCGTAACGTAATGTATTACGGTGATTGGTCAATTTATTCAGGTCAGAAGAATTTCACACCTGATAAGATTGACGGTAGTTTAATAACACATTTGAATTTTGCATTTATGGATGCAGATGAAAATGGTGATTTAATCACAACAGACACATGGGCTGACTATGAAAATCCAAATGTAGGATATTCAGTTGGAACAGACAACAAATACGCAGGAGTGTTGGGAGGAATGCTTTTATTAAGACAAAATATCCTAACATGAAGATAGGTATTTCTGTTGGTGGTTGGACAAGATCAGGGGATTTCCCAAAACTTGCAGCGTCAGAAAAGACAAGAAAGAACTTTGCAAACAATGTTGCAAAATTTGTTCATTACTATGGATATGATTTTGTAGATATTGACTGGGAATATCCAACAGCAGATAGAGATCCTGATCCTGAAGGCAATGGCGTTGCCATTGATAAGGGATGTAAGGGCTCAGCAGCAGACACACAGAATTATACACTGTTATTACAGGCAATTAGAGATGCATTAGACAGCTATGGAGAAGCTGATGGAAAGTATTATGAATTATCAGTGGCAATGTCAGCATCACCAAAGATGATGGCTGCAATTGAATACGAAAAAGTATTAAAAATTGTAGACTTTGCAAATATGATGACATATGACTTAAATGGTGCCTGGGGAGGTTTTACTGCTCACCAGACAGCGCTTTACACAAATCCTGCATATGATGAAGGGGACGCAGGTCTTTCAGTTGATTCATGCATTAAGTATCTTGAAAATAAATACGGTGACAGCATTGATTATTCAAAGATTGTAGTTGGTGTTGCACCTTACACAAGAGGTTGGAAAGAAGTTAAAAAGGAAACAGGAAGAGATTCTAAGAATCCGGGCTTATATGCAGACGCAACAGGAGAAAATGGCGTAACTTATGCATATGGAGACATTAACTCTTTAATAAGTAAGTATAATTTAAAGAAATATTGGGATGATACAGCAAAGGCAAACTATTTTTATAGTGAGTCAACAGGTATGTTCTTTACATGTGATACTGAAGAATCAGTAGCTGAAAAAGGAAAATATGTAAAGAGTAAACATTTAGGCGGACTTATTTCATGGATGGCATCATTGGATAGTACAAATTCAGTTACTAAGGCAATGAAGGAATCTTTATATGGTTCAGAGGCACTTCCTACAAATGAGATTACTACACCAAAAATGGATGGCATTAAATTAGATGTGCAGGCTTCAGGAGAGTCATATACTTTGAATTTGCAGAATACAAATGCAAAAGTAACACTTCCAAGTGGAGCAAAAGATATTTCGGTTATGCCATGGGCAGAAAAGTTTGGCAAGACTTTAAGCTATCCTTCATTAGAAATTAAAACAATTAACGGTGAAACTTTAACAGGAGACTGGAGTGCAGGTGGAACAATTACAACTGAAAATGGAAATACAGTAATTACACCACCTGAATGGAGTTCAAAAGCAGTGGCACCTGGTGATACATTAACATTTACATTTAAGTCAGGTAAAGGAACTGCAAGCTTATCCAATATTCAGTCAGTTACACTTAGACAGAAAGCTGTTTCAAGTGGTAGCATTATTTCAAGAAATGTTTTATATGAAAATAATGAAAGCGGTGTTGTAGAAACAACAACAGAAAAAGTTACTACAACAAAAGCACCTGAAACAACAAGTAAAACAGAGCAGGTAACAACAGTGCCTGAAGTACCGGCAACAACTGCACCGGAACAGACAACAACAAAGAAGGCTTCAACAGGTGCATATCCTCAATGGTCACCAAACAGTGTTCTTTACAACATAGGAGACCTTGTTCAGTATCAGGGAAATGTATATGAATGTACATTTGCACATACTTCAAATTCAGGTTGGACACCAACAGAAGCATTTACATTGTGGAAACTTAGAAGTGATTTAGTAGCAGGAGAAATCGAAACAACAACTAAGGGAGGAAGTTCTGTAGAAGAAACAACAACTGTTGAAAATAATTACACAGTTAATTCAAAACTTCCACAGCATATGGTAACAGGCTATTGGCATAACTTCCTTAATGGTTCAACAGCATTAAAGATTTCAGATGTTCCAAGTTACTATGACATGATTTGTGTATCTTTTGCAAACTCATCAACAACACCTGGTAAGGTTACTTTTGAGCTTGATAAGGATTTAAGCAATGCCTTAGGTGGCTATACAAAAGCACAGTTTATTCAGGACATCAAAGATGCAAAAGCAAAAGGACAGCATGTAATTATTTCAGTAGGTGGCGCTGAAGGAACTACTTATATTACAAATCAGGTAGCAGCAGATGAATTTGCAAAGAGCCTTATTTCAATGATTGAGGAATATGGATTTGAAGGTGTTGATATTGACTTTGAAGGTAGTGCAGTATCAGGAACAGATTATATTGCTGAAGCATTAAGAACAGTACATAATCATTTCGGAGATGATTTTATTATAACAATGGCACCGGAAACATATTATTTCCAGGATACAAATCCAAATGGAACAGCAGCAACATCAGCATACTACAGACTTGCATACAAGATTAAGGATATTCTTACAATCTGTTATCCACAGTTTTATAACTCAGGTGGTATGATTGGTTATAACGGATTTAATGCACAGGTTGGAACTGCAGATTTCTTAACATCACTTGCAACTTTATTATTAGAGAACGGATTAAGAGCTGATCAGGTAGCGTTAGGATTACCATCAACTGCCAAAGCAGCAGGTAGTGGCTATGTATCAACTGATGTAATTAATACTGCTGTAAAGGCACTTGTGAACGGAACATCATCAGGAAGTTTTACTGCACCAAGAGCGTACCAGTCATTTAGGGGTGTAATGACATGGTCAATTAACTGGGATGCAACTAACAACTATGCGTGGGCTAAGGCTATGGATAAGACAATGGACGAACTACCAACAACAGCACAGCCTACAACAACAAAAGCTACAGAAACAACAACTACAACAACAGAACAGACTACAACAGTTAAACCTACAACAACACAGGAAACAACAACTTCCAAGAAGGCAGAAGAAGTTACAACAGTTGACGGAAAACAGCCAATCGAAGTTATTGGTTTAACAAAGATTTCCCAGAACAAGGGAGATGTAACATTTGCCTGGGGACAGACTAATGAACAGATGGCTTTAGGTCAGACATATAACGTATATGTAGACGGCCAGTTATTTGGAACATACAATACTGCAACACAGCTTAATTATACATTTGCAACTAACGGAAATCATATAATTAAGGTAACAGCTGTTTATAACGGAAAAGAAACAGCAGGTCAGACACTTAAAGTAGTAGTAACAGGTCTTGAAAATACAACAACACAGGTAACTACAGAGCCTGTTGTGGAACCAACAACTACAGCAAAGGTAACAGAACCTGTAGTAGAGCCTACAACAAAGGCAGAAGTTACAACAAAGAAACCTGAGCAGACAACAACAAAGAAGGAAGAAACTACAACTAAACCGGAACAGTCAACAGGTACAGATGTAAAACCATCAACAGGACTTTCATCAAAATTATTAATTGGTTATTATCATACATGGAATAACGGTGGAAATCCATTTATTAAATTAAGAGATGTTGATAAAAACTGGGATGTAATTAATATCTCCTTTGCTGAACCTGTAAGTGCAGGTAGCACAGATGGAAAGATGCAGTTTAATATTTCAGGTTTAACAGCTGATTATACAAAAGCTGATTTCAAGAAAGATGTTAAAGATCTTCAGGCACAGGGCAAGAAGATTGTATTATCAATTGGTGGTTATGAAGGCTACTTCTCATTAACATCACAGAGTGCGGTTGATCAGTTTGTAAGCGATATTAAATCTATTGTAGACGAATATGGATTTGATGGAATTGATATTGATTTAGAACAGTCTTCAGTACAGTTTGAAAGTGGAAATGATAAGGACATTAACAATCCTACATCTCCAAAGATTGTAAATATGATTAAAGCAATTAGAACTATTTGCAGTAGCTATGGTGATGATTTCATTTTATCATGGGCACCTGAAACATTTTATGTACAGTTAGGTTACTCATTCTATGGTGGAATTAATCAATACTGTGATAGCAGAGCAGGGGTATATTTACCTATGATTAATGCATTAAGAAACGAAACATCATATGTACATGTACAGTTATATAATTCAGCACCTATTACAGGACTTGATGGAACTTCTTATAGCATGGGTACAAAGGAAAGCACAGTTGCAATGTGTGAAATGCTCTTAAAGGGATTCCATGTAGGAGCATATTATACAAATTCAACAGATGCTTCAACATACTTTGCTCCACTTAGACCAGATCAGGTTGTCATTGGTGTTCCATCATCAGTAAGTGCGGCAGGTAGTGGACAGATTGCAAATAAGGATCTTCAAAGCGCATTTACAGAACTTAATAATAAGTATCCGGGCTTGAGAGGAATTATGACATGGTCAATTAACTGGGATTCAAGTCAGAATAATAATTCTTTTGCAAAAGAAAATGGAGCATTTCTTGCGGCATTAAGAAATAATCAGGAAGAAACAAAGCAACCTGAAACAACAACAGAAGAGCCTACAACTAAAGCACCTGAAACAACAGAGCAGCCAACAACAAAGGCACCTGAGACAACAACGGAGAAGCCAACAACAAAGGCACCTGAAACAACAACACAGAAACCTAGTCAGTATCCAGCTTGGGATGCATCAACTATATATGTAAGAAACGATTATGTTTCATATAACGGACACGTATATAGAGCAAAATGGTGGACAAAGGGAGAAAATCCTGAAAAGTCAGGTCAGTGGGATGTATGGCAGAAGATAAAATAGTTAATATTAAATAATGTAAGCCATATAAAAGAAAATCACAGGGATTTCACAAAAGTGAAATTACCTGTGATTTTTGTGTAATAAGAAATTCCACTGGAATTTCTATTAGATAAAAAGCGTTCCACCAGGGAAGCACCTTGGTGCGAAAAGAAATCAGTTGTGAATAGGCACGTGCTCGGTGGGTAGAATGTCACAAGCGACATGCTTTACATACAATAGAAAATTTAAAAATATATTTTATTGATTTAGAAATTTTTTCATTGCTTCAATATGTTCAAGCCCTTCTTTGTAGCCTACATTGTAAAGAAGTCTAAGCTTGTTGGGATCACGTTCAGTTCGTTTAATTGTAATTGGATTTTTAGGTCTGATAACATAAACAGAACCTTCTTTTTCAAGTTCTTTAATATAGTCCAATGTTTTATTATATTCATTGTGTCTGATTTCCATATCGTGAATAAGGTTGGGATATTTTTTACCCATTTTCATTTTTAATAATGGAATAATACTGCTTTTGGTTTTGCGATAGCCGTTATGCTGGGTTAGTATCAATATGTTTTTTTCGTAGCCCATTTCTCTAAATTTCTTTATTGGTATGGAATCTGAAATACCACCATCTAAAAGTTCAAGACCATCAATTTTTACAATACGTGAAACTAAGGGCATTGATGCTGAAGCTCTATACCATTCAATATCATCAGCTTCTCCTGTAGGGCAAAGGTGATATACCGGTTTTCCTGTATTTACATCTGTTGCAACAACATAAAAAGCCATTGGATTTTCCTGATAGGTTTTGGTATCAAAGATATCCAGCTTTTCGGGGATTTCTCTGTAACAAAAATCGGCTCCATATAAATCTCCTGTTTTAATTAAAGAACGAATTCCAACATAGCGTGGATCTTTTGAATATTTCATGTTGTATCTTATTGAACGACCAATTTGTTTAGATTTGAAATTGCAACCAAAAGTTGCTCCGGCTGAAACACCAATTGTTCCATCTACTGTAATATTGTTATTCATCATGGCGTCTAAAACGCCGGCAGTGAACATGCCGCGCATGGCACCGCCTTCTAGTACAAGTCCTGTTTTCATAACACAATCCTTTCTAAAGTCATATCCCCATTATAGTGAGAGCACAGATGTGGAATGACTTTTTGACGTTGAAGTATAGATTACCCGGATTGCTCCGTGCATTGCACTCCCGCAATCCTCCCCAAGTATTCGCATATGGTGAAGCTATCGCTTCACTTTTATGCTCATACTGGGGCGTGTCTCAAAGTCATATCCCCATCATAGTTAGGGCACAGATGTGGAATGACTTTGATACACTGTAATCAAGAGTATCTTAACACAAATAGGGAAGAATGTTAAAATGAAAAAGGAAAATAAGTATGCTATTTTGATGATTTTGCAGTTTAGAATATGAAAGGAAGGTAAAAATGGAAATAAAATTAGTTAGAAAACATATTATTTTTAAGGGCAGAGTACAAGGGGTAGGTTTTAGATATTTTTGTTATACAGAAGCAAATAAAATGAACTTAACAGGTTATGTCCGAAATTTATACGATGGCAACGTGGAAATGGAAGTACAGGGAGATTATCGTGATGTTGAAATGTATGTTTTTAGAATAAAACAGGGTGATTATTTTATTAGAGTGGATGAGGCGGAAGTGACGGATATGAAAGTTAAGGAAGAGAGTGGCTTCCAGATAAAATAGGCAAATAGAAAGAAAAAGTGAAAAGCATAAAAATGAAAAGAACATAGAAAATAAAAATATACAATAACATTTAAAATAAAAACGTTACAGATATTGACATTAAATAGTTCGATGATATTATGATGACATATCACAATTACATCAAATTTTAAAGACTCACAGTAAGGTGTAATTTGATAATAGATGGTTAATTGAAATTAAAGGAAGCAATTAGCCAAATAAAACTGAAAGGAATAAAAATATGAGAAGGGAAAAAGTAGTAAAAGCGGTGGCAATATTAATGTCTGTTTGCATGGTTGCACCTGCTACAGTGTTTAGCAATGTAACCACAAAAGCAGACGTTAATGGCAATGTAACAGCCGCAGACAAAAAGGATGAACTAAAAATTGAGGGTGATTACTTCAGACAGTATATGTCAGTGCTGTTAGATCAGGGAAAACTTAAAAATGATAATAATACAATTGAAATGACAAAAGATGAAAAATCAAAATCAGTTATTTTCAGTGGCACAAAAGAAAACTTATTAGAGAATCAGATTGTTCTTGATAAGACACTTAATTTCAATGGTTCAAAAATTGACAGAATCAGTTTGGATGCCATGTCAGAAAAAGGAACAACAGTAACGTTAGGAATTTATGTTGATGGTGCAAGTGAGCCAATTGCCAAGACAGTTCTTAACAGACAGAAGAAGAAAAATGATTGGAGAAATCCAAAGAATATTTCAACAGATATTTCAAGTTTGAACTTAATAGGTGAGCATACAGTTCAACTTAAAGTATTAGATGCTTCTGCAGATAATGTGAAATTTGATATTAGTTCTATTGAATTTGTTGAAAGCACAGTGCCAACAATTTACTTTAACATTGATGAATCAGAGGGAACAATTGCAGAGATGAATGGTTCATCTGACCACAGTGCAGAATGTTATGGCAACATGACAATGACAGTTCCAGATAATTACACATGTGAATATACAGGTAAGAAGGCAAAAGGCGGAACTTATCAGTTAGAATATATTAGAGGCAGAGGAAACTCAACCTGGAGCGTTGACAAGAAACCTTACAAGATTAAGTTAGATAAGAAAGCTGATTTACTTGGTATGGGTAAGAACAAACATTGGGTTTTACTGGCAAACTATTATGACAACAGTTTGCTTAGAAACAAGATTACATATTGGCTTGGCAGCCAGTTAAATATGCCATTTACACCAAAAAGTGAACCGGTTGATGTAGTAATGAATGGTGATTATTACGGAAGCTATTTCTTGTGTGAACATGTAAGAGTTGGGGAAACACGAGTAAATATTGATGATTTGGAAGCAAACGAAGATGCAATGCATGAAACAAAGGAACCATTTATAACAGGTGGCTATTTATTATCACTTGAACCTTATGGTAATGAAGAAAAGAAATCTTTTAAAACAAAAAAGAGCAACACTTTCTTAATTGAAAGTCCTTCTTTTGAAGATTATTACAATGAAACACAATACAATTACATAAAGAATTATGTCCAAAGCGTTGAAGATGCCATTTATGGAAAGAATTTCAAAAATGAAAAAGGCGTTTCCTATTCAGATTTGATGGATGTGGCATCAACAGTTTATTACTATTTGATTCAGGAATTCTCAATGAATGGTGATGGATATGCTTCAACAAGTACATATTTATATAAACCAAGAAATGGAAAATTATTCTGGGGACCACTTTGGGATTTTGATTATGTGGCATGGGGGTCAACAGAATATGATGATTTTTCAACTACAGGCTGGACAGAAAACAGCAATATGTGGTTGGAAAGATTATTTGAGGATGAAAGCTTTTCTAAAAAAGTTGTAGATAGCTGGCCGGAATTAAAGGCTGCTGTTGAAGAACTTATAAAAGATGGTGGACAGCTTGATAAATATAAGGAGAAAGTTAAACAGTCAGCTTTATACAATTTTGAAAAATGGGGTATATCACCTATTAATTACAACGAGGGTGATTCTGCTGTTAATTTAACTTATGACCAGGAAGTTGAAAGATTAAGAAGCTGGATAAAGGAAAGACTTAATTGGGTTGATAAAAATATTAAAACTTTGTCACCTACACCTTGTACAGTAAAATATGTAGCAAACGGTAAAACAATTTATACTGGTAAAGAATACATTGGCAAAACATTAAGCAATGTACCAACAGTCCCTAAGAAAAAAGGCTATGAGTTTGCAGGCTGGACAACAAAATATCATCTTACTTATGATGAATACATAATACTCCATCCAGACTTGAGTACGGACGATTTAGATGATGAGACAAAGGCTGAATTAGAAGATATTAAGAAAAAAGGTTATGACTATGAAGGTGATTTTGATACATATGATGCTGTTCCAAAGTCAATTACATTAACAGCAAAATATATACCTGAAAACGAAGTTGTAAAAGCAAAGAAAATTTACTTAAATAAAACAAAAGTGAATATTTCAACAGATATAGGTGTAGCTACTTTAATTGCGACAGTTGCACCTTTTGACACAACATTCCCTAATTTAAAATGGTCATCAAGTGATGAAAATGTTGTAACTGTAGATGCTGGTATGATAAATGTAGTAGCACCAGGTGACGCAGTAGTTACTGTAAGCACAGATAACGGAGTTAAGGCAACATGTAAAGTTCATGTATGCAACCAGCAGGAAACACGGGACTTTGACTATGAAAGTTATTTATTAGATGACAATGAAATTACAATGAATGTTGGTGAATACAGACAACTAAACATTACAAGTACACCTGACAATGCAATTTATAGTGAATTCCCATCATTTATCGGAATTGATGAGTCTATTGCAGAAGTTGAAGCAGGTGGAGTTATACATGCTGTTGCAGAAGGAAAAACTGCAGTTGTTATGGTAAAAGATGGCGATGTTTCAACATGCATAATTAATGTTGTAGACAAATCTAAGAATGTTGTAAAGAAAGGTAGTCTGTACAATGTTAAGGGCAACATTTACAAGGTAATATCTACAGGCAAGAAAAATACAGTAACATTTGCAGGCGTAAAGAATAAAAAAGTAAAGAGTGTTAAAGTTCCCGGAACTGTTAAGATTAGCAATAAAACTTTCAAGGTAACTGCCATTGAAAATAAAGCATTTGCTAATTTAACAAATGTAAAGAAAATTACAATTGGCAAGAACGTAGCAAAATTAACAAAAACGATGTTTGCAAAAAATAAGAAACTTAAAAAAATTGTTTTGAAAGCCCAAAAAACAAAAATAGCAAAGGGAACATTTTCTAAAAAGGTTAAAGTTGTAAAACCTAAGAAAACAGTAAAAAAGACATCTCATAGCAGAAAGAAGACTACAAAAAAGAAAACTGATCAAAAGAAGACAAAAAATAATGAATAAACTACTGTAGTTTTTTATGCTTTCTACCCATGGAAAGTTATTAATTATAGGTATTTGCACAATAATACTATATAACTTAAAATATAATTAACAAAAAAATTACAACGATTAAGTAATTTTGGAAAAGCAAAGTCCATATTGATAAGTTAATTATATATTATTTTGGAAAAATATAATAAATTATTGTATATGTATTTGTAAAATAAAAAATATGTTTTATACTTATTACAGTGTGTGTTTAAGTTTTATCAGCATAATAGCAGAGGAAATAAAATAGGCACTGTAATTTTATTTTGCGGAAAGAAAAGAGAAAATTATGAAATTATCTGAGTTAAAAAAAGGGGAACATGGTCAAATTATACATGTTGGTGGAGAAGGACAACTTCGAAGACATTTTTTGGACATGGGACTTATTGAAGGAACAGGGATTGAATATATGAAAACAGCTCCAATGGGAGATCCTATAGAGTATAGAATATGGGGATATGAATTGACTCTTAGGAAGGATGATGCTGCATGTATTGATATAGAACTTGTAGATGAAAAGGTCATAGAGCAACAATATCAAAAAGAGAGTAATCCAACATATAACAAAACAACGCATCCTCATATTGGGGAGCCGGGAATTTATCATGTTAAACAAAGAGGAGAAAAAATAGCTAAAGGTAAGTTAATTACATTTGGCCTTGCAGGAAATCAGAATTGTGGAAAAACAACATTGTTTAACCAACTAACAGGAGCAAATCAGCATGTTGGAAACTTTCCAGGAGTTACTGTAGACAGAAAAGATGGCCCAATTAGAGGCCAGGAAAATACAATGGTTGTGGACTTGCCGGGCATATATTCAATGTCACCTTATACAAGTGAAGAGGTAGTGTCCCGCCAATATTTTCTAGATGACAGACCACGAGGAATTATTAACATTGTGGATGCTACCAATATTGAACGAAATCTCTATTTGACAATGCAATTAATAGAACTAAATATTCCTATGGTTCTTGCACTTAACATGATGGATGAGGTTACTGCCAATGGAGGAGCAATAGATGTAAATAAGTTAGAGGCTTCTTTAGGAATACCTGTTGTGCCAATTTCAGCGGCAAAAAATGAAGGTGTGGATGAGTTAATTGAGCATGCAATGCATGTGGCAATTTACAGAGAACGTCCGGGAAGAATGGATTTTTGTGATGCTGAGGGAGAAGATGGTGGTGCAGTACATAGAGGCATTCATTCAATTATGCATTTGATTGATGACCACGCCCATAAAAATGAAGTCCCAATACGTTTTGCAGCAAGTAAGATTATAGAAGGTGATCAGGAAGTAATTGACCGACTTCATCTAGATCAAAACGAAAAAGAAATGATAGAGCATATTATTATCCAAATGGAAAAAGAAAGTGGCATGGACAGACATGCCGCTTTGGCAAAGATGCGTTTTTCATTTATTGACAAAATATGTAAACAGACAGTTGTCAGACCAAGGGAAAGTAAGGAAAGAATACGAAGCAAAAAAATTGATAAGGTTTTAACAGGAAAATACACAGCAATTCCATCATTCATTGTTATTATGGCAATAATTTTCTGGTTAACATTTAGTGTGGTGGGAGCATGGCTTCAAAACCTTATGGATATGGGAATAACCTATTTAAGCAACTTATGTGAAAATGCAATGAATGGGGCACACGTTAACGAAGTATTGCAATCATTAGTAATTGACGGAATTTTTGTTGGTGTGGGAAGTGTACTTAGTTTCCTTCCAATAATAGTTGTATTGTTTTTCTTTTTGTCATTACTTGAGGATAGTGGTTATATGGCAAGAATAGCTTTCGTAATGGATAAACCTTTTAGAAAATTAGGTTTGTCAGGACGCAGCTTTGTACCAATGATAATTGGATTTGGTTGTTCAGTTCCTGCAATTATGGCAACAAGAACATTGCCATCAGAGCGAGACAGAAAAATGACTATTTTACTTACACCATTTATGAGTTGTTCAGCAAAGATTCCTATTTATGCATTTTTCGCAGCTGCGTTTTTCAGTCACAATGCAGCTTTGGTAATGGTAGGCTTATATTTTACAGGAATAATTGTGGCAATTTTATATGCTGTTATTTTAGATAAAACTAAATTCAAGGGAGAACCGGTACCATTTGTAATGGAACTTCCAAACTATAGATTACCTGGTGCCAAAAGTGTTTTAAGATTAATGTGGGATAAGGCGAAGGACTTTATAACAAGAGCATTTACAATTATATTTTTAGCTTCAATGATAATATGGTTCCTACAGACATTCGACATACATTTTAACTTAGTAAAAGATGCAGGAGATAGCATGCTTGCAATGATAGGTGGAGTGATAGCTCCAATATTTGCACCATTAGGATTTGGAGATTGGAGAGCATCAACAGCATTAATCACAGGATTTACAGCAAAGGAAAGTGTTGTAAGTACACTAAAAGTATTGTTAGGTGGTGGAGCCATAACATCGATGTTTAATGTGAAAAGTGCAATAGTATTTTTAGTATTTACTTTACTTTATACACCATGTGTAGCCGCTGTTACTTCTGTAAAAAGAGAATTAGGCGGAAAATGGGCAATAGGATTTGTGGTTTTACAATGTGTAATTGCCTGGATAGTAGCATTTTTGTTTAAGATGGTGCTTATGATTGTATAAATATACATTTTTGTGTAAGTTATGTCCATTGAAATATAGGATAAATAATGCTATTATAAAAACAATTTAATTGAATATCAGTATATGGTTCGGCAAAAGGTTTTATTTACTTACAGAATCTAACAGGTTCTAAGGTAAATAAAACGTTTGTGTCGATTAAAAGGGAATTCGGTTAGAACCCGAAGCAGTCACCACTACTGTAATGCAGACGAGAAAGCAATTATGTCACTGGGAAACTGGGAAGGCGCTTTTAAGGATGAAGCTGAGTCAGGAGACCTGCCATATATGTGGTTTAAATATATTTTCCGGGTGAGGAGGATGTGTTTTTTTTGTTGCCTTTTTATAGTAAATTATTTCAAAAATATAGTTTTTGGTAAGCAGAGATTTAATCTATGTAAGAGAATTTACAACTTAGATAATTGTTATGATAAAAGTAATCAGGAGCGACTATGGATAAGAAAAAATACAAAAATTTAATAAATAATATAGTCGTTATAATTACGGTTATTGCTGTTATTGTTACTACATTTAATGTAATTAATAATCGGGGGGATGTGCCGGACAATCCAATGAAAGATAAACTGGCAGATACGTCCAAAGTTTATGAAAACAGTAATCTGAACCTAGATGATATAGATAATTCACAAAATCAGGAAGACACAAATAATAAAAGTAATAAGTCAGATATCAACAGCGATTACAATACTGCCAATAAAAGTGATAAGTCAGATAACGATAGCAGTAACAATACTGATAACAGAAGTAACGATGTAGAGAATAATAGAAACGACAATAATAATAAAGGCAATCAGAATACAAAAAATATAGGTAATAAGAACACAAATCTAAATAACACTTCCAAAAAATCAAGAGGAAGTAACCCTTCTAATACCGGGCCGGGAAAAGACGGCGGAAAATATGTATCCCACGTAAAAAATAAAAAAGTTAAGAAAGAATATTTTTCCACAACCATTAAGGATGGAGAAACAATATCAACTTATGAATATTCATTTAAGATAAAGCATTTAATAGATAGTCTTACAGTTGAGCAACAACTGGTTTATGTAAATGAAATGGTTGTAACTAATTTTGATGGCAGAGTTGTGCTAAAAGAGGGCACAAATGATATAAGAATTAGCATTACATACAGAACTGAAGATGGTCAGGAAATAAATGCACAGAAAAAATATACAGTAAACGTAGACACAGAAAATCTTTTTATATCTACGGATTTGAAAAATCAAACAGTATCATCACCAATTTTAAAATTTTTTGCACTGGCAAAAATGGGAAACAATAATGGAGAAATGTTTCTTAGTTTAAATGGCAAAAACATAACTGGAGAAAATGGTAAATATTCTGTTGTATTAAAAGAAGGGGAAAATGAAATTATTGCCAAAGGAAAGTATGGCAAATATGAAATAACAAAAACTTTTAAAATTGTTTTAAAGTATCAGGAAGGTTTCGGAATCGAAACAGATTTGGAAAATCAGACAGTTAATGCAGATAAAATAAGCTTTTTTGCACTTGTTAGAAATGGAAGCAGTAAGGCGAAACTTTCAGTAATTGTCAATGGAGATATTATTGAAGGTAGCCAAAATGCTTACAGTACGAAGTTAGAAATTGGAAATAACACCATACGACTGAAAGCAGTGGACACAGGTGGTGTTTCAATAAATAAAACATACACGGTTAAATATGTGCCATTGGCTACAAAAGATACAGAACCAATTCTTGAGTACATAAATATAAAAGATGGAATGGATATTAACGGGGAAACTTTTACATTGTACATTGGCGCCAAGGACTACAAAGATAACAGGATTTACTATGATGGAATAGAAGTTAAGTTAAATGGCAAAAAGATTCAATATCGATGGTCTGCAAAATATGTTGGTTATTTACTTAATTTACAAAATGGAATTAATAATTTGGAAATTAAGCTAACCGACAATCAGGGAAGATATAAAGTATTTACTTATAAAGTTAAATGTACATACATAGATCAGGGAACAGTAATAGGAACTGCAAGGGTCAGCATAGATGCAAAGGTTATACATTTAGGCGTTTTACTTAAACCTAAGAAAGTTGACATTTATTATGGTGACAGTGCAGCAGATGTGTTTGAAAGAGCAATGGATGGAAGTGGCTTTACATTTACTAACACAGGGACAACAGGCACAGGATTTTATTTGGAGTCAATTGGCAGACCAGGGATATTAAAAGGTTGGAAAATTGACGATAAATTAAAGAAAGAAATTCAAGAAGACGGTTTACAGTTTAATATAGATCCTGCAACCGGAAACTATGTATACGATATGGATAGTCTGTCAGAGTTTGATTTTTGTCAGGGGTCAGGTTGGACATATTGCGTAAATGGTGAATTTAAGGAGTATGGCATGTCAGAATATAAGCCAAAGGATGGGGACAATATTCTCATTAGATATACGTTGGCTTATGGCAAAGATATTGGTGGATATAATCAGTCAGGCACATCCTATGGAATAAAAGACAAGTACGATATTACATATTAAAGTAAAGCTTTATTCAGAATTAAAGGAAAAGTGTCTTGAAGTAATAAGATGAAAAAATATATAAAACCTATTTGAAAAGTAATGAAGCACAACAGGTGAAAATATCTCAAATAAAAGAATAAGATTGGGTGTAATTAATGAAAGGACATAAGTATGATTGAAAAAATAAATCAGAAAATAAATGAAAAGTTAAAAGACATAATTAGTGAAGTTGAAAAAGTAATTAAAGGAAAAAATCAAATTGTGGAAAAAGTTTTAATGGCAATAATTTCCAAAGGGCACGTTTTATTGGAAGATGTGCCGGGAGTGGGAAAGACAACTTTAGCTTTAACTTTTAGTAAGGTTTTAGGACTTGATTATAAAAGAATGCAGTTTACACCGGATAGCGTGCCTTCAGATATAACAGGTTTTACAGTTTATAACAAAGAAAGCGGAAGTTTTGAGTATATGGAAGGGTGTGCAATGACAAATCTTTTGTTGGCAGATGAAATTAACAGAACCTCAAGTAAAACTCAATCGGCATTGTTGGAAGTAATGGAAGAAAGAAAAATCACAGTGGACGGAGTCACAAGAGAAACAGGTAATCCCTTTGTTGTAATTGCAACTCAGAATCCAACAGGCTGGATTGGTACACAAAGTCTTCCAAAATCTCAGTTAGACAGATTTATGGTAAGACTTAACATGGGCTATCCAAGCAGAGAGAGTCTGATAGAAATTATGAAAGACAGACACCATGAAAATCCGTTAGAAAAAGTTAAAACAGTAGTCACAAGAGAACAATTAATTGACATACAAAACCTTGCAGAAAATATTTTCGTATCTCAGGAAATTTATGAATATATAAGCAGCCTTGTGGAAAAAACAAGAGAATATGAACTGGTAAGTCTAGGTGTAAGCCCAAGAGGAGCTTTGGCAATTTGCAAAATGGCAAAGGCGAGAGCTTTAATGAAAGGCAGAGATTTCGTTGTGCCGGAAGATGTTGACTATGTATTTGAAGATGTGTGTTGCCACAGAATGGTGTTTAATAATAGTCCGTTAGATGATGAAAATTCCAAGGAAGTCATAAAAGAAATTCTAAACAGTGTGACAATTAATATTTAAAACAACATTAAAAAAAGATAGGAACCTTATGAAAATAAAAAAAATCTTATGGATATTATTTTTAATTTTTCTTTTGCTGTTGGGAATTTTGTGTGAAAAATCATTATTTCTCACAGTTGCATTGGTACTAATAATATTAGAAGCGTTTTCCTTATTGTATGGCAGATTTGCCCTTAAGAGACTTAGTGTAGATTTAAAGTTTCCGGGAATTGCCGGTAAGGAAAAAGAAACAAAAGGAAAATTAATAATTAAATTAAAGTATTTATTGCCTTTAAGTGAAATTAAGGCTAACTGCAAAATAAAAAATAAGTTTACCGGAGAGGAAAAAGCCGTAACAATTAGCACTTTTATGGGCATGAAGAAAACAGAGAAAATCCCATTAGGACTTAGCAGGGAATATTGTGGTTGCATAAACATAGCTGTTGAGAATATAGAGATAGTTGATTTGTGGGGGATTTTTTCAAACAGAAAAATATTAGGCAATATATGTAAAATTTTTATTTTGCCAGAGACAACAAATATAAAAATAGAAGAAAGTAGTGGAACAACTGCCATAGATTCATGGAAATTTGTGGAAAGTAACAGTGCTTCTTCCGGTGAAATGTACGATATTAGAGAGTATGTTAAGGGAGATAACATAAAAAATATTCATTGGAAATTAACAGGTAAATATGAAACACCTATGGTTAAGAAAATGTCAAAAGAGACAGAAGACCTGGTAATGATACTTTTTAATAATGTAGATGAACAGGAAAGCTATGAAGCTTGGGACAAGTTAGGACAACGCTTGTTTTCCCTTAGCAAAAGTTTAATTGAAAAAAATATATCTCATAGTGTTTCCTGGTGTAGCAAAGGAAAATGGATAACTTATAAAATAACAGAGCAAAAAGACTTAACAGGAAATCTTTTGAAAGTTTTAGATGTTGACAGCAATAAGGATTATTTTGTGGATTTTGAAAAGAAACTACAGGAACAAAAACTATATTATGAAAATGTGATTGTTGTTTCTAACTAACACAGAAAGGTGAAAAAATGAAAAATCAAAGTACAGTTGATTTAAAAAAATTAAATACGGAAGCTAGTAAATCAACAGCTATTTTGAGAAGCGTTTTGGAACTTATTCTTTTAATAGGAACAGGTGGATTTTTGATAACTTTATTAGATTTTAAAATCACATCCTTTGGTCTGAATGGAAAAGTATTTCTAAATAAAATTGGAAATATGGTTGGAGAAAAATTCGGAGTGATAACTTCACAATACAAGCTGACTTCTAATGGAAGTATGGATGTAATATTTCTTGTACTTATTTTGCTGTTATTTTTAACACTGCATGTGTTGATAAGCAGCGAAAGACTATTACCTTTATTTATTGTTGGAATTAGTATTTTGGTTTTACAGGGGGTGTTTGGAAATAACAAAAGTACAATTTGGATGACCATTGTTCTATTTGCAAACATGGCAATTTATTTAAATAAAACAATTGGTAAGGCAACCATTAGGTGGAAAGCACAAATAATAGTAGTTGGCACAGTGCTAATAATAGGTGTGTTAATAAATCCCATATCCAATATTTTATGGAATGATAATGGTGGTAAGGCAAACAGTATAAAGAAAGTAAATTCTATTTTAACAGAACAAATCGATAACTTTAGATACAACAGAAAGAACAACATAGCCTTAAAAGTGAAAATGTCTAAGCCTGAGGTTTATTATTTAAAAGGATTTGTGGCAGGTGATTTTACAGACAAAGGCTGGGAAAGCACAGACAAAAAGACTTTATACAAATATTCAAATTTATTTTATTGGTTACATAAAGACAGCTTCTATGGACAAAGCCAGTTAGCAAATGGAAAACAGGAGTTACTTGGAGAAAAGTCAGAAAACAAAATGACAGTTAGTGTTGTAGGGGCATCATCTAAATACATATACACGCCTTATGAATATATTACTGATAATGAAAAACTAAAAAATAAAAACAGAATTGGCGATGAAAGTCTTGAGTCAAAAGGTGTTTATGGAAAGAAAAACTATACATTTATTGTAAGTGAAAACATAGTTAATAATTTTTCTGAAATGGTTGATAAATTAAATAGATTACAAACCAAAACAGATTATATGGTAAAGGAAAATTATTACAATCAATTTGTATATGAGAATTATTTAAAATTAACTAATACTGAAAAGCAATTATTAAGTACATACTTGAAAAACAATACTGAAAGAAAATCTTATGGTGATGCAAAATCTGCAATTGTAAATTTTCTTAATAAAAATATAGCTTATGATGAAAAGTCAGAAGGAATAAAAGATTATAGAAGTTTTCTTACAGAGTTTTTAGAGAAAAACAAAACCGGTAATAATAAAGATTTTGCAACAGCTACAGTTTTAATGTTTAGGTATTTTGGAATTCCATCAAGATATGTAAAAGGTTATTTAATTACCAAAAAAGATATAGAAAATGTTAAGGCAAATCAAACAATTAACATTAAACAATCTAATTATCATTCCTGGGCAGAGTATTATCAGGATGGAATCGGCTGGATTCCATTTGAAACTAACAGTAAATATAGAGATTTAATGGGAACAAATGATAGTATTTCAGGCAACAATAATGATTCTAATAGTGGTAATAAGCAGACAATTCAAAACGTAAATAAGGATAAGCATTTAGATGATGAAGTAGAAGAAAAAAAGGTTAAAGATAATAAAGAGGAGAAATTAATTTATTCTATTGTTGCCTTATTGAATTTGTTAATACTTTTTGTGGTAGCTTATGAAATCAGGCTCTATATACTTAGAAGAAAAATCAGACAGAGCTTTGAAAATGGGGACAATAACAGAACAGTTATTAATTATGTTTCATTTATGGTTAGCACATTGCGCATATTTGCAAAAGTTCAATACAACAGCATAAGTGAGTATAAAAAAACAGTAGCTAAGTATCAGTTAGGAGGCAAAAACACATATTTAGAAATTGTCAATTTATATGAAAAGGCAAGATACAGTAACAAAGAAACAGATGTGAATGAAGCGAACAAAGTTAAAGCTTATGTTAATAATGTAAGGTTTAATATGTATGCAGGTTTAAAGCCGGTTCAAAAGTTCAGATGGAAGTTTGTTTCAAAATATGGAAGCTTTACAAATAGGAGGTAGTAATGAAAAAAAGAATATATTCTTTGCTGTTAATTTTAATATTAGTAGTTACAACATGCTTTTCCGGTTACGGTAATGTGTCAGCGGCTGAAACGGAAGGCAGTAAGAAAACAGTTACCGTTTATTTTACTTTAAGTGAAGATGGAAAATTTGTAACGGGAAATGATGATAATGAAACAGTTCTTTGTCATGTTCCGGTAACCATAAGCTATTTTGATTTGGCAGAGTATGGTTTGGAAGACTATTACAGATATGAAGCAGATTCATTTGAAGATGGCGGAAGATATAACAGCGATAAGATTGTTGAACAGCCAACATTACTACACTTGTTTATAAAAATGTTGGAAAAATATTATTTGCCTAATGGAGAAAAATTCATTCCTAATGACAGCACTCAGGATGCAATGAGCATATCAGGTTCTGCCACAAGTCTGTACATGACAAGATTCTGGGGCCATGATGAAAACCTTATGTATTATGTAAATCATTCTTATCCATTACAGGCAGCAGGATGGGGTTCTACATCAGACTATATTTTGTTAGAAGATGGTATGGAAATTGATGTGGCAATGTTTTCTGATTGGGACTTTTACCACACAGGGGCATTTGCTTATTTTACAAGTGAAAGTACAAATAGTGTCGACTCAGGAATATACAATATTAAAACCAATGAAAACATCAGCCTTACAATGAGAGGCACTGCAACTAATGCGGCAAATGATGGGAGCTCAACTTTTGTGGGAGAAAAGATGCCGGGGGAAGATGTTGTGTATTGCAAACAGTCTCAGGCAGTAGCCGATTATAACAATGATAATTGGAAAAGGTTTGGCACAACAGATGATAAGGGTCAGATTAATTTATCGTTTGATAAGCCGGGAACCTACTATGTGTCATCTACATCACTTTATGAAAATTATAATTTGTCATCAGGAAATGCCTGTGTGGCACCGCCTATTGCAGTAATAAATGTAAGTGATGACAGCGGGGAAGTAACGGAAACATCTACTGAAAAAGATACAGGTGAAACAGGTACAACACCACAGGAAAGTACGGGCAGTCAGGAGACTAATACTGAAACAGGAACAAAAAATCCTGATGTAACTACAGAAAATGTGGAAGACTACACCGGCAACATTATAAAAAACATGGAAATAAGTAATGGTGTTTCAGATAACGCATTAAAGTATAGCCTGGATTCTCAGTTTCAAAACAATAGAAATGAATATAACATTACAATACCCGATTATGAGAACTCAGTTTGTGTGAGAGCAGCGTTAGACAACAGTGAAATTAATGACGTAGAGATAGTAGTAAATTATACAGACATAAATGGAGAAAACAGGGTAGTTTCAATTGTTGGAGACGATGAACTTGGAAAGAAGCTTAACAGGATAATTGAAACAGGAGTAAGTGGAAATCAATTTACAATAACAGCAACTTATAAAAATAAAAAAGAAAATTACACTTTTAATATTATAAGGAAGCTGTCATTGAAAAATTTGTCTGTAAAAAGTACGGATAACAACATTGATTTACAACCACAGTTTGAACAAAACACAAATGAATATGAAATAAACATACCTGAAAGTTTAAAGGAAATTACTTTAACGGCAGTTCCTTATATGAAAAATCAATACAAGGTTTACATAAATGGAAAAGAAACAGAGAGTGGCAATGATTACACAGTTAGCACAGATAACAATGTAGAAATAAAGCTTGAAAAGGATGGCTGTGAAAGTAATTTATACATCTTAAAAATTAATAAAACAAAACTTGTAAGTGTAGATTTTGAATTGACCAAAGAAAGTGTTTTACAGGTAAAAAATTCAAATAAAGAAACAATTGTTAGTGAAAAAGTTCCTGAAGATAAATATACTCTTGAGAATTTACTTCAGGGCGAAGAGTACTCCTATGTAATCACAAAAAATGGCCATGTATCTAAAAATGGAACTTTTAAAGCAGGGGAAGTTTCAAGTATTAATGGAATTTTAAGCGAAGCTCAGAATAATGAAACAATAAACAAAAACATTAAATCTCAGTGGAGTAATTTCAGAGGTAATAGTGACAATAATGCAGTAACAGATTCATTAACTGCTACAGATTACAAAAACTCAATGTTGTATTGGGCAAAAAAAGTAGGCAAGGGCTATGGCAGTGGAGCACCAAGTTCACCAATTCTTGTGGGGGAAGATTTGGTTTATACTACAGCAACATCAGTTGTAAAAATTAATACAATTACAGGAGAGATAATTAAAAGTGGCGACATGATTAGAACTTCAGCTTTTAATATTACACCACCAACTTATGGTGATGGAATGATTTTTGTGGCACTGGCAAGTGGTGCCGTACAGGCGTTTAATGCGGATACATTGGAATCTTTGTGGGTTTATGAAGATCCGTTACATGGTCAACCTAATTCGCCAATTACATATCACGATGGTTATGTGTACACGGGATTTTGGAATGGTGAAACAGGCGTTGCTAATTATGTTTGTCTTTCTGCTACAGATGAAAATACAGGTAATCAGACTGAAAGCAAAGAAGCAACCTGGACATATACTTCAAAAGGTGGGTTTTACTGGGCAGGCAGTTATGTTAATGATAATTATCTGGTAGTTGGAACAGATGATGGAGCCAGTGCAGACGAGACAGGAAATGGCTCACTGCTTGTATTAAATCCATTAACAGGAAAAGTAATTTCAAAATACAGTGACATTAGAGGTGATGTGAGAAGCACCATTACCTATGATAAAGATACTGACAGATTTTATTTTACATCAAAAGGAGGAGATTTCTGTTGTGCAAAAATTGACTCCAAAGGAAATATAGAAGAGATTAAGAAAACAGACCTTGGCAGCGCAAGTACATCCACACCTGTAATTGCAAACAGGCGGGCATACGTTGGTGTAAAGGGTAAAGAGCAGTTTGGAGTAAACTCAGGGCACCACATTACAGTTATAGATTTAGAGAATATGAGCATAGCTTACAGCCTTTTAACAAGAGGTTATCCACAGACAAGTGGACTTGCCACAACAGGCTATGAACAACAGGACGGCTATACCTATGTTTATTTTATAGATAACTATGAGCCGGGTAAGGTAAGAGTTCTGAAAGATAAACCGGGTCAAAGCTCAGCAATTATAACAAGAGACAGCGAGTACGAAGACGAAAATGACTACAATGTTTTGTTTTCACCAAAGGGTGAACAGGCAAACTATGCAATATGTAGTTTGATAACTGATGAATACGGAACAATGTATTTCAAAAATGACTCGGCATACATGATGGCTCTTGGCAGTAAAATAACTAAAATAATGGTTACAAAGAAGCCTGACAAATTAGTTTATAAGGCTGGTGAAACATTTGACTCTACAGGTATGGAAGTTACGGCTTTTTATTCAAATGGAAAAACAAGAGATATTACAAAATACGTTACTGTGGAAAACAAAAAATTAACAGCCAACATGACAGACATAGAAGTGTCATTTGAACATGTTTTGTATAACGATGAATTAAAGAATTATGAAAAATTTGAGCCTTTAATTGACACAGTAGACATAACTGTCATTGACGAGGCAGGGGAAAAGCAGGCAGCAAATGTTGTAAACAAAATCAACTTAATTGGCGACAATATTACAATAAATTCCAAACAGGCAATTTTTAATGCAAGAAATGCTTATGACAGTTTAGATAGTTCATTAGAATTTCTTGTTAGCAACTACGGAAAACTAACAAAAGCTGAGGCAACTTTCAAACAGGTAGCAGCTAAATATTTTAGCCAAAATCCGTTGAAAACAAAATGGGATAATAAGTTATTCCAAACAATAAACATAAGTTGGAATAGTTTAAAACAGGCTGATGGATATTTAGTTTACAAATTGAATTCAGCAGGAAAGTATGTGGAAGCTGCAAACATAACAAAGTTAAATTTCAAAGACACAACAGCTATAGTTGGACAAACTTACAAATATAAAGTTATTCCATACATAAAAATTTCAAATAGCAAAATGGGAATAATTTTAGGTAAAGCTTCTGCTATACAGGCAAAGTCAAAGCTTGGAAAAACAGAGAGAGTGAAGCTTTCTAAAGCAAAGAAGAAATACATAAAGATTAAATGGAAGGGAAACAAAAACTGTAGTGGATATGTAATTTACAAAAAAACAGGTAAGAAATTTAAAGTTGTTAAAACAGTAACCACTAATAAAAAGATTACATATTTAGATAAAAAAGTGAAACTTAACAAAAAGTATTCTTACAAAATCAGAGGATACAGAATTGTTAGTGGAAAGAAAATTTATGGTGATTTTTCAGCTATTAAAAGCTTAAAAATAAAAAAATAAAAAAGGAGAAAGAGATGAAACATGTAGGAAAAAAGCTACTTGCATTACTGTTAGTATTATCAATGCTATCAGGTATGTCATTTAACAACGTGACAATTGCAAGTGCAGAAGAAACAACGGCGGCTTGTATTACATTAAGTAAAAATGTGAAAAGTGAAGTTAAGGATACAACTTATATTTACAATGGTTACAAGCCAAATTTAGGAGTAAAATTTACAGATAGTGAAAAACATAGTCTGGTTTATTATGAAAGCAGAAGTGTTTACGATGAAGAAAGTGGAGAATGGTCAGAAGCATCAGACTTCTCAGAAATCGTAATAGGTTTTGCAAGTAGTTTGTCAGAATATGCCGTAACAGAAAACACTCCGGGCAGATATAAGTACACTTGGAAGGCGTATTGTAAGTCAACAGGAGAATTTTCTAAGGAAACTTACACTGTGGATTTAACAGTGGAAGATCCTGAAACAACAGTATATGACATGACATTTTATGTTGGACAGGATAATAATGGAAAAAATAAAAATCCCAAAATTAAATTATACAAAACAACAGGTCATGATGCAGATGGATATGATACATTTGATGAAGATAATGAAATAGAAATTACTGACAATGGTATAGATGCCAGCGGCCAGTATAGAGTATACACTGCTTCTTTACTTGGAGCCACATATTCATACAGAGCTTATGGCTATGATGAAAGCACAGATGACTATACTGTGCCAATGGGGGGGATGAATGTTAATATTCCAATGGCATCAAACGTTACCCAGTCAGGTTATGACTCAAAGTCAGTGTATATTAAATGTACAAATGTTGGTTCAAACAGTAAATACGATGGAACTAATTATTTAACAGAAGACCAGTACACAACGCAGGTAGTATGTCCATATTATAATTGTATTGCAACACCGGGCACACCTATTGTAAAAAATAATATTACATATTATCCTTATATGCTTATTGCGCAGGGCAATGCCTGTCTTTATAATTATTTTTCAAATCCAAATGATGATGTTGCAGACAATTATGATCTTATGTATGGATATGGAATAAACAAGACAGTAAATAAAGGTTATTCTGTAGATACATGGAATGCAGCAGTGGCTAAAAGAATTACATCAGAGATTACAGTACCTGATGAAGCAAAGGCGCAGGTTTTCTTCCAGATGAATAACTTTAATGACAGGGAAATTAAAAGCTATAAACAGAAAACAAATTCAGATGGAACAGTAACCTGGTTATTCTATGTGCCAAAATCAAATGGAAATTATTCTTATCGTGTATCAAAAGACGGTTATGTAACTAAGGCAGGCTATATGAGCCTTGGTAGTGAAGAGTCAGCTAAGATTTCAGTTGATTTAGACAGAAAAGATGTTACCAGTCATGATTTTAGCAAGCTGGGTAGCACAGTTATTAAAAGGGATGAAGCAAACTTAATTATGAATGTAAGTGATAAGAATGTAAAAAATCTAAATGTAAATGATACATTCAGACTTAGAGCTTACAGAGTTTGGGAAATTGTAAACAGCGATGCAGGAAATATTATGATAGAGCCTGACTTTAATTATCAGGTATTATCAGGGGAAGACTGCATTAACATTAAGGAAGTAGAAGATAACAGAACTAATGGAAAAGGCAACTGGTTAGATATTACAGGTGTAAAAGACGGCATAGCAGTAATTGCTGTTACATACAATGCAATTGATGTAGAAGGTTCAGCAAGTTGCGGATTTTACCCTGCAATTTCTCCAAAGAGAACAGGTATTGTTGTAATTAATGTTGGAGATAAGGATTCCGATATTTTAGACGTTGGTGTAAAAAATAATAACGGTAAAAATTGGTGTTGGAATTATGATACATTTTTCTTTGACAAAGAAGAAGGAACTATGAACATTGCTCCAACAGCGAAAAGTGGAATTGCCAAAGTTGAAGTTACACCAGTTAAAACAACAGATGATTTGAACAGTAGTTTAGGTGATAGTGAAGAAATAACAGCTAATGAAGATGGCACGTATAATGTTAAACTTGAAGATGGAAACAATATTATTAAGGTTACTTCTAATAATGGCTCTGTTGACTATCAGGTAGTAAGAGCTGCAAAAATCAAAATCAATTATGAAAATATGTCAAATCCAGGTGAAGACATTATGCCAGGTGACAAAGTAAAAATTACTTTTAACGGATTATACAGATCAATTCCTAAAATCTCAGGAATTTTTAATCCGGTAATATTACAGGTTGTAGGTTATGATGAAAACAACAATCAGTACACTGGTTTAATTTCACAGTATCAGGTTGCAGATAATGGTTCACTGGAAATTACAGTACCAAAAGATGTTACATTTGAAGAAGGTAAAGAAGAGACAGAGTACAAAATAAATAATGGATTTGTTAATTTACAGTCCATGTATAGTTATGCAAATGCATGGGCATTTATGTATACATTAACAGATGCAGGTGCAGGCACATGTTTTAATGCAGTTAATGTAACAGGTCAGCATTCTACAATTGCAGATTTTGGCGTTCCTGTAAAAAGAAAAGTAACATACGGGGTTAATTTTAAGGTTACAGATGAACAGGGAAATGAAATTAAAGATTATGACATAAATGTTCATGACAAGAATGCTGATGAAGACGTTACTAACTTTACAGCACTTGGTTATGGAAAATACTATTATACAATTGATGCAAAGGGCTATGTAGTTTCAAACAGCACATTCTCATTAGGTTCAAAGACTGAAACTGTAGATGGTACATACACAGTTAATGTTGTATTAAAGAAGGCAGCTGAAAATGCGTGGGACGGTCAGACATTTACTGAACCACAAAAAGATGAAGATGGTACATATTTAATTAGCACCGGTGCAGAACTTGCATGGTTTGCAAAGGAAGTAAATTCAGTGGCGGCTAAGTCAACATCAACAATTAATGGAAAATTAACAAAGGATATTGACCTTGCAAGCCATAATTTCCCACAGATTGGTTATTTCAACGGTGGAAAAGAATATGTTTACTACGGAGGAAACTTCGAAGGAAATAATCATAAGATTTATAATTTTAGATTTGAGAAAAAAGCCAAGGCAGCAACAGGAGTTTATGGCGGTTTATTCGGTTACATAAAGGGAGCAAAAATAACTAACCTTTCAGTATATGGTGAAGTTTTAGTGTCAGCTCTTTCTACAGTATCAGTTTCATCTGCATACACAGGTGGTGTTGTAGCTTATGCTGACAGCTCAGAACTCACAAACATAACATCAAATGTAAATGTATCTATTAAAGATTACGAAAAAGGAACATGGAATTATATTGGTGGTATTGCAGGTTATGCAAGAACAACAGTTATTAAAAACTCACAGAACTTAGGAAATATTACAGGAAATAGAAATGCAGCAGGTATTGTTGGCGGAACATACAGTAATATTGAAAACTGTGTAAACAAAGGTAAAGTATATTCAACTGTAGGATTTGCAGGTGGTATAGTAGCAGAAATGTCATCAGGTTCTGTTAAAAACTGTATTAATACAGGAGGTGTTGAAAGCAAAAAAGGTGGCACAATTGGTGGTATTGTAGGTTATGGAAATGGTTCTACAACATCTGTTATTGAAAACTGTATTTCTCTTGGAAAAGTAACAACAGAAGTAAACAGCACTACAGTTGGTTCAGTTGTAGGTTCATTAAAATATGGTACAGCTAAGAACTGCTATGGTATCTCAGAAGATGGTGTTACATGCGGTACAGTGGCAAGTAATACTAAAGAAGAGGACTGCTATACTTTTGATAATAATGATGCCTTGTTATACAAATATGCTACAGGAAAAGATTTAGATGACTGTGGTGAAAATGCTAAACAGGACATAAAGAAAATTACTTCAAAATATGAAGAATTAATTTTAAGTGATAATAGCACAGAAGATTTATTAAATGGTTTGTCAGAAATTTCTAATGAAAACTTTGATAAATGTATATTAGAAAATGAAAATGCAAGAGTAACAGTAAGAGTTCAGTCAGAAAATAAATATATTGCAGTTTCAGACACTATTGTGGTAAACGGCTATTTAGCTGAATCTTATGGATTTACAGATTCAGTAGAGGATAGTGTATCAGCATTAGACGTACTTGTTGCTGAACATGAAAAGTTATACGGCGACAAATTTACTGAAAGTACAGCAGATGAGTACCTTGTAGTTAGTGCAAACCAGTATGGAACTATGGTTTCAAAAGCATTCGGAAAAGATGCGTCAACATTTATGTATGCAGTTAATGAAAAATATCCACATAATGATACATTGGTTGATGGATACTATACAGGCTACACTGTAGACCAGGCAAAAGTAAGCGATGGAAATACAGCAGATTTCTATTTCTTACAAGATGCATCTTACAGTGATGACCTTTCAACAATTACATTAAGCACTAATGAAATTACAACTGACAAGTCATTTAATTTATCATTAAAGGGTTATAATTATGCATGGTATGGAGCTTGTGAACAGTCTACAATTGATGCAAATACACATGCTATTGAAGGGGCTAAAGTAGCAATTATTGATGTTACAACAGGAAAAATGGAAACACTTGAGAATGTTGTAACAGATAAAAACGGTAATGCCAGCGTAAATATTGACAAGGCAGGAAAATATTTTGTTACAGCTTATGTTGATGGTGAAGGTAAAACACCAATTCTTATGTCACAGGCAGTAATTAATGTAGAGTGGGCTAAACCTTTAGAAGTAAAAGGTGTTGCTGTTGCTAAGCAGAATAAAAATGTTGTCTCAGTTATGTGGAAACAGGATTTAGAACAGATTAGATTAGGACAGATTTACAATGTTTATGTAGATGGTGGACTATATAACAAATATCCTGCAGCTTCTACAATTACATATACTTTTGACAAACCGGGTAAACATACTATTAAGATTACAGCTGAGTTAAATGGCTTCGAAACAGAAGGTAAAACAGTGGAAATTGAAGTTGAGAAAGAAACAACAACTGAAAAGGCAACATCAGCAGATACAACTGCAGAAAATGTGACATCAAACATTACTGAACCGGTAAGTACGGAAGATAATGTAACACCAGCGGAAACAACAAGCGCAGAAGACAACACAACTACTGAACCGGCAAGTACGGAAGATAATGTAACACCAGCGGAAACAACAAGCGCAGAAGACAACACAACTACTGAACCGGCAAGTACGGAAGATAATGTAACACCAGTGGAAACAACAAGCGCAGAAGACAACACAACTACTGAATCGGCAGTTAGCACAACAGCTGAAACAACATCTAAGGTTGTAACAACAGGCAAAAAGACACCTACTACAAAAGCACCTAAGGTAACAAAGAAAGTTATAAATAAGATTGTTAAAGTTAAAAAGGCTGTAAAGAAGAAATCATCAAAGAAGATTTCCATAAAGTTACAGAAAATTAAGAGTGCAAAAGGCTATGAAGTAAGAATAGCTACAAACAAGAAATTTACAGGTAAAAAAGTTATCAAAATTAGAACTAAGAAAATAAGCTTTGTTTATAAGAAACTTAAACCAAATAAGAAATATTATGTAAAAGCCAGATTCTATAGAATTATAAAAGGCAAGAAAGTTTACGGGAAATGGGGTAAGGCTAAAAAGGTAACTTTTAAGTAAAAATCAAAAATAATTTTAAAGTTAAAATGTAAAAATCAACTGAAAAGCTAAATGAATTTTACAGACAAAAACATTGTCAGGGAAGAATGTGGTTTTCCTTTGTGTGGTGGGACATTTAAGGACCGCTACACAGGGATTGCATACCTTGACAATGTTTTTTTATTATAATATAATCAATTTTAATGGCGTTGAAAGAGAGAAGTAGCTTTAATTATCGCTTATAGAGAGCAGAAGATGGTGGAATTTCTGTAGAATGAATTAATGTGAATAACACTCCGGAGCTGCAATCTGAAAGAACATATTTAATTGGATATTTAAGAGTATCCGGATAATATTTATAACAGATAACTTGAATAAAGTTTTTTGAAACAGAATTGGAAATAGTTGTAGAAGCAGATGTGTTTTAGTAGGAGAGCCGTCACCGAGCGATAATCGGAAGGTTTTTAAACCAGAGAGTGGCTGCATGGCAGTAAATCAGGTGGTACCGCGGACAACATGTTCGTCCTGAATAATTGTTTTCAGGATGAATGATATAGATATAATTAAGAAAGATTCATTCTGAAAAGGGATGAATCTTTCTTGCTTTAAATAATATTAAACTTAAAACTTCAAATAAATATATAAGCAAAGTTGAGTTTCATCTTTCTGTTACATACAGGCAATTAAACAACAAAAACACTCATTAACAATTTGAAGGGAGAAAACTAATGGACGTAAACACAAACAACATCTATCGTGATGTGACAATTGACCAGCTTAGCGAAGCAAACGTTGGTGAAACAAAGAAAATTGCCGGATGGATTGAAAACATTCGTGACCATGGTGGAGTATCATTTATTGACCTTAGAGATATGTATGGTGTAATGCAGGTAGTTATGCGTGACACATCACTTCTTGAAGGACTTAGTAAGGAAGATTGTATTTCAGTAGAAGGACCTATTGAACATAGAGATGAAGAAACATACAATCCAAAGATTCCAACAGGAACAATTGAATTAGAAGCAAAGGAAGTTAAGGTACTTGGTAAGACTTACAGACAGCTTCCATTTGAAGTAATGACATCAAAGGAAACAAGAGAAGACGTAAGACTTAAATATCGTTATCTTGACCTTAGAAATACAAAAGTAAAAGATAACATGATTTTCAGATCAAATGTTATTTCTTATTTAAGACAGAAGATGACAGAAATGGGATTCTTAGAAATTCAGACTCCTATTCTTTGTGCATCATCACCTGAAGGAGCAAGAGATTACATTGTTCCAAGTAGAAAATTTAAAGGAAAATTCTATGCATTACCACAGGCACCACAGCAGTATAAGCAGTTACTTATGGTGTCAGGATTTGATAAATATTTCCAGATTGCACCTTGCTTTAGAGATGAAGATGCAAGAGCTGACAGATCTCCTGGAGAATTCTATCAGTTAGACTTTGAAATGAGTTTTGCAACACAGGAAGATGTATTTAGAGTTGGTGAAGAAGTATTAGCAGACACATTTAACAAGTTTGCACCTGAAGGTTATGAAGTAACACAGACTCCATTCCCAATTATCAGCTACAAAGAAGCTATGCTTAAGTACGGAACAGATAAGCCTGATCTTCGTAACCCATTAGAAATAATCGATGTAACTGATTTCTTCCAAAGATGTACATTTAAGCCTTTCCACGGAAAGACAGTTCGTGCAATTAAGGTTGAACAGAAGTTATCAAAAGGCTTCCACGAGAAGTTGCTTAAGTTTGCACAGAGCATTGGTATGGGTGGACTTGGTTACTTAGAAGTATTAGAAGATGGCTCATATAAGGGACCAATTGACAAATTTATTCCTGATGAAATGAAAGATGAAATTAGAGAAATGGCTGGTCTTAAAGCATTAGACACAATTTTCTTTATTGCAGATACAGAAAAGACTGCATCAATTTATGCAGGACAGATTCGTACAGCACTTGGTGAGAGACTTGACTTAATTGATCAGAAATCATATAAGTTCTGTTACATTAATGACTTCCCAATGTATGAATATGATCCTGAAGAAAAGAAGATGATTTTCACACATAATCCATTCTCAATGCCACAGGGTGGTCTTGAGGCACTGGAGACAAAAGATCCTGAAGATATTCTTGCATACCAGTATGACATTGTATGTAACGGTGTTGAATTATCATCAGGTGCAGTTAGAAATCACGATATGGAAATCATGGTTAAAGCTTTTGAAATTGCAGGCTACACAGAAGATGACTTAAAGGAAAAATTCGGAGCTTTATACAATGCATTCCAGTTTGGTGCTCCACCACATGCAGGTATGGCACCAGGTGTGGACAGAATGATTATGCTTCTTAGAAATGAAGAAAACATTCGTGAAGTTATTCCATTCCCAATGAATGGTAATGCTCAGGACTTAATGTGTGGTGCTCCAAGCGAAGTTACAGAACAGCAGTTAAGAGAAACACATATTAAAGTTAGACAGTAAATTAAATAGATATATAAGCTTTAATTAAAAGTGAAGTATAAACTATAAATATTAAAAAACAGGTTGTTTGATATGCATAGAAATGTTGAATTAAAGTAGCATTAGCAGATTCAGGCAACTTGTTTTTTGTAATAGGAAATTCCCACGAAATTGAGGGAGAAAATTTAAGGATAAGGATTTCTATGTGAAATTAGGGGATTACCTAACACGAAAAGAATATAATTTTAATATTAAAGGCACAAGTTATGTAAAAACTTATAAGGATGGGGATACAACAGTAGAAATTTCACCTTTAGGCGTTTCAATTTCAGCAAAAGAAAAGAGTGCAGGAATGAGTCTTGTTGTTTACACCGATAAAGGAAAGAAAGAACTTATCAACACAAAGAAAGACATTGGCACAAATGCACACGAAAGCTCAGAGGCATACAAGGGTAAGTCTAAAAGCTATCAGTACATTTTAAAGTTCAAAAATCTTTTGGATATATCCAAGATTGAAAAGATAGAATTTAATGGAAAAAGCGAATAGAAAACGAGTTTACCCAAGAACCTTTTTCTGCTATACTCAAAAAAGAAATAAAAACAGGGGAGTAAATAAAGGTATTGTTGAGTAGAAATTAATTTTTAAATATTGAATATAAAGAAAAATAATAATAACTTCAGGAGGAAACAATGTACAATACAATTATTTTTGATTTAGATGGAACGTTACTTAATACAATAGAGGATCTTGCGGATTCTGTTAATTACATGCAGAGAAAATATGGATTGAAAGAAGACAGTGTAGATACTGTCAGACAGCATGTAGGAAATGGATTAAGACTTTTAGTTGAGCGTTCGGTTCCGGATGGTCAGGATAATCCACAGTTTGAAGAAATGTTTAAGTGTCAGAAGGATTATTATCAGGAACACTGTCAGATAAAAACATGTGCATATCCTGGAATTATGGAGTTATTAAAAGAATTACATAATATGGGAATTAAGATGGCAATAGTATCAAATAAGGCCCATGAAGCAGTTCTCGAATTAAATGATATTTATTTTAAACATTATATTGAGGTGGCTATTGGGGAAAATGAGGAAGCAGGCATTAAGAAAAAACCGGCACCTGATAGTGTAAATCAGGCACTTAAATTATTAGGGGCAGAGAAGTCAGAAGCGATTTATGTAGGTGATTCAGAGGTGGACAGAGCCACAGCTGAGAATGCAGGTTTAGATTGTATTTCATGTAGTTGGGGATTTAGAGAACGTTCACTACTTGAAAGTTTGAAGCCAATGGCTATTATTGACAAGCCGGAAGAATTGTTGAAGTTTGTACAGGAATAAAAGAGAAGTTGTAAATCAACTTTTATGTACATATTGGGATATGTCTTAAAGTTGATTACCTACAATTATACAGGCGAAGGTAAAATAACGGCTTGTATAATTGAATGAATAATAAAAAGGTCTGTTGAATATTTAGAGTCTTACTAAATATTTAACAGACCTTTTTGACTTTCTAACAAATAATTGGAGTGGATTCCAAAAAGATTATTCCACACCGCAGGCCTTTTTTGCCAGAGCATCAGCCATATCATTGTATTTGTCGCCGGAATGTCCTTTGACTTTACAAAAAGTGATATTTACGTGTTTTTTTGCTTTATTATAAAATTTCTTGTAGGCGATTGTGCCTTCTTTAGTGGCATTCCATTCACCGGTACACCATTTGGCGATTCCCATGTAGTCGTAATAAATAGATAGATATTTTATATTATGGTTTATTGCGTATTTCATTGCTGCTATGGCACCATATATTTCACCGGCAACATTTCGCATTGTGGCAAGGCTTGGATCATTGCCTCTGTCATATAATTTAATTTCTTTGCCGTTATGAAATAAAACGACACCATATCCAAAAATCTTTGTAACTGAGTTAAAGCTTCCGTCAACATAGGCCACAGCTTTTGTGCTACTTGATAAAGGAATATCATTATCTACAGGTTTTTCGTTTTCAATAGGAGTAGTGTCATTTTGGTCAAAAGTATTCATATTGAAAATATCCATTTGTTCTCCGTTCCAACCCATATAGTTGTAAGCTTCAGTTTTAGTTTTAAAGCTCTTGTATAAAGCACCTGGATAGCCATTCACACTGGCCTTACATTGATCCCATGTTTCAAAAATTCCGGTAGTTCTTCCAACTTTTACTGCGTAATATTTAGTTGCCATGCAAAATCCCCTTTCTAATATAATATTAAAGCGGTGCCAAATGTAAAAGACACCGCTATGATTTTAAAATGAGTTATTTATTTTAAATTTCGATTCAGCAGTTGTTGTTTCTGCAACAGTTGTAGTTTCCTTAGGTTCTTTTTTTAACCAAGGATTATTCTCTTGTGGATCAGTTGGATCCCAATTTCTGTTTTTGTTTTTCTTTTTAATCTTCTTAATTTTTTTTATTTTTATAAGTGGTTTTTCACCCTTTTGACTATAAATTGTAACAATTGTTCCATCAGGACAATTATCGTATATCCATTTGATATTTCCAGCTTGTAATCTGACACAACCAAGGGACGCCGGTTTTCCGATTTTGTTATATTCCCAATACTCTAATGAGTCATAAGAGTCGGAAGTGTAAGGAACAGAGTGGAGCATAATCTGTCCGTAAATTCTAACAGCATACTGGGCGTAAGTTCCATCAACCATTAAACGCCAATCATATCTTTGATATATTGAGTATGTGCCAAGAGGTGTATCTTCAGGATTCAGACCTGTTGAACACCAAAATGTTTTGTATGGTATGGTACATTCACCGTTTTTATCTAATGTGTAAACAGTAACAAAGTTTTCGTCCCTATTAACAGTAATCATGTATGGTAAACGGTCTTTATACTTCTTTCGGTATTTGGCTGTTTTCTTAAGTAGTCTTTTGGCTGCTTTTTTGTTTTTTGAAAGTTTGTGAACTTTCATTTTTACCGTAGTAGACTCAACTTCTGTAGTAGTTTCCTTTAGATTAAAATTGCCTGTAAATTTATCATTTGCTGTAATTCTTTTATTGTTAGAATCATTATTGGCAACATTGTTATTGCTTTCAGGGGCATGCGTAAATGCCAAAAAAAGAGCTACCACAATTATGGTAATAAAGGCTGCAAGCCCTAGTTGTTTTCTATTTCTATTTATCATTAATATTTTCTCCATTTTTTCTTTTGTCAGGATATATTTTATAATTTAATTAAACTAATTGCAATAGAATATATATGGAAAGTGAATATAGTTTGAAAACAGGGAAAATATAGTTTATAATTAAAATCGCGGGTAAGCGCAAAAAGGTATATTAGTTACCTTGTCCCTTAATCTTATTAAAAATTTTCATTTTGGAAGGAGTAAAAAATGGGATACACTAAACAGAAAATTTTAAACATAGCAGAAACTGAGGATGTAGAATTTATCAGACTCCAGTTTACTGACCTCTTTGGAACATTGAAAAATGTGGCTATTACTAAAAGTCAGTTAGCAAAAGCATTAGATAACAAGATAATGTTTGATGGATCATCCATTGAAGGATTCGCAAGAATCGAGGAATCTGACATGTATCTATATCCTGATTATGATACATTCGAAATTTTACCATTTAGACCACATCAGGGAAAAGTTGCAAGACTTATTTGTGACGTTTACAAGCCGGATGGAAAACAGCTTGAAAATGATCCAAGATATATTTTAAAGAAAGTAATTAAAGAAGCAGCAAGCATGGGCTATACATTTAATGTAGGTCCTGAATGTGAATTCTTCTTATTCCATACAGATGATAATGGAAATCCAACAACAATTAGTCATGAACATGGAAGTTACTTCGATTTAGGACCAACAGATTTAGGTGAAAATGCACGTAGAGACATGGTTCTTAATTTAGAAGAAATGGGATTTGAAGTTGAAGCATCTCATCACGAGGTAGCCCCTGCTCAACATGAAATTGATTTTAAATATGGTGAAGCATTAAAAACAGCAGACAGAATTATGACATATAAACTTACTGTAAAAACTATTGCTAAAAGACATGGACTTTATGCTTCATTTATGCCAAAGCCAAAGTATGGCATGTGTGGTTCAGGAATGCATATTAATATGTCTTTATGGGATAGCCATGGAAATAATATTTTTGCAGATGCAAGTGATGAAAATGGATTAAGCAAAGAAGCATACAGTTTCATAGCAGGTATTATGGAACATATGAGTGCAATGTCAGCTATTACAAATCCAATTGTAAACTCATACAAGAGACTTGTGCCGGGATTTGAAGCACCTACATATATTGCATGGTCTGCAACAAACAGAAGCCCACTTATTAGAGTACCGGCTGCAAGAGGAACAGGTACAAGAATTGAACTTAGATGCCCTGACTGTGCTTGTAACCCATATCTTGCATTTGCGGTATGTTTAGCAGCAGGTTTAGATGGAATTAAGAGAAAACTTACACCAAAGGAAAGTGTTCAAAAAGATATTTTCTCAATGACAGATGCAGAAAGAGAAGAGGCTGGTATTAAAAATTTACCAAAGAACCTTTATGAAGCTGTAAGAGAAATGAGAAAATCGCCATTTATGAAAGAGGTACTTGGAGAAGAAGTATACAAAAAATACATTAATGCAAAGGAACAGGAATGGATGGAATATACTTCACAGGTAACAGATTGGGAAATTAACAGATATTTGGACCGCATTTAGTGTAGGAGGCAAAGTTGGCAGGAATTATAGTAGTGTTCCCCAAAATTGAAGACAGCAAGGCTATTCGTAATTTACTTGTGCACAATGGTTATGATAATGTGTTTCATTGTAACACAGGGGCAAAAGCAATAACTTTGGCAGATTCATTGGGCGAGGGAGTAATTATCAGTGGATTTAGAATGCCAGATATGCCGTGCACAGATATTTTGGATTATGTTGAAGGACGATTCGAAATGCTTTTGGTTGCATCAAGACAGAAACTTCTTGAAGATGAAAGAGGAGTGGCAATGGTTGAGATGCCTATAAAAGTTCGAGATTTTCTTAATTCAGTTGAAATGATGCAAAATAATATTTACGCAAAGTTTTCACGAAAAAAGAAATCGCCCCCAAAAAGAACAAAAGAAGAGCAAAGCATTGTGGATGAGGCAAAGGCAGTATTAATGGAGAAAAATAATATGTCAGAAAATGAAGCTCACAGATACGTTCAGAAGTCTGCCATGGATAGTGGCAGAACTATGGTAGAAACTGCAGAGTCAATTCTGAAAATTATGTATAAAGATTAAATTAATTTTATATTTAGGAGGACTGAAAAAATGTACAAAATTAATGAGAACTATTTAAAATTACCTGGAAGTTATTTATTTTCTAATATTGGAAAAAAAGTAGCTGCCTACAAGGAAGCAAATCCTGATAAGGATGTAATCAGTTTAGGAATAGGTGACGTAACACAGCCACTTTGCCCTGCTGTAATTGACGCTATGCATAAGGCTGTTGATGAAATGGCAAATGCAGAAACATTTCATGGTTATGCCCCTGATTTAGGCTATGAATTTTTAAGAAGTGCAATTAGAGATAATGACTACAAGGCAAGAGGTGTTGACATTGCTCTTGATGAAATTTTTGTAAGTGATGGAGCAAAGTCAGATTCAGGAAATATTGGTGATATTTTCTCAGTTGATAATAAAATTGCTGTATGTGATCCGGTTTATCCTGTATACGTAGATACAAATGCAATGGCAGGCAGAACAGGTGATTACATAGCAGAACAGGAAAGATGGAGCAACGTAATTTACATGCCATGTACAAAGGCAACAAATTTTGCACCTGAACTCCCAAAGGAGACACCGGATATTATTTATCTTTGCTTCCCAAATAACCCTACAGGTTCTACAATTACAAAATCACAGCTTCAGGAATGGGTTGATTATGCTAATAAAGTTGGTGCAGTTATTATTTACGATGCAGCTTATGAAGCATACATTTCAGAAGACGATGTGCCTCACACAATTTATGAATGTGATGGAGCAAAAACATGTGCAATTGAACTTAGAAGTTTTTCTAAAAATGCCGGATTTACAGGAACAAGACTTGGCTTCACTGTTATTCCAAAAGAATTAAAATCAAATGGCGTTATGTTAAACTCATTATGGGCAAGAAGACATGGAACAAAATTCAACGGAGCCCCATATATTATTCAAAGAGCAGGAGAAGCTGTTTACTCAGAAGCAGGAAAGGCTCAGACAAAAGAACAGGTTGCTTACTATATGAACAATGCAAAAGTTATTATGGATGGATTAAAGAACGCAGGTTTCTCAGTAAGTGGTGGTGTAAATGCACCATATGTATGGCTTGAAACACCTGATGGAATGTCATCATGGGATTTCTTTGATCACCTTCTTACAAATGCAAATATTGTAGGTACACCAGGTTCGGGATTTGGACCAAGTGGTGAAGGATACTTTAGACTGACAGCTTTTGGAACATATGAAAATACATTAAAAGCAATTGAGAGAATTAAGAGTTTATAATTTTGAATAATTAAATAGACTAAATATTAAGGGGAGGTAAAAAACTCTCCTAAAAGCAAAACAGCTATGAGCATTGATATGGACCCATAGCTGTTTTTTTCGGTGAAAATGGCAAAGGAGCTTGGAGCATCATTAGCTTCAAAAGGACTTATATGTTGCCTAGCTTCTTTTTTCTGTTATAATATAATAGGTGTTTGGCACATCAATATAACAGGTAAATGAGATTTTGCCTAGAAAAACAGAAAGGAGGAGAACATGTTAGGCGGATTATTTAGCAATAAAAGTACCGCAGCAGTATTTGTAGATTACGAACACTGGTATTATGGATACAAAAATATTTTCGCAATGCGTCCAAACGTTGAGGAATGGTACAAGGAACTTAAAGAAGAATATAATGTTAAGTCAATTACATTTTTCGGAGATTTTCATGGAAGTCCCATTGAAAGAGATTTAGAAAGATTAGAAAAGTTATCAAAAAATGTTGTCCATACGGCCAGCACAAAAGATGGTGTGGATAAGGACTTTACAGATTTTATTATTTTGGATGCGATATATCGTGAAGCTGCTAAGAAGAACTCACCAGAAGTATTTATAATATTTACGGGGGATGCACATTTTAATTTAGCAATAAAATATTTAAGAGAGCTTAAGAAAAAAGTTATTGTATATGGTGTAAAACATTCACTTAGCAACAAGCTTAAAGCTTCAGCAAATTCATATGTGGAGATGCCAAGATCAAATCAGGAAAGAAAATATTATTATGACGCAATTTTACAGTCTTTATATATTTTAAAGAAAAGACGCAAAATGGCAACTTATTCAAAAACTGTTGAGAACGTTTCATCACACAGTGGTGTGTCTAGAGAGCGAATTCAGGCTGCATTAGACGATTTAATGAATAATAAGTATTTGAATATGACTGAAAAGAAATACCATGGTAAAAAGCCAAAAATTCTAGAAGCAGATTGGAACAAATTAAAAGCTGACGGTTTGTGGAAAGAAAAAGCATAGTATTTTATTTGGAAGCAATTTATATGAGAACATTTTATATGAAAAACAATATTTTTATATAATGACAAAAAGCTTAGGTGTTAACAACCTAAGCTTTTCTGTTATAAAAAATCTTTTTGTATAAAATTATAATTCACTGTATCCATAACCGTTGACAATTGCCTCCACAGCCTTGCCGGCTTTACAAAGAGGACAATCATCATGAGTATACGCTTCATAATTTGGAATGTCATCGGCTCTAAACAATGCATCAATTCTATGTCCGTCAATAGAATCAACAGCACTAAAGATAGAAGAAATTCCCTGAAGAATTCCACCGTAGTATTGAATACATTCTATGCTGTTACGAACTGTCTTGCCTGTTGTAGCTGAAGCAAGAAGCAAAAGTACGTTTTTGCCTGCAATTTCAGGTTTCAGATTGTCTCTGAAAATCATCTGACCATTATTGTTAAATTCAGGTGTTACAACATAAATTGTTTTGTGAGCATTCATTGATAAAATTCCTGCTCTGCTTAATTCACTTGCAAGAAATGCACCAATGACTTCACAGCCTTCAATACAGACGATTGTGTCAATAGGCTTGCCCATCACATTGTAGTAATCTTTCATTGCGATGGCTATTCGTTCAGCCTCATTCTGACGTGTCTTCATGGTTGTCATATCAAGGTAATTGTTAAGGTGTGAATGTGTTGAAACAAAATGTCCCGGAATTACCTTAATTGCGATGTTAGGATCTTTTTTTGCGTAGTATTTAACTATTCTGCTTTGTATCATATAACCGCCTCCTATCTTTTTTTAAATCCGTTCAACAATATAATACTATCTTATTATTTTGTTGACTGATTTTCAAGTGTAGGATTAGTTTTTTTTGACTTAATATCAATAATTTTATTAGCTATAAAAGCTACTAAAATTAATATAAGTTCAGCAATTGTTGCCCAAAGTCTTGAAACTATTGAAATAATTACTGCATACTCTTTTGGCATAATAAGAATTAATCCGGCGATTAAGATGCCTTCTCTTACACCAAGTCCTGAAACAGTAAAAATTGCAAGAATACCGATAATTGCTGATAAACCGTAAATTCCACCAACATATAGCCACTGTGAAAATCCAACGCTAGGGTAAAGTGAAACTACCAAAATGTAGAAACCTGTACCAACGATCAACCAGTTACAAATGAATAGTAGAACAACTTTAATCATTTGTGGGTAAGTTATTGTAATTTCCATATCATCTTTCTTCATTAATTTTCCAAGCTTTGAAAGGAAGAAATTAATGATTTTAGGATTAATGCAAATAAAAAACAGAATAACTAAACCAATAGTTGCCCATTTGTAGTTAGCTAATAATTCATTTGGAAAGAAGAACAGTGAAATTAAGAATAAAAATGCTGCTCCAAGTAATGTACAAATGTTTTCAAGGAAGAAACATATTGTAACCTTTCGCATTGGAACGCCTTCTTCCTGATATCCCGGAATTCTTGCCGCAAGCATAAATACTTTTCCCGGTATATACTTACCTAAAATTGAGTAAAGATAGCTTGTTACGGCTTTAGTGTATTTAATGCTACATTTATTTAATTTTGTAATGTAGTGCCACAATGAAGCTAATGTAACTTTGTAAGCAAAGTATAGGAATATTGATAAAATAAATATGCCCCAGTTGAATTTGTCCCAGTCGATTTTTTTGATATCATCCCAACTTGTATAAAAATATTTTGCAAGGAATATTGCTACAAGAACTAAAAAAAGTATCTTGCAGATTTTCATTATATTCTTTTTGTTGAATTTATTTGATTTCATTTGTTAAAACTCCTAAAAACTTAATAGCACACGAATAAAGCACATGTAGTAATAAATTACTTTAGTAGGAACTTTGGCTAACTTATCATAATGTTCTTCTGAATATTTTTTGTTATGTTCAGCTAACTTTAATGCAAGTTTGTGGTTCCATTTGCATTTATCACTTGTATCTAATTTTGCAGTTGTTTTCTTTGCTTTTGCAAGGTTAAATTTGAATACAAGAGCACGTTTCTGGCTTCTAACCATGTCTTTGTCACTAATATGTGTTGCGTAAATATCTCCATCAGCAATAGCCTGATTAAGAGCATCATAAGCCTTCTGTGAACGAATAACACAGCTTGTGTGCTTTATAGGGTTACCCTTCATTTCTTTAAGCCAAATGTCACCGAAGCTTATGTCACTACATTCACCAAAGTGATCCTGGCATGTCATACAACTATCTTTTTCAAAGAAATAAGCGTTTTTGTAGGAACAAATTGTTTTTGAGTAAGAGAATTCCTTTGTGCTGCCATCATTGTAGATCACACTGGAAATTCCGCGCCAATGTCCTCTTCTGTAGTAAAGACGTTTGGCATTTTCACTTGTAACACCTGACTTTTCCATTGAGAGGGTAGTTGCCTTAGGAGAATGGTTGCCACTACAGTACAAACCAAGTTTAAGAACAATCTTATCTTTGAGTGATTGATCTTTTTTCATTATTGCATCTAAACCTCTTAACATGCATGGTGTCATTACAACAGCAACTTTTCCGTCAAAATTTCTAACTACATCAATGTGCTTAAGAATAGGAATGTTCATATAAACACTTGATGAAGCATCTCTGATTTCTTCTTCTGTAGTTGCAATGTATGTTTTGTAAGTTAATTCGCCGTTTTCAAAAGCTGTCTTAGTTACCCAGGCACCGTCAATTTCTTTGTTCTTTAACATATTGCAAAGAAGAGCAGTAACCATACCGCCTGAAGCTGCGTTGCAACGAATGTCTTCGTTTGTTGAATAACCTTTTTTACAGCCAATGTGAGCACCAATGTATTTATCAGGATTGTTAAAATCTAATAATTTACATTTTTTTTTTGGATTTTTTGTTACATCATCTATAATTTCGCTAATATATTTAATGTTGTTTCTTGAACTTGCTAAAACAGAATCAAGGTTTTTGTCAAGTTTAGCTCTAATATCATCTTCGTGAGAAACAAAGTACTCAAAACTTTTCTTTAATTCTGATAATTCTAATTTTGAAAAGTCTATTGCGTACTGACCAAGTTCAAACATATCAAGAACTTCCTGATATTTGTGGCTCCAACCAATAAGAAGAACAGGAACTTTCTGTTCAAGGGAACCAATCATTGCATGGAATCTTGAAGCAACTAAAAATCTACATTTTCCAATGAAAGCTCTAATCTGTTCTGCATCCATTTCTTCATGGTACCAACGAACTTTGTCTTTGTTAGAAACGTCGTTATAAATTGCATCTCCAACCATAAGGTCGTTGTTTCTTGACTTTTCACTGTTAATTCTTGCTGCGTTTGCAATAAGAATTACGTTATAACCGCTTTCGTTTAAGTAGTTTACAAAGGAAACCATTGTATCCTTGTAAGGAATACCCATTTTTTCGCATTTCTTCTCAACTACAGAACTAATTGAAAGACCAACAACATTGTCATTGTAAAAACTGTCTTCGCTACAGATTCTGTTGATTTCGTTGTTCCAGTATTCGCTGTCTTCCATTGAGAAAGCACCGTCAGCACATAACTTAACATTGTCTTTTACGCCGATACCCATAAGGTTATCGTATGTTTTCTGACCTCTGGCGCAAACAAGCTTAAGCTTTGGAAGAATCCATTTTGCTAGGAATTTGTTATAAGGATTCTTAAATGTACCTAAAGCCTGTGAATACTTAACAACAGGAGTGCCAACTAAAAGTGGAACTGCTGCACAAACAAAAGCGTAAGTATTCATTACAAAACCACGACTGTCAACAAAAGAAATACCTGCTTCGTCAACAACTAGGTCTGTGTTTGTGTAAGTTTTTAATATTTTGTTTTTTAAAAGAAGCTTTTTAATAGGTGGACACCATTTAAAAAGCTTATAGAGTATAGCAAGTGGAAAAGCTACAAATAAAAGCTGTTCCGGTTTTGTGCTTGTAATATTAATAAAGTCAAAAGGTAATTGTTTCTTGTCCTCGCCCGGATAAACAGACATTAAGTTAATATTTAGTCTGTCTCCGTAAACATCGTGTAACTGTTTAATTGAACTTTGTAGCATAGCAGCGGCACCTTTGTTGCCGCTGTAGCTTGCTGCTGTAATAGCAATTGTTATATCTCTCATGATTACTCCTATTTGCTTTCTTTGTCTTCTTTGTTTTTAGCATCATTATCATAGTCGATTTTTCTTACATGGTACTGAACATCTTCTAAAATCTTGCGGTTAGCAGCAATAATGTCTGCCTGGAGTGCAATAATAAATGTTTGTACACCCATAAGTAAAAATGTGCTTGCTAAAATAAGTGACTGAACATGTCCGCTACCTGCACCCATGCCATAATATACAAGGAATCTGATTCCAAGTGCAAGTCCTAATGCGAAAAGGATGCCTCCAATGATTCCAAAGAATTTTAATGGCTTGTACATCATAAATGAACGGACAATAGTTACCATAGATCTTTTTACATATCCAAACATACTGCTGAACAAACGTGATTTTCTAAGTTCAGGGTTTGTTCTAATAGGAACAGATGTCATTGCCATCTTAGTTCTTCCTGCCTGGACAATAGTTTCAAGTGTGTATGTGTATTCATTTACAACATTTAATCTTAAAGCAGCTTCTCTGCTGTATGCTCTAAAACCACTTGGAGCATCAGGTATGTCTGATTTAGAAGCTACACGAACAGTCCAGCTTCCAAAGTGTTGTAATTTCTTCTTAAGAGGAGAAAAGTGAGCTGTGTTATTAATAGGTCTTTCACCAATAACAATATCTGCCTTTTCATCTAAAATAGGTCTTACTAATTTTTCAATGTCATCACCGTTATACTGGTTGTCGGCATCAGTATTAACGATAATATCTGCACCGTTTCGCAAACATGCATCAAGACCTGCCATAAATCCTTTGGCTAAGCCCTTGTTCTGTTTAAAGTTTACTACATAGTGAACACCCCATTTTTTTGCAACTTCCACAGTATTATCGGCACTACCGTCATTAATAATGAGGTATTCAATCTCATCAATTCCGTCAATGTGCTTTGGTAAATCATTAAGCGCAATTTCCAGAGTCTCTGCTTCGTTATAACATGGTACCTGAATAATTAATTTCATTTCAAATCTCCTTACTGTATTGTTATATTCTACTGTACTTTAAATCTATTGTACCTTATATTCTGAAAGAGCGTAACCTTTGCTCTTTAAAAATTTAGCTAAATTTTTTCCTTTTACAAAAATTGTATCAGGAACACCTACAATATTCTTAAATGTATTAAAAGTATAGAACTTATCATTGTCGCCGTAAATATCATTAGCGTTCTCAATAGCAATATTAACACTGGCTTTATCACATATAACAATAAATTCCTTCTGCTTCTTGTCGTCACGTAAATATTTTAATGTTCCTATATTAAACTGTGGAAGACCAAATTGATATGTTTTAACCAAATATCCACTATTGTGGAAGAAAATATCAGGATATTTTTCTGACACGTTTGTTTTTTCATCAATTTCTGCAATATAGTCAATGATGTTGTGAGTTCTTTCATATACTAATTCATCACGTCCACCTCTAACTTCTGAAGTTACATATCTGTAGTTAAGAGCAGAGAGAACAAATATTAAAACAGTAGCGCTGTAAATAACCTGTATTTTGTTAATACTTGTAAGTATTAATATTACAAGTAACAAACCTAATGATAGGAAGCCTGCTTTTGTGAAAGCTTCCGGCATCTGTGGGTAAGTACCGGTTGTGATTCCGTCTTCCACGTTGAAGAACTTTGTTAATGAAATGAAGTATCTTGTATTTGTTTTTGGAACAGTAGCCAAAACAGGACTAACTTTCTTTATAAAATAAACAAATACTAAAACGTAAGACACTACAGCTAAAACTTTAGCCTTCCACTTAATAATAATTCCCTTCTTTATAACTAAAGAATAAAGGGCAACTAAAACTATAAGTCCCACAGCACCAACTGTGTAACGGCCGAAAACAATACGGTCAGCTCGTTTAAGTTCAACTCCTGTAAATAGTTCGTATGCACTTGGGAAGAAGAATAATGCTCCCAGCGCAAAAGTTCCCATTAAGCATAAAGCGGAAAATAAAGATAAAATAGTTTCACTTATATTTTTGCCTCTGTTAGCTTTTTTCAAATTAATAAATAATATTATTAATGCTGCAAAGAAGCCAATGATAACAAGTCCCATAGTTGAGGCAAAAAGGTTAAATAACCAGCCGGCAACTAATTTAAGTTCGATTAACATGCCCTTAAGTGTAAATAACTTGCCAAGAGTTTCCATGTCGATTACATCAATGCTACCATGTCTTGTACCATAAATTCCATAAACGCCATTTTTAAAGAAAGCGGCCAGGAATTTGTCAATAACCATTAAAACTCCTGAGACAGGAACGTATATAAAATAATTAACTGTTTTGTGTTTGTAAACTGCAGAAATTAAAACTACAGTCATAAATGCCGCAATAATTAAAACGACACCCCTTGTATGTGTCATATAAGCATATACTGTCACAAATGCCAACACTGCTGAAAGAGTATTTCTAACGGCCTTACTTGTTGTTGAAGATAATTCTAATATTACAAGTAAAATTGGCCATGGTAAAAATATAAGCATAACATCACAACGGGCATACATTGCATATAACCAAATTGAAGAAATACCAACAGCTGGTACGGATATTAATAATGCCTGTATTTTTGATTCCATTTTTAAATGTTTTCTGCAAATATGATATGAAATAACAGGTATAAAGCTCATAATAAGCATGTTAAATGATATCATTGCCTTGTACATATAAACGGGATTGCTTCTGAATGCAATATAAATAGGATAATATAATGCAGAGAATGCATATTTGTAATAAAAACCTCCCATTGTTTGTACACAAAAACTCCAATCATCTCCAGCCATAAAAGCTGTATTGGCAACTGTACCTGTTTCATCAAGTACATACGGAAGTGATAGTGTTGAGGCAAAGAAAACAGTTGTTATTGCAAAAACAGCGTAAATCAGTATCTTTACATCTCTATCAGACATGTTTTTAAGAAAACTTTTCATATGCTATAAATCCTTTCGTGTTATAAAAATATTAAATTGTTTTTTGACAGCATTAAAAGGGTTTGCAGATATATAAATATTTGCAAACACCTGATGAAAAAATATTAAGTAATTTTGCTTAAGTCAAATGTTATTTTTTAAAACGTATTATAATAGGAAATAATCAATATTAAATAGGTATAAATAAATAACAAATAAAGTATAAGATAGTTGTAATAAAAAGTCAATAATAGTGATAATAACACTTAATGGCAATATTTTTTAAGTATATTGTGAAGAATATTAGTTATATTTTGTAGCTAATTGATTTTTGCATTGTTTTTATGTAAAATATAGACTATATGTAAATTTTACCCAAAACAGAGGTATTAAAATAGAAGGAGGTTTCAATGGCTAACGTTATTTCAGACGAAACAATTGAATATGTTGGTATTTTAGCGAAGCTTGAATTGTCCGACGAGGAAAAAGAAAAAGCAAAAGAAGATATGGGAAAAATGCTTGATTACATTGACAAGCTTAACGAACTTGATACAAGCAATGTTGAACCAATGAGTCACGTATTCCCTGTAAACAATGTTTTCAGAGAAGATGTTGTAACTAATGGTGATGACAGGGAGAATATATTAAAGAATGCACCGGAAGAAAAAGATGGCGCATTTGTTGTACCAAAAACATTTGATTAATAATAAGGAAGATAATAAAAATTATTTAATAAATAAGTTTTAGAATAGTTATTACAATTTATCGAAAGGAACAAATATGAGTTTAATGAATCTTACAGCTGTTCAATTAGGTAAAAAAATCAAAAGCGGTGAAGTGAAAGTTGAAGATGCCGTTCTTGATGCTTTTGCACAGATTGAAGCAGTGGAAAGTGATATAAACAGTTATGTGACTGTATTAGAAAAAGAAAAAGTATTGGCTAAAGCAAAGGAAGTTCAGGCAAAAATAGATGCAGGAGAGCTTACAGGACCTTTAGCAGGTGTGCCTGTGGCAATAAAGGACAACATGTGTACAGAAGGAGTCTTGACAACATGTAGTTCAAAAATATTAGAAAACTTTAATCCAACATACACAGCTGAGGCTGTTTTGAATTTGGAAAAAGCAGGAGCCATTATAATAGGAAAGACTAATATGGATGAGTTCGCAATGGGTAGTACAACAGAAACTTCTCATTACGGGGTAACAAAAAATCCTTGGAACAATGAACATGTACCAGGTGGTTCATCAGGTGGTAGCTGTGCAGCTGTTGCAGCAGAAGAATGTTCATATGCCCTTGGTTCAGACACAGGTGGATCAATTAGACAGCCAAGTTCATTTTGTGGTGTAACAGGTATTAAGCCAACATATGGTACAGTATCAAGATACGGTCTTATTGCTTACGGTTCATCACTTGATCAGATTGGACCAGTTGCAAAGGATGTTACAGACTGTGCAACAATTTTAGAGACAATAGCAAGCTATGATCCAAAAGATTCTACATCAGTAAAAAGAGAATCATATGATTTTACAAGTGCCTTGGTAGATGATGTAAAAGGTTTAAAGATTGGTATTCCAAAGGGTTATTTTGGTGAAGGCCTTAACAGCGAAGTTAAAGAAGCAATTCTTAATGGTGTAAAAGTTCTTGAAGAAAAGGGAGCTGTTGTTGAAGAATTTGACTTAGATTTAATAGATTATGCAATTCCTGCATATTACGTTATCGCAGCAGCAGAAGCAAGCTCAAACCTTGCAAGATTTGATGGTGTAAAATACGGTTATCGTACACCTGAGTACGAAGGACTACACAACATGTACAAGAAAACACGTTCCGAAGGTTTTGGTGCGGAAGTTAAGAGACGTATTATGCTTGGTTCTTTCGTATTAAGTTCAGGATATTATGATGCATATTATCTAAAAGCATTAAGAACAAAGGCTTTAATTAAGAAGGCATTTGATGAAGCTTTTGCAAAATATGATGTTATTATCGGACCTGCAGCTCCAACAACAGCGCCAAAACTTGGTGAGAGCTTATCAGATCCAATTCAGATGTATTTAGGTGACATTTATACAATTTCAGTAAACTTAGCAGGGCTTCCTGGAATCAGTGTTCCTTGTGGAACAGACAGTAAGGGACTTCCAATTGGCATGCAGATTATTGGAGATTGTTTCAAAGAAAATAATATTATCAGAGCAGCTTATGCATATGAACAGTCAAGAGACTATGAAAGATGCAAAGTAGCAAAGAACAGAGATTAGGAGGAGCAGCAATGGAAAAAGCGTACGAGACAGTCATAGGACTTGAAGTTCATGTGGAATTAGCAACAAAAACAAAAATTTTCTGCTCCTGTTCAACAGAGTTTGGTGGAGCACCAAATACACATACATGCCCTGTTTGTACAGGTATGCCGGGTTCACTTCCTGTATTAAATAAACAGGTAGTAGAATATGCAATGGCAGTTGGACTTGCTACAAACTGCGACATTACAAGAAACGGGAAGTTTGATAGAAAGAATTATTTTTATCCTGACAATCCACAGAACTATCAGATTTCACAGTTATACAAACCAATTTGTACTAATGGATATGTTGAAATCAAAGGTGATGATGGTGAGAAAAAGCAGGTTAGAATTCATGAAATTCATATGGAAGAAGATGCAGGTAAGTTAGTCCATGATGACTTTTACGATTGTTCATTAGTGGACTTAAACCGTTCAGGTGTGCCACTTATTGAAATCGTGTCAGAACCTGACATGAGAAGTGCTGACGAAGTAGTAGCATATCTTGAAAAATTGCGTATGATTATTCAGTACCTTGGAGCTTCTGACTGTAAGCTTAACGAAGGCTCAATGAGAGCTGACGTAAACCTTTCAGTAAGAGAAGTTGGTGCCAGTGAATTTGGTACAAGAACTGAAATGAAGAACCTTAACTCATTTAAGGCAATTGCAAGAGCTATAGAAAACGAAAGAGAAAGACAGATTGACTTAATAGAAGCTGGTAAGGAAGTAATTCAGGAAACAAGACGTTGGGATGATACAAAAGAGTATTCTTACGCTATGCGTTCCAAAGAAGATGCACAGGATTACAGATACTTCCCTGATCCTGATTTAGTACCTGTTATAATCAGTAAAGAATGGTTACAGAAAGTAAAATCACGTGAGCCTGAATTTAGAGACGAAAAGATGGCAAGATACATTGAGGAATTTGAACTTCCTGAATATGACGCAGATATTATTACACAGTACAAGCCACTTGCAGATTTATTTGAAGAGACAGTTGCTCTTGGAAATAAACCAAAAGAAGTTAGTAACTGGATTATGGGTGAAACAATGAGACTTTGCAAGGAAGAGTCAATTGATCCTGACCAGATTAAGTTCTCAGCAGCCAACCTTTCAAAATTAATTAAGTTAATTGAAGATAACGTAATTAACCGTGGTGCTGCTAAGGAAGTCTTTGAAGAAATGTTCAGGTCAGATGTTGATCCTGAAAAATATGTTGAAGAACATGGTATGAAACAGGATAATGACGAGGATGCTTTAAGAGAAATCGTTAAAAAAGTAATCGAAGAAAATCCTAAGGCAGTAGAGGATGTCCGTTCAGGAAAAGGAAAAGCTATTGGAGCTTTAGTTGGTCAGACAATGAAGGCAACACAGGGCAAAGCAAATCCAGGTGTTGTAAACAAATTATTAAAAGAACTTATTTAGTTAAATAAAGTAATAAAGTGTGGGAAAGAGAAAATCTGTGTTGATTTTCTCTTTTCTTCGTTTTATAATGTACGCGTGGCGTTTTTTTCTAAATGTCACAATAGCGAATTTTAATATGAAGGAGGAAAATGAAAAAATACATATAATATATGTTTTCATTTTTACCTTCATTTTTTTATTTTCAAGGGAGATTATAATGAATCAGAGAGATGTAAGTATGAGTTGGGAACCTGATGCATTACACGAAGAATGTGGTGTGTTTGGAATGTATGACTTTGACGGAAATGACGTGGCTTCTTCCATATACTATGGTCTTTTTGCACTACAGCACAGAGGACAGGAAAGTTGTGGTATTGCTGTATCAGATACCAGTGGCCCAAGAAAAGTAGACTTATATAAGGGAATGGGCCTTGTAAATGAAGTGTTTGATCAGGAAAAGATTCAAAGTCTAAAGGGCAATATCGGTGTAGGACATGTTAGATATTCTACAGCCGGAGACAGTGTAATTAGCAACGCACAGCCATTAGTTATTAATTATGTAAAAGGTACATTAATGATGGCACATAATGGTAACTTAATTAACGCTAATGAACTTAGAGATGAGTTAGCTTATACAGGTGCTATTTTCCAGACTACTATTGATTCTGAAGTTATTGCTTATTTAGTAGCAAGAGAAAGAATCAAAAGTAAAACAGCAGAAGAAGCAGTTGTAAATGCAATGAAAAAATTAAAAGGTGCATATGCATTGGTAGTTTCAAGTCCAAGAAAATTAATCGGCGCCAGAGATCCATACGGATTTAAGCCATTATGTATTGGAAAAAGAGACAATGCTTATATCTTGGCATCTGAGTCCTGTGCACTTGACACAATTGATGCAGAATTTGTTAGAGATGTAGAACCGGGAGAAGTTGTAACTATCGACGAAAACGGTATTAAGTCAGACAAATCACTTTGTGTTAAGCCGGAAGATCAGGCAAGATGCATATTTGAATATATTTATTTTGCAAGACCTGACAGTTACTTTGATGGAGTAAGTGTTTACGATTCAAGAATTATGGCAGGTAAATTTTTAGCAATGGACAGCCCTGTAGATGCTGATATTGTTGTAGGTGTACCTGAATCAGGTAATGTTGCTGCAATGGGATATGCAATGCAGGCAGGAATTCCTTACGGAACAGCTTTTGTAAAGAACAGTTATGTTGGAAGAACATTTATTAAGCCACAGCAAAAGAGTCGTGAGTCAAGTGTTCGTGTAAAACTTAACGTGTTAAAAGAAGTAGTTAAGGGCAAGAGAGTTATTATGATTGATGACTCAATTGTACGAGGAACTACAAGTGATAGAATTGTACAGATGGTAAGAGAAGCAGGTGCTACAGAAGTACATATGAGAATAAGCTCTCCACCATTTATTAGCGAATGTTATTTTGGAACAGATATTCCTTCTAAGGAACAGTTAATAGCTCATAACAGAACAGTTGAAGAAATCAACGATGTTATTGGAGCAGATTCTTTAGGTTACCTTAAAGTGGAACGCTTGAAGGAACTTTCAAGAGGACAGGAAATATGTATGGGATGTTTTACAGGAAAATATCCCCTTGAACCACCTAAGGAAGATATTCGTGGTGAATATAAGAAATAAAATATATTTACTAAAATATAAGGCTTAAGCTGATTTGTAAATCAGCCGGCACAGACAAATATTTATTCGGTATTAAAGAAATTTAATATATACAAACTATTTAAAAATCAAGGAGGTTTTTATGAACGACAGATATAACAGCCCATTGTCAGAAAGATACGCAAGTAAGGAAATGCAGTACATTTTTTCACCTGACATGAAGTTTAAAACATGGAGAAAGTTATGGATTGCACTTGCTGAATCAGAGATGGAACTTGGACTTAACATTACACAGGAACAGATTGATGAATTAAAAGCTCACGCTGAAGACATTAATTATGATGTTGCAAAAGAAAGAGAAAAATTAGTTCGTCACGATGTAATGTCACACGTTTATGCTTACGGACAGCAGTGCCCAAAGGCAAAAGGTATTATTCATCTTGGTGCAACATCATGTTACGTTGGGGATAACACTGATATTATCATTATGACAGAAGGTCTTAAGTTAGTTCGTAAGAAATTAATTAATGTTATAAATGAACTTGCAAAGTTTGCTGACAAGTATAAATCACAGCCAACTTTAGCATTTACACATTTCCAGCCTGCTCAGCCAACAACAGTAGGTAAAAGAGCTACATTATGGCTTATGGAATTAAAATTAGATTTAGATGATTTAGATTATATTTTAGATAACATGATGCTTCTTGGAAGTAAGGGAACTACAGGAACACAGGCTAGTTTCTTAGAACTTTTCGAAGGTGATCATGAAAAAATCAAAGAACTTGAAAAGAAAATTGCAAACAAAATGGGATTTGATAAGTGCTTCCCTGTATCAGGTCAGACATATTCAAGAAAGATGGATACAAGAGTGCTTAACATCTTAGCAGGTATTGCAGCAAGTGCCCACAAATTCTCTAATGACATTAGATTATTACAGCACTTAAAGGAAATTGAAGAACCATTTGAAAAGAATCAGATTGGTTCATCAGCAATGGCTTACAAGAGAAATCCTATGAGAAGCGAAAGAATTGCATCACTTGCAAATTATGTAATGGTTACAGCATTAAATCCAGCCATTACATCAGCTACACAGTGGTTTGAAAGAACATTAGATGACTCAGCAAACAAGAGACTTAGCGTGCCTGAATCATTCCTTGCAATTGATGGAATTTTAGATTTATATCTTAACGTAGTAGACGGTTTGGTTGTATACGATAAGGTTATTGAAAAGAGACTTATGAGCGAACTTCCATTTATGGCAACAGAAAATATTATGATGGATGCTGTAAAAGCTGGCGGGGACAGACAGGAATTACACGAAAAGATTCGTGAACTTTCAATGGAAGCCGGAGCAAACGTTAAGCAGAAAGGTCTTGATAACAACTTACTTGAACTTATTGCAAATGATGACGCATTTAATATGTCACTTGAAGATCTTCAGAAAACAATGGATCCAAGCAAGTATGTAGGACGTTCACCTGAACAGGTAGATGAATTCTTAGCAGAAGAAATAAATCCAATCTTAGATGCAAATAAAGACATCTTAGGATTAAGTGCAGAAATAAACGTGTAAATCCAAAGGTAAGCTATTGGAGAAAGTGCTCTAACGCGGTCGGTTCATTAAGGCAGCGTAGCTGGCTTGATAGAACTGCTACCAGCGTTTGGCAGCGGGAGCGTGCTTTCGACAATAGTTACCTTCGGCGAATGAGAGTGTAAAGGAGAGGAAAAAGATGAAGCCAATTAAAGAAGGAAAAGTAAGAGAAATCTATGACAACGGAGACAGCTTAATTATGGTAGCAACTGACAGAATTAGTTGCTTTGATGTAATTTTAAAAAATGTAATTGAAAATAAGGGTACAGTTCTTACACAGATGTCAAAGTTCTGGTTTGACATGACAGAAGATATCGTTCCTAACCACATGATTTCAGTAGACGTAAACGATATGCCTGAATTTTTCAGACAGCCAAAATTTGATGGAAACAGCATGATGTGTAAGAAACTTGAAATGCTTCCAATCGAATGTATCGTTCGTGGATATATTACAGGTAGCGGTTGGGCAAGCTATCAGGAAAATGGAACAGTTTGCGGAATCAAACTTCCTGAGGGCTTAAAAGAATCAGATAAGCTTCCTGAACCAATTTACACACCTTCAACAAAGGCAGAAATTGGTGATCATGATGAAAATATTTCTTATGAAGAAAGCATTAAAGTTTTAGAAAAACAGTTCCCAGGTAAGGGTGAAGAATATGCTGCAAAATTAAAAGAATATACAATTGCTCTTTATAAGAAGTGTGCAGACTATGCATTAGAACGTGGAATTATTATTGCAGATACAAAGTTTGAATTTGGTCTTGATGAAAATGGAAACATCGTAATCGGTGATGAAATGCTTACACCTGACAGCTCAAGATTCTGGCCTGCAGATGTTTATGAACCTGGACATGGTCAGCCATCATTTGACAAACAGTTTGCACGTGACTGGTTAAAAGCAAACGACAATCATAACTGGACACTTCCAAAAGAAGTAGAAGATAAAACAATTGCTATTTATTTAGAAGGTTATGAAAAGATTACAGGCAAGAAATTAGTTTAAAATTTTGTTTGGAAATTATTTTGAAAATAGTTTTATACAGATTATCAGGTAAAAGGGGATATAAGTTTAAATAGAACTTCCTAATTTCAAAAGTAAAAAAGTGTGATAATTTTGTGAATTAAAACGTTTTTTGAAAATAGACTTTAAATAATAAGGTTATTGTGATAGAATCAGTTGTATGCGTGTTAGGGCGTACGACTGATTTTGCTTTTAACACAAAAAATAGAAGAGGAGAAAAAATATAAGATGTATAAGAAGATTTTAGCAGTTGCATTATCAGCAACTATGGCATTAGGTCTTGTAGGTTGTGGTAGCACAACATCAGGAACAGTAAAGACAGATTTAGGCTCAATTAAGTTAGCTGAATACAAAGGATTAACAGCTTACGAAGATGATATTAAGGTTACAGACAGTGAATTACAGCAGACAATTGATCAGGATTTATCATCACATAAGACAACAGAAAAGATTAAAAAAGGTTCTGTTAAGAAGGATTCATCTGTAGTATTTAATTATACAGGAAAGATTGAATCAAAAGGTAAGAAGGTAGCATTTGACGGTGGCTCAGCAACAGATCAGGTAGCAGATATGTCAGCTAAGACAGTTGGTGGAAGCAAGATGATTGATGGTTTTGTTGATGCACTTAAAGGACACAAGGTTGGAGATACATTTACTAAGAAGTTAAATTTCCCTTCAAACTACACAGGAACGACAACAGTTAATAGTAAGAAAGTTAAGTTGGCTGGTAAGTCAGTATGGTTTACATACAAGATTACAGCTTTACAGAAAACAAACACACCTGAATTAAATGACGAATTTGTTAAGACAAACTATTCATCAGACAAGTTGACAACAGTTAAGGCTTACAAAGAATATCAGAAAAAAGAATTAAAGTACAACAAGATTATGAACGGCTTATGGCAGGATTATGTTGCTGACTGTAAGGTTTCAGAATACAATAAGGAACAGTTAACACAGTACGAATCACAGGCTGAATCACAGATTGTAGCTCAGTATTCATCATACGGTATTAAAGACATTAAGACATACTTAGAAGCATGCAGCATGTCAGAAAGTGATTGGCATAAGCAGTCAAAAGAAGCTATCAAGAGTAGAATGGTAATTTACGCTATTGCTAAAGAAGAAGGTCTTGATGGAGACAAGATTTACAAGAGCGAAGGCGATGCATATGCTAAGAAATACTACGGAGCAGATGTTAAGACATTAGCAAAGAACTACGGAGAATCAACAGTAAAAGATACTCTTAAACTTAATATTTTATTAATGAAGGTTAGAGATATCATCTGTGAAAATGTTAAGACAAAGAAGGGCTCAGCTCCAACTACAACAGTTGAAACAACAACAGCAGCTTCTACAACAGCAGCTTCAACAGAAACAACAAAGGCAGCTGAAACAACAAAAAAATAAACAAGAAATGAAATGTATGAAAGAGTCATTGAAGTTTTTCAGTGGCTCTTTTATTGTATTTAAAAAATATATAAATGTGTTAGAGAGTTAGAAGAATAGTGTATATAAAAACCACTAATATATCCATAGTATGGATTATTAGTGGTTTAACATAAAACACCAAAGAGATTTTTGAATTACTTTAATTTACCATTTTTGTCGCATGCTAAGGTGAGCTCTTTGCTTAAATTACCACCACCTTTTTGATGCATAGTTATTTTGGCACGGGCAATATTTTTTGAGCTTGTAACCGATTTAGATTTTACAGACCAGTTAGAGTTTAAATTGCTAATAGAACATGATGCTTTAGTACAACTAGATGAAGAACCATTGTAACTGAAGGTTCCAGATAAATGTATTGTCCATAACAATTTATTTGAGGATGTATAGTAAGAAAGCTTTTTGGTTGCAGTTTTAAATTTAGATACTGAATGCGGAGCTATACTGTTAGATGTGTTTGTAATTATTTCCGCAACTATGTAACCATCTTCATGAAGAACAGTAGTTTTACTGTAAAAAGAAGAATTATAAACATCTTTTGCGAAAGTATTGGTATAAGATAGTACACCGCATAGTACCATCAGTGATAGTAAAATAAATGATTTTTTCATAAGTCCCTCCTAATTATTATCGTTTGTTTTAAGATTCATCAATTGTCTCAATGGTGTAGGATGGTAAATTTTTGTTTAGGTTTTGATAGTAATGCATAAAAGAAAAAACACATATTATACTAACTGTAACAGCAATAATAATGATGTGTTTTTTCAACTTTTGCTGTTTTCTTATTTCGTTGGAACTAAGAGATTCATAAAATGACTCTGAAACATCTTCTGGTGTTCCAAAAATTTCAACTAAATCGTTATAAGTAGTTTCAGGATGTTCAACCATATAACTTTTAACATTAACTTCTAAATCGTTTAATAGATTTCTCTTATATTTAGATGAGATTTTTAATTCTTTTTTGAGATTTTTAATATATACTTTTTTTGTATTACTCAACATCGTTTTCAACTTTTGCTCCTTTTGAAAATTCTAAAATTTTTGTTATGCAATCATTAACAGCATAGTATTCCTTAATTAGTTCGCAAAGATATTCTGCTCCCTGATCTTCAAGGTGGTAATATATTCGTTTTAGACGCTTACCAACTTGTTTTTGATATGATGAAATCATATGCTTGTCCTCAAGTTTATATAAAGTTGGATAAAGAGAACCCTCTGGAATTTTTATATATCCGCCCCCACGTTCTATTACCAATTGTGTCATTTCATACCCATATAAATCCTTTTCTGAAAGAAAATTCAATATAAGCATTTCGACATACCCCTTTTTAAAGTTATCTCGAATATTCATACAAGTGCTCCTAAATTAAAATGTATAGTATACATTTTAATATACATACACACTAATGTAAATACATAAGTAAATAAAGTGATTATTGACACAAATATTTCAAAATGATAATATTAAAGAAAATTAAATTAAAGGAGAGGAATGTATGAGTAAGAAAATTTGTAAAATAATTATTGCAACTATAATGTTGATGATGTTGGGGATAACAGAGTTATCGGAGGGGAGCATAGTTGCAATGAGCAAACAGGAAGATAGTATTGCTAGTGTCCAAGATAATGTCGAGTATCAGTTTAATGTGTTAAGAAAAAATAAAAAAGAGTGGAAAGATTCTGAACTTGTTTTAAAAAAAGTATTATTCGACTCAAATCAGAAGGTGAGTGCATATTTATATAATGTTAAAAAGAATAAACAAATAGAAGGATATATAATAGCTAGTTCTGAAGAAAATAATAATATTATTGAATTTGGAGATGAATTGTTTTTGGATAATGCATCAGAGAAAGTTGAAGAAAATTTTGATGTAAAAAAGAAAAAACAGAAAGTTTATTATCTAGGCGGTATGAGTTATGCAATAGGAGGCAATGATAATAAAGATGAAAAGGTATTAGTAGATGTTTCTAACAATAACATAGAGAAAATATCAGAAAAAGAAATGTGCAGAATGGAGAGTGAAGTAGATAAAGTGTCATTATCGTCACCACCTGATAATTCAGGCGATGGGTTTATTACAAATCCAGGAAAGTATGAAAGTGGTTATGATTCTTCAAGCTCTAAAAATGTTAAGGGGTATAATATAACGTATAAGATTATGTCTGAATTGCAAAGTGGTGGAGTATGTGCACCAACAGCAGCTACTAATATTATGCTATACTGGTATAAAAGAGATAGCAAAAAATATAAAAAACTTTATTATAAGTCTAATTGGAAAACAACATTTACAAAGTTGCGTGATTATATGAAATGTAAATCAAAAGGAGGGACATTAGATAAAAATGTTGCAACGGGATATAGCAAATTTTTTGATTTAGTGGGAGTAAATAATTATACAGTTAAATTTCATAGTGGTACAAATAGCGGAAGAAAAATTGTGAGTGAGATTAACAATGGTAGACCGTGTCACTTGATAGTTCACGATCATTACAAGTATAATGATCATTCGGTTGTAGCACTAGGATATAAGCAGTACATTTATGAACATTGGTATGGAGATAGGTATGAAACGTACATTCGTATAGCAGATGGTTGGACAAACTCACCTACACGTTTTGTTTGGGGAAAATGTAAAGGCAGTTGGAATTATGTTACTGTAAATATAAAGTAAGTAAAGGAGAAATTATGAAAAAAAAAGTATGCATTGTGATTATTCCTTTGGTATTAGTAATGGTTGTTGTATCAATTATTATCGTAAAGTCATCATCGACGCAGAAAATGTTATCTATTCCCAAAGAAGAAATTACAAAAATTTTAGTTACAGATGGTAATAACGGAAATGTAACGGAGTTGACGAAAGAACAAACAGATAAGTTATATAATAAATTAACTAATACCAAGATAAAAAAGAAAGTTTCGGAAGATGCTAGTGGTTGGTTATATAATATAGATATCTTTAGAAAAAATTCTTCAATTAGCATTATAGTAATTTCCAATGAAGAATGTAGTATATCGAATAAGAAATATTCTATTAAAGAAAATAAAGGTAAAGAAATTATTGATATGGTCAAAGAGTTTACTGATAAATAAATTGAAAATAATAAAGTAAATTAATAAATCACATCTACGTTAGATATGTTTTTGAATATAAAAAAAGGACATATTTAGCGTAGATGTGATTTTAAAGGAATATGTTATACTAACAAGTAGGATGAGAGAGTATATCAGTAAGTATTCCGGTAAGGATTTCAGTGACGAGGAAGCAGTGAAAATGGCTGTGGACGAATGCATAAATGAAAATGTGTTGCGAGAATTTCTGCTGGAAAATAAGGCGGAGGTGGTAAAAATGTTCTTGACAGAGTATAACGAAAAGCAGACATTGGAAAACACGTATAATGATGGCGTTGAAGTTGGCAAAGAGATTGGTAAATCGCAGGGAATTGAATTCGGAGAACGCAGAAAACTTGTTGAAATGGTATATAAGAAAATAAAAAGAGGAAAAAGTGTAGAAGAAATAGCAGACGATTTGGAAGAAGATATAGAAGTGATTAATCCTATTTTTAATGAAATAGAAAAGTTAGGGTTAGATAAAAGTTTGGAAGAGATAATGGAACATTTTTAATAAAAAATAACAAAGACCTCTACGATAAAAAGTTGAAGAGTGTTATGTGAATAAAGAGGTTAACGCTAAGTTGATACCAGCTTCATTAGAGACATGTTTTTAAGCATGTCTAATTTAATTGACAATGAGGAGTTAAATGGAGATTATGTTGAAACTAAGGTAAGACCGTATGGTGGCACAGCAGGAAAAAAATATATTGGTAACCTAACTGCTAATTCCACTATTGAGTATAAAACCAATATTGCAAAATCAGGGAAATACAGATTAGATGTAGATGCTGTTGCAGGAAATAGCAATAGCAATAGAATATTAACAGTATATTTAGATGATAAGGAGTTGGCGAAAGTACCTGTGGTTTCAAAGAACGGTGTGACACAGGCTAAGGGCAAAGGAAAATGTTTAGTTTATGTTTACGCACAAAACGGTATTTATAAGAAAATCAAAGTTAAAGTTTTGAAATAGTACAAACACAAAGAAAATTAAATTGTTAAAAATAGAAAGACATTTGTAGCAGTATAAAGATATTGTTACAGATGTCTTTTTAGTTATTAAAAAGAATCGAAATTATTATTTGATAAAAAACGTTGGGCTGTGGATATATCTTGATGCAAAAAAAGTTGTTGAAACAATACGCACTGGTTACGTGAAATGTTGCAAACTATAATCTTTAGTACGTTATAGGAAAGTTTAATGGAATTTTTATTACGTTATATATAACAGTGCATTTGTTATAATGAAAAAATGTGATTAGATAATCGCCAAAAAAGATTTGCATTAATTTCCTAATTGTGTTAAATTATTTCGCGGATGGTATTCGAAATGAAACTATACTGATGAATAAAATATTTTTCACTATAAAGATTGGAGCGTAGCTTATATCTTGAAGGAATGAGACTCATTGTCCCAAAACTATAATATTTAGTTGACATAAGTCAAAAAATATTAAAAGGAGGGATGCCCATGAAAGTTGGATTTATAGGAGCAGGGAAAGTTGGATTTTCTCTGGGAAAATATTTAGCAGATAATAATCAAAAAGTTATTGGTTATTACAGTGAATTTAAAGAAGATGCAAAAGAAGCATCGAAGTTTACTAATTCGGCATGTTATACGGATGTTGAATTGTTAGTAAAGGATAGTGAGATTGTTTTTATTACGGTCCCGGACGGTGTAATTGAAAAGGTCTGGAGTAGTATAAAACATTTTAGTCTAAGTGGAAAAATTATTTGCCACACAAGTGGCGCATTATCATCAGAAGTCTTTTCGGATATTTCAAAACGTGGTGGTTTTGGATTTTCTATTCACCCACTCTTTGCAGTGAGCGACAAATATAGTTCTTACAAAGAGTTGTCAAAAAGTTATTTCACAGTAGAAGGATCAGAAGAAAAAATTAACTTTGTAAAACAATGGCTTGAAAGTTTTGGAAACAATGTTTGTGCTATTTCCAAGGAAAACAAAGTTAAATATCATGCGTCAGCGGCAATTGCAAGTAATCTTGTTGTTGGGCTTATTAGTTTAAGTGAGCAGTTGTTACTTGAATGTGGCTTTGACAAAGATTCAGCCAATACTGCATTAGCCCCGATTATTAGAGGAAATGTTGAACATTGTTTGAATGATGGTTGCAGTGCTGCATTAACCGGCCCAATTGAGCGAAATGACACAACAACAGTTTTGAAACATTTGAAAACATTAAGTGGAAACAGCAAAGAAATTTATAAGGCAGTGTCAAGACAGGTTTTAGACGTTGCCAAAAATAAAAATAAAGATAGAGATTACAGTGAAATGGAGGATATTCTAAAATGAAGAATACAGTAAATACATTATTAAAACAGAAACAGGACGGAGATAAAATTACAATGTTGACTTGCTATGATTACTCAACAGCAAAGTTAATGGAAGAAGTTGGTGTAAATACAATTTTAGTTGGTGACTCACTTGGAAATACAATGCTTGGATATGAAGATACAATTCAGGTAACAATGGAAGACATGATTCACCATTGTGCAGCAGTTTCAAGAGGAATCAAAGATATTCTTTTAGTTTGCGATATGCCATTTATGTCATATCAGACATCAGTTTACGATGCAGTTGTAAACGCAGGCAGGCTTATGAAGGAAGGTCACGCTAATATGGTAAAACTTGAAGGTGGCGTGGAAGTTGCACCACAAATTGAAGCAATTGTAAAAGCATCAATTCCGGTTTGTGCACATATCGGTCTTACACCACAGTCAATTAATGCATTTGGTGGTTTCAAGGTTCAGGGAAAAACTGAAGCAGCAGCAAAGAAGTTAATTGAAGATGCAAAAGCAGTTCAGGCAGCAGGTGCATCAATGGTTGTTTTAGAAGCAGTACCTGCAAAACTTGCAGCAAAAGTTACAGAAATTCTTGACATACCAACTATTGGAATTGGGGCAGGAGCAGGCTGTGACGGACAGGTTTTAGTTTACCAGGATATGCTTGGAATGTTCACTGATTATGTTCCAAAATTTGTACGTCAGTTTGCAAATGTAGGTGAAGTAATGAAAGGTGCATTCAGGGATTATATCAAGGCTGTAAAAGATAAGAGCTTCCCTGCCGAAGAGAACACATACAAAATTGATGATGAAATAATTAATAAATTATACTAATTTACTATAGAAAATTAAGTATAGGATAACAAATAATTAATTATTTAAGTGCAGACAGGTTCTATTTTACCTATGCCTACACAAAGGAGAAAAATTATTTTAAAAGTAATGCATAACTTACTTTACTAATTACTTTTAAAGTATTATATTAAGAAACGGTTAGTTTGAAAATAAGATACACAAAGTGTAAATGAAGATATAAAGAGAGGTTTAATAAAATGAAGGTTGTTGGTACAATAAAAGAAGTTAGAGAATTAGTAAAAGAATGGAAGAAAAATGGAGAAACAGTAGGTTTCGTTCCTACAATGGGATATTTACATGAAGGTCATGGAAGCCTTATTACAAAGGCAAGAGAAAACAATGACAAAGTAGTAGTAAGTATTTTTGTTAATCCAATGCAGTTTGGACCAACAGAAGATTTAGACAGCTATCCAAGAGATTTAGAAAAAGACAGTAAATTCTGCGAAAGCCTTGGAGCTGATTTAATATTCCATCCAGAACCGGAAGAAATGTATCATGATGACTTTAGTTCATATGTTGATATGTCAGTTTTAACAGAAGAATTATGTGGTCTTAGCCGTCCTGTTCATTTTAGAGGTGTATGTACAGTTGTAACAAAATTATTTAACATTGTTCAGCCAGACAACGCATACTTTGGACAGAAAGATGCACAGCAGCTTGCAATTATTAAACACATGGTTCAGGATTTAAACATGGACATTAACGTAGTAGGTTGTCCAATTGTTCGTGAAGAAGACGGCCTTGCAAAAAGTTCAAGAAACACATATCTTTTACCAGAAGAAAGAAAAGCAGCTTTAATTCTTAGCAAAACAGTAAAATTAGCAAAAGAATTAATTGATGCAGGAGAAAAAGACGCGGATGTTGTAGTTGCAAAAATGAAAGAAAACATCGAAACAGAACCAATGGCAAAAATTGATTACGTAAAAGCCGTAAACGGACTTACAATGCAGCAGCAGAAAGAAATAAAAGCACCAATGCTTATTGCAATGGCAGTATACATCGGAAAAACAAGATTAATCGACAACATGATTTTGGATTAAGCCACGCACCCCGAAAATAATTTTACATGTGCAAGCTTGCTTGCAAACATGAAAAAATTATTTTAGGGGTATGGGGCGCAGCCCCTCAGCGAAGGAACACGAAGTGTTACGAGCTGATGGCGTGGCTTATAGCTGCGTGGCGAAGGAGAACAAAGTGTTACGAGCTGATAGCGTGGCTTATAGCTGCGTGGCGAAGGAGAACAAAGTTAAAATATACAAATAAATAAGTAAAGAGGTAAAAAATGCAAGTTAATATGTTAAAAAGTAAAATACACAGAGCTACAGTTGTTCAATCAGAACTTGACTATGTAGGAAGTATCACTGTTGATGAAGAATTAATGGAAGCAGCAGGAATTTATGAATACGAAAAAGTTCAAATTGCAGATGTAAATAATGGAAACAGATTTGAAACATACGTTATTGCAGGAGAAAAAGGTTCAGGTATGATTTGTTTAAACGGTGCTGCAGCACACATGGTAAGTTTAGGTGATAAAATAATTATCATGAGTTACGCACAAATGACACCTGAAGAAATAAAAGACAACAAGCCAAAAGTTGTATTTGTAGATGACGACAATAAGATTACAAGAGTAACAAATTACGAAAAACATGGAAAATTATTTGACTTAGAAAAATAATTTTTCCTTTATGAAAGTGAATTTATTATGGAAAAAATTTTAAAGAACAAAACAGTTGTATTAGGAGTTACAGGAAGTATTGCGGCGTACAAAATTGCTAACCTTGCAAGCAGTCTTGTGAAAAAAGGCGCTAATGTACATGTTATAATGACAAAAAATGCTACAAACTTTATTAATCCAATTACATTTGAAACATTAACAGGAAATAAATGTTTAGTAGATACATTTGACAGAAATTTTGAATTCAGCGTTGAGCACGTATCTTTGGCAAAGCAGGCTGACATATTTATGGTAGCCCCTGCAAGTGCCAATGTTATTGGAAAGATTGCAAATGGTATAGCAGATGATATGCTTACCACAACAATTATGGCATGCAAGTGTCACAAAGTTATTTCCCCGGCGATGAATACAAATATGTTTGAAAATCCTATTGTTCAGGATAATCTGGAGAAATTAAGAAATTACGGTTACGAAGTTATTGATCCGGCAAGTGGATATTTAGCCTGTGGAGACACAGGGGCAGGAAAAATGCCTGAACCTACAGTTCTTGAAAGTTATATAATGAAGAATATTGCCATGGAAAAAGATATGGCAGGAAAAAAAGTTTTAATTACTGCAGGACCAACAATGGAAGCCATTGATCCGGTTAGATTTATCAGCAATCACTCAACAGGTAAGATGGGTTATGCCCTTGCAAAGATTGCAATGGAACGTGGTGCAGAAGTAACACTTGTTACTGGAAAAACATATATTGAAAAGCCTGACTTTGTAAAAATTATTGATGTAAAGAGTGCAAAAGAAATGTTTGATGCAGTTGATAAAGAATTTGACAGTCAGGATATTGTTATAATGAGTGCAGCAGTTGCTGATTACAGACCAAAGACAGTAGCTGATGAAAAAATCAAGAAAAATGATGGGGAAACAGCCATTGAACTTGAGAGAACCGACGACATTCTTGGAACAATGTCAAGGAGAAAGAAGAACCAGTTCCTTTGTGGTTTTTCAATGGAAACAGAGCATATGCTTGAAAATTCTAAGAACAAGCTTAAAAAGAAAAATCTTGATATGATTTGTGCTAACAATCTTAAAGTTGAAGGGGCAGGATTTGGAACAGACACAAATGTTGTTACTTTAATAACAGAGAATGAAAGCAGACAATTGCCAATTATGTCAAAAGAACAGGTGGCAAACGAAATTTTAACTGAAATAAATAACAGAATATAAAGCCGAGTGGCTGTAAAGCATGAGACTATGGACTCACATACTTGTATCATAGTTAGGTTGTACCATACGAATTATAAGATACAAAAGGAGATTACAATGAAAAGATTAGTAAGAATACTCACTGTAGTGGCATGCTTTATGGCCACTTTTACGTTTGCAATTAATGATGTTAGCGCTGCTACGAAGGCATGGTCAAAAAATGCAGACGGTAAGTTTGTAGATGGTAACGGCAAAGTAATGGAAGGTGCCACAATGAAGGGCATTGATGTTAGCAAATGGAATGGAAATATTAATTGGAAAAAAGTTGCTGCATCAGATGTAGATTACGCAATTATCAGATGCGGCTTTGGGGACGATTACACAAGTCAGGATGACAAATATTGGGAAAAAAATGTAAAAGGATGCGAAGATAACAATATTCCTTATGGCGTATATATTTATTCTTATGCTCAAAGTGTTTCTCAGGCAAAAAGTGAAGCAAAGCATGTTCTTAGATTGGTTGAAAATCATAAACTGAATTTTCCTATTTACCTTGACGTGGAAGAAGATGACCAGGCAAAATTATCAAAAAGTAAATTAACTGATATTATTAATACATTTGTTACGGAAATACATAATCAGGGATACGAGGTCGGAATTTATGCTAATCTTAACTGGTGGACTAACTATATTGATAAATCTGTAGCAAGTAACCAAACTTGGTTTAAATGGGTGGCACAGTACAACAACATAGGTACAACATACACAGGTGTTTATCAGATGTGGCAGTGTAGTGATAAAGGAACTGTAAGTGGTATAAGAGGAAACGTTGATTTGAATTTCTGGTTTGATAAAGTAAGAACAACAACGTATAATGCAAGAAATGTCAAATTAAATGCTGCACCTGTCATAAAAGTTACAAAGGTAACCAGACCGGCAAAAACACCTATAGTATCAGTTACTGCCGGTAAGAAAAAAGCCAAATTAAAACTCCAAAAGGTTTCCGGGGCAAAAGGTTATCAGATACAATATTCAACAAAGAAAAACTTCCATGGTAAAAAGTCAAAATATATTAAATGGACAAGAACTACAATAAAAAGTTTAAAATCCAAGAAAAAATATTATTTTAGAGCCAGAGCCTATAAGCTTAATGGAACTAAAAAAGTTTACTCAAAAAAATGGTGCAAAGTTAAAAGCGCCTACATAAAATAAAAAAACAGAAAAAAAGTAAATGAAAGAGTAGATAAGAAAATCTACTCTTTCATAACAGAAATTAAATCCTGTAACACTGTAATCTGGTGTATGGTAAGCCCTTGTGCATCGATTGTAATTGATGGCTCTTCATGGTGTAATCCAAGAAGATAGTCTGTACTACAATCATATAGTTGTGCAAGGGCTATTAAATTCTCCAAACTGGGAGTTCGCTCTCCTGTTTCATATCCGGAAACAATTGAAGGCGAAACATCTAAAAGTTCAGCCAATTGTTTTTGAGTATATTTATTTTCTGATCTAAGTAGTCGTAACTTTTCCGGTAAATCTTTAATCATTAGTGTCCTCCTAAAATGAAAAGTGGTTTCCATTAAAATCTCTGTGAAACTCAGCAGGTAAAATATTACCACTTAAAGTGGAAATGGTAAAGTCGTTAATTAAATTAACAGCATCATCTACTGAATTGTATAGAATATTACACAAAATCTCACTTTCTCTTCGGCATTGCATATTGGCATTAGGAAAAATCACATGTCCTTTTAACTGCTTATAATGAAAAGTTGCGTGCATGGATAGGTCTAAAAGGCTTCTTTTCAAACAATTAGGAGCAACAAATATTTTTTTCACCTTTTTCATCATATGAAGACTATGATAAATATCTTCAAGAGAAACATAATTATATAAAGAATCCATGGCAATAGCTACCTTATACGTTGCAGGGACTAATTTGTAAATAGGATAACTTTCAGGATTGAAGCTATCTTTGGTAATTAACAAATGCTCCAAGTCCCCTTCTATTTCCACATGTCCACAACCAGTTTCCTTCATAAATCTGTTTACATACGGATGACAAGCGTTGTCCAAAGCAAAATGACATATAAATCCCAGAATGTAACTATACTCAGGACTGTTAATTCCCAGTTCCTGTACAATTTCTGAGGCATGCTCCATAAAAGGATACACATCGCTGTGGTGCATTGTAACGCCAATCTTAGTAATATCTTTTCTGGTTAAATAGAAAAATAAAAAATCAGGTCCCTGTAATCCCATTCTAAATTCATTAGGATACTTTCTCACAGTTTCTTTTATTGTTGAAGGCAACTTTGGAATAACAAGTTTGCCAAATTTGTTATGTGCGTAAAGTGCTGGCATAATGAACACCTCCTATGTAAAAATATTTATAACTACAGTTTAACACATTTGAAATGTAAAAATACAAAAAACTAAATATTATTTCGAATAACCATATTTTGACTGTTGCAATTAATTTTTAAAAGTGTTATCATAACGATAGAACAAACGTTCGAAAAAGTCAACTGCTAATTTTAAGATAATAGGAAACGTTAATTTTATCTGATGGCAACTATTAATTTTTAAGACGATTGAAACGAGGTGAGGAACATTAATATACAGCAGAATATGGATTTATCTGAAAAATTGAAGATTTTAACAGATGGGGCCAAGTATGATGTTGCATGTACCAGTAGTGGCGTTGACCGTTCCAATAAGGGAAAAGGAATGGGAGATGCTCATGCGTGTGGAATATGCCATACTTTTGCGTCAGATGGCCGTTGTGTATCGCTACTTAAGATACTTTATACAAATGAATGTATTTATGACTGCAAGTATTGTATTAACAGAAAGTCAAATGATGTTCCAAGAGCCAGTTTTACACCCGATGAAGTTTGTAAGCTTACCATGGAATTTTATAGACGCAATTATATTGAAGGATTATTTTTAAGTTCAGGAATTTTGAAAAGCCCGGATTTTACAATGGGGCTTGTATATGAAACTTTGTGGAAATTACGCAACGAACATCATTTCTTTGGATATATTCATGTAAAGGCAATACCGGGAGCCTCTCCTGAAATTATTGAGAAAATAGGATTTCTTGCAGATAGAATGAGTACTAATTTGGAGTTGCCTACAAAGGAGAGTCTTAAGGAATTAGCACCGAATAAGAGTCATAAGAATATGCTTATGTCTATGAAACAGATACAGATTGGCTTAGGAAACCTTATACCGTCTTCAGGTGATGGGTATAGTTTGATTACAAAAACAGGAAGAAAGAGGCAGTCAAAGTTCGTTCCAGCAGGACAAAGCACCCAGATGATTATAGGGGCAACACCGGAAACTGATTATCAGTTAATGTCAGTAACTGAATATATGTATAAACAGTTTAAGATGAAGAGAGTTTTTTATTCAGCTTTTGTAGATGTGAATCACAATATTGACGCACCGGCGCCAGTTGGACCTAATCCGTTATTAAGGGAGCATAGATTATATCAGGCAGATTGGCTGCTTAGATTCTACGGATTTAATGTGAAGGAATTACTGAATGAAAATTATCCTAATTTTAATGTGGTACTAGATCCGAAATGTGATTGGGCAGTTAATCATTTGGAGCTGTTTCCTGTTGAAATAATGCGAGCAGATTATTATACATTATTAAGAGTACCGGGACTTGGAGTGAAGTCTGCAAGGCGCATTATGTCAGCAAGAAGATATGGTGTTATTGATTTTGATGGTTTGAAACGTATGGGAGTTGTACTGAAAAGAGCTGCATATTTTATTACATGCAATGGTAAAACAATGTTTCCACTGAGACTGGATAAAGATTTTATTGCAAGGTCTATAGCAGCAGATGACAGAAAGCAATTATTTTCAATTGAAGAAGATACAACGTACAGGCAGATGACGTTGTTGGATTTGGAGGCGAAAGCTTAATGAAGAATAAAAATGTAACATTGGTATGCGATGATACTTTTGATGGGATAATGACGGCAGTTTATGACGGCTGGGTATTAATGAACAAAGGCTGCATAGTTAGCATACATCCGGGAAAGGATTATTCGGCAACTTTTTTTTCAGAATTTATAACAATTGATACTAATTTAGACAAGTCTGTTAGAGTGGCAAAATCCATAAGAATAAAGATTTCCATTGAAGCATACATGATGGTTTACAGAGCCTGTATGCATTTTGATAATGACAAAGGTAATGAAATATTTGAGTTTTTGAAATTAGGATATGCAGTGGGAGCCAGAGTGACGAAAATGCTAACAAATCCTCATGTGTTACGGGTTACTGAATTAAGTAGAAAGGCAGTTAATGAAGCACATTTGTTTAAGGGATTTGTAAGGTTTGATGAATTAAAGGGTGGGGTCCTTTACAGTAGAATACAACCAAAATGCGATGTGGTTCCGTTAATAATTAATCATTTTCAGGACAGATTTCCGGAAGAAGATTGGATAATATATGATTCAAAAAGAAAGAAAGCAGCAGTACACAAGCATGAAACAGATACGATTATTGTTGAAGGACAGGATGTGGAGGCATTGACCAAAGACTTACAGTATAACGATGAGTATAGAGAATTGTGGAAGATATTTTTTGATACTATTGGAATCGATGCAAGGCAGAATCCTAAATGTCAGCGAACACAACTTCCAATGTGGTTTAGAGAAAATATGACCGAATTTGTAAAGGAAAAATAAGTAAAAGTATACCGAATAACTACAAAATCTTTACTTTATTCGTCGCTCTTCACTTTTTTTCTTATTAATGATATACTAGCGGGTGTGGTTTAACACATTACAAAAGGAAAACAGAATAGAACTAATCAGGAGGAATCTATGAGTAAAGTTAAGCGTGTTTATGTGGAAAAAAAGAAACCTTATGCTGTAAAAGCAAAGGAATTAACAGAAGATATCAAGGGATATCTTGGGATTGACGGATTAAAAGAAGTAAGAGAATTAGTAAGATATGATGTAGAAAATCTTACAGAAGATACTTATAAGAAAGCTCTTACATGTGTATTTTCAGAACCACCGGTTGATGATGTTTATGAAGAAACATTTCCTTATGATGAAGCTGAATCAAAGATTTTCAGTGTAGAATTTTTACCGGGACAGTTTGATCAGAGAGCTGATTCAGCTGTACAGTGTGTTAAGTTTTTAAACGAGGATGAGAATCCTGAAATAAGAACTGCAACAACATACGTTTTAGTTGGAGATATTACAGAGGAACAGTTTGAACAGATTAAGTCATATTGCATCAACCCTGTAGATTCAAGAGAAACAGGATTAGAAAAGCCTGAAACTTTAGTAACAGAATTTGAGGAACCGGCAGATGTAATCATTTTTGATGGTTTCAAGGACATGGATGATGCTCCACTTAAAGAACTTTACGATTCACTTGGATTAGCAATGACATTTAAGGATTTCAAACATATTCAGAATTATTTTAAATCTGAAGAAAACAGAGATCCATCAATGACAGAAATCAGAGTATTAGATACTTACTGGTCAGATCATTGTCGTCATACTACTTTTAATACAGAACTTACAGATGTTAAGTTCGATGATGGTTTTTATAATGAACCAATTGTCAAAACATATGAAGAATATCTTGAAACAAGAAAAGATGTTTTTGGAGAAAGAAAAGACAAATTTGTATGCCTTATGGATTTAGCCCTTATTGCAATGAGAAAGTTAAAGAAGGAAGGCAAGTTAGATGATCAGGAAAAATCAGATGAAATCAATGCATGTAGTATTGTAGTTCCTGTTGAAGTTGACGGAAATACAGAAGAATGGTTAGTAAACTTCAAAAACGAAACACATAACCATCCTACAGAAATTGAACCATTTGGTGGTGCTGCAACATGTTTAGGTGGTGCTATTAGAGATCCATTATCAGGACGTACATATGTATATCAGGCTATGCGTGTAACAGGTGCAGCAGATCCTACTAAGCCAATGAGCGAAACATTAAGTGGTAAGCTTCCACAGAAGAAACTTGTTCAGGGAGCTGCAAATGGATATAGTTCATATGGTAACCAGATTGGTCTTGCAACAGGTTTAGTAAAAGAAATTTATCATCCTGATTATGTTGCAAAGAGAATGGAAATTGGTGCAGTTATGGGAGCAGCTCCTAGACGTGCAGTACAGAGACTTACATCAGATCCAGGAGATATTATCGTACTTTTAGGTGGTAGAACAGGACGTGATGGCTGTGGTGGAGCAACAGGTTCTTCAAAGATTCATACAGAAGAATCTATTGAAACATGTGGTGCTGAAGTACAGAAAGGTAACGCACCTACAGAACGTAAATTACAGAGATTATTTAGAAGAGAAGAAGTTAGTCACATTATCAAGAAGTGTAATGATTTTGGTGCCGGCGGTGTTTCAGTAGCCATCGGTGAGTTAGCTGACGGACTTCATATTAACTTAGATAAAGTTCCAAAGAAATATGCAGGCTTAGATGGAACAGAAATTGCCATTTCTGAATCACAGGAAAGAATGGCAGTAGTAGTTGATCCTTCTGATGTAGAAAAATTCTTAGAATATGCTAATGAAGAAAACTTAGAGGCTACAGTAGTAGCAGAAGTTACAGAGGATCCTAGATTAGTATTAGAATGGAGAGGAAAGGAAATTGTAAATCTTTCACGTGCGTTCTTAGATACAAACGGTGCACATCAGGAAACAACAGTTGAAGTAGATATGCCTGAAAAGGATGCAAACTTCTTCAAGAAACCTGAAGTAGCAGACGTAAAAGAAAAATGGTTAGAAACACTTGCTGACTTAAATGAATGTTCACAGAAGGGATTAGTTGAAAAATTCGACGGTTCAATCGGTGCAGGTTCAGTATTTATGCCACATGGTGGAAAATACCAGAAGACAGAAACACAGGCAATGGTTGCAAAACTTCCAGTGCTTAAAGGAAAATGCGATACAGTAACAATGATGAGTTATGGATTTGATCCATATTTATCAAGTTGGAGTCCATATCATGGAGCAATGTATGCAGTAGTAGATTCAATTGCAAAGATTGTTGCAAATGGTGGTGACTACAAGAAGATTCGTATGACATATCAGGAATACTTTAGAAGAATGACAGAAGATCCACGTCGTTGGAGTCAGCCATTTGCATCACTTCTTGGTTCATTTGATGCACAGATGGGATTTGGTCTTCCATCAATTGGTGGTAAAGATAGTATGTCAGGAACATTTAATGATATTGATGTACCACCAACATTAGTTTCATTTGCAGTTGATGTAGCAAAAGAAAAAGATATTATCACTCCTGAATTTAAGAAAGCAGGCAACAAGATTGTTAAATTTGAAATTAGCAAAGATCAGTATGACAAGCCTGTATATGAAGAAATCATGAAGTTATATGATCAGATTCATGAAATGATTCAGAATGGTGTGATTATTTCAGCTTATGCCCTAGACGCTAAGGGCGTAATTCCTGCTGTAAGTAAGATGGCATTTGGTAATGGAATAGGTGTAAGCATTAGCGGGAATATTCCTGGTGCAGATTTATTCGCACCTGCATTTGGTGATATTGTTGCTGAAGTACCTGCAGACAAACTTAGTGATATAACAGCAAGTTATGTATTATTAGGTGAAACAACTGATAAAGCTGAATTTAAGTATGGCGAAGAAGTAATTCCAATGGATGAAGCTCTTAAGGTTTGGGAGAAACCATTAGAAAAAGTATTCCCAACAAGAAGCCATAATGATAAGACAATATTAGATACACCAATTTATGATAAGGGAAGTATCTATGTATGCAAGAACAGAGTTGCAAAACCAACAGTATTTATTCCTGTATTCCCAGGAACAAACTGTGAATATGATACAGCGAAAGCATTTGAAAATGCTGGAGCAAACGTTATCACAAAGGTATTCAAGAACCTTACACCAGAAGACATTAGAGATTCTGTTAAGATATTTGAAGATTCAATTAATCAGGCACAGATTATTATGTTCCCAGGTGGATTTAGTGCAGGTGATGAACCTGATGGCTCAGCTAAGTTCTTCGCAACAGCATTTAGAAACGCAAAGATTGAAGAAGCTGTACACAAATTATTAAATGAAAGAGATGGTTTAGCTCTTGGTATTTGTAATGGTTTCCAGGCATTAATTAAGTTAGGATTAGTACCAAATGGAAAGATTACAGGACAGGATATTAACGCTCCAACATTAACATACAACACAATTAACCGTCATGTATCAAAGATGGTATACACAAAGGTTGTTTCAAACAAGTCACCTTGGTTACAGGAAGCTGAACTTGGTGGTGTATATGTAAATCCGGCATCACATGGTGAAGGACGTTTCGTAGCACCAAAAGAATGTATTGAGCAGTTATTTGCAAATGGTCAGGTAGCAACACAATATGTAAATCAGCAGGGACAGCCAACAATGGACGAAGAATGGAACGTAAACGGTTCATATATGGCAATCGAAGGTATCACAAGCCCAGACGGAAGATGCTTCGGTAAGATGGCTCATATTGAACGTAAAGGAACATCCGTAGCAACAAACATCTACGGAGAACAAGACCTCAAAGTCTTTGAATCAGGCGTACACTACTTTGCGTAAGCAAAGCCATGCATAAACAAACAACGGGACGCTCGTCGAAAGCTTGCTTTCGAAAGAGAGTTCCGTTGTTTGTTTATATAGGGCGCAGCCCGACAGCGAGATGGAACGAAGTGAAATCGAGCTGCATGGCTTTGCATTTGTAAGGGCAGCTAAAAGGCGCAGCCCGACAGCGAGATGAAACGAAGTGAAATCGAGCTGCATGGCTTTGCATTTGTAAGGGCAGCTAAAAGGCGCAGCCCGACAGCGAGATGAAACGAAGTGAAATCGAGCTGCATGGCTTTGCATTTGTAAGGGCAGCTAAAAGGCGCAGCCCGACAGCGAGATGAAACGAAGTGAAATCGAGCTGTATGGCTTTGCCAAAGAATGCATGGCTTTGCCGAAAGCCTGCTTTCTGGTAAATGTCACAGAAATTTCATTTTAATGTGATATAAATATATGTTAGAATATGTTTTATAAAAGCGTAGAAAATATGGTTATAAAACAAATAGTTATAACAACAGAAAAGAATAGGAGAAATGCTATGAATTATTTAAAAAATCTAAAATGGGAAATGATTTTATTTTCCTTAATTAGTATTGTTCTTGGAGTGTTAATGTGGTTGTATCCAAATCAAATTGTTAAAACAGCATGTTTAATTCTTGCAGTGATTTTGTTTATTATGGGTATAAGATATTTTATAGAATACAGAAGAACAAATTCTATTAAAAAATATTATCAATATGAACTTGTTGCATCAATAGCTTTAATAATTGGTGGAATAGTAGTTTTATGTTGCATGGATTGGATTTTATCAATTATCACATACGTCATCGCAATTATAATAATTATTAGTGGATTAATGAAGGTAGAGAATTCTTTAGACCTGAAAAGGATGAGATGCCATTGGATTCCGTTGATGATTTTTGCTGTAATATGTATTATTTTAGGAATATCAGTTTTAATGATGCCTATGGATCATAATGATAATGGCACAACAACAGCGGGAGATTTCTTTATTCAGGTTTCAGGAATCATTTTGGCAGTAACAGGATTGATTGATTTAATTACAACCTTAACGGTTTCAGGAAAAATTAAAAGATGGACAATCGGCCAGATTGCAAACATCGTAGACGATGAAATTGTTGAGGAGGAAATTGTAGAGGATAATGATGACGATGATGAAATAGTACAATAGAATACCATTAATATTAGATTAAGACATACAATGAAAAAGGACAGAGTCGTTAAAATAAGACTCTGTCCTTTTTGTAAAAATCAAATCTAATATTATATTAATATATACAGCGTTAAAAAAGATGATGATATAAAAATACATTTTTTAAACTGTCTCATATTTTTTTACAACTCCAAGACCGATTGGGTGAGGACCTGTATGTACACCTGAAACAATGCCGATCGCCACGTTAGTTTCCCTTTGAAGTTTTACATTAAGTGTTTCTTCTAACTGGTTCATAAAACTTACACCTTCAGAAGCATCATAGCCATATCCAACTGAGATAACAAAGTTATCTTTTCCGTTTTCTGTTAAATATTTATCGGCAACTTCCAATACTTTTTTCTTTAATTTGTTTCTGTTACGACCTATGCCACCAAGACCAATATCCCCGTCTTTCATAATTATAACTGGTTTCACATCAATCTTGCTGGCTGCTGCTGCAACTTTGCCGATTCGACCGCCCATTTGTAAATAATCAAGTGAACCAACTGTAAAGAAAATACGTGCAGATGCAATGACTTTTTCGATTTTTTCTAATGCAGTTTCTAAAGGTACATTGTTGTCACGCATTTTTGCCATTTGGTCAACAATTAGTCCCTGAGTAACGGTGTTTTGCTTTGAGTCAATAATATGAATTTCAGCATTTGGATATTCCTCAAGAATAAGTTCCTTTGCGTTTCTTGCTGAATTGTACGAACCACTAAATATTAATGAAATAGTAAAGCAGACAACAGGAATATCTTCTTTTACATACATTTCAAAAGCTTTATAAAAAAGGTCCACACTTGGTAGTGAAGTCTTAGGGTATGTTTTTGGATTGTCGACCATTCTCTGATAACATTCGTTTCTTGTAATATCAACTCCGTCTAAAAAATAATTTTCTCCGTCAAAAGAAACTGATAGAGGGACGATATCTATATTATTTTTTTCTATATAAGCCTGAGATAAATCACAGGCACTATCACTAATTATTTTGAACATAGATTTTAAAAACTCCTTCACGTAGTATTCAATACTATATAATATACCACTTGCAAAATATAATTCAATACATTTGAATCAAATAAAGAAAGTTTAACAGTTATTTAACATTTAGAAGTACGTATATTTATTAGTAAGCAAATATGTGGTACAATGGTAGGCAATTAAGAATCGGAGGGGAGTTTTATGGACAAATTAAAAAACGAAAGAGCAATAGTAGAAGGTTTTTTCGTTAGTGTCATAGCCGCATGGGGATTGCTATCTATATTTCGTGGAACTTTTGGAAGTATAAACAGTTTAGACAGTGTTGCAAAAGCAAATTTTCCAATGATAATATTATTGCTTGCAGTATTGACTGCAATTATGGCAGGCATATATTATAAAGAAAAATTTATTGCAAAAATAGTAATGTTTATAAGTGTTTATATTTATACAATCTTATGTGCAACATCAGGTGACAAAGTGGTGTGGAGCAAAACGAACAATAATGAAATTGGTGACACATGTTTTATGTGCATGCTGTGTTTTATTGCAGTGTTAGCGTTCTTATACATAAAAGATGAAATTATGCAATTGTTTGGCTATATTAAGCTGAATGGAAAGATTGCTAAAATATTTTTTGTGATAATAGGAATTCTTTTGTTTGGAATTGTAGCTGCAGTTACAATTTTTAAGTATAAAACATATAGTAATTCAACTTATGATTTTGGGATTTTTGCTCAGATGTATGAGTACATGAAGCAGACAGGAAAAATGACAACAACAGTTGAAAGAAATACATTATTGTCACATTTTGGAGTACATTTCTCACCTATATTTTATATAGGTCTACCAATATACATGATTTTTCCAAGTGCAATAACTGTTCAGGTTATACAGGCGATTATGGTGGCATTACCGATTATTCCAATAGTGTTATTATGCAGACACTATAAGTTGTCTAATTGGATTACGGTTGCAGTTACATTAATTTATGCTTTGTATCCGGCTACCGCAGGCGGAACATTTTACGACATACATGAAAATTGCTTTTTAACATTTTTCTTATTGCTGACAATTTATTTTGTTGAGAAAAAGAAAGACATACCGGCAATTATCTGCATGCTATTAGTATTTTTTGTAAAAGAAGATGCAGCATCATATATAATGATTGTGGGTGCATATTTCTTATTTTCAAGAAGGGATAAGAAACGTGGAATTATAATGATAATTTTGTCAGCTATTTATTTTGTAGTAGCATTATCAGTAGTAAACAGTTATGGACTAGGAGTTCTAGACGATAGATTTGCAAATTTATATGCAGATCCAAATGGCGGCTTAGGACAGGTTTTCAAAACAATAATTGCAAATCCGGCATACGTAATTGCCCAGATGATTTCAAATGCTGATGCAACAGGTATGGACAAAATACAGTATTTACTTTTGATGATTGTTCCGATGGCGATAATGTTGTTTGCAACAGGAAAGAAATACTCAAGATATATTTTAATGGCACCATTTTTAGTGTTTAATGTTTTTACAACATATTTATATTTACATGATGTTGGTTTTCAGTATAACTTTGGTGTGATTGCGTTATTTATGTATTTGGCAATTATGAACATTTCCGAAATGGATTATAAAAAAGCAAGAACTGTAGCTGGCATTTCTGTGATTTGTACAAGCATTATGTTTTTTGGAACAACATATCCAAGGATTAATCATTACGGTGAAAAATATAGTATAGATAAAGCTAAAATAGAAAAAATTAATAAAGGTATTGAGATGGTTCCGAGAACAGCATCTGTTGCAGTTTCAGGATTCTTTATGCCACATTTATCAAGAAATCTTGATGTGTATGATCAGACTCATTTAGAGGAAGTTAAAGAAATGGAATATCTTGTTGTTGACGAAAGAGGACAGGAAGAAAAGGAAAAGTTTGACGAAGTTCTGGCAACAGGAAAATATGAACTTATATATCATGAAGATAACCTGATAAGTGTATATCACAAAAAGCAATAATAGATGGATATAAAGACAAAAAAGCAAAGACAAGAATAGAAAAATAAGAATACAAAGATAAGAATATGTGGAAGTGAGCATACGAATACTATTTCAAAAATTAGAATCAAAATCTAATGATTTACAATGATTTGAAATAAGTACGCTAGGCACTTCACGTATTCTTATTTTTTTGGTATACTTTAATTTGTGTAATTAGGCAAAAATAAAGTAACTTACAAGTTATGATTTTTATTTGAAAGCAGAGGTGTATACTTGACAATTTTAATTAAAAACGGAAGAGTTTTAAATCCTTCAGAAAACATGGACAAAGTAATGGATGTTTTAATTGAAGATGGTTTAATTAAGAAGAAAGCAGAAAACATTCAGTGTGATGCAGACAAAGTAATTGATGCACAGGGATGTTACGTGATGCCGGGATTAATCGATTTACATGTACATTTTAGAGACCCGGGACTTACATACAAAGAAGACATTGAAACAGGAAGCAGGGCTGCTGCTAAAGGTGGCTTTACAACAGTATGCTGTATGCCAAATACAAAGCCTGTAATTGACAATGTGGAAACTGTTGAATATGTAATTAACAAAAGTAAGAAGGTAGGACTTACTAATGTTCTTCCTGTGGGTGCTGTCACAAAGAATATGGCAGGTGTGGAAGTTACAAACATTAGCAAGTTAAAAGATGCCGGAATTTGTGCAATTAGTGAAGATGGAAAATCAGTAATGAATTCAGGCGTTTATAGAAAGGCAATGAAAGAAGCCGCAAGACTTAACATACCGGTTATGGCTCACTGCGAAGATATTAACTTAGTTGAAGGCGGAGTTATTAATCTTGGTGACAAATCACAGGAATTAGGTGTTAAGGGAATAAGTAATGCAGTAGAAGATGTTATCGCGATGAGAGACATTATGCTTGCAAAAGAAACTAATGCAACCCTTCACTTATGCCACTGCTCAACAAAAGACAGCGTTGAGATGGTAAGAAGAGCAAAAGAAGAAGGCATAAAGGTTACAGCAGAAGTTTGTCCACATCATTTCTCAATGTGTTCAGATGATATTACAGGTAATGACAGCAATTTTAAAATGAATCCACCTCTTAGAGCAAGAGAAGACATGGAAGCATTAATTAAAGGTTTGTCAGATGACATAATGGATGTAATCTCAACAGACCATGCTCCACATAGTGCGGAAGAAAAAGCAAAAGATTTAGAACATGCACCTTTTGGAATTGTTGGACTTGAAACATCAGTTGCATTAACAATTACAAACTTAGTTAAAAAGGGACATATTACACCATTACAAATGGCTGCAAAGATGAGCTATAATCCTGCAAAAGTTTTAGGCTCTAATAAGGGAACTTTAAATGAAAATGCAGTTGCAGATGTAGTAGTAATTAATCCTGACACAGAATACGAAATAGATGCAAACACATTTGCTTCAAAGGGAAAGAATACACCATTTAACGGCTACAAGGTAAACGGTCAGGTAGAATTTACAATACTTGGCGGAAAAATTGTATACGAAAATAAATAAAATTTTACAATAATTATATACATCATAAAGGAGATATAAGATGATTAATAAGTTAGTTGACAAAATCAAAAAAACAAATGCACCAGTAGTAGTTGGACTTGATCCAATGTTAAGCTATGTACCTGAACACATTCAAAAGAAAGCTTTTGATGAATTTGGTGAAACATTAGAGGGCGCAGCAGAAGCAATTTGGCAGTACAACAAGGGAATTATCGATACAACTTATGATTTAATCCCAGCTGTAAAACCACAGATTGCAATGTATGAACAGTTTGGTGTGCCGGGACTTCAGGCATTTAAGAAAACAGTTGATTATGCTAAGGAAAAAGATTTAGTAGTAATTGGTGATGTTAAGCGTGGAGATATTGGTTCAACTTCAGCCGCTTATGCAGTTGGACATTTAGGAAAAGTTCAGGTGGGAAGCAAGAAGTATTCATTATTTGATGAAGATTTTGCAACAGTTAATCCATATCTTGGAACTGACGGCATCAAGCCTTTCGTTGATGTATGTAAAGAAGAAAACAAGGGATTATTTATCTTAGTAAAAACATCAAATCCTTCAAGTGGAGAATTCCAGGACAGATTAATTGAAGGAAGACCACTTTACGAATGGGTTGGTGAACAGGTTGCAAAATGGGGTGAAGACCACATGGGTAACGACTATAGCTACATTGGAGCAGTAGTTGGAGCTACATATCCTGAAATGGGTAAGGTTCTTCGTAAGGTTATGCCAAAGAGCTACATCTTAGTGCCTGGTTACGGTGCACAGGGTGGTACTGCAGAAGGTCTTAAGCCATATTTTAACGAAGATGGTTTAGGAGCAATTGTAAACTCATCAAGAGGAATCATCTGCGCTTATAAGCAGGACAAGTATGCTAAGTTTGGCGCTGAAAATTACGCAGACGCATCAAGACAGGCAGTAATTGACATGATTGAAGACATTAACTCAATTTTTTAATGCAATAAAAAATTAAAAATAACCGTATAACAATTAACAGCTTAAACTAAACTGTTTTTGTTATGAGAAATTGGAAAGAATGGAGATAGGAATGAGAGAAAAGGAAACTGCAAGTGTAGTAAGCCAGGAATCTATTGGTACAGATATTTATAGCATGGTAATTAAAACAAAAGCTGCAAAAGAGGCAAGAGCCGGACAGTTTATTTCCATGTATTGTAACGACAAGACAAAATTACTTCCAAGACCAATTAGTATATGTGAGGTAAACAAGCAGGAGAGTACACTTCGTGTGGTTTATCGTGTTGTAGGCGGTGGGACAGAAGAGTTCTCAACTTATACAGCAGGAGATAAGATAGACATTATTGGACCATTAGGAAATGGATTTGTAAAAAGAGCAGGTAAGAAAGCTATTTTAATAGGTGGTGGAATCGGAATTCCACCAATGGTTGAATTAGCAAAGGAATTAAAAGATATTGCTGAAGTTCAAATTGTTGCCGGTTATAGAAATGAATTATTTTTAACTGAAGAATTAGAAAACAATGGTACACTTTTTATAGCTACAGAAGATGGAAGCACAGGAACAAAAGGAACTGTTATTGATGCAATAAAAGAACAGAACGTTGAAGGGGCGGTTATTTACGCATGTGGACCAACACCTATGTTAAAGGCAATTAAAGAGTATGCTCTTGAAAAGAAAATCGAATGTCAGCTTTCATTAGAAGAAAGAATGGCATGTGGTATAGGTGCATGTTTAGCATGTGTTTGTAAATCAACAAACAAAGACCATCACACAAATGTTAATAACAAACGTATTTGTAAAGATGGACCGGTATTTTTAGCAGAGGAGGTAGACTTATAATGAATACAAAAGTAAATATTGCAGGTGTAGAATTTAAGAATCCTGTTATGGTTGCCTCAGGAACTTTTGGTTCAGGTGCAGAATATGACGAGTTTGTTGACTTAAACAGACTTGGTGCCGTAGTAACAAAAGGTGTTGCAAATGTGCCATGGGAAGGAAATCCAACACCTAGAATTGCAGAAACTTATGGTGGAATGCTTAATGCAGTAGGACTTCAGAATCCAGGCTATGATTTGTTTGCAAAAAGAGATATTCCTTATTTAAAAAAATATGACACAAACATTATTGTAAATGTATGTGGAAGAACAACAGAAGATTATATAGACGTTGTAGAAAAGCTTGGTCATGAAGATGTGGATATGTTAGAAATCAACATTTCCTGTCCAAACGTAAAACATGGTGGAATTGCTTTTGGCCAGGATCCAAAAGCTGTTGAAGCTATTACAAAGGAAGTAAAGAAAGTTGCTAAACAGCCTGTTATTATGAAACTTAGCCCAAATGTAACTGATATTACAGAAATGGCAAAAGCGGCAGAAGCCGGTGGAGCAGATGCACTATCTTTGATTAATACATTAACAGGTATGCAAATCGATGTTGAAAGACAGAAATTTGTTTTGGCTAATAAGACAGGTGGTTTATCAGGCCCGGCCATTAAGCCGGTTGCCGTAAGAATGGTATATCAGGTGGCAAATGCAGTTAAGGTTCCAATTATCGGTATGGGTGGAATTGCAAATGCAAAAGATGCAATGGAATTTATTTTAGCAGGAGCTACAGCAGTATCTGTTGGAACAGCTAATTTTAATAATCCCCATACAACAATTGATGTAATTGAGGGAATTGAAGACTACATGAAACGCCATAATGTTGAAGACATTAACAGTCTTATTGGCTTAGTAAAATAATTGCAAAAGAAAAAAGAAAACAAAAACAAGAAAATAATAAGGAAAAATAGTAAAGAAATAATAAAAAAATAAGAAGAAATTAAGAATTAAATTATACAATTAATCAAAAAGAAAATGGAAGGGCTTGAAATGGAAGAAATAAAAGAAAAAAATAAAATCGAAAAGAAAAATGAAATTAAAAAGAAAAAAATATCTTTAATAATTCCATGCTATAACGAAGAAGAAGTACTTGGAATATTACATGAAGAATTGAAAAAAGTTACGGGCAAAATGCCAAAATATGATTTTGAAATTTTGTTTGTAAATGATGGCTCAAAGGACAAAACTCTTGAAATATTAAAGATGATGGCTAAGGAAGATGACAGAGTTGTGTATTTATCATTTTCCAAAAACTTTGGAAAAGAAGCTGCAATGTATGCAGGTTTTTGCAATGCAGCAGGTGATTATGTTGCGGTTATGGATGCGGACATGCAGGACCCACCGGCACTTTTACCTGAAATGGTAACTTACCTTGAAAGCGGTGAATATGACAGTGTTGCAACAAGAAGAGTTACAAGACAGGGAGAACCAAAAATCCGTTCTTTTTTCGCCCGCAAATTTTACAAATTAATCAACAAAATTTCTGATGCTGACGTAGTGGACGGAGCAAGAGATTTTAGATTAATGAAAAGAGAAATGGTGGAGGCCATTGTGGCAATGGGAGAACAGAACAGATTTTCAAAAGGAATTTTTGGTTGGATTGGCTTTAAGACAAAGTGGTTACCATTTGAAAATGTTGAGAGAGCAGCAGGAGAAACAAAGTGGAATTTTTGGAAATTATTTAAATATTCACTTGACGGAATTTTCAACTTCTCCAATGCACCACTACAAATTGCATCAGTTATAGGATTACTGTTTACATTTGTTTCTTTTATTGCAATTGTTTTAATTGTAGTTAGAAATGCAATATGGGGTGATCCCGTAGACGGTTGGCCATCACTTGCCTGCATAATTACTTTTATCGGTGGAATCCAACTTTTCTGTATGGGCATTATGGGACAGTATTTGTCAAAAACATACATGGAAGTTAAGAAAAGGCCACATTTTATAATTGGTGAAACAAATGGCGAGGATATAAAGAAAATTAAATAATTACATATAATAAAGTAAAAAAAGAACTGTAAGACAAATAAGTTTTATGGTTCCTTTTTGTTTGTTAGAAAAAATACAATTTTTAACGCATTGTGAAACTTAGCTTTTCGTGGTAAGATAAAAAAGATATATTGGCTAATGCTAAATTGAGAAAATTATATCAAAATTAGCAGAAGATATCAGATAAGTTGAAATAAAAAGGTCAAAGAGCCTAAAGATAAAGGAGAAATTATATAATGGAAGCATATAAGAAGGAATTTATAGAATTTATGGTAGAAAGTGATGTTTTAAAATTTGGAGAGTTTACACTTAAGAGTGGTAGAAAGTCTCCATTTTTCATGAATGCAGGAGCCTATGTAACAGGTTCACAGCTTCACAGATTAGGTCAGTATTATGCAAAGGCAATTCATGACAGATATGGTGATGACTTTGATGTGCTTTTCGGACCTGCATACAAGGGAATTCCACTTGCAGTTGTAACAGCAATTGCTTTTAATGAATTATATGGAAAAGAAATCCGTTATTGTTCAGATAGAAAAGAAGAAAAGGACCATGGTGCAGACAAAGGAAACTTCCTTGGTAGCAATTTAAAAGATGGTGACAGAGTAGTAATGATTGAAGATGTTACAACTTCAGGTAAGTCAATGGAAGAAACAGTTCCAAAGGTAAAAGGTGCAGCAGATGTGACAATTGTTGGTCTTATGGTTTCTCTTGACAGAATGGAAGTTGGTAAGGGTGGAGAGAAGTGCGCTCTTGACGAAGTAAAAGACCTTTATGGATTTGAAACAAATGCAATTGTTACAATGTCTGATGTTGTAGAGCATCTTTACAATAAGGAATGTAATGGAAAAGTTGTAATTGATGATGAAATAAAAGAAGCAATTGACAAATACTATGCACAGTATGGTGCAAAATAATCCATTAGGAGAATAGAAAAGTGACAAAGGCAACTAGAAAAGTTCGCATTTTTGGAAGAATATTTTTTGTGGCATACATGATATTGGCGCTTTATTTTATGTTTTTTTCTGAAACGCTAGACAGAACCATGGTTAGTGATCAGTACCGATATAATCTCACATTATTTAAAGAGATTACACGTTTTTGGAATATGCGTCATACTTATGGATGGAATATAACAATAATTAATCTTTTAGGAAATGTTGTATGTTTTATGCCATTTGGATTTTTACTTCCAATGGTATCAAAAAGAAGTGTATTTAAAAATTTCTTAAGTGTTACATTTTTAGCAATGCTTTTTAGTATAGGAATAGAAACAGCACAGTTAGTTACAAAAGTAGGAGCATTTGATGTTGATGATATATTTCTTAATACTATAGGAGGTTTATTAGGATATATCTTCTTGAAATTAACTAAATTAAGGAAACATATATAAGCTTGTTTTTACTTAGATAAAAGCCGGCTTATAAGAAGTAAAGATATGAGTATAAAATTTTGGGATAAAAAGAAAAAAATAAAATTAGATGAAAAAGGGGACAAACCAGAGAAACATATACCACTTAGAAAATATACAAAAGGTGGCAAGAAGTCTACAGTTATGGGCCTTATTAGTCTTTTAATAATTGTGCTTGCAGTGGCAATATCAATAGCGTTAAAAGGCAAGGCAGGTGTTTACGTAGGACTTATGGTTTTAGTTTCTCTCATTGTTTCAGCCTGGGGATTCGCAGTAGGGTTAAAGAGTTTTAGTGAAGAAAACCGATTTTTAAGATACACATACATAGGTACAATAGGAAATGCCGCAATATGGATTTTTATTTTAGGACTTTATTTAATCTATGTATAATTCAATTTATTAAAAAATAAAACTAAGCAAAGAGGAATGAAATGGATATAGTTAGAGAGCGTTATGAGATTGCAATTGAAAGAATAAAAGAAATTTCAACAGAAAATATTAGCAATGAAAAATATCAGGAATATTTTAGTAAGGTTGCTAAATTTATTTTGAAATTAAATTCTGTAAAAGATGAAATTGAAAGTGGCAGATTAAAGGAATATACCACAGAGCAATTAGAACAATTAAATTACGAACTTTATGAAGACATTTATAAAGAAAATTATGAAACATCTTTGGCTAATCCAAAGTTTGCCTGTGAAGAACTGGGAGAAGAATACGGCAGAATTCTATGCTATGTTTACAAAAAAATCAGAGATCTAATGGGCAATGTGTATAGACAGGAACTTGAAATTGTAACTTTAAGAATTGAGTTATTTATAGAGCTATTCTATTATTTTGAAAATTCTGAAGAGTTAGAATATCGAAGCATAGAAGAGGCTGTGTATTCATTTGAAAAAGATAATACAGAAATTTTTGTTGATGACATGGTTGACTGGAGAGTTAATCCGAAAAGAACTTTTGCAGTTGATATTGTAATGAACAGTGATTTAAATGACATTAGATATTTGTACATGTATGGAGAGCATATTGGTGCAAATGAAATTGGAATGGCACAGTATCTTAACAGCTTGAGCCAAAGTGAGATTGATAGTTTGGCGCATGTTTACACAGAAGGCTATAGAAAAGGCTTCGTTATTGCAGGGAAAGATTTGTCAATTAAGGATACTGTAGATATTAGATATAATATTGGTTTTGAGAGGATTATTAAATCAGCAATATTAGATTTTGAAAAAATGGGGCTTAAACCAATAATTTATCCATTAGGATATGGAAGCACAATGTGCAATAAACAGTATTGGTTTGACCATAAGTTTGATGAGGCATTATATCTTGATAAGGCTTTTGTTAAGCGCAAGTTAGAAGTGGCAAAACAGGCTTTTGAAAACAGAAAAGATTTGGCACTAAAGATGGCAGGCCCGGCTGTTATAGAAATATTTGGTGAAAATCCATTTGAGCCTGAAAGCAAAAAAGAAGCTTACAAGTTAACAAAGGAACAGCAGAAATTAAGTGCAGGCTATATTAATGAATACCAGAGAATCGTGCAGGAACATATTCCGGGGGACGAGAGAAGTTTTACAATTATTGCTTTTCCAATCCCTGAGTTTGGCCACAACTTTAAGGAAATGTTTGATGCAACAGTGAAGATTAATACACTTGATTCAGAAAAATACGAAATAATTCAGAATAAAATAATTGATGAATTAGACAAAGCAGATTATGTAAGGGTTGTGGGCAAAGGAGATAACAGAACCTATATTAATGTAAAACTACATGAACTTAAAAATCCTGAAAAAGAAACTAATTTTGAAAATTGTCTTGCCGACGTAAACATTCCTTTAGGTGAAGTATTTACATCACCTGTTCTAAAGGGAACAAATGGTGTATTACATGTAAGTGAAGTTTATTTAGGTGAATTGAAATATAAAGATTTAGAAATAAAATTTGAAGATGGAATGATTGCAGACTATACCTGCAAAAATTTCCAGGCAGAAGAGGAAAACAAAAAGTACATTAAAGAAAATGTAATGTACAACCACGAAACACTTCCTATTGGAGAGTTTGCCATTGGAACGAATACTACAGCTTATGCAATTGCAAATAAGTTTGATGTAGTGTACAAACTTCCAATATTAATTGTTGAAAAAATGGGTCCTCATTTTGCAGTAGGTGATACATGCTATTCTTTCGAGGAAGATGTGGAACTTCACAATCCTAATGGAAAAGAAATTATTGCAAAAGAAAACGAAGTTTCAGCCCTTAGAAAAACAGATATTGACAAGGCATATTTCAGTTGCCATACAGATATAACAATTCCTTATGATGAGTTAGGAGAAATTGTTGCTGTAACTAAAGACGGAGAAGAAATTGACATAATAAGAGATGGCAGATTTGTTTTAGCAGGTTGCGAATTGTTAAATGAACCACTTAAATAAAATTTAAAAATAAAGAAAACAAATTAATAGGGAAAACAAATTAAATAAAGAAAACAATACATTTAAACGAAAATGTATACAAAAATAAAGAAAATATCTTGTAATAAACATTATATTATCTTTTCGAAATAGTGGTTTTATGATAAAATAAAAGTCGATTTTTGCTTGTTGTTTATTAGATGACAGGCATTTAACTATAAATTTAACTATACAAAGTTTATGAGAAAAAGGAGAGCAAAATGGCAAAAGTTGGTATTGTAATGGGTAGTGATTCAGATATGCCTATCATGAGCAAGGCAGCAGACATGTTGGAAAAATTTGGTATTGAATATGAGATGACAATTATTTCAGCTCATAGAGAACCTGATATTTTCTTTGAATGGGCAAAGGGTGCTGAAGAAAGAGGAATCAAAGTTATTATCGCAGGAGCTGGAAAAGCAGCTCATTTACCTGGTATGTGTGCAGCATTATTTAAAATGCCTGTAATTGGAATTCCAATGAAAACATCAGATTTAGGTGGAGTTGATTCTTTATATTCAATAGTTCAGATGCCATCAGGTGTACCTGTTGCAACAGTTGCAATTAACGGCGGTCAGAACGCAGGTATTTTAGCAGCACAGATTTTAGCAACATCAGATGATGCTCTTTTAGAAAAAATAAAAAATTACGCAGATGAAATGAAATCTGAAGTAGTAGCAAAAGACGCTAAATTAAAAGAAGTAGGATATAAAGCATACTAAGGCATTATATAACCTTGTAATATTTTCTGAGATAAATTAAGAGATTAAGGCGTTGGAGCCACTAAGTCATAATTGCTTAGAGAATATTATTGAAACAAGAATATTATTGAAACAACATTATTATTTTAAATCAACATTTAGGAGGAAGTAAGAAAATGGATTACAAGAAGGCAGGCGTAGATATTGAAGCAGGTTACAAGTCAGTAGAATTAATTAAAGGTTCTATTAAAGAAACAGTAAGACCTGAAGTTTTAGGTGGTATTGGTGGTTTTGCCGGTGCATTTGATATGAGTGCTTTTAAGAATATGGAAGAACCAATTTTAGTATCAGGAACAGACGGCGTAGGAACAAAGATTAAGCTTGCTTTTGTTTTAGATAAACATGATACAATCGGTATTGATTGTGTAGCTATGTGCGTAAACGATATAGTTTGTGGTGGTGGAGAACCATTATTCTTCTTAGACTACATCGCATGTGGTAAAAACTATCCTGAAAAGATTGCTGAGATTGTAAAAGGTGTTGCTGAAGGTTGTAAACAGTCAGGATGTGCTTTAATCGGTGGAGAAACAGCAGAACATCCGGGACTTATGCCTGAAGATGATTATGATTTAGCAGGATTTGCAGTAGGTGTTGTAGATAAGAAGGATTTAGTTACAGGAGAAGATATTAAGCCTGGAGACAAACTTATTGGAATTGCTTCATCAGGTGTACATAGTAACGGATTCTCATTAGTAAGAAAAGTATTTGACATGACAGAAGAGTCACTTAACAAATACTATGATGAATTAGGAACAACTTTAGGAGAAGCTTTACTTGCTCCAACAATTATATATGTAAAAGCCCTTAACTTAATTAAGGACGCAGGTGTTAAGATTCATGGTTGCAGCCATATTACAGGTGGTGGCTTCTATGAAAACATTCCAAGAATGCTTCCTGAAAATGTTAAGGCAGTAGTTAAGAAAGATTCTTATGAAATTCCACCAATCTTTAAATTACTTCAGAAGACTGGTGATATTGCAGAAGAAATGATGTACAACACATATAACATGGGGATTGGTATGTTATTAGCTGTTGATGAAGCTGACGTAGATAAGACAATGGAAGCCATCACAAAAGCAGGAGAAAAGTGCTTCGTAGTAGGTGAAGTTGTTGAAGGCAAAAAGGGCGTAGAATTAGTTTAAAATAAGTTAAAATTAACTTTAGTTGAGCTTTAAATTAATTTCAGATTAGTTTTGAATTAGCTTGAGACAGTTGTAATTGACACATAATTGAAACAAACAGCATTTAATCAAAAGAGGTTATTATGATTAGAGTAGGAGTTTTAGTTTCAGGTGGTGGAACTAATTTACAGGCAATTATTGATGCCGTAAAAAACAAAACAATAACTAATGCATCATTAGAAGTTGTTATAAGTAACAAAAAAGACGCATACGCATTAACAAGAGCAAAAGAAAACAACATTGCAGCAGAATGTGTTTGTGTAAAAGATTACGAAACAAGAGAAGAATTCAACAAAGCATTAATTGAAAAAATTGATTCATACAATTTAGACTTAATTGTGTTAGCCGGATTCTTAGTAGTATTACCACCGGAATTAATAGCAAAATATAGAAATAAAATTATAAATGTACATCCATCACTTATACCATCTTTCTGTGGAAATGGTTTCTATGGATTACATGTACATGAAAAAGCATTAGAACGCGGAGTAAAAGTTACAGGAGCTACAGTTCATTTCGTAGATGAAGGAACAGACACTGGCCCAATAATTTATCAGAAGGCAGTAGAAGTTTTACCTGACGATACACCTGAAACTTTGCAGAAACGTGTAATGGAACAGGCAGAGTGGAAAATACTTCCACAAGCCATCAACGCAATTGCAAACAATTTATTGTAAACACAAATATAGTACGCTTTTAGGTTAGCATTTATCAAAAAATATATTTCGAAAGCAGTGGGAGCGTGCTTTCGTAATACGCTTTGGGCAAAACTCAACCAGAATAGCGAAAAGAGAGGAGATTGAAATGAAAGTTCTTATTGTAGGAAGCGGCGGAAGAGAACATGCCATTGCAACAGCAGTAGCCAAAAGTTCAAAGGTGGACAAAATATATTGTGCCCCTGGAAATGCCGGCATAGGACAGATTGCAGAATGTGTAAACATAGGGGCAATGGAATTTGATAAATTAGTAGAATTTGCAAAAAACAACGAAATAGATTTAACAGTTGTTGGTATGGACGATCCTTTAGTTGGAGGAATTGTTGATAAGTTTGAAGAAGCAGGACTTAGAGTGTTTGGTCCAAGAGAAAATGCAGCTATATTAGAAGGTTCAAAAGCATTTTCAAAGGACTTAATGAAGAAATACAATATTCCTACAGCAGCTTATGAAAATTTTGATACACCGGAAGAAGCAATGAAGTATCTTGAAACTTCAAAATATCCTATTGTTTTAAAAGCTGACGGATTAGCTCTTGGAAAAGGTGTTTTAATTTGTAATACAAAAGAAGAAGCAATGGATGGCGTTAAGGAATTAATGTTAGACAAAAAATTCGGTAATGCAGGTAACACAATTGTTATTGAAGAATTTATGACAGGTCGTGAAGTTTCAGTTCTTTCTTTTGTTGATGGAAAAACAATTAAGATTATGACATCAGCTCAGGACCATAAGAGAGCAAAAGATGGCGACCAGGGACTTAACACAGGCGGCATGGGAACATTTTCACCAAGTCCATTCTATACAGAAGAAGTTGACGAGTTTTGTAAGAAATATGTTTACCAGGCTACAGTTGATGCCATGGCGTCAGAAGGAAGAGAATTCAAGGGAATTATTTTCTTTGGCTTAATGCTCACAGAAGATGGACCAAAAGTATTAGAATACAATGCAAGATTTGGTGATCCTGAAGCCCAGGTAGTTCTTCCAAGAATGAAGAATGACATTATTGATGTATTTGAAGCTTGTATTGATGGAACATTAGATCAGATTGATTTACAGTTTGAAGACAACGCAGCAGTTTGTGTTGTACTTGCAAGTGACGGTTACCCTGTTTCTTATGAAAAAGGATTTGAAATCAAAGGTCTTGAGAAGTTTGAAAACAAGGAAGGTTATTATGTTTTCCATGCAGGAACAAAATTAGATAATGGAAAAATAGTAACTAATGGTGGTCGAGTTCTTGGTGTTACAGCAAAAGGTAAAGACTTAAAAGAGGCAAGAGCAAACGCTTACGAAGCAACAAAACTTATTGATTTTGAAAATAAATATATGCGTAATGATATTGGTAAAGCAATTGATGAAGCATAATAATTAAAAAGCTTGTATAGAATACAGGAGAAGAAAGGAAATAAGAATGAAGAAGTTAAAAAGCCTGCTAATTATGATAGCTGCAATGTCTGCTATGATGGTTACAATGATTTTTACAGTTAGCGCTGATGAAACAACTGATTTGTCAGATTTAAAAGTTTATGCAATTGACAATTCAGGAAATCAGACAGAGGTGCCTTTAGATTTTAATTCAACTACATATGAATATAACTTAACAGTTAAGTCAACAGTAAAGTCTATTAAGATTGAGGCAACTGCAAAGGACAGCACATCACAGTGGTCAGTAGAAAAAGATGGTATTAATACTGTAATGGATACTGGTGATAACTTAACAATAGTTGATGTTACATCATCAACAGGAACTGTTCAGAAGTATACTTTGAAAACAAAGAAATTAACAGAAGCAGAAGATGCAACATATAAAGACTCAAGTAGCACAAAAAAGAAAACTTCAAAGAAGACTGCAACTGATTCTACAGTAAAGGTTGGAAAGAATACATTTACTATTTCAGAATCATTTAAAAAGTCAGAAATTCCTGAAGGATTTTCAAAGAGTACAGCAAAGTATAATGGAAACAGTTATACTTGTATTAAGGGAGACGTTAAGGAATTAACAGCTTTTTATTTAAAGGGTGATGAAACATCAGGTTTTTATATTTATGATAAGAGCCAGAAAAAGTTCTACCCAATGAGCAATATTAAAATAAAGAGCAGAATGTACACAATTGTACAGCCAAAGAAGGTAGACGGAATTGTAAAAGCTTACGATAAAAAGAAAGTTACAATTATTGATCAGGAAGTTAAAGCATGGGTACTTGATGAAGATGAAGGAATGTATCTTGTGTATGCAATGAACTGGAATGGTGATACTAATTTATACAGCTATGATGATAACGAAAAATGTTTACAGAGATATTTAACATCATCAGACGCAAACCAGCAGTCAGAAGCAGCAGCTAAGGCATATAACAATTTACAGAAACAGTACAACCAGTTAGTTGACAAGTACAATGTTTTAATTAAAATTTTATGCGGATTAGCAGTAGTAATCGTTATTTTAATTTTTGTATCTATTAATTTAGGCATAAGCAAAAAAGAAAAGAAAATTAAAAAGACATATTCAGAGGATGAATTAAAAGATCCAAAGAAAGAAAAGAAAGCCCAGAAGAAGGCTGAAAAGAAAGCTAAAAAAGAAAACAAAAAGAAAAAATACGAAGAAGACGAAGATGATATTGATTCAGGAGTATCAATTGAAGAAGAGGAAGCAGAAGCAAAGCAAGTTGCTGAACCTTCAAAGGAAGAAGTAAAAGAAGCTCCTGAAGAAGTTGAAGAATTAAAGGAAGCTGACATTGATTCAGATGAACTTGTTGATATCGAAAAAGCTTTAGAAGCAGAGATAGCAAACGAAGTAGCGAAGGAAATTGATGAACCTGTAGAGGAACTTCCAAATGATAATACAATTACTATTGATGCAGAACAGATTAATGATAGCGCAGAAAGCAGTGCTGAAGAGGTAAATAAATCAGAAGAAATCGATGCATACGATGATTCAGAAATTGATTTTGATGACGATGACGATGATGATGATTTCGAATTTATCGATTTAGATTAACGTAAGATTAAAGGGCAATTCTTTCATGAGAATTGCCCTTTATTTAAAAAATCGTAAAATAATGTACACATTTTTAGAGTATATTAAAATCCTAGACTAATATGGAGGGATGCATATGGAAAGTAGTAGATTTACCAGACAGACAATTGAAGCAATCGGATATGCAAAAGATGTGGCAATTGACTTGGGAATGGATTACATTGGAACAGAGCATATTTTGGCAGGTATTGCAAAAGTTACAGATGGAGTGGCTGCCAATATTTTATATAATTACAACTTAATGTACAAGGATATTATTAACGCAATCGAAGACGATATGGGAATAAAATCAAGGGTACGTTCAAAAACCAGAGCAAAAAATATAATGCCTTCAAACAGAGCACACGTATTACTTGGCAGAGCTGCTGAGGAAGCTGCAAGTCAGGGGATTCCACAAATAGGAACAGAACATGTTCTTTTGGCAATATTAGCTGATCCTGATTGTGAAGCACATTGCATATTAGCAAGCTTTGGCATTAATTTGAAAAAAGTTTGTGTGGATATTCTTAATTTGACAAATAGAGATATAAACGAAGTTAAAAACTACATTAAGCCTGCAAAGAGGGGCAGAAGTGCAGTTCAGGCAAGTCCCATACCTACTTTGGAAAAGTACGGTAGGGATTTAACAGCCGAGGCAAAGGCGAACAAACTTGATCCTGTAGTTGGACGTGAAAATGAAATAGGAAGAATTATCCAGATATTAAGCAGAAGAACAAAGAACAACCCATGCTTAATTGGTGAACCTGGCGTTGGTAAGACTGCAATTGTTGAGGCCATTGCATGGCGTATTTGTGAAGGAACAGTTCCCAAAACAATGGCTGGCAAAAGAATTTTCAGCCTTGATTTATCAGGAGCAGTAGCCGGTTCCAAATACAGAGGTGAGTTTGAAGAAAGATTAAAAAACATAATTGATGAAGTACAAAATTCAGGAAACATAATTTTATTTATAGATGAAATTCATACAATAGTAGGTGCCGGTGGAGCAGAAGGCTCAATGGATGCGTCAAATATTTTGAAACCTTCATTAACTAAGGGCAATTTGCAGGTTATTGGGGCAACTACAATTTCTGAATTTAGAAAATATTTCGAAAAAGATGCAGCTTTAGAGAGAAGATTTCAGCCGGTAACAGTTGAGGAACCAACTGAAGAACAGGCTGTGGAAATACTAAAAGGTCTAAAATCTGCTTATGAAGATTTTCATAACGTTACAATCTCAGATGAGGCAATTAGGGCAGCGGTAAAATTATCATCAAGATATATTAACGACAGAAATTTACCTGATAAGGCAATAGATTTAATTGATGAAGCATGTTCAAAAATGCGAATTAGGGAAGTGCCAAAACCAAAGTCTGTAAAAGATAAGGAAATTGATATTGCAGAACTTAACTTAGAACTTGAAATGTGTGTAAGACATGCTGATTTTAAGAGTGCAACAGAAATAAAGAAGCAACTGGACAAGGCTCAGAACAAGTTAAACAAGGCAATTGCAAAATGGGAAGGCACAGAAGAAGAGTTCCGCCCTATTATAACAGAAAACTCAATTGAGGAAGTTGTTGCAATGTGGACAGGTATACCTGTAACAAGACTTGAGAAAAACGAGCAGAAGAGACTTCTTGATTTGGAAAAAGTTTTACACAAGAGAATGATAGGGCAGGAAGAAGCCGTAAGTGCAGTTGCTAAGGCTGTAAGAAGAGGTAGAGTAGGACTTAAAAATCCTAACAGACCTATTGGTTCATTCCTTTTCCTAGGGCCTACAGGTGTTGGAAAAACTGAATTGTCTAAAACTTTGGCAGAGGCAGTTTTTGGAACAGAAGACTCAATTATCAGAGTTGATATGTCTGAATACATGGAGAAACATAGTGTGTCAAAATTAATTGGCTCACCACCGGGATATGTTGGATTTGAAGATGGGGGTCAGTTAAGCGATAAGGTTAGACAGAACCCATATTCTGTAGTGCTTTTTGATGAAATAGAAAAGGCACATCCGGATGTATTTAATGTACTTTTACAGGTATTAGATGATGGCCATATTACAGATTCTAAAGGAAGAAAAGTAAGTTTTAAGAATACAATTATCATAATGACAAGTAATGCCGGTGCCAATAGAATAGTAGATCCTAAGCATTTAGGCTTCAGTCAGGGTGATACAGAAAAAGCCGACTACGAAAAGATGAAGGCAAATGTTATGGAAGAAGTTAAGCTAATGTTCAGACCTGAATTTTTAAACAGAATTGATGACATTATTGTATTCCATACATTAAGTGAAAGCGAAGTAAAGAGTATTGTATCATTAATGCTTAAAAATCTTGCAAAGCAGGTTAAAGAACAGATGGATATAGCTTTATCTTTCACGTCATCTCTTAAAACTTATCTTGCAAAAGAAAGTTACGACAAGAAGTTTGGCGCAAGACCACTTAGAAGAATGATTCAGAATAAGGTTGAGGATATGCTTGCTGAGGAGGTACTTGCCGAAAAAGTGAAGGCAGGAGATAAAGTAACTGTTGGCTATAAGAGCAATAATGTTACATTCAAAGTAAAAGAGGAGCCTAAGGAAGAATCTAAGAAAGAGTCAGAGAAAAAATCAGAGAAAAAATAGAGGGACTAAAATTCCCTAATTGAATAAAAAAAATCAAGACTATTACACTAGAAAGCTAATGAAAAAATATGATAAGTGTGATAGAATGATTTTAAGATAAATCGCATCGGCGAATAATTACAGGAGGAAGAAATGGCAATCATTAAGGAATTAATAAAAAAAGAAAGCAATGGAACAATTAGCTTTGGAAATTACGAATTAGATGCAAAGAAGAAGGTGTCAGATTTTGAAGTTTCAGGAGACATGTATAAGGTTAAAACATGGAATGAAATTACAAAATTAGAAAGAAACGGAACATTCGTATATGAATCACTTCCAGGAACAGCAGTAAACGTATTTAAGGAAACTGCTGATGAAGTAAGTTTCTTCGTAGATGGAATGGGACAGACTCAGATTACTTTAGAATTAGAAGCAAACAAGGAATACAAAGTATTTGTTAATGATAAAGATCTTGGAGTTTCAAAGACAGATATTGGTGGAAAGCTTACATTTGATGTAGACTTACAGAAAGGTGTAATGACAACAGTTAAGGTCGTTGCAGCGTAATTGAATATATGATTAAGTAAAGGTCCGTAAGGGCCTTTCTTAATATTCAAAAATAGAATAAGGGGAAGTAAATGGCAAAAGCAGATAAGACAGTATTTTTTTGTAAAGAGTGCGGATATGAATCAGCAAAATGGCTAGGTCAGTGTCCGGGATGTAAAGAGGTGGGAACTTTTGTGGAAGAGCCTAAAGGTCCTAAAAATAAAACAATAAGAAGAAATATAACCAACTCAATGCCTGTAACAATCAATGAAGTGAAGGCAGATGATGAAGAAAGAATAAGCACAGGTTTTAGTGAATTAGACAGGGTTCTCGGAGGTGGTGTTGTGCCGGGAGGTTTAATTTTAGTTGGTGGTGATCCTGGTATTGGAAAATCAACATTGCTTCTTCAGGTTTGTAGAAATATGTCAGCTTCAGGAAAGAAAATATTATATATTTCAGGAGAAGAATCTTTAAAGCAAATTAAGCTTCGAGCAAACAGAATGGGAGAGTTCAGCAATAATTTAAGTTTGTTATCAGAAACAAGTCTTGATAATATTGAAGCAGTTGTTACGGAAACAAAGCCTGATGCAGTAGTAATTGACTCTATTCAGACAATTTATAGGGAAGATATTAGTTCAGCACCGGGAAGTGTTAGTCAGGTAAGAGAATCCACTAACACATTAATGCAAATAGCAAAAGGACTGACCATTCCGATTTTTATTGTTGGTCATGTTACAAAAGAAGGTGTAGTGGCTGGACCTAGAGTTTTAGAGCACATGGTAGATACGGTTTTGTATTTTGAAGGAGACAGACATGCTGCGTACCGTATTTTACGAGGTGTAAAAAACAGATTCGGCTCAACCAATGAAATTGGTGTTTTTGAAATGAGAGAGGAAGGTCTGGAACAGGTTTTAAATCCATCTGAATTTATGCTTGAGGGACGCCCTACTGACGCATCAGGCTCAGTGGTTGCGTGTTTGATGGAAGGAACAAGACCTATTTTGGTTGAAGTGCAGGCATTGATTAATCATACAGCTTTCGGTATGCCAAGAAGAACAGCAGTTGGAACGGATTATAACAGAGTTAATTTGCTTATGGCAGTTATTGAAAAGAGAATGGGTATACAAATGGGCGACTACGATGCCTATGTTAATGTGGCTGGCGGTATGAAAGTAAATGAGCCGGCAATGGATTTGGCATTGGTAATGGCACTAATTAGTAGTTACAAAAACAGGGCAATAGATCCGGCAACATTAGTGTTTGGAGAAGTAGGTCTTTCGGGAGAAGTTCGTGCAGTATCAAATGTACAACAGAGAGTTATGGAAGCTAAAAAATTGGGCTTCAAACGCTGTATACTTCCGGCAGTATCAGTGAAATCTTTAAAAGACGTTGAAGGAATTGAATTAGTAGGCGTAAAAAACATAAAAGAAGCTGGAGAAAACATTTGACATATTAGGTGCGTTATGGTATAAATATACTTGTGCTTAAACGCAATAGGGGCATAGTTCATCGGTAGAATAAGAGTCTCCAAAACTCCAGAGCTGGGTTCGATTCCTAGTGCCCCTGTTATTAAAAAGCCTTTGTTTAAAGGGATTCCTTTAAACAAGGGCTTTTTTTGTTGTACAAGAAAATTCTGTTTTTTACTTGTTTTTACTAATGAATTCTGATTAAATTGGTGGACTTTTTTGAGAGAAAAATCCGCATAATGAAAATTATAAGTAGTAGGGAATAATATTTTATTTCAGTAATATATGTTATACTATTGGCTAATGAGAAGAAATTTTATGAGGGTGAAGATATGAGAGGATATAATTGTTGTATATAATGAAAATACATATTATCTTGAAGAATGTTGTCTTGAAGTTTATGTTGGAAAGTTAAACAAAATAATAGATGTTAAGGGCACAGAAAACAAATTGTTTTGGTCTACATTAGATAAGAAGTTCTTTGATGAAACAAAATATGCGGAAAAAAAACCATTTCGGAGACTGGGTGGATTATGACAAAGTAGAACATTTTGTTGAAATTTTAAATGAAGAAGTAGTAAATGGAGGAATAAAAGTCAGAATAATACAAAGGCAAATAGAGAATGCTAATGATTATAAAATAATAATTATTTAACTAATTCTTTTGCAATTTCTTCAGCACTTTCTTTTTTTCCATTTTCTTCCCATTTGATAAAGGTGTTCAAAATGGCACCGGCAAAATAGTAGGCTTTGTATAGCGAAATGCCGTATTTAGGTACAATATTATTTTCCATATATTCGTTTGTGGCGTCGACTAACAGAGAATACAGCCCGGCATTGGCAAGCCCCACGAAAAAGTCGGCATATTTATCGAAGTATACAAGAGCATTAAGCATATTGTTATAGTTTGGAAAATCACCAGATGGATCATTATCATATATATCAACATAGCCTGAAATAATCTCGTTAAGGTAGTCCCCAAGAACTTCTTCTTTTGTGTGATAGTATTTGTAGAAAGTCATTCTTGAAACGCCGGCTTTTACAGCTAAATCTAAAATTTTAATTTTGCTATAGGATTTTTCTTTCATAAGAGAAACCATGGCTTCCCCAATACACATTCGTGTGAATTTATTTCGCTTTGTATAATTGCTAATGGAAAATTTATTCATATTAATCCTCTCAAATGTTTACATTTTTGACATTTATGTAAATTGTAGCATAACAAAGATAATAGTACAATAGTATGTAGTAATGAATACTACATAACATATTTTTTGTAGAAAAGATAATATTGCTGTCGAGAGGAGACTAATATGAAATATGCAATAATCGTGGATTCAAGTTGCGATTTGGTAATAGAAAATAAAACTGAAAATAATATATACATGGATAGAGTTCCACTTAGATTAAGAGTAGGGGAGAAGGAATATGTAGACGATTTTAATTTGGATATTAAATCTTTTATGGAAGACATGAAATCATATCATGGAACAAGTGGGTCTGCAGCACCAAGTCCTGAGGAATGGTATAATGCTTTTAGGCAGGCAGATGAAGTGTTTGCGGTTACTATTTCAGGTGAGTTGTCAGGCAGTTATAGTAGTGCGTCAGTTGGAAAACACATGGCATTAGAAGATGATCCTGAAAAGAAAATCCACATATTCGATTCGAAGTCAGCAGGAGCCGGCTTAACACTTATTGTAAGAAAGATTCAGGAACTGATCGCAAAAGAAAAATCTTTTGAAGAAATAGTTGAAGCAGTTGAAGAGTATAAAACAAAAATTAAAACATTCTTTATTTTGGAATCAATCGACAATCTTGTAAAAAATGGTCGTGTAAGTGCCTTAAGTGGCAAACTTGCAGGAATGCTTGGCATTAAGATTTTAGGTCAGGGTTCAAGTGAAGGAAAAATCGAGTTGTTAAGAAAAATTAGAGGAAAAGATGCTATTTACAAAAAGACTGTTCAGGATATGCTTGCCAATGGATATAAGGGTGGCAATCTTGTTATAAGTCAGTGCTTTAACAAAGAAAAAGTTCAGTTCTTGTTAGACAATTTACGTGAACACACAGAAGTTGGCAAGGTAGAAACAATGCCAACAAGTGGGTTATGTAGTTTTTATGCTGAAATGGGTGGCATAATTTTAGCCTATGAAATATAAGAGTTTTATAGAATTGAGATAGTGCAATATAAGAATTTTAGAAGATTGGAATAATAGAATATTATAATAAAAAGTACCGACCCTTATTAGGTATGGATATGCTGATTTAAATACATGTTCATATAACTAAGGATCGGTATTTTTATGTAAATTATTTCTTCTGTAATAAAAACAGGCGATTCATGCCTTCCTGCCAAGGATATGGAAATTCCAGATATCTTATGATTTCATAGTGCTTCTCAAAACTTTGTTTCCAGGAGGCAGTGTCTAATTCTCTATAGCGAAGAATACCGTTTTCTTCAAAAAGATTATCTTTAATTTGAGTAAAACCCCATTGCTTCATATCTGTCTTTTCGTAAAATGGATTTAATTTTACAAACATAAGTCCCTTTGGGGCGAGAAGTTTTGTAAGACCTTTAAAAGTCTTTAAGGCAATATCTTTTGGCATAACATCTAGAACGTTTGACAGTATGATTCCGTCAAAAGGTTTGCCGTTATAATTATCAAAATATGAAATATCTCCCATCTCAAAATTAAGGTTAGTGTATTTGTTTACGGTTGCAAATTCTTTGGCAAAATTAATACCTGTTTCAGATAAATCAATACCAAGACCTGAATCCATGTTTCCGAACTCATAGCATTGGAAAATAACATCTCCTGTACCACAACCAAAGTCTAATATGTTTTTGCATTTGCTTGCAAAAATATCGAGACATATATCAAACATTGGCTCAACAGAAAGAGATTTACCTTTTAAATCTACAATTTGGCATTTGGAATAAAAATCGTTCCACATGTTAATAGACCTGTCGTAATCACGTTCTATTTTTTCGTCAATGTTCTTTGTAGGTTCAGCTTGTTCATATTCATTATTCATCACAAATACCTCTTTTCTAACATTTTCGTGTATTATTTTAGCATTTGTTTTCTCTTTATGAAATAGGAAGTTATCTGCAAATTTCTATTTCGTAAAAATATAATAGGAATTACATACAAAAATATCCTACAAATACATACAAATTACTGGTATATTATAAATAACAATTAGTTCTAAATACAACCAGTGTAAGGCTAAAAATAAATTTAACATAAAGATTTTGAAAAAGGAGGTCATATGATAAAAGCAGTAATTTTTGACCAGGACGGAGTATTAGTGGATAGCGAGCCTGTGTATATAAAATGTTTTAAGGATTTTTTAGATGCAAATGATATACATTTGGATTTGGAGGAGATATACACTCTGGCGGGCTGTTCAGGTGAAATGGAGAAAATTCTTTTGGCAAAATGGTGGAATCAGGCAAAGGGAGATAATCTGTCCCCACAGGAAGTTTACAAAATGTGCGAAAGATTTTGGGAGGTGACAGGAGCAGAAAAAAACTTTTCTTATAAAGACATTCCAAATCCTCATGTAAAAGAAGTTATTAGTACATTAAAGAAAGATGGCTATATTGTGGCAATAGCTTCGTCATCACCTATGGATAACATAAAACATGTGGCAAAAGAAATTGGGGTTAGCTCGTATATTGACCTAATTGTAAGTGGTCATATGTTTAAGGAGAGCAAGCCTAATCCGGAAATTTATAACTATACAGTTTCAAAACTGGGGTTAGACAAAGAGGAGTGTCTTGTGATTGAAGACTCAACTTATGGAATTCAGGCAGCAAAAGCAGCAGGCCTTGTTACAGTTGCAAAGAAAGACGATAGATTTTCTTATAATCAGTCACCGGCAGATTATAAGATTGATGATTTAATTGAAATTTTAGATATAGTAAAAATGAAAAATGAAAATAGTGTATAAAGATTTAATCTGCAAAAAATAATGTATAAAGAACTAATCTGCAAAAAAATATATATAAAGAAATAATGCATAAAAAATAGCATATAAAAAAGAACCAAGGGAATAACCATAACTAGAAAAAAATTCCGGATATAGTTATTGCCGTGGTTCTTTTTTACTTTTATGAAACTATGAATATAGTTACAAAATTGTGTAGTTACTTAACATTTATTATTATTGAGTAATACACTGGTGTTATTTCAACAATGAAATTGAATGAGAAATTGTGCTTGCTCCGCTACCGGTTGTAGTAGTGTTAGCGTTGTTACAAATATAAATCTGATTACCATTTCTCATACCACCCTGGATAACCCAGTGCTTGCAGTTGCCATTCCATGACTTAATCCAACTTGTATTCGTTGAACATTTAATTCCAACTTCAGTGTTTAAATATTCAACAAGGTCTGATTTAGAATCAAAGCGACCAATATAGACAGCAACGTGTGTTGCCCGTCCATTTTTACTATAGGTAATGATATCCCCCGCATCTAATGAATCCATATCATTAGTAGAAGTAACAGCAGTGTGGGTTAAACCTGATGATTTAACAGGATATGTAGTGGATTTGACTTTTCCTGATTTCTTATAAGTGCTTTGTTTTAATGAGTAAGTATAAGAAACTTTTGCGTAGCCGTTTTTCCAACTGTTAGCAGTAGGACTGCCTTGTAATTTTAAATTAGTAACTTCCTTTGAAGTTTTAACTTTTGTGCCAGATGACTCAACATATTTTTTCACTAAAACATTACATGGATAATGTTTGTTTACATTATTGGTAATTAATTTCTTTAACTGTTTATTAAAGTTGATTTTTAGTTTCTTGTAAGATGTCTTGTATTTTACAGGCTTAGAAACTGAAGTATTAGTGTTTGGACTATATGTTTTTATTTTGTAATAATAAGTTGTGTTATTCTTTATACTTTTGTCTGTGTAACTTGTAGTTTTCTTACTTTTAATAGTTTTTACAGGCTTGTAGCCTTTTGATTTTTTTTTGCTTCGGTAAATTTTGTACTTGGAAACATTGACCTTTTTCCAAGTGATTTTGATTCCGGTTTTTGTATCGGAAATGCCTTTAACATAAGTTTTAGGGGCAAAGGTGTCATACGTATTAGTTGTAGTATTTTCATTAGTGGTTGCTTCAATGTTTGTGAGAGTTGTTGTTCCATTAGTATGGCTTGTAGCCGTTGCATTTTCGTTAATTAAAATATTTGTATTATTAGAATTGTCATTTGCTTTTGTAATTACACATGTCATAAGAACTAACGACATTGTTAGTGATGGTATGATATGTATTTTTCTGCTCATATTAATTCTTAACCTTCTTTCTTGAATGAATTAGCCATATACTAACACATGTTTGTTGCAAAATCAATACAAATATTACAAAAATATTACAAAATAGAATAAAAATGTTACAATGTAGCGAAAAACAAAGAAAATATAGGCTTAAAAATTACATTAGCAGGTCTTAATCCCCACAGCAATTCTTTCATAATGTTAAAAATAACCACATAAAAAAATTAAATTATGATATAATAAAACAAGAATTTGGTACGGATAAAAGACAAAATATACAATTTGTAAGGTTTATATACAATTGCCATAAATTGGAACTTGTATATAAAAAAGAGACAGACTATTATAAAATTTATAATGTAACTTTAGGAGGAGTATAAGCGAAGGTTTTTAGAAAGGAAGGGATAAGTATGATTAAAGAAACTATTGATGCTGTACGTGTAGCTGAAATGGAAGCTGAAAAGCAGATTCAGGTGGCAATGGACAACGCAGCAGGAAAGAAGGCAGAATTAGATTCAAGGAAGGCACAGTTTAGAAAAGAAAAACTAATGAAGGTTCAGGAAGAAGCTAAGAGGGCAATGGATGAGGTAGTTTCAGAATGTAACAACTATGATTTGGAAATGGACAAGGAAATCCAAATGAAGGTAATGGAACTTAGAGATTTGGCAAAAGAAAGGACGGACAACGCAATTAAAGCAGTAATACAGGCATTGGCTTAAAAGTTAGGAGGTATTATGGCAGTTTTAGAAATGCGCAAAATAAACATTTGTGCTTTAAAAAAGGATAGAAAGAAAATTCTTGAATTTTTACAGAGAAAAGGCTGTCTGGAAATACATGAAACTGAAAATAAAGACTCTGTTTTTCAAAAAGTAAATACAGCAACACAGATTTCGATTTTTCAAAGGAATGCGGCATTAGCGGAAAATGCACTTAACATTCTTGAAAAATTCTATCCGGAAAAAACATCAATGTTTTCAAGTTTAGAAGGAAAGAAAGAAATTGAAATAAGTGAATTTAAGAAGTCTACTGAAAATCAACAGGAAATAATGAATGTGGCAAAAGATATTATTCAGTTAAACAAAGCAGTAGATGAAAAGATTGCTGAAAAGGCGAGACGTTATGATGAAATAGAAGCCCTTAAGCCATGGGCAGAACTTGATGTTCCAATGAATTATAAAGGAACAAAGAAAACAGGATTTTTACTTGGAACTATTTTAGGAACTTATACGGAGAATCAACTGATTAACAGATTAGAGAGTTTGGAGGGATTGCCAAAATTAACATACGCTCAAATTTTAAGTTCAGATAAGTTTCAAACTTATATAGCAGTAGTATTTCTGAAACAGAACGAAGAAAAAACGGAGAAGGCACTTAGAGGTTTGGGCTTTAACAGACCCCCTATTATGACAAGCCATCTTCCAAAAGAATCGGTAAAAAAGAGAGAAAAAGTTATTACTATTCTTGATAATGAAATACAGGAAATCAAAAATAAAATAAAAGAATATAGTGAAAGAAGAATTGAACTAAAGGAAATTTCAGATTATTACACAATCAGAGCTGAAAAATATAGAGCTTTGGGAGAAATTCTTCAAACAAAACATACATTTTTTGTTACAGGTTTTATTCCAAAGAAAGAGATTGAAAGTTTAAGAATGAACTTGGAAAATGACTATACTGTGGCAATAGATGTGGAAGCACCAAAGGATAACGAAGATGTACCTGTTCTTTTATCTAACAGTAAAACAGCAGGAGCAGTTGAAGGAGTTGTAACTTCTTTTGGTTATCCAACAAAAACAGAAATTGATCCAACATTAATTACGGCATTTTTCTATTATTTCTTTTTTGGAATAATGTTAAGTGATGCAGCTTACGGCTTGCTTATGTTTCTTGGTTGTTTATGGGCGCTTAAAAAGTTTCCTAACATGGAAGAATCCATGGGGAAAACATTACGAATGTTTAAGAACTGTGGAATTTCAACTTTAATATGGGGCATACTTTTTGGTGGATATTTTGGTGATGCAATAACTGTTATTGGTAGCACCTTCTTTGGTGTAAAAATAACAATACCTGCATTGTGGTTTACTCCTATAGAGCAACCAATGAGAATGTTGATTTATTGCATGATTTTCGGAATTATACATTTGTTTGTTGGCCTTGGAATTAAAGGCTACATGATGATAAAGCAAAAAGATGTTATGTCATTTGTATGTGACGTAGTGCTTTGGTATGTATTTTTAATAGGCTTAATTTTATTGTTAGTGCCAACATCAATTTTTGCATCTCTTGCAGGAACAACAATAGTATTTCCGGCTTGGGCTAATATGCTGGCAAAGGTTATGGCTATTGGTGGCATGGTTGGAATACTTTTAATGGCAGGAAGAAGGGCAAAGAACCCTGTTAAGAGATTACTACTTGGAGCATATAGTCTTTATGATACAACAAGCTGGCTTAGTGATTTGTTATCGTACTCAAGACTTTTGGCTTTGGGACTTGCGACAGGTGTAATTGCACAGGTTATTAATACAATGGCAGCCATGGGCGGCAAGTCGGTAGTTGGTGTGATAATGTTTATTGTTATTTTCATTATTGGTCACACATTTAATATGGCAATTAATTTATTAGGTGCTTATGTTCATACAAACAGACTTCAGTATGTGGAATTTTTCGGAAAATTCTTTGAAGGTGGAAGTAGAGAGTTTAAGCCATTTAAGGAAAATACAAAATACGTGAAAGTAAAGGAGAATTAGTTATGGGAGAATTTTTTAATAATTTAGGTTTATTTTATGCTTTATTGGGAGCGGCTCTTGCAGTGCTAATGGCAGGTATGGGCTCTGCAATTGGAGTAGGTACGGCAGGTCAGGCGGCCTCAGGCGTTATGACAGAAGATCCATCAAAGTTTGCTAAAGTATTAGTAATGCAGTTACTACCTGGTACTCAGGGACTTTATGGTTTGTTAATTGGCTTCGTAACTTTATCAAAAATCGGAATTATCGGTGGAAATGCAGTAAGTATTTCAGCGTTACAGGGACTTGAAATTTTGGCAGCATGTTTACCAATTGCAATTGTTGGTCTTGTTTCTGGAAAACATCAGGGCAAAACAGCAGCCGCTAGTATTGGTATTATAGCAAAAAGACCGGAACAGTTTGCAAAGGCAATGCTTTTCCCTGCAATGGTTGAAACTTATGCAATTCTTGCATTACTTATTTCATTCCTTGCAATTAACGGTATCGCATTATAAAAATTACACATTAACATATTAGAGTAAATGGGAGAAGTGTATGAGTGGATTGAATAATATTATAAAAGAAATCCAGGCAAGTGCTAAAGAAGAAGCAGATGCTATTTTAAAAGAAGCAGATGATTTCTGTAATGCACAGATGGAAGAGGCAAAAATTGAGATTGAAAAAGAAATTAAGGGATTTGAAAAAAAATCTCTTGCCTCAAGAAAGTTATACAAAGAAAAAACAAAATCTTCTGCCGGTTTTAGAGAAAGAAATGCAATTCTAAATAATAAACAAAAATGTATAAACGATGTAATCGAAAGTGCAATTTGCAAAATAGAAAATTTAGACACAACAGAATATTTTGATTTTCTTGAAAAGTTATTTAATAAAAATGTGCAAAGTGGCACGGGTGTAATGTACATTAGCACAAGCGACAAAGACAGAATGCCTGAAGATTTTGTTAAGAAAATAGAGAAGATAGCAAAAGAAAAAAATGGCAGTATTACCATTGAAGATAGCAGGGACAATGTAGAAAACGGTTTTGTTCTTGTTTACGGAGACATTGAAGAAAACTGTCAGATTAAAGCTTTGTTTAATGGTCAGCTAGACAGGTTAAAAGACATAGCTAACAGAGAACTATTTGGATAGGAGAAAATATATTAGGAGGAAACACTATGGAAATGGATTATACCTACGGTGTTGCAAGAATACGAGCCCTTGAAAGTAGTTTGTTTGGCAATGACACAATACAGGCTTTGTTGAATTTGGAAACCTATGACCAGTGCATGACTTTTTTGAGAGACAAAGGTTGGGGAGACGGTCATTTAGATGAAACTTTGGAACATATGCTTAATGAAGAATCAGAGAAGACAAAAAGAGTTTTGGATGATTTGGTAAAAGATGAAAAAGTAGTTTCCATACTGACAATCAAGGATGAGTTCCACAATTTAAAGGCAGCAATAAAACAGGTTTGCACAGAAGATGAAACGGAAAATATTTTTATGGCAGGCTGTAAGATTGAACCTGAATTCTTAAAGGATGTAATCCGTCAGGGAGAATACGGCAAACTACCTGATAACATGGCAGGAGTTGCAAAAGAAGCAACTGAGATTCTTTTAAAATCAGGCAACGGTCAGTTGTGTGATGTGTTAATTGATAAGGTAACTTTAGAGGCTATAAAAAAGGCTGGCAATGAGTCTGATAATCAGTTAATTAGAAAATACGCAGATTCTCAGGTGACAATTGCTAATATCAAAATTGCCGTAAGATGTGCAGCAACAGGAAAGGACAGCGAGTTTGTAAAAAAATGCCTTGTTCCATGTAACGGAGTAAGCATAACTGATTTAATAAAAGCAGTTGACGGTGGCCTTGAAGGCGTTCTTGAATACTTGGAAAATTCAGGCTTTGGGGACCTTGCAATAGCACTAAAAAAATCAAAATCAGTTTTTGAATGTTGGTGCGATAACAAAATTATTGAAGATATAAAAAGTGAAAAATATAATTCTTTTTCCGTTGGTCCAATAGTTGCGTATGTTATTGCAAGAGAAAATGAAATTAAAACAGTGAAAATTATCATGTCAGGAAAGTTAAACGGTTTTGACAATGACTTTATAAAAGAAAGGGTAAGGGAAATGTATGCTTAAAGTAGCAGTAATGGGCGATTACGATAGTATATATGGTTTTCAGGCATTGGGGCTTGATATTTACCCGGTGGATGAAAAGGCAAAAGCGGAAGCAATACTTAAAAAGCTGGCAAATGGAAACTATCCGATAATATATATTACTGAATCGCTGGCGGAAGAAATAAAAAGTGAAATTGAAAAATTTAGTGAATTAGTTACTCCGGCAATTATTTTAATTCCGGGAGTTAAAGGCAACACAGGCGCAGGAGTTAAAGGAGTTAAGGATTCGGTAGAAAAGGCAATTGGCTCAGATATTGTTTTTGGAAAATAATATTTGAACCGGAAAGGACAGAATATGGAATATAGCAAGGGAGTAATCAGAAAAGTGGCAGGTCCATTGGTTATTGCTGATGGAATGCGTGATGCCAATATGTTTGATGTGGTTCGTGTTAGTGACAAAGAACTAATTGGTGAAATTATAGAAATGCATGGTGATCAGGCGTCAATACAGGTTTATGAAGAAACAGCAGGGCTTGGTCCCGGTGAACCTGTAGTTTCAACAGGAGCGCCTATGTCTGTAGAATTGGGACCCGGACTAATTGGAAGTATATATGATGGTATACAAAGACCGTTAGATGACATTATGAAAGTGTCAGGTAGCCTATTAGAAAGAGGAGTTCAGGTCCCATCTCTTAAACGTGAATTGAAATGGGATTTTGAGGCAACTGCAAAGGTTGGAGATGTAGTTGAAGAAGGAGATATTTTAGGTACAGTAAAAGAAACTCCTGTAGTTACACAGAAAATCATGGTTCCATACGGAGTAAAAGGTGAAGTAACAAGCATAAAGTCAGGAAATTATTTTGTTACAGATGTAGTTGCCACAATTAAAACTGAAAAAGGTGAGCAGAAAATTACATTAATGCAAAAATGGCCTGTACGAAAAGGCCGTCCATATAAGGAAAAGAAAAATCCTAACAAGCCATTAATTACAGGGCAGAGAGTTGTTGATACATTATTTCCTATAGCAAGAGGTGGTGTGGCAGCAGTTCCCGGACCTTTTGGTAGTGGTAAAACAGTAATACAGCATCAGCTGGCAAAATGGGCAGAGGCAGACATTGTAGTTTACATTGGTTGCGGTGAGCGTGGAAATGAAATGACTGACGTACTTAATGAATTTCCTGAGTTAAAAGATCCAAAAACAGGTGAGTCATTAATGGAACGTACAGTTTTAATTGCTAATACATCAGATATGCCTGTTGCAGCCAGAGAGGCTTCAATTTATACAGGTATAACAATTGCAGAATATTTTAGAGATATGGGATATTCAGTAGCCCTTATGGCTGATTCAACTTCAAGATGGGCAGAGGCTCTTCGTGAAATGTCAGGCCGACTTGAAGAAATGCCCGGTGAGGAGGGCTATCCTGCATACTTAGGAAGTAGACTTGCACAGTTTTATGAAAGAGCAGGTGACGTTGTAACACTTGGAAAAGAAGGCAGAGATGGAGCCTTGTCAGTTATTGGAGCTGTATCACCTCCAGGTGGTGATATTTCAGAACCGGTATCACAGGCTACACTTCGTATTGTAAAAGTATTCTGGGGACTTGATTCAGCCTTGGCTTACAAGAGACATTTCCCGGCAATTAACTGGCTTACAAGTTATTCACTTTATATTGACAGTATTGGTTCATGGTTTACGGAAAATGTTGATAAGGACTGGCTTATTTTAAGACAAAAGTTAATGACTTTACTTCAGGAAGAAGCAGAGTTGGAAGAAATAGTAAAAATGGTAGGTATGGATGCCTTGTCTGCACCTGACCGTTTGAAAATGGAAGCTGCCCGTTCCATAAGAGAGGATTATTTACATCAGAACTCGTTCCATGAAGTTGACACTTATACATCTTTGGAAAAACAGGACATGATGATGAAAATGGTTATGGGATTTTATGAGGAGGCAATGGATGCACTAAACAAAGGTGCAAATATAAATGACCTTATAAAAATGCCTGTAAGAGAAGCCATTGGTCGTTTTAAATATACACACGAGGATAATATTGAGAGTGAATTTGACAGAATTAATAATCAGTTATCTCTTGAAATCGCAAATGCTTTAAGTAAGGAGGAAGACTAATATGCCAAAGGAATATAGAACTATTCAGGAAGTTGCCGGCCCTTTAATGTTAGTTAGAGATGTTGAAGGGGTAACTTATGACGAATTAGGTGAAATTGAACTTGCAAACGGTGAAACCCGTCGTTGTAAAGTATTGGAAGTAAATGGAACTAACGCATTAGTTCAGTTGTTTGAAGCTTCTACAGGTATTAATCTTTCTAACAGTAAAGTAAGATTTCTTGGACGAAGCATGGAACTTGGAGTTTCAATGGATATGCTTGGTCGAGTATTTGACGGACTTGGAAATCCAATAGATAAAGGACCGGACATTCTACCTGATGAAAGAAAAGACATTAATGGTATTGCAATGAATCCGGCAGCAAGAAATTATCCGTCAGAATTTATTCAGACAGGTATTTCTGCAATTGATGGTTTGAACACATTGGTTAGGGGACAGAAACTACCAATTTTTTCAGCCTCAGGTTTGCCACATGCTAACCTGGCAGCGCAGATTGCAAAACAGGCAAAAGTTATAGGAACAGATGAACCTTTCGCAGTAGTTTTCGCAGCAGTTGGTATTACATTTGAAGAGTCAAATTATTTTGTAAACAGCTTTAAGGAAACAGGGGCAATAGACAGAACAGTAATGTTTATGAACCTGGCAAATGATCCGGCAGTTGAGCGTATTGCCACACCAAGAATGGCACTAACAGCAGCCGAATACTTAGCCTTTGAAAAAGACATGCATGTTCTTGTAATAATAACAGATATTACAAACTACGCTGATGCCTTAAGAGAAGTTTCAGCAGCAAGAAAAGAAGTTCCGGGACGTAGAGGTTATCCGGGATACATGTACACTGACCTGGCAACTTTATATGAACGCGCAGGAAGAAGAAAAGGCTCAAACGGTAGTATAACAATGATACCTATTTTAACAATGCCTGAAGATGACAAGACTCATCCAATCCCTGACTTAACAGGATATATCACAGAAGGCCAGATTATTTTAAGCAGAGAATTATATAGAAAAGGCATTACACCACCAATTGATGTTTTACCATCTCTATCAAGATTAAAAGACAAAGGTATTGGCGAAGGAAAAACAAGAGAAGATCACAGCAACGTAATGAACCAGTTATTCTCAGCTTATGCAAGAGGAAAAGATGCCAAAGAACTAATGACAATCTTAGGCGAGGCAGCTTTATCCGACATAGACTTAATATATGCCAAGTTTGCAGATGAGTTCGAGAAAAAATATGTATCACAAGGCTACGATACCAACAGAACTATAATAGAAACAATGGACATAGGTTGGGAACTATTATCAATGCTACCAAAATCAGAACTAAAACGAATAGACGACAAATATTTAGAAAAATACTACAAAGGCAACAAATAGAGAATGTAGAATAAAATCCAATCAAATCATATAACAATGATATTAAAAAGTATAAGCATGATTATTTTAAAACCAAATTAAATAGTTACGTTCAACAATATATTTTCAATCAATATTCAAATTTAAAAGAAAGTGCTTGGAACCCGTCGGTTCATCAAGGCAGCGAAGTGGGCTTGATAGAACCGCTACCAGGTGGAAGCAGCGGGAGCGTGCTTTCGTTAAATTGAATATCGCTTGAAAAGGAATGTTGAATGAAGTAGCGGATTTTAAAGCGAGGTAGAGTATGGCAGGAACAAGAGTGAATCCAACCCGTATGGAACTAACAAAACAAAAAAAGAAACTTTTGTCAGCCACAAGAGGCCATAAACTTTTAAAAGATAAACGAGACGAACTTGTTCGTCAGTTTATGGATTTAATAAAAGAAAACATGGACTTAAGATTAAAGGTTGAAAAAGGATTAAAAGCTGCTAATATGGAATTTGCGATAGCAAGAGCGGGCATGAGTGAACAGGTGTTAAACACCGCATTAATGGCTACTGGGAAAACTTTAGAAATAAAGCAGCAGTTTAAAAACGTTATGAGTGTCGAAATTCCTGAATTTCAGACAAAAAATGATATTAAGGGAAATGACATTTACTCTTACGGATATGCTTTTACAGCAGGAGACTTAGACGATGCAGTATATTCATTATCTTCTGTGTTTGAAGATATGTTAAAACTTGCTCAGGTAGAAAAATCCTGTCAGCTAATGGCATCAGAAATAGAAAAAACGAGAAGAAGGGTAAATGCGCTTGAGCATGTAATAATTCCTGAAGCTTTGGACAATATAAAATATATAACAATGAAATTAGATGAAAATGAACGAAGCACACAAATTCGTCTAATGAAAGTTAAAGATATGATGATTGAAGAAAATATTCAGGAAAAAAGAAAAGAAAATTATGGGTAATGTTGCATTTGCAACATACAAAAAATAGAAAAATGTTATACTTTTCTTTATAAGGTTAAAGTAGTAATACCAGGGTTTAATCATCAGACAAAGTACAAATCTATGAAAGAGGCAGTAGGAGGCATATTATGAAGATTTTATTTTATGATGCAAAGAAGTATGACAAAGAGTCTTTTGACAAGGTAGCCGGAGAATATAAGAACATAGAAATAGAATACACAGATTCAGATATTTCGGAGGCAACTGCAAAATATGCAAAAGGGTTTGAAGGAGTTTGTGCATTTGTAAATTCTAATTTAAATGAAAATGTTATAAAAGCTTTGGCTGAAAATGGAGTTAAGTTGATTCTTCTAAGATGTGCAGGCTTTAATAATGTGGATATTAAGGCATGTAAACAGGCGGGTATAACAGTTTTAAGAGTGCCGGGATATTCGCCGGAGGCAATTGCTGAACACGCAATGGCTTTGGCTCTTGCATGTAACAGACATATTCATAAGGCATACATTAAGGTAAGAGAGAATAATTTTAGTCTGGTAGGATTAACAGGTGTTAATTTCCATAACAAGACAGCAGGTATAATCGGTACAGGAAAAATAGGTGCAGCAATGTGTCGTATATGCAAAGGTTTTGGCATGAAAGTTATTGCTTATGACATATATGAAAACCCTGACCTTGATTTTGTTGAGTATGTAACATTGGACGAACTGTTAGAGAGAAGTGATTTGATATCGCTCCACTGTCCTTTAACAGATGATTCTTACCATATGATAAACAAAAAGACAATTAAGAAAATGAAAAATAATGTTGTTTTAGTAAACACATCAAGAGGAGCCTTAATTGATACAGAAGACTTAATAAAGGGAATAAGAGAGCATAAATTCCACAGCGTAGGTTTGGATGTTTATGAGGAGGAAACGGACAATGTATTTGAAAACAGAGAAGATGATATTTTAGAGTCATCAATTACTTCAAGATTATTGTCTTTCCCAAATGTAATTGTAACTTCTCATCAGGCATTCCTAACAGATGAAGCATTAGAGGCAATTAGTTACACAACAATGGAGAATGCAAAATCTTTTATGGAAGGCAATTTAATTGAAAGTAACATTGTAAAATAGCATACACTTATAAAGAACCGGAGACGAGGATTAGCACTGTTTATTAAAAACAGAGCATCTGAAATCTCCGGTTTTTTATATTTAGATAAGGTGCATTTTTTTTAGAAAAGGGTATCATTTTTTAGCCAATAATGATAAAAACATTTTTATATGTTACTCTCTTTTTACGAAAGGGTTTTAGATTTTAGGAGGCATATAATGAGAAAAATAGTTTTGTTAGCAGCTTCAATGGTTGCAACACTTGCAATGTGTGTTGGTGTTTCAGCAGCAGACTCTGTACCATCAGATGTTAACTTAAATAATTTTAAGCTATCATGGTCAGATGAATTTGATGGAACTTCATTAAATGATGCTTATTGGACACCACAAATTGGGAACGGTATAGAATATGGAAACCGTGGCTGGGGAAACAATGAAAAAGAATACTACAAGGCAGAAAATGTTTCTGTCTCTAATGGAACTATGAAAATCAAAGCGCAAACTGAAAAAACAACAGCTAATGGAACCACATACAATTGGACATCGGCTAGAATTACGGGAACAGGAAAAGTTAATATTGGATTAGGGTATGTTGAAGCAAAAATAAAGATTCCATCATCAAAGGGAATTTGGCCGGCATTTTGGATGCTTGGAACTAATGGCAAGAATTGGCCTGCATGTGGTGAAATTGATATAATGGAAGCTTTCAATACAAGATCAGATATTCAATGTACAATTCATTATCCAAAATGGAATGGAGCTGATCAGTACATTTACACAAACAAAAATGTTGATAACAAAACAGAATGGCATACATATGGATGTTACAGAGATGGAAAGATTTGTGCTTTCTACATTGATGGTCAGTTGTTAAGTGTATATGGCACATGGACAGACAAGTATGTAAGAATAACAGATTTCAACGAAACATTCTCAACAGCAGATTTAAATACTGGCACTTATGCAGGAAAGAGAAGTGTTTTAAATGACGATTACTATTTATTGTTTAACGTAGCTTGTGGAGGTAATCTTGCACAGGGAAATCCACCTTATGATACAAGCTGGAACAGAACAATGGAAGTCGATTATGTAAGATACTACAAAGAAAAAAGTCCTGCAGAAATTGCCGCAGAAAAGAAAAAACAGGAAGAAGCAAACAAAAAGGCAAAAGAGCAGGCTGCAGCAGAGAAAGCTGCAAAGGCAAAACCTGCAAAGGCTTCAATTTCAATAAAAAATGTTAAAGGCAAAAAAGTTAAGGTAACAATCAAGAAAGTTAAAACTGCAAAGGGTTATATTGTTCGTATATGTGACAATAAGAAATTCCAGGGTTATGTAGATAAAAAGACAACAAAGACAAAAGTTACACTTAAAGGTTTTAGAAAAAAAGAAACATGCTATGTAAAGGTTAGAGCGTACAAGGTTTACAAGGGCAAGAAAATTTACGGCGCATGGTCAAAAGCAAAGAAGGTAAAGATTAAAAAATAAATCTTTTTCAGCTTAAAAGTTAATAATTGTATAAAAAGTAAATTTGAGTAAATCATAGAGAACTGCTACTAGGACATTTGAAAAATGTTTGGTGGTAGTTCTTTTTTTTTACATTCAAATATGGTAAAATGAGAAATTGATATAGGAGGCATAAAAATGGAAGAGAATAAGAACATTGAACAGACAAATATTCCAAAAGACTTGGAGAAGAACCTATGGACATATGGTAGCCCTATTATTTTTCAGGAAGGAAAAATAACTCCGGGGGTAGATGAAGAATCAGTTTCTTTGACTTTGACATTTGCAAATATATTTCAGGAAACGATCAAAGAAATTAATTTAAGACTGATTGTTACAAATGAAAAAGGCGAAGAGGAAACAATAAATCAAAGTTATACTGATTTAGCTTTAGGTTATTTACAGTCAAAAGGAAATGATATATCAATTAAGCTTAACAAAAATACAAAGGATATTAAAATACAGATTGACAGAATTATTTTTGAAAACGGTGGCGTTTGGTCAAAGGAAGAATCTGTATGGGAAAGCACAGGCGAGATTGATAATTTAGATATTTTTGCAAAAGCAAAACTTAAAGATTATGAAGACAATTATGTTATAGCAAAAGAAGATTTGGCAAAAGAAGACTACATTAACATGGGAAACGGCATTGAAATTCTAAAACGTATTTCATGGTATAAGGATTCAGCTAAGATTTTAAAAACATCTGAACAGAAATATCTTTTGTTAAAGAATGCAGAAGAAAGACGTCAGAGTGTGGAAAAGAAGAAAGCCCACAGAAGAAAATCTGTAAAGAAAAAATATGTCATTACAGGTGTAGTGGTTGTAGCAATTTTAGCGGCAGTAGGCGGTGGCTTTGCAGCATTTTCAGTACCTAATAACAAATACAAGGCAGCAAAGAAATTACTTGATAACAAGAAGTACGAACAGGCAGCTAAGTCATTTTCCGATTTGGATGGATTCTTAAAGAGTGAAGGATATTTGGCAGAAGCTTATTATAACTTAGGTCTTAAGGCTTTAGATTCAAAAGATGAAAACAAGGCAGAAGAATATTTTACAAAAAGTTATAAGACAGACAAGAGTTCAGAATACGGTAAAATGGCAGGAGCTTTTGTAGATTACTATGATGGAAATAAGGCACTTGAAAGCAAAGATTACGACAAGGCAATGAAGTTATTCCAGAATAGTGCCAATGTGGCATCAGATTTTACATTAGTAAATAAGGCAAGTGCCGGCATGGCAAAAGTATATTACTTAAAGCAGGATTATACTACCGCATGGAATACTATTAAGAATGTTTATGCAAAGGACAAGTCATACGCTAGTGAATATGGAACTTATGGTTATGCGTATGCCAAAACCTTAATTAATAATGGTAAGTCAGAGGAAGGTTTAAAACTTTACAACAGTATTTCAAAATTCACAAATGGAGCTAACTTAAGTGACTCAACTTATGCTCAGGCTGTGAAACTTGGAGAGAGTGGTAAGTATGACGAAGCTATGACAATGCTTAATTCAATTAAAGGCAATAACAAGAAGGCCGCAACTCTTTATAACCAAATGAAGAAGTTTAAACACAAAGTAAGATTTTGGACAGGAACATGGAAACATACAGGTACGGTAAATGGTGAGAAGAAGATTTTCAAAATTTATATTTCAACTGTATTGTTTAAAGGAGAACCTTGCTTAAGAATTAAGGATCAGAATAATAAGACATTAGGATATGATACTGTAATTAGTAGCAAAAATAAGGTTACACAGATAACAATAGGAACATACCAGTTACATTTCAAACTTAAGAAATATCATAACCAGAAAAATAATTATGTTTTAAAGGGTGGCAAGAAAATGTTAAGACAGCTTAGATACGGTGGTGTAACATACGAGACAAAGTTTAAAAAACTGGCAAAATAAAAAGTTCCCGGCATCTAAAAGGAGCTGTTAATGGTTAATAGAATTTATAAAAAAGTAATAATAGCTGTGTTGGCGATTTCGCTGTCTTTAAGTGGGATTGTCAGTGCAGGAGCGGCTGAAAAAAAAGAACAATTTGCTGTGATACCGGCGCAGGAGAATGTTAAGCTTCTTGTTAATAACAAAAAGCAGTATTTAACAATTAATCAGGCAGGTGATGTGGCAAGAAAAAACGCCTTGCTTCACAATTCTAATATTCGGTTGTACATAAAAACAACTGAAAGCTCAGCCAATGTTGTTTTTGAAAAAATCCGTAAAAGAATGATAAGGGAAACAAGCGACAGCAACGGCGGAGACTACATGTATTGGAATTTTAAAAGCACTTCTGCAAAGTATTATTACAATATAGTAGTGAATGATGGAAAGAAATACTATTATTACGATTTTAGATTAAATATTAAATATAGAATTACTCTTAAGCAACAAAACCAAGTTGATAAAAGAGTAAAATCTATTATAAAAAAATTAAAACTGAAGAAGAAAACCAGTGACTACAAAAAGGTAAAAAAAGTATATGATTATATTTGCAAAAGTGTAACCTATGCCCAAAATACAAGCAAAGGAATTAATTACACAGCCTATGCCGCATTGTTTAACAAGGAAGCTGTGTGTCAGGGATATGCCCTTTTGGCATACAAGTTCTTTAAAGAACTAGGACTTGAAACAAGATTAATTCCAGGGTATTCAAGTAATCAGCTTCATGGATGGAATATTGTAAAAGTTGGCAAATATTATTACAACATTGATTCTACATGGGATGCAACTTATTTGCAGAATAATTATAAATATCATTACTTTTTAAAAGGTGATAAGTTTAAGAATCATAAAAGATTTAAACAGTACAAAACGGATACTTTTTATGGCAAGTATTTAATGGCAGCCAATGCTTATGGAAGTGGCAAGGCGAAGATGTGTAAAAAAAGTCAGGTTTGTGAGTATGCAATGAAACAAGGTAAGGTTTTAAGTTTTACAGATAATACATTGAAATTTGAAAAACTTGCAAAAAAGTCAAAATACACGGTTGAATACTCAGTAAATAAAAAGTTCAAAAGTGGACAAACTGTTACTACAACAGGAAATACTGTTCAGTTAAATAATTTAGAAAACGATAAGGTATATTATGTACGTTACCGTGGAACAAAAAAAATCAAAGGCAAGTTAAGAAAAACGAACTGGTCAGATACTTTTGTTATCGAGAATTAGTACATAAATAGGAGGTACTCTTATGGACAAAGATAAAATGATAGAAGATATAGTGGCAATGCTTGATGGAAGCGTGAAAAAAGGCGATGGCCATATTAATGTGCAGGTAAACGAAGTGGAAGAAGATCCGAAGGAAATAAAAGAAGAAAAGTCAGTTACAAGAGGAAGTGCTGAAAATTCAATAAATCCAATGCCTTGTTGCATGCCAACAATAGAATTACCTGATGACGATAAAATGTAATTAGTTATTTTTAAGGCTTATTATTAGGATTTGTTCATAGAATGTGGATGTTCTAATAATAAGCCTTTTAGTTTAATATTAGAAGAATTAACCGGAAGGGATTAAGAAAAATAGAATTATATTTAGATGGAGATTTAAGATGAAGAATAAAGTAGTAAAATTTATTGTAAGATATGTTGTTATTACATTATCAGCAATTATGTATGGTTTGGGAATAGGACTTTTTCTAAATCCCAATCAGTTGGCACCTGGAGGAATTTCCGGTATAGCCATTATATTAAAAGAAGTATTTCCAATGCTGCCGGGAGTTGGTGTGTTAATTATTATAATTAACGTGCCAATAATGATTTTAGGGGCATGGAAATTTGGAAAGAAATTTATTTTATCAACCTTATATTCACTGATTGTTTCATCAGTTGCAATTGACGCGCTCCCTGCAATATTTAAAATTGACGCAATAACTAACGATTTAATGCTTGCTTCAGTTATTGGTGGTGCGTTGTTTGGTCTTGCAATGGGGGTGTTGTTCAGAATGGATACAACAACAGGTGGGCTTGATATTATTGTGAAAATTATCAAGCAGAAGCATCCACACATAAAAACAGGTCAGATATACATGATTATTGATGTGGCAATTTTAATTGCGTCAGCCATTGCTTTTAATAATGTGGAAGTTGCTCTTTTTGCAGCAATTGCAATTTATGTTTCTTCACTGGCAATGGATAAGGCAATTTATGTTGGTGACGAAGCAACACTTGTTTATATAATTAGTAAACAAAGAAAAATTATATCAGTAAGAATGCTTCAGGAATTAGACATAGGAGTAACAATGCTTCAGGGCATGGGTGCTTATACTAACAAATCAACAGAAATAATTATGTGCGTAATGAGAAAACAAATGTTAGTAAAAGTAAGAAATATTTTAAAAGAAGTTGATCCTGATGCATTTATGATAGTAACAACAGCTAATGAGGTATTTGGAGAAGGGTTCAAATCACAATTTACTAACGAAGTATAGAATGCATAAATACGCGACAAAAGTAAATTTTTATTAATTTACAAAAAGAGGATATTGTTTTAAAATAAACGGAAAGGTTATTAGACTAAGGAGAGGATAAAAATGGCAACTTTGAAAGATGTGGAGAGAATAGTTATAAAAGTGGGAACATCCACATTAGCACATGACACAGGAAAAGCTAATATAAGACAGATGAAGAAACTGGTGGCAGTTATTTCTGATATTGTTAATTCAGGCAAGCAGGTAGCATTAGTTACATCAGGAGCAATTGGAGTTGGTGCCGGTAAGCTTGGCTTAAAAGAGAGACCTAACACAACAGCAGGAAAGCAGGCAGCTGCTACAATAGGCCAGTGCGAATTAATGTTTATGTATGACAAGATGTTTGGAGAATATGGTCACACAATAGGACAGTTTTTAATTACCAAAAGAGATGTTGACAACTTAGAATGTAGAGAAAATCTTATAAATGCTTTTGAAGAAACATTTAACTTAGGTGCAATTCCTGTAATCAACGAAAATGACGCAGTTGCCATAGAGGAAATTGTATATGGTGACAATGATAGCTTGTCAGCCATAGTGGCAAAATTAATTGGAGCAGATGCACTTTTAATTTTAACTGACATTGATGGATTATATACAGGAAATCCTAACGAAGATGAATATGCAAGAATTATACCTGTAGTTACTGAAATTACAGATGAATTATATAAGATTGCAGGTGGAAAAGGTTCAAAATTTGGAACGGGAGGCATGGTTACTAAGTTACATGCGGCTGAAATTGCAACGGAAGCAGGCATTGACACAATTGTTTTAAATGGTGGTGATGCAGAGAATATTTACAGAGTGTTAGAAGGCCATCAGGCAGGAACATTTTTTGCAGCTAAAGAGAGTAAACAGTTGGAGCTTGAATAAATTTTACTTATGATAAAAAACATCAAGTTCACAAAATTTTAAATTTTAATTAATAAGGGTACATACAAATATATATTATAGTAGAGAAGTTACTAAGGAGTTTAATATGAAAAAATTGTTATTTGTAATTAATCCAAAAGCAGGATTAAAAAAGAACAAACACTTTATAGATGAGGCTGTGGAAATTTTTGAAAATGCAGGCTATAAGGTTGGTATTAAATTTACTAAAAAAAGATTAGATGGAACAAACATAGCAAAAGAATATAGCAAAAAAGCGGATTTGGTTGTCTGTATGGGTGGTGACGGAACTTTGAACGAAGTAATACAGGGTATTATTGAATCAGAAAGCGGTACACCTTTAGGCTATATACCGGCAGGCTCTACAAATGATTTTGCTACAAGCTTAGGCTTAAAGACGAGCCCAAAGGAAGCAGCAGAATATATTGTGAATGGAACAGCAAAACCATTAGATATGGGTATGTTTAACGGCCGTTATTTTGTTTACACAGCATCAGCCGGTATTTTTACAAAGACATCTTATTCAACTCCCCAGCAGATGAAAAACAGATTAGGGCATTTTGCTTATATTTTGCATGGAGCAAGAGAGTTGTTTCATATAAGAAGTCTTAAGCTAAAAATCGAGTTAGAAGACAAAACCTATGAAGGAAAATATATATTTGTGGCAATAAATAATGCGACCAAAGTTGGGGGCATTATGAAACTTGATGAAAATTTAGTAGAATTTAACGATGGGGTATTCGAACTTATGCTAGTTGAGTTTCCAAAGAATATTGCCGAATTTTGTCATTTAGTAGTAAAAATACTGACACAGAAATTTACAGGTAAAATAACTTTAGAACAAATAAAAAAAGCAAGAATTACAGACTCTACAGATATTGACTGGTCCTTAGACGGTGAAAAAGAAAATGGCCATGCAATAATAGACTTTAAAGTAATTCACGATGCAGTTAATTTTATATATTAAAAGAAGTAAGAGGGGTATTTATGACATTAAAAAAAGAAGATATTTATGAATTTACAGAAAAATACAGCAAAGTGTGCTTAGAAAACGATAGTGTAGACAAAGAATTATTTACAAAGTATGGTGTAAAAAGAGGTTTAAGAGACTTAAACGGAAAAGGTGTTTTAACAGGTATTACAAATATCTCAAGAATTGAGTCATCGAAAATTGTAGATGGTAAAAGTGTTCCGTGTCCCGGAAGTTTGTATTATAGAGGATACAACATTAAAGATTTAGTTAAGGGATTTATGGAAGAAGGAAGATATGGTTTTGAAGAAACAGCTTATTTGTTACTGTTTGGTAATTTACCAAATGAAGACGAGTTAAAGGAATTTAAGAAAATGTTAGCAGGCTGTAGAAGACTTCCAACTAACTTCGTAAGAGATGTTATTATGAAGGCACCAAGTTCAGATATTATGAACTCATTAACCAAGAGTATTCTTACATTGGCATCATACGATAAAAATGTCTCAGATACTTCATTAGAAAATGTTATTTTACAGTGTATTCAGTTAATTGCATTATTCCCAATGCTATCTGTATATGGATATCAGGCATATAATCATTATAAGAGAAACAAGAGTTTGTATATTCACAGACCAAAGCCGGAGCTTTCTACAAGTGAGAATTTGCTTAGAATTTTGAGACCTGACAAAAAATATACAGCCTTAGAGGCAAAAGTTTTAGATCTGGCGTTAGTTCTTCATATGGAACATGGTGGCGGAAACAACTCAACTTTTACAACAAGGGTAGTTACATCATCAGGTTCGGATACATATTCAACTATTGCAGCAGCCCTATCTTCTTTAAAGGGACCACGTCATGGTGGGGCTAATATAATGGTTGTTGAAATGTTTAAGGACATTAAGAAAAATGTATCTAACACAAAGGACGAAACAGAAGTTAAAGAATATTTAAGAAAAATACTTAATAAAGAAGCATTTAACAAAAAAGGTCTTATATATGGAATGGGCCATGCAGTATATTCAATTTCTGATCCAAGAGCTGAAATATTTAAGTCATTCGTTGAGAAACTTGCTAATGAAAAAGGTAGACAGAAAGATTTTGCTTTATATAGCATGATTGAACATTTAGCACCTGAAGTAATTGCTGAAGAAAGAAAAATGTACAAAGGTGTTAGTGCAAACGTAGACTTTTACAGTGGTTTGGTGTACAGTATGCTTGATATACCGGAAGAATTGTTTACACCTATGTTTGCCATTGCAAGAATCGTAGGTTGGAGTGCTCATCGTATAGAAGAGTTAGTTAATGCTGATAAGATTATGAGACCTGCTTATGTAAGCAACTGTGATTTCAATGAATATAAGAGTATTAGCGAAAGATAAATTGACAAAGTTTAAAGCCATGCTATTTTATATAGTGTGGCTTTTATAATAGGCTTGTGAAAGTGTAAAGCCGAAAACAGAGCCGGCAATGAATAGTACAATATAGATTAGGTGTTTAATAGTGCTTAATGATAGAGATTAAGAAAGTGGAGGAAGTTAAAATGAAATTAACACAAAGCGATGTAGATAAGATTAAAGAAGAAATAGAACATAGAAAATTGGTTGTTAGAAAAGAAGCAATTGAGGCTGTAAAAGAAGCAAGAGCCCAGGGAGATTTAAGTGAAAATTTTGAATATTATGCAGCAAAAAAAGACAAAAATAAAAACGAAGGACGAATTAGATACCTTGAAAGAATTTTGAAAACAGCAACAATTATTTCAGACCAGTCAGAAGATGATGAAGTAGGCTTAAATAATACTGTAAAGATTTATTTTGAGGAAGATGATGAAGAAGAAACTTTTAAGATTGTAAGTACAATGCGCGGGGACTCTGTTAAGGGGAGAATAAGTAATGAATCACCTATTGGAGCAGCAATTATGGGACACAAAGTGGGAGATAGAGTTGAAATAAAAGTAAATGACAGCTATAGTTATTATGTAGTCATAAAAGAAATCGTAAATACCGGAGAAGAAGAAACAGATACTATAAGAACTTACTAAGGAGAAGGAATATGGCAAAATCTGAAAATCAAAAACAGAAAATTTTAGTGTTGCTTGACTTGTTTAAAAGCAAAACAGATGAGGAACATGGTGTAACAACATCTGATATTATAGACTATTTGGCAGAGCATGGCATAAAGGCAGAAAGAAAAACTGTTTATGCTGATTTGAATACCCTAAAAGAATATGGTTATGAAATTTCAAAAGAGAAGAAAGATGGAAATTATTATTATACTCTTTTGGATCGTGATTTTCAGTTGCCGGAATTGAAATTGTTAGTTGATGCTGTTCAGGCGTCAAAATTTATATCTGCAAAAAAGTCCAGTGAGTTAATAAAGAAAATAGAAAACTTAGCCAGTGTTTATCAGGCAAAGCAGTTACAACGACAGGTTTTTGTAAGTAATCGTATAAAAACAAATTACGAAAATGTTTACTACAATGTGGATGAATTAAATCTTGCAATTAACGAAAACAGAAAAATAAAATTTGACTATTATGAGTGGAATCTTTCAAAGGAGATGGTTTTGCGAAAGAATGGTCACAAGAATGATATTAGTCCATGGTCGTTGGCTTGGGATGATGAAAATTATTATCTGGTTGCATTTGATGGAAATAGTGGAATCATAAAACATTACCGTGTTGATAAAATGCGAAAAATAGAAATACTAGATGAAGCAAGAGACGGACGAGAAGAGTTTGAGGAATTTGATGCAGCAAAATATGCAAAGAAAGTTTTTGGTATGTTTACAGGTGATGAACAACGTGTGAAAATACAGTTTGCCAACAAGCTTATTGGAGTTGTAATTGACAGATTTGGTCAGGATATTATGATTATTCCAAAAGGCGTGGACCAATTTGTTGTGAATGTAAACGTAAAAGTAAGCAACATGTTTTTAGGTTGGATAATAGGACTTGGAGATGGTGCCAAAATACTTGAACCTGAAAGTGTAGTTGATGAAGTTAAACAAATAACCGAGAGACTTAAGGAACAATATAAGTAATTAATAATTAAATAATTGGAGAGTTAAATGCTAAAAATATTTACAAGTTATACACCGGGAGCCGGAAAAAGTTATGCCATGCTTGAAAAAGCAATGGCGGAGCAGGCAAAAGGTAAAAAAGTTTTAATTGGCTTTCTAAATGGTGGTCATAGAAATATCGAATTAATAAAAGAAAAAAATCATATAGATAGCGCAATTTATAACGGAAAAGGTTTTTCATATAAACAGATATTAGAAGAAAAACCGGACATAGTTGTGCTGGATGAAATGGGCATGAGGTCGAAAAATCATGGTTATATTTATGAAATAATTGAACTGTTACTAGATAATGACATTGATGTGTTTACATCTATTAACATCAAAAGATTTGACAGTATTAATCCTGAGTTTAAGAAGATAAGCGGTATTGGTGTAAAAAACATGGTACCGTCTAAATTTCTTGATATGGCAGATGAAATATATTTTATAGACAGAAGACCTGAACTTATGATTAGGGATTTCAAAAACGGAAATTTATTTAATAAAAGATATATGAAAAGCGGTATAATGAAAAAAAATTTTAGAAGAGACATATTGGAAAGCTATAGAAAAGTCAGCTTGGAGATTCTAAAAAAATATGGTGATAAAGTGACAGTAGTAGAAAGAAATGAATAAGAACGGAAGGATAAAATAATAAAATTATGCAAAGCGGTAATACAATGGAGAATAACAAACAAATCAAATTATCATGGACGCCAATAGTAATTCTTTTAGCAGGGGTATGTTGTTTGCTTTGGGGCTCGGCCTTTCCGTGTATAAAGCTAGGTTACAAATTTTTTAGAATAGAAAGTGGAGAGACAGCTTCTCAGATTTTATTTGCCGGAACAAGATTTGCAATTGCAGGGGCAATGGTAATAATAACTTTCAGTATAATAAACAGAAAATTTATCAAGCCATCAAGTCCCGGAAAAATAGCAACGTTAAGCGTGTTTCAGACAATATTGCAGTATGTGCCGTTTTATATAGGACTTGCTCATACTACAGGAGTGAAGTCTTCCATTATTAACGGTTCGGCGGTTTTTATAACAATACTTATATCATGTCTTATTTTTAAACAGGAAAAATTAACAGGGAAAAAGATTATAGGTAGTGTTTTAGGATTTTTAGGAATTGTAATCGTAAATGTTGTTGGAAATGGTTTTGATTTGAGTTTTACTCTTTTAGGTGAAGGCTTTATTTTGATTTCTACAATATCATCTGCGTTTTCGTCATCTTTTATTAAAAGATTTTCAAAGACTACCGATGTTGTAATGCTTAGTGGCTATCAGTTTTTCTTTGGTGGCGTTGTCATGGCAACAATTGGTCTCATAGCAGGAGGTAGATTAAACAGTGTGGCACCATATAGCTGGATACTTCTTTGTTATATGGGATTCATTTCAGCGGCAGCGTATACAATTTGGAGTATCTTACTTAAATACAATAACGTATCAAAGATTTCAGCTTATAAATTTATGAATCCTTTATTTGGCGTTGTACTGTCATTTATAATTTTGCAGGAGAAGAGCCAGTTAGGAATCCAGACAGTAATTGCACTTATTCTCGTGTGTGCAGGAATTTACGTGGTAAATCGTGAAAATAAGTAAGGAAATATATGGATAAATCTCTTTTTATATGGAATTTACTGTGATAAAATATAATCATTATTAATAATGTTATAAAGAGTTGCAAACAGCAAGAATATATGTTTAGCTATTGCAGAAGGAGGAAGATATGAACATTATGCACGACATTAATCCGGAACGTATTGCACCTTCGGATTTTATTGCTACTATTGAGATTACAAAAGGAAGCAAGAAAAAATATGAATTAGATAAGGAAACAGGACTTCTGATTCTTGACAGAATACTTTATTCATCAGTTCATTACCCTGCAAATTATGGTTTTATTCCAAGAACATTAGATGAAGATGGTGATCCCCTTGACGTATTGGTACTTTGTTCGGAACCTATTGAACCAATGTCACTTGTAAGATGTTATCCAATTGGAGTAATGTACATGATTGATGGTGATGACATGGACGACAAGATTATTGCTATCCCATATGGAGATCCAACTTACAATTGTTATACTGACATTAAACAGTTGCCATCACATATTTTTGATGAAATTAGAAACTTCTTTAACATCTACAAGTCATTAGAAGGTAAGAAAACAAGAGTTGATGAATTTGGTGGCCCAATTGATGCGGCAAAGATTATTTGCAAATGTATCGACTTATATAACGAAGAATTTGAAGGAGAAAGTCATGACAATAAATAAAAGACTTTCCGACCTGAGAAGTGAAATGAGTAGGCATGACATAGATATCTATGTTGTGCCTACTTGTGATTTTCATGGTTCGGAGTATATAGGAGACTATTTTAAAACAAGAGAATTTATAAGCGGCTTTACAGGGTCAGCAGGTACGGCAGTAATAACTAAGAACAAGGCGTATTTATGGACAGACGGAAGATATTTTGTTCAGGCTGAAAGTCAGCTAAATGACAGCTATAAACTTATGAAGCAGGGAGAAAATGGAGTACCTACAGCTGTACAGTTTATTGAAGAATATAATAGAGAAACAATAGAAAAAAATAAAGAAAGTTGCAATCAATTATCCACAGAAAAAAGTAAAGAAAACTGGGGGACGACAGTTGGATTTGACGGCAGAACAATACCATCTGACCTTGCAGAACACATTGAAAAACTACCGAATATTAATGTAGTTTGTGATTTGGATTTAATTGGAGATATATGGAAAGACAGACCTGAAATATCTCATGAGTCTGTTTGGATTTTACAGGAACAATATGCAGGAGAATCGCTAAAGGAAAAAATAAAAAAGATACAAAAAGAAATAGTAGCCAATGATTGTGATATTTTAGTTGATACATGTTTGGAAAATATTGCTTGGACACTTAATTTGAGAGGAAATGATGTAAAATGCACCCCTGTATTTTTAAGTTTTCTAACTATAACAGGTGATAATGTAACTTTGTATATACAGAAACAAAGTTTGACAGCAGGAACAGAGTCATACCTTAAAGAGAATAAAGTTAATATAAAAGATTATTTTGAAATTTATAATGATTTAAAACAGTTAAAAGATAAAAAAGTCTGGCTTGATAAGTCATCAGCTAATTACAGAATAATTGAGACTCTGAAAAATAATAATAGGATATACAACAGAATGTCACCGGCACTAACAATGAAGGCAATAAAAAATTCTACTGAAATCAAAAATACTCAAAAAGCACATTTGCTTGATGGAATTGCAATGACAAAATTTATATACTGGTTAAAACACAATGTAGGAAAAGAGCCTATGGATGAGGTAATGTTGGGCGAAAAGCTGGAATATTTTAGAACAAAAGCAGAAAGTTATGTGGAACCAAGTTTTGAACCCATCGTAGGTTACAACGACCATGGAGCTATTGTTCATTACAGTGCAACAGAAGAAACAAATTATACCATTACAGACAAAGGACTTGTTTTAATTGATTCCGGTGGACATTATTTAGAAGGCACAACTGATATAACAAGAACAATTAGTCTTGGTGAAGTTAGTGACAAAATGAAAAGAATGTACACAGCGGTTTTGAAAGGCCATTTGGCACTGGGAGATGCTGTATTTAAAAAAGGCAGTTCAGGAGTAACTCTTGATATTCTTGCAAGAAAACCACTTTGGGACTTAGGGCTTGACTATAATCATGGAACAGGTCATGGTGTAGGCTATTTGTTAAGTGTACACGAACCACCAAACGGAATAAGATATAGAATACTTAATAATCCGCAATTAAATCCTGAAATGAAAGCTGGAATGATTACAAGTAACGAACCTGGAATTTATCTTGAAAATGAATTTGGCATAAGAATAGAAAATCTGATTCTTTGTAAAGAAAAAGAAAGCAATGAGTTTGGAGAATTTTTATGCTTTGAAACATTAACTTTAGTTCCTTATGATATAGAACTAATAGATGAAACAATGCTCACAGAAAAAGAAAAGGAACTTATTTTTGAGTATAACAGAAGAATAACAGATGCTTTGCAACCTTACCTGACAGCGGAAGAAAATAAATGGCTTGAAACATTGAACGAAGAATTTTAAAATTGTCGGGCGGACAGCAGCAAAGGGTTACCATTACGAGAACATTGTCTTATGGACCGGAAATTATTTTGGCTGATGAACCAACTGGAAATTTAGACAAGGAAACTCAGGCAGAGATTATAGAAATCTTTAAGGAATTGGCACATAAAGAGAATAAATGCATAATTCTAGTTACACATTCCAAAGAAGTATCTGAGCGGTCAGATGTGGTCTACAAGTTTGCGTAGGAATAAATAAACGGTTTAGTTATATTTTGCAATTAATAATCATAATATAGAACAAACGAATATATGGGAGAAGCCCCATGAATGATTATATTGCAAAGAGAGCTGTGGCTGCAGGAGAATATCTGCTTTTGGCAAAAGCCACAGTAAGGCAAACGGCAAAGAAGTTTGGAGTTAGCAAGTCTACAGTGCATAAAGATGTATCAGAACGGTTAGTAGAAATAGATCCTGCTTTAGCAGCTAAAGTAAGAAAAATTTTAGAGAAAAATAAAAGCGAAAGACATATACGTGGTGGGATTGCAACAAGAGAGAAATATAAGCGTGAGAGAAGTTTAAAAGATAAATCTGCTGCTTCTCGCTAATTTGGGTTCCCAGGATACATAAAAAGAAAAACACAGCAAAAAGTATGGGAGCATCTTTTTTGCTGTGTTTTTCTTTTTATGTGCTTGGTTAACGTGTTGAATATATTAAAGCCATATGCTAGGCATATGGCTGTTGTTTACGGGGGACCTAGCGGGAATCTCACCCGCTAGGTTGAGTATGAAAAACTTAAAATACGTCATTATAGGGTATGACGTATACAAACTATGTGCACCACTCTAGGTAGTACTCTGTTATAGTAAGGGACGAATATGAATAAAATATGAACAAAATGTAAAAAAACTCGAAAATCGGCGAAAATAATAAAAAATAATAAAAAATCGGAAAATGCTGGTGAAAAACTGTGTAGATTTTTCCGTTAAAATTGGAAATAAAACATATACATTATAAAAAAAAGTTGTTATACTTTACTTTAGTGTGGATATTCTAAAATATAGAAGTATATTTTATATATGGAAAAATGAATGACCAAAGGAGAACTAAATGTTTAATACAGATATAGGAATAGATTTAGGAACAGCAAGTATACTTGTTTACATTAAAGGAAAAGGTGTGGTTTTAAAAGAACCATCAGTTGTGGCTATAGATCGCGATACAGAAAAGATTAAGGCTGTTGGTGAAGAAGCAAGATTAATGATTGGACGTACACCTGACAATATTGTTGCAGTAAGACCTCTTAAGCAGGGTGTAATTTCTGACTATTCAGTTACTGAACAAATGATTAGATATTTCATACAGAAATCAGTTGGAAAGCGTTCATACAGAAAACCACGTATTTGTGTTTGTATTCCAAGTGGTGCAACAGAAGTTGAAACAAAGGCAGTTCAGGATGCGGCTTTTCAGGCTGGAGCAAGAGAAGTTTTCGTTGTAGAAGAACCTTTAGCAGCAGCAATTGGAGCTGGTATTGAAATAAAGAAGCCATGCGGAAACATGATTGTGGACATTGGTGGAGGTACAACAGATATTGCTGTTATTTCTTTAGGCGGTACAGTTGTAAGTACATCAGTTAAAGTTGCCGGTGACGACTTTGACGAGGCAATTGTAAGATACATGAGAAAGAAACATAATCTTTTAATCGGTGACAGAACTGCTGAAGAAATAAAAATTGGAATTGGTACATGCTATAACAAATCAGAAAATAAGAAGATGGAAGTGCGTGGACGAAATCTTGTTACAGGACTTCCAAAAACAATAGAAGTTACATCAGAGGAAACAGAAGAAGCTCTTAGCGATGTAACAACAAGTATTGTAGATGCTGTGCATCGTGTGCTTGAACAGACACCTCCGGAACTTGCAGCAGATATTGCTGTAAGAGGGATTGTTTTAACAGGTGGCGGCTGTTTATTACATGGCTTGGATCAGCTGATTGAAGCAAAGACTGGTATTAATACTATGACAGCGGAAGATCCAATGACTGCTGTAGCCATAGGTACAGGTCAGTATTTAGAATATATTGACGAAGAAGATGCAGAAAAAATAAAGTAAAATAAAATTAAACATAAAGGCTGTCCAAAGAAACATAGGGGCAGCCTTGTTTTGATAAAAGGAACAATATGAAATCATTAAGTGGATATGTAGAAAGCATAACTTTTAGAAATGAAGAGAATGGTTATACGGTTTTAACTTTATCTTATGGAAAAAAAGAAATAAAATGCACTGGTAATTTTGGATATATTTCAGAAGGTGAATATTTAGAAATAGAGGGAGAAGAAGTTTTTCACGATATTTATGGAGAACAGATTAAAGTAACTTCTTATAAAGTAATTCCTGCAACAGATGAATTGTCGTTGAAAAAATATCTTGGTTCAGGTGCAATTAAAGGTTTGGGTGCAGTGCTTGCTAATCGTATAGTTGATAAATTTGGCGAGGATACTCTTAGAATAGTAGAAGAAGAACCTGAAAGACTTGCAGAGATAAGAGGCATTACCATAAGAAAAGCAATGGACATTTGTGAGCAGGTTGAAGAGAAAAAAGACATGCGTGATGTTATGATTTTTCTTCAGGGATATGGAATCAGTCCTACATTAAGTAATAAGATTTACACAATGTATGGTCAGAAAGTTTATGACATTATAAAAACTAATCCTTATAAGTTGGCAGATGACCTATCAGGCATTGGTTTTAAAACGGCAGATGAAATTGCACGTCGTGCAGGTGTGGAAGTAAATGCTTCTATTCGTATTAAAAGTGGCATGTGCTATGCCCTGTCGGATGCATCGTTATCAGGACATACGTATTTACCAAAAGAAAAATTAGTTGAGAAAACAATTAATCTGTTAGGCTTAAGGGATCAGTATCTTAATGCAGATGGAACTTATAATATGGATTTACTGGATAATTGTTTTACGGAGTTGGTTTTAGAGAAAAAATTAATACTAAAAAATATTGAAGAAAAAGATGCAGTATTTCTATCTACATACTATTACACAGAATTAAATATTGCCAGAATGTTGTTGGAATTAAATATTTCTACACCGGAAGATGATTATATAATGGGCGTTAAGTTAGATACAATTGAAAAACTTTCAGGAGTAGAATTAGATGATTTGCAAAGAAAAGCTGTAATAGAAACACAAAACAATGGTATTACAATTATTACAGGTGGACCGGGTACAGGTAAAACCACTACAATAAATGCCATTATACAAATGTTTGAAGCTGATGGGTTGGAAGTTAGTCTTGCGGCACCAACAGGAAGAGCAGCAAAGCGAATGAATGAGGCAACAGGTCATGAAGCTAAGACAATACACAGATTATTGGAAATTTCAGGTGGAGCATCAGAGGAAACCGGCAGAGATGAAATTGATGCAAAATTTGGCAGAAACGAACAAAATCCTTTGGAAACAGACGTAATCATAGTTGATGAAATGTCTATGGTAGACACTTTTCTTGTGCATGCGTTGCTGAAGGCCATAACAATAGGAACAAGAGTTGTTTTTGTTGGCGATATTAATCAGCTTGCAAGCGTTGGACCGGGTAACGTTTTAAGGGATATAATAGAGTCGGAACAATTTAGCGTTGTAAGACTTACAAAAGTTTTCAGACAGGCAGGGGAAAGTGGGATTGTAACTAATGCCCACAAGATTAATAAAGGCGAACAGGTGGCACTGGATAACAGCATGGGCGACTTCTTATATATAGAAAGAGAAAATGCACAGATGGCATTAAATGCTACAATTGGTCTTATGATGTCTAAATTGCCTCAATATGTAGAAGCAAAACCAATGGATATACAGGTTTTAACACCTATGCGTGGTGGAATTTTAGGAGTTAATTCTTTAAATGAACAACTGCAGAAATACATTAATCCTCAGGATGAAAATAAACGTGAAAGAGAAATCGCAGGCGTTATTTTTAGAGAAGGCGACAAGGTAATGCAGATAAAAAATAATTATCAGCTTGAATGGGAGCAGCGAAGTGAGGGCGGAAGAATATATGATAGTGGAACCGGAATTTTCAATGGCGACATGGGAATAATTACTACTATTAATAATACAACTAACACTATGGAAGTTGTTTTTGATGATGACAGATACGTTATATATGATTCTAAACAGGCTGAGGAGTTAGAACTTGCGTACGCAATAACTATTCATAAGTCACAGGGTAGCGAGTATCCTGCAGTTATTATGCCTTTAGTTTCAGGTGTCTCAATGCTTATGACAAGAAATCTTCTATATACAGGTGTTACAAGAGCAAAAAAATGTGTTTGTATTGTTGGTCGAAAAGAAACATTTTCGGCAATGATTGCAAATGAGGATCAGCATAGAAGATACTCGGGACTGAAATGGCAGCTTGTTAATTATTATAATGAAGAACAATAAATAAGGGGAACATGGAATATAGAAAAATAATACAGAAAATTTTTTATCCAAATGTTTGTCCTATATGCAATCAGGTTATAGGAATGAATCAAAGAATATGCAAAGAATGTAGGGATAAAATTAAAATAGTAAAAACGCCAGCCTGTCAAATGTGCGGTAAGCAGCTAACAAGTAATAATGCATTGTATTGTCAGGACTGTGCAAAAACTAAGCATGAATTTAACAAAGGCGTCTGCGTGTTTCAATATGTAGAAGAAATGAAATTAACTTTATACAGATTTAAATACGATAACAAAAGGTGTTATGGGGATTTCTTTGCTTATGTAGGAAACAGAAAGTATAGGAGCAAACTAAAACAATGGAAAATAGACAGAATTATGCCAATTCCAATGTACAAGGGTAAAGTGCAACAGAGAGGATACAATCAGGCAGAGGAGTTTGCAAAATACTTAAGTCACTACTCTAATATAACTTTAGACAAGACATCACTAATACGAGTAAGTGATACGAAACCTCAGAAAGGATTAAGTAGAAGTCAAAGAAGCAGTAACCTTAAGAACGCATTTGCAATTAAACCTGAAAAATTAAAAGGGGTGAAATCAGTTTTGCTTGTAGATGACATATACACAACAGGCAGCACAATGGACGCATGCAGCAGACTTCTAAAAAGTGCCGGCGTAAAAGATGTTTATTTTATGTGCATAGCAACAGGCATTGACAAATAATTAATAGAAGATAAAAAACAAAGGAAAAATATAAACTGAAAAAAGATGCTCTGAATGTAAGTAAGCAGAATACAAGTATAAAATTATTTGCTGAAAACTAATTTCTCTAAATGTAAGTAAAAACTTATTGACGTAAATAAAATGATATGATATATTTATGTAGCAAGAGAAGATGGGGTCTTTTTTTTTTGCAATAATTTATTGCTAAATATTACAAAGAAGTACCCTTAGGATAGAATAAAGCGGAGGTGAAACTCATGAGAACAAAGATTACATTAGAATGTACAGAATGCAAGCAGAGAAATTATAATACAACTAAGGATAAGAAAACACATCCAGATAGAGTTGAAACAAAGAAGTATTGTAAATTCTGTCAGAAGCACACATTACACAAAGAAACAAAATAGTCTATTGGAGGTGGAATTATGGCAGAAGCAAAGAAAAAATCAGGCTTAAAAAATTGGTTTACTGGTTTAAAAGCTGAATTTTCAAAAATTATCTGGCCAACAAAAGCATCAATCGTAAGACAGACTGTTGTTGTTGTAATAGTCACTCTTATTATGGGAGTTCTTATTGGTTTGATCGATCAGTTAATACAGTTCGGTCTTAATGGAATTATTGGTTAATAAGAATATATAAGAGGTGAGTAAATGGCAGAGGCAAATTGGTATGTTGTTCATACTTATTCAGGTTATGAAAATAAAGTAAAGACTAATATCGAGCAATCTATTGAAAATAGAAAATTGCAGGATCAGATATTAGAAGTATCAGTTCCAACACAGGAAGTGGTAGAATTGAAAAATGGAGTAAAGAAAGTTTCGGAAAAGAAACTTTTCCCTGGATACGTGCTTATAAACATGGTTATGAATGATGACACATGGTATGTTGTAAGAAATACCAGAGGTGTTACAGGATTCGTAGGTCCGGGGTCAAAGCCAGTTCCTCTTACAGAAGATGAAATGATGACTCTTGGTGTCAAAACTAACGAAAGAATCAACGTTGATTTTGAAGAGGGAGAAATGGTTAATGTTATCGCAGGCGTTTGGGCCGGAACAGCCGGAGAAATCAAACGTATTGATGAAACAAGACAGACAGTTACAATTAATGTGGACATGTTTGGTAGAGAAACTCCGGTAGAGTTAAACTTTAACGAAGTTAAAAAGTTGAAATAAAGCCTTTTAGGTTTTATGAAAGTGTATAATTACACTTATAGAAGAATGTTTCACGGTGCATCGTGAAGCAGTGGGAGGGGTTCCCGATAATACCACAATTTTTAGGAGGTGCCGAAAGATGGCAAAGAAAGTAGAAGGATACATTAAATTGCAAATCGAAGCTGGCAAAGCAACACCAGCTCCACCAGTTGGTCCAGCACTTGGACAGTGGGGATTAAACATCGTTCAGTTCACAAAGGACTTCAACGCAAGAACAGCTGATCAGCCTGGAATGATTATTCCTGTAGTTATCACTGTATATCAGGACAAGAGTTTTAGTTTTGTAACAAAGACTCCACCTGCAGCAGTTTTATTAAAGAAGGCTTGCAAAATCCAAAAAGGTGCAGGCAATTCATTAAAAGAACAGGTTGCTACAATTTCTAAAGCAGACTTACAGCAGATTGCTGAAACAAAGATGCAGGATCTTAACGCTGCAAACATTGAATCAGCTATGAGCATGATCGCAGGAACTGCTAGAAGCATGGGAATTAAGGTTGAAGACTAATCGACTAAAGGCAATAATTTAATCGAAAAAAGAATTGAAAAAACGTGGGAGGTATATCCGTTATTACCACGAGGAGGTTTAAATGAAGAGAGGTAAGAAGTATATTGATGCAGCAAAGACTATTGATAGAGCTGCTCAGTATGATACAGAAGAAGCAATTTCTTTAGTAAAGAAAAGTGCAGTTGCAAAATTTGATGAAACAATAGAATGCCACATCAGAACAGGTTGTGACGGACGTCATGCAGATCAGCAGATTCGTGGTGCTGTAGTATTACCTAACGGAACAGGTAAAACTGTTAAGGTTTTAGTTTTCGCTAAGGGTGCTAAGGCTGATGAAGCAGAAGCAGCAGGAGCTGATTTCGTAGGTGGCGAAGAATTAATTCCAAAGATCCAGAATGAAGGTTGGTTCGACTTTGACGTAGTTGTAGCTACACCTGACATGATGGGTGTTGTTGGTAGACTTGGTCGTGTACTTGGACCTAAGGGCTTAATGCCTAACCCAAAAGCAGGTACAGTAACAATGGATGTAACAAAGGCTATTGAAGAAATCAAAGCTGGTAAGATTGAATACAGACTTGATAAGGCTAACATTATTCACGTTCCAGTTGGTAAGGCTTCATTTACAGAAGAACAGCTTACAGAAAACTTCAACGCATTAATGGATGCTATCATTAAAGTTAAGCCTGCAGCAGTTAAGGGTGCTTACCTTAAGACTGTTACACTTACATCAACAATGGGACCTGGAGTAAAGGTTAACCCAACAAAGCTTACAAGTGCTAATGCTTAATTAGATTTTGCCTAATTGCATTAGAAAGTGTTTCTAATGCACACTGACAAAATATTGTAAACTTAGTTGACAATAAAATAATATTGTGCTAATATGCACAAGTGGTTGAAAACCAATTGCCGAAGACAGTAGGTATTTGTCGCTGATTTATCAGCTACGAATGTAAGTGCGAGAATGATTGTCGCCTACCGAGGGATTAAGTTAACAAACAAGACTTTATACCTCTCTGTCTTTAGGCAGAGAGGTTTCTTATATTATAAGAAATATAAATTCGTGCAATGAAGTTGACGACCTAAAATAAATAAGGAGGAAAACATTCATGGCAAAAGTAGAGTTAAAGCAACCTATCGTTGAAGAAATCTCAGAATTACTTAATGGCGCAGCTACAGCAGTTGTAGTTGATTATCGTGGATTAACTGTTGCTGAAGATACAGAACTTCGTAAGCAGTTAAGAGAAGCTGGTGTTGTATACAAAGTATACAAGAACACAATGATTAATTTTGCAATTAAGGATACTGAATTTGCAGATTTAGCTCAGCATCTTGAAGGACCTACTGCTATTGCAGTATGTAAAGATGATGCTACAGCAGCAGCTAGAGTATTAGCAAAATTCGCTAAGACAGCTGAAGCTTTAGAAATCAAGGGTGGTGTAGTAGACGGTGTTTACTATGATCAGGCAGGAATTGCTCAGATTGCATCTATCCCATCAAGAGAAGTACTTCTCTCAAAATTACTTGGTTCTATGCAGTCACCAATTACAAACTTCGCTCGTGTTATTAAGCAGATTGCTGAAAAAGACGAAGAAGCAGCATAGAAATTAAGAAACAATTAAAAAATGGACATAAGTTTATGAACATTCAATAAAATTAGAATAATTAGGAGGAATTTACAATGACAACAGAAGAAATCATTGAAGTAATTAAAGGTTTAACAGTATTAGAATTAAATGACCTTGTAAAGGCATGTGAAGAAGAATTTGGTGTATCAGCAGCAGCAGGTGTTGTAGTTGCAGCAGCAGGTGCAGAAGGCGGAGCAGCTGAAGAAAAGACAGAATTCGACGTTGAATTAACAGAAGTTGGTGATCAGAAGGTTAAGGTTATCAAGGCAGTTAAGGATGCAACTGGTTTAGGACTTAAGGAAGCTAAGGAAGTAGTTGACGGAGCTCCTAAGGTAGTTAAGGAAGGTGTTTCTAAGGAAGAAGCTGAAGCACTTAAGAGCCAGTTAGAAGAAGTTGGAGCAGTTGTAACTCTTAAGTAGTTATAAACTAATCTGATAAAAAAGAGAATTTAAGGGAATCGGAGAATATCCGGTTCCCTTTTTACGTATAAAAGAGGCTCTTTGTCAAGCTTGGGAGTAATCCCTCACATAAAATAGATACCTTTGAGTAAAATGATAATTTTTGCAAATTTTAATTTGCGATTTTTAGGGAAGTCAAAAAAATAAAGTCTTGACTTTTTAAGAAAAAAATGGTAAATTCAAATATGCTATGCATTAAAGGGCGTATTGCGCCCAAATGAGAGCATTTTGGTTTACATAAAAACCAAAGAACTAATAAAATTAAGTGATAGCAACAAAATTTTTAATTATATTAAGACAAGGAGAGTAACGTCGATGGAGAAGAACAGAATCACTCCTGTTAAGGCAGGAAAAGGTATTCGTATGAGCTATTCAAGATCAAAAGAAGTTCTTGAAATGCCAAATCTTATTGAAGTTCAAAGAGATTCATATGAATGGTTTCTTACTACAGGTCTAAAAGAAGTATTGGATGATATATCCCCTATTGAGGATTATGCCCAAAACTTAAGTCTTGAATTTATTGACTTCAAATTATGTGAAGAAGATAAAAAGTACACTATTGAAGAGTGTAAAGAAAGAGACGCAACTTATGCCGCACCTTTAAAGGTAAAAGTAAGACTCCACAACAAGGAAACAGGTGAATTTACAGAACATGATATTTTCATGGGTGATTTACCACTTATGACTGCAACAGGTACATTTGTAATCAATGGTGCAGAACGTGTAATTGTCAGCCAGTTAGTTCGTTCACCGGGTATATACTATGTTATTGGACACGATAAGGTAGGTAAGGAATTATATACATCACAGGTAATTCCTAACCGTGGTGCATGGTTAGAATACGAAACAGATTCTAATGATGTTTTCTATGTACGTGTAGATAGAACAAGAAAAGTTCCTGTAACAGTTCTTATTAGAGCATTAGGTATTGGAACAAATGCAGAAATTATTGATTTATTTGGTGAAGAAGAAAAACTTCTTGCTACTTTTGAAAAGGATTCAAGTGATGATTACGAAAGCGGTCTTTTAGAATTATATAAGAAGATTCGTCCAGGTGAACCACTTAGTGTTGATAGTGCTGAAGCTATTATTTCAGGTATGTTCTTTGATGCAAGAAGATATGATCTTGCCAGAGTAGGTAGATATAAATACAACAAGAAACTTGCTTTCCAGAGCAGAATTGTTGGTCAGTTTTTAGCAGAAGATGTTATTAATACAACAACAGGTGAAGTTTTAGCAGAAGCTGGAACTAAAGTAACAAAAGAACTTGCTACAGACATTCAGAATGCAGCTGTTCCATCAGTAATGATTCAGACAGACGTTAAGAATGAAAAAGTATTATCAAACATGGCTGTTGACATTAACGCTTATGTTGATTTTGATTGCAAGGAATTAGGAATTTTAGAAAATGTTTACTATCCTGTACTTGCTGAAATTTTAGCAGAAAATGAAACAGAAGAAGAGTTAAAGGATGCTATTAAGAGAAATGCTCACGAATTAGTTCCAAAGCATATAACAAAGGAAGATATCCTTGCATCAATTAACTACTTATTAAACATTGAATACGGTATCGGAAGTGTTGATGACATCGACCACTTAGGAAACAGACGTATTCGTGCTGTAGGTGAATTACTTCAGAACCAGTACAGAATTGGTCTTTCAAGAATGGAAAGAGTTGTTCGTGAAAGAATGACAACACAGGATCTTGAAGGAGTTTCTCCACAGACATTAATTAACATTAAACCTGTAACTGCAGCTGTTAAGGAATTCTTCGGAAGTTCACAGTTGTCACAGTTTATGGATCAGAATAACCCACTTGGTGAGTTGACACATAAGAGACGTTTATCAGCGTTAGGACCTGGTGGTCTTTCAAGAGATCGTGCAGGATTCGAGGTTCGAGACGTTCACTATACTCACTACGGAAGAATGTGTCCTATCGAGACACCTGAAGGACCTAACATCGGTCTTATTAACTCATTTGCATCTTTCGCAAGATTAAATGAGTATGGATTTATTGAAGCTCCTTACAGAGTTGTTGATAAGTCAGATCCTGAAAACCCAAGAGTTACAGATGAAGTTGTATATATTACAGCAGATGAAGAGGATGCATATACAGTAGCACAGGCTAACGAACCATTAGATGAAAACGGCTACTTCATTAATAAGAACGTATCAGGTCGTTTCAGAGAAGAAACATCACAGTTTGACAAGAAGAGAATTGACCTTATGGACGTTTCTCCTAGAATGGTATTCTCTGTAGCTACATCAATGATTCCTTTCTTACAGAACGATGATGCTAACCGTGCCCTCATGGGATCAAACATGCAGCGTCAGGCAGTTCCACTTATCACTACAGAAGCTCCTGTAGTTGGTACAGGTATGGAAGGAAAGGCAGCCGTTGACTCAGGTGTTTGTATTGTTGCAAAACGTGCAGGTGTAATTGAAAAGTCAACAGCAAGAGAAATTGTTATTAAGTATGATGATAATGGAGAAAAAGAATCATACCACTTAACAAAATTTGCAAGAAGTAACCAGAGTAACTGCTATAACCACAGAAACATTGTTTTCAAGGGTGACCATGTAGAAGCAGGCGAAGTTATCGCTGACGGTGCTTCAACATCAAACGGTGAAATCGCTCTTGGTAAGAACCCACTTATTGGTTTCATGACATGGGAAGGTTATAACTACGAAGATGCTGTACTTCTTAGTGAAAGATTAGTTCAGGATGATGTTTATACATCAATTCATATAGAAGAATACGAAACAGAAGCAAGAGATACAAAACTTGGACCTGAAGAAATCACAAATGATGTACCAGGTGTTGGTGATGAAGCAAGAAAAGACCTTGATGAAAGAGGTATCATTAGAATTGGTGCTGAAGTAAGAGCAGGTGATATTCTTGTTGGTAAGGTTACACCAAAGGGTGAAACAGAACTTACACCAGAAGAAAGATTACTTAGAGCTATTTTCGGAGAAAAAGCAAGAGAAGTAAGAGATACATCACTTAAGGTTCCTCATGGTGAAACAGGTATCGTTGTTGATGCTAAGGTATTCAAGAGAGAAAACGGAGACGAATTAGCTCCAGGCGTAAACGAATCAGTTCGTATTTATATTGCACAGAAGAGAAAAATCTCTGTAGGTGATAAGATGGCTGGTCGTCATGGTAACAAGGGTGTAGTTTCAAGAGTATTACCAGTTGAAGATATGCCATTCTTACCAAATGGTAGACCACTTGATATTGTACTTAACCCATTAGGTGTACCTTCACGTATGAACATTGGACAGGTATTGGAAATCCACTTAAGCCTTGCAGCTAAAGTATTAGGATTTAACATTGCAACTCCTGTATTTGACGGTGCAGACGAGTATGACATTATGGATACTCTTGAACTTGCAAACGATTATGCAAATACAGAATGGGAAGACTTTGTTGCTAAGTACAAAGACGTATTAAAACCGGAAGTTATGCAGTATTTAGAAGAACACCTTGATCATAGAGAAGAATGGAAGGGCGTTCCAATTGCTAGAGATGGTAAAGTTAGACTTAGAGACGGTAGAACAGGTGAATATTTCGATAACCCTGTAACAATCGGTTTCATGCATTACTTGAAACTTCACCACTTAGTAGATGATAAGATTCATGCTCGTTCAACTGGTCCTTACTCATTAGTAACTCAGCAGCCACTTGGTGGTAAAGCTCAGTTCGGTGGACAGAGATTCGGTGAAATGGAAGTTTGGGCACTTGAAGCTTACGGTGCATCATACACATTACAGGAAATCTTAACATTTAAGTCAGATGACGTTGTAGGACGTGTTAAGACTTACGAAGCAATTATTAAGGGTGAAAACATCCCTCAGCCGGGTGTTCCTGAATCATTCAAGGTACTTGTAAAAGAACTTCAGGCATTAGCACTTGATATTAACGTATTAGACAAAGATAATAATGTTGTTGAATTAAAAGAAAGCATTGATTATGGTGAAACAAGCTTTAATGCTATCTTAAATAACGACAGCAAGAATTATAGTCAGAATAAAGAAGACAGCCAGGATTTTGCTAAGGCTGGATATCATACACAGGAATTTGTTGGAGAAGAACTTCAGACAGTTAATGCTGATGGAACAGTATTTGAAGACGGTCAGGAAAATTAATAGAAGGGAGATTTGATCATGGCAGATGTAAACGTAAGTGAACAGCTTGCATTCGATAAAATTAAAATCGGTCTTGCTTCACCGGAAACAATCAGAAAGTGGGCTACTAGAAAAGTAGGCGACAAAGAAGTTTTAGGCGAAGTAACAAAACCGGAAACAATTAACTACAGAACATTAAAGCCTGAAAAGGACGGTTTATTCTGTGAAAAGATTTTCGGACCTAATAAGGACTGGGAATGTCATTGTGGTAAATATAAGAAAATCAGATATAAAGGTGTAGTCTGCGATAGATGTGGTGTTGAAGTGACAAAATCAAGCGTTCGTCGTGAACGTATGGGTTGTGTTGTTTTGGCAACTCCTGTATCACATATTTGGTACTTTAAAGGAATCCCTTCAAGAATGGGACTTATCCTTGACATTTCACCAAGAATTTTAGAGAAGGTATTATACTTTGCTTCATATATAGTGCTTGATCCAATGGATACAACATTAGAATATAAGCAGGTTTTATCAGAAAAAGAATATAGAGAAGCTTATGAAGAATTTGGTGGAAAGTTTAGAGTAGGCATGGGTGCTGAAGCAGTTAAAGAATTGCTTCAGAGCATCGATGTTGAAAAAGAAGCTGAAGAATTAAAAGCTGAATTATTTGAAGCTACAGGTCAGAAGAAGGCTAAGATTGTTAAGAGACTTGAAGTGTTTGAGGCATTTAGAAGCTCAGGAAACAAGCCTGAATGGATGATTATGGATGTAATTCCTGTAATTCCTCCAGATATCAGACCTATGGTTCAGTTAGAGGGTGGTAGATTTGCTACATCTGACTTAAATGACTTATACAGAAGAATTATCAACAGAAACAACCGTCTTAAGAGACTTCTTGAGTTAGGCGCACCTGAAATTATTATCAGAAATGAAAAGAGAATGCTTCAGGAAGCTGTTGATGCTTTAATTGATAATGGTAGACGTGGTAGAGCGGTTACAGGACCTGGTAACAGACCTCTTAAGTCACTTTCAGATATGCTTAAAGGTAAGCAGGGACGTTTCCGTCAGAACTTACTTGGTAAGCGTGTTGACTATTCAGGACGTTCGGTTATCGTAGTAGGACCTGAACTTAAGATTTACCAGTGTGGTCTTCCAAAAGAAATGGCTATCGAATTATTCAAGCCATTCGTTATGAAAGAATTAGTAGAACAGGGTACAGCACATAACATTAAGGCTGCTAAGAAGATGGTAGAAAGACTTCAGACAGAAGTTTGGGATGTACTTGAAGAAGTAATTAAAGAACATCCTGTTATGTTAAACAGAGCTCCTACACTTCATAGATTAGGTATTCAGGCGTTCGAACCTGTATTAGTAGAAGGTAGAGCTATTAAGTTACATCCATTAGTATGTACAGCCTTCAATGCCGACTTTGATGGTGACCAGATGGCTGTCCATCTTCCACTTTCAGTAGAAGCACAGGCAGAATGTAGATTCTTACTTCTTTCACCTAACAACTTGTTGAAACCATCAGATGGTGCTCCTGTAGCAGTTCCTTCACAGGATATGGTACTTGGAATTTACTATTTAACAATGGATAAGATGGTTGATCATTCTAGGGATGAAGAAATCGTTGCCCAGGCAGGTGATAAGCTTTACGGTTCAGAAGAAGAAATTAAGGAAGCATTAGATGCAGGTAAGTTAGGTACACATGATTATATCAGATATGACGCTGGAGACAGAATTGTAGTATGTGAACCTATTGACGTTTTAGGACATTACTTTAGTGATGAAAACCAGGCTATTTTAGCTTATGAAAATGGTGATATTTCTCTTCACCAGAAGATTAGAGTTAAGAGAAAAGTATTTAACGGTAAGGGAGAAAAAGTTGAAGGCGTTATTTCAACAACACTTGGACGTTGCTTATTCAATGAAATTCTTCCACAGGATTTAGGCTTTGTTAAGAGAGAAACTGATGAAGATTACCTTAAGTTCGAAGTTGATTTCCACGTAGGAAAGAAAGGCTTAAAGCAGATTCTTGAAAAAGTAATCAACAATCATGGTGCTACAAAGACTGCAGAAGTTCTTGATAACATCAAAGCTATGGGTTACAAGTTCTCAACAAGAGCAGCCATGACAGTTTCTATTTCAGATATGACAGTACCTGAAGCTAAGAAGACTATCTTAGCAGAAGCTGAAAAGACAGTAGATAAGATTACAAAGCATTTCCGCAGAGGTTTCTTAACAGATGAGGAAAGATACAAAGAAGTAATCGAAACATGGCAGGAAGCCGATAACCAGATTACAACAGCCCTTCTTGGTGGGCTTGATAAATACAACAACATCTTTATGATGGCTGACTCAGGAGCCCGTGGTTCTGACAAGCAGATTAAACAGCTTGCCGGTATGCGTGGTTTGATGGCTGATACAACAGGTAAGACTATCGAACTTCCTATTAAGTCAAACTTCCGTGAAGGACTTGACGTATTGGAATACTTTATTTCAGCCCATGGTGCTAGAAAGGGTATGTCAGATACAGCCTTAAGAACAGCCGATTCAGGATACCTTACAAGAAGACTTGTAGACGTATCACAGGATTTAATTATTCGTGATGTTGATTGTTGTGAAGGCAAGGCAATTCCGTATATGGAAATTGAGTCATTAATGGACGGTAGCGAAGTTATCGAAAGCCTTGAAGAAAGAATTACAGGCAGAACTGCAGCAGAAACAATGTATGATGCAGATGGAAATGTAATTGTTAAAGCAAATCATATGATTACACCTAAAAGAGCAGCAGCTATTATTGCTACAGGTGTTGATAAAGTTAAGATTAGAACAATTCTTACATGTAAGTCACATGTAGGTGTTTGTGCTAAATGTTATGGTGCAAACATGGCTACAGGCCAGAGAGTACAGGTTGGTGAAGCAGTTGGAATTATTGCTGCTCAGTCAATCGGTGAACCTGGTACACAGCTTACTATGAGAACATTCCACTCTGGTGGTGTTGCCGGTGATGATATTACACAGGGTCTTCCTAGAGTAGAAGAATTATTTGAAGCTAGAAAACCAAAGGGACTTGCAATTATTGCTGAGTTCGGTGGTAGAGCTGAAATTAAAGAAACAAGAAAGAAACGTGAAGTTGTTGTAACAAACGAAGAAACAGGAGAATCAAAGGCATATCTTATTCCTTATGGTTCAAGAATTAAGATCCTTGATGGTACAATGCTTGAAGCAGGTGATGAACTTACAGAAGGTAGTATCAACCCACACGATCTCTTAAAGATTAAGGGACTTCGTGCAGTACAGGATTACATGATTCGTGAAGTACAGAGAGTTTACCGTTTACAAGGTGTAGAAATCAACGATAAGCACGTTGAAGTTATTGTACGTCAGATGCTTAAGAAGATTAAGGTTGATACAGCAGGAGATTCAGAATTCTTACCTGGAACAACTGTTGAAGTTCTTAACTTCAATGAAGTAAACGAAGAACTTGAAGCACAGGGCAAGGAACCGGCAACAGGTACACAGATTATGCTTGGTATCACAAAGGCTTCACTTGCTACAAATTCATTCTTGTCAGCTGCTTCATTCCAGGAAACAACAAGAGTTCTTACAGAAGCTGCTATTAGTGGTAAGGTTGATCCACTTGTTGGTATTAAGGAAAACGTACTTATTGGTAAGTTAATTCCAGCCGGTACAGGTATTGAAAGATATCGTTCAGTAAAATTAAGCACTGATAAGAATCAGGTTCCTGAAGATGAAGAAGTGTTATCAGTTTCAGAAGATGAAGAAGTTTTAGCTGTTTCTGAAGATGCAGAAGGAAATGAAACATTAGAAGTTTCTGAAACAATTGAAGTTACAGAAGAATAGTAGAAGATTATAATCTCACACTAATTAAATAAGACAGTTCGAAACCATCCTGTCTATAAAAAAAACTAGGGAAACAATCACATATGTGGTTTAAAAAGAGTGCCCTAGTGGCGCTCTTTTTTCTGTAATAAGAAATTCTCTCAGAATTTATTATTAAACAAAAAAAGTTCCACTATAGATGCGCACTCGTGGGAAAGGAAAAAGTTCCACTATAGATGTACACTCGCGCAATAGGAAAAATGTTGCGAACGGACACGCGCTCGGTGCGTAGAATATCCCAAGAGAGATTGTTATGTTGGTAGGTGATGGCTGCAAATGGCGTAAGTGCAGATTTTGCGATTATCATTTAGACAGCAGTTTGGATATTGAAGCAAACTACAAGATTAACAAAGAAGCTTTAGAGCAGGTTACAGGACTTTATAATGAATTAGAAGTTATTAATTCAGGTAGTTTTGTTGATTTAGATGAAAAGACAATTTCTTTAATAAAGAAGATTTGTTTAGAGAAAAATATTAAAACAATTCATTTTGAATGTCATGACATGCATAAAGATGATGTTAAGGATTTTAAGAAAAGTTTCGAGGACCTTGGTGTAGAAAGCATTATTAAATTAGGTCTTGAAACCTTTGACTATAATTTAAGGGAAAATGTATTGGTTAAAGGAATTGAGGAGAAAGGTCCTAAGTATAAGGATAATAAAAGAGTGGATATTTTGTTAAATAACACAGATTTCGGAGTGGGAGAGAACAAAGAGTAGATATAGTTGAGAAAGAAAAAAACAAATTAGTTTTTTACTGTGAAAAATCAATTGCAAATACGTAAAAGATGAAATCGCAGAAAAAATAAAGACATTATACCGGCTAGCAGAGAAATTAATGCGATAGCTGTAAATTACAAAAAAGAGGAGGATAAGTATTATGTCTAACGAAGTTTTATTGTTACTTTCAGTTTTAATTATTTATGGAAGCACACTAATTTTTTTAAAGGTGTTTGGAAAACAGGGCTTATATTGTTTTACATCAATAGCAACAATTGCAGCAAATCTTGAAGTTTTAATTGTAATTATTGCATTTGGAATGGAAATGACTTTGGGAAATGTACTATTTGCATCAACTTTCCTTGTAACTGATATTATCAGTGAAATATATGGAAAGAAAGAAGCAAAAACAGCAGTACATATAGGTATAGCTACATCAATACTTTTTGTAGTTTTGTCACAGTGGTGGTTACTTTACACACCTGCAAAATCAGATTTTGCAATGCCTGCAATGAAAACAATATTCTCAAATACACCAAGATTAATGATTGCCAGCATGCTTGTATACGCAATTGTACAGGAATTTGATGTGTGGGCATATCACAAATGGTGGGATTGGACTGAAAAGAAATTTGGCTCAAGGTACAAATTTCTTTGGTTAAGAAACAATGGTTCAACATTAATTTCTCAGTTTTTAAATAACTTATTATTTAATTTGGCTGCCTTCTGGGGAATACATAGCGTTAAAACTATTATTAATATTGTAATATCAAGTTATGTTATTTTTATTGCGACAAGTTTACTTGATACACCTTTTGTTTATTTGGCAAGAAGAATGCATAAGTCAGAAATGAAAAAGGTAGAGGCTAAACAAGAGTAAAAATAGTATAAGAATTTATAAAAACAAATAAAATAGATATGCATATAGAATTAGAGAGATATATATAAATAATATAGCATTAAATATAAATTTAAAAATGGAAGTCAAAATTAATTGGCTTCCATTTTTTTCAGTTCAGGCAATACTGTAAGTAGCATTGTTGTGAAACAGATGCTACCGCCGATTACGTTGGAGATTGGCTCCGCAATGAAAACACCCTGTGGACCAAGCTTCATCATAAAAGGAAGTATGTAAGTTAAAGGAACTACGATAATGACTTTCCTTAATAAAGAAAAGAAAATCGCCTGTTTCTTTTTGTTAAGAGACTTAAATATTGTCTGACCTATATATTGTAAATCCATAAAAATAAATGCAGCAAAATACATTTTTAAAGCAGGTATTGCATCTGCCATTAAATTAGTGTCTGATGTAAATAAAAGTATCAGATATTTGGGTGCAATGATAATAACACTCCATAAAACAATTGTGTACGCAATTACAAGAGTCATTAAAACAGCACCGGCTTTTTTGACACGCTTTGGTCTTTTTGCACCATAATTATAACTAATAATAGGAGAAGTTCCCTCATTAATTGCATAAATAGGTGTTTCAATCATCTGACGGAGACTTGACACAATTGTCATAACGGAAATGTAAACGTCTCCACCAACAATTGACAACACATGATTGCAACAAATAGAAACAAGACTGTTGGTTAATTGCATAATAAAACCTGCTGTACCAAGACTGATGATGTTTTTTGCGTAGTCAATGGAGTTTCTAAATTCATTTCTTTTTAAAAATCTAACTTTAAGTTCAGCTTTTTTCTCAAGAAAATAAAATACAAATAAAGCAGAGAAAATCTGTGAAATCACAGTTGCAATGGCAGCACCTTTAATACCCATGTCAAAAACGAATATAAAAATAGGATCTAATATTAAGTTGGATATAGCACCAACGGCAACTGAAAACATACCGGTAGTGGCATAACCTTGGGCATTAATAAAAGGATTCATACCTGTTGAAATCATTGATGGTAAAGTACCAATAAGATAAATCATCATATATGGATAAGCATATTTTAGGGCGATTTCTGAAGCACCAAAAATAACTAATAGAGGTTTTGCGAAAACCATGCCAAGAGTCATAATAAAAAAGGCACTAACACATAGCATTGAAAAAGAGGTATTCATAATAGTTCTAGCTCTCTCTGAGTCACCCATGCCACGTTTAATAGAAAAAAGAGGTGCACCGCCACTTCCAAAAAGATTGCTAAATGCAGTTATAATTACAACAATTGGAAAACAAAGTCCAACAGCCCCAAGAGCTGTAGTTCCCACATGTGGAATTCTTGCAATATATATTCTGTCAACAATGTTGTAAAGGAGGCTTAAAACCTGAGCCACAAGCATAGGTAATGCAGCACCTAAAATATTTCCTGTAACAGAACCATTCTCAAAATCTATTCGTTTCATGATAAAAATTTCCTTTCCAAGTATAATAAAAAATTTTGAAAATAAATACTATAAGAATAGTGTATATGATAAATCGTTGTAGAAATATTATAACACCATTTACACAATATGCCGAAAAAAAGAACTAAAACGTTGTTTTAATTCTTTTAAATGTTTATATTCTGTTGCTAAAATATCTATATTGAGATTTTTATATTTACATTAAAATCTTAATATTGAAAATCTTGCATTAAGATGTATATTCAGATTAAAATCTTCCCATTGAAATTCTCGTATTAAAAGAAAAACAATTACTCAATATCTAACAATTTGTCTACAGCTTTTTGCAATTTAGGATTGCGTCTGTATTGCTTAACCAGTTCTTCCTCATGCTTTGTTATATTAAAATTTAAATCACGATTATAACCAAAAGTTCCTAAAATGTTGTGAATATTATATATGTCGCACAACGTAAGCAAAGTATCAGCATTAGGCTGCGTCTGACCACTTTCCCAGCCCTATATAGTTTTGTCGGCAGCCTTAATATTTTGGTTTTCAAGTAAAATAGAAACTTGGTGAACTGTTAAGTTGTTTCTTCTTCGGTACGCTTTAAGCACCTTTGCAATATTTTCATTTTTCATTATAAAAAACACCTCTTTCCTTATAATAAATGATGCGTATAACTACGTCAAACTATTCTTTCAAAACAAGAAACAAAAGATTGAAATTCTCGACTACAGAGAATATAATAAGGTATGAGCAGAAAAATAAGCGCGACGATAGGAGCATTTATTTTTACCTCATACCTTAATTTTATTTTTGGAAGAATGAAGTGCTTTTTTTGCGAAGCAAAAAGAAAAATAAAATCTATAAAAAGAGCAGAAAAATAAGCGCGACGATAGGAGCATTTATTTTTTAATAGAACACAGATGGTGGCATAAATGAAAAAGAAAGATAATGTTTCGGAAAAATTAGTTGAATACATAAAACAGAATAATATTTCAATAGAACAGATTTCAAAAGACACGGGAGTTAGTGGCTTTAAATTATCTAAGACCGATGTGGTTTTTACAGCATCGGAATTTTTGGAATTATGTTCTTATTTGAATGTGTCACCGGAATCGTTTAAATAACATTGTAAAAACAGGGGAAGAAATATTGCTTAAATATATATGCACGAAAGACAACATTAGAACAAAGAGTAGTGTTTGTCCGGTTTGTGGGGATAGAACAGAACTTGAAAAATCAGATATATACTGGTGTGAAAACTGCAAAGTTCCATTGTATGACAAAACATGCGAGTGTTGTGGTGACAAAGGAAGAAGAATTACAACAGATATAAGACCAGTATTTCCTGAAGAAAGACTTTTACTGGAAATATTATTGGATAAAGAAATAGGAACATACGACAATTCATCAGTGTGGAATTGTGCAGGTAATAAATATTTAATAGATGGGGAACGAATTAAATTTTCCGTAAAAGATTTAAAAGAAAAAAATGCAGATAAGGTCAGAGAACAATATGAAAAGTTTGCTGATGCAATTTCTTATGACAGTTTTAATCAATACATGGACAAATTTGTTTCTGCTAACAAAAGCAGAAAAGAATACGGAAGTGCCTTGACAAGTGAAATGATTAACGCCTTTACAGGTGTTGAGGGGCGTTTAAAGGAAATCAGATTCCTTGTATCGGCACAGAATAATTTTGAAATAATAAAGCACGCAATTAACAAGACTGATGAAAGTTTTAAAGATTTTATTTACAACAATGATGTAAATAATGAAATTATAGAAAAGTCATACAAAATACCATGTTTTGAAAGTATGTTTACCGAAAAAGACTATAAGGAAATTGTAGCAGAGGGTTGTTTTCCGATGCTTCCTTTAACAGCCTACAGTCTCCTTAACATAAGCGAAAAAGTTGCACAGAACGAGAGAAGTATTTTTACGTTTATTGCAAACGAGGAAAAAGGAACAGTTATCACTGCCATTGAAGAAGGACGTGAAGATTTAATTGCAGTTGATATGGTATATGACTATTTTGAAAATTTATTTAGAGATAATGTAAGCCTGACTAACATACATAACGAGTGGTTAAAGGCTGACTATGCAATAACTAAGGCAGAATCATTGGCAGAAGAAAAAGTAAGAGAAGCTTTTGACACAAGTCCGAAAACTGAATATCAGTATACAAAAAATATGGATTTGTTTAATTCGTATGCAAGAGGCGGAATTGAATATCTTTATGAAAAATTGGTTGTAAGACCTGTAGATTTAGATGATGAAGAATTTATGGATGCCAGAATGTCTAACATAATGGCATTGTTTCGCGATGATATGCAGGAAATTTAATAACATGACTACATAAAACAAAAATACCTTTAAAGCAGATATAGCTCTGTTTTTAAGGTATTTTTATTTTCACATTTAATTAACCAACAATCATCAGAGAAAATAAACAAAATATTCTATATTTCCCTAAATCTCTTATTGAAACTACAAAATCTTTGACTTATAATTAATATTAATGCACTTTAATGCATTAACACGAAAAAATAGTAAAGAAGGAATAACAAATATGAAAGATACTCTTGAAATCAGATGGCATGGCCGAGGCGGTCAGGGTGCCAAAACAGCAGCCCTTCTTTTAGCAGAAGTGGCTTTCAAAACAGGAAAAAATGCACAGGGATTTCCAGAATATGGACCTGAAAGAATGGGAGCTCCAATCACTGCTTACGACAGAATCAGTGACCACCCAATTCGCGTACATTCAAACATTTATGATCCACAGTATGTAGTAGTTGTTGACGAAACTTTATTAGAAATTGTTGATGTTACTGCCGGATTAAGAGAAGATGGAGCAATACTTATTAATACATCAAGAAGTAAAGACGAGATTATTCCACACTTAAAAGGTTACAAAGGAAAAGTATACACAGTAGATGCAAAGAAAATCGCTATGGATACTTTAGGAAAGAACTTCCCTAACACACCAATGCTTGCTGCAATTGTAAAAGTTACAGGAGTTATTGAAGATGAAACATTCCTTAACGAAATGGAAGGCTCATTTAAGCACAAATTTGCCAAGAAGCCTGAAGTAATCAAAGGAAACATGGAAGCACTTAGAACAGCTTTAAGGGAGGTTAAATAATGGCAAAGACAGATATAACAAAATTAGGTCAGGACGTTGCCTGGCAGGATGTTACAAGAGGTAACACAATTGTCGGTTCAGGCACAACAAGAGAGTTTATTACAGGAGATTGGACAAGTGTAGCACCTGTAATTGACGAAGAAAAATGTAAACAATGTCTTTTATGTGTACCGGTTTGTCCGGACAGCTGTATTCCTGTAAAGGATTATAAGAGACAGGCAATAGATTTAGATCATTGCAAGGGTTGTGGAATATGCGTGAAGGCATGTCCATTTAATGCAATTAAGATGGAGGTGAAATAGTATGCATAAGAAAGTATTTTTATCAGGAAATGAAGCTGTAGCAACAGCACTTAGACAGATTAATCCTGATGTTTTTCCGGCATTCCCTATTACACCATCAACTGAAATTCCTCAGTATTTTTCAAACTATGTATCAAATGGTTTAGTTGACACAGAGTTTATTACTGTAGAATCTGAACATAGTTCAATGAGTGCGGCAATGGGAGCCTCAGCAGCAGGAGCAAGAGCTTTAACTGCTACATCATCAGCTGGTCTTGCATTTATGTGGGAAGTTTTAGGAGTTGCAGCATCAAGTAGATTACCTGTTGCTTTAGCAGCGGTTTGTAGAGCCTTAACAGGACCGTTGAACATTAATTGCGACCATTCGGATACAATGGGTGCAAGAGATTCAGGCTGGATTCAGTTATATGCAGAAGATAATCAGGAAGCTTACGACAACATGGTTATGGCATTTAACATCGCTGAAAATAAAGATGTTATGCTTCCAATTATGATTTGTCAGGATGGATTTATTACAAGCCACGCAGTTATGAACATGGAAATTTTAGACGACATGACTGTAAAAGAATTTGTTGGCGAAAGAGAACCTGTTGATTATCTTTTAAATCCTGAAGAAAAATTTGCAGTTGGACCTTATGCTGTGTCTGATTACTATATGGAATCAAGAAAAGCACAGGCTCACGCAATGGAAAATGCAAAACAGGTTATTTTAGATGTAGCAAAAGATTTTGAAAAAATTTCAGGTCGTAAGTATGGCTTGATTGAAGAATATAAAATGGATGATGCTGAATATGCAATGGTTATTATTGGCTCAGCAGCAGGTACAGCAAAGGAAGCTGTAGATGAAATGAGAGAGGCTGGCAAAAAGGTTGGAATTATAAAAATAAGATCATTTAGACCATTCCCAGGAGAAGAAATTGCAACATCACTTAAGAAGTGTAAAGCTGTTGCAGTTATGGACAGATGTGAATCATTTTCAACAAACGGTGGTCCTGTAGGTGCTGAAACAATGCAGGCTATGTACACAAATGGCTGTACTGCAAAAGCTATCAATATTATGTATGGTATTGGTGGTAGAGATGTTACTGTAGGCGATATGAGAGGTGTTTATGATACTCTTGAAGAAATTGCAAAAACAGGTGGGACCGGTCCTACATACAGATATATGGGACTTAGAGATAAGGAGGCAAAATAATGGGTTACAATTTTAAAGAAACAATGAATAAGCCTGAACGTTTTGCTCCAGGTCACAGAATGTGTGCCGGTTGTGGAGCAACAATTTGTGCAAGAAATGTACTTCGTGGGCTTCATGAAGGCGACAAGGCAGTTATAGGATGTGCAACAGGATGCTTAAATGTATCATCATTCCAGTATCCATATGTAGCATGGGAAGACAGTTACATTCATAGTGCTTTTGAAAATGCAAGTTCAACAATGAGTGGTGTTGAAGGTGCATACAAGGCGATGAAAAGAAAAGGCAAGTTAAAAGATGATTATAAGTTTATCTGCTTTGGTGGTGATGGTGGTACTTATGATATAGGTATTCAGTCATTATCAGGAGCAATGGAACGTGGTACAAATTATACATACGTTTGTTATGACAACGGTGCTTATATGAATACAGGTACACAGCGTTCATCAGCTACACCAATGTACGCTGATACAACAACTACACCTGTTGGTAGTCAGTGTAATGGTAAGGAACAGTACAGAAAAGATTTAGCAGCAATTATCGCAGCACATGATGTTCCATATGCTGCACAGACTACATATTTCAAAGGCTTTAAGGATCTTCATACAAAAGCTGAAAGAGCTATTTATACAGAGGGTCCTGCATTCTTAAATGTATGTGCACCATGTCCAACAGGTTGGAAATATCAGAAAGATGATATTATGGAAATCTGCAGATTAGCTGTAGAAACAAATTATTGGCCTTTATATGAAGTTGTAGAGGGCAAGTGGATTCTTAACTATGAACCAAAGAACAGACTTCCAATTGAAGACTTCTTGAGACCACAGGGCAGATTCAAACATTTATTTAAGCCTGAAAATGAACATCTTATTGAGAAATTCCAGAAGGAAGTTGATAGAAGATGGGAAGACTTATTATTTAAATGCAGCAGATAATGAATTTACTTAGAGATGTATTTTTAAAGCTTTAAATGGAAATATTTTTAATAATATTCTTTAAAATTTAAAACTAACAGGCAATAATAGGAGACAGATTGTGGATTTTAACTATAACCGAAACAGTGAAGGCACTGTTAAAGTAATGAAGTCCAAAGGAAAAAAGAACAATATAAAAGTAGTGCAGCAGGATAAAAAACATCCGGCTATAAAGTTAGAAATATCTTTAGGAGATGACGGGAAAAAGCAGGGCGAAGGGCTTGTTCCTGTTATCTTCAAGGGAAAAATTTCCGACAACGATAAAGGTAGCACACTAACAGGAAAGTTTACTTATGGCTTTTATTTGTATACTTTAGTAATAGTGGCGGCAATACTTATAGTTGTAAGATTTGGATTTTCGTTATATAATATGCAAAAAGATAATATGGTTCTATGCGGTATCGTTACAGTATTACTTATTATTTTAATAGCTGTAGTATTGGTAAAATCAAAACCCGACAGGGAACATATTACAGAGTTTTTAAATAACTTAAATAAAAAATAAATATCCTATGAAATCTTTTAATCAATGGCGAAACTAAAGGTGGAGGAATCTCTAGAGAACCCAAGGTTATATCTAATGGAGGCAAGGCATACATTAGATATGGGGAGAGTTTCAAATTGATTATGATTACGAATCTTTAGAGTTACTTTTTTAAGTAACTCTTTTCTTTTTTTATAGTGATTAAAATGGTAACTGTAAATTTCAAATTTGTATTAATAAAATATGGTGTTGGAATTTGTAAAAATAAAAAGTAGGAGGAAAAAATTATGGATTGGAAAAGTGTTGGTAACTGGATTTCAGACACACTTGTGAAAGTGGATGATTTTGTTTGGGGGCCGGTGATGTTGGTGCTACTTGTTGGAACAGGAATTTTTCTTACAATAAGATTAAAATTCAGACCATGGAGAAATCTTGGCTTTGCCATCAAAAGCACATTAAGTAAAGAGGCAAGAACAACCAAGAGAGGTGAAGGCGATGTATCCCCTTTTTCAGCGCTAACAACGGCTCTTGCGGCAACAATAGGAACAGGTAACATTGTAGGTGTTGCCACAGCCATGGTATCAGGTGGTCCGGGAGCTTTAGTGTGGATGTGGATTTCAGCATGCTTTGGCTTAACATCAAAATTCAGTGAATGTATGTTAGCCATAAAGTATCGAGAGGTTAATGAAAAGGGAGAAATGTCAGGTGGTCCAATGTACACCATGAAGAAAGGCTTCAAAAACAAAAAAATAGGGGCTTTTCTAGGAATGTTATTTGCAGTGTTTGCGGTTATAGCATCTTTCGGTATTGGAAATATGACACAGGCAAATTCAATTTCAGAATCATTAAAGAGTACATTTAATTTTGATGAGAAAATAGTAGGTGTGGTTTTAACAGTTTTAGCATTAGTAATTATTGTAGGTGGTATTAAGACTATCTCAAAGGTATCTTCAGTTGTAGTGCCTTTGATGGCTATTTTTTACATAATTGCAGGTTTAATTGTTGTTGTTATGAATATACAGAACCTGCCATCAGGTATTGTAATGATATTTAAAATGGCATTTAGCTCACAGGCTGTAGCAGGTGGTGGAGCCGGCGTGATTACTGCGGGCGTAATGAATGCAATGAGATATGGTGTTGCAAGAGGTGTATTTTCAAATGAAGCAGGAATGGGTTCAGCAGCCATAACAGCTTCCGCAGCAACAACAGATGATCCTGTTCGTCAGGGTTACATTAACATGACAGGTACATTTTGGGACACAATTGTAGTTTGTACAATTACAGGTCTTTGTATTGCGTCATCAGGAGTTCTTGGAACTGTTGGAGATGACGGGAAATTAGTACAGGGTGCAGCTCTTACAATTTTGGCTTTCAAATCGGCTTTAGGTGAAGTTGGAGCCATACTTGTAACAATAGGAATCGCCCTTTTTGCATTTTCAACAATTTTAGGTTGGGAGTATCATGGAGAAAAGGCTTTTGAGTACATATTTGGAACACACAAATATAATATGGCGTACAGAATTATTTTCTCTTTAGTTGTATTTGTGGGGGCAACTACAACATTACAGGTTGTATGGAATTTCTCGGATATAGCAAATGCCTTAATGGCAATACCTAACCTGATTTGTCTTCTTGTAATGAGCAAGGTTATTGCAAAAGAAGTTGAACGATTCCAGCCTATTTTAGACAAAGAAAAGAAGGCGGCAAAAAAGAAAAAATAAAATCCTAAATAAAGGTATGAAAATAAAAAGTAAGAAAAAAGCAGTTAGCAAAAAGCAGGTTACAAAAAATAAAGTAGAAAATAAAAAGCAGTTGAATCAATTTAAGAAATGTTTGTTAAACATAACTTATTTGATTTAACTGCTTTTTATGTTCCAAAGCTATTAACCCGCTATTGTGCAGGCACAACAGGGGGATAACTTTTTGACAAAATGATTACCTAAAATGTTTCATATATTAAACTCTGGCAATCATTAGATTGTAAAAATTCCAAGTGCATCAAGAATTGAGCTGATTAAAATTAAAACAAGGCATATAGGTGATACCCATTTAATCACAACTACAAAAAGGTTTCTTGATTTGAATTTCTCGCCGTTTCTTGTAGCCTCGTCAATAACTGCTTTAGGTTTAACAACGAAGCCAATAAGTATACATGTAAACAATGCACAGATAGGCATTAAAATACTATTACTTACAAAGTCCATAATATCAAGTATTGTCATTGCACCAATGTGAATGAAATCTAAAACTCCAAAACCAAGACAAGGTAAAACTCCAATTGCAACTGCACAAATGAAAACAATCAATGTAGCTTTATGTCTTGACCAGCCAAGTTTATCACTGAAAATAGAAACGATAGTTTCCATAAGCGAAATAGCAGATGTTAATGCTGCAAATAAAACTAATACGAAAAATACTGTTCCAATAACGCTACCAAAAGGCATGCTGTCAAAAACTTTAGGTAATGTGACAAACATAAGTGATGGACCTTTTCCAAGAGCAGCCTTGTCGCCGCCTGAAAAAGCAAATACAGCAGGGATAATCGTTAATCCGGCAAGAAATGCAATTGCTGTATCAAAAATCTCAATTTGTCTTACTGAACTTTCAAGATTGTTTTCTTTTTTCATATAAGAACCATAAGTAATCATAATACCCATTGCAAGTGACATGGAGTAGAACAACTGCCCCATGGCGGCAATAACAGTTTTAAAAGTAAAATCACTTAAACGTGGTTTTATGTAATAAATAAGACCATCTTTTGCTCCGTCGATTGTTAGACCATAAATTGCAATAAATATTGTGAGAACAACCAAAATTGGCATCATAACTTTGCTTACTTTTTCAATACCTTTTTCAACACCAAACCAAACAACTAAAGCTGTAAAAGCAATGAATATGAAAAAGTATATAAGTGGTTCGGCGGTTCCTGCAGCAAATGTACCAAAGTAATTATCATTTGCAGCAGCCATTCCACCACCGCTACAAAATGTTACAAGATACTTAATTACCCAACCACCGATTACTGAGTAGTATGGGAAAATAATAATTGGGATAATAGCTGCCAGATATCCCACTGCCCCAAAACGCTTGTCCAATGCCTTAAAAGCACCAATTGCACTTAAACCGGTTTTTCGACCGATTGCAATTTCAGCAATCATCAAAGAAAAACCAAAAGTTACTGCTAAAATAAGATATACTAGCAAAAATGTTCCGCCACCGTATTTAGCTGCAAGGTATGGAAATCTCCAAATGTTTCCAAGACCTACAGCGGAACCGGCAGCAGCCAGTACGAATCCTATTTTGTTTGAAAAGTTTCCTCTTTTTTCCATAATATAAACCCTCCACTTTAATTTACAAAAACTTAAAAACAATGTTAGAATTATACAACAAAAGAAGAAATGACACAACAATAAATAATATATGTTTACTATACATTGAAAATAATGTAAAATGTGTGCTGGTATATGCGTGAAAATTATTGCAAATAAAAACCTATAAAATGCGTGGAAAAAGTCATAGGTTATTTGCAAAATAATATATATAACCATATGTTTAATGTAAACAGAGAATACATTAGCAAAAAAAGAGTAATATACAATTTATATAGAAGAGAAAGGGCAAATAAAATGGTAGAAGTAAAAGAGTTATTTAAGAACACAGAAGAGTATATTAATAAGGAAGTTACAGTTGGTGGCTGGGTTAGAAGTATCAGAGATTCAAAAACTTTTGGCTTTATAGTTTTAAACGATGGCACATTTTTTCAGCCTGTACAGGTGGTTTACAATGACAAAATGGATAACTTTCAGGAAGTTTCAAAAGTAAATATTGGTGCAGCTTTAATTGTTAAAGGTATATTAGTTGAAACACCAAATGCAAAACAGCCTTTTGAAATTCAGGCAGATGAAGTTTTTATTGAAGGAGAAAGCACATCTGATTATCCATTACAAAAAAAGAGACATACTTTCGAGTACCTTAGAACAATTTCACATTTAAGACCTAGAACAAATACTTTTCAGGCAGTGTTTAGAGTGCGCTCTTTATGCGCTTATGCAATTCACAAGTTTTTTCAGGAGCAGGGCTTTGTTTACGTGCACACACCATTAATTACAGGAAGTGACTGTGAAGGGGCAGGGGAAATGTTTCAGGTTACAACAATGGACTTAAATAATGTTCCAAAAACAGATCAGGGTGATGTGGACTTCTCAGAAGACTTTTTTGGCAAGCCAACAAACCTTACAGTTTCAGGTCAGTTAAATGGCGAAACATATGCTATGGCATTTAAGAAGATATATACATTTGGACCAACTTTTAGAGCAGAAAATTCAAATACAACAAGACATGCAGCAGAATTCTGGATGATAGAGCCGGAGATAGCTTTTGCAGATTTAGCAGACGATATGGAGCTTGCAGAGGCAATGATAAAATACATTATTAAATATGTACTTGAAAATGCACCTGAGGAAATGAATTTCTTTAATTCATTTGTGGATAAGGGACTGCTTGACAGATTAAATCATGTAATGAATTCTGATTTTGGTCGCGTAACTTACACAGAAGCAATTAAAATTTTAGAAGAACATAATGATAAGTTTGAATATAAAGTAAGCTGGGGAACAGATTTACAGACAGAACATGAAAGATATTTAACAGAGGAAGTATTTAAACGACCTGTTTTTGTAACTGATTATCCAAAGGAAATTAAGGCTTTCTATATGAAGTTAAACGAAGATGGAAAAACAGTGGCAGCAATGGATTGCTTAGTTCCAGGCATTGGCGAGATTATTGGTGGTAGCCAAAGAGAAGAAGACTTGGCTGTTCTTAAAAACAGAATGAAGGAATTAAGTCTTAATGAAGAAGACTATGGATTCTATTTAGATTTAAGAAAGTACGGCACAGCAAGACATGCAGGATTTGGACTTGGATTTGAGAGAATGATTATGTATTTAACAGGCATGTCAAATATTAGGGACGTAATTCCATTTCCACGTACAGTTAATAACTGCGAATTATAATCTTAAGAGAATCTTAAGAAATTTCCACAAAATATATTAAAAAATAAATTATATCCTTTATATACACACAAAGAAATAGTGTAAAGGCGGAGGGCTTGAAAATGTACAACATACTAGTTTGCGATGATGACAGAGAAATAGTTGAGGCTATTGAAATTTATCTTTCCAAAGAAGGCTACAATGTAATCAAAGCCTATGATGGTTTGGAAGCAATTGAAATTCTCAAAAAAGAAGATATTCAATTATTGTTAATTGACGTAATGATGCCAAGGCTTGACGGCTTAAGGGCAACATTAAAAATAAGAGAGAAAAGTGGTATACCAATCATTATTTTATCTGCAAAGTCAGAAGACTCAGATAAAGTTATAGGACTTGATGTTGGAGCTGACGATTACATTACAAAACCTTTTAACCCTTTAGAGTTAATAGCAAGAGTAAAATCACAACTTAGACGTTACACAAAACTTGGCACAATGGCAGGACAAAAAAGTAATGTGTATACAGTAGGTGGACTTGAGGTAAACGATGACAGCAAGGAAGTTACCGTTGACGGGGAAAGTGTGAAACTAACACCTTATGAGTATAAGATTTTATTGCTTCTTGTGAAAAATCAGGGACGTGTTTTTACAATCGAACAAATTTATGAAAATGTTTGGGAGGAAGAAGCCATTGCAGCAGATAATACAGTAGCAGTACATATCAGGCATATCCGCGAAAAAATCGAAATTAATCCAAAGGAACCAAGATATCTGAAAGTAGTTTGGGGCGTTGGATATAAAATCGAGAAAATGTAAAGGATAGGTGGAAATTATGAAAACAAAAAGAATTTTATTACACTTAGCTATACTTGCATTAGCGATTGTCAGTATAGCAAGTGGTAGCTATGGAATTTATCATTTAAGGTACTACGACAGCAAAGAGAATTGTTTACATAGGTATACAGAAAGCTACGCAAGCGTTACCTCAGGGGTAATTGAAGAAATTGTGGACAATAGGATTTATAGAGAAAAATTCATGGATCCTAACAAAGTGGTTGCCAAAGCTTACAAGCTTAAAACAATTAAAGTTTCAGATATTGTAAAAATTGCGAAGTCAGAGGAAAAACTTTCTTTCTATGCTATAATGGCAGAAAATACAAAGGAAGAATTGAAATATAATTCTAGCGCCAGAAAGAAAGAAGAGTATGAATATTATAAGAAAATTGCAGATACCGCAAATCTATATTTTAGTATTGTAGATGAATGTGATGCTTTAAATGAATTAGGTAATAAGTCAAAAAAAGAACAGGATAAAGCTTTAACACGAATTGATGATGAATACATATTAAGTGAGAATGTTGAATTTCAGGCTACATATGTGTTAAATGGAAAAACTTATAAGTTTACAAATCAGGAAAAAGACCAGACAATATCAGAAGAAAATAAGTATATGGATATTGTAACTGCAAATTCAAAAGGAGCAACAATTGTTGCAAATAATTATTTGCAGGAAGAAAGCTATAAATCTCTTTTTAAAGAATATTTTCCTACGTATGATGATGACTTACATACAAACAGCTTAAATGACAGCAAGTTCACAGTGAAAATAGGCTTTAAGAGAAATGACAAAGATGGCTTTTCGTTGGAGCATGAACTTATAAAGGCTGAGAAAGCATTGAGTGCTAAAGAAATTTCAGCGCAAAAAAGATTGTGCATAACAGGGCTTGTTATATGTGTGGCATGTATGCTTTTATCATTAATTCCGTTTATTATGCTATTAATTATTGCAGGTCATAAGAGAAAAGGAGACATACCTTATACAAACAAATTTGATAAAATCTGGGCAGATGTTTTGACAGTTATAATGATAATGGTTGGTATAAGCATGGCAATGTCTATTTGTGAAGGTGCATTCCAAAATCCAATATCAGGTTTAACAGGCGTTATCGGCTATGTAGTGCTATGCGGCTTCTTCTGTCTGATTTATATTGAAGTATTTATACAGTGTGCTGAAAGCTTTGCCAGAAGAATAAAATCCAGAATGTTAATTAAAAGCACTTTACTATACTGGATTTACAGCAAAATTAAAACAATAATTTTAGGTTTTATAAATAATGGAAAAATGTGGGCGAAGGTAATAGCAGCGGGAATTGTATGTTTGGTTTGGAACATAATTGCTTTCCTGTTTGTTCAATCCTATGGATATTGGGGAATGTTATTTTTCTGGATAATACCAATTCTATTGGTTTGCAAGTATTTAATTAAATATTTCGAAGAAAAAGAGCAAATAATAAACGAGGCAGAAAAAATTACAGAAGGAGAAGTTGACCACAAAATAACTGGGACTTTTAAATATCCTTCAAATAGAAAATTAAAAGATACAATTAACAATATCGGTGATGGAATTGAGAATGCCGTTGCAGAAAATATGAAAAGTGAGCGAATGAAAACAGATTTAATAACGAATGTTTCTCATGATTTGAAAACACCATTAACATCTATAATAAATTATGTAGATTTGTTAAAAACAGAAGGCGTTGACAGCAAAAATGCTAATAAGTATCTTGATATTTTAGATAAAAAATCTCAAAGACTGAAGAATCTGACAGAAGATTTGGTGGAAGCTTCAAAGCTAACATCAGGTGCAATTGAACTTCACAAAGAAAAAATAAATATTGTGGAATTAATTAACCAAAGTCTGGGAGAGTATAACGAGAAGTTTAACCAAAGAAATTTAACAGTAGTAAAAACTATCCCGGATAAAACTATTTATATAAATGCCGACGGCAGAAGAATGTGGCGAGTGTTTGAAAATCTTTATGGAAATATTTTTAAATACGCAATGGAAGGCACAAGAGTTTACGTGGACGTTGAAGAACATAATGGAGAAATTGTTATTGGAATAAAAAATATTTCCGAGAAAGCATTAAACATAAGCCCGGACGAATTAATGGATAGATTCGTAAGAGGCGATCAGTCAAGAAGTACAGAGGGAAGTGGTCTTGGACTATCAATTGCAAAGACTATTATAGAAAGACACGATGGAACAATGGAAATAATTCTTGATGGAGATTTATTTAAAGTTGTAATAGCAATTAAATAGAAATCCGGGCATATAATTAAATGTTGAATTAAATAAAAATCAAATGATAAATTAAATAAAAATATGGGCATACAATTAAATGCAAAATTAAATAAAAATTAAGGGGTTGACAAGTTCAGCCCCTTTTTCTATAATGAAAAAGCATGCGTGGAGGTGTAATTATGCCCATTTGCGACATGTTAGTGTAAAGAAGAAACACGTAATTCTAATAACAGGAGGTGAAAAAGGAATGCCAACATTTAACCAGTTAGTAAGAAAAGGACGTAAGTCAGCGGTTAAGAAGTCAACAGCACCAGCTTTATTAAAGACATACAACTCTTTAAATAAGAAGATGAACGACACAGCTTCTCCACAGAAGCGTGGTGTATGTACAGCTGTTAAGACTGCTACACCTAAGAAGCCTAACTCAGCTCTTAGAAAAATCGCCAGAGTTCGTTTATCTAATGGTATCGAAGTAACAAGTTATATCCCAGGTGAAGGTCACAACCTTCAGGAACATAGTGTTGTTCTTATCCGTGGTGGTAGAGTAAAGGATTTACCAGGTACAAGATATCATATCATTAGAGGTACATTAGATACTGCAGGTGTTGCTAACAGACGCCAGGCACGTTCTAAGTACGGCGCTAAGAGACCTAAAAAATAGGCTCAATAAGTAGGATGACTTTTAATAGTCAGTCACAGGTTGAATGATTTGTAACGGTTATTAGAATTATGTAGATATACAGTCTAAAGCCGTGAGCAAGACACAACTTTTGTGAGTACCGAAGATTTAATTTAAAATTGATTAAGGAGGGAAGTAACATGCCACGTAAAGGACATACTCAGAAGAGAGAAATTTTAGCAGATCCTATGTATGGTAGCATCGTAGTTACAAAGCTTGTCAATAACATCATGTTAGATGGTAAGAAAGGTGTAGCTCAGAAGATCGTTTACGGAGCATTCGATAAGATTGCTGAAGAAACAGGAAAAGATGCTATCGAAGTATTCGAAGAAGCTATGAATAATGTTATGCCAGCTTTAGAAGTTAAGGCTAGACGTATTGGTGGTGCTACTTATCAGGTACCTATTGAGGTTAGACCTGAAAGAAGACAGGCTTTAGGACTTCGTTGGATTACATTGTACTCACGCCAGAGAAGCGAGAAGACAATGGTAGAAAGATTAGCAAATGAAATCATGGACGCCGCTAACAACACTGGTTCATCAGTTAAGAAGCGTGAAGACATGCATAAGATGGCAGAAGCTAACAAGGCTTTCGCACATTATAGATTCTAGTTATCTACAAGAATCGCAACCTCAAAAAACAATATGTATTGTGCTTGCACAAATACATAATTGTTTTACAGAGGTTATGAGTCGCCAGACTCTAGCGAGACGAAACGCAGTGAAGTCGAGCTAGCGATTCCTTTTTAGGAAGAAGCTAGCGATGTAGCGAAGCAGAATCGAGCTAGCTATTCTTTTTTAGAAGAGCAGCGAGAGACGAAACGAAGCAAAATCGAGCTAGCGATTCGGGCGACAATAACAAAATTGATTAGTATACAGAAATGTATGACATACTAAAAGCGTAAGCTTTAGACTAAAAAGAGGAGGAAAAAATCTTGGCTGGAAGAGAATATCCATTAGAGAGAACAAGAAACATTGGTATTATGGCTCATATCGATGCTGGTAAAACAACATTAACAGAGCGTATTTTATACTATACTGGTGTTAACTATAAAATTGGTGATACTCATGATGGTAATGCTACAATGGACTGGATGGAACAGGAAAAAGAAAGAGGTATCACAATTACTTCTGCTGCTACAACATGCCATTGGACATTAGAAGATCATCATAAACCAAAGGCTGGAGCAAAAGAACATCGTATCAACATCATTGATACACCGGGACACGTTGACTTCACTGTTGAAGTAGAACGTTCACTTCGTGTATTAGACGGTGCTGTAGGTGTATTCGATGCTAAGGCTGGTGTAGAACCTCAGTCAGAAAACGTATGGCGTCAGGCTGACACATACAATGTACCTCGTATGGCTTTCATCAATAAGATGGACAAGATGGGTGCAGATTTCTTTTATTCAGTTCAGACAATCATTGATCGTTTGGGCAAAAATGCTATCCCAGTTCAGATTCCTATTGGAAAAGAAGACGATTTCATTGGATTAATCGACTTATTTGAAATGGATGCATATTACTATAAAGATGATAAGGGTGAAGATATCGAAATCACAACAATCCCTGATGATTTAAAGGATCTTGCTAATGAATGGCATGATAACTTAATCGAAAAGATTTGTGAATTAGATGATGACCTTATGATGCAGTATTTAGAAGGTGAAGAACCTTCAGTAGACGATCTTAAGAAAGTTTTAAGAAGAGCTACAATCGCTTGTGAAGCAGTTCCTGTATACTGTGGTTCAGCTTACAAGAACAAAGGTGTTCAGAAGATGTTAGATGGTGTAATCGAATTTATGCCAGCTCCAACAGACATCCCTGACATCACAGGTACTGACGAAGATGGTAATGAAGTAACACGTAAGTCATCAGATGACGAACCATTTGCTGCATTAGCATTCAAGATTATGTCAGACCCATTCGTAGGAAAATTAGCATTCTTCAGAGTTTACTCTGGTACATTAAACTCAGGTTCATATGTATTAAATGCTACAAAGAATAAAAAGGAACGTGTTGGTCGTATCTTACAGATGCACGCTAACACAAGAACAGAACTTGATAAAGTTTACTCAGGTGATATCGCAGCAGCTGTAGGTTTCAAGATTACAACTACTGGTGATACAATCTGTGATGAACAGCATCCGGTTATCTTAGAATCAATGGAATTCCCAGAACCAGTTATCGAGCTTGCTATCGAACCTAAGACAAAGAACGATCAGGGTAAGATGGGTGAAGCTTTAGCAAAACTTGCTGAAGAAGATCCTACATTTAGAGCTCATACAGATCAGGAAACTGGTCAGACAATCATCGCTGGTATGGGTGAACTTCATTTGGAAGTTATCGTTGACAGACTTCTTCGTGAATACAAAGTTGAAGCAAATGTTGGTGCACCTCAGGTTGCATACAAAGAAACATTTACTAAGGCTGTAGACGTAGATAGCAAATATGCTAAGCAGTCTGGTGGTCGTGGACAGTACGGTCATTGTAAGGTTAAATTCGAGCCAATGGATCCAAACAGTGAAGAAACATTCAAGTTTGAATCTACTGTAGTTGGTGGTAACATTCCTAAGGAATACATCCCAGCTGTAGGAGCAGGTATCGAAGAAGCTGCACAGACAGGTATTATCGCTGGATTCCCAGTTCTTGGTGTACATGCTACTGTATACGATGGATCATATCATGAAGTCGATTCATCAGAAATGGCATTCCACATTGCCGGATCAATGGCATTCAAGGATGCTATGAACAAGGGTGATGCAGTATTACTTGAACCTATCATGAAGGTTGAAGTAACAATGCCTGAAGAATACATGGGTGACGTTATTGGTGACATTAACTCACGTCGTGGTAGAATCGAAAGCATGGATGACCTTGGTGGAGGAAAGATCGTAAGAGCATTCGTTCCACTTTCAGAAATGTTTGGTTACTCAACAGACCTTCGTTCAAAGACTCAGGGTCGTGGTAACTACTCAATGTTCTTTGAAAAATATGAACAGGCTCCAAAGTCAGTTCAGGACAAGATTGTCGCTTCAAAGGCTAACTAGTAAAAACAAAATAAGGCTTGAAAATATTCCCATTATAAAATATAATGGGGATAGCCTTTTGAATAAGACCATTGCGGTCGTATAGTAAAATTATAATATTTAATCAAATTAGGAGGATTACAAAAATGGCAAAAGCTAAGTTTGAAAGAACAAAACCACATTGTAATATTGGTACAATCGGACATGTCGATCATGGTAAAACTACATTAACAGCTGCTATTACTAAGGTATTATCAGAAAGAGTAGAAGGAAATGATGCTGTAGATTTCGCTAACATCGATAAGGCTCCAGAAGAAAGAGAAAGAGGTATCACTATCTCAACAGCTCACGTAGAATATGAAACAAATAAGAGACATTACGCTCACGTTGACTGCCCAGGCCATGCTGACTATGTAAAGAACATGATCACAGGTGCTGCTCAGATGGACGGTGCTATCCTTGTTGTAGCTGCTACTGACGGTGTTATGGCTCAGACAAAGGAACATATCTTACTTTCACGTCAGGTAGGTGTTCCAAAAATCGTTGTATTCATGAACAAATGTGATATGGTAGACGATGAAGAATTATTAGAATTAGTAGAAATGGATGTTACAGAAATTCTTGACGAATATGGTTTCGAAGATTCACCAATCATTAAGGGTTCAGCTCTTAAGGCTCTTGAAGATCCATCATCAGAATGGGGAGACAAGATCATGGAATTAATGGATGCAGTAGATGAATACTTCCCAGATCCAGAAAGAGATACAGATAAGCCTTTCTTAATGCCAGTAGAAGACGTATTCACAATCACAGGTCGTGGTACAGTTGCTACAGGTAGAGTAGAAAGAGGAACACTTCACTTAAACGATGAAGTTGAAATCATCGGTGTTAAGGAAGAAACACAGAAGACAGTTATCACAGGTATCGAAATGTTCAGAAAGCTTCTTGATGAAGCTCAGGCTGGTGATAACATTGGTGCTCTTTTAAGAGGTATCAACAGAGACCAGATCGAAAGAGGTCAGGTTCTTGCTAAGCCAGGTACAGTAACATGCCATAAGAAGTTTACTGCTCAGGTTTACGTTTTAACAAAGGATGAAGGTGGACGTCATACTCCTTTCTTCAACAACTACAGACCACAGTTCTACTTCAGAACAACTGACGTAACTGGTGTTTGTAACTTACCAGAAGGTACAGAAATGTGCATGCCTGGTGACAACGTAGAAATCACAGTTGAACTTATTCACCCAATCGCTATGGAACAGGGTCTTGGATTCGCTATCCGTGAAGGTGGTAGAACAGTAGGTTCAGGTAAGGTTGCTACAATTATCGAATAATACGATATAATGGCGAATAGCCTATAAATAAAGGGACTTAGGAGATTTTCTTAAGTTCCTTTTCTTGAGAGTGTGAAAGTTTTTCTGTAAATTAAATATTTAAATATAATTAATAGGCCTTCTATGATAAAATTTATTATTATAGGAGGCCTTAATTATGGCAAGAGAAAGAAAAAAAGTACACAAGGTACAAATGACTGATGCAAACGTGCCATCATCCACCAGCTATTGGATGAATATGACATTCAGACAGCTGAAGACATCCAGGATGCATTAAAAGATCTTCTTGGAGGCACAATCAAGGAAATGATGGAAGCTGAAATGGATGACTATTTAGGTTATTCAAAATCACAACGTTCAGAATCCGATGATTATCGAAACGGTTACAAGTCAAAACGTGTCAACAGCAGTTATGGTTCCATGGAAATCGATGTTCCACAGGACTGTCGTTCTACTTTTGAACCACAGATTGTAAAGAAACGTCAGAAGGACATTTCAGACATTGACCAGAAAATAATCTCAATGTACGCAAAGGGAATGACAACACGACAGATTTCCGACACAATTGAGGATATTTATGGATTTGAAACATCAGAAGGATTTATTTCTGATGTGACTGATAAAATAATGCCACAAATCGAGGACTGGCAAAACCGACCATTAGATGACGTTTATCCTGTTGTTTACATTGATGCCATTCATTATTCTGTAAGGGATGAGGGAATAATAAGAAAACTTGCTGCTTATGTAATTCTTGGAATTACAGTGGATGGAAAAAAGGATGTATTAAGCATAAGTGTTGGAGATAATGAAAGCTCTAAATACTGGTTGTTTGTATTGAATGAATTAAAAAACCGAGGTGTAAAAGACATTCTTGTTATATGTGCCGATGGTTTAAGTGGCATAAAGGAAGCCATATTGACAGCTTTCCCAAACACAGAATATCAAAGGTGCATAGTTCATCAGGTGAGAAATACTCTTAAATATGTATCCGACAAAGACAGAAAAGCCTTTGCGAAAGACCTTAAGACAATATATCAGGCAGTTAATGAAGAAAAGGCTCTCGAAGCATTAGACAGGGTAACTGAGAAATGGACTCCGAAGTATCCGAACTCAATGAAAAGATGGAAGGACAACTGGGATGTGATATCGCCTATTTTTAAATTTTCAGATACTGTACGAAAAGTAATATATACAACCAATGCCATTGAAAGTTTAAATTCAACATACATGAAACTTAATCGTCAGAGAAGTGTATTTCCAAGTGATAAGGCATTGCTGAAAGCACTGTACCTTTCAACCTTTGAAGCAACGAAAAAATGGACAACGACCTTAAGAAACTGGGCTCAGGTGTATGGAGAACTGAGCATTATGTACGAAGGCCGTTTGCCTGAATAGCATAAAAAATACCCAATATCAAGGATAAATATACGCCCGTTATAAAACGGGCGTCCTTGACATGGGTATTTTTATATGCTAGTTATATAAACAAGAGCTGCAAGCTCATTTCATGAACTTACAGTTCCATCACTTATCATAGAATGTCTATTTACAGACTTTATTTCACAGACTCCTAAGTTCCTTTTCTTTTAGTGGTACTAAAATGGTACCACTTTGTTTGACTTTTTTTCTTTAGTGCCATTATTTTAGGCTCTTTGGCAGTTACCTCTCAACTTATCAATTCAATCGACGAATCAATTTCTTAAAAGTTTGAATTATCGTTAGAATCTATTCTTGCAAATAAATCTGCCAACATAATATAAAATAAAGAGTATTGAGAAAACTTATATTTCATTACTGAGTTATCGTAATAGATGTTTTCATACATTTTTATTTCTCCATAGGAAGGATCATATATTATTAAATTACATATTTTATGCGATGTTGGATATAAAGAATTAGTAGCAAGTATAAAATTATTAGGTTTTGCAATGTTTAAATGATTTAAAGGAATTTTTAAAGTCATTCCAGAATAATTATTTACAATAATTTGTTTCGCATGTTTTATTCTTCTGTTAACGGTTGATTCGCTTAAGGATACCTCTTCTGCTAAAACTTTAATAGTTCTGCCTTGATTATGTTTATAATATAAATAGAAACATTCGTTAATATCATGTGATTTATTAGTTTTCACTGTTTTTTCCTCCTAATGATTTATATAGGAATATAATTGTTAAATATTGTAAAATAACGCCGAAAGCGTTACTTTATGTATATACAGGAGGTGTTTGAAGATGGAGAAAATAGTAATATTACCTAAAATTCCGATATCAGTAAATACTGCAATAATGACAGATGAAGAAATTCACGAAAAGTTACAAAGAGGATACACAGATGCAGAAGCAGGTAATGTAAGAAGTGCTGCAGAGGTATTTGCAAAATTTAGGGAGAACCATTAGATGGAATATAATGCAGTAATTACAGGGTAAGTAGAGTAGGACATGGAAGAATTTTATAATTGTTTACATACAATTGATAAAAAGATATAATTAACATAAAATTTTATAGAAGGTAGTAGAAAGATAAAAAGCAATCAGGATAATTATATAAGAGAACTGAATACAAATCATGTTATGTTTTCAAAGAGTTTGCAGGTGAAGATAAAAAGAAGGTTATTATTATTGATGCAACCAGAGGTACAGGAAAAGTATCTGTGAGACAGGAAAGTGTAGATGAGTTATTTGATAAAGGCTATAAAATATATCGAAAGAAATAAATAGGGAATTATTAATAAAAAAGAAAGCTAATTACTAATTTTCTTAACAACCTTCAAAACAAAATAAACCTATCTTTGTGTTATACTTAAATCAACATAAAGGTCGGACAAAATTAAATATCGAAGCTACACTGTAATGTGGGATGTTAAAGGCAAGGGCGTCGATAATATTCATATTTGCAGTTAAAGATAAAATTGCTATTTCATTGTTGTAATGGGGTAGCAATTTTTTGTAATTTATATTTTAAAAAATCATATAATATAAAAAAATACTTTAAAAAATTATGGTCAAAAAATATAAGTGGATTTTGGTTTTTGTGATTGTATTTCCAGTTATAATAACAGTAATAGTGAAAATGGCGAATAAAGAAACAACCGAGAGATTCGCAAGTGGACGAACTGTTATAATTGAAAATGACGGATATACAATAAAAATGGATGTAGAGGACTTTATACCATGTGTTTTAATGGCACAGATGGAGAAAAGCGAGTTTTCCAATGAGTTAATAAAAGCACAGAGTGTTGTGATTAGAACGTATATATATTATTGTATGAAAAATTCTCAAAGCATTGAGGCTACGCAACTGGGTTTGTCATATATTCCATACTGTAAGTTGGAAGAAATTTGGTACAGAAAGTTTTGTGGCGAAAAAGCAAATACTCCTAGAGGATTTTTTTATAATTTAACAGGGTTTGGTAAAAGTAGGTGTATGGAAGAAAATCTCCATTACTGGGATAGCATAATGAAGAGTACGAGAGGGAAAGTTTTAAAAAGTAACGGAAAAATTGTTCTGCCTTTATATCATCTGACAAGTAACGGCAATACCAGAAGTGGCGAAAAAATATTGGGGCAGGACTATGGTTATCTAAAGGAGGTAGCGTGTAAAAGTGATTTGCAGAAAAACGATTACATAGGCATAAAATATTTTACAGTAAAAGAGTTTATAGATACTCTTAACAAAAATGGGATAGTGGTATATAAGGATAAAAAAGAGAAGTTTGACTATTCCAAAATGGATTCAAAGGATCTTCTTAATATTATTAACTGTAAAAATGTTGATGAACAGGGTTATTTATTATGGGCAAAAATTGGTGATACGAAAATAAGTGGGGATTTATTTGCTAAGGCATTGGGGCTTCAATCAACCAGTTTGCAAATTGATGAGTGCGAAAAGGGTATTAGAGTTACTACAAAAGGCATAGGTCATGGCTTTGGAATGAGTTTATCCTTCGGAAATCATTTAGCGAAGGAAGGGGCAAACTGGAAAGAAATTTTACGAAAGTTTTATGACTGTTCTATAGTAGATAATTGAAAATAAAAGATTACTTTTTATAACGAATAATTAAAACAGAAAATCATTATTTTATAGCAGATAATATAATTGAAAATAAAAAATTATTTTATAATAGATAATAAAATAGAAAAAAATTTCATTTTTTGAATAACTTTCATTTTACAGGTCATACTATCAGTGAGGTGATAAGTATGGATAAGAAATTTATAACTGCAGTTATTGTTTGTGTTGTAGCATTAACGGCTGTGGCAAGTGGAACATATTTCATTGGTCAAAAAGGCAGGGACAATGTTGTAAATTTAAGAGAAGCAAACAATGATGCGACAACGGCAGAGGAAAATGTTAAGGTAGCTCAGGACAAAATTCAGGAAACTACTGAAGGTGACAGAGTTGCTGATGATAGCACTTATAGGGGAAGTACAGAAGGTGAAACCGAGATTGTAGCAAACAATCAGGTAGTTGAAGCCAACACAGAGTCAAATGTAAAAGAAGATGAATACATGTATGGTTTGTCATCTGAAGCTGCGGCTCAAATTAAAAAACTGAAGTTTAATAAAAATAGTCAGTTGTTGTGGCCGGTTCAGGGAAATATTGTAATGCCTTATGATATGGAAAGTACAGTGTATTTTTCAACTTTAGGGGAATATAGAACTAATCCTGGAATTGTAATTGGAAGCAAAAAAGGTGAGCCAATTAAAGCAGCAGCGGATGGGGTTGTGACAACTCTTGATGAAGATGAAGAATTGGGAATTTGCATAAATCAGGCAATTGGAAACGGCTACATTGCAACTTACGGTCAGGTTATTAATCCGGAAGTCGCAGCAGGAGATTATGTTGAAGCCGGTCAGACAATTGCGTATGTTAATGAACCAACAAGATACTATTCAAAGGAAGGGGATAACATTTATTTTGCAATCGCAAAAGATGGAAATCCAATAGATCCTTTAAACTACATTAATTACGAAGATTAAGTGCCATAAAAATTATTTGTAAAAATTCTATATGTCGACCATAAATGTAAGATTACAAATCTTTCATTAGTGGTCGGCATTTTCTGTTATAATACATTTAAGTGAAGTGAGTTTGGCATAACAAAAATGAAAAAACAAAACCAAAAGTTAGTTCTATAAAAAGAAAACAGAAAAAGCAAAACCAGAAAGTAGTTCTGGAAAACGAAAAAGGAAAAAGCAAACCAGAAGTTAGTTTTGCATTCAACCACCCTAAAATTTTTTTAAAACAGTGAAAAAACGAAAAAACAAATGGAAAAAAATGGAAAAAATTTTTGAAAAAATAACATTTTCGAAAAACGCAGGATTATTATGTATAGAAGCTTCAAAAAACGGAGGAATAAATGATAGCGCTATATTTAGCATTAGTAGATGAAGAACAAAAAGACAAGTTTGAACAGGTATATTACAAGTATAGAAATTTGTTATTTTACATAGCTTATGAAATTTTGCAAAATGAAAGAGATGCGGAAGATGCAGTTCAGGAAGCGTTTCTTCGTGTGGCAAAAAACATAGCGAAAATTTCTGATACATATAGCAATGAAACGAAAAATTTTGTGGTGTTAATTACAAAAAGAGAAGCTATGAAAATATACAACAAACGAAAAAAGAGAGATGAGGACACAGACATTGAACTGGAAAAAGTGAGAGTTTCAGAGGCGAACATGGTTAATGCTGTTAAATTTGCCATTGAGAAAATGCCGTACAAATACTCGTCTTTATTAACACTTAAGTATGTGATGGGATATTCGGGAAAAGAAATAGCTGAAATCACAGGTTAAAGTGAAACAAATGTAAGGCAACAACTTTTAAAAGGAAGAAAATTGTTGGAGTCTATGTTGGAGGAGGAATGAAAGTGAAACTAAATGATGACGTATTGAAACAGGCACTTGTTTTACATAATCAGGAGACAATGGAGCAAATTCCTGACATTATCAATACGCACAATTTTTCTTATAGATTTGAAAAGAAAATAAGAAGAATAAGTAGGGCGCAGAAGATGTTTGGCGGAAATATGATAATGGAAAGGTGTACAAGATATTGTTCAAAAATTGCAACTTTCGTTTTATGTTTAGTTGCTGTCAATGTTACTTTTGTAAAAGCTTTTGACATAAATTTGTGGCAGATGGTAGTTACACAAACTGAAAATTTTATCAATGTGGACTTTGCACAAACTGAAAATGATAATAGTAAGGTTGCAAAAGGAAGCAGAATGATGATAAGTAGCACCCCTGACGGTTACAAAAAAGAAAGCGAGTATTTTTCAGAAGAATTGTCGGTTCAACATTTTGTAAGTGACAGTGGAACGATTAGTTATACGGAAAGTTTGGTAAGTGACACAGCCAAGATTAAAGCAAAAGCTGAAAAAACGAAAACTGTAACAGTAGGTGCCAAAGAAGTTTTGATATCTTTTGGAGCTGAAAATATAACTGCCATGTACACTGATGACAAATATTGTCACACAGTTGAGGTACAGGGAACAGATGCAGACGAAGAATTTGTCATAAACATTATATCTGAACTGGAGGCACGAAAATGAAAAAAATTACAGGACTAATAATATTTTTGCTGGCATTTACTACTGTTTTTACTTTTTCATTTGACAGTGTAAAAGCAAAAGAAGCAGGCACTAGCAAAGTACAGAGCAATGTCATAAAAATAAAACTAATAAACAGTTATGTTGACACAAATACTTCTGAAATTGTTATAAGAATAAAAAACAAGAATTCAAAAACAATACAGTTAAAAGGTATAATGCTAACTGACAGTGAGAACAAAAGGTACAAACTACCTTCTAATAAAATCAAAATTCAAAAAGGAAAGACAGAGTATACAAGTATTCCTTTGAAAAAAGAAGCTGGTCAGTATAAATTAAGTTTTATTTTCAATAAGAAAAAAGTTGTTAAAACAATACCTTTAAATGTTGGAAAAGTCGTGCCGTGGGAAAATGACAAAAATACTGCCAGCAACATTAATAACAATAATGGTAGTGACAAGAATAATAGTGGCATTGGTGGTAACGACAATAATAGTGGTGATATTAATAATGACGGAAATGGAGACCAGAATAATAATGGTGGCATTGACAACAACGGTAATAATGACAAGAATAATGACGGTAACAATAATAAATACATCCCAGCTAATATTACCAACAAGGACATAACAAATACTAAATCCAAACAACATTTAGGTCAGATTCTTTTAAACAGGGATTTTCGAATTGACAAAAAAGGAAAAAGCAATATTGTTATTTTTTCGGAGAACAACTACAAAGATACATACAAAACAAAAATAAAAGTAATAATAAAACGGAAAAACAAAAAAGGATTTAAAGTATGTAAAAAATATGTTGAAACGAAAAAAAGCAATATAGCTTTTCTAAATAAAACTTTTAAATTGAATAAAAAAGGAAAATACAAAATGGTTGTGAAAATAACCAGATACAAGAAAACGGTTAAAGGAACAGTGAAAGAGAGTAGCACGTATGCATCAAATACTGTAAAATTCAAATAGGAGGTATCGTATGAAAAGAACAATGAAAAAAATAACGGCAATGATAATAGTAGCAGGTATGCTTTTAACTGCAATGCCATACGCAGACTATCAAAATGTAAATGCCAAAACTACAACAACAAAATGCCCAGCAAACAAGGGAAGCAAAACGAAAACTACAACAACGAAATGCCCTGCAAATAAGGGAAGCAAAGCTAAAACTACAACACCAAAATGCCCAGCAAACAAGGGAAGCAAAACGAAAACTACAACAACGAAATGCCCTGCAAATAAGGGAAGCAAAGCTAAAACTACAACACCAAAATGCCCTGCAAACAAAGGAAGCAAAACAAATAAGATATATCTCTACAAGTCAGGAACTAAAAGTAGCAAAAAAACTAAAACCATACGAGTATATCAAACAAAGCAGCTTTATTTTAAAGGTATGGGGAAAGCAAAAAAAATTAAGTGGAAAAGCTCAAAGAAAAAAGTCGCAAAAGTTTCTAAGCAGGGAATTTTGACAGGGTTAAAAACAGGCAAGACAACAGTAACAGCCAAAGTCAAAAAGACAAAATACCAGATTAAAATAAAAGTTAAGAAACCATTGAAAATCAAGGGGGAGAGCGTGGGTGGCTCTCAGTTGAAGCAGGGCATATTTATTAATGACTACTATGCTTCTGATAAAAATACATTAATAAGTCCTACTTCAATAAACATAGCTCTTGGAATGGTTCTTAATGGAGCAAAAGGAAATGTTTTTTGTCCTAGCAATGTAGAAAGAAATCAGCAGGTTTATGTAACTCCAAAAAGTGAAGTCGAAAAATATCTCGGAAATAAAGTAGATAAATACAACGAGTATGCTAAAAAAATAATGGACGCAAAAGATAACTCCACGTTAAAAATAGCGAATTCAATATGGTACAAAAGTGGAATAAAACTAAGTGATACTTTTGAAAATGCAGTGAAAAAATACTACTATGCCACAACTAATGAAATTCCATTTGACAATACAGGGGCGGAGCAAATTAACAAATGGGTGAATGACAACACAGATGGCATGATTGATAAAATCATAGATAATATTGACAAGAGTGCCTATGCATACATATTAAATGCAACGCTTTTTAACGGAAAGTGGACATGGAAATTTGACACATCAGATGTTAAGAGCAAAAAATTTAAAAAATTTAACGGAAAAAAAGTAAACGTTGAAATGATGGAAGAGGAAAGCAACAGTTATTACGAAAATGACTATGCATTAGCTTTTGAAAAAACTTATGAAAAAGATAAGAAATACTCATTTATTGGTATATTGCCAAAAGCAAAAGGAAGTTTTAAACTGGAAAACCTTAATATTGAGGAACTTTTGAAGAAAAAGAAAAAAGATCAGGTTCAAATAGGAATTCCGAAATTCGAATATGCCTGGAAGAATAATATAAAGTCTTCATTAGTAAGTGCCGGAGTAAAAGAAATTTTTAACAAATACATACCTGCATTAAATCCAATGTTTGATGACACAGATTCGAGTAACAAATATGTGGATGAGATAATTCATAGCACAGCCATTGAAATGAATACTGACGGAACGAAAGCGGCCGCCGTAACTGCAGCTGTTGTTAAAGAAACATCAATTAGAATGTGTTCAAATAAAATACTGCTGGACAGACCGTTTGCTTACATAATAAAAAATAACAAAACAGGAGAAATACTTTTTATTGGAAAAGTAGTTGATCCAACATTGAAATAGTAAAAAGGTGCATTAAGTTGCGTCTTTTTTTGTAGCAAAAGCCTGACAAGCGATATCGTGCTTGCACGAAATATCATTTGTCAGGCGTAAGAACATCGAAAAGCTATGCTTTGAGATGCCTGCTATCTGCAATCGAGTAGGAGTCAGCCTACTCGATTGACCACAGATATATTGTAAACTTCTTGTAATAGTGCCATAAAAAAGATAAAATAAAAGAGATATTATTGTACGGAAAATAATGAAAATATAGAAAACAAATGAATAAAATTACATACATGGAGGACAAAATGGGAAAGTACATAATGGCGCTTGATCAGGGAACAACAAGCTCAAGAACAATTTTATTTGACAAAGGAGGCAATATAATTTGTCAGGCAAATAAGGAATTCGAACAGATATTTCCAAAGGCAGGCTGGGTTGAGCATAACCCGGAAGAAATTTGGATGACACAGGTTTTAACAATGGGAGAGGTAATGCGAGAGGCAGGAATTGACGGAACTGACATTGAAGCAATAGGCATTACAAATCAAAGAGAAACAACCGTTGTGTGGGACAAAAACACTGGAAAACCAATTTACAATGCAATTGTCTGGCAGTGTAGAAGAACTTCTGACATTGTGGATAAATTAGTGGCAGATGGACTGACAGATACAATAAAAAGTAAAACAGGACTTGTACCTGATGCCTATTTTTCGGGAACGAAAATTAAGTGGATTCTTGATAACGTAGCAGGAGCGAGAGAGAAGGCTGAAAAAGGCGAGCTTCTTTTTGGAACAATTGACTCATGGCTTATGTGGAAATTAAGTGGCGGTGTAATTCACGCAACAGACTATACAAATGCAAGTCGAACCATGATTTATAATATCAATGATTTAAAGTGGGACGAAGAGTTGCTTGAACTGTTAAATATACCGAAATCAATGCTACCAAAGGTTATGCCGTCAAGTGGAATTTTCGGGTACACAACAGCGGAACTATTAGATGCAAAAATCCCAATAAGTGGTGTGGCAGGGGACCAGCAGGCAGCTTTGTTTGGTCAGTGTTGTTTTGAAAAAGGTGACGTAAAAAATACATACGGCACAGGGTGCTTTTTGCTTGCAAACACAGGTGACAAAATTGTTAAATCAAAAAATGGATTAATCACAACAATAGCCGCATCAACAGATAAAGTTGAGTATGCTTTAGAGGGCAGTGTATTTGTGGCTGGGGCAGCGATTCAGTGGCTTAGAGACCAGATGCATTTGGTTGACAGTGCAGCAGAAAGCGAGGATGTTGCCTCAAAAGTTCCGGATACAAACGGAGTCTATGTAGTTCCCGCATTTACGGGGATGGGTGCTCCATATTGGAAACAGGATGCAAGAGGCATGGTAGTTGGAGTAACAAGAGGTACAAGCAGAGAACATTTTGTGAGGGCAACTTTGGAGTCTTTGGCATATCAGACTAACGATGTATTACAGGCAATGGAACAGTATATGGGACAGCCAATTAATACAATAAAAGTAGACGGCGGTGCCTGTGCTAACAATCTGTTAATGAAGTTTCAGGCAGATATTTCCCAGAAGAAAGTTAAGCGACCTTCAGTGATAGAAACTACAGGGCTGGGAGCAGCATATTTGGCAGGTTTAGCCACAGGTTATTGGAAAAACAAAGAAGAGATAAAAAGAAACATGTCAATAGATAAGGAGTTTGTTCCACAGATGAGTAAAGAAGACGTTCAGGAAAAACTAAAGGGCTGGAGCAAAGCTGTAAAGTGTGCAATTATTTATAGTGAAGAATAAGATAAAATTAAGACCGGATTGTTGTTTTGACAATGACAATCTGGTCTTATAAGTTTTTAATAAAATGACTATATTAATGATACCATATACTGATATAATCAGAACAGATATAAAATTCATATTAACCATATATGAATTACTTACATTAGGAGGAAAATTATGAATAGTAAAGTAGTATCAAAGATTGTATTAACAGCACTTTTTGCGGCATTAGCTTATGTTGCAACTTCAATTATCAGAGTTCCTACAGTTGGAACTCAAGGTTATGTAAATATTGGAGATAGCATTGTATTATTAAGTGCATGGCTTATTGGTGGTGTTTATGGAGCACTTGCAGCAGGAATCGGTTCAGCATTAGCTGATCTTTTAGCACAGTATGTAACTTATGTACCGGGAACATTTATCATTAAGTTTTTAATGGCACTTGTTGCATATTTAATTTTTACAGCACTTAAGAAAACAAATATTAACAAAGTTGTAGCTTACATTGTAAGTGGTGTAGTTGCAGAATTAATTATGGTATTTGGTTATTTCTTATATGAAAGCACAATATTAGGATATGGACTTGCAGCAGCAGCTTCAATTCCAAGTAACTTCATTCAGGCTGGAACATGCTTAGTAATTGGTTACATTGCAATCGGAATTTTAGAAGGTGCAAAAGTTCCAAACTTACTTAAAAAATACGTGTAGATAAAGTCCCCCAATGGTGAGAACCATTTTTATAAAACTTTAAGGTAAAGGTTGAATTTATTTCAGCCTTTCCTTTTGCGTTAGGGAGAAATATTGTGGAGTACCAGATATAAAAATGTGTAATTAGAAACAGTTTGTTAAGCATATAAAAAGTCTTAGTAATTATAAATAGTAGATTAAACATGGAAAATGTTGAAAATATTATGGAGTTACTTTCTTATTAAAGGAAAATATATTTGTAAATAATATAATATTGGTATAAAATATAAAAAGATATTAAGATTAAAAAGTTATTTTTTATAACTTTAGGAGGCGTAGAATGTATACTGAACTTACAAAACAGGCAGAAGATGTTACAAGAGAGATTGTCGAGAAAGCAGGACTTACAAAGGGACAGATTTTCGTAGTAGGCTGTTCATCAAGTGAGATTTGCGGAGACAAAATTGGAACTAATTCAAACCTTGAAGTGGCACAGGCTGTATTTAAGGGAATTTATCAGGTTTTACAGGAAAAGGGCATATATTTAGCAGCCCAATGTTGCGAGCATCTTAACAGAGCAATTATCGTTGAGAGAGATGCAGTACCTTTTTCAGACATAGTTAATGTTGTGCCTCAACCAAAGGCAGGTGGTTCTTTTGGAACAACTGCATACAAAACATTTGCAAATCCTGTTGCAGTTGAAGAAATCAGAGCTGATGCAGGAATTGACATAGGTGGAACACTTATCGGCATGCACATTAAGAAGGTTGCCGTTCCTGTTAAGTTGGAACATAACAAAATCGGTGAAGCAAACATTCTTGCTGCAAGAGTTAGACCAAAATTTATTGGCGGAGAAAGAGCAGTGTATAACAAAGATTTAATGTAAAAAGTTTTAATTAAATAAATTTACTTAGAAAGCAATTCGTAGACTTAACTTAAAGGGGGAAAGCTACTGAGTTGCTTTTTATTTATGGAATAAAAGTAAGAATAAAAGGTCAGTTCATGAAAAAAGTGGCAATAACAATATGATATAATTTAGCTATCCAATGTAAGAGTAAAAAGGAGGAAAAAATATGAGAGGATCAAAAAAATTATTATCATTAATGTTAGCCCTTGTTTTAACGGTAACAATGCTTCCGGCCATAAGTGCAAAAGCTTCTTATGGACCTAAAATCAGCAAGAAAAAAGTTACTTTATATGTAGGTGGAACAATAAAGCTTAAAATGAAAGGTGCATACGGAAAAGTAAAATGGAAATCATCTAACAAGAAGGTTGCATCTGTAAATAGTAAAGGAAAAGTTAAAGCTAAAAAACCCGGTAAAGCAACAATAAAGGCAAAAGTATATGGAAAATGGTATAGTTGCAAAGTTAAAGTTAAATCTGTGTATCGTATATCAAGTAAAAATATAACAGTAAATGGAACTAGAGATATTTATATTAACTTTTATAAGGCTTCAGGTTCAAGTATCGATGTTTATTCGCAAGATGAGAATATTGTTGAGGCAGATGATGGAGTAGAAAATGGAACAAGAGTTCCGATTCATTTATATTGTTATAATGAAGGAACAACATATATTGTGATAACTAATAGCTATAACAATGAAAAAGTCAAGATAAAAGTTACATATAAGAAGAGTAGAAGCAATAGTGGAAGTAATAGCGGTTCAAATAGTTATGATGATGAAAAAGAGCCAACTTTACAAATAACATTACCATCAGTTCCTTATGAAGGAGCGGATCATTATTCAACTGGAAAAATATATAAAAAGTACACTATTACAAATGTAAGATATGAAAAAGATTATTATAGTTCTGATAATGAGTTTAGTGTTAAATTATTTGTTTCAGGAAAGAAAACTTACGATGCTAATGGATCAAATTATAGTTCATATGTACCTGTTGGATGGAAATTATATGATTCAAATGGTAGTGTAGTTGAAACAGGAACAGTATATTCACCTGATATAGCAGTGGGAGAGAGTTTTACTGATGCATATGGTTATATTGGTACGGACTTGAAACCAGGATGTTATAATTTAGTATTTATAGATACTATATAGGTAGATACTTAGGTTGAGAGGAAAGACATAAAGTTAAAACCATCAAGGGAGAACAACATAAGTATTCTTTTATTAGCAAGGGTAAAATAAAAAAGAAAAAACATATATAAAATGAAAAATCAGTTTGAAATACCTGTCACATTCGAATTGTGGCAGGTATTTTTTATACACAAATAGTCACACCTGAACAATATATTGCAGAGATAAATAAAATGTGATAATATACAGAGTGGGTACTACCAGAAAAACGGTAGGCGGTTAGTTCTCCAACAGGAAGACTGAACTTTCTGATTACATAGAAATCTTCAAAAGAGGAAATCTGTGAAAGGAGGACACACTTTATGAGTGATTTTGAGATTTTATCAATTGTATTGATGATTATATCAATTATAGTTGTAGTATTGATTGAGTATATTAAGACACTAAAAAAGTAACCGCCATCTAGCCTGAAAATAGTGGCGGTTACTTTTTTAACCAAAACAATCAGGACTAACCGTCTATCGGTAGTACCTTTTGTAATATTATAGTAGCAGATGGTTATTGATATTTCAAGAGTATTTTGATTATAGTTTGTGTCAAGTAATCGTTGGCAACTTTCCTTTTCTCTTTTTCTATACGATTATTATCTACTTTTTTGTATGCCAAATAAACCCTGTCGGGTTTCTCTTTATGTTTTTTAACAGAATACTTTCTTAAATATTTTTCTTGATTCAGTCTGCACTGCATCCCTTATCGGTACATTTCCATTCATTAAGTCAATGTATCTGTTTCCCTTTCCGTCTTTTTTCGGAGCCTTTGCTGCACTTATGGTTTCTATTATTTCCTGCATCTGCATCGTGAATACCAGTCCGTCTGTATATCTGTCTATAGTTTCTATCAATTCCCTGTTTTCCCTTCGATACAATGCCTTTGCCAGGTTATTTGCTCCTGATTTTGACCATCTCATTCTACGATGTTTCATTCTTAATGTTATTACCGTACAGTTCTGGTTTTCCTGAACTCCCAACCCCTTATATACCATTCCTTTTGGTGGGGCAGATATTTCTATTCCCCTTTTGTCATAAGGTAACAGTCCTTCTTTGTTATTGGCAAGATATTTATATAACTTCATTGCTTTATTACTTCGGTTGTCTTTTTCATCCGGACTTTCAACACTTGTTGCGTATATCTGGATGTATTTAAGCATTTCTTCCATTTTCTCTTCCTCAAACAGTTGCCTTATGTCTGTCTGTGCCTTCTTATCCGTTATTTTTCTCAGTATTTCCTGATATATGTGATAACGGTCAAGCTGAAAAATTACATCAGGATCGTATTCGTCTTTTATCCAACTCCCTCCATCTCCGTTAAGTATTCGCTGTCCGATTTCATCAGCATTGTATTTCTTTCTGATGCATGCCTCACGTTTTTGGTGAAACTCACTGCTTTCTTCCATTCCCGCAAGCATGTGTTTTCCCACAAGAGTGCTTCGTTTCTGTTTTTCCTTTTCCTCATCCCAACCTTCATACATCGTGAAAACTTTCATTTCCTGCTTCTTTGTCTTTTTATGCTTTTTGTCCTGCATGTTCAGCCACACACCGTCCATTTCCTCAAACAGCACTGGTATCTCCCTTTTCCCTTCCGACTGATCCGCATTCATCTGTTTTACCGCATGTTTTTCTTCCTCACTTATTTTTTCTCCAAGACGCTGTATCACGTTCCACACACCTGCGGCACTTATGCTCTGACCGCACGTACTGCTTATTGTTTCCGCAGTTACACGATATGGTGTCTCCGTTACCGCCATTACAATCTTTTCCGCAAGATTTTTGGAAATCATACCTATCTTATCCATCTGCATTGCCTCATCCAACAGATATACATATGCCTTTTCTCCATCCGGTGTGATTGTTCCGTATATTCTCCGACTGTATTCAACAGTACCGTAAACTGTCTTTATGTTGGTTTTTCTTTTTCCCTTATCCCTGTAAGATTTTCTTTCTCTTTGTTTTGCAAGCTCGTCATCATATGTTTCCAGAATCATCTTTGTAATTTCACAACCAAGTTCACATACATGTTTAAACACTTTTTTCTCTAACTCCTTGAAAGAAATCTCTTTTTCAGCTAAACTATTAAACATCATACAGTCTCCTTTACGTATTTTTCTGAGCAGTTAATATCATAAAGAAAAACTGTATGATTGGGAAGTGGTTTTTTCTACTTCCCATTTTTTTATTTATTTTTTGCCAACTAAAATTTTACACTAACTTGATTATACAACTTATGAGCAACCACCAGTTTAAATCAGCTTTCCTAATTTTCGATTGAGATTGTCGCAAAATTAAAATAAAAAGTTGTTGTCTAAGCATGAAAGTTTTGAAACATCTAACACATTCGAATTGTGACTGTTTTATATATATAAATAACATATTAGGTTGGAGTAAAAGTGACTATAGTGGTATTGTGTGATATAATTTATATATAAAAAATAACCGTAAAATAACACAAAAAATCTCAAATTTATAGAACATAATAAGAGGTTATTCGTGGCAGGAGGGTAGAAAGATTATGAACATATTTAAGAGCTGTAAAAAGACAATTACATATTTAGTAATATTAAGTATGGTTGTAGCAGGAGTAGTTCCTACATCTTTTGTAAAGGCAGAAGAAGAGAATACATCGAAAAATACTACAGAAGATTCTTTAATTTACAAAAACATCAAAGGTCAATGTGGTCCACAGACTTATTTTCAATTGGAAAAGGATGGAACACTGCGTATTACAGGTACGGGAGAGATAGATATAGAACAGTTTGATGACCTTCAAAAGGCAGAAATCTCTGATAAGGTTTTAAAAGTTGTCATGGACAATGAAATTACAAATATACCTGATGGAATGTTTAAAAACTATAAAAATATTAAAGAAGTTGAGCTTCCAAATGGTCTTGAAATCATAGGCAAGAATGCTTTTGCAAACTGTAAAAGTTTGAAAGAGATAGTATTACTCAGGCATATAAGCAAAGTGTCTGACTATGCATTCTTTAATTGTACAGGGCTTGAATCTGTATACATTTTTTTAACATCTAACGCAAATCCAAATGGACATTATGATACAATTCCATGTGGAACAATTGAAGAGAATGCTTTTTATGGATGTAATAATATAAAAAAAATAACATCAGCATATACAACAAATTTTCCAAAATCATGGCCTGATAGCGTAGAAGAAATACATGCAAATTCTAGATCAGGTTTAGCATCATATGCAAAAGAACATGGAATTACCTTAATAAAATTTGGAAGTACTGCATATCAGACATGGCCTGATGATGGGGAAAATGTGGTAGGTTATACGGATGGATTCTATTTTGTTGGCAATAAAGGTGTTATTATTAAAAAAGATATATTGCCGGAGTTAGGCTGTAAAACTGTAATAATAGGCAATGGAGTTGAAGGAATTGAGACATCAGGGATGAGTTATAAAAGAGAACTTGAATATGTTTACCTGCCTGAAAGTATTGAATACATTGAAAATTATGCGTTTCAATATGATGCAAAACTTAAAGAAATCACAATTCCAAGTAAGGTACCCAAGATAGAAAATCATACCTTCGATAATTGCCCTGAATTGACTACTATGACAATCAAAAATCCTAATATCGAACTGGCAAAAAAAGGTATGCCTATGAATTTGAAAACAATATATGGCTTTAAAGGGTCTACAGCAGAGACTTACGCAAAAGAAAACAGAATAGATTTTATAAGTATAGATTTGGATTATGAAAACAATGATGGAGAAACATCAGATAGTACAAGTACGGAAACAAACGACAATGTGACAACAGATAATACAACAACAGAAACAAGCGGTAATGTAACAACGGAAGCGACTAACAATACATCAACGGAATCTGGTGAGTCTGAAACATCTACAACTGAGGAGAATACACCGGTTGGACCAACAGAAACAACCCCAAATAGTACATCTGATATAAACCCAACAGAAGATGCAGAAAATCAGACAACAACTGATATTACAGCAACAGATAAAAACACTGAAGATACAGGCAACCAGCCAACACCTGAAATTACGACTACAGATAAGAATACAGAAAACTCAGGAAGTCAGGAGACACCTGAGATTACGACTACAAGTAAGAATACAGAAGATACAGGAGGTCAGACAACATCTGACAGTACAACTACAGGTAAGAAACCGGGAAACCAGACAACGTCAGGCAGAAATAATACTGAAACTACTAAAGGACCATTTGATATTACACCATCAGGTAAATTCAGAATAAAAAGTGTAAAAGAACTGAATTACCACTCTGTAAAATTGTCATGGAAAAAAATAAAGAATGGCAATAGTTACAAAATATACAAAGCAAAAAAAGATGGTCAGTTCAAATTAATCGGAAAAACAAAAAGCAACATATTTATTGATTCAAAGGTAAAACCTGGTAAAACATATTTTTACACAATACAGGCAACTGGAAAAAATAATAAAGTAACCTGGTCAGTCATTTGGTCAACATATGTTAGAGGCGTGCCTAAAAAGCCTAAATTAACTTTAAGAAAAAGCAAAACCATATGGATTTTGTCATGGGGAGTAATAAAAGACAACAGCAAAGGCGTTGAGGTGTATATGAGAAAAGGCATCCAAGGAAAATTTAAAAAAGTGAAAACAATTAAAAATATAAAAAAGAGCAAAAAGAAAAAAGGTGCTACAGGAATGACGGCTGATGTAAGCAGGCTGAAATCCAAAGGAACTTATTTCTTTAAAATAAGAACCTACGCTATAGTTAATGGAAGAAAAATTCATAGCCGTTGGTCTAAAACAAGAAAAGTTAAAAAATAGAATATAACTATACAACGTAAGAAACAGTTTTACAGAATTTAAACAGGCATTTCTTTATTTATTATCATTTATGAAAAGAAGAAATACAGAGTTGAAAAATTTTGTAGGACTGTTTTTTATGTAATAAGTAATTTGTTGAAATAATTATTACATAAAAGGTATTTATCAATTAGTGAAAATTCATATGAAAAAATTGTGCAAAAAGGTCAAATTTTGAAAAAAACTAACAAAAAACATGGTAAAATATTACTATAAGACAGCGTGGAAATATGGAAGAAGGGAGAAAGTTATGAACAAAGATATTGATTACGATGCTTTACGAAATGATTTGGAGGATTATTATGGTACGGCTATGTTTGGAGGTGCTGGTATGGCAATGGGTGGCTTGTCGGATGTAGAAAGTGCATCAGATGACAGACTGATTGAAATTGCTGCAAGGGAAAGAATCAATTTAGGAAAATATGAAAAATAAAGTGTTAAGAACGGAAAAATGCGAGATAAGGAGAGGTAAAAAATATGGCAGAAGTTTATTGTGACATTAGGTTAGATACAAATACTGACAAAGAATTTGAAATAATAAAGGAAATTTTGGAGCACAAAATACTAAATCAGAAATATGTTTTTTATAGTGTTGACAAATATGACTCAAAGAATAGAAGCATAATATTTGATGAAGCATCAGGAGGTCTTGAGAATGCTGTTCTAAGCCTTGTGGCAGAAATAAATGGCTATATAGATGAACTTGCAGAGTTGCAAGAATCGGAAGCTGACAAGGATATATTTAGAAATTTTCATTATGAAGTATATGCGACAATATTTGATTGTTATTGTGGTCTTTCACGGGATGTTATTATAGAGAGAAATAATGGCAAGGTCACAATGCAAGAGGAAGAAGAAGTTTCGTATTATGATATTGATTTTAGTAACGAAGATGAGGCAAAAGATGAATATGAATTTGTATGCAGTAGAGTAAGACAAATATCTGGTCCTGATCCTTATATTATGCCACTGGAAGAATTTATGAAAAGAAAAGGAGACACGATTAATATAAGATATGAGGGAATGACAGATAAGAGTCCGGGATGGGAGGAGCCGGTAGAATTGATTTTTGAAAGAAATTGAAATTAATTATTTAGACAGCCTTTAATACATACTGGATGCACGCGAGTGCAGTAGTCAGGAAGAGCTAGTTAATAAAATGACGAAAAATAGAAGATAGTAGGAGGATAGTGGAATGAAGTTATTTGTTACAGGTGATAATCACATCGGAAGAAAATTTGATAAGTATAGTATTAAAAATCAGTTGGTAGAAAGCAGATTCACTTGTCTTAAGGAGATGGTTGAAACTGCAGAAAAAGAGCAATGTGAGTTTTTCATTATTACAGGCGATCTTTTTGATAATACTTATGCAATAGCAAAAAAGGATGTTAAACGTGTAGTTGAGATTCTTGCAGGTTTTAATCAGAACGTACTGGTACTTCCAGGAAACCATGATTTTTATTCAGGTAATGAACAGCTGTGGAATGATTTTATGAATCTGGCAGATGCTCATAGCAATATTATTGTACTTAATGAATACCAGCCATATGAATTTGATAGTAGTGATGGTCTGGCAGTTTTTTATCCTGCGTATTGCGATAGCAAACATAGCGACACTAATCGTTTGGATTGGATAAGGGAAGAGGATATTGATGGTACGAACAAGTATAATATTGGTATTGCCCATGGCGCATTGGAAGGACTTGCAATTGATACAGAAGGGGAGTATTTCCCAATGACAAGAACTGAGCTTGACAGTATTCCAATGGATTTGTGGTTATTGGGACATGCTCATGTGACAGAACCTGCAATTCCTGCTGATGAGGAAAAGACCGGCTATACTATTTTTAATGCTGGAACACACGAACAACTTGATTTGCACAATAATACAGAAGGTAATGCCTTTGTGATTACATTACAGAACAATAATGGAATTAAGAAAATTCTGGCTAAGCGTGTAGTAACCGGAAGAATAAGATACTACGACGAAAAGTTGACTTTTAATGCAACAGAAAATAAGTCTTTAGAGAATGCAATCGAAGAATTGGTAAAGGATTACTCTAGCAATTCAATTGTAAGGCTTACAATCTCCGGAAGTGTAGATGCATCTGAATATCAGAAAAAGGGAGCAATCTATGAGGCTCAACTTAGTAGATTCTTGAACTACAAGATTCTTGATAATGATTTAAGTGAGAAGATTACCAGTGAAAAGATTGAAAATGAGTTTTCGGAAATTGGCTTTGCAGCCAAATTTTTGGAAGAATTATTGGATGACCCGGTGGAGCTTCAGATGGCATATGATATTGTGAAATCGTTGAAATAGAGGAGGTTGTAACTATGAATATAAAATCGATTAAGACTAGACAGTTTGCAGGTATTAAGAATAAAGAGGTCACATTTGAGGACGGACTAAATGTACTGGTTGGTAATAATGAGGCCGGTAAAAGTACTATGATTGAGCTTATTTATCAGACTCTATACAGAGACTCTAAGCTTAGTAAGAGTAAGAAAGAAGACAAAGATTTCATTGCAAGGTTTATGCCTTCTGATTCCAAGGGAGATGTTGTAGATGGAACGTTAGTGTTCGCTACAGATGATGGTCTGTATACCCTTCAGAAGAAGTGGGGTGCTTCAGAGATGTGCGAACTTGTTACTTCAAAGGACGAGATTATTGCAAATGAGAAACAGGTTCGAGAAATAATTGATGAGGAATTAGTTTACAAGAGAGGTCTTTATGATGATGTGATTTTTGCATCTCAAAAAAGTCAGGCAAATGTGGTTGAGCACATTTTAAACAAGCTAGACAAAAAAGCACTTGTAAAACAGGATTTGGTTTCTATTATTGCGTCTGAAGGAATGTCATCAACAGAAGGGATTGCTCCGGAAGAAATTGAAAAGATTATTCAGGAAAAGATTGATGCACTTAGTGGACATTGGGATTTTGCAAATGATGGTCCTGATAAAAAACGAGGAATTGGAAAGAAATGGGTTCAAGGTGTAGGAACTATTCTGGAGGCTTATTATACTAAAGCAGAACTTGAGGATGCTTTGCAGAAGAGTGAAGTTGCTGAAAAAGCTATTGATATTGACAATAACAAAATCAATGAAGCTAAAGAAAAGCTAGAAAATTATCAGGCTGAAAAAGAAGAGTATGAACGTTATGCAGCAGCGCTTGCTGCTTATAATAGTAATATGGAACTTAGGAATAAGTATTTAAAGGAGATAAATAAAATTTCTGCAGATTTAAAGGAATATCCGCAACTTCTCAAAGAATATGAAGGAGCTTTACATTTAAAGACGCTCGCTAAGGCTCAGGATATAATTTCGAAGTATAAAGAAATCCAAGCGGCAAAAGATAGTCTTGATGAGGCAAAAAAAACAATCGAAGGTAAGATAGAAATAACTGCTGAAGATGAGAAAAAGCTTGATACTCTTGAGTCAGATATTAGCAATTTGCGAGCACAGCTTTCTAATCTTAATTCTGTAGCTAATATTAAGAAACTTGGAAACACCGATATTCAGGTCAAATCAGTTGCTACAGGCAAGGACATAGATATTTCTGCCGGTGAATTTGATATCAATGAAACTGTAGAGATTACAGTTCCAGGTGTTATGAGCATGACCATTGCAGCAAAGGATATAGATGTGGAAGATGTTAAGCGACAGCTTGATGAGAATAATAAGGAGAGAGAAGCACTTCTTTCAAAATGCAGAGTTAAGGATCGTGATGAACTTAGAACTAAGAAGGAGGAGTATACAGAAGCATATCATAATTTAAGTGCTGCTCAGAAAGATTATGATGATCGTATAGAAGGCATAGATCTTGATAAGCTTGATGAAGATTATGAACATCATAAGGAAAAGTCTTCAGAACTGGATGGACTTGATAAGAAAATTAAGGAACTTTGCGGTTCTGAATCAATAGATTCTTATGAAGCAATGTTAAAACAGAAGTGCAATTCCATAGAAGGAGAATATGATGCCGAGTCACCTGTTGATTGCATGAAGAAAAATCTTAAAGTGGCAGAAGCCAAACTTGCAGAGATTGATTCGCAACAGGGTGACGTTGAAAACATTCCAAAGAAGTATCGTGATATTGATGATGTCGAAGTTTACAAAGAAACACTTAAATCCAATATTAAAGATGCTAACAACCAAATTGAAAAGGCAAAGGAAGATCTCAGTGAGCATGAAAAAGAGCTTGGTGATGTGGCACCTGAGGATTTGAGAACTCAAATTGATGATGCAACAATAGAATTTCAGAAACTTAAGGATGACTGCGAAAGATGGAATCATATTTTAGCAGTTCTTAAAGCGACTCGTGAGAATATGGCTGGCGAAAGTACTATGTCTGATGTTCAGGATAGGTTCGCTGAGTATCTTTCTGTAATTACTGATGGCAGAATTAATCTTAAGTCTATGGATGAGAATATGGATGTGAATATTCAAAGTGGTAATAATCACATGACTTATGAAATTCTCTCAGAGGGTACAAAAGACACGATTGCCCTTGCCTTTAGATTGGCAATACTTGAACATTTATTTCCTAATGGAGGCGGTCTTGTAGTTTTTGACGACCCATTTACAGAGATGGATGAAAACAGAACAGAGCAAGCGTGTAAGTTGGTTCAGAAATTTGCTGATGCCGGTAACCAGGTTATTTTTGTAACTTGTGATAATAAATATAAAAATATGCTTTCAGGAAATATAGTGGAACTGTAGGAAGTAAAAAAGTAACCGCCGTCTGCAAATGGTATGGTTACTTTTTTAATCATATTATATTGGACTAACCGTCTATCGGTAGTACCTTTTGTAATATTATAGTAAAAGATGATTATTGATATTTCAAGAGTATTTTGAATATGCGACTTACGAGCAACCTCCAGCTCAAATCCGCTTCGCTGCTTTTCGCTGGAGATTGTCACAACATTAAAAAATAGAAAAAGACGATAATTCCTGCAAGCAGTATTATCGCCTTTTTTATTTTTAACGTTGCTCGTAATTAACCAAAGTATCTCTTCAAAAGACCTTCGAATGCTTTGCCGTGTCTTGCCTCGTCTCTTGCCATTTCATGTACTGTGTCATGGATTGCATCAAGATTTGCAGCTTTTGCACGCTTAGCAAGATATGATAAATAAAGGGAATTTGGAAAAAACAAAAGTACACAAAAAAGTACAATTCATAACAACTTTAAAAGACTTTCTAAAGGAAGTACACAAAAAAGTACAACTTTTAGGAGGTTTTTATTATGTCAAAAGAAAATTTAGCAGGAGTTTATCAGTTGAAAAATGGTTGTTGGGGATTTCGGTATGCAATCAATGTAAATGGAAAAAGGAGAGAGGGAAAGAAAACAAAAGATGAAAATGGAAATCCCTTTAAAACAGAAAAGCAGGCTTTTAGAGCAAGAGAAAGAGCAATCATAAAAGAGAGAACAGAGCAAAAGCCAATAAAGAAAATTGTGAGAAAAACTTTTAAAGAAGTTTTTGAGGAATACTGTAAGTATGGAAGAAATGGAAAAGCCTATACAACGATTAAAAAACAAGACAGTTTATGGAATAACCATTTAAAAGTGAGATTCGGCAGCAGATATATAGATGATATAACCGTAGCAGAAATACAAGATTATCTCGCAGAACTTTATTATACAGAGGGCAAGGCTTACTCTTATACAGAATCATTTTTAAAGATGTTTTACTTAATATTCGGGCAGGCATATTCAAGAAATTATTTAGATATAGATACTTACAACAAACTGTGTATTAACAAAAATACAAAAATAAATATGCCAAAGCAAAAGATTGATGAAGAAACCGATATAGTCTATTTTAATAAGCAGGAAATGCAGCAGTTAGATAATTATTTTCAAGGTACAAATGCGGAAACCGCCTATATGTTAGGTAAGTATTGTGGATTGAGAATTAATGAGTGCTACGGTTTGAAATGGGATAAAATAGATTTGAAAAATGGTATTATTACCATTGACAGACAAATGCAATATCAAGAGGGATTGATAAAATTAGTACCACTCAAAACTAAAAATGCCAAAAGAAAAATATATATGTGCAGTAAGTTAAAAGAATATTTTGAAAATCTAATGCAACAGCAGGAACAATATAAAAAAGAATTAAAGGCACAAAGACAACAGAACCAAACCTTTATACAAGATATTAAAGGGAATGTGATTTCTTCTCTCGGGTTAGTAAACTCTCTGCCGAATGGAAAAATACAAACAGTAAATTCAATGAAATATCATTCAAGAACTTTGCAGGGAGAATATCATATAAATTTCAAGTATCATTATTTAAGGCATACTTATGGTACTACTCTTGCTACTTTGAATACTCCCGAACATTTGCTTTGCAATCAAATGGGGCATAGCAACAGTGCGGTAACACATAAGTATTATATTGCCATTTCAGAGCAGGGAGTTGATGAACTGTTGAAAAATTTGGAAATGGTTTGATTAAGTACAATCAATAGCGTATTAAATTGAAAAGGAGAATTGATATGAGAGAATTGTATTTAATCATGGAGGATTTACTAGCAACAGAGGATAATATAAAATCTTTGTTGTGTGTATTGGACTTATTGGAAAGGGTATATGAGCAACAGACAGAAAGCTCATGTATCATTAGCGTTATTAAATGTTATGTTGGTAAGTTGCAAACAGAAACACGAAATTCCATAAGTAAATTGGATAGTTATATAGTGAAAAACAAACAGAAATAATATAATAATAGAAAAATAAGCGGCAGCATTTTAATTTCCTATGCTACTGCTTATTTTTTAGGATATTCTGTTTTGATATTGCTTGCACCAGTAATGTAATCAAGAGAAACATTATAGAATTTTGCAAGAATTAAAAGATTATCAATAGGTATTCTAGTCTTACCGCTTTCATAGTCTGCATATGTTCTTTGTCCGATATGAAGTAGGTCGGCAATCTTTTGTTGTGTAAGAGAATTATCCTCTCTTATTTCCCTAATTCGTTCGTTATATTTCATGTGTAACACCTCTTGATGTAATTATAAAGAACTGTTTGAGAAATATTGACAAATAGAGTTATAAACTCTAAAATAATATATATAAAACATAGGAGGTGGCATTATGACTAAACAAGTTACATTTGGAGAAAAAGATTCAGAATTAATACAAAAAATAAGTGATTTTCAAAAAATGCAAAAACTTCCATCATTTATTGAGGCTGTTCGAGTCCTTTGCGAAAAAGGATTGCAAATAAATGAACTAATTAAAAGTACTAAATAAAATAGTGAAAGGAAAAAATTATGAAACAAGTAAAAAAAATTCTAGCAATTATGCTTACATTGGTTTTATCAATATCAATGATACCAACAATAAATGTAAGTGCGGCAAAGAAAGTAAAACTAAATAAGACAAAGGCAACTATTTATGTAGGAAAAACAGTTACTCTGAAATTGAAAAATAACAAGGCAAAAGTAAAATGGAGTTCTTCCAACAAAAAAATTGCAACAGTCAGTAAAAAGGGAAAAGTAAAAGGTAAAAAGGCAGGTAAAGCAACTATTACTGCAAAGGTTGGAAAAAAGAAATATAAGTGTAAGATTACTGTAAAAAAAGAAAAAAATAATCAAAATGTAAATGAACCTACAAAACCTGCACCAAACATAAATGAACCTACAAAACCTGTACCAAACATAAATGAACCTACAAAACCTGCGAATGTAAATGTTGTAGGGGTAAAATTAGACAAAACTGCCATAGAATTAAAAGAAAATGAAAGAAATATAATAAATGCAACAGTTTTGCCACAAAATGCCACAAATAAGAAAATTGTTTGGTCTACAGAATCTTCATGGGTTGCAGAGGTAAGTGATTCGGGCGAAATTATTGCAAAAAATGCGGGAGAGACAGTTATTCGTGCAAAAACGCAGGAAGGAAATTATATTGCTCAATGTTCAGTTATTGTAAAAGCTCCTATTGAATTTTCGTATGAGGAAAAAGATGGATTGCTCAATATAACTATATTAAACAACGGAAATAAAATGATGACAATAGATAGCGTTTCTGTAAATTCTGGAAGTGGTGAGTATCGTATAACTCCAGGACATTATGAAACAAGTTTAGTTTTAAAAAGGAATAGTCAAGGAAATTATGTATATGTTTATTCGAGTAAATTCGTAGATGATATTGTGGGAGAAACAGTAAATTCATACAGTAAAAATACTATAACGTATGGCAGAGATTTAAAGACATATGTAAATAATGGATATGTAAAAGTCATGTATACATATAAAGGTACTACATTCTTTGATTATATATATTCTCCTAAAAAAGAAGAAAGTACTACGCAAGAGCAAACTACAACTAAAAAAGATGAGCCGACAAAAGTTGAAGAAACAACTACGGCGAAAAAGGAAGAAACAACCACTAGTCAAGAAGATTATGGGGACAATGGAAATATGTGGCTTACAGAAGATACAACAGATGGATGTATAATAAAGCTTTCTCGTTACTATAACACTACAACTAAAATAGTGATTCCTAATAAAATATGTGGAAAAACAGTTGTTGGAATAGGAAGGCTTGCATTTTCAAATGATAGAATGGTTCAACAGATAACTATACCAAATACTGTAACGAGTATAGGGGAGGGGGCATTTTCTACCTGTACCTCTTTAGCAAGTATAACAATACCAAATAGTGTGATGAGTATAGGAGATTATGCGTTTGATGAATGTAGCAGTTTAGGAAGTATTACGATACCAAATAGCGTTACAAGTATAGGGGAAAAAGTTTTCTATAATTGTGCCAGTTTGTATAGCGTAACAATTTCAAGTGGAATACAAAGTATAGATAAGACAATATGCTATTCTTGCGAACGTTTGTCAGAGGTGACAATACCAAGCAGTGTAACTAAGATAGTATCAAATGCATTTGTGTATTGTCCTAAATTAACAAGTATTAAAGGAGAAAAGGGGTCTTATGCTGAAAAATGGGCAAAAAATAAAGGATATACATTTATAGCACAATAAAGCTAAAGCAGCAGGTCAGTCCTGCTGCTTTAATAATTTATAGAAAGTGGTTTTCTTTAGTCCAGTAAGTTCCATAGCTTTTACGGCGGTTATTTCACCACTCTTCCATAATTCAATTACTTCATTCCAATTATTAGGCTTTTGTGCTTTCGGTCTGCCATAATCAGCCCATTCTCCTCTTGCTTTCTTTGCGGCAATGCCCTCTTGCTGCCGCTTTTCTTTCTTTTCAATTTCAGCTTGTGCCATTGTAGCATAAAGTTCAATAAGCATATTGTTGATTGTTTCCATTATCATTTTTGCCATTGAATTATCAAGAGAAGATAAATCTTGTGTGGTGGTCGGAATTTCTAAAATCATAACACGAACTTCTTTATCTTTGAAATATTGAAGTTCCTTTAATGTATCTTGTTTATTTCTCCCTAATCGGTCAAGTTCGGTTACAATAAGTATATCTCCTGCCCTCAAAATATCCTCTTTAAGAACTTGGTATCGTGGACGGTTAAAATTCTTGCCCGTCTGTTGGTCTGTGTAGATTTTCTCTAAAATCATGTTATTGTTTTTACAGAAAGTTTCTATTTCTGTAATACCTCTATCTAAATGTTGGTCTGTTGTACTCGTTCTGTGATAACCGTATATCATTCTCCTGCTCCTTTCTGCTTTTGTCAGATTCTTGTTTTGCTTTTTCGGCTTGTTCCATGTACTGAATATATCCGATAGTATCTAGGTCTAAATTCTCAAACATCTTATCAACTCCTTTAACAAAAGTATAGCAAAAACGTTCGTAAAAGTCAAGAAAAATATACGAACGTTTATAAAATAAAAACAAAACATTTACGAACGTAAAAATGTGTATATTATGTGCGTTCGGAAAAGTATGCTTTTATAAACGTTTAAAAAGGAAAAATAAATTGTAAAAACTTTTATCAAAGTACATTTTTTTGTACACCTCAAATAGTACAATATATACATAAGATAACAAAAGAAATATTACAAAAAACAAGAAAGAAATGAGGTATTCAAAATGAAGAAAACAAATGGTTACAAGGTTGATTTTGCAGCAAAGGTTATTACAATTACAAAAAGATTTGGTAATGCAGCAGGTGTATTAGGAACTCCCGAATTTGAGATTATGCAGCAGTTGAGAAAAGAGTATGCAGATTATAAGTTTCAATACAAGACGATAGAAAGAAATGAGAATAAAGAAACATATAAACATCTTACTATTGATGAAATGAAAAGGTTCTTATCAACAAGAGAGGATTCACAATCTGCATTAGTACAATTCGCAAGAGTGGAAAATGTTGTAGGCAATAGAAAAGGAAAATACGCAGTAATTAAGAAGTGGTTTTTAAAGAATTACAAAGAGGAATATAATGCGTTCTTATCATTAGATATTGATAGTGAATTGGAAGAATTAGAGAAGCAATTAGAGCAGGAAAATGAATCAGCTCAAAGAAATGAATTTGTGCAGGAAAATAAATCAAAGCAGAATGAAGCAGCATAGAAAGGAGTAATAATATGAGCGGTATCAGAGTAGATTTTATTTCAAATTCAATTATAGTTACACAAGCATTTTTAGACGCAGCAGCAGTTGTCGGAACAGAAGAATATAATGAGTTAAGGGATGTGAGAAAAGAAAATCCTAGTATGAAAATTGTACGCAGGAGCGTTAGAGGTAATAAAGACAGTCATAAAAGTAAAGGTCTTACATATGCCTATATGAGAAATTTTATAAAAGTCATGGATTCAGAAAATAGAGTTACATTTGAGGATACTATTGATTACTTCCAGGATATGTATAATGGAAATAGTTCAAAGACATATGTAGCAGTAAGAGATTGGTTTTTAGAAAATTATCCAAGACACGCAGAAATGATAGTAGAAACTGCTCCAAAGCTGCCTGCTGCTTAAAAAGTGGCGGCAGCAGGAAATTGTGGAAAGGGGGAGGCTATATTTCGGGAATGAGCAAAAACAAAAGCACCGTTTCCGTTATAGCAGGTAAGTAAAATTTCCAAGAGCATTTTTGATTTGAAAAACGATAGATTTTTATTCCTATAACAGTATTAGTCTATATCTAGCCTTTAAGATTTTGATTGTTGAATAATCAAAATACTTTCTAAAAATCCCCTCAAATTTTGTGGAAAATTGTATTGTTATTTGTCGTCCGATTTGGTAGACTTGTTTTGGGTGCTACCAAGAAACGGTAGGCGGTTAGTCCTTCAACAGAGGGACTGAACCCTCTGATTACATAGAAATCTTCGCAAGGAGAAATCTTGGAAAGGAGGGAACACTTATATGAGTGATTTTGAGATGCTATACATAGTATTAATGATTATATCGATTATAGTTTCGATACTTATTGCATATATCAATAACTCAAAAAAGTAACCGCCCCAGTTGCAATTAGTGCGGTTACTCTTTTTTGAGTACTATACTATTTGGGACTAACCGTCTATCGGTAGTGCCTTTTTCTATCTTTATATTAGCAAACTCCCAACAATAAGTCAATTACTAAAAAATCAGATTCTTTTAGGAAGAAAATAAAATTACGGAAAAGACGAAAATTATCGGTTAATTACGGTTGTAATTTTCGAATATCGTTTTTGCCATTTCCCTAAATTCATCTATTGCACTTTGCGGAGATACAATTGTGACTTCCGCCCCTAAAGCAAATATCCAACCGTAAAATTGGGGGCTTACATTGACTGTCATTCTACAAATGCAATAGTCAGGATTTTCATAGTTAGGTCTTATGCTTACGGAATCGCCAAAGCGGTCAATGAATACGCCCACAAAAGAATTTTTACATTGTACAGAGATAGTCTGTTCTCTGCCGCCGAACATTCCGAAAGTCTTTTTGGAGTAGTCGGCAATATCAAAATTTTTATACGTTTCCAAGCCCTCTCTTGGCTCGTCTAATAAATGTATGGATTTCATTTTATCCACTCGGTAATGACGTAGTGTTTTTGTGAGATTATCAAAGGCAATCATGTAGTAATTATTATCACTAAGGCATACCGCATAAGGACTGACACGATACACTTTCTTTGAATCAGAGGGTTCAAGCGTTCTTTTGGTAGTCCATCTTAAATATTTGAATGTGATTTGTCGGTTGCTGCTTGTCGCAAGATGTATGTTATCTATGTTTGTTAATACGTTATCACGCATACTCTTGATACGTTCGCCGATTAAAATATTTCGGTTTAATATTTTACTGTCATAAATACTGCCGAAAGATTTTATTTTGTTTATCAGTTCTTTTGATTTCTTTTCTGTCAGAAATTTTGAAACTGCTACGGAATCTATAAGGAATTTTAATTCGTTTGTATCAAACTGTCTATTGATTAAGTGGTATTTGAAACCGCCTTTTTCTTTGATTCCCTCAATATCAAAACCTGCTGAACGCAGCAGGAAAATAGCAGCATAGATTGTACGTCTGTCTGCATAAATATTTTTTGTTTCCAAGTAGGATAATATTTCGGGCATTCTTAAAAAATGCCTATCGTCTGTTCTTTCAAGGAATAATTCTTGAAGATATATGGGGATTAGTTTCTTGCTTTCTGATTTGCTATCATTCATAGATACCATTCTCCTATTCATTTGTTGTATATGCGGATAACTTATATAAAGGCACTTTTACAGGGAAATGATTATATTTCTCTTTAAATTCCTGTTTTGCGGCTATGAAGCAGTTCAGACTATTATTACTAAGTGCTTCCTGCATTTCTTCTTTTGATATAAGTCCACTTTCATACTCGGAACAGATGGATAAATCATCTTTTTTGTTCTCTTTCCGTATATTGTGGAATGTTTGGTAAAGAAATGTTATCTGTTCTTCTTCTAAAGGTATGTATCTGTTATTTTCACGTTCTAGCATACACCATACTTTATCGGCAATGATTCCCATAGTGCCACCTTCATTTATTTCTTTTCCGAACATAGTTCGCATGTTTACTCTTGTATACTCATATATTGTACCATCTTTGTGCTTTAATGCCACAATTTCCTTGTTATCTTTGATGATTCTTGAAACATTACTAGGGGTTTGCCAGTTATCCTTTTCAATAACTTTAACTATTTGTTTAGAGTAAATTTCATTTTGCCTTGCTTTTTTGCCTTTTGGTGGCTCATAGTCTTTTATCTTTCTAATAATATGATAATCCAGTTTTCGACGGTCGAATTTATTGTAAGCACATTCATATTCATAAAATTGTTGAAGGTGGAGCAGTAATTCTTCTTTCTTTTTCTTCCAAGTGTCTTTTGAAACTCCAAAAAATTGATACATATCCTTTGTTGAATATACATGGTTTTCTAATAGTTCAATATCCATACTTTCCTTTCTTTGCCTGTATGTAGAATAAGGGGAAAAAAATCAAAACTATATTTTATATAATATTTTTAGAAAAATTCCCCTCATTTTCTCTAAAGTGACATACGAAATTCTATTTAACATTTCAATATTTTTTCTCTATACATATATTTTAATATAATTTTTTTTGAAAATAAAATAAGCACTTTTATTTCTGCACCAATGCTTTTTGGAGTTCAGAGGTTATTATTTTAGGAAGTTCTTTCTTGATTGTATTTTCTGCTAAAAGTGTTATTTCATGTTTCCGCAATTTCTCCTGTATTCTTTCGTTTATATTTTGTCTTTGAAGGTAATAATCATAATATGGATTATTGGTGTCTAATTCTCCATAAAACGCTAAAAACTCTTTTTCTATATGGGATAATTCCTTAAAGTTACGCATAGATAGTATTGCTTTTTTCATAGTTCGTCCTTTCATTTTGTGTTTTGTGGCAGCAGGAAAGAAAATCATTGCCACTGTATAATGAAATAAGACAACTATTCTTTTGTTCCTGCGTAAGTGCTTGAAAATATAAGATAAACATTTTATACATTTTTTCTCCTTTTGCTATTGATTAAATCCACATTGTTATAAAATTTTTCAATGTTATGTTCTCTCTTGTACCGTTTGAAAACAGAACTTTCTGACAAGTGGGTTTTCTGTGACAAATTTAATTTCTCTTTTGTTTCCCTTGCTCCTATCTCATTTGCAAAATATTGAGCCAAAACAGGCTTTGCGGATTCATAGTCAATAGATGTGTTTTGGTGGTAGTTACTTGGATTGTAGGCTTTATTATGAACTGTTGCATGGCAGCAGGCACAGAGCAGGATAAGATTGTCATAATCGTCTGTGCCGCCTGCTGATTTTGCGATTAGATGATGAACTTCTAAATAGTCATTGCCGCCGCAGATAGCACATCTATTGCTCCAACATTTTTCTAATTTATTTTTTGTTGCTTTTGATACCAATTTGTAATCACTCCTTTCAGAGTAATTTAAAATTGGTAAGCAGCAGGTTATATAAACTTGTCCTTACGATATAAAAAATAGCAGAAGTAGTAAGAAGTTAAGATAAGTTATTCAAAAATGTACGGAGTTGATAAAAGACGTTTATATTTATTAGTTGAATGTAGCAAGATAATGTATTAGAATAAGGGAGTAAAAAGTACACTTTTAGAAAGTACACTTTTAAAGAAAAATGAATTTGTAGAACAAAAAAGTACACAATTTCTTCCACTTTTTTTGAAGAAATAAACTCAAAAAAAGAGGACAGACTTAACATCTATCCTCTTGATAATTCTTAAAATATCCTTTATTTAAAGGCATTGTAGCTTAACCAAAGTATCTCTTCAATAATCCTTCAAATGCCTTACCGTGTCTTGCTTCGTCTCTTGCCATTTCATGTACTGTGTCATGGATTGCGTCAAGGTTTGCAGCTTTTGCACGTTTTGCAAGATCAAATTTTCCTGCTGTTGCACCGTGTTCTGCATTTACACGCATTTCAAGGTTTTTCTTTGTTGAGTCTGTTACGACTTCGCCAAGTAATTCTGCAAATTTTGCAGCGTGTTCAGCTTCTTCGTAAGCTGCTTTTTCCCAGTATAAACCGATTTCAGGGTAGCCTTCTCTGTGAGCCACTCTAGCCATTGCAAGGTACATACCAACTTCTGAACATTCGCCTTCAAAGTTTGCTCTTAAATCAGCTAAAATATCTTCGCTAACTCCCTGTGCAACACCAACTACATGCTCTGCAGCCCATGTTTTTTCGCCTTCATCTACTTTATTAAACTTTTCTGCTGGAACACCACAAACTGGGCACTTTTCTGGTGCTTCATCTCCTTCATAAACATATCCACATACTGAACATACAAATTTTGCCATTTTTTCTTCCTCCTATAAATAAAACTTTTTAAAATAATAATAAAAATGAATTTACTATTAATGTATAGATTTGCAATTTTTGCACAAACCATAAAAGTAAGTGCTGTGACCTTTAATCTCTCCTGAACAATGTTTTGCAGCCTCTTCACAGATGTTTAATTCATCCATGAAAATGTCTTCAACGTCGCCACACTTAGTACAAATGAAGTGGTAATGTGGTTCAACGTGACCGTCAAAATGTTCGCGACCATCACCAAGCTTCAGGGAAAGGGCATCTCCCTGGTCTACAAGAAATCGTAAGTTTCTGTAAACAGTTCCTAAGCTAATGTTAGGAAGCTCTTCTCTAATGCTTTGATATACCATATCAGCAGTAGGGTGATCGTATCTTGAGAGCAAATTTTGTTTTATCATTTCTCTTTGTAGACTTCGCTTTGCCATATAACCTCCATATCAATAATAGTAACTATTATCATTTTAACAAAATAAATTAATTTGTCAACAGATTTTTTCAAAAAATAGCAAGTTAGAATTAGATTGCTTAACATAAAAAAAATTTACAAAAAAATACACAAAACACATATCAAATTTTCATAAAAAATGATAATTGTTTTAAAAACGTTTTTTGATTATAACTAATAATAGGAAAAAATTGAATGGGTTAAATACAGTTGAATATAGGAGGAACATTATGAAACAAGTAAGAAAATTGCTTGCTATTGTTTTGTCTATAGCAATTGTTATTGGACTTATTCCAGTTGCAAACGGCAAAACAAACACGAAGGCAGCAGAAACATTCGCAATCACAACTCCCTACGACAACGCATTAGTTGCATCGGGACATTTTGATATAAAATGGAGTGAAGCCACAGCGAAAACAGTTAAGAGTAAGAAGCTTGTTAATAAGAAAAAGTTTTACGTTAGAGCAAGAGGAATTGCAGTTGTTAATAAAAGAGAGAGAAAAGCTAATTCAAAACTTTTATCTCTCTTTTTATTCATCTTATATAAATAACAACTTAATAAATAAGATATTACCTATAAGCATGATCTTATTTATAATTGATTATTTGCTTAATCTTTCGTGGATGCTTGCAGCAGCCTGTTTTCCAGCTCCCATTGCAAGGATTACTGTAGCAGCACCTGTTACGGCATCACCACCGGCAAATACGTTGTCTCTTGTTGTTTCTAAAGTATCTTCATTAACAACTAAGCAACCCCATTTGTTTGCTTCCAAACCTTCTGTAGTAGTTCTAAGAAGTGGGTTTGGACTTGTACCTATTGACATGATAACTGTGTCAACATCAATATCGAAGTTACTTCCTTCAATGGCGAGAGGACGACGACGACCTGAAGCATCAGCTTCGCCAAGTTCCATCTTAACACATTCCATCTTACATACACGACCGTTTTCATCACCTTTAAGTTTTACAGGGTTATGTAATGTTTTAAAGATAATTCCTTCTTCTTCAGCATGTTCGATTTCTTCGTTACGTGCAGGAAGTTCTTCCATACCACGACGATATACAATGTATACATTTTCAGCACCAAGTCTAAGAGCTGTTCTTGCAGCGTCCATGGCAACATTACCACCACCAACTACAGCAACGTTTTTACTCTTAATTACAGGTGTATCATAATCATCTAAGTAAGCTTTCATAAGGTTAGCTCTTGTTAAATATTCATTTGCAGAATATACACCAACTAAAGCTTCACCTTCAATACCCATGAATGATGGAAGACCGGCACCTGAGCCAATAAATACTGCCTTAAATCCCATTTCCATAATTTCATCAACTGAAAGTACACGACCGATTACCATGTTAGTTTCAACCTTAACACCAAGTTTTGTAAGGTTATCAACTTCCTTCTGTACAATATCTTTAGGAAGTCTGAATTCCGGTATACCATAAACTAAAACACCACCGGCTTTGTGGAAAGCTTCAAAAATAGTAACTTCATAACCAAGTTTTGCAAGGTCGCCTGCACATGTAAGTCCGGCAGGACCTGCACCGATAACAGCTACTTTAATACCGTTTGATTCAGGTTTTACAGCGTCATCATTGCTGTGAGCCATATGGTAGTCAGCAACGAATCTTTCCAAACGACCAATGGCAACAGGTTCACCTTTAATACCACGGATACACTTTCCTTCACACTGATTTTCCTGTGGACAAACACGACCACATACAGCTGGAAGACCATTTGTACTTGTTATAATATTGTAAGCTTCGTCAAAATTACCTGCAGTAACCTGTGCGATAAATTCAGGAATTCTAACGCATACGGGACAACCACTCATACAAGGTTTATTCTTGCAGTTAATACATCTTGTTGCTTCTTCCATAGCCATTTCAGCAGTGTATCCTAAAGCAACCTCGTCAAAGTTTTTATTTCTTACATTAGGTTCCTGTGTAGGCATAGGTACCTTTGTTAAAGTCATATTAGGCATTATTTCGCACCTCCCATATCAGCTGCCTTGTACATACGGCAGTGTTCTTTATCGTGAGCTTCAAATTCTCTATAAGTAGAATTACGCTGCATTAATTCATCATAATCAACTTTGTGACCATCAAAATCAGGACCGTCAACGCAGGCAAACTTGATTTCGCCTCCAACAGTAACACGACAACCACCGCACATTCCTGTTCCGTCAATCATAATAGGGTTAAGTGAAACTAATGTCTTAATATTATATGGTTCTGTAACCTTTGAAACAAACTTCATCATAGGAATTGGTCCGATTGCAATAACTAAATCGTAGTTATTACCGGCATCGATTAATTCCTGTAATTTGTTAGTTACAAATCCTTTTTCTCCATAAGTTCCATCATCTGTAGTAATGAAAAGTCTGTTACATACAGCCTTGAATTCATCTTCTAAAATAACAATATCTTTGCTTCTAAAGCCGGCGATAACATCTACGTCAGCTCCCATGTTAAATAAAGCTTTTGCAGAAGGATAAGCAATGGCATTACCAACACCACCACCGATAACGCAAACTTTCTTTGCATCACCAAACTCTGTTGCTGCACCAAGTGGACCAACAAAATCTAAAATAGCATCGCCTTCCTGTAACTGTGATAAAAGCATTGTTGATTGACCAACAATCTGAAAAATAATAGATACAGTTCCTTTTTCTGCATCTGTATCAGCAATAGTAAGTGGAATACGCTCACCATGTTCATCAATTCTGAAAATAATGAACTGTCCGGCTTTAGCCTTTTTAGCTATAAAAGGAGCCTGAACATCTAAGCGTACAACGGTATCGTTTAATTGCTGTCTTTTGACAATCTTGTACATTTGTATTCCTCCCGATTTAATGTTCTTAAAAACTTAATCTCAAACTCATAAAAAGTCACTCTACAGTATATCATAGCGTTGTGATTATAGCAATTATAAAAAATATCAGTATAAACAAAAAATAGCAGAAAAAATACCCAAAGGAATATGAAAGTCTTTTAGTCTCCCCCACACTTAAAAACTTCAAATATTCCAGTGAGTATTTCATTAAAAGATTAAGATGTCCCCCAACATTTTAATCTTAATTGGATTGTTGTGCTTACTACACTAACAATCATATATATAATATGAAAAAAGCTTTACATTCCGGCATAATATCCAACCTATAAAATTATGCCAGGTATAAAAATTAGTCTCTTGAGATATACCATGCATAAATTCCTGCAGCAACAACGATAACAGCCATAACTGCAACGATAATACCTGTTTCCATAATATGTACCTCCTTATTTTTTTGTACCAAAATAAAACCTTACAAAAAGGCTGTACATATTACTTCTTACCATCCTTTTGGTGAATATAATTTAGAATTGTAGTCCTACTATATATAATTGCAGTATTAACCAGTATTAGAGAAAGTAATACCACAAAAAATTTGTAGCAGGGTGAAGTTAAAAGAACTGCAAAAATACCGCCAAATCCTGAAAAGGTATTGTTTGCATTGCGTAAACGTGCAAGTGAGGCTGAACTTCCTGACTCGCTTCTTGTAGATACTGTTGCAGGTAATGCATCTTTAATTACCTGAAAAGTATAAGAATCATCTTTGGAAGATGATGAGAATAATTCGCTGGTATTTGAAATACCGAAAGTAACCCATGAGAAAACGAGACTAATACAAATAAGATAACATATGAGATTTTTTCTATTGTATTGTTTCATATTACCCCGCCTCCCGATAAGTTTAAATAAATTACAACAAATATAACATTATAATCCAAAATAATCCATACTTTTATTTAAAAACTAATTTTTTAATGTAATTTAAAATAAACCTAATATTATATTGCGGGAATTATTTCAACGGAAATCTGGTCAAACTTATTTTCTAAATCTTTTGTAATGTGTTCCTGAATATTTTTAAAATCTTTAACTTTTATAATATCAGATTTACTTTTCACATATACTTCAATCCAGGTTTTTCGACCGGTCTGAGTAACGTCAAGAAAATCCAAACTATAATCATAAGTTTTAATGTCTTCTTTAACAACGATACGAATTTCATCCATAATTTTTTTCTCAGGTGAGAACAGAACAAGCTCTCTTAAAGTTTTAAAAATCTGAACAACAGGTTCTTTTAATAAAAACAGTGAAACCACAATGGCTACAGAAGAATCAATGTATGGAATTATGAATTTCAGTTCTGTATTTGCAAGCAATAGCTGGAATAAAAAAGCAACAGATATACCAAGTGTACTTACAACATCTACCTTCCATAAATATAATTCCGACTGAATCATAAGTGAAGAATAGCTTCTACTTAGATGCTTTAATAATAGAAGCATTAAAATACAGAAAAAGCAAAGAGTTGATTCATACATTAAAACACTGAAGGCGTCTACAGTATGCCCGCCGTTTAATAAAATCTTTACGTTTGAAACAATCATGTTAATAACCACAACTAATAGTACAGTATATTTTAAAAGTACAAGTAGAGATTCTATCTGTGAAAAGCCGTAAGGTTTGTTCTCAGAAACCGGCTTGTACAAAAATGGAACAAGAATGAACATTGGTAGCAGAAGCATTAAATCGAACAAGTCGAAAATGCCATCAGCTATAACGGTTTTTGAACCCAGTAAAACTGCGGCGATTACTTCTACTACAGTAAAAATAATTGTTCCTGTAAGTGATAGTTTCAAAATTTTGTTTTCCATTTTATATTTTTTATCATGCATGATAAGTTAAAATCCTTTCTTAATGAATAACTACTTTATATAAATAATTACGATTACACAAATAATTATGTTTATGTAAATTTAATTCATAAATATAATAAAGTCTGGTATAATACAAATGTCAACACATATAATTGTTATACTAAATTGCTAAAATAAAAGAAAATGTAATTATAATTTCATAAAAACATTGGTATTATACTAATGTTAGAGAGCAGTCATACAAAAGAGTGCCGGAAAATGTTATAAGAAGAATTTTTATTAAAACAACAAATATAGAAGCAAATTTGGAAAAGGATAAATATGAAGAGAAAGAAGACTTTTAACATTGGGGAAGTATCAAGACTTTTTAACGTAAGCGCTGATTCAATCAGATATTATGAAAAAATTGGAATTTTGGAACCAACCAGAAATCAGGAAAATAACTACAGAGTATATACTTTATCGGATATCCGCCAGCTTACTATGATAAGAGAACTGTTGGGACTTAGTTTTTCCACAGACAGAATTAAGGAATTTGATAAGAATCAAAATGTGGAAACAACCAAAATGCTTTTATCAGAGGAACTTAATATAGTAAATAAAAGTATTGTTGAGTTATTTGAAAAGAAGGTAAGTATTGAGGCGAGAATAAAATCGTTAGAAGAAAATATAAACCATACAGACTTAGGCAATATAAGGGTAAAAGAATTTGATGAACGCCATTGCGTAATGATAAGCGAGTCAAATCTTGACGATGATGATGTGGATTACTATCTTGTAAAATACATGCAGTCTCACAAAAACAAAGTTGACACAATTGGTGCCTGTGATTGCTACGTGTTAGATACGTCAAAAGTAAGTGATGATGGTAATTCCTTTGAAACTAAAGGCGTATTTTTTTATTCAGATACATTGCTTTACAATAGTAATTATTCTCTGCCGGCAGGAAAATATTTGTCAATATTTTATAAGGGACCTTCCACCAGAACAAAAATTGCTGTAGACAAATTAATAACTTTTGCAAAAGAGCATCACATGAAAATAGTAGGTGATCCTATAGAATTTTGTCATATTGATGACTATGAAACATCAATAGATGATGAATGTTTAACGGAAATTCAGCTTCCTATTAAATAAAGGTTTAAATAGAGTGTGAATTAAATAGGATTTATGTAAAAGTAAATTATACTGTGCGGTGGGCATGCGGACGAAAAGTTGGACTGTGTAATGCCTGATATGTTATGAGGTACACACAAGAACAAATATCGACAGCACTTGTATTGTTAAAAGCCACAGGATCACCTGATAAAGTAATCCAGATCTTAGGTTATCCATCTTCACCGATGCTTTATCATTGGCGTAAAAAATATCCTGAATATTACGATGTTCCAAATCAAAAACATTGGAGACAAGCTCCAACTGAATTGAAACATAATGTAATTAAACGTTGCCTTATTAAAGGCGAGCCTGTAAAATTAGTGGCAGAAGAAATCGGATACACACCTTCCTTGGTATATAAATGGATTAGGGAGTATCGGGAGAAGGGATGTTTTCAACCCATGAAAAAAACTACTGCCAACATTAATGTAAGTCCAAACGATATCACATCTGCAGAAGATATCAATGAGCTCAAAGCTCAGATGCTCGATATGCAGATGGAAATAGATATTCTTAAAGAAACAATCAATGTATTAAAAAAAGACCCCGGCATCGATCAGACAGCTCTCACAAATCGGGAGAAGGCAGTGATAATCGATGCCTTGAAAAATAAGTATTCACTGCTGAATCTTCTTAAAAAACTTAAACTTGCAAAAAGCAGCTATTATTATCAAGAAAAAACCATTTATGCAGAAGATAAATACTCTGATCTTCGCAAAAGAATCATACAACTGTTTCATGAAAATCGAGATATATTTGGTTATCGAAGAATTCATATGCTGCTTCATCGTGAAGGTATAAAAGTTTCTGAAAAAGTGGTTCGCCGTATTATGAAGCAGGAAAAACTAATTATCAGACGAAAACGCAGACAGAAATATAACTCCTATAAAGGTGAAATAACACCTGCGGTGGAGAATGTTATAGATAGAGATTTCCATGCTACAAAACCGAATCAGAAATGGCTTACTGATATCACAGAGTTTTCTATCAAAGCAGGGAAAGTATATCTTTCTCCGATAATTGACTGCCTCGATGGTATGCCGGTGAGTTGGACTATAGGCACTTCTCCAAACGCAGAACTTGCCAACACTATGTTAAGGAATGCTATTGCTACTCTTAAAACAAACGAAAAACCTATCGTACATTCTGACAGAGGATGCCATTATCGTTGGCCAGAATGGATACAGATAATGGAAGAAGCAAACCTTACACGATCCATGTCCAAGAAAGGTTGTTCGCCTGATAACTCTGCATGTGAGGGCTTCTTTGGTCATCTCAAAACAGAAATGTTCTATGGACATAACTGGGATGAATATAGCATTGAAGAATTTATCCAGGAGATAAATGGCTATATGCGTTGGTATTGCAAAGATAGAATTAAATCAACACTCGGAGGACTTAGTCCTCTAGATTATAGAAGGAGTATAGGCATAGCGGTCTAAAAAAATGTCCGCATGCCCGGTGGAGAGTGAAATTTAAAATTTTAATTTTGAAAATAGGGATTATATTTAAAATGCACTAGCATTTTTTTCGGCTAGATAGTATAATGTTTAGTGGTCTGCTAGGAAGCAGCGAAAGATAATTATTAACGAACAACACAAAGTAGGAGGAAACCAAATGGTTAGAGCGATTGTTGGTGCCAACTGGGGTGACGAAGGAAAAGGTAAGATTACAGATATGCTTGGAGAAAAGTCAGATATCATTGTTAGATTCCAGGGTGGTAGTAACGCAGGACACACTATAATAAATGAATATGGAAAGTTTGCATTACATTTACTTCCATCGGGAGTATTTTATCAGCATACAACATGTGTTATTGGAAACGGTGTAGCACTTAATATTCCATATCTTCAGAGGGAAATTGATGATATCGTTTCACAGGGAGTGCCAAAGCCACATATTTTAGTTTCAGATAGAGCACAGATTCTTATGCCATATCACATTGATTTTGATGCATACGAAGAAGAAAGACTTGGAGGAAAAGCTTTCGGCTCAACTAAGTCAGGTATCGCTCCTTTTTATTCAGATAAATATGCAAAGATTGGATTCCAGGTATCAGAATTATTTGACGAAGATACATTAAAAGAAAAAGTAGTAAGAATTGCAGAACAGAAGAATATTCTTCTTGAACACATGTATCACAAGCCACTTATCAATCCTGATGAATTATTAGAAACATTACATGAATACAGAGATATTGTAAAACCTTATGTAGCAGATGTTTCATTATTCTTAAACAACGCTATCAAAGAAGGAAAGACAATTCTTTTAGAAGGACAGCTTGGAACATTAAAGGATCCTGATTTTGGTATTTACCCAATGGTAACATCATCATCAACACTTGCATCTTATGGTGCAATTGGTGCAGGTATCCCATGTTATGAAATTAAAGATATTATTACAGTAGTAAAAGCTTACTCTTCAGCAGTAGGTGGTGGAGAATTCGTAAGTGAAATTTTTGGTGAAGAAGCAGACGAATTAAGACGTCGTGGTGGTGACGGTGGCGAATTCGGTGCCACAACAGGTCGTCCACGTAGAATGGGATGGTTTGACGCAGTAGCTTCAAGATACGGTGTAAGAATGCAGGGCGCAACAGAAGTAGCACTTACAGTTCTTGACGTATTAGGTTACTTAGATGAAATCCCAGTATGTGTAGGATACGAAATCGACGGAGAAGTAACAAAAGACTTCCCAGTAACGTCACAGTTAAAGAAAGCAAAACCAGTATACGAAACACTTCCAGGATGGAAAGAAGATATACGTGGAATAACAGAATATGACAAATTACCGGAAAACTGCCGTAAATATATTGAGTTCATCGAAAAAGAACTAGGAGTTCCAATCACAATGGTAAGTAACGGACCAGGCAGACATGAAATCATATACAGATAGGCATTGAGCCTCGCCAAATGAAAACACAGCCGAAAAATGTGCTTGCACAATTTTTCGGCTGTGTTTTTTATTTGATGTGGCGAAAGCCACTGACGAAATAGACCGTTAGGTCTATGAGTACAGAGGCTCAATGCCTATCTGTATAAGTTTATCAATCAAAGGCGAAAGCCACTGACGAAATAGACCGAAGGTCTATGAGTACAGAGGCTCAATGCCTATCTGTATAAGTTTATCAATCAAAGTCGAAAGCCACTGACGAAATAGACCGAAGGTCTATGAGTACAGAGGCTCAATGTCTATCTGTATAAGTTTATCAATCAAAGTCGAAAGCCACTGACGAAATAGACCGAAGGTCTATGAGTACAGAGGCTCAATGCCTGTGACTAGAAAACTTTAAAATTATAAAAATCGATTGAAACAATATTTTAACTATGCTATATTGTAATTACAAAAGAACGTTGTCACATAAAAACATTAGTACGGTATAGAAAAGGAGGTATGTTATTTAATGAAATATTTAAATTTTGCTAGTAAATACGACAGATTTCCTAAAACAAAAATCAAAGGATATGATAATTTTGCATATGAAGGCTGGGATAGAATACTAAAGGAAATAAACAAAGAGTTTGATAATAAGAAAATTTTAGTGGTAGATTGTTATCCTGGAACTAATGAAAAAGAATTGAAAGTAAATTTAATTGATAAACTATCTCCAAATACAGTTATATCAATGGAAGATATTTTTTTTGATAAGGATAAATTAAATGAACTTATGGAAAAAAATCTTACTGATGACAGAGTACGTGGAATTATGTATTATGGAACAATTAATGACTTTATTTCCGATGAAAAATTGCAGCAAGCTAAGAAAAAAATTGAGAATACACAAGGCAAAGTAGTAGTATATGGCTTTGGGGCATCTCTAGTAACTAAAGGCGATATATTAGTTTATTCAGATATGGCACGTTGGGAAATACAACTTCGTTATAGAAATGGAATGCCTAATTATAAACAGGACAATTATGATGAAGATGTACTAATAAAATATAAACGTGGATTTTTTATTGAATGGAGAATAGCAGACAAACACAAGGCTTCTTTATATGAAGATATTGATTTTTATTTAGATACAAATAAACAGGGGAATCCTAAAATGGTTATAGGCGAAGGCTTTAGAGAAGGACTTAAGCAAATGACAAAAAGGCCATTTAGACTTGTACCATATTTTGACCCCGGTGTTTGGGGTGGACAATGGATGAAGGAAGTATGTAATCTAGATAAAAATGAAAAAAATTATGCATGGAGTTTTGATGGTGTTCCTGAAGAGAATAGTATATATATGCAATATGGAGATGTGACAGTTGAATCACCTGCAATGAATTTGACATTGTATCAACCAAGGGAATTAATAGGAGAAAAGAATTTCGCAAGATTTGGTGCAGAATTTCCAATTCGATTTGATTTCCTTGACACAATGGAAGGCCAAAATTTAAGTTTGCAGGTTCATCCAGATACAGACTACATAAGAAATAAATTTGGAATGCCATATACTCAGGACGAGAGCTATTACATTTTAGATGCAAAAGAAGGGGCGGGGGTTTATCTTGGATTAAAAGAAAGTATTGATAAAGAACAAATGATTTCAGATTTGGAAGAGGCTCAACATGGGAATGTCAAATTTGATGTAGATAAGTATATTAATTTCTTCCCCGCAAAAAAACATGATCATTATTTAATACCAGCAGGAACTGTTCATTGCTCTGCAAACAACTGTATGGTACTTGAAGTAAGTGCCACGCCATATATATTTACTTTTAAATTATGGGATTGGGATAGAGTAGGTTTAGATGGCAAACCAAGACCAATTCATATTGAAGATGGTAAGAAAGTTATTAGATATGACAGAACAACAAAATGGGTGGAAGAAAATCTTGTAAATAATTTTAATGTTATAGAGGATAATGATGACTATAAAGAGGTAAAAACAGGTTTGCATGAACTTGAGTTTATTGAAACACATGTTATTTCAACCAGTAAGTCAGTTGAAATTAAATCAGACAAAGAAGTTACAATGTTGAATCTAGTTGATGGAAAGCAGGCAATTATTAAGAGTAGTAATGATTCTTTTGAACCATATAAAGTACATTATGCAGAAACAGTGATTGTTCCGGCAAATGCAGGCAGTTTTATAATTGAAGCTGTAGATAGTGAATTTATAAAGGTAATGAAAGCAAAGGTAAGGAACTAATATATTAATAAAATTTTGCACCAAATATAATAATTTAAAGTTTATTGTAGAGATAGCAAAAAAATGATAATACATCATATACAAAAAAAATGTAAAAATGTTATGTGTTTTTTTGATGCATATTTGTACAAAAATAACACTTTGGATAGAAAATTTTCAAATATGAGTAAAAAATGAAAAAAATATTTTTAGTTTGTTTTATTAAAAGAATATTATTATATCTAATCATAATGAAACGTTTTTATTACTTTAAAAACGTTTCGTTGTCAGAAGTGCCATATAAAATTATGAAAAACTTGTAAAAACTATTAAAAATATATAAAAAAATATTGACAAGAAAACAATATTATATTGTAATTACAAAAGAACATAATAAATAAAAATATGACAAAGGAGGCAAAAATGAATGGTATAGTTGTAGTTGGACATAATCATTTTGCAGAGGGAGTTGTATCAGCAGGAGAGATGATACTTGGACCTCAGGAACATGTAAAGTATGTTTGTTTGACAGAAGGTGTTGACGCATTTTCAAAGCAACTTAACGAAACACTTGATGAAGCTTTTGGAAAGTATGATTCAGTAGTTGTTTTAGCGGATGCTAAGGGTGGAACACCTTTTAACCAGTCATTAAGATATAAGCTGGAAAACGCAAAAGATAACATGTACATCGTAGCTGGTGTTAATCTTCCACTACTTATGGAATTAGCATTACGTTTAGGTGAAGACGATATTGAAAAAGTTTTGGATGACGTTATTGCTACAGGACAGAGCTCAATTGAACTTGAAAATGTTGAAGATGATGATGACGACGATGATGATATTGTATAAGGAAGGAGAAGTGTGATGAGTGTAACATTAATTAGAATTGATGACAGAGTTCTTCATGGACAGACAGTAACACGTTGGGTTGGTACAAGACCATGCAAAGGAATCTTAATTGTTGATAATGAGATTGCAAATGATCCATTTCAAACAAAGATTTTTAAAAATGCAGCCCCTACAGGAATTAAAGTAGGTGTTTTCGATGAAGAAGAAGGAGCTAAAAGAATTACAAAAGCAAATTCAGTTGCTAATGGATATTTTGTAATTGTAAAGTCTCCAAGAACTTTAGTTAATTTACTTGAAGCTGGTGTTGACTTAGGAAAGAAGGTCAATGTTGGACCTATGTCAGCAAGAGCAAACACAACAGTAGTCGGAAGAAACTGTGCTTTAACAGAAGATGAAGCAGAAGCTTTCGAAGAATTGACACAGAAGGGTATTGAAGTTGAATTTCAGCTAATCCCAGATGCGTCACCTACATTATGGAACTCAATTAAAGAGAAATTAAAATAAAAACAGGAGGACAAAAAAATGGATGTAGCTTTATTAGTAAAAGCATTGCTAATTGGAGTATTTTCATACTTAGGTGGTATTCATACTCCATGGTTAGCAGGTATCTCTGGTGGTTACTACACAGTAGGTAGACCATTAGTAGCAGGTTTAATATGCGGTATTATTATGGGCGATGTAACACAGGGTGTACTTCTTGGTGTTGCAGTACAGGCAGCTTTTATCGCAAATGTATCAACAGGTGGTTCAACAAACTCAGAAATCATCTACGCAGCATATGGCGGTATTGGATTAGGTTTAGTATCAGGAGCATCAACAGGTGTTACAGTTACTTTATCAGTATTATGTGGTTCATTAGGACTTATCCTTTACAACTTAATCATGGTTGTTAACTCAGTTTGGAACTCAAGAGCAACAGCTGCTGCAGCAAGGGGTGATGAAAAAGGAATGTTCAGAAACCATGTTATTGGAGCTCAGATTACAAACTTTGTTATCAGAGCAATCCCAGTTTCAATTGCTATTTACAGTGGTAAAGGGTTCGTTAACTTCGTAGTTAACAACGTACCAGATTGGATTCTTCACGCAATGGACGTTTTAGGTGGAATGTTACCTGCAATTGGTGTTGCATTACTTATGAACTTATTGATTAAAGAAAAGTCTTTCTTAATCTACTTCTTTGCAGGACTTATTTTCTACACATTTATTAGTAACTCAATGATTGCTTTAGCTGTAATAGCTGGCTTGATTGCAGTAATCGTTTACAAAGCATCAGGATCAAACGCTACAGTAGAAGCTGCAAGTTCAGATATTGATGATGACGAGGTGATATAAATGGCAAAATTAGATAAGAAAGATTTAAAAAAGGGTTTTTGGTCTTGGCAGTTTTGGGCTATGTCAACATTAAGCTATGAAAAATTAGAGGCTAATGGTTTTGCCCAAGGTATCGTACCTATCGCTAAGAAATTATATGGAAAAGGAACACAAGAATATGCTGATTGTTTAAGTAGACATTCAGTATTCTACAACACAGAACCACAGACAGGTTCAGTAGTAAATGGTATCGTTGCTTCACTTGAAGAAGAAAAAAGCGAAGGAGCAAATGTTCCAGATGAATTATTACATACAGTTAAAACATCACTTATGGGACCTATCGCAGGTATTGGAGATTCAATAGTTCAGGGTATTTTCATCCCAATCTTATTAAGTATTGCTATGTCAATCTCATCTGCAGGTAGTCCTGCCGGAGTTTTATTCTACATGGTTTTCTATTTAGGAATCATGCTTAGTGTAAACTACTGGTTATATATGAAAGGTTACAAGTTAGGACTTTCAGCTGCTGATATTTTAGTAGGTGAAAATTCACAGAGAGTTAAAGATGCAATCACTGTTTTAGGTACAATGGTTGTAGGTGGATGTTGTGCAAGTTTCGTAAGCGTAACTACACCACTTAAGTTTGCCAATAAGGCAGCTAAAACAACATTTAAGGTTCAGGATACATTTGATAGTTTCTTCCCAGGCCTTCTTGGATTAATCGTAGTTTTATTAAGCTACTATTTAATCAGCAAGAGAGGATGGAAGGCTAACAAAGTTCTTATCCTTCTCGTAATCGTATCAATTGTTTGTGCATTCGTAGGAATTTTATAATCAATTGTAGGTTACACATAACAAATTATCACATAACTTTTTGGGAAACACAGGGTAAAATCTGTGTTTCTCGAATATAGCGGAAAAATAAGTTATATTGGTAGTTATTATTTGTTTTTTTGAAAGGAATATTATATGAAGAAAATTATAATAACAGGTGGAAAAGGCTTTTTAGGATCTAGATTTGCAAAAATGTGGAACAATAAATATGAAATAAAAGCTTTAGGATCAAAAGATTTAGATGTAACAAATGAAGACGCAGTTATGAAGTACATTTTGGAAGAAAAACCAGATTATGTAATACATGCAGCAGGAATTCCAAATCAACAATTTTGTATTGATAATTCTGAAAAGGCAAGGGCAGTCAATGTAGATGGTGCATTATATGTAGCTAAAGCTTGTAAAAAAGTAGGAGCAAAAATGGTTTTTACTTCTACAGAGCAGTTGTTTGATGGAAGTGAAGAAGAAGGTCCCTACAAAGAAGTGGACACTGCCGTACCTAAGGCAGTATATGGAAAAAATAAATTAGAAGTTGAAGAAAAATTACCGGATATTCTTGACGAATATTGGGTTGTTCGTTTTACATGGCTTTTCGGATTGCCGGAAAGAGGTTGCACCATAGGTGTGAATATTTTATGGGATACTATAAAAGCAGCATACCTGAACCAACCAATCAAGGCAAGTAACTATGAATTCAGAGGAATGAGTGATGTAAACGAAATATGTATTAATTTAGAAAAGCTACTATCATTACCATATGGAACCTATAATTTTGGTTCAGTAAATAATGATAGCAGATATGAAATTGTTAGATTTATATTAGAAGAAATTGGTTTAGAAAAAAATAGAATTGAGGAGTTATTAATAGAAGATAATTCTAAATATTCAAAAGAAAGTATTAGAGAATTAAGGTTAGATACAACAAAATTACAAAGTGAAGGTATAGTATTTAGTCCTACAAAGGAAGCAATTCATAATTGTTTAAAAGAATTTGAAATTATACACTAAGTTGTAAGGTTAGGTTGTTACATGAAAGGAGAACATAGTGGATAGCAAGACAATTACAAGAGAAGAATTAGCAGGTTTATTTGATCACACATATTTGAAGGCATTTGCAACAAAAGATGATTTAAAAAAATTGTGCGATGAGGCAGAAGAAATGCAGACAGCAATGGTGGCAATTAATTCATCACCAGTGAAATGGTGTGCTGAATTTTTAAAAGATTCAAAAGTTCACGTTGGAGCAGCAATTTCATTTCCACTTGGACAGACAACATTGGAAGTTAAAGTTGCTGAAACCAAAAAAGCAATTGAAGATGGCGCAGATGAAATTGACTATGTGATCAACATAGGTGAATTAAAAAGTGGAAATTGGGATTATATTGAGGAAGAAATGAAGCAGATAGTTGATATCTGTAATGAAAATAATAAAATCTCAAAAGTCATTTTTGAAAATTGCTATTTAGAAAAAGAAGAAATAGTAAAGTTAGCAGAAATTGCTAAGAAGGTTAAGCCTACATTCGTGAAAACAAGTACAGGTTTTGGAACAAGTGGAGCAACTGTGGAAGATGTTAAACTTATGAAAGAACATGTAGGAGACGATGTACAGGTTAAAGCAGCAGGAGGAATAAGAGATTGGGCAACATGTGCTGCAATGATAGATGCAGGTGCAACACGTATTGGAACAAGCTCAGGAAAGAAGATATTGGAGGGTTATGATGAGACACATGTATCCGCTTAAATTAAAACCAGTTTACGATCGTAGAATCTGGGGAAATGACAAATTAGCGAAAATTAGAAATAATCCTGAATCACATGGTTCAAGTTGGGACATAAGTGCACACCCACATGCTGATAATACAGTATTAAATGGTGAGTACAAAGGAATGAAACTATCAGAAATGTTAGATACATATCCTGAAGAAATGTTAGGAGAAAAGAAAAGAAGTCAAATGCTTCGTTTATCTATTTTAGATACAGCAGCAACACTTTCTGTTCAGGTTCATCCAACAGATGATTATGCACATAAGTATGAGAATGATGAAGGAAAAACAGAGGCTTGGTATATTATTAAGGCTGAACCTAATTCAACACTTATTGCAGGAACAACAGCAAAGTCGGTTGATGAAATTAGACAAGCTGTTGAAAATGATACAGTAGAAGATATTTGTAAGAAACATGATATGGAAGAAGGAGACTTAATTTGCATTGACGCAGGACAGCTTCATGCAATGGGAGCAGGGATGATTGCTCTTGAAGTAAGTCAAAATAGTGATGTTACATACAGATTTTATGACTTTCACAGAAAAGATGATCAGGGAAATGAAAGAGAACTTCATGTAAAGAAATCACTTGATGTTGTAGATTGTACAAAACAATGTGAAAAGGAAGCTTTTCCATTAGATAAGAAATTCATTAACAAACCTGAAAAAGTTTTGGACATTGATGAATTTACAATGGAAATTCTTGATTTAGATGGCGAATATGTTTTGGAAACAGATAAGAAGAGATTTTTCTGTTTAACAAACGTTGAAAATGATATAACACTTGAGTGTGAAGGGGAAGTTATGGATTTTCCATTTACAGAAAGTATATTTATCCCAGCCCAATGTGAAAATGTAACACTTAAAGGAAAAGGAAGAATTATAATTAGTTACGTTAGATAGAAAATGGAGGTAGCATTGTGGATATTGAAGAGAGAGTTCAGAAAGCTACTGAGGCTCATATCGCCGGATATAATTGTGTTCAGTCTGTATTAATGGGATACGAAGATTTATTTGACTCAATGGAAGATATTATAACTGCTACAATGGGCATTGGCCGTGGAGTTGGACAAAGTTATGAAATTTGTGGAACGGTTCTAGGCGGTGCTATGGTTATTAGTAAAAAATTTGGTGGTTATAATGCAAACAGGGAACAGAAACATGATGTAGAACAAAAAATAAAGAAGTTTATTGATGAGTTTAGAGAAGATTATGGAGCTGTTACTTGTGGCGATTTGTTAGGAATTACAAATAGAGAAGTAGTAACACACAAGAGACCATGTAGAGAAATGGTTCAAGATGTTGTTAGAAGAGTTGACAAGTATGTAAATTAGAGAATTGCATTTTTGTGGAGCATAATTTATGGATATTAAGTTAATACCATCATTAGCATATGCTAATATGGAAAATCCAGGAAAAGAACAATCTTATGGTGAATTAATGAATGATTTGAGAAAATAATTGGTTGTGGATTGTTTTAATAAAGTTTTTATGTATTTAGAATGAAACAGTGCCTTTAACGGCACTGTTTCTATTTGCATTAATATAAATTATATGACAACATTTGTTATTTGTTAGATTCTTAGAATGACTTGGTTTTATGAGTAAAGATACTAAAATTATCTTTTGTTACCACGATTTTCTAAAAGCTTTGCTAACCACATCATAACATAAATAATCACTGGAATCACAACCATACAATAGGCTGAAGCTTTCCAAAGTGTACTATATCCCAACAATGCAAACACTAAAGTAAGTAATGCACATACAACGACGACAATAACACCAAGCAGTGCCATGATTCTTTTTAATTTTTCCATATTATGTACCTAACGAATCCTTTCTACTATAATATAAGCCTAAAAAGTAGAAGCTTATATTAAAATTATTTAACATAAAAGATTATAACAGACCAATAATATATTGCAATTATTGTTTTAAATAAGTATAATCTAATAAGTTGAATGTTTATCAGAGGATAAACTAAAATAATTACTTTTGGAGGAAAAAATGGCAGATAAGTATTTATTAGAAACATGGAGAGAAATAGCATACAATCAGGAACAGACTCAGCAGCAGTACAACGATTTCTGGAATGCATATTTTTTACAGGAAAAGGAAGTATATAAGGATATTCTTAAAAATTATGGCACAGTAGTTTCAGGCACAGTTGAAGAACTTGCAAAGAAGTACGACATGGAAGTTCTTACAATGGTAGGATTTTTAGATGGTATTAGTGAAAGCCTTAAAAAAGAAAATCCAATGGACCAGCTTACTGAAACAACAGAAGTTTCATTAGATTATGAACCTGAATTATTATATAAGAACATGGTAGCTGCTAAGGCACAGTGGTTATACGAATTAGAAGAATGGAACGATATCATTACACCTGAAAGACAGAAGGAATTATACAAGGAAGAAAAACGTTCAGGAACAATCGTTAAGGAAAAGAAGATTGGTAGAAATGATCCTTGTCCATGTGGTTCAGGAAAGAAATATAAATATTGTTGCGGAAGATAATATAAGATTATCATAAAAAAAGTACAAAATTTATATTAGACAATTATAAAAAATAAAAAAGATAATTTAATTTTGAACAGTATCTCAAAAGGATGGAGATAAAAGCCTTACTTATAGAGAATACGCAAATATCAAAATTAGATTATCTTTTTTAATATAGAAAAATTCTTTAAAGGTATTATTACACAAAAATATTCCGCTAGGGCTGCACACTTCTTTATTTATTATTTAATTAATTAATTAATTATTTATTTATTTATTGGCTGCAATAATTTGTTTGGCTTCGTGTTTTTTTGAATCAGAAAAACCAATGATAATGTTGGCTTCTGTTGCACGAATTGTATTTAAAAGTTCCAAAGCTTCGTCACTGGTTTTGTGTTTAAGTGTAGTTGTAATTCCATCAAAAGAAGTAAGTACAAGGGAAAATTCAGTGGCAGTCTTTTTAGAATTAAAAGCAAATTTCCCAACACGATAGCACCAGATTATATCGTTAAGTGGTATAACATAAATTCTTGGAACAGTTAAATCCACAAGATAGTTTTCTGTTATATACATGCTGTTAATTTGAATGTAATTGTCGCTGTTAAGTTCAATATTGGCATTTTTAATTAAGTAACGCTGCTCTTCTTTACTTTTAAAAGGGCAGACGTTGTAAGTATAAGGCTTTGCAAAATATAAGGCATAATTTATAAGCTTATATATAGAAGTAAGCAAAATAAAAATTAAAAGCCAAAATAAAATAATGTAGGGAACAATATTGTAGTCTGCATTACTAATGAAAAAGTCGTTATTTACATCATTCATTGAAGCTTCGTTCCAGTTTAAATCTTTAACTAACATAGAGAGCATCTTTTTGTAGGTTCTGTTAGGTTTTGTGACTTTTCCCTTAAAAGAATAGTTGCTTAAAGTTTCTTTTGGAGTTGAGTCAACCGGCAGAAGCACAAAAAGACTTTTATTGTCTTTTATTGTGTAGTAGTAACCATATTTTCTGTGGCCGATTTTTTCAAAGGTGTAGCCGGTGTAATGTAAATCAGATGTGGTTACATTAATGTATTTGTTTTTTGAAGTTACTGTGTTAATGTTATTTATTTCTGTTGGATGAAAAACAGATATAAATGGACAATTTAAAAAAATGATAATGCATGCAATTAAAAGTATAAGATATTTTTCAAACTGCATTTTTGACGATATTTTAATTTTATTATATATACTAACTGGCATTGAAATTCTCCTATTGTTAATTAAAGAAAATAGAAACATAAATAGTATTCCTAATTCTTTAAATAGTATAAATGAGCAGGTGGCATTAATCAAGGTTGCGTTTAGCAGAGATTGTTGGTAAAATCACTATGTTATAAAGATAAAATATAAAGAAATCGGAGAGAATAAAATGGAAGCATACGGTGGATTCGCACTGGTGTATGATGAATTTATGGACAATGTAGATTATCATCAATGGTGTGATTATGCAGCAAAGTTATTAACAAAATACGGTGCAAAAGACGGTACTTTGGTTGAAATTGGTTGTGGTACAGGAACGGGCACAATGCTGCTTCACGAAAAAGGTTACAATATGATAGGAATAGATCTTTCCCAGGAAATGCTTGAAATTGCTGAAAGCAAAAAGGAAGAGGAAGACATAGTGTACGTTTTACAGGATGCAACTAATCTTCAACTTCCATATGCAGTGCCTGCAATGGTTAGCATTGGTGATTCCATGAACTATATTACAGATTATGGTGATTTTACTAAGGTTTTTGAGAGAGTTAATGAATATTTAGAGGACGACGGAGTGTTTGTTTTTGATTTAAAAACAAAGAAGTATTTTTCTGATATTGGAGAGAAAACCATAGCTGAAGATAGGGAAGATGGCAGTTTTATTTGGGAAAATTATTTTGATGAAGAAACAAACATTAATGAATATTATTTGTCAGTATTTGTTAGGGCTGAAGATGGCAGATATGATAAATATGAAGAGGAACATTTTCAAAGAGGGTATACTTTAAATGAAGTAAAAAAAGCAGTTGAAAAGTCAGGGCTTAAGTTAGAAAAAATATATGAAGCTTTTACTGATAATGAAGGTACTGAAGAAAATGACAGAGTGTACGTGGTAGTTAGAAAAAGTAATGCTAAATAAAGAAAGGAACAATAAAATGGATTATATAGTTAGAGCGGTAGCAGCAGATAAACAGATTAGAGCATTTGCCATTACATCAAGAGAAATGGTTGAAACAGCAAGACAGCATCACAATACAAGTCCCGTTGCAACAGCAGCACTTGGCAGATTATTAACAGGTGGTGCAATGATGGGTGTAATGATGAAGGGCGAAAAGGATATGCTTACTTTAATGATGAAGGGTGACGGCCCAATTAACGGAGTGACAGTTACTGCTGATTCAAAAGGAAATGTAAAAGGCTATGTAGGAAATCCTAATGTACTTATTCCTGCAAATTACGCAGGAAAGCTTGATGTAGGTGCGGCTATTGGATACGGAACACTTACAGTAATTAAAGACATGGGTTTAAAAGAACCATACGTTAGCCAGGTGCCTTTAGGCACAAGTGAAGTAGCAGAAGATTTAACATATTATTTTGCGTCATCAGAACAGGTTCCTTCTGCTGTAGGATTAGGTGTTTTAATGTCAAAGGATAATACGGTAAAACAGGCAGGTGGATTTATTGTCCAGCTTATGCCATTTGCTGATGAAGAAGTAATAAATAAATTAGAAGAAAGAGTAAACAACATTAGTTCAGTAACAGAAATGCTTGAAAAAGGAATGACACCTGAGGATATTTTAAAAGAAGTAATGGGTGACATGGATGTTGAATTTACAGATAAAATTGAGACAGGTTTTGTTTGTAACTGCAGTAAGGAAAAAATTGCAAAAGCTTTAGCAAGTATTAGCAAAAAGGATATGGACGAAATTATTAATGACGGTAAGGAAATTGAAGTTAAATGTGATTTCTGCAACACAACATACAAGTTTAGTGTTGAAGAATTACAGACTTTGAGAAAACAGTTCAGATAATTTAGGTGACTAAATACAGTTTAGGTAATTTATGTGATTCAATAGTTTGGGTGATAGGGGGGAGATAGTAAAATAAAATTCTACCGTGAAATTTAGAGAGTTAATTTCAAATTTTCAGATTGGATTTGCAACAAAATCTTGAAATAAAATAACAATATATACTGGACTTTCAAACTTTAGAGTGTTAAAATCTAAAAGTAAAGAAACCTGACAATTGAGAGGTATATTATGAGTAAGAATATTAGAAGAACGGAAGTAGATCATTTATTTGAAGCTATACTTACCTTAAAAGATAAGGAAGAGTGTTATACTTTTTTTGAAGACGTGTGTACAATTAATGAATTGCTATCAATATCCCAACGATATGAAGTGGCAAAATTATTAAGAGAAGGACAAACATATCTTGATATTTCAAATGCTACAGGAGCATCAACAGCAACCATTAGCCGAGTTAATCGCTCACTTAATTATGGAAACGATGGATATGACTTGGTTCTTGAACGTGTTAATGAACAAGAGGCTGAAAATAAAAACAATTAGGTAAATATTTAAAAGAGACATTCTTTATTAAAAAAATAATCCCGTAAACGTACAGGCAAAATGTATGTTTACGGGATTATTGCGTTAATATTATTTTTCGTTATTTTCTGTGTCAGGCAATGAGTCGATTAATTTTTCGATAACAATTTTTCTAACGAAAGTGTCGTAACTTAACATTGTAATCAAGCCCATTGTTTCAAGATATTCTTTATCTTTAACATTTGCGTCTTTGAAAATTTCACGACATTCATTATATTCAGTTAAAATACTGTCAGTTAAATTGCACTGTTTGGCAAAAGTTAAAAAAGTATTTATTATATTTTCAAGAGGTATTTCTTCGTTGTGAAAATATGAATCCAGCAATGGAGTAATAAGTTTATTTACATCATTGATGGAAATGATATTTTTGAAAAAATAAATCATAATAAGAACCATCATGTGGTCTTTTGTGTATTTTTTCTTTTCAGGTGATGGAAGCAGACGACTCTTGACATAGTTATTAATCATTGTTTTAGTCATAAGCTTGTCATCTTCGTGCCTTTTAGTATTGGCAAATTTATCATTAAGATAGGTAGTTACCTGATCCATATATAAATCAATGTTTGGAATATCATCAATATTAAAGGTGTCTATATCATCTAGTATCTTTTTAATAAAATCTTCTGAATGCATAACGTCTCCTCCTTTCTATAGTATAATACCTAGTAATGAAAACTACAAGATATAAAAAATAAAACTCATCATGTAAAAAATAAATACAAGATGTGAAAAAAGTATAAAAATAATGCATAAAGTAAAAAAATATGTATTAATATGTTTTTCAAAATATGGAGAGATGGTACAAAAAAGGGTTATGTGAAATTATATAATTTGATTAAATAAAATAATTAGAGAAAAATGGGAAATAATTAGGGGATATGATTAGAGAAAAAAACTAAAAGAAAGAATTTAAATTGTAAAAAATGAATTTATTTATTATTAGGATTATGTTAGAATAGAGAGACAAACATTTGTTTGATTTTTATATGACGAGGTTTATAAATGAACAAAATATATGATACTTTAAATGACATGCAGCAGATGGCAACTTTTCACACAGATGGACCGTTGCTGATTCTGGCTGGTGCAGGTTCAGGAAAGACAAGAGTTCTTACTCATAGAATTGCATATTTAATAGAAGAAAAAAGTGTGAATCCATACAACATTATGGCAATTACATTTACCAACAAGGCGGCAGCGGAAATGAGAAGTAGGGTAAATAAGATTGTTGGTTTTGGTGCTGAGCAGGTTTGGGTTAGCACTTTCCATTCAGCCTGTGTGAGAATTCTTAGAAGATATATAGATAGAATTGGTTATAGCACAGATTTTACAATTTATGATACAGATGATCAGAAACGATTAATGAAGAATATTATCAAGGAACTTAACCTTAACACAAAGATTTACAAAGAAAATGCTATGCTTGGAAAGATATCTGATTTTAAAAACAAGCTTATTACCACAGGTGATGTGGCGGCAATGGCAAGAAATGATTTTAAGATGGTTAATATTTCTAAGATTTATGATGAATATCAGGAAGCCTTGAAGAAAAATAATGCGTTGGATTTTGATGATTTAATAATGAAAACAGTGCAGTTGTTTAACAAGTGTCCGGAAGTTTTGGAAGGGTATCAGAATCGACTTCAGTATATTATGGTGGACGAGTATCAGGATACTAATGCGGCACAGTTTGCTTTTATTAAACAGTTGGCTTCTAAGAATCAGAATTTATGTGTAGTTGGTGATGATGACCAGTCTATTTACAAATTCAGAGGGGCTGATATTACAAATATTTTGCAGTTTGAAAAGTATTTTCCAAATGCAAGGGTGGTCAAACTGGAACAGAATTACCGTTCTACAAAGAACATATTAGAAGCTGCCAATTCGGTTATACATAACAATGCCGGAAGAAAAGACAAGACTCTTTGGAGTGACAATGAGCAGGGAGATAAGATTGATTTATATCAGGCAGAAGACGGTTATGCTGAAGCAGAAATGGTTGCAAGTGAGATAAAGGAAAAAGTAGATTACGGAAAAGCAGATTATAATGATTATGCAATTTTGTACAGAACTAATGCACAGTCAAGAGCTTTGGAAGAAAAATTAATGATGAAGAACATTCCTTATAAGATTATTGGTGGTCAGAATTTCTATCAGCGAAAAGAAATTAAGGATATTATTGCATATTTAAGGATTATAAGTAATCCAACAGATGATATTGCAGTAGAGCGAATAATAAATGTTCCAAAAAGAGGAATAGGTGCAACAACTGTTGAGCGTGTGAAGGATTACGCAAGAGCATACGGAATGGATTTGTATGATGCTTTTTTAGAAGTTGAGAATATTCCGGGACTTTCAAGAGCAGTTTCGAAAATTAAAGGATTTACTAATTTAATTGAAGGTTATAAGACAGAAGAATACGAGAATGATATTCTAAAATTAGTAAATGCAATCTTGACAGACACAGGCTATATGGGTGATTTGGTTGCTGAAAATACTGACGAGGCAAATGGCAGAATTGAAAATATTGAAGAATTAATTAATAAAATTATTGAATATGAAGAAAATACTGATGAGCCTGTTTTATCAGAATTTTTGGAAGAAGTTGCTTTAGTGGCAGAAATCGATAATCTTGATGAAGACAGTAGTTATGTTGTGCTAATGACAGTTCACAGTGCAAAGGGATTGGAATTTCCGTATGTATTTTTATGTGGAATGGAAGACGGATTGTTCCCAGGCTATATGAGCATTATGGCTGATGATGCACAGGAATTAGAAGAAGAGAGACGACTTTGCTATGTGGCAATAACAAGAGCCATGAAACATTTGACAATTAGTTACGCAAAGAAGCGTATGGTTCGTGGAGAAATGCAATATAATATTGTATCAAGATTCGTTAAGGAAATTCCGCCAATGATTGTTAATAGCAAGAATGTGACAGATACAAGAGCAGCAGGTGTTGAGAAGAAGCAACCTTCATTTAGTGGCTTTGGCGGTTATGAAGGTTCACTAAGTCATGGCGGTGGTTATATGGGAAGTTCTAAGAGATATGGAAGTGATTCGAAAGATAACTCATATCGAGCTATGTCCAAGAAGCCTGCTTATGGTAAACCAAGTAGCAAACCTAGCTTTGGAAAAGAGTTTGTAGTAACCAAAGCTGACATAGATTATCATGTTGGAGATAGAGTGAAGCACATGAAGTTTGGTGAAGGAACAGTGCTTGGAATTGAGGATGGACCTAGAGATTATCAGGTAACAGTTAATTTTGATTTAGTAGGTCAAAAGGTTATGATGGCATCATTTGCTAAACTTAAAAAAGTGTAGTAAAAGACTATGATTGATGATATAATATTACTATTAAAAACGAAATTAAACAAAAAGAGGTGAATAATATGGACGAATTAATGAAGGGTGTAAAAATCGGAAAACTCATTGGAAAAGATGAGAAGAAGGAAACTTGCAAAATCGTAGCAGTTGTTCTTGGTGTTATCGCAGCAATTGCAGCAGTAGCAGGTGCAGCTTATGGAATTTATAGATTAATTAACAAAGATTATTATGATGATTTCGAAGATGACTTTGATGATTTATTTGATGAAGATGAAGAAGATGAAGATGATTTTGAAGATTAATCGTTTTTCTTTGAATAGTTAATCTTTATGAAAGAGTTTCAATATTGGTATGTTTCTTATGGAAGAATTTTTATTACAGATTTTTTATTTGAAAGTATCATTTTGAAACTCTTTCTTTGTAAAAATAAAGGATTACAGTTAAAATTCTATTTTGGTAAATTAATAAAAATCAGTTAAAAATTTGATTGATAAAAGAAAAGAAGTAAGTTAGAAGATTAGTAAAAAAATCAGATAAAGGGAACCAGTTAAAAAATAGCAAACAAATTGTTAAGAGATATTGGTTGTAAAAATAATATTAATAGATTAGTTGATACTTTAGTATTTTAGAGAAAGGAGAATAATCCATTGCTTATGAAGGAGAGTGGATTATGTAAGATTATATAGATGAAAAAAGGTGTTGAATACACAGGAAAAGTTGTGGGACTTACATTTCCTAATAAGGGAAAAGTTGATTGTAGAGAAGAAGGAATGGCAGTAGTTAAAGGAACAGTACCGGGACAAACTGTCAAATTCGTAGTTTCAAAAAAGAGATCAGGAAATGCCATTGGAAGATTAAAGGAAGTTGTTGAAAAATCTGAACTTGAAGATGTTTCTCCAAAGTGTCCGCATTTTGAATTTTGCGGTGGCTGTTCTTATCAGACAATGAGCTATGACAACCAGTTAAAATTAAAGAAAGATACAGTTAAGGGAATTCTTGATAACGCAATTAATGAGTCATACGAATTTCAGGGGATTTTGCAAAGTCCATTGCAGTGGGAGTATAGAAACAAGATGGAATTCTCTTTTGGAGATGAAGTAAAAGATGGTCCACTTGCTCTTGGAATGCATAAGCGCAATAGTTTCCATGATATTGTGACAGTTGATGAGTGTCAAATTGTAGATAGTGATTACAGAAAAATTCTTGATGCTGTGTTGGAATTTTGTGCCGGTAAAGAATTACCTTTTTACAAAAAATTACGTCATGAAGGATATTTAAGACACCTTTTGGTAAGAAGAACAACAGTTACAAAACAGTTACTTGTTGCGGTGGTCACAACATCGGACAAGGAAATGGAAGAGAAGGCAAACTGGACTGAGTTAGTTGAAATTTTAAAGAATCTTGATTTGTCAGCAAAACTTTGCGGAGTAATACATATTATTAATGACGGTTTGGCTGATGTGGTTCAAAGTGACGAAACAAGAATTTTATTTGGTGATGAATATATTTATGAGGAGTTGCTTGGATTAAGATTTAAAATTTCAGTTTTCTCATTTTTCCAGACAAACTCTTTAGGAGCAGAAGTTCTTTATTCTAAAGCAAGAGAGTACATTGGTGACACTAAAGATATGACAGTGTTTGACCTTTATAGTGGAACAGGAACAATCGCCCAGATTATCGCACCTGTTGCTAAAAAAGTAGTTGGTGTTGAAATCGTTGAAGAAGCTGTTGAGGCGGCAAAAGTTAATGCAGGCTTAAACGGTCTTGATAACTGTGAATTTATAGCCGGTGATGTTTTGAAAGTTATAGATGAAATTGAGGACAAGCCGGATATGATTATTCTTGATCCACCACGAGATGGAATTAATCCAAAAGCATTGCAGAAAATAATTGATTTTGGTGTAAATAATTTGGTTTACATAAGTTGTAAACCTACAAGCCTTGCAAGAGATTTAGAAATGTTACAGGAGCAGGGATATAGAGTAGAAAAGGCATGTGCAGTGGATATGTTTCCTAATACGGTGCATGTGGAGACGGTGGTGAAACTTAGCCGATAAATAAAGGAATTCCGTGGATTTGGAAATCCATCGGTAGCTCCCACTTAGGTGGGAGTTTTTTATGGATGCAGAAAGATAGACAGACAATTAGCAAATAGGAAAAACTAAGGATGCAGTAGTAAAAGTCAGATTGCTATTTAAAGAAGGTGTACAATCCTTTGGCTATGGCACAAGCAATAAAAGTATTATTGAATAAAAGAACAAGGAGGAGAAGGTATATTAATAAATGATTAATGAGCCATTTCGATATACTGAGAATGAAATATGTGGATTATTTGTGGAGCAATCAGCATTATATTTTGTATTGGTGGTTGGATATTAAAAATTAAAGAAAGTGATAGGGCGGTATTATCAGCAGTCTGCTCGTTAGCATTTGCGATAGCTACACTTTTGGTTCAGTACAAAATGGCATTAAATTGGGTTAATAAAAAAGACTGGACAGCGTTAATGGATATTATGCCATCAACGCTTGTAATATTGTGTGTGTATGCTGTCGTTTTGATTTTGGCAAATGTGATTACAATTGCAGATAAGAAAAATAATAATTGCCAATAGTGGTAATTATGGAAAAATAGATGTAGATGGGTGCAGGATAAAAAATTAGATTAATGCTAGATGAAATGAGGAGATAGCAATGTAAAACACTGAATTAAAAATAAATTTGCAGGATACAGAATGGAAACTTGCTTATATTAATCATGACAGAAATATAGCTAGAGCAATTGTTTATGATGAAAAAGAACAATTTTATTTTGTAAGAGCAGAACGTGATGATGATTTTGGAAAAGCAACATTGATTGAAACGGCAGGTGGGGGTGTTGAAGAAGGAGAAAATTTAACAGACGAAATGTACAATCAACATATTAATTTTTGAGAAAAATAGTACAATGACATATTATGTCCTTGTGTCAAACTACAATGAAAATGTAAAAGTTAATGATTTGTGTCAAAGATACGGAGGAATAAATATGGCAAAAAAGGTTAGATTTCCATTAGAAATGGAAGATGGTGTTGAAGTAAGAAGTATGGAAGAATTACGTGATAATTTTTCATTATCAAGAGTTTTGGGATACTTTAATGACGGAAGGCTTGTAACATGGCTTCAGGACAGGTATGAAAATACTATTGCAGAAGAAATCAAAGCAATTAATCCAAACGAAGAAGATGTTGAAAAGAAAATTTGTGAAGTTTTAGATGTAAAATATGATGAAAATACATCTGAAGAAGAAGGTATGGCTGAAGAAAGAAAGCGTAAATTAGAGCTGCTTAAGGAATATCCTGATACTATGAAATATGCAAAGAATGTTGACTATGTAGCTTTTGATCAGGACGATTTATATGATTTACTTGATGAGAACGCAAAAGAAATTTATTTGTGTGGTAAAAGATTTTCAGTGCCGATATCTAAAGGTAATACAAAGTATATTGGAATTATTGATGGAGTTGAGGTTGTGATAGAGGCAAAACAGCCTGTTGATTTTGAATCAAAATCCATTTCATTTGTAAATTGTCAATTTGATGAGAAATATAGGAAGATAGTAGGCGCAGAAGAAAAGAATTTGTCAGTAATAGCAGAGAACAAAGAAAGCAAGGCGGATAGTAAATTTGATATCTTTAATGATATTTTTGATTCAGAATCGGAATGCCAAGAAAAATCGAATGATAGTCAAGCATTAAGTAATATTGATTTGGATGAGATAAGCGAATTTGTGGATAACATAAGTGAAATTTTAGAAGAGTTTGTAGATGAAGCATTTGAAAACGAAGAAGAAGGCTTATATGAATATGACGGTTCTATTGAGTGTGAGGCTGATGATTACAATGATTCGGGTTATTACATAAAAGCGAAAGCAAAAGCTGCATGTAAGGAGGAACTGTCAAGAGCAGTATCTGAAGTTAAAGGATTATATGAGAACGTAAAAAAAGAATTAATAGATACCACAGAAATATGCTATAAAGAATTAACATTTTCAATTGCAGCATTCTTGAAAAATGTATTTTTTGAATCTTGTGAGGCATTTGCGGATGTCTATTGTACAGGCAATACGAAAGGGTACGTTGAAAGAAAAATTGATGATTTAAAGACTTCAGTTAATAAACCAGACGAAAGTTGGGAAGAACAAATCCAAAAAAAATGTCAAAAAGCATTTGCAGAAGCTATTGAAAAATCGTTCGATGAAGAGGAAAAAGAAGTACCTGGTATTAAGGAATTATTTGAAAAATGCGAATATTGTGAAGAGTATGAAGACGATTATAGTTTTTATATTGATAGCGCATGTGAGAGTTTAGTTGATGCATATGAAAGTATTATTTATGACGCAGAGGCCGATTTCCCGAATGCTGTATATGAGTCATACGTTGAAGTAATGAATGAATATGTGAACAATTTAGAAGAATGGATAGGTAGTTTTCAAAATCGAAAAACTGTTACCGGGAGAGAGACGATTGAAAGGATGATAAAAAGACTTAATATGCAAAAATGTTAGAGCACATAAAAGAAAAATATAGATTTAGTAAGTGATTTGGGCGACCATTCGTTTTCAAAAAAGTTGAAAATGAATGGTTGTTTTCTTTTTGAAATACTTAAAAAAAATGTCAAAAATCAAATTGACACTAAATAAAATTAATGTTATTGTTGTGACAAATATCAAAGTGGCACAAAATAAACTAAGAGGAGGTAGCTATGATAAAAACATTGGAGGAAGCATTAGAACGCATTAAGAAACTGGAAGAAGAGAACAAGAAGTTGTTGTCTGAGGTGGAATATTATAGAAATAGGAATTATGGTGGAAGAAAGAAACATAACGAAGCATGGATGGCTGCTTATAATGATTTTGCCAGCAAATATGAGAGTGGTATGACTATTAACGAAATTGTAGCAGAAGGCGATATTAGTAGGAGAACTGCATATCGGTATAAAGCTTATTATGATGAATTAAAAAGTGTGAAGGAGAAAAAGTAGCATATGGAAGAAAAACAAAATTCAAGAAATGTATCTATTGTTAAAGATTTAAATGGAAATAATATTGTTATAATTAATGATATTGTTTTTAAGGGGAAAAAATCCATTGGTTGGAAAGATGTTGAAAAATATTTGATGAGATATGTTGGGGAATTGTACACAATAGCAGCTACTAACGAAGTGGTTTATATAGGAGCAGATTTGCCAGATGAGTATGCACATTCAGAATATACTAATATTTTAAAGGGTGCAAATGCTAAGGCTAAAGCCAATGCAGTACAAGGTATTCCCGAATTAATTAAAATTTCATCGGGATTAAAATATTTTCCAAATAAAAAGAAAAAACATAATAACGATGCAAAATATGGTTGGTATAGGTATGAATCAAGATTCGCATTACCTGTATTTGGTGAAGATGGTGAGATATTGAGATTTAATGTATTTCATGTGGCGATGTTATTGCGTCATGCTAGAGATGGAAAGAAATATTTATACGATATTATGAATATAAAAAAAAAACGAGCAACCTTTTCCAGTCACAAGACCTTACTCAGTGAGAAAACCCATTCCTTAGGTTAAATGGTAGCAGTTTATTTTACAATTGTCAAGATGGAAACAAAAAAGAATAGTGATTGTTACAGAGCAGATATAAAAGTTAAGAGCAAATGTATTAATAAATAATTATGAAAAATAATAAGGTTAGGGAATAGTTGAAGAAAAATAACAGTCATATTAAACTTTATGCTATACTGTTTTTAGAAACTTATTTATCCATATTATAACTGAAAAAGGATTAACATAAACAATGAAAGTATCACAAATCACCAAAGAACAAATCAACGATGAACTTGTAGACAAAATATTATATGAAGGAATGGAATATAAGCAACAGCCGATAGACGTTGCAATAATATTAGGAAGTAGCAAGGCCCATACATATAGACTTCCCTATGCAGTCAATGTTTATAAAAAAGGATTAATATCAAAAATCATAGTGTCAGGTGGACGTGTCATTGAAAGCAGTGGTATAGGAGAAGGTGAATTCTTAAAAGAAAAAGCAATAGAACAGGGTGTTGATAAAGAAGATATTTTCGTTGAAAGAGAAGCAATGACAACGTGGGAAAATATGCAATTCTCACGTGAAATAATTATAAAAAATGGATTGTTAAAAGAAGCTATGAATGTTGCCATTGTTACATCGTCTTTTCATATGAGACGAAGTCTTGTGATAGCAAAAAGAATTTTTGAAAATGATAATGTTAAAATAATTTCGCTACCCGGCGAGGATAATTCTACAAGGAGAGCTAAATGGTTTACCAATGATAATGGTCGAGCAAGAGCGATTGGTGAAGTGGAGAAGATAATATATTATGTTTGTCAGGGAAGAATTGACGATTTTGAAATAAGACAGTTGAAATAAGATTATAAAAATTATCGGACCTAAATCTTAAAAAAGGGAGGAATATCAAATGGAAAAAATAATAGTTGACGACGGACAAAAATTTGATTTTGGAAAAACATCAAAAGAGTATGGAAAGTATAGAGACATTTATCCAAAGGAATTTTTTGATAAATTGTATGAACTTGGAATAGGAAAAGAAGGAAGCAATTGGCTTGATTTAGGCACAGGCACAGGTGTGGTTCCAAGAGGAATGGCTAAATATGGTGCAAATATTACAGCCACAGATATTTCAAAAAGTCAAATTGAAGAAGCAAAATTGCTATCTCAGGAAATGCCTAATATCAAATATGAAGTAAAATCGGCAGAAGAAATAAATTATCAGGAAAATTCTTTTGATGCGATAACGGCATGTCAGTGTTTTTGGTATTTTGATCCTAATATTATTGTTCCTAAAATAAAATCAATGTTGAAGTCAGGTGGAATTTTTCTTAAGATATACATGAGCTATATGAAAGAAGAACAAATCACGCAGGATTCGAATGCATTAGTGAAGAAAATTAATGGCTCATGGAATGGAGCATCTGCGTCCATAAAAGATTTGAAAACTCATTATTTTGACAATCCGCATATGGATACTTTGATTGTAGATTTGCCGTTTACAAGAGAAACATGGCATGGAAGAATGATGGCAAGTAGAGGTGTTATGGCATCTATGGATGCAGAAAAAATTGAAAAGTTTGATAACGAACATATGGCAATGTTACAGGAAAAATATCCTGAGAAATTTACAATAAAACATAAATTATTTTTAACTTGGTATTATATGTAGCATAAGTTTTATAATAAAAGAACAATAGGGTTAGCAAGGAGTGGTGAATGATACAGAAATACTTGCACAAATTCATTATATGTTAGTATATCGTGATTATCAGGACCAGAGTATTGTAGGAAAAATGATAGAATACATAAAAGAAAAATATAGATTTAGTAAGTGATTTGGGCGACCATTCGTTTTCAAAAAAGGTTGAAAATGAATGGTTGTTTTCTTTTTGAAATACTTAAAAAAATGTCAAAAATCAAATTGACACTAAATAAAATCAATGTTATTGTTGTGACAAATATCAAAGTGGCACAAAATAAACTAATAGGAGGTAGTCATGATAAAAACATTGGAGGAAGCATTAGAACGCATTAAGAAACTGGAAGAAGAGAACAAGAAGTTGTTGTCGGAGTTGGAATATTATAGAAATAGAAATTATGGTGGAAGAAAGAAACATAACGAGGCATGGATGGCTGCTTATAATGATTTTGCCGGTAAATATGAGAGTGGTATGACTATTAACGAAATTGTAGCAGAAGGCGATATTAGTAGGAGAACTGCATATCGGTATAAAGCTTATTATGATGAATTAAAAAGTGTGAAGGAGAAAAAGTAGTATATGGAAGAAAAACAAAATTCAAGAAATGTATCTATTGTTAAAGATTTAAATGGAAATAACATTGTTATAATTAATGATATTATTTTTAAAGGTAGACAAAATATTAGTTGGAATGATGTTGAGAAATATTTAACTAAGTATGTGGGTCAATTTTATACAATTGCAGATAGCAAGGAGGTAGTGTATATAGGTTCAGATCTTCCGGATGAATATGCCCATTCAGAATATACAAATATCTTAAAGGGGGCAAACGCAAAAGCAAAAGCCAATGCAGCACAGGGAATACCTGAATTAATTGAAATATCAACGGGAAAGAGATTTACGCCAAATACAAAGAGTAAACATAATAATGATGCAAAATATGGTTGGTATAGGTATGAATCAAGATTTGCTTTGCCTGTATTTGAAGATGGTGGGGATATTGTAAGGTATAATGTATTTCATGTAGCTATTGTATTTCGTCATTCAGAAGATGGAAAGAAATATTTATATGATATTATGAACATAAAAAAAGAAACGAGTAGCCTTTTCCAGTCATAAGACTTTACTCAGTTGAAAACTCATTTCTTGGCTAAATGGTAGCAATTTTTTTGAGAATTGTCAAGATAAAAATAGAAAGTTATTATTAAATTTACTTGAAATTGAAGAAAAATAACAGCCTTTATATTACTTTATGTTATACTGTTTTAAAAGAGTATGTGTGGCTTAATTCACCCATATGAATGTTACAATAAGATTATAAATAGCAATAAGAGAGGACGCCAATGCTGGATAAAGCTAAAATAATAATGAAGATAATTCCATATCAAGATAAGTATAGAGATGACCTTATTTTTATGATTCTTGAAGCAAAAAATGCTTTAGGAAGAGTGCCGGGACTTAATGAAGATTTACTGGATATCCAAAAAAATTATAACAAAAGAACAGGAGTAGCAAATGAGAACGGAGCAGGTAACGCTTACCAACATGTGTATGGTGTATGATGACGACGGCAATGTGCTTGTACAGGATAAAGTTGACAACGATTGGGGAGGCTTAACATTTCCGGGTGGTCATATTGAAAAGGGCGAATCTTTTGTGGATTCGGTCATACGTGAAGTATACGAAGAATCAGGGTTGAAAATAGAAAATCCACGAATTTGTGGGACAAAGGACTGGATGGAAAAAGATGGCAGCAGATACATAGTTGTTTTTTATAAGACAAATAAGTTTAGTGGAGAGCTAAAATCTTCTGAGGAAGGAGAAGTAAAATGGATTCCACTGGAGGAGATGAAAAAAGGAAATCTTGCAATGGATATGGATGATATGCTGAAAGTTTTTCTGGAAGATGATATTAGTGAGTTCCATTACACTGTGGAAAATGGTCAATGGAAACACGAACTAAAATAGTAAACAAAATAATGAAAAGGATGGTGAAGAAAATGTTATTTATTTGTTACCCAAAATGTTCAACATGTAAGAAGGCTAAAAAGTGGCTTGATGAGCATGGTATAGAATATACAGAACGTCATATTGTGGAGAAAAATCCGTCTTATGATGAATTGAAAAAATGGTACACCGAAAGTGGATTGCCATTAAAGAAATTTTTCAACACAAGTGGGATGCTTTATAAAGAAATGCATCTTAAGGATAAGTTACCAACAATGAGCGAGGATGAACAATTACAGTTATTGTCGACAAATGGTATGTTGGTAAAACGTCCGTTAGTTGTGGGTGAAAGTCAGGTATTGACTGGATTTAGAGAAGCGGAGTGGACAGAGAAACTTCTGTAAAGAAAGATTTTAGTGTTCGATTTGCTTTGGTAAAGAAAGCTTCAAAATATAAATTACTGAAAAATAGATTTAAAGTTTCAGAAAATAAAGATGGAGCAAGTATAAAATCATATACTGTTAATTCGGATGATGTCATTGAATATGGTGGAGTAAAATACATAGATGCAGATGGATATTTATCTAAAGGTATCACTTTTTACTGGGAAGAAGATGGTGGAATGGAGAAGGCAGGAACTATAAAGGATATTGCATATAATAAAGATATTAATGGATTTGAATGTGAATACGCCATTAAAGTAAAATATGTTGGAGAAGATGCATATTGGAAAGATGGTATAAGCTTTCTAAGAAGCGCCAAGATAACAGGAGGAGACACAGTGTATTATGTAGCTTTGTTTGATTCTAAAAGAACTATAAAAAAAGAGAATTTAGATTAATAAAAAACAGAGCAACTTCAAGAAAGGTTTATAAAAAAGAGGTGCAACCATGAAAACAAGAAAACAGGCAACAGATTTTGGTTTAACATTTGAAAATACATATTTAGACACACCTTTCAAAGACACTAATTGGCAACTTATAAGAGTTAAAGGCAGCAAAAAGGCATTCCTTTGGGTGTACGAGAAAGATGGCTTTGTGAATTTGAATGTAAAAGTAGACCCCCAGTGGAGAGATTTTTGGAGGCAGACTTATGAATCCGTAATCCCCGGTTACCATCAGAACAAGGAACATTGGAATACTATAATTTTAGATGGAAGTGTACCTGATAAAGAAGTAAAAAGAATGATAGCTGAAAGTTACGATATTATCACTGACAGTCCAACCAAGAGAATATATGAAGCTGTAAAAAAGATACCGAAGGGTCATGTAGCAAGTTACGGCAGAATTGCCGAGATGGCAGGAGAACCGAAAATGGCAAGAGCTGTTGGCAACGCACTACACAAGAATCCGGACCCGGAAAACATACCTTGCTTTAGGGTGGTTAATTCAAAAGGAGAACTTTCGGGAGCTTTTGCCTTTGGCGGAAAAGATGAGCAGGCTAGACGGCTTATTAAGGATGGCGTTGAAGTTGTGGATGGAAAAGTGGATTTGTCCAAGTATGGAATATAAAAATTGTTAAACCGGGAAAGTACAGAGTAGTTGCAGAGATGTCATTTTACTCTTACTTTGATTGGCATAATTGCCCAAGTCCGGAAAGAATTTCACTCACTATTAAAAAGAAACCAGTTAATGGTGTTAATGTAACAGAAACTAAAGGATTGAAAAGTCAGAAAGTTAGAGTAAAATTCAAAAAAGTTGCAGGTGCAAAGAAATATCAGGTTAAAATTGGTGGTAAAGTAAAAACAATTAAGAAAACATCTTATTTATCAAAAAAGTTAAAAGGTGATAAATACTATGGTATTTCTGTTCGTGCAAAAGTTGGAAAAAAATATGGTCCATGGAGCCCTAAGAGAAGAGTTTGGGTTAGAGAAAAATAAATATAAAAAGTATTTGATTATATAAGTTAAATATTGAAAAAAGAGGTAATTATGATTTGATTATGAAAATTGTAATTACCTCTTTTATTGTGCAGAAAAAAATCTTACATATCACTCTTCTCAGTATTCTGGGAACAAATTACAGCTGGTAGTGAGTTATACAAAATAACTGAAAAATACTCAAACAATTCTGTTGGGTCGCATTTGTTTGGATTCTGAAATAAGTTAATTAACATACCAGCCAATGCTTCAGTATAAAAATTGCATAAGAAAAACCTAAAATGGTCGGTTATTTTAGCATTGTATTTTGCTTCTGTATCTCTAACAATATTTGTCCGTATTTGCACAAATTATGCCATGTCTTATTTTGGCTACTTACAAGTGGCTTGATAAATTTGAATACATACCATTTGTGCCATCATTTAAAGGTTTCGGAAATGTTGTAAGAAAAGTAATGATACCTGTTTTCGTAATATTCGTCATTGTAATTGTGCCATCATTTTTAGCATCAAATTCGAACAGTTTTAGTTATGGGGCATCAAAGATTTTTAATGAGAAAACAAAAACGGGAGCAGATACGGCGAAGATAGAAAAAGCATTATATCCTATGTTGATGCAGTAGGTGCATTAGATGTAAAATTAACAAAAGAAAACGTTGATTATTTAGAGGAGTTATATGTGCCACATCCAATTGTAGGGGCAATAAAAACAAATCCAAAACAAGGCGTAATGTTGTTAGATGAAAAGAAATAACATATTTCAGAATAAAAGATTATTCATAAGGTGTTATCTTAGACGAAATGTGGTAAATTATTTAAGTAGAGGAAAAATATTTATTATTGAAGATAGAAAATAATTCTTAAATAAGATGAAAATAATTCTTAGAGAAGACGAACAATAATTATTTTAGTAGAAAACTTAAATAACAGAAAGAAGGTAAATTTTATGAAAATTAAAACAGCCCTTATAACAGGTGCAACATCAGGTATTGGAATGGAGTTTGCAAAGAGATTTGCAAATATGGGCTACAGACTTATTTTAACAGGAAGAAGAGTGGAGCGTTTAGAACAGTTAAGCGAAAGTCTTAGCGTTCCATGTAGAATAATTCCGGCAGATTTGTCAAAAGAATCAGGCTGCTATGAATTGCTTGAAGAAATAGCAGATGAAGATATTTATGTATTTATTAATAATGCCGGATTCGGTGACTGTGGAAACTTCAGTGACACAAAACTTGAAAAAGAACTTTCAATGATTAATGTAAATATTAAAGCAATGCATATTTTATTTAAGAAAGTCCTTAAGAAAATGCTTAAGCAGGGACATGGAAGAATTTTGAATGTGGCATCATCAGCAGGACTTCTTCCGGCAGGCCCTTACATGGCTACTTATTATGCAACAAAGGCGTATGTAGTTAGCCTTACCAAAGCAGTGGCACAGGAATTAAAGGAAAGAAAAAGCAATATATATGTTGGCGCTCTTTGTCCGGGACCTGTTGACACAGAGTTTAATGACAATGCAGATGTAGTTTTTGCATTAAAGGGAATCACAGCAGATTATTGCGTTAAGGAAGCTTTAATGGGAATGAAGTATAGAAAGACAATAATAGTGCCATCCTTAAAAATGAAGCTTGCCGTTACAGGACAGAAACTTTTACCGGAATGTATTTTACTGAAAATTGTTGCAAAACAACAAAAAAGAAAACAAGGCAAATAACATTTGACATATACCCATAGGGGGTATATAATTTCCTACATAAAGAATGTTTAGGAGGTTATTATGATTAAGACAACATTAGGAATAGATGGTATGATGTGTGGCATGTGTGAAAGCCACATGAATGATGCAATTAGAAATAATTTCAAGGTAAAGAAGGTTAATTCTTCACATGCAAATAAGACTACAGAAATTATTTCAGAAGGTCAGTTAGACGAAGATAAGTTAAAGCAGGTTGTTGCTGATACTGGTTACACAATGACATCTATTAATACAGAAGAATATGAAAAGAAAGGTTTTTCATTATTCCACAGAAATTAAGAGTTAAAAAATAATGACAGAAATTAATATTAATGTTAAAATGTCCTTTGGCGCTTTTTTGCGCTAGAGGATTTTTTTCATATAATAGAAAATTTCAAAGAAAGGATGCCCTTGTGGCAATTTAACAGTTACTGTTAAAACAGGGACAAAAGATGCAGGAAAGAGAAAAATTAAAATCACGATTGGGATTCTTGCTAATCTCAGCAGGGTGTGCCATTGGTATTGGTAATGTATGGAAATTCGCTTATGTTGCAGGACAAGGTGGAGGTGGAGCTTTTGTATTAATATATTTAATATTTTTAGTTTTACTTGGTCTTCCTATTATGACAATGGAATTTGCCATAGGTAGAGCCAGCCAGAAAACACCGGTAAGAGCTTATAAAGCATTGGAAAAGCCAAAAACAAAATGGCACATACATGGATATATAGCGTTAATTGGTAACTATGCACTTATGATGTTTTACACAACAGTTGCAGGTTGGATGCTATATTATTTTTATTTAACAGCTACAGGAAAATTTGAAGGGTTAGATTCAAAGCAGGTTGGAAATGTATTTAATGAAATGTTAGGACAACCTGTAACCATGGGTGTGTGCATGGTAATTGTTGTAGCAGTTGGAGTTTTTATTTGTTCAAGAGGCTTACAGAACGGACTTGAAAAAGTAACAAAGGTTATGATGGTGGCATTACTTTTAATTATGGTAGTGCTTGCTGTAAATAGTTTCTTTATGGATGGAGCAAAAGAAGGGTTAAGCTTTTACTTAATTCCAGACTTTGGAAGAATGAAAGAAGCAGGAATTATGAACACCGTTGTTTCGGCAATGAATCAGGCATTCTTCACTTTAAGTGTAGGTATTGGTGCCATGGCAATTTTTGGAAGCTATATTGGAAAAGACCGTTCATTGTTAGGGGAGTCAGTTAACATTGCCTGTCTTGATACATTTGTGGCACTTACATCGGGCTTAATAATTTTCCCGGCTTGTTATACATTTAATGTTAATCCAACTCAGGGACCAAGTTTGGTTTTTATCACACTTCCAAATATTTTTAATAATATTCCATTAGGAAGAATGTGGGGAAGCTTGTTCTTTGTATTTATGACATTCGCAGCATTTTCAACAGTGCTTGCTGTATTTGAAAATATTATTGCATGCGTAAGCGAGCTTACACACTGGAGCAGAAAGAAATCAAGTTTTATAAACTTTATCGTTATTACTTTATTATCACTTCCATGTGTACTTGGATACAACGTATGGCAGTGGAAATGGTTAGATGTTTTTGGTGGAGCAATACTTGATTTGGAAGATTTCCTTGTAAGTAATATTTTACTTCCACTTGGCTCATTAGTATTCCTTTTATTCTGTACAAGAAAATCAGGCTGGGGTTGGAACAATTTCAAGGAAGAAGCAAATACAGGAAAAGGTGTAAAAATACATAATTGGATGAGAGCTTATTTAACATATGTATTGCCACTTATAATCATATTTATTTTCGTAATTGGAATATATAATAAATTTTTCGGAAAATAAAAATAGCGATTTACAAATAGCAAAATAATTATAAGTAGAATGTTAAAATGTTTTGGAAAAATAGCTTGCAGATGAATCTGCAAGCTATTTTTTTATGTATTAAGAAATGTAAAAGAAAAATACAAAAATTGTAATCATTGTAAAATAACTCTTTAAATATAAAAAGGGAATGTTCTAAATACTTATTCTTATTTTATTTTTTTCTTACAAATATCTTCAAGACAGCATTTATCACAGTGTGGAGTAGTTCGTGCAGTGCAAACTTCTCTTCCATGATAAACAAGTCTGTGGCAAAAATCACTTCCCTTTTCAGGTGGAATAATTTTCCATAAAGCCATTTCAACTTTTTTAGGTTCCTTGATTCCGTCTACAAGACCGATTCGGTTACAAAGTCTGATGCAATGAGTGTCGGTTACAATGGCAGGTTCACCAAAAACATCACCCATAATCAAATTAGCACTTTTTCTACCAACGCCAGGTAGTTTAAGTAAATCTTTCATATTGTCAGGAACTTTGCAGTTAAAGTCATCACGTAACATTTTCATGCAAAGACTAATATCTCTGGCTTTGCTTTTTCCAAGGCCACAAGGTCTGACGATTTTTTCGATTTCTTCAACCGGAGCATCGGCAACGGCTTCAATAGTTGGATATTTTTCGTAAAGAGCCGGCACGATTTTGTTGACACGTTCATCGGTACATTGTGCAGCCAGTCTTACGCTGATTAGTAACTTCCAGGCATCATTGTAATCTAAGGTGCAGTCTGCGTCAGGATACTCCTTTTCCAGTCTTTTTATAACTTCTAATGCTAAATCTTTTTTTCTCATAATATAATCCTTCATTTGTTTTATTAATATTAGAAATTATATCATAGCTTTAATAAATATTTCATAGTAATTTAAGTTTTTTTATTTTAAAAGAGTGTTATAATTAAAGATATAAAAAAGAACGTACCATAGTGATTTTTAGTCACGGAAAGGAGCATATATGGTAAATAGAATTATTTTAAATGAAACATCTTATCACGGAGCAGGAGCTATTGGCGAGATAGCTACAGAAGCAAAAGGAAGAGGCTTTGCAAAAGCATTTGTTTGTTCAGACCCGGACTTAATTAAGTTTGGTGTAACAAAGAAGGTTTTAGATGTTTTAGAAGGGGCGGATTTAGCATATGAGGTTTATTCTAACATCAAGCCAAACCCAACAGTTGAAAATGTAAAAACAGGTGTTGAAGCATTTAAGAAATCAGGTGCGGATTACATAATTGCCATTGGTGGCGGTTCATCAATGGACACAGCAAAAGCTATAGGAATTATTATTAATAACCCTGATTTTGCAGATGTTGTAAGCTTAGAGGGCGTGGCACCTACAACTAAGCCGGCTGTACCTACTTTTGCGGTACCAACAACAGCAGGAACAGCAGCAGAAGTTACAATTAATTATGTAATCACTGATACTGAAAAGAATAGAAAGATGGTTTGTGTAGACCCACACGACATACCGGTTGTTGCGTTTATTGATCCGGACATGATGTCATCAATGCCAAAAGGACTTACAGCAGCTACAGGAATGGACGCATTAACACATGCAATTGAAGGCTTTACAACAAAGGCTGCTTGGGAAATGACCGACATGATGCATCTTAAGGCAATTGAAATTATATCAAAGAGTTTAAGAGGGGCAGTAGAAAACACACCTGAAGGAAGAGAAGGTATGGCTCTTGGTCAGTACGTTGCCGGCATGGGATTTTCAAATGTAGGTTTAGGAATAGTTCATTCAATGGCACATCCTTTAGGCGCTGTTTATGATACACCACATGGTGTTGCAAATGCCATTATTTTGCCAACTGTAATGGAATATAATGCAGAAGCTACAGGCGACAAGTATAAATATATTGCAGCAGCAATGGGCGTTGAAGGAACTGAAAAAATGTCTGTTGAAGAATACAGAAAAGCAGCAATTGATGCTGTAAAACAGTTATCAAAGGATGTAGGAATTCCAACAGACTTAAAGGAAATTGTAGATCCAAAAGATTTAGATTTCTTAGCACAGTCAGCTTATGATGATGCATGCAGACCGGGTAATCCAAGAGATACATCTGTAGAAGAAATTAAGGAATTATATAAGTCATTATTATAATTTCGCGACTCATTATTGGACCTTAATAGTATAGAGGGCAGAAGTAAATATAATTTCTACCATAAGGTAGTGAGTGAACAGGAAGCATTACATGCAACTCTTCTTCGAAAAATGAGAAAGAGTTGCATGTTGATGATTAAATGAAATTACATAAAAGACAAGGCAATAGAAAGAGGAACATAATGGAAAATAACAAAGTACAATTTACAACATCCCAAATGTTGAAGTGGATGGAGTATGTAGCTGATTTGAAGGAAGTTAGTCCTGAAAAAATTAAAATGTTAAACACATGTGGAAAAAGACGTAACATTTTGGCAACAATCGCTACACACAAAATGATTTTAATTTTTGCTGATGAAACACACAGCAATGTGTTATATAAATGTTGGGAAGCAGGATATGGTGATTATGAAATGTACTATGGTACAGGCTATGAACCATCAGAAATGAAACACTGTAAGGTAAGCGACTTAATGGATGATGGAATTTCAGGTCCAACAGTTATTTTTATAGTTAATGAAAATACAAGAGAATCAATGATTTTCGGCATGAAGAATGATAATTTTTCAATGGGAACTGTAAAATACGTTGGTCACGAAATCCGTTCAGTAATTATGAATAAGTTGGAATTAGACGTAAGTGACGTAGCGTTAATGGTAAATTCAGAAAGTATAGCTATTGAATCCTCAATGGTTGCTTATGAAGGCGTTATTATTGCTGATGAAAGAGATGCAGGTTCATACAGAACAATGGAAGAAAATGTGGACAAATTTGGTGTACATAACATTGAGATTATCTCTGATTTGAAAGAGGAAACTTTAAAGAATCTGCCAACACCAAGAATTGCTTTTATTGTTGCAACTAAAGAACATATTGAGGATGATATTGTAAGTTTGCTTGCAATTAATCCTAACATTAAATTCATGTTCTACACATTGGAGTTGGATATTTTATCAGACATTAAATACATCCTTGAAAAACATGGAATTAATGTAACTGAGGTAATGCAGATAACAGTATCAAAAACAGACAAGAACAGCATATTTGTGGCACAACCATCACCATGGATTATTACAGGTGAAAAATAAATTACAAAATAATAAAATATAAAATTATAAAAACTGTGTATTAGTTAGTGAAAGAATTATGTAACTAGCTGATGCACAGTTTTTTGTTTAATAAGAAATTCCTTCATAAATTCTTATTACATAAATGAATGGCCCACTAGGGAGGCACCCTGGTGCAGGAAGAAAATAGTTGTGAACGGTGGCATAGCGGGGGCAAAGAATTACGCCAGTGATTGGTTTTGTTCTAAATTAAGTGCGTTCAGAAAAAAAGAAACATAAAAATATGTTGACTACACAAATAAAACGTGATAATATACAAACACCGAATAAATAGCAACGTAGTGTATATGATAAAACAAAGCAAGGAAAATGTGATTTTTGTAGCTGGTTAGTCTATTATAAAAATCAATCCCCTAAGGGCAATTTATTTGGAATAAAAAAGGAGGTGAATATATATGGATGTATTCCTACAAGAACACGGAAAAACGATTTTTATCGCAGTTTGTATTCTACTGTTAGTGGGTGTTGCCTATGTCATAGGACCGATTATCAGTAATGCAGTGAAGGACGTTGTAGAGAGCTACTCATCATCTGTAACATTTGGTTCAGTAGCCGGGAAGATTCCTTCGGGAAAGTAAAGAAATAGCATTTGTGTAACAATTAATATTAAGAGGTCAGGAGTAGAAAGATGAGAAAACTGTCATTACCGGATAGAGCCTTTGGCGATTTATTAAAATATATATTAGACGATAATATAACGGACATTAATTGGAGTAGGGAATTATGGATTAATCATTTGGAAAAAGGAAGATATAAAGTTAACAATTTCAAATTAGATGATATTTTTATAAAACAGTTTTATACACGAATAAGCAACCTAATGAATGTTCAGTTTAATCAAAATAACCCTTTATTAGAAGCGGAAACAGAGAATTTAAGAATATCCATACTACACGACTCTGTGACGAATACAGGAATAAGTATTAGTATTAGAAAAACTCCGGCAATAAGAAGAATTAATAAGGACAGATTAATTTCAGAAGAATATTGCACAGAAGAAATTGATGCATTTATGGAGAATGCAATACGAGCCCATTGCACTGTAATTGTAGGCGGGCTTCCGGGAGTTGGAAAAACAGAATACATAAAATATTTAACCGGTTATATACCGGCATATGAAAGAGTTTACACGATAGAAGATAATTTGGAGCTTAGATATGCGGCAATAAATCCGGATAAAGATTGTGTTGAAATAAAAGTAAGTGAAAACTTTGGTTATGCAGAGGCATTGAAGGCAAGCAAGAGACAGTTGCCGACTTGGGTTTTACTGGCTGAGGCAAGAGGAAAAGAAGTTAAATATCTTTTAGAAAATATATCAGCAGGAGTTCATTGTTTAACAACAATTCATCTTGATGATGCCGGTAAAATTCCTGACCGATTAAGAAACATGGGAGAAAACATAAATGAGAATGATGTGTATTCTTTTATAGATATTGGTGTGGTGTTACATTCAAATGTTAAACAGGGAGAAAAAATAACAAGACACATAGCTCAGGTTATGTGCTTATCAAGACATAACGAGAAAAATGAAAAAGTTATGATATATGAAGATGGAAAAATTTTAACTAAGGATATACCGGAAGATATTTTAAGAAAGTTTAAATTACAGGGTATTGATAATCCATTTACAAGATAGTAACAGGATGGATAGTTCCTTACTGGCTGTAAGGGATATTAGCCATAAATATATTGCAGTAGAAAAGGGAGGAAATGGGTGAAAGAAAAAATTTTACAGATAATAAAGGATTCGACGAAGATTCTGGCAGTAGTAATTATTGTGTGTTTAGTCTATAAACTAGATCCTTTATGTATAGCTGTTTGTCTGTTGGCAGCCATAGTATTTAATTTCTTTTTTCAAAAAGAAGAAAGAAAAAGGGAAGGTTATTTAAGAAAATTCCATGATGTGCTTCTTTACATGGAACAGATGATTTATTCCTTTAAGAAACAACCGAAAATACGACTTGCCCTGTCAGATGCACAGAAGGTAAGCTCCAACAGAATGAAAGAAATTATTGAGGAAGTTATAGTCAACATAGATTCAAAAATGACTGACAAAATATATGAAGAATCCTTAGAGATTATAAGACGGGAATATGATTGTAAACGACTAAGGTCCCTACATGAATTCCTGATTAAAATAGAACAGCATGGCGGTGAATACGAAAATTATTTGGATATTCTTTTAGAAGACATAAAAGAGTGGGGCGATAGAACATCTCTATTTATAAAAAATGTAAACAGAGTAAAAAGAAACGTAATAATATCTATATTTTCAACGCTAATAACCTGTGGTTTTATGGCATATTTAATACCGACAGAATATAGATATACAGACCATATTGTTTATCAGATTTGTTCAACTATTGTAATTTTATTAATGTTATTTTCTTATTTTCTTATTGTAAAAAAATTAAACCTTGACTGGATAAAGGAAAAACAGTCTCTGCAGGATAACATGGTTGTGAAATATTATATTTTAGTTGAGAAGGCATATTATGACAAAGAAAAATTAAGCATTACGGAAAGACTTACATACAAAAAAGCAAAGAAGACTTTAGAAAATGAAATTAAGAAAGTTTTTCCTGACTGGATAAGAGAAGTGGCAATTAATTTACAGAATGAGACAGTGCAGTCGGCAATAGAAAATTCTTATGGAAATCTACCTTTTGTTTTAAAAAGACCGGTTAGAAAACTACTAATAGATTTTGAGCAATATCCGGTAGGAATTGAGCCTTATGATAACTTTTTACGAGAGTTAGATTTGGAGGATATTAAATCGTCTCTTAAAATGTTTTATTCAATGAATCAGTTAGGAAAAGAGCAGTCAGAAAAACAGATTAATTCTATTATTGACAGGAATAATAAGCTTACACGACAGAGTGAGCAAATGAAGAATAATGACAAAATAGGAGCGGCAACAATGTTTACGGCAGTTCCAATGACAGTTGGCGTAGTGAAAATTATGATCGACATGATTTTAATGATTATTGTGTTTACCTCGTCAGTGGCAAATGTTATCAATGGTTAAGGGGTTAAGGAAGGTGGTGAGCAAGTGAAAATATTATTATCAGAGGCAGGTCAATGCATAATATATGGAGTTTTATTTGTGATTATAATAACAGGATTTTACCAAATATTAGAAAAAATAACAGGTTAGTTTTGTTAAAGATATTTGAAAAATGGGAAATAGAAGAAAAAAAGAAGACAAAAGAATTAGGCAGAAGATAGAAAATCGGCAATAGACAATAGAAGATAATAAATAATAGGAGAAGGGAGAAAAGGTTATATGGAAGAATTTTTATCAGAACATGGACAAACATTAATTAGCGGAATTATATCGGTATTACTTATTATTTTGATTTTGGCAGCCATGGCAGCAGTAGGAAATATGGATGAATATGAGATAAATTCTGTTATTGGAAAGTAATATATTAGCATTTTAAGAAGATAGAAGATAAGGAAATAAAAGATGAGGAAATAGAAGATGTTAGTAGTTAGGGAGAAATATAAAGTGTTGTTTTTTGAAAAAACAAAAGATGATTATTAGAAAGTATAAGGTGTAAGGTGATTAGGTATGGAGAATTTTTTAAGCGAGCATGGAGAAATAATTTTATATGGTCTAATTGGAATTATGGTTGTTGTAATAACCTGTGGGTTATGTAAAAACAAATGGAACCAAATAACACCTGAATACAAAAATGAAAAAAGTCAAAGCAATGAAAAATTTTTAAAAGAAAGTAAAGACAAATATCCTGTTATTGAAGGCCAGGAGGTTATATATCTTGAGTATTTAAGTAAGGAATTTGATTATTCAAAATATATTAAAGCAAAAGATTATACAGGAAAAGACATATCAAACAAAATCAAAGTATACGGAAATATAGATTTTGAAAAAAAGGGAATTTATAAACTGAAATGTGTTGTTAAGTCAGACAATGGACTTACATGCACAAAATACATAAACGTAATAGTGGAGTGAAATATGAGAGTAGCAATAGAAATGTTTTCGATTGTAATTGCCATAACTTTAGGGTGCATATTGTTTGCCTCTTTTATTAGCAGCAACAATCAGGTATCTAATGCAAGAGATTTTTACAATGTGGCCGTAAATAGAATCGAGGATAGTAACTGTAATGACCAGGTTATAAGCCAGTGTAAAAGTGAGGCAGGTGAAAAAGGATACACTTTGGAAATAGAAGATTTGACTATTTATAATGAACAGCCAAGCAGACTTGTAATATTAAAATACAGCATTACAATGCCGGTGTTTAGCCTGTTTGGTAATGGCTTAAGCAAGCAGGGGGTGATTGAGGGGTATGCCAGATAAAGGTGAAAAACAAAGAAAAAGTAAAAGAAAAGATAAAAGAAAAAATCGAAATGTAAATATAAATTGGGGAATGAATTTATTAAAAAGAATAAAGGTGAATCTATTAGAAATAATAGAAAACAAAAAGGCGAATTTAAAAAAATATATAATAAACTGTATGAAAATGACTGGTATCAAAATTAGTATAGTGACTATTTTGGCTTTAGGCTTTAGTACAGCATTTTTCTTTAATAGTGTGTATGCTTTAGCTGGTTCAGGTACGGCAAAAGATCCGTATATTGTATCAATTGAGGATGAACTAAGAGACGTATTGCTTACAAAATCTACAAAGTCATGGGTTTACGTGGGTGTAAAAAAATCAATAACAATAACAAGGAACATAGCAATTAGTAAGGGGAAATTTAAAATTTATGCCTATGATAGCAATGTAACATTAAAAAGATCATCAGATGGAGAAAAATCAATAAATGGAGGCGAGTATCCTAAATATTGTATGACTTTAAGTGGAACTACCGAGATAGACATGGGTGTTACGGCCACAAAAAGTAAGACTTTAACTTTAGGTGGAAACAAAAGTAATTTTTCTACTAAAAAGAGAAGCTCAGGCTGGCTTTATTTAAAAAGCGGAACTAAAGCAACAATAAACAGTAATTGCGTAGTGAAAAATGTAATGAATAATAAGGAAGAGGACGGTGGTTCTGCAATTTTCACTTTTGGAACTTTAATTTTAAATGGAACCATTGAAAACTGTGAAGGTTCTGACGGTGGGGCCATTGGAGTGAAGAAAGGAAGTGTAACAATAAATAATAATGCTGTAATTAATCAGTGCAAATCATATACAGAAGGCGGTGGCATTTTTGGCATGGATGGTTGTACCATCAAAATTAATGGTGGAACAATATCTAATTGTGTAGCAGAAGAAGAGGGCGGAGCAATATTTGTAAGTGGTAGTTCAAGTTGTACAGTTGAGAAGGGCACAATAAAACAGAATAGTGCAGGTTTATCAGGTGGAGCCATATTTTCAGGATATGGGGCAAATTTAGCTATTGGAAAAAATGGAAAAGGTCCTTTAATAAGTTCAAACAATGCCAAAGGTAATGGCGGAGCAATCAGGTGCAACGGTGGTAGTGGAAAGAACGCTGGCGGAGAAACAAAAATCTATGGTGGAACAATTTCTAATAACTTAACTAAGGATAATGGTGGCGGCATATCCTGTGGAAATGGTGGAAGCTCAGGTTCTTCAAAAATAATAATTAAAAATACAAATATTTCTCAAAATGAAAGTGTAAATGATGGCGGAGCCATTAATTTTCCAAGCAAGTTAGTAGGTATCGACAATGACTATGTAGAAATAACAGATTCTGTTATTGATAATAATTACGCACAAGGAAAAGGCGGTGGTCTTGTAGTTGCTAACAAAGTCATTTTCTCAAAAACCACGTTGTCTAATAATGAAGGTGTAAAAAGTGGTGGTGGAATTCATATAAATAATGGTGATGTGACTTTTAACAGCGGTGAAATATACGGAAACAAAACAGGCAATAACGGTCAGGGAATATATGTAAATGGTTTGTTAAAAATCAAAGGAAGTATTTATTTTAATGATAATAACAATGTATATTTAAAGAAAAATAAGTATGTGGAAATTACGGGCAGTTTAAGTAGAAAAAGTGGCTTTATTGCAAAAATTAATTCGGAAAAAGAAGCTCCCGGTACAAAAATCATAAAAGTAGGTTATGGAAATAAAAAGGGGAGCGATGAATTATATTATGCAAATGGAGAAGAAAAATATACCTGCACAAGTAATGGTAGTTCGAAAATATTACGTCCTACAGACGAAGTAAGTGGCTATGAGGACAATTGGATTATTATAAGCCGGCAGTATTCCATAAGGTATGAAAAAAACTGTCAGGATATAGTGACGGGGATGCCTAATAGTCAGCACAAATACTGGAATGAAAATATTAATCTTAGTACAAAAAATGTTGAAAGAGCAGGTTATGAATTAAATACACAAAAACATTGGAACACAAGTGAAAATGGCAACGGAATAAAGTATAGTCCGGGAAGTGTTTATAGTGGAAATGCAGATTTAACATTACATGCAATATGGGAAAAAATAACTGTGAAGGAAATATACATTACTACCACAGACCGTTATTATGTGGTCGGTCAAAAGATAGTTTTAAATAAAGACGAGATTTTAAAGAAAGTAAAAGTAGATGATGACTTACATACAGGTTATAAATATGTTTTAAAAGTAGTAAGTATTAAAGAAAGAAATATGGATACAGCCTTGATTACAGGCAATGACATACAGGCAGAAAATTACCTGAATACTAATGAAATAAAAGAATATACAATTAAGATTGTAACTAATTCGGCAGATAAAAAAGTGACAGCCTATGGAACAATGAAAATTTATGTGTTAAATACAGATTTAAGTGGGCAGAGAGTACGCTTTATATCTGAAAAATATATTGGAACTTTAGATGCTAATTCCAAATGGAGTAGAAGCTTAAGTGGCAAGTTGCAAGATTCCATAAAAAGAACAAATAGCAGTCAGGGAAAGTATTATATAGAAATTTCTGATAGCAAAAGAAACAATATTAGAGACAAGGTAAAGGAAAACAATTACAAAAACAGTGAGAATTTAACAAGTATAATAAAAGGAAAATTAGGACTATGAAACAGACAGTTATTGTATCAGGATTTATAGTGGTTATTTTAATTACGGCTCTTACAATTCTTTCAGTTGAAAGTAAGCAGGACAGAAAAGATGAGTTGGAGAGAGTTGTTGCAGCAGCAGTTAAACAAACTGTAAAAGATAGCCAGATTAAAGAACAGAAAATAATAAAATCAGATAAAGACATGATTGCAAATTTTGTTCAAAATGTTTGCATATCATTAAAGGCAAAAGGCGACATATCAGTAAAGGTTATGGGAGTTGATTACAAAGAAGGCTTGTTAGACGTATATGTTCTGGAAAAGTTTGAATATTTAACAGGAAAAAATGGCACAGTTTCCGTAAGAAAATGCGCCATTTATGAATAAAAATATGAACAATATTATATAAAAAATAATATCAAATAGTTCTTTTTAGAAAACGTAATAAATAATGTGCAGTTGTGGTATGCAAAAATACCATCTACAAATATTTATTTATGAATTTTTGTGCTGACTTCTCCGGATGACAGCCATTTAGTAGTACCGTCTTCAAATTGAACTTTAAGACGGCAGTTTTTGTCAATATCAATTGCTTTGGCAACGGAAGTTTTAGAACCTTCAATTACGGTAATAGTTTTACCGATAATCATTGAACGTTCAATATATTCTTTTACATAGGATTTTGATTTGAAATCCTTGTAATATTCCATAAAATAGTCAAGGAGATTGGCAATCAAAATACTACGTTTGTTAATGGAATCTGTTTGTTTGTCAAAAATTGCAGTGGCAATATCCTTAATGTTGTCAGGAAAACCACCATCAGGAATGCAAACGTTTATACCGATTCCAACTATGGCATAATCAAGTTTTCCGGTCTCCACGTTAAAGGCACCTTCAGTAAGAATTCCACAGGCTTTTTTATCTTCAAGGTAAATGTCGTTAACCCATTTAATAAGGGCACGTTTGTCACTTACATCTTCAATAGCCCTAGCTGTGGCAACGGCAGCAGATGTAGTTAAAAATAATGATTCCTCTGCGGGTATATCAGGTCGAAGAAGAATACTTATATAAATTCCGGTACCCTTAGGAGAATAGAATTGTTTTCCGGTTCTTCCACGACCGGCAGTTTGTTCTTCAGCAATAATAACAGTACCTTCTTTTGCACCCTGTTCAGCCATTTCCTTTAAAATGGTATTAGTGGATGTAACAGAAGAAAAAACAGATATATCCAAATGGGGATTTTTTAAATGTTGTTTAATACTGTATGAAGATAAAATATCATTTTTTTCTGCAAGGCAATAACCCTTGTTTGGTATGGCATTGATTTCGTAACCTGATTTTTCCAATGCTTTAATTGCCTTCCAGACAGAATTACGGCTGACACCCAGATTGTCAGCAAGTTGGCCACCTGAAATATAGTCACCTTTGTTATTTTCAAGTTCTTTTAGAACTTCATCTTTTACACTCATAATATTTTCGTGTGTTGCTATTTAACCATTTGCATTGCTGTTTAATCCTTTAGTTCATTGCCGGTTTAATAGGCACACATGCTCCTTCCATAAATTAATAAGAACTAGAAACAAGTATAACATTATTTTTTTGGGGCTTCAACATAACAGAGAAGAAACGTCACCCAAACAATAAAATAGGTTGACAATCAAAAGAAACTGACTTACAATGACTTAGTCGCAAAAAATGTTATGTATTTAGGAGGAAATTATGAGTAACACACAGAAGAAATTTTTATCAGTTCAGGATATGGTACTAATAGCTGTATTTACAGCAATAATGGCAATTTGTTCATGGATTAGCGTGTCTGCAGGTCCTGTTCCATTTACTTTACAGACTTTTGCAGTTTTTGTAACAGCAGCTTTACTTGGCACTAAGAGAGGCACAATAGCAGTTGTGGTTTATATTTTACTTGGAATAATTGGTGTACCTGTATTTGCAGGACTAACAGGCGGCCCATCAGTAATCGCAGGTCCAACAGGCGGCTTCATCGTAGGCTTTATTTTAACAGCAATTATTATTGGTTTATTAATGAATTTAACAAATGGAAAAAGCGAAGTTGTTAAACTTGTTATTACAGTAGTTGCAATGGTATTAGGTGATGTAGCATGTTTTGCAATAGGAACAGTTTGGTTTATGGTTGTAACAAATAATACAGTATCAGTTGCTTTAACATACTGTGTTATTCCATACATTATTCCAGATATTGCAAAAATAGTTGTAGCAACAATTATTGCAAACAGAGTTAAGAAATATGTGCAGATATTCAATTAGACCACACCATTTATTATGCCTTCAGTTTTTTGAAGGAAAAGGGTATAGCAATGGATTTGTGGAAAATATGACAAAAATTCATAATGAAATGTTAAGTAAGAATCCTTATGTTGAACTAACAGAAGGGGCAGATGATATATGCGAAAACTGTCCTAATAATGAAAATGGAATATGTACTCAGGAAAAATCAGTTTCAGGTAATGATAGACGCACATACGAAGCAATAGAGGATGAACTGAAAAAACAAAAAGGTGACCTTACATGGAACCAATTAACGGAGATGGTTCACAAGTACATTATTGATGTTAATAAGTTACGGGCAGTTTGCGGAGTATGTCGATGGTCAGATATATGTGATTCTTACAACAAAAATAAATAATATTAAGAAAATCTCTTTGTACAGAAGACAACCAATCTGTATGGAGAGATTTTTTATATATAATGGATAGAAAATAAAAAATATGTTAGTATATACACTAGAGATTTTTGACAAAGAGAGGTAGACAATGGAAGTAAAAGACTTACAACAATACGAAATTATTATAAATAAGCATATTGAAGAAGTTAATTCAAATGCATACTTACTAAAACATAAAAAAACAGGTGCAAGAGTTGTTATCTTATCAAACGATGATGACAATAAAGTTTTTAATATTGGTTTTAGAACACCGGTAACAGATGACACAGGAGTTCCACATATTATAGAACATACTGTTTTATGTGGTTCAGACGATTTTCCGGTAAAGGAACCATTTATGGAATTAGTTAAAGGTTCACTTAACACATTCCTTAATGCAATGACATATCCTGACAAAACAGTTTATCCTGTGGCAAGTTACAACAACAAAGATTTTAACAATCTTATGCATGTTTACATGGATGCTGTTTTTCATCCGAATATTTATAAGGAAGAAAACATCTTTAAGCAGGAAGGCTGGCATTACGAATTAGAAAATAAAGATGATAACATTACAATAAACGGTGTTGTATATAATGAAATGAAGGGAGTATTCTCATCAGTTGACGGTTTAGGTGCAAGAGTTTCACTTCAATCATTATTCCCGGACAACGGCTACAGTAATGAGTCAGGTGGAGATCCTGATTTTATACCTGAATTAACATATGAACAGTATTTAGATTTCCATAGAAAATATTATCATCCATCAAACAGCTATATTTATTTGTATGGAGATATGGATGTAGTTGAAAGATTACAGTGGATAGATGAAAATTATTTATCAAAATACGATTATTTAGAAGTTGATTCAGAAATAAAATATCAAAAGCCTTTTGATAAGCCGGTAACAGTTACAAAGGAATATGCAATTTCAGATAGTGAGAACGAAGATGAAAGTGCAGTCTTAATTTCCAACTTTGTAATTGGCGACAACTTAGATACGGAGTTAAGTATCGCTTTTCAGATTTTAGAATATGCAATAATGGAAATGCCGGGAGCCCCACTTAAGCAGGCTTTAATTGATGCAAAGATAGGAAAAGATATTTCAGGCTCATACGAGGATGATGTTTTACAGCCAATTTATACAATTACAGCTAAATACACTAACCAAAAGGACAGTGACAGATTTAATGAAATAATCAATAATTCATTAAAAGAAATTGTTAAGAACGGTATTGACAAAAATGCTTTACGTGCAGGTCTTAACAGTTTGGAATTTAAAGAAAAAGAAGCTGACTTTGGAGGCTTCCCAAAAGGCTTAATTTGGGGACTTAATTTAATGGGTGCCTGGATTTACAATGAAGAAAATCCATTTGCAAGTTTGGAAACAAACAGGATTTTTGATTTATTAAGAGAAAAAATTGACACAGATTATTTTGAAAAAATTATAGAAAAATACATGATTAACAATAATCATCGTTCAACTGTAATTATGGAACCTAAAAAAGGTTTAACAGAGGAAAAAGAAAATCAGTTAGAAGCAAAACTTAAGAGTTTAAAAGACTCAATGACAGATGAAGAGATTGAAGCGTTAATTATTAAAACAAAGGAATTAAAGAATTATCAGGAAACACCTTCAACACCGGAGGAACTTGAGACAATACCTTTACTGGAGATTGAAGACATTAATGAAAGTCCAAGACCATTTATTTACAAGGAAGAAAAGTTGCCTGAGTTTACGGCAGTATATAATGAATTATTTACTAATGGTATTGGATATTTAGATGTGACATTTAATTTCGAAAAATTACCAATTGATTATGTTCCGTATGTAGGTTTGTTTAAATATGTTTTAAGTTACATGGATACAGAAAGAACTTACACAGACTTAAATACTGACATTGATATGAATCTTGGTGGTTTAGGTTTTGGAACGGGAATTTATGTAAACAGTTATAACAATACATCAAAATACCAGATGGAAGTTCATACAAAAGCCCTTTACGACAACCTTGAGAAAGCAGTAAACATAATTGAAGAAGTTCTTACAAAAACAAAATTTGATGATTACAAACGTCTAAAAGAAATTTTAGAAGAAACAAAGTCAAGACTAAATAAGTCAATTATTCAGTCAGGTAATGTTGCAAGTAGAATGAGAACCATGTCTTACTATGGCAGCGAGTCATATATTAGGGAATTATTATCAGGCATTGCTTTTTACAAGTTTGTTGAAGAACTGCTAGATGATTTTGATAATAAGAAGGAAGAAATAGCGAAGAAGATTTCTGATACGGTTAAATATGTATTTAGAAAAGACAACATAACTATTAACTACGCAGGAAATAAGGAAAGCTTTGAAAAAGTAAAAGCTTTAGTTTCAAATCTTCAGCAGAAAATGAATGAGCCTGTAGACTTTAAAGAATCATTTGACGGCTGGACTTTTGAAAAGAACGAAAAGAATGAAGGCTTCACTACTTCAGGTCAGGTTCAGTATGTGGCACGTTGTGGTAATTACAAGGACAGCACAGATGAACAATTCGACGGTAGCATGCAGGTTTTATCAAGCATTATGAGTAGCGAATACCTGTGGAATAACATTAGAGTATTAGGTGGTGCTTATGGTTGTGGCTGCTCTGTAAGCAGAGGAGGCGACATTATATTTACATCTTACAGAGATCCAAATTGTAAGAGAACAAGTGATGTTTACTTAGATGCACCCAACTATATTGAGAATTTCCAGGCAAGTGAAAGGGAAATGAGAAAATATATTATCGGTACAATAAGTGGCATGGACACCCCAATGAGTGCGGCGGACAGAAGTGGAAGAGAATTTGCAAGCTACATGGCACAGGTTAAATTTGAAACATTAGCTAATGAACGAAAAGCAGTGCTTACAACAACTGTTGAAAAAATAAGAAGTCTGGCACCTAAATTTAAGAAGGCGTTGGATAAAAATTACATTTGTGTAGTTGGTGGAAAAACTGCAATAACAAGAGACCGGGAAATTTTAAAAGAAGTAAAGGAATTAGGATAAGAGGTACAAATGGATAAGAATTTTAAATCAGGATTTGTTGCATTAATCGGTAGACCAAATGTAGGTAAGTCAACTTTAATGAATCAAATCATTGGACAAAAAATAGCAATTACATCAAAGAAACCACAGACAACAAGAAACAAAATTCAAACAGTTTATACATGTGATAAAGGGCAAATTGTTTTCTTGGACACACCGGGAATTCACAAGGCAAAAAATAAACTTGGTGAATACATGGTTAATGTGGCAGAAAAAACATTAAAAGAAGTTGATTTAATTATGTGGTTAGTTGAACCTGATACTTTTATTGGAGCAGGTGAACAGCACATTGCAGAACAGTTAAAGAACATTGACGTTCCTGTTATTTTAGTAATCAACAAAACAGATACAGTAAAGCAGGAAGAAATTCTTAAGTTTATTGATGCCTACAGAAAGATAATGGATTTTGATGAAATTATTCCGGCATCAGCTCTTAAAGGAAATAATGTGGATACAGTTATTGAGCAGATCTTTAAATATCTTCCTGAAGGACCAATGTATTACGATGAAGATACTGTTACAGACCAACCAATGAGACAGATTGTTGCCGAACTTATAAGAGAAAAAGCCCTTCATGCATTAGATGAAGAAATTCCACATGGTATAGCTGTAACAATTGAGCGAATGAAGAAAAGACGTCACAAGGACATTTATGATATTGAGGCAACTATCGTTTGCGAAAGAGATTCTCACAAGGGAATTATTATTGGCAAAAAAGGCAGCATGCTAAAGAAAATCGGCACAAATGCCAGATACGAAATTGAACAGCAGCTTGACATGAAAGTAAATTTACAACTTTGGGTAAAAGTCCGTAAAGACTGGCGTGACAGCGAATTGCTAATGAAAAATTATGGCTACAAGGAAGAAAGATAATTAAATAATGCATACAAAATCTTCTATTGTAAATCCTAACTATATAGATGCGGGTGTCAAAACACTGTGATTATAATTAAACGGATTGTTACGTGCAAAGCACTCTCATAATCCTATCTTTTGACACTATAATCATACAACTATTTACAGGGAGGATAAGATGGATAATTTAGAGAGTTGGAGAATGTTTGAATCCACAGGAAAAATAGATGATTATTTACAGTATGCTAAAGAGAAAAAAATTAATAAAGCAAGAGAAAATTTTATTTCAAAAATAGAAGGCGAAAGAAATGGTAGAGACAATAACAGCGGTAGGTATGGTGATTTCAGCGACACCTATAAGTGAATACGATAAAAGACTTGTAATACTCACAAAAGAGTTTGGTAAAATAACAGCTTTTGCAAGAGGTGCAAGAAAGCCTACAAGCCCATTTCTTGGTGGCAGTCAGCCAATGGCTTTTGGAGAGTTTACATTGTATAGAGGGAGAAATGCATATACAGTTACGGCAATGAAAATTAATGAGTATTTCAGCAACTCCATGAATGATATTGACAGTATGTATATGGGAATGTATTTTTTAGAACTTGCCGACTATTATGGAAGAGAAGGCATAGAGGCGAAAGATACATTAGAGCTTTTGTATATTGCAATGAAACAGCTAAGCAAAAAAGCCATTCCCATTGACCTGATTCGATGTATATATGAATTGCGTACGTTGGTTATTAACGGTGAGTATCCAAATGTTTTTAATTGTGGAAAATGCGGTAACACAGAAAATCTTGATTACTTTGATTTGGAACACAATTCGGTAATTTGCAGTAATTGCCATGGCAAAATACGCAAAAACAAGATTCTTAATCCGTCAACTGTATATGCATTACAGTATATTGTAACAGCAAAAATAAATAAGCTTTTCTCATTTAATGTAAAAGAAGAAGTATTAGCGCAACTAAAACAGGTAATTGAGAGCTACATAAATAAGATAATTCATAAAAAATTTAATTCTTTAGAATTTCTGGAAAATTTATATTGAAATTAGTTCTCATAAAGTTTAAAATTACTATTTAGGTATGCAAAAATACAGGAGGGACATTATGAGATATATTTTAAAGAGGGTTTGTGCGTTGTCATTAGTGCTTGCCATGATTTTAAGTTTTACAGCCTGTGGAAAAAAGGTTGGGGACATTAAGTTAGACAGTGGCGTTAATGCAATTTACATTGATGAGGATGGCGCAGTCAGCTACGGCGTAACAGAGAAGTTCGCTGACAAAGACTATGACAAAGATGCGCTTGAAAAATACATTAATGATGAAGTGAAAAAATACAACAGTAGTAGTACAGCATCAGTTGATGATGCTATTTCAGTGGATAAGTTTGAAGTTGAAGATAAAGAAGCTTATTTGATTTTAAAATTAGCTACAGTGTATGATTTTAATTCATATATACAGAATTACAACAAAGCAGAAGAGGGTACTTTTTATGCAGGAACAATTGCAGAGCGAGGTGACTGCAAAATAAAAGGTGAATTTACTTCTCCTGACAAAAAGGAAACATTAAAGGCAAAAGAAATCAAGAAAATGAGCAATGCCAACATTCTAGTAGTAGATTCAAAATACAAAGTGGAAATTGGCAGTGATGTAAAATACATTAGCTCAAATTGTAAAGTAGATGAAGATGGAATTGTAACAACTTCTGACAAGGAAATGAGTTACATTGTATATTAAATGTTAATGTAAAGCTAAATGGCTTATAACAATACATAAAAATGGAGGATTTTATAATGGAAAAGACAATGGATAAGATTGTAGCATTGGCAAAGAGCAGAGGATTTGTTTATCCGGGTTCAGAAATTTATGGAGGTTTAGCTAATACTTGGGATTATGGAAATCTTGGTGTTGAATTAAAAAACAACGTAAAGAGAGCCTGGTGGAAAAAATTCGTACAGGAAAATCCATACAACGTTGGTGTTGATTGTGCTATTCTTATGAACTCACAGACATGGGTAGCATCAGGACATTTAGGAAGTTTCTCTGATCCATTAATGGATTGTAAGGAATGTCACGAACGTTTTAGAGCAGACAAGTTAATTGAAGATTACATGGCAGACAACGGAATTGAAATTGAAGAATCAGTTGATGCATGGTCACATGAGCAGATGGCTTCATACATTGATGAAAAGAATATTTGTTGTCCATCATGTGGAAAACATAATTTTACAGACATTAGAGAATTTAACCTTATGTTTAAAACATTCCAGGGTGTTACAGAAGATGCTAAGAATACAGTATATTTAAGACCTGAAACAGCTCAGGGTATATTTGTAAACTTCAAGAATGTACAGAGAACATCAAGAAAGAAAATTCCATTTGGTATTGGTCAGATTGGTAAGTCATTTAGAAACGAAATCACACCGGGTAACTTTACATTTAGAACAAGAGAATTCGAACAGATGGAACTTGAATTCTTCTGTGAACCTGATACAGATTTAGAATGGTTTGAATACTGGAGAGGTTTCTGTCGTGACTGGTTACTTAATCTTGGAATTAAGGAAGACGAAATGAGATTAAGAGACCATGAAAAAGAAGAATTATCATTCTACTCAAAGGCAACAACTGATATTGAATTCTTATTCCCATTTGGTTGGGGAGAACTTTGGGGTATTGCTGATAGAACTGATTATGATTTATCAAGACACATGGAAACTTCAAAAGAAGATTTAACATACTTTGATGATGAAAAGCATGAAAGATATGTGCCATACGTTATTGAACCATCACTTGGTGCAGACAGAGTAACATTAGCATTCCTTTGTGCAGCATACGATGAAGAAGAAATTGGAACACCTGAAAAGCCTGACACACGTACAGTTCTTCATTTTCATCCTGCAATTGCACCTGTTAAGATTGGAGTTCTTCCATTATCAAAGAAATTAAATGAAGGTGCAGAAAAAGTATTTGCTGAACTTAGCAAATATTACAACTGTGAATACGATGACAGAGGAGCTATCGGTAAGAGATATCGTCGTCAGGATGAAATCGGTACACCTTTCTGCGTAACATACGACTTTGATTCAGAAGAAGATGGAGCAGTTACAGTTCGTGACCGTGACACAATGGAACAGGAAAGAATTAAGATTGAAGATTTAAAAGCATACTTTGAAGAAAAGATGGCATTTTAAATAATAAGTCATAAAGAAAGTAAATGATAAATATCTTAAATATTGAAAAATAAATAGCTTAAATAATATTAAACGATAGAGAATACTAGATGATGTTTAATATTAAAGATAAAAATATTTAAGATATTAATATTAAAGATAACACTAGCAGAAGCAGACAGCTAATATCGAAACTGTTTAAGATTTTTTGAAATCAACAGTAAAGATATGGCTGTCTGTTTTTGTGTAGCGAAGAAATCTTTTTTATTTTCCGTTATATCAAAAAGCTAATCACACAGGTGTGAAGCAACATAAAGAGAAAAAATCCCATAAAATAGCATATTGAAACGATTTCATACAACTTTCATAAAAATAATAAAAATTATTTGTATAAATATTACAATATACATTTAGGGGTAAAATGTTATAATTTTTACAGGATTGTGATAGTGCAAAACTGTAACGATTCGCACGATTAGGATTAGAAGAATTACTCAATCTAATCCATACAGGGAAATTGAAAGAATACTTTGGAGTTACCTACTATACATGAAAATATACTAATGCATAACATGCCGAAAGTTATGCATTTTATTACGAAATGAGGTAGTTTAATGGAACCAACAATCAAAATGATTCAGACAGTCCAAAGTGATGACGTAAAGTGGAGAGATTTAGGTGAACAGGAATTAAGAGATTATTTTAGTTTCAGAATGGATACAGTTGTTGTAGACAGTAGCCAGGAGTTTCAGACACATTTAGGATTTGGAGGAGCGTTTACAGAAGCGGCAGCGTACGTTATGAAAAACGCAAGTGAAGAAGCACGAAAAGAAATTTTAAAAGCATATTTTAATAAGGAAACAGGTTTAGCTTACAATTTAGGAAGAACATCTATTAATGGCTGTGACTTTTCATTAGAACCATATACATACGTAGAGGATGAAGATGTTGAACTTAAAACTTTCCATATGGAAAGAGAAGACAAATATGTAGTTCCTTTCATAAAACAGGCAAGCGAAGAGGCAGGAGAAGACATTGGAATTCTCTGTGCTCCTTGGAGTCCACCGGCATTTATGAAAAACAATAAGGACATGAACCATGGTGGTAGACTTTTAAGAAAGTATTATGGAACATGGGCTAAGTATATGGTTAGGTATGTTAAGGGAATGCTTGACAGAGGAATTAATATTTTAACAATCAGTGTTCAAAATGAACCAGAGGCTAAACAGATATGGGCTTCATGTAAATATGATCCAACAGAGGAAGCAATGCTTGCTGTTGACTATATGTATGAAGAGTTGAAAAAAGAAGGTCTTGAAGAAAAAGTTAAGATTGTAATTTTAGATCATAACAGAGACATAATGTTTAGACGTGTTCGTGAAACATTGGCATATAAGAACGCAAAAGATATTATTTGGGGAATTGCTTACCATTGGTATGGCTCGGATAAATCTGAAATTCTTACAATGGCACACGAAATATATCCTAAGCAGCATCTTATTTTTACAGAAGGTTGTGTTGAATTAGTAAACAATTCAGGAAACACAAGCTCTAAGGCAGGGATAGGTGCTTGGAAACATGGTGAGATTTATGGTCACAACATGATAAATGATTTCAATAACTATACAGAAGGTTGGATTGACTGGAATCTTGTATTAGACGAAAAGGGTGGTCCTAACTATGTAGGAAATTATTGTGAAGCACCAATTATGTTAAATACAGAAACAAATGAAGTTATTTACAATATTTCATATTATTATATTGGACATTTTTCAAAATATATTAAGCCGGGAGCAAAAAGAATACTTTGTTTAAATGATTCAGATAAGGGAATTTATTCTGTTGCGTATAAGAATCCCGACGGACAGATTATTGTTGTAGTTCAAAATGAACTAAGCAAACGTCACAGACTTGCAGTGGCAGTGGATGGTAAGGGTATTAATACTGAAGTACCTGCACATTCAATTACAACATTTATAGTCGACAAATAATATGCAAAAACCCCTTATAACAAAGGAAAAAAGTGGAATTTTTTATTGACTATAAAAGTGCGTATGTTATAATTAACTTTAGGTGCAAATGCGCCCTTTTTCAGCCTGTAGATTTACACAGGAATATTATTAAAAAGACTGGGCGGCATCAAAAATAGAGTGTATGAGTTACTTATGATGGCCATATTCCATAGGACTCATGACATAAAATACTAATTAATTAGGAGGAAAGAAACATGGCAAACAAATGGGTATACCTTTTTAGCGAAGGTAATGCTAACATGCGTGAACTTCTTGGTGGTAAGGGTGCTAACCTTGCAGAAATGACAAGCTTAGGACTTCCAGTACCTCAGGGATTCACAATCACAACAGAAGCTTGTACTCAGTATTATGAGGACGGCAGAGAAATCAATGAAGAAATTCAGGGACAGATTAACGAATACATCGTTAAGATGGAAGAAATCACAGGAAAGAAATTCGGTGATAAGGAAAATCCTTTACTTGTTTCTGTTCGTTCAGGAGCTAGAGCTTCAATGCCAGGTATGATGGATACAATCCTTAACCTTGGTCTTAACGAGACAGTAGTAGAAGCTATTGCTGAAAAATCAGGAAATGCTCGTTGGGCTTGGGACTGCTACAGAAGATTCATTCAGATGTACTCAGACGTAGTTATGGAAGTTGGTAAGAAATACTTTGAAGAACTTATCGACAAAATGAAAGCTGACAGAGGTGTTAAGCAGGACGTTGAACTTACAGCAGAAGATTTAAAGGAATTAGCTGGACAGTTCAAGGCAGAATATAAAGAAAAAATCGGCGAAGACTTCCCAGATGATCCTAAGGAACAGTTAATGGGTGCTGTTAAAGCCGTATTCCGTTCATGGGATAACCCACGTGCTAACGTTTACCGTCGTGACAACGATATCCCTTATTCATGGGGAACAGCTGTTAACGTACAGTCAATGGCATTTGGTAACATGGGTGATGACTGTGGTACAGGTGTTGCATTTACAAGAGATCCAGCAACTGGTGAAAAGAAGCTTATGGGTGAATTCTTAAAGAATGCTCAGGGTGAAGACGTTGTTGCCGGTGTTAGAACACCAATGCCAATCGCTCAGATGGAACAGGAATTCCCAGAAGCATTCAAAGAATTTGTAAAGGTTTGTGAAACACTTGAAAACCATTACAGAGATATGCAGGATATGGAATTCACAGTTGAAAATAGAAAATTATATATGTTACAGACAAGAAATGGTAAGAGAACAGCTCAGGCTGCTTTACAGATTGCTTGTGACCTTGTTGATGAAGGTATGAGAACTGAAGAAGAAGCTGTAGCTATGATCGATCCTAGAAACTTAGATACATTACTTCATCCACAGTTTGATGCTGCTGCTCTTAAGGCTGCTACACCAGCTGGTAAGGGACTTGGTGCTTCACCTGGTGCTGCTTGTGGTAAGATTGTATTTACAGCAGATGATGCTGAAGCTTGGAATGCAAGAGGAGAAAAGGTTGTTTTAGTTCGTCTTGAAACATCTCCAGAAGACATTACAGGTATGAAGGCTTCACAGGGTATCTTAACAGTTCGTGGTGGTATGACATCTCACGCAGCCGTAGTTGCTCGTGGTATGGGTACTTGCTGTGTATCTGGTTGTGGAGATATCACAATGGATGAAGAAAACAAGAAATTCACATTAGCTGGAAAAGAATACCATGAAGGAGATTACATCTCAATCGATGGTTCAACAGGTAATATTTATGATGGTATCATTGAAACAGTTGATGCTACAATCGCTGGAACATTTGGACGTATCATGGGATGGGCTGACAAGTACAGAACTCTTAAGGTTAGAACAAATGCTGATACACCAGCAGATGCTAAGAAAGCTAGAGAACTTGGTGCAGAAGGTATCGGTCTTTGTCGTACAGAGCATATGTTCTTCGAAGAAGACAGAATTGCTGCATTTAGAGAAATGATTTGTTCTGATACAGTAGAAGAAAGAGAAGCAGCTCTTGAAAAGATTCTTCCATATCAGCAGGGAGACTTCGAAGCTTTATATGAAGCTCTTGAAGGATGTCCAGTAACAATCAGATTCTTAGATCCACCTCTTCATGAATTCGTACCTACAGAAGAAGCTGACATTAAGAAGTTAGCAGACGCTCAGGGCAAATCAGTAGAAGAAATCAAGGCTATCATTGATTCACTTCACGAATTCAACCCTATGATGGGACACAGAGGACTTCGTCTTGCAGTTACATATCCTGAAATTGCTAAGATGCAGACTAAGGCAGTTATCCGTGCAGCTATCAATGTTCAGAAGAAACATTCTGATTGGACAGTTAAGCCTGAAATCATGATTCCATTATCATGTGATGCTAAGGAATTAAAATATGTTAAGGATATCGTTGTTGAAACAGCTGATGCTGAAATCGCAGCAGCAGGTGCTGAACTTGAATATCAGGTTGGTACAATGATCGAAATCCCTAGAGCAGCATTAACAGCTGACGAAATCGCTAAGCAGGCAGACTTCTTCTGCTTCGGTACAAACGATTTAACACAGATGACATACGGATTCTCAAGAGATGATGCTGGTAAGTTCTTAGATGCTTACTATGATGCTAAGATCTTCGAAAACGATCCATTTGCTAAGTTAGATCAGGTTGGTGTTGGTAAGTTAATGGAAACAGCTATCAAGCTTGGTAAGCCAGTTAACCCTAACCTTCACGTAGGTATCTGTGGAGAACACGGTGGAGATCCATCTTCAGTAGAATTCTGTCATAAGATTGGTCTTGATTATGTATCATGTTCACCATTCCGTGTACCTATCGCAAGATTAGCAGCAGCTCAGGCAGCTATTGCAGAAAGTGGGAAATAATCGTTTATGGTGTCAAAAGCCCCTAAACATCGGCAATTTCACAGTTTCTAAGGACTACTTGAAAGAGTACAAAAAGTTCGATAAAAACATGAAAAAAGCGGGTAAATGGGAAGACATCAACGTAACGATTACGGTTTGATAAAAATAATCAGGGAATCATACTTTTAAAGTATGGTTCCCTTTTTGTATGTTTGAAAAAAGAAAAATATTAAATCCAGGTTGTCAAAAGTAGATTAAGAAAATGGAGGCGGGTCTATTGCAAGATACGCATTTGTATATACAAATACATTCTTGTTAGGAAGAATCCCAAAACCTCTATATCTCAAATGTTGTATTGGCGGGTGCATCTGCTTTGAGGAGATGTCAATTGGACACAAATATTCTAAATAATTTGAACTGAAATTTTGTAATTGATAAAATAATGAAATATCAATTTGATTATAGATATGGTAGAATATAGCTGTATAAATGTTGAGCGAAATATAATAACACGAGTATGGCGTGATAAAACACTAATGGCACTGTGTATAAAATAGAAAATTGGGTAGATGATAAATTAAAATTTAGGGAGGTGAACATATATTGGCAAGAGCAAAATATCAGGTATTAGTCATTCCATATCATATTGAAAACGGCAATGTAAAATATTGCATATTTAAAAGAAATGATATGAAAGTATGGCAATTTATAGCAGGTGGTGGAGAAGATGAGGATGAAACTATAATAATATCTGCAAAACGAGAGGCATATGAAGAAGCAAACATAGGTATGGATTGTAAATATTCTGTACTTGATACACAAAATAGCATACCAACATACTGTTTTAAAGAAGCAAGAAAAATATGGGGTGAAAATTGTTTAGTTATTCCTGAATATACATTTGCTGCTAGGATGAATACAACAATTTTGGAATTGTCTCAAGAGCATACAAAATATGAATGGGTTGATTATAAAACTGCATTAAAAAGACTTAGATATGATAGTAATAAAACTGCGTTATGGGAATTAGATAGTAAAATTAAATTAGGAACATTAAATTAAGAATATTCATATTATGATTTAAATACAACAAAATTGTAGTGTGTTACAGTTGTAAGCTTGTCATAAGCTCTAGATTTTGAAATATAGGCTGAAAATTAGGGCTATTGGCAAATAGTAAATGACGAAGAATCTAATAAGCCAACTGGTATTATTCTTTGCACTGATAAAGATTCAGTGGTTGCGGAATATGCTTTAGAAGGATTAGTAAGTAATATTTTGCATCAAAATATATTTATTATATTACCAATAAAGAACAACTCATAACGGAGATCAAAAAAGTGATAAATCAGTGGAGTAAAAATAAAAGATACAAAAGAAAAATGGAAGAAATGAGATTAAAAGAAATACGTAAAAACGAAAGAAAATCACATATAGAAATATATTCTAATGCCGAACTATATAAAGAGGGTAGTTGGCTAATAAGACCAATAAAAACAGTAGTAGATTTGATACCTCTGTTTGATAAATACGAAGAAATTAATGTCTTGGATTTAGGTTGTGGAGTAGGAAGAAATTGCATATGTATTGCTCGACATTATTATGATAGGTTGTGTAAAATAGATTGTGTGGATATACTGGATTTAGCTATCGAAAAACTTTATGCTAATGCTGATGAATATGGTGTTACATCAAATATATGTGGAATAGTTAAATCGATTGATGATTATCAAATTAAAGAAAGAAATTATGATTTAGTAATGGCGGTATCATCTTTGGAACACGTAGATTCAAAAGAAACCTTTGTTAATAAATTGCGAGAAATAGAACATGGCATCCGCAAAAATGGCATTGTATGTTTAGTTGTAAATTCTAATATAAAAGAGTTTGACAAGAAAACAGGAAATGAAATACTTCCACAATTTGAAGTATGCTTACCTACAGAAGAAATGCAAAGGATTTTTGAAAAAGCTTTTAGTGAATGGACAGTATTAAAATCTACTGTGGTGGATCAGCAATATGATATTCCGAGAGATAGTGGAATATGTGAATTGAAAACAAGTGTAGTTACTTTTGTAGCAAAAAAAGGATAGAGATAAAATGGTTAAGGCACTATTGCAGAAAAAAAATCAGTATCAAGAAGTGTTAAAGGAGAATAATACATATGGAGAATAAACTAATAAACACTGGTCAAAATAGTATTATGGATAATTTTATTGAGACAGATGATATATTAAAAGACATGCGACAGATTATTGAATCCTCACAGAAAGCTGCACATCAGGCAGTTAATATGACTCTGGTACAGAGAAATTGGATGATGGGCTATCGAATCGCCAGTGAGGAATTGCATGGTGAAAAGCGGGCAGAGTATGGAACAAAGATAATAAAGAAATTATCTAAGGAATTATCAACAGAGTATGGAAAAGGTTTTACAAAAACAAATCTATACAATTTTTATTCATTTTATAAAACTTATCCAGAGATTTTCCACTCAGCGAGTGGAAAATCTCAACCGATATTATCATGGACACATTATCGCATTTTATTACAAGTAAAAGATGAAAAGGCACGTGAATGGTATGAGAAAGAAGCGCTTCAACAAGCATGGAGTGTTAGAACATTACAACGTAATGTTTCTTCACAGTACTATTACCGTATGCTTCAGACTCAAAAGAAGGATCTTGTAGAAAATGAAATGAATGAACTAACCAAGGAATATCAGAATGATAAGTTAGAATTTATAAAAAATCCGGTTATTGCAGAATTTTTAGGTATGGCTTCAAATACAGATTTTACTGAAAGTGATTTAGAAAATAGCATTTTGTCTAATTTACAGAAGTTTTTGATGGAATTAGGGAAAGGGTATGCTTTTGTGGCAAGACAGCAACATATTCATACAGAAAAGCAGGATTATTACATTGATCTTGTTTTCTATAACTATATTCTCAAATGTTTTGTACTAATAGATTTGAAAACGCAGAAAATTACACATCAGGATGTAGGTCAGATGGATATGTATATTCGGATGTATGACGAACTTAAACGTAGTGAAGGAGACAATCCTACAATTGGAATTGTACTCTGTTCTGATACAGATGAGGATATTGCAAAGTATTCTATTCTTCATGGTAATGAACAGCTTTTTGCATCAAAATATAAGTTATACTTACCAACAGAGGAAGAATTAAGAGCAGAGATTGAAAATCAGAAAACAATGTTTTATTTGCAACAACAGGAAAATGACGAGTAGTTTTTATTAAAGTATAGAAATACTAATGAGTTACTACATTTTGCATATGTATATTTGGAAAGGTTATTATCAGGTTGGGCCCCCGTGTCCCAACCATTTTTTTAGTTTGCGCGCCATGGGCGCGCTCTAACGGGTGAAAGTCTCGAACACGCCCAGATAGTGGGAAGTGTATAGCTGAACAGCAAGGGTGTCCATCGTGAGATGGAATCTGAAGGAAGCTGTAAGCAAATCTCTGGTCCGACGGACAGAAATCACATATAAGGCTAGGCTATGAGAGATAAGTTGGCTAAAAGCAACGAAGTCTAATAACTATCACTTTTGTAGTAGCAGAGTAAATGTGGCGGATATATGGAGAAAAAGAGCGTGCACCTTAAGCGTGGAGGTCTCACAGAGGTTCCATTAGCCTAGTAACAACGAACTGTGAGAAGTCAGCCGAGCCCATAGTAGTGAAGAAGTTTCTGTAATGGAAATGGAGCAGATTTTATCTAGCGGTAATCTCAACAGCGCATATCTGCAAGTCGTACGAAATAAAGGTGCAGAGGGAGTGGACGGAATGAAGTACACGGAACTCAAAGAACATCTTGAAAAGAACGACGAAATCATCAAGGAACAGTTGAGGACAAGAAAGTATAAACCTCAACCAGTACGAAGAGTGGAGATACCAAAGCCTGATGGCGGTGTCAGAAACCTAGGAGTACCAACAGTAACAGACAGATTCATACAGCAAGCCATTGCACAGGTATTAACACCAATCTACGAGGAACAATTCCATGAACATAGTTACGGATTCAGACCGAATAGATGTGCACAGCAAGCAATCCTAACAGCACTTGACATGATGAATGATGGTAACGATTGGATTGTAGACATTGACTTGGAAAAGTTCTTTGACACGGTAAACCATGACAAGCTTATGACTATCATAGGCAGAACTATAAAAGATGGAGATGTTATCTCTATCATAAGGAAATATCTTGTCAGCGGAATCATGATTGACGATGAATATGAGACTAACTATTAAAAGTCAAGCCTTAAAATGATATTTTTTGAGTAAAGTACAGAAATGTATTTTATATAGATTTTAAACTCAATAGAGTTCTTTGAACATTGAAAACTGCATGACAAAAAGAGCATCGTTGCAGGTGCTCAAAAAAGGAGTATTAAATTAGAAAAAATTTAAGAAGCTTTGATGTATTTCTGGCTGTTTTTTTCGAGATGGTAAATAACTCGAACCAGTTTTTTAACGACATGAGATATGGCAACATTGTAATGCTTGCCTTCAGCTCGTTTCTTTGCAAGATATTCAGCAAATGTTGGATCCCATATACAGACATACTTGGCAGAATTATATAAAGCGTAGCGTAAATATCTGGAGCCTCGCTTTTCCATATGTGAGTAAGCACCATCCAATTGTCCGGATTGGTATGTAGATGGTGAGAAACCAGCATAAGCTAAGATTTTATCAGGAGAAGCAAAACGATTGAAATCGCCAATTTCAGCAATAATCATGGCTCCCATACGGTAATTGATTCCGGGAATGCTAAGAATAGGAGAATTGATTTCATCCATAATGATTTTTATTTCATTTTTGATTTCATCAATCTCAGATGTGAGTTCCTGAATGAGCCTGATGGTATGCTTTAATTCCAAGGATTTTGCCGGCATGTTTGAACCAATAGAGGTTCTCGCAGCATTTCTAAATGCAATGGCAGTTTCTTTACCATATCGACCTTTTGATGATTCAGAAAGTAGATTGGTAAGTTTTGTAAGATGAGCATTTGCCACCTGTTTGGCACCGGAAAATTCAGAAAGCATTGCATAAACAGATGCAATGTGAAGTGTTGGAACTAATTTTTCCAATTCAGGAAACAGAATACAGACAAGTCTTGAAACGGAAGATTTTAACTTAGCACGTTCTTTTACCTTATCAAAACGATAACGGGTTAATGACTTTAGCTCTTCGTTGTGATAAGACGTTTCTGAGTAGGACTTTAAGTTCACGTCAGACATTAGCATAGAAGCAATCGTGTGGGCATCAACTTTATCCGTTTTCGTCTGTCTAAGGCTTAGACTTTTTCTGTACAGATTTGTATGTAACGGATTGATAATATAGGTGGGCAAACCTTTATCGATGAGATATCCCAATAGGTTGTAACTATAGTGTCCGGTGGCTTCAAGCCCTACTTTTACTTTTGTTATGTCTTCCATAACGGATTTAATCTTTTGATAAAGTTCATTGAAACCATCTAAGTTGTTTGAGATGGTAAATGCTTTAAATAATACTTCTCCATCTGAGTTTGTGATAAAGCAATCATGCTTGTCTTTTGCAACATCAATTCCTACGTAAATCATAATAAATCTCCTTTAAAATGTATTAATGCTGTTTTAGAACCACAGGGTGCTCCTTGCGATTGTAACCTCGTTCTAAATAAACCGTCATGCGGTATCTAACTAATTAACAAATGAACAAAGAGACTGTGGTTGGAGCCTTTCTAAAACCATCAAGTGGTAGGAAAACAAAACCACTCCACAGCATCTTAAATATCATAGTCGAACCTACAGAAAAGGTAAAGAAAAGATCCCAGGAGGTAGATTAGAATTTGGAGAATCTCCGATGCAAGCCTTAAAAAGAGAAATAAATGAGGAAACAGGTCTTGAAGTTGAAAAGTTAATACTATTAAATGCATGGAATTCTTTTAAAGATGAATGCACAGAGATAATAGGATTAACTTATATATGTACAGCAAATGGAGATAATGTGATGCTTTCAAAAGAACATAGCGATTATGAATGGGTTACATATGAAGAAATGAACGATTACAATTTGGTGAAAGGTATGAGTAGACAATTGGAAGAATTGAATCGTAATTATATAAATAAGTATATAAACGATAATATTGGAAGGGGTTTATGAAATATATGTTAATAACTCAAAATAATAAGTCAAAGCCTTTGATAAATATAGATTATATTCATGTATTGTATAAATATTTGTTTCTACATGAGCAAATTTATCAATTGATAGAAATTACAAAGGATCATATAGAAAAATTTATTGTGTATTGGTTCCCAAGAGTCTATTTGGTTGAACGATAGGGAGAAAATGGTGCATCGTTCAACCAACAGAAGCAACAGTAATATTAAATCCTGATACAGGAGAAGTTGAAAAAAATAAATATACCTATCAATTTTTTTGATAATCTTAATGATTCTGATTATGAGATGATAGAATACAAAGTATCAGAGCATTTACAGGAAAAAGGATTTGACGAAAACTATGAGGCAACAGAAGAAGGAAAAATTTGTGAATCAATACTTGATATGTTATAGAAAGCATCTTGCAGATAATGGCAGGATGTTTTTTTGTGGGAAGGAGAAAATATGGTAAGAGATGATTATCATGTAATTGTGTATCAGATATTATCATATTTGTACCAATGTTTAAAAAAGGTGCTGTCATTGATAGTAAGAACTTTGAACACAACTGTAAGTACTTTCAAATCAATAAAGATTACTGGGTGTACATATTATACAATATGCAATGCGTAGGTAATGTCAGTACACCAGACAGCGTTTAGACACTCAGGATTAAACTGTTCATTAAGAATGTTATGAAGTTCACGGCTAAAGTCAGAGTCTTTTGTTGTGGCAATCCATGGTTTTGACCATTGTGCCCTGATGCCTCTACCTTTGCAGCAACCTCTGTATAGATGGCTTCGGTTAGTCTTTTCCCAGAATGCCTATGACTTAGTATTATCAAGTATTGTTTTTTCAAAATTTAACATATTGAAATTCACTATTTTTCTTTCAACCATTTTTGGGATGTTGAAACGTTTAAAGTACCAAATATTGAACAAAAATATTCTATTACAAATTCTCTCTTTAAATCTTTAACTATTTTGGTATAATAAAATAACAAAATGGATTAGTACTAAGACCAATTTTCGAGTTAATTTTATGAAAGGAGAATTTGGAAATGCATAAGTATTCAAAAAAATTATTTTCAATAAGCATGTCATTTTTACTTATAATTAGCTTATTGTCCAGTACGATGATTTATGGTGCAGAATCAGATACCACTACTTTTTCTGATTTGAATGTAAATAATAACCAAATTGTCGTTCTTTATACAAATGATATACATGGAGGTGTAAGTAATCATTCACAATATTCAGGTTCAAGCAAGAGTTTAGGATTTGCAGGAATTGCCGCCTTAAAAGAGGAGGCTGCTAAGTCTGCTGCCGACGTCACATTGGTAGATATGGGAGATGCACTACAAGGAAGTGTTATTTGCTCACAATCAGACGGATTAGACTGCCTGGATATTATGAACCATGTGGGATATGACTATCAGGTTTTAGGTAATCATGAGTTTGATTATGGAATATCTCAGACTAAAACTTTTATGGAATACTCCACTGCTAAATATCTAGCTGTAAACTATATTGATTTAAAGGAAAATAAAAATATCTCACAGCCATACGACATAAAAACATATAATGTTAACGGTCAAGAAATAAAGATTGGCTACGTAGGTATTCTAACTCCTGAAAATATAACTAAAGGTTCAGTATCTACATATCAGGATGAGGACGGAAATTACATTTATGGATTTTGTGGAACAGACTTGAATGAATTTTACGGAAAGATGCAAGAAGCTGTAAACGAAATGAAATCAAAAGGCGCAGACTATATCGTAGCATTGGGACATCTTGGTGATGAAGGTATTACTGATGGTTGGTCTTCACGTGAATTAATTGCCAATACAACCGGTATTGATGTATTTTTAGATGGTCATGCTCACAGTTTTCTTAGTGGCGATACTGTTAAAAATAAAGAAGGCAAGAATGTTATTTTATCATCTACCGGAACAAAACTAGTTGACATAGGTGTCTTACAAATCACACTGAACAAAGATGGTTCTTTGTCTTCTAAAACAAATCTTGTTAATCAAATCACAGATGAAGAAAAAGAATTATCTTCATACAAAACTATAGATTCTTATGTAACAGGAATCGAATCAAAATATTCTAATTTAGTTAGAAAAGTTGGAGAAAGTGACTTTGGATTGTATAGTTACAATCCGGATACCGGAAACCGAATTATCCGTTCACAGGAAACAAACTTGGGTGATTTTATAACTGATGCGTTTAGAGTTGGTATGGATGCTGATGTTGCTTTTTCTAATGGTGGAAATATTAGAGCCGATTTAGCTTCAGGAGAATTGACCTATTTAGATATTTTAAATGTTTTACCATGGAGTGATTATGTTGTTAAGCTTGAAGTTACTGGTAAACAGTTGCTTGATTGTCTTGAAATGGGAGCTCATTTATGGCCTGAACAATGCGGTGGATTTATTCAAACTTCAGGGTTGACTTATGATATAAACACTGATATTAAACCATCTGTCACAATTGATGAAAACGGACAGTTTGTTTCAGTAGACAGTGAATATCGCGTTAAAAATGTAAAAGTTGGTACAAAACCTTTAGACTTAAATAAAACTTATACATTAGCGATTGATGATTGTTATTATCATGACACAAATGATGGAATGACGATGTTCTTAAATTGCAAAGCTTTAGTAGATGTAGATGCTAAAAAGGTTGATGCCGACTTAGTTTCTGATTATATCTCTTCAAAAGGTGGAACAATCCCTGAAGAATATAGAAATATCAATGGTCAGGAAAGAATTCATTTTATAAATAATTCCACAACTGTGAAACCAGAAACACCAACATCAGAAAACAGCACAACTGTTAAAGAGCAACCTTCTACAAAGGTATCTCAGATTACAACCACACGTAAAATTGCTCCAAATAAGGTTGTAATAAAGAAAGCAAGGAAAACCGGCAAAAAAATCGATCTTAAACTAAAAGCCCTCAAGCGTGCTTCTGGTTACCATGCACAAATATCTTATAAGAGAAACTTTAAAAAAATTGTAAAATCAAAATTTTACAAAAAAGCTAAATTTAAAATGACACTTTCAAAGAAAACCAAGAAAAAAGTGTATGTTCGTGTTCGGGCATATATTTCTTATGGAAAAGTGAAAAAATTTGGTAAATGGTCAAAGATCAAAGTTGTTAAGTAAGAGTATTGATTTTCTTTCCCCTTCAAATCCATCAATTTGAAGGGGAAAGAAAGATAACAATTAAGCTGCTTTGTAGAAAAATCGGATACATTTTTGTATAAATATTAACACGGGAAAGTAAAGACACCTTTAAAGGGTGTCTTTTGTATATTGTAGAAAAGTATATATTATAACAGTTATTACTTTATATTCAGGTGTAGTTTGCTTAGGAAATATTATAAAACTTGAAATACACAAACATTTGCTATAATACTTATGGATAATATTTTATCTAAAAATGGCTCAAAAACGTGAAAATAGATAATATATTATCAGTAAAGGAGAACAAAATATGAAGACATATGTGTGGGAAACCACAGAAGAAATAGATAAAAATATAGCTGGAAGATTAAGAAATATAAGAAAACGGCATTGCATTTCCCAGGAAAAACTTTCAGAAATAAGTGGTGTAAGTTATGGCTCAATAAAAAGATTTGAGTCAACAGGACAGATATCACTTAAAAGTTTAACAAAAATAGCAACCAGTCTAGGTGTGGTAAACGAAATAAGGTCACTGTTTACAGATGTTCCGTATAGGAATATTCAGGAGGTTATAAATGAAGGGAAACAATAAAATATAACAATATCAGGTGGAATACAAATGTTAAAAGACAAGGATATAAGGGAACCTTTATTTGATTTTTTTGATGAAAAATTTGGTAAGGTGAGAATAATAGAGGAAAAGCAGATTGCAAAATCAAGAGCAGATGTAATGCTTGTATTGGAAGAAACTCTTGTAGGGGTGGAAATAAAAAGTGATGCAGATACTTACACAAGACTTGCCAGACAGATAAAAGATTACAATAAATTTTTTGATTACAATTATGTAGTTGTAGGCAGCAGTCACTCCAAACATATAGATGAACATATCCGTGAATACTGGGGAATAATAGTGGCGACTGAAGATGAAGGAGATATAAAATTTCAAATTTTGCGAGAGCCGGGGATTAATAAAAGGGCTCAGAAAACTTACAAAATGAAACGAAAATTAAGCATACTTTGGAGACCGGAACTGGCTCGCATTCAGGAAATAAATAATATGCCAAAGTATAAGCAAAAAAGCAAAGATTTTGTAATAACAAAAATCATGGAAAAAGTTCCGTGGGAGCTGCTACATAAACAGATAAGCGAGGAACTTTTCCAGCGAGACTACAATACTATTGGCGATGTGATACAGGAGTGGAAATTAAAGATAGTTGCACATTGGCTATTTAATGATTTATGGAAAGAAAGAGACAAAATTATTAATAGAGCAATAGAAATGTTAAATGCAACAATTAAAGATGAAAATGTTGTAGATTATACTGATGAAGTAAAAGAATTAAATAAAAAACGAAAGAAATATGAAGAAAAACTTTCCAATCTTGTTGAACTTCGTGTTGAAGGAGATATTTCAAAAGAAGTTTATGAGGAAAAGAAAGGAGTCTTCAAAAAGCAGATTGAGTACATTGATTCAGAGCTATTGAAGCGTGATGTGAAAAATTCCGCAATAGTTTCAAATGTAAAAACGCAGATTCAATTACTTACGGATTTGCTGGAAAAAAAGTATGATGTTATCAGTGGAGATATTCCAGAAGACATAGTGGAAACATTCATAGATCAGATAGTTGTTCATGATGATTATTTTGAATGGAGACTTAGAACATCCACAGAACCGGTGCTATGTAAAGTGGAAGGAAACGAAAAAGATAACACTATTATTTTTTTAGAAAATGACTCCCACAAGGTTGCCGCTCAATACAGGCAGCTATTGCTAACAAGTAATACACTGATAAGTGAAAGGAATATAATTACTTAAAATAATGAACTCCTGTATACCGGAAATGGTGTGCAGGAGTTTTTTTTCACATAAAATAGTGTAAAATCAAAATTATAATATCTTATGGGAGAAAATATAAGTAATATTTCTGTATTAGTAGGTAAAAATGGTTCAGGTAAAACCACTATATTGGACATATTAGGAATGGATAGAGAAGATAGATTGAAAAATTCGATAAAAAAGAAAAGTGTAAAAGATGAGTATTTTTTGTTGTACTATATAGGAAGAAATGACGATGGAGATGATATGTATGGTATAGAAGTAATGGGGAAAAATGTACTAACCCGTAGATTTGAATTATGGAAGCGAAAGAAGCTTAGAAGAAGATGGAGGATGTGTTTTCCTATTAATATCTGATGAAGAAAAGGAACATAGCAAAATAATGAAAAAATATTTTGTAGACAAAGAAGATTGTGAGTTTAAAGATATATTAGTTGAAAACAAGGGTGAACAGTGGATTTCTGAACTATATATTTCAGCTACAGAATATAGCATTACTATTGTGTACAAAAGGGGGGAGAAAAGAAAAAATGTTTAATTGATATTTAACACACGGATAAGTATAATGTAAATATAGAACAAAAGTCGTAGACTTATTTGGAAAGAGACATTTCAAGAGCAGATGTTAAAAAATGTGTTTTGGAAGGTGAAATAATTGAAGATTATCCAGATGATTTTCCACATCCTAGTTGTTTAATTTTTGGATATACTATAAATGATAAAATAATACATGTTGTTGCTGGAAGTGATGGAAAATATATTTATATTATTACAGCATACTTTCCAAATACAATCAAGTTTGAAAAAGATTTAAAGACAAGGAGGAAATAGATATGTGTATGTTTTGCAAATGTGATACAGTTAAACAAAGTACTACAACTCATGTTGTTAATTACAAAAATAGTATCATTGTAATTAAAAATGTTCCTTGTGAAGAATGTGAGCAGTGTGGAGAAAAATATTATACAGACGAAGTAGCAGAACAGTTAGAAAAGATGGTTAATTTAGCAAAGCAAATGATGCAGGAAATTGCAGTGCTAGATTATTCAAAGGTAGCATAAAAAGATAAAGCAGAAATAGGAGTGGCTGTAGTAAGCCTATGATATGTAACGGCTCAGGCAGCTATTGCTAACAAGTAATAAATACACTAGTAAGTATTACAGGGCAAACACTTTTATCCACTTTTGGGGCAAAGTTTTCAGCCAGTAATGAATCAATTTGAATCAGTAATGTAAAACTGAATCAATAGTGCCAGTAGGAAAAAATAAAACTCACATGAGTTGTGAGAGTGTCCAAGCATAAAGAATGACCTTGATGGTTCTGTAGAAATACAGACCGTCAGGGTCTTTTTTGCTAATAAATAGGCTTAAAACAGGCTATTGACAGCAGTTTTTAATAATTGGAGAAATACCTTATTTTAAGGGCTTTCAAGGGTCTTGAGTTACACATAAAATCATAATTTTATGAGGAACAGAAAATGTAATACAGAGTTAAAGGGTATTACTCTGAAGCAATCTATTTTATGTTTGAAACATGAATGGATAGGGGAAATCTCTGAAGGACAAAGAATTTACACAGGATAAAAACTTTGCCCCGAAACAGAATGAAAGAGATTGCCCTATGACAGATATAATTATAAAAAAGTATTTTTTTTATAAAAAAATGAAACTTTTTGGTACTTTGAATAGTCTAAATAGTATAAAGCGTAAAGGAGATAAAATTGAAAGAGAAAAAAGAAGATATAATTAGCAAACTTCTTATAAATAATTATGACAAATATTATCATATAGCATATAGCTATGCTCAAAATAAAAATGATGCACAGGATATAGTACAAAAAGGAGCGTATAAGGCTATATATAATTCGAAAAAATTGCGTCAGGTAAAATATGCAGACACATGGATATGCAAAATTATTATAAATGAAGCAATTAATTATATTAAAAAAAACAGGTTTAATTGGGATAGAGATATTGTAAATGAAATGAAAGATGAAAAAGATGTGTTTGAGATTGAAGATAATAAGATTGAATTGAAACAGGCGTTGAACAAATTAACAGATAAAGAAAGGGCTGTAATTGTATTAAGATATTTTGAAGAAATGAGTTTAAATGATGTTGCGTACATTTTAGGTGAAAACTTAAGTACAGTAAAAAGTAGGATATATAGGGCACTTGAGAAGTTAAAAGAGTATATGATAGTTAAATAAATTGTGATATGAAGGAGAAATTAAGATGGTAAATGATGAAATGTTAAAAAAACTTAAAAGTCAATATATTGGAGTCGAAGTTCCTGATGATGAAAAAATGAAATTAAATGAAGTTTTAGAGTATGCTAAGATTGATAAAAAAAGAAAAAGGAAAAAAGTTATAATTGCAAGATGGATGATTTCTGTTGCTGCATTGTTGTTAGTTGTAATTATGCCAAATACAAATGAAACATTGGCATCATCTTTGAAAAATATACCTTTGGTGGGAAATATTTTTACTGTAATAACAGTTAGAAAATATGATAAAGATAAAGATATCAAAGTTAATATGGCAAAAGTAGATTCTAATGGAGATATTAAAAACAAAAAAACAGTTGAAAAGTTAAATAATGATATAAAAAAATATACAAACAAGATAGTGAATCAATATAAAACTGATTTAGGTTCAAGTGGATTTAGTGATTTATATATGGATTATAAAATTGTTGTTAATAATGATAAGTGGTTTACAATAGCATTTACAATAAATGAAACCGGAGCAAGTGGATACGAATTTCATAGATATTACAATATAGATAAATCAAGTGGAAAGATTGTTAGTCTAAAAGATATGTTTAAGAAAAAATCTGATTATATAAAGATTATAAGTAATGATATAAAACGACAAATGAAACAACAAATGTTGACTAAAGACGTTGTATATTTTATTAAAGATAATGGCATTTCTACAGGATTTAAAGAAATATCAGGCAATCAAAACTACTATATAAATAATGAGGAAAATATAGTAATTGCATTTGATGAGTACGAGGTAGGACCAGGATGTACAGGGGCGCCTAAGTTTGTAATATCAAAAGATATAGTAAAAAATATTTTAAATAATTAAGAAACATAAATACAGATAATGGAGACGAAAAAGATGACAAGAGATGAAAAAAAACAAAAGAGAATAAGACAACTTAAAATGCGTGTAGTATCCACGTTATTAATATTGTGTTTAGTAATCGGAGCAGGCGGTTGTATTTTAATAGAAAAAAACAAAGGGAGTAAAATAGTTGTAAGAGTTAATGGTGAAGTTGTTGAAAATACAAAGAATGTTGCGGCTAATGGTGAAAAGGCTTCAACTGAAACAAAGAAAGAAAACGGTAAAACCGAAGAGAAAACAACAAAAGATAATAAAAGAGTAATTGATCCTAATAAACCTATGATTGCATTAACCTTCGATGACGGGCCGGGGGAGAGAACATTGGAATTGCTGGAAACATTGGAAAAATATAAAGTTAGAGCTTCGTTTTTTATGTGTGGTACAAGTCTTTCCAGAAACGATATAAAGGTGGAAGAAATTTTAAAGAAAATGGATGAATTAGGATGTGACATGGGAAATCATACGATGGATCATCAGTCATTGCTAACATTATCCTCGAAAAAAATCAAATGGGAAGTGGAAGGGGTTAATGATTTGATTAAGAAGCATGTTGGACATGGAACTAAATTTGTGAGACCACCTTACGGAGCAGGAATCAGGGATAAGAAGGTAAGTAAATATGTAAATGCACCTATGGTTTGCTGGTCTGTGGATACATTGGATTGGAAGACAAAAAGCAAAAAGAAAACAATAAGGTCTGTTATGAATGATGCTCATGATGGAGATATAGTGTTGATGCATGACATTCATGGATGGACAGTAGATGCAGTAAAAAAGATTGTTCCAAAACTACTAAAAAAGGGATATCAGTTAGTTACAGTATCTGAAATGGCAGAGGCTAAAGGCTGCAAACTAGAAAATAGAAAGCCATATTTTGAATTCTTCTAGATATAAGAACCGTTATGTTAAATTAAAAACTTAGCATTGCGGTTTTTATATGCAAAAAATTAACTTTTCACAGGAGATAAATAACCAGATAGAACCAGATACAAAAACAATTAAATAAAGGCTAAAAGTATTATCTGTCCCAACTTAAAAATGGTGTGTATTTTTTAGAAATGGTAACCAAATTTTATATTTCATTGAGCCTTAATTTGTAAGGTGATAACCTACAAAAAAGAGTGAAAATAGGAGGGAAACATGCTAAAAAGATTTATTTCAATTTTGCTAACAGTAGTTATGGTTAGCACGTTGTGGGGCGGTATGAATTTTGGTCAAAATGTTGAAGTAAAAGCTGCAACTGCAGGAATAACTAATGGTGCAACTTATACAATTGTATCGGCATATAATGGTAAGGCAATAACACAGACTGACCTTTCAACATTTTATGCAAATTGTGTGGTTTGGAACACAGATGCAATGAGCGATTTGGCAAGATGGACATTAAAGGAAACAGGGGATTATTATAATATCACCAATGTAGTATCCGGCAAAAGTATAAAAATAACCGGAAAAAACAATGGGGATAATATGGACTTAAATGGTAATGATAATTCTGATAATTACAGATGGAAGTTAGTGCCAATTACATCAGGAAAATATTCAGGATGTTACTATATTGTTTCAGCTGTAAAAAATGATAATGGTGAAGAAGAATATGCTGAAATTATCAGTGATGATGACAAAAAAGATAAGGATGGCGCACAGGTCAGATTATGGACAAAGGCAAAAAGTGTAGATTATGAGCCTCGTCAGATTTGGAGAATACAAAAGAGTGATGCTGAGAATTTATCATTTACTGAAGCAATGGCGGACAAGGCTTTAGAAGCATTTAAGAACAAATATTATGTTAAAAATTCAACAACAGGATATGACAGCCTGGGTGGTGGATTCTGGGGAATTGCAGAAGTTATGGAGGCTATGCTTGATGGATATGAAACAACAGGAAAATCAATTTACAGGGATATGTTTCAAAATACATATAAGGATTTTATAGCAAGAAATGGAGATTATTGGTCAAATAATGATTTTAATGATGATATAGCCTGGGCAGTGCTTGATTCCGTAAGAGCATATTTGTTGTTTGGTGATCAGAGTTACTTAGACATTGCCAAGAAAAACTGGGACTTTATGTATAAAAGAGGAACAGAAGGAAGAACAGACGGGCTTATCAGATGGTCTCATGAAAGCGGAAAAGGTGACGGAACAACGTCATGTATTAACGGACCTGCAACAGTAGGTGCATGTTATCTTGCAATTGCCACGGGCGATGACAGTTACTATACAAAAGCTAAAAGGGTATTTGATGCATGGAGAAACAGTTCACTGTATGTAAGGGAAGGCGATGATGCAGGACATGTATGGGATAGTGCAGGAAACGCCTGGCGTTCTACTTATAATCAGGGAACTTTCCTTGGAGCAGCAATCATGCTTTATGAAAAATATGGAACACAGCAGTATTATGATGATGCATGCAATGTCATGGCAAATACAGTAAAAAACTTATGCTATAACAATATTTTAAAAGAAGAGAATACAAATTCAGGTGACCTTTCAGGTATGAGAGGAATTCTCATGAGGTATATGAGAAAATTCATTGTAGATTTTAATAAGGGTGAGTATCTTTCATTCTTTAAAGATAATGCAAGAGTTGCATGGATGAATAGTAATTCAAAAGGAATTATGCAATGTTCATGGCAGAATAAAGCATCTGAAGACGCAACATGGGATTCATTTGCGGCTTATAACGCCATTTCACTTATGGCGAATATGCCGACATATGCAGATAATTTACAAAGAGATGCTTATTCAAATATTGAAGCAGAAGATTTAGATTATTGTAAAGGGCTTATTTCAGAAAATTCCGGCGGAACAAGTGGTGGCAGAAGTCTTGGTGGTGTAAAGAACGGCAACTATGCTGCTTACTACAATATTGATTTTGGTGAGACAGGTGCGTCAAAACTTACATTTAAATATTCAAGAGAAACTGAAAAAGAAGATGCAAATGGAATACTGGAATTTAGGCTTGGAAGCACAACAGGACCACTTATTGCAAAGGCAAGCATTGAAAATACAGGAACATGGCAGAACTGGAAGGAAGTGACAATTGATACAGCCCGCATTACCGGAGTACAGAACGTATACATAGTGTTTAAGTCAGATACATCACATGTATGTAATTTTGATTATTTTAAATTTACTAAGGCAACAAAGGATGATCAGGGATACTTTTTCCTAAAGTCAGATGCATCAAAGCAGTATGCAAGGTGTAAAAACGGAAGCAGTGATACAACAATTGTTGCAACAAGTGATAATAGAGATGAGTGGGAACAGTTTAAAATAATTAAAAATGATGATGGAACAGTTTCTTTCAAATCATTAGTGTCAGGAAAATATATATGTATGGTAAGTGAAGGAGCATATCTTACAGCAAGCACCTCCGCAATATATAACGGAGAAAAATTTGTTATAGAAAGATACGCGGAAGATACAAGTAAAAATAAACAGTTTGCTATTAGGTCAATTGCAAATGGAAAGTATTTGTGTGTTGATCCAAATGGCGACAAGGCGGTTCTTTCAACTTCAACTACTATAGGTGGCTTAGGGGAAACTTTCCATATGGAAACCGTAAATGGAGAATGGATAGTGCCTGACGGAACTGTTCTTGCGGATAGTGCATATAAAGATGCATTTTCAAAAATTGAAGCAGAGAACACAGATGACTATAATGGAACAATTAATTATGATACATACCTAGGAAATACCAATGACGGTGAATGGGCAAGATATGATAGTGTAAGGTTTACCAAAACCGCAAAGAGTATTATAATGAATTACTCTGTAAGAGGTAAGATTGCCACAGGAAAAGTATCATTATATTTAGATAGTTTGGATACGACACCTGTTGGAGAATTGTATCTGACTGAAACTGCTGAAGATAGTTGGGATACATATGTTGAAAAAAAGTTTGCTTTGGAAAAAGAGATAAGTACAGGAGTTCATAAGGTATATCTTAAATTTACTCCTGACAGCGGAAAGACATATGTTGGAAATATTGATTATTTCTTATTTAGTGAAGAACCAACAACAGTAGCACCACCTACTACAGTAGCACCTACGACAGAGGCACCTACAACAGCAGCGCCTACAACGGTTGCGCCAACAACAGAGGTACCAACAACGGTAGCCCCTACGACAGAGGTACCAACAACGGTAGCACCTACAACAGCAGCACCAACAACGGTAGCTCCTACTACAGAGGCACCAACAACGGTAGCTCCTACTACAGAGGTACCAACAACGGTTGCACCTACTACAGTAGCCCCTACAACGGTGGCACCTACAACGGAAGCCCCAACGACAGAGGCACAGACAACAATGGCGCCTACAACACAGAGTAAAACTTCAACAGAAGCAATTGGAGAAGGAAGCGATGTAGGTAAGGTTAACAGGAAAATACTTAACTGCAAGAATGATAAGGATTTAGCAGGATCTACTTTCGGAAAACTTTGTGTAAAGGTTAAGAAGAGCAAGAAGAAGGCTATCAGTCTTACATGGAAGAAAATACAGGTTGCTAAGACATATGTTATATATGGTGCAAAATGTGGAACTTCATATAAGAAGATTGCAACTGTTCACAGCAAGACATTTACTAATAAGAAGCTAAAGAAAGGTACTTATTATAAGTACATGGTTGTTGCATTAAATGAAAAGGGCAAAGTGGTAGCAATATCCAAGTTAATTCATGTGGCAACAAAGGGTGGAAAAGTAGGTAACTGTAAGAAACTTAAAGTGAACAAATCAAAGGTTAACATAAAGCAGGGCAGGAAGTTCAAGTTAAAAGTTAAACAGATTGCTAAATCAAAGAAGGTTAAATTAAAGAAACATAGAAAGACAGCCTTCGAATCAGATAATCAGGATGTGGCTGTTGTATCCAAAAAGGGAGTCATTACAGCTAAGAAGAAAGGCAAATGTTCAGTTTATGTTTATGCACAGAATGGTGTGTACAAACGAGTGAAAGTTACAGTTAAATAAAGATATATAATATTAGAAAAGTAGCGGGCATTATGATACGCCCCGGTCATATAGACAGGGGCGTATCATGAAGCCCGTTATTTTGGCTTAAAAACAACAAAGAAGCAACGTTTATTTTTGTATTATATAGATTGCCAAATTTAAATATCCTGCAAATGAAGGTAAAAAACAATATTGACCAAAAGAAATTAAAAGCAAGTTAAATAAACAGATAAGGCTTTATCATTAGGTTAATCTGAAATTACTGCAAGATCGGAACTGATACCCATAAGGACATACAGAATAGTCCAAATAATTGGGAAAACACATCCCAGTGGAGAGAAAGGCAGCTTGTTTATCATCTCAAAGGTCTGCATATTTCCCCGGGTTAAAAGGGCAGATAAAACACCCCTATGGAATTATTGTATATTAGAGAACAGGATTTCCATCTGGCTAGTGGAGAAGAGTAGGATGATATTCTGAATCATTATGAAAAAAGAATAGAAAAATTACGATTTGGAAAGAGTAGCCAATGAAAAATACTTGATTCAAATTAGTTGTCGATATTGTCAATAAGTTTGAAATAAACTTTTATATGTGGAATTTTTAAATATATATTACACATATTAATTCAAAAAATAAAAAAATATCGACAATATCTACAGGACAAAAAAGAGAGGAGAAAGCATACGCGTAGGTTTTTAGCGTTCATAAAAAGTCTTAGAAATAATTTGCAAAAAATGAACAATCTTCAGATTTACAGAATGATGAAGAGTACTGGAACTATTTGTTTAAAATGGCTATAGAATACGAAGAAGAAGCTAACTGTAATATAAGTATAGGACAGGTAAGGTCAGAGTTGCATTCTATTGCAGAGTAAGTACGCAACACGAAAGCCAGATAGGAGCTTTAGAAAACCAAATTCAGTACCTATCATACCAGTATGGGAGGTGGGTGACAACTACCCTGAGTCTGTGAAATAAAGTCTGTAAATAGACATTCTATGATAAGTGATGGAGCTGTAAGTTCATGAAATGAGCTTGCAGCTCTTGTTTATATAACTAGCATATAAAAATACCCATGTCAAGGACGCCCGTTTTATAACGGGCGTATATTTATCCTTGATATTGGGTATTTTTTATGCTATTCAGGCAAACGGCCTTCGTACATAATGCTCAGTTCTCCATACACCTGAGCCCAGTTTCTTAAGGTCGTTGTCCATTTTTTCGTTGCTTCAAAGGTTGAAAGGTACAGTGCTTTCAATAATGCCTTATCACTTGGAAATACACTTCTCTGACGATTAAGTTTCCTGTATGTTGAATTTAAACTTTCAATGGCATTGGTTGTATATATTACTTTTCGTACAGTATCTGAAAATTTAAAAATAGGCGATATCACATCCCAGTTGTCCTTCCATCTTTTCATGGAGTTCGGATATTTTCTTCATTAACTGCCTGATATATTGTCTTAAGGTCTTTCGCAAAGGCTTTTCTGTCTTTGTCGGGTACATATTTAAGAGTATTTCTCACCTGATGAACTATGCACCTTTGATATTCTGTGTTTGGGAAAGCTGCCGATATGGCTTCCTTTATGCCACTTAAACCATCGGCACATATAACAAGAATGTCTTTTACACCTCGGTTTTTTAATTCATTCAATACAGACAACCAGTATTTAGAGCTTTCATTATCTCCAACACTTATGCTTAATACATCCTTTTTTCCATCCACTGTAATTCCAAGAATTACATAAGCAGCAAGTTTTCTTATTATTCCCTCATCCCTTACAGAATAATGAATGGCATCAATGTAAACAACAGGATAAACGTCATCTAATGGTCGGTTTTGCCAGTCCTCGATTTGTGGCATTATTTTATCAGTCACATCAGAAATAAATCCTTCTGATGTTTCAAATCCATAAATATCCTCGATTGTGTCGGAAATCTGTCGTGTTGTCATTCCCTTTGCGTACATTGAGATTATTTTCTGGTCAATGTCTGAAATGTCTTTCTGACGTTTCTTTACAATCTGTGGTTCAAAAGTAGAACGACGGTCCTGTGGAACATCGATTTCCATGGAACCATAACTGCTGTTGACACGTTTTGACTTGTAACCGTTTCGATAATCATCGGATTCTGAACGTTGTGATTTTGAATAACCTAAATAGTCATCCATTTCAGCTTCCATCATTTCCTTGATTGTGCCTCCAAGAAGATCTTTTAATGCATCCTGGATGTCTTCAGCTGTCTGAATGTCATATTCATCCAATAGCTGGTGGATGATGGCACGTTTGCCATCAGTCATTTGTACCTTGTGTACTTTTTTTCTTTCTCTTGCCATAATTAAGGCCTCCTATAATAATAAATTTTATCATAGAAGGCCTATTAATTATATTTAAATATTTAATTTACAGAAAAACTTTCACACTCTCACTACCCTAGGCTAGAGGGTTTCATTTCTCACTTCTTTCTTACGCTGGCGATTTCCAACTTCTTCATATAAATACTCTAAATCATGCAAAGCAGATAATTTTGTATTTTCAAGTTCTCTTTCTCCTTCATCTCTAATCTCTTCCGATAATTTTTGTTCACATTACTTAACTATATTTTCTAACTTTCCTATCTTTTTTGAGGAGATTCTTTTTCTTCTGATATAGTCATCTCTTTAGTTCTTTTATATTTATTGTATTGATTTTCTAAAGAATTACAAATTTCAATACTCTGTTTAATGTTTTTAAATAGTTAAAATTTAATTTTTGTAAAACGTAATAATTTTTCTACCAATTCTAGTAAAATTGTGATAGAATATTGATAATAGGAGGAAAAAGAAATGAAACAAAAAAAATTTTTTATAATAGGTTTGATATTATTAGCAGTTATCTCATTTATAATATTCATACTAGTATCAGGTAGTGGTAAGAAAGGTAATGTTGAGACACCAAAAAACGTTAATGACATTATTAATACTATAAATAAAAATAACAAAAATGTTTTACCCGAACTTGAAACTATTAAAGTAGATATAAAGAATATTGATGAAGTTACTAGTTATACTGGATTAAAAACAAATGATGGAATCGAATCAATTGTTGTATCAGAACCGTTGGTAACAGCACAAGCTTATTCAGTTGCTATTGTTAGGGTTAAAGACAATGCTGATGTAGAAAAAATTAAACAAGAGATGTTAGATAATATTGATATGAGACGTTGGATTTGTGTTTCTGCAGAACAATTATATATCACAAATAGTGGTAATGTAATATTCTCTGTAATGGCTGATAAAGATGTTGCTAAAGCAGTATATAATGATTTTAAGAAATATGTAAATAATAATATTGGAAAAGAATTAGAAAAATCAAATAACTAAGAAAATATAGAACTTCCATCAGAAACGCCAGCAGAAAAATAATGAAGAACCTTTTAAGGTGCCTTTTTATAGGAGGATAAGATGTTATTTAATAGTATTAGTTTTTTATATTATTTTTTACCAGCATTAATAATTATATATTTTATAACACCTAAAAAATATAAAAATATTATTTTATTAATTGCATCTTTATTGTTTTATCTTTACGGAGAACCTAAATATGTTTTCTTAATGATTGCAGAAATTATTATTGCTTATATAGGTGCTATTTTAATTGATAAATATAAAAATCAAAGTAAAAATATATTAATAACAACTTTAATTATACATATATTTTTATTAATAATATTTAAATATACTGATTTTATTATACAATCAATTAATGATATATCTAATGCTAATATTAAATTATTAAATATTGCATTACCAATAGGAATATCATTTTATACATTTCAAATTATAAGTTATCTTATTGATGTATATAATGGTAAAGTTAAAGTTCAAAAAAACATTATAAATTTAGCAACTTATGTGTCTTTATTTCCACAGTTAATCGCAGGACCTATTGTTAGATATCAGACAGTAGAAAAAGAATTAGATGATAGAGTACATAGTTTTAATAATTTTGCATATGGTATTAGAAGATTTTCTATTGGACTTGCTAAAAAAGTATTAATAGCTAATGCTTTGGGAGAACTTTGCACTAAAGCTTTTGCTCTAAATGAAACAACCGTAATATTTTATTGGATATTTGGTATAAGTTATATGCTACAGTTGTATTTTGATTTTTCAGCTTATAGTGATATGGCTATTGGTCTTGGAAGAATATTTGGATTTAATTTCCCTGAAAACTTTAATTACCCATATATATCAAAAAGTATAACTGAGTTTTGGAGAAGATGGCACATTTCTCTTAGTACATGGTTTAAGGATTATGTTTATATTCCACTTGGAGGCAATAGAGATGGTAAATATAAACAAATAAGAAATATTTTAATAGTATGGTTATTAACTGGAATATGGCATGGTGCTAATTGGACTTTTTTAATATGGGGATTATTGTTTGGAATTATTCTTATAATAGAAAAAATATTCCTTAATAAATTTATGGAAAAATTGCCTTCTTTTATAAGAAGAATATATGTATTATTTATTGTTATGATATTATTTATTATATTTAATTCTGACAATATGTCAGTGGCTTTGACTAATATTAAAGGGTTATTTGGTATGAATGGAGAAGTTTTTATTAATGATTATACACTTCATTATTTAAAGAGTTATTTACCAATATTAATTATTGCTTTATTTGGGGCTACTCCTTTTATTAAAACATTAATAGATAAATTAAGAAAAAATAAATATCTAAATAGCATAATTAATATTTTAGAACCAATTTTAATAGTTATAATATTATTTGTTGTTACTTCTTATCTGATAGATAATTCATATAACCCATTTTTATATTTTAGATTTTAAGGAGGTTATACATGAACGATAAAATCAAAAATATAGTTATAACTTTAGTATTTCTTTTTACTATAATTTCATTATTTTTGATTAATGTTATAAAAAATGATACTGATATTTCTATAGCAGAGAAGAAAACTTACTACTATGCCAGAATTAACTACTAAAAGCTTGTTTGATGGTACATATTTTAAGAAATTTGATTCCTATGTTACGGATCAATTTATCAAAAGAGATACTTTTAGGAAAATTAAAATAGATATAGAATTATCTACTAAAGGTGAATATAACAATTTATATATGTATGATGATTATATTGTTGAAGAAATATTTCCTTTAAATACTAATTCTATTAATAATTTAACAAATAAGATTAATTATATAAAAAATACATATTTGAATAATAATAGTAATATATATTATACTATTATTCCTGATAAAAATTACTTTGTTAATAAAGGTAATTTAAAACTTGATTATAATAAATTACAAAATATGATGAAAAATAATTTAACAAATCTTAATTATATAAATATATTTGATAAATTAACACTTAATAATTATTATAAGACTGACACTCATTGGAAACAAGAAGATTTATTTAATGTCGCAAATACTATTGCTAATCAAATGAATTTTGATATAACTAATAACAATGTTGAAAATACAATTACTACTTTTAAGGGTAGTTATGCTGGTAGACTATCAGTAACTAAAGATATTGATACTATAAAAACCATATCTAATCCATCTATTGATAATAGTAGTGTGTATAATTATGAAACTAAAAAATATACAAAAATATATGATTATGATAAAATAAAATCATTAGATAAATATGATATATATTTATCAGGAGCATCTTCTATTATAGATATTGTTAATCCTACTTCAAAAAGTAATAAAGAATTAATTGTTTTTCGTGATTCTTATGGCAGTAGTTTAGTTCCTCTATTAATAGATGGTTATAGGAAGATTACTGTTATTGATATTAGATATGTTTCTTCAAAGATTCTGAATAATTATATAAAATTTGATAATCAAGATGTTCTTTTTATGTATAGTATATTATCTATAAATAATAGTTTTTCTATGAGATAAGGAATCTGGTTAATTAGATTCCTTTTTTCTCTGTTAACTAATAAATAAACAATCTATAACACTTTTTTATTAAATTTTTTCGAAAACGGAAATTTTGACTGAATTAAATTAAAAGTTCCTGTTTTAAAAGAAAATGCAATTTCATAAGAAATTTCCCGCAAATACAGAACATTTTACTCAAATTTTTAGACTAAATGCAAGTTTATAAAAAAATATTTAATTTATCATACTTATTTCATAACAAAAACTCGGAGTTATTTCCGCTTTTTTCAGACTTATTGCAGTTTTTATTAGTAAACGTCAAACCACCCGCCTTAACAGATGATTGACTTTATGCCATACTATAAGAAATCTAAAAAATCAATGTAGTTTTTAAAGTTTTTATAGGAGGCTAAAAGCTATGGATAAATGTACACGCGAAGTTCGCAAACAAAGCTGGAAAAACATCATCACGCAGTGTATGCAAAGACCGGAAGGAATGACTGCCAAGCAATGGCTTGATGCAAATGGCATCAGTGAGTAGTCTTACTATTGCTGGCTCACATTCTTAACAAGGAACATTTTTAATTACAATGATACTATTTTTGTAATTAATAACATGAGTTGTAGTACTTTGTTTAACTGTATCACATTTGCAAAGTTTACACATATCTTTACTCCTATTTAATCTTTTAGTTTTGTTACCACTCTTTTATGTTATCAAGATACATATAACTTCTTTCATATTTTTCTTTAATAAATTTTAATCTTTTATTCTGTTTTACTTCATCAATATTATTAATATTTACTATTTTTAACAAAAGTAATAAATCTTTTTTATCTGTTTTTCTGAGAACCAAACCACCATCAACGCAAACTGTCAGCCACTGCCAAACGCAAGAATTCCATCAAGGAGGAGATCCTCAAAATCTATAATGATTCAAAGCAAAAGACTTTGACTTTAGCAGTGAATTCCATAACATACTTAAAGAACAATTCAATCCCGAACGGCCAAATGCTGTCTGGTGTACTGACATTACATACGTATGGACCAATGACGGCTTTGTGTATCTTAACTGTGTAATGAATCTGTTTGCCAGAAAGATAATTGCATGGACTCTTGTCGACACAATGGAAGTTTCCACTGTAATAAAAACAATTGAAAAAGCCAATGCAATACGTAACACCGATTTACCTTTAATAATACACACTGACCGCGGAAGCCAGTATGTGTCTCAGGCATGGCGTGAAGCCACCAAAAACATGCAACGCAGTTATTCACATAAAGGTTATCCTTATGACAATGCCTGCATTGAACTCAGTGCCAGTTCTTTTTTTACATAAATATGCTTTAATATATCTGTCAAAAAATAAACAATAATTGCTATTTAATATGTTAGAAATTATAATATAAATAAGGAAAAAACGCAGCAAATATACCCAAAATTGAAAGGAAGGAACATATGAAAAAAACTTTGAAAACACTAATGCTAATTGGAGCAATAGCATTAGGAATGAATTTTGCGGGGGTAAAAGCCCAGGCAGTAGAAGAAACAACGGTTGTGGCAACTACGGTGACAGAGGAAACAACTACAGCACCGGAAACCACTACAAAGGTGGAAGAACCAACTACGAAGCAGCCTACTATTGAAAAAACAACAACGAAACCTAACGTGGACACAAAAGGAACAAAAGTTAAAAAAGGTGGCTATGTTAAGAAATCAGTTTATGCATATAATTTAAAGTTGGAGAAAGTAACAAAGGTCAAAAAAGGAGTCCGCTACTATGTTTATAAGAAATGCAATAGCGGATATTCAATGTTAAAAGTTGGAAATAAGAAGCTATTAGTAAAATCAAAATATGTTGTCTACAAATGTAATGCTAAAAAAATAGTAAATACATTAGATAAGAAATATTCCTATGCAAACATGAAATCTGACCTTAAGAAATTAAAAGAAGCCTACGGCTCAATATTGAAAGTTGAAGTTGCAGGAAAAAGTTTAGATAAGAGAAATTTGTATTACGTTACTTTAGGTAAGGAAACGGCTAAGAAGACTGTTTATGTAGAAACGTCAATACATGCAAGAGAGTATATGAATACTAAATTTATGATGAAAGTCATTGAAGAGTATTGTAGAGGATATGATACCAAAAAATATCAGGGAAAGAATTACAGTACAATTTTTAACAAGGTAAAATTAGTAATTATGCCAATGGTAAATCCGGATGGTGTAACAATTAGTCAATATGGACCTAAGAAAATAAGAGATATTAATTTACGTCAGAACCTTTACAAAATAGCAAAAGGAGCTAGTTTTAAAGAATGGAAGACAAATGCAAGAGGCGTGGATATCAATAGAAATTTTGCAGAAGGCTTTGGAAGAGAAAGTGCAAAAGCACCTGGTGAAAAGCTATATGCAGGAAAGAAAGCTGTATCTGAACCTGAGACAAAGGCACAGATAGCCGTAGTTAAAAAAGTAAAACCTAATGTAGTAATTTGTTATCATCAGGCTGGAGAAGTTATGTATCACCGTAAAAACACAAAACTTAGCAATATGTTGTATTCCATGACAAAATATACTCACGTAATAAGTGAGCCAACAGCTTATGGAACATTCAGCGATTATTTAGATGCCAGAAATATTTTAAATTGCACATTAGAAACTGGTAAAGTACCGGCGCCTGTAAAAAATAGTGAATTTAAGAAAATATATAAATTAAACAGATATGTATTAGTAGCAGTTGCAAAAATGTATTCATAAAATCAAGTGAATACAGTATTTTAACAGTGAGAAAAGGTGGTCACATATGAATAAAAATACGATTAAAAAGATAATTGCATCAGGACTAATTATAGCAATAATAGCTGCAGGAACAAAAATTGCTGATAAAAGTTCGCAAGTGACAGGAACAAATTCCATAAACACCATTGTTGGGGCAGAAGAGATTACTAGATCAGCTACAGATTTTGAAAAGGAAAGACCCACAATAACATCCGTTATAAATAATAAAAACAGCACAACTATAAAATGGAACAAAATAGAAGGTGCTAAGGGATATGATATTTATAGAGACGGAAAAAAAATTTGTCAGGTAAAAAAATCAATACAGTATACTGATAAGAAAGCAAATAAGAATGGAAGCTTGTACACTTTTAAGGTTGTGGCATACAAAACAGCAAAAGGTAGGAGATACGAGAGCAAACCTTCTTTAGAAGTTAAAAACTATTTCCTTAAAGGAAGCAGCATTAACATATTATCAGGAAAATCTGGAAATAATCAGATTTCATGGCGCAAAAACAGTAAAGCAAACGGATATGAAATTCAATATTCAACAAAAGAAAATTTTACAAAGGGTAAAACTATAAACGTACAAAACAAAAATTCTGCAAAGCTTAGTAAATTAAAGAAGAAAAATTACTACGTGAGAGTCAGGGGATATGTGAAGAAAGGAAAAAACAAATATTATTCAGTTTGGAGCACCTGCGCCGAAATAATTGCATGGAATTCTAAATGGGAATTTGCAGGTTATTCCAAAATACATACAGACGCAGCAACATTATATTTTTCAACAGCATCTAAACTTAAGCAGAAAACAGTTTGCGTAAATGCCGGTCATGGAACAAAAGGTGGCGAAAGTGTTAAGACATACTGTCATCCTGACAAAAGTGCAAAGGTGACAGGTGGAAGTACAGCTCAGGGAGCTGTAAAAGCTACTTCAATTAACGGTGGAACTACTTTAAGTGACGGAACATCGGAGGCAAAGGCAACACTTAAACTGGCAAAGGTTGTGAAAAAGAAACTTTTAAAAGCAGGCTATAATGTTTTGATGGTAAGAGAAAGTGAAGATTCACAGATAGACAACATAGGAAGAACGGTATACGCAAACAACAATGCAGATTACCACATTGCCCTACATTATGATTCTTCATCAGCAAATAAAGGCGCATTTTATATTAGCGTTCCAAATAACAAGTCTTACAGAAACATGTATCCGGTTTCAAAGAATTGGAAAAAACATAATAAATTAGGACAAAATCTTATTTGGGGAATGAAAAATGCCGGTGTAAAAATTTATGGAAATGGAGCTATGGCAATTGACTTAACACAAACATCTTATTCAACAATAGCATCTGTTGATTTAGAAGTTGGGGATAAACGAAGTAATCATTCAGGTAAGGCATTAAATAAGATTGCCAATGGAATTGTGAAGGGCATGAATAAGTAGGTAAATAGCTAATTAACTCGGAACAACCCAAGTCGGAGATAACCGAATAAAATTAAAGGCTTGACTTTGCCTATAGGGCAAGGTTTACTATTTACACATAGATAGTTACAACTTCTTAAAAAATCGGCAATTACACTGATACAGAAAAATTTGTGTTGAAATTGAACGAATTTAGAGGCATAACAATATAAAACTGCAAATAATTGTTCACTGTGTGGAACAGCAATCTTTACAATTTGCCCTGATTGGGGTAGACGTATTTCAGTAAAAGATAAATATCGCAATGGTTGTGGCAGGAAAAATGAGAATGTTACGGGTGAAAATTAAATAAAAATTAAATAAAAATTAAATAAACTTAAATAACTTTCTCCCAATGCAATATTTTTCAAAATGCCAACGTTTCATAATTAAATTAAAGAGAAAGGAGAGTAACGATTATGAGAAATTTTAAGAAAAAGTTATTAGTTGGTTCATTAATTATTACGATGGCATTAGGAGGTGTATGTCAGGGAACACCAGTTGGTGCTTATGTAAACTATTCCAGTGACACATCTTTTAATAGTGCAGGTGGAAAGAATTTGACAATACATTATGGAACTAAAACAAAATTAGGCAAGTACACCATATCCACTGGAAAGAATAAAGATAACAAACGTTGCATTTATTCAAAAAAAGCAGGTAAGAAAAAAGAATGTTTGGGCAGAGTGGTAAATGGAAATCAATACTTTACTTACAAAAAAAGTGTTTTTTTCTTGGGAAAACAACATGGAACATACAAATATGTTCCAGGTAAGAAGGTTGAGAGAGTAAAGGCAATAAAAAAAATCACTTACATAGCGGGAATTTATGGGAAGAAGAATTTGATTATTCGTAGTAAGAATGTTTTGAAGGCTTATAATGTTGCAACAGGTAAAATGAAAGTCCTTACAGATAAGTTCCCAAAGAATGTTTATAATTTTGGCATTTATGGAGATTACGCATACTGCGAAAAGTATGTTAAACATCAGGAAAAATTATATGCGTATAATATGAAAAAAGATAAAATGATGTTAACAAGATTGCCAGTAGGAATGTTTATTAAAAACATAAAGATGAATAACAATATATTATATTTTACAGGTAATCAAACTACTGTAAAAAACGAGAATAGAGAAATAGCAACATATACATCAGATGATTATAGAATTTTCAAGTGGGATTTGAAGAATGAACCTGAAGAAATGATAAGTAATGCACAAATTATTAATTTCGATGGTGATAATATGTATTATTTCAATTATAAAGCAGACGAAGAAAATAAGATTCAGGCAAAGACAATCCATGAGTACAACATGAAAACCAAAGCTGTGAAAGTAATTAAAACCCCAGAAGAAGTAGATGTTGAATATGCAAGCAAAATTATCAAAAAAGGAAATGTTTTAAAAATCTACATTGCGGGTGAACATTATGATGAAAGTAGAATTTATTCTATAAAAGATGATGGAACCGGTTTTAAATTAGTTAGAACAGAAGAAAAGAAATAACTAATAATAAAGGAAATAAACTTAAGCGTTTACAATGAAAAAAGAAAAGTCGGTAGAATAAAAAGTGCTTACAAGGATAAAGAAATAGAATAAAAGGTGGTCAAAGATAAAAAATAAAAAGTAATAAAATAAAAGAGAAGAAGGATAAAACAAAACCTCAGTTGATAAAAAAGTCAACTGAGGTTTTAATGTATGCGCATTTACGTAAAAAGAAAATGTTGCTAAATAGGCACGCGCTGGTTGCGTAGAATGTGGCAAGTGACATTCCAGATTCTTTTAAAAGAATTTGGAAATTAACCCATTTACAATAATGAATATAATCGTAATAGGGAGAATCCATTTACAGTAAAAACGAATTTGTTTTGGAACTTTCAAACCTGAGCCTGAATTAACTTCCTTAATATAATTATCCCATCCCCAACCATATCTGCTTGTGCAGAATAGAGTGTAAATAAGTGAGCCAATTGGAAGGATTAAATTACTTATTAAAAAGTCTTCTAAATCCATAACATTTGTATTTTTTCCAAAAGGCATGAATCCTGACCAAACGTTAAAACCAAGAACGCAAGGGATGGAAGTAACAGTTATAATAATTGCATTTATAATTGCAGTTTTCTTACGTGACCATTTCCAAAGATCCATACATGATGACATAATGTTTTCAAAAACGGCAATTACAGTTGAAAATGCTGCGAAAGCCATGAAAATAAAGAAGCAACTTCCCCAGATACGACCACCCGGCATCTTTGCAAAAATATTTGGCAAAGTAACAAATATAAGTTTTGGTCCCTGATCAGGGCTAACACCAAATGCAAAGCATGTTGGGAAAATAATCAAGCCTGACACAATGGCAACAAATGTATCTAATGCAACAATGTTAATTGATTCTCCAAGTAGTGAACGGTCTTTTCCAAGATAGCTGCCAAAAATTGTCATAGAGCCCATGCCAATACTAAGTGTGAAAAATGCCTGATTCATTGCAGCTACTATAACATTAATAAGGCCAACCTTTTTAATTTGTTCAAAGTCAGGTACCAGATAAAAATACAAGCCCTTGCCGGCACCTTCAAGAAAAATACTGTTAATTGCCAAAACAACCATAATCACCAAAAGGGCAATCATCATTACTTTGGAAATTTTTTCAACTCCGTTTTGTAATCCAAGTGAACAAACTAGGAAACCTACAATAATAACAAGAGTTGTCCAAAATATCATTTCCGAAGGAATGGCATTCATATTTGAAAAATGATTTTGAACAGCATTAGTGTCTGCGTTTACAAAGTCACCTTTTGCTGTATCAAAAAAGTATCGTAGCATCCAACCGGAAACTGTTGTGTAGAACATCATAAGAATATAGTTACCTGCCATTCCGCTGTAACCATGCAGATGCCAATACTGACCTTTTTTCTCAAGAGTCTTAAAAGCTCTTGAAATACTTTGCTGACTACCACGACCAACTGAAAACTCCATTGTTAAAATAGGAAGCCCTAAAATAACAAGGAATAAGATGTAAAATAATACAAAACATCCACCGCCATTATTTCCAACAACATAAGGAAAACGCCATACATTTCCAATACCTATGGCACAGCCGGCAGAAATAAGAATGAATCCAAGTCTGGATTTAAATTTTTCTCTTTCCATATACAATCTCAATTCTATTTTTATTACATCATTCCAAAGTCAACTAAAATTAAAAAAATTATTTTACAATGGATATGCTGCAAACAACATCTTAAAGAAATAAGAAGAATTTGTCAATTTAACGTGTTAGTGTTGTAAAGCAGTAAGGTTGATACACATTTTGCACCAATGCAAGTACCTAAATTGATTTACATTTAATAGGAATAACAGTGCAGGTTATTTTAGTTGTTTTTGGAATTGTATTAACAATTTATGGAATATATGAGATTATATATTCTGGAAGGAATCACTTTGATAGTAATAAATTATATCAATCAATAGAGGAGCAGAATTTAATGAAAGAACATCCACATTCAATTGTATTAATTAAAGATACATTTAATCAACATACTAATAGATATCTTTTATATTATGATTCAAGATGGAATTGCAAACTATTTTTAAATTATTCGACTATAACTTCTGGAATAAAAGAAGATGAGGCAAATATTAGTAAGCACTTGCAAATGGAATTGAAAGTCGCAGATTACGATATTAAAGGTGCTTATGAATTTGAAAAAGTGCATGAAAAATTTTCAATAAGTTCGCAGGAAAATAAATGTTATAGACATCGTTTCTATAAATATGTAATAAGTAATTTTTCTGAAAATTTGAAGAGAGATTGCTTCGAAATAGATGGCAAAAAATTCTATTGGATGTCAATTGCAGAGATGGAATGTGATTCAAGAATAATGGAAGTCAATAGTGATATTGTTAATATGGTAAAACAGCAGGATATAAAATAAGTGAAAACCTCTACACCTTAAAAGTGTGGAGGTTTTCTATTGCAAGTGCCAAAATGTGAATTGCTAAAGATAAAAAAAATAAAATCAGGGTGTTAAACTGAATACGTCTAAAAAATAAACGTTCCACTAGGGATGCACATTTGCACGAAAGGAAAATGTTTCTAACGGGTACGTGCTTGGTGCAAAGAATGTCGTAAGCGACATTCTTTGCTATATGGAATAAACTTGGGTGGTGTGGTAAAATAAATAGCAAGGAAATTAATTTGTGAAAGGACAAAAAATGAGTAATACATTTATTGCACCGTGGGGCACATGTGGTTGGCAAGGTGACAATAGGAGAGAATGTAGGTATATGGTACAATACAGTTGTTCGCGGTGATATGGAAGAAATAATAATTGGTGACAATAGCAACATTCAGGATAATTCCATGGCTCTTGGAAGTCAGGCAAGAGTTGTTAGAAAACTTACAGAATCTGAGATTGAATCAAACAAGAAAAATGCAGAAGAGTATGTTAAGTTAATGAAAGCAAGTAAAGAGTTAAATTAATGCATACAAATAAGGAGCAAAATTTATGCAAATGACTACATTGTGTTACATAGAAAAAGATGATAAATATTTAATGTTACACAGAATCAAAAAGAAAAATGACATTAATGAAGGTAAGTGGATTGGAGTAGGAGGGCATGCTGAAGGAAGCGAGAGTCCGGAAGAATGTTTAAAAAGAGAAGTACAAGAAGAAACAGGATTAAAACTTTTGTCTTATAAGTTAAGAGGGTTAATAACTTTTGTAAGTAATCAATGTGAACCTGAAATGATGTGTTTATTCACGGCAGATAAGTTTGAGGGACAAATTACATCCTGCGATGAGGGCGATTTAATGTGGGTGCCTAAGAAAGATGTTTTGCAACTTCCAACTTGGGAAGGAGATGCTGTTTTCTTGAAATTACTACTTGATAATGAAGAAAAATTTTTTACATTGAAATTAATTTATGAAGATGAAAAGTTAGTTAAAAAAAATATTCAGTTTTATTAGAAAATCAGAAAATTGCAAATGTTTAGACATACAAGAGTAAATTGTGTAATAAAAAATTCCTGTAATGAAAACTTGAGTGAAAATAAATCACGCATAAAGGAATCAGATTTTTAATACGAAATGTATGATTAAAAAAAAGAAAATGAAAATTAGATAAGAAAAAGGAAAATAGGATGAGAAAAAGAAAAAATAAAATGAGAGAAAAATTTATATTAAAATTAAAGAAATGCTTAGTCTTGGGAATGTGCTTGTGCATATTCCAAACTACCGTAAGTGCAGCTACACCATGGTCCCAAAGTAACGGTATTTTTTATGACGGTAATGGAAATGAAATTAAAGGTGCAATTGCAAAAGGAATAGACATAAGTTACCATCAGGGAGATATTGATTGGGCGAAGGTTAAAGCTGAAGGTTTTACTTTTGCACTTCTAAGATGTGGATACGGCGATAATATTGAATCTCAGCATGACAGCAAATTTGTGCAGAATGTAAAAGGCTGTGAAGAAAATGGAATTGAATACGGCGTGTACATATATTCTTACGCAGTGAATACACAAATGGCAAAGAACGAAGCTGACCATGTTTTAACAATGCTTGATGGTGCAGGTGCAAAACCTACCATGCCAATTTATTATGACATAGAAGATGAAAAAACTCAGGGTAATCTAAAAGCTTCAAAGTTAGGAGATATTGCAGAAACTTTTTGCAATATTATGAAAGAAAAAGGTTATAAAGTTGGAGTTTATTCCAATTATTATTGGTGGACAAATAAGCTTACCGATGCCAGATTTGAAAATTGGGCAAGATGGGTTGCAAGATATAATAATGAAAGTGGTTACGAAAAAAAATATGATATTTGGCAGTATAGTGAAAACAGTACAGTTAACGGAATCGGTGGAAATAAGACAGATGTAAATATATTGTTGTCAAGGGAATGTAGTGTGACAGGTCATAACTACGCAGTGGAACAGTTAATTACAAAAGGAACAATATCAAAGTCAGGTAAAGCTACATATTATTGTAAAACCTGTGGTCACAAGAAAACAGACATAATACCAAAAGTAAAAAGCGTAACTTTATCAAAAACAAAATATGAGTATACAGGCAAGTTAAATAAGCCTACAGTGAAAATAACTAATTCAAAAGGAAGTCTTTTAACCCAAAATGATTATTCAGTGAGTTATAGCAAGAATAAAAACGTAGGAGTTGCTACAGTAACAATAACCCTTAAGGGCAATTATCAGGGAACTACTAATAAAACTTTTAAAATAGTACCTGGAACAGTAAAGAAATTAACGGTAAAAAACAACAGCAAACAAAAGGCAAAGATAAACTGGAAGAAAGTATCGCAGACATCAGGCTATGAAATTCAATATGCTACAAATAAGTCAATGAAGAAAGCAAAGACTGTAACTGTTAAGAAGACTTCAAAAGTATTATCAAAGCTTAAGAAGAATAAAACATACTATGTAAGAGTAAGAGCATACAAAACAGTTTCAGGTAGCAAGTTTTATGGCTCTTACAGTGGAAAGAAATCTGTGAAAATAAAGAGATAATTAGGAAGAATGACTATGACGATAAAAAAGAATGTGGATGCTTCTTTGAGAGAACACAAAAAATTAGAAGAACAACATAATTCAGAAAAACAAAATAAATTAGAAAAACAGCAGAATTCGGAAAAACAAAATAAGTTCAGTGAACAGGATAATTTAAAGAAGCTGAATTCTGTTGAGCAGCAAAGTGATTTGAATGAAGTGTTAGATGAGGACATTTTGCTTAAGTTAGAACAATTGTTGGAACAGAATCAATTCGAATTGGTTTCAGGCAAAGTAAAACAAAATAAACTGAAATTAATTTATCTTATGAATGATGCAGTTGAAAGTTTTATTGTATTTGAAAATGCCAAAACTACAGGTGAGTACCTGAAAGAATATCAGGGTGAAATATTTTACTCATTAAGCAAAGAAGATGCAAATAAATATGTTTTGGTTGTCCATCAGAGAGATGTGGTTTTAACAATTTGGTTTGAAAAATTATCCATGGAAATTAATTTGTACCAATACGGTCGAACAGGACATTTCTGGGTGAAAGGTTACGAAAACATAAGACAGTTAGAATATAAAATCGCAATCCTAACAGACAAAAGAGATTATTTAGGAGAAGAATATTGCAATAAGGAAGAATTGGAACTTTCAAGGTTGAAGGATTTTCCACCACTTAATTATTGCTGTTATCCATCGGTGCCGGAAAAATATCTTGTGCCAAAGGAAAATCCATGGGTGCCAACAAGTGAAGCAATAGACATAATGAAAAAATATGCCCAGCTTGTTAAAGACGAATCGTTGGTTAAAGCCCTTGAAAAGTACAGAAACAATCCGGGAAAAAAGCAGGCTAAGAAGATTGCAACTATGCTACACCGAAACAGTCATAAACAAATAATTGACTATATAACAAACCGTTTTATAGAAATTACAGATGAATATCCAAAAAGACATTTCGGAAAAGCAAATGACGAAAAGTATAAGCTAATTATAAATAAAGGGAAAAAGCTCCAGAAACAGTTTGCAGAAAAAAATGTAAAAACGCAACTTTATATTGAAGAACCTTTTGTAGAATTAAAGGATTCAATAGAATTTAAAGTATATGTTTTGGTGGAAAAGAAGAGTATTCTAAATCAGAAAAATTACTATATTAAACTAACAGACAGTAATGATTTTAGAATGTTATAAAGAGTAAGGAGTTGTGAGTCGGGGGTGCGGACATTTTCTTGGACTATCTAAGTGACCAATCCAAGTCTATGTCTGTACTCTATAGGACTCAAATATCCTAATGATTTTTTTATTCTTTTTTCATTATACCAATAAAGATAATCATTTAAAATACCAATAAATTCTGAGATGTTTACCCCAGACCAATCTGCATTATAGAACATCTCATTTTTAATTCTTCCAAATACGCCCTCACAGGCAGAATTATCAGGTGAACAGCCTTTCTTTGACATTGATCGTATGAAACCATTTTTCTCCATCCTGTCAATCCAGCCTGGCCAGCGGTAGTGTACGCCTCTGTCTGAATGTATGATTGGTTTTTCTCCTACAGATAGTAATTTAGCTGCATCGTCAAGCATAGAATTGACAAGTAATGCATCTGGAGAAGTGCTTATATTCCAATTGACAAGTAAGCCATCAAAACAATCTACTATAGGCGATAAATAAACCTTTCCTGCCGGAATTGCAAACTCGGTTATATCTGTTAACCATTTTTCGTTAGGTTTAGATGCAGAAAAATTTCTGTTAATTAGATTATCTACTGCTGGAGATATTTCACCTTGATAGGAATTATATTTACGAGTTCGTTTGATTTTTACTACAAGTTGTTCTTCTTTCATAATCCTACGAATAACTTTTTCTGAGACAATTATATTTTCACGCTTAAGTAGGGCGTGAATTCGTCTGTAACCATACCGACCTTTATTCTCTGTAAATAATTCAATGACTCTAACACGTAAAAGTGTATATTTATCTTCTTTTTTTAGGGATTGTTCCTGATAATAATAACTGCTTTTTGATAATTGTAATTTCTGTAATAATAATGGCAGTGAGTATCTATTTTTCAAGACATCGATTATCACCGCCTTCTCTCTGTTGCTGAGAGCACTCTGATCGATGTCTGGGTCTTTTTTTAATACATTTATCGTTTCTTTAAGAATATCTATTTCTAATTGCATATCTTGTATTTGAGCCTTCAACTGATTTATTTCATCAGAAGAAATATCTGTACTTGAAACAGAACCTTCTACTAATGTTCCCGGAGTAATGTTTTTGTGATTCATAAGACCTAATGTACCTTCTTTTAAATAACGTTTTCGCCATTGATAAATACTAGCTCTACTATACCCAATGTCTTCTGAAACATATTTTATATTTTCTCCGAGCTCATAGCAACGGTGAATTGCATCTAATTTTACTTCTAATGGAGGATTGCGAGGATGATCAGGAGGATTATTAATTACAGGATATTCTTTCCTTGTTTTGGGTGGGGTATTTTCCTCAGCAATCCATGTGTACAGATTTCTACGTGTTGGATACCCTAGAATCCTAATAGTTTCAGTTACAGACTCTGTTTGATGATATATCCGTAGTGCAATATCTTTTTGTTCTTTTGAATACATAAAAAGGCTCCTTTCGAAGCCCTATAGTAGTCCAGAATTTTGTCCGCACCCTCGACTGTGAAATAAAGTCTGTAAATAGACATTCTATGATAAGTGATGGAGCTGTAAGTTCATGAAATGAGCTTGCAGCTCTTGTTTATATAACTAGCATATAAAAATACCCATGTCAAGGACGCCCGTTTTATAACGGGCGTATATTCATCCTTGATATTGGGTATTTTTTATGCTATTCAGGCAAACGGCCTTCGTACATAATGCTCAGTTCTCCATACACCTGAGCCCAGTTCCTTAAGGTCGTTGTCCATTTCTTCGTTGCTTCAAAGGTTGACAGGTACAGTGCTTTCAATAATGCCTTGTCGCTTGGAAATACACTTCTCTGACGATTAAGTTTCCTGTATGTTGAATTTAAACTTTCACACTCTCGTTTTACAGAAGCTACATATTTTAACTTTTTTTGAAAATTAATGAATATTGTTACGTCTTTTTCCTGTCATGTCAGAAACTACAAGTTTAAATACTGTTGTAACTTTCATCATATTTGTGTTGAATTTGAAATCTTCTGCGTGATATTGATTCATTAAAATCTTTAAAGCCTCGAATTTATGCTCATCGTCAATGAATTCAATTGTTCCGTGACCAATAACACTTTCATAACCCATTGTACATGACATACGCTCTTCATATAGAATAAAGTTGTGGTTACAGTCCATTTCAAAAGTTGCACGATTATCTTTTCTAATTAAATCTAACTTAGTTCCTTTAGTTGCACAGTGGAAATATAATTCAACCTGTTTTCCGTCAACTACATTAAGACCAAAATTAAGAGGCACAATGTAAGGATAGTCTCCGTCATTAAATGCTAATCTACAGGCATCACATTTTTTTATGATTTCAACAATTTCATCAAAATCTGTAATTTCACGATCTTTTCTTCTCATACTAATCACCTTTCTAACTATTAAAATAGTTATTCCTTTCTTAATATTAAAGTACAATATATTTTAATTTAAAACAAGTTAAAATGTTTACAGGCATTATAAATACCATTGTCATCTACATTGGTAGTAACATAATCTGCTTGATTCCGTAAGCTTTGTAAGAAGGTTCAACAAAGAAATATTCCTTGTGAAAACGACACCAAGGTGAATTTTTGATAGAATCCAACTTGAATTCATCAGGATATAAACAGGCAATGTAAGCTTTGTAAATTTGAGGAAAGTTTTTAGGATCCAAACTGAGGACAATTCTTGTATTCATATAGATGTGATGAGTCAGGTTGTAAAAATTTTCATCAGGAGCAAATCTGATGTCAGAGTTTTCTGTTTGAATAGCCCAAGTGTACCCTTTAGCTTGACATTCATCTATTCATCTATAAGAGAAATCATATCTTCTCTAGGAAGTGGTTTTATATCAATTAGTTTGTTATCAATTGTTATACCATAACCACCGGCAACTAAAGTTACGTCAATATCGAAAAAAATATATTTCTTATTCATTGTGTTTCTTCCGTATTTAAAAGTATTTCTTTTAAACAACATTGTTTCTTATATATTACGAAAAGGAAAAATTAACTTATACAAAAATAATCTTTGATTAATATAAAAATAGTATATTTGTTTATACTAAAATAGTAAAATGGTTAATTTGACATTACATTATAATTGAATTAAGATGGAGAAAAGACTGAAAATGAAGGAGACGTATTATGGAAAGAAAGAACGCTTGGAAAACATATAATGATAGTGAAAAAGAACAATTACAGAGTTTAAATGCAGACTATATAGATTTTTTGTCTGAATGCAAAACAGAAAGAGAATGTATTAGCGAAACAGTAAAAAGAGCTAAGGAAAAAGGCTATATTAGTTTAGAAGAAGCTATTGCAAATAGCAAGAAATTAAAACAGGGCGATAAAGTTTATGCAGTTTGTATGAACAAGACAATTGCCTTATTTAATATAGGTAAGGAACCATTAGAAAAAGGTATGAATATTCTTGGGGCACATGTGGATTCACCTCGAATGGACATAAAACAGAATCCGTTATATGAGAACGAAGGTATGGCTTACCTTGACACACATTATTACGGTGGTATTAAGAAGTATCAGTGGGTAACATTACCACTTGCAATCCATGGCGTAATTGTTAAGAAGGACGGCACAACAGTTAATGTAAATATTGGTGAGAAACCGGAGGATCCTGTATTTTGTGTTACAGATTTACTTATTCATCTTGCGGCTAATCAAATGGAAAAGAAAGCAGCAAAAGTTGTTGAAGGAGAAAATCTTGATATTTTAGTTGGAACAATACCTCTTAATGATGAAGAAAAGGAAGCTACTAAAAAAGGTGTTCTTGAAATTCTTAAAGAAATGTATAGCATGGAAGAAGAAGATTTCATGTCTGCAGAGCTTGAAGTTGTACCGGCAGGAAGAGCAAGAGAAATGGGATTTGACAGAAGCATGATTATTTCATACGGTCAGGATGACAGAGTGTGTGCTTACACTTCATTAGTAGCAATGCTTGAAATGGAGAAGGTTGATAAGACTTCATGTTGCCTTTTAGTAGACAAAGAAGAAATCGGTAGTGTTGGTGCTACAGGAATGCAGTCACGCTTCTTTGAAAATACAGTGGCAGAATTATTAAATTTATTTGATGATTACAGTGAAATCAAATTAAAGAGATGTCTTGCTAACAGCAGAATGTTATCATCAGATGTAAATGCAGCATTCGATGCATTATATGCAGAAGCTTTCCAGAAGAACAGTTCATCATTTATGGGAAAAGGTGTTGTATTTAACAAGTTTACAGGACGTGGCGGCAAGTCTGGTTCAAATGATGCTAACGCAGAATATCTTGCAGCCTTAAGAAAGATCATGGATGACAATAATGTAAACTACCAGATGGCTGAACTTGGAAAAGTAGATATTGGTGGCGGCGGTACAATCGCTTACATTATGGCATTATACGGTATGGAAGTTATTGATAGTGGTGTTGCAGTATTAAGCATGCATGCACCATGGGAAGTAACAAACAAGGCAGATGTTTATGAAGCATATAAGTGCTATAAGGCATTTTTAAAGGATGCATAAAATAGTTGAAAAATGAGAATGGTAATTTTTTAAAAGAAGGGGACACAATCGTAATGCCAAAAGATGTGCCACATGCAGTATTTGGTGAGAAAAGATTTAAAATGGAATTAGTTGTTTCATTTTAAATAAATAATACAAAAAGTAACTACAATATGATAGAATGGAAAACGGACTTTAAGGAGAAAGAATGGAAAAAAACAAAAGAGAAAATAAGTCTAATGTACTTTATTTCCTAGGAAGAATTTTAAGTTGTGAAGTAAAGACGGATTCTTTTAAGGTTTACCATGAGGAAGAAAGTATTTTTACAAAAATATCACTAAAGGATAACAATAAGTCTTTTGAAAAATTAAAAGCCACAGCGAAGAAAGATGCTAAGGCAAATGGACTTTTGAGCAATGCTGAAAAAAATGCAAAAACTATTATAAGTTCTTTTTTCTGGAAAGAATACAACAAAGATGAGTACAAAATAAAATATATAGGATAAATGAGGTTAAGGTTTTGGTAAAAGGATTTGATAATGAGAAATATTTAAAGATGCAATCAGAGCATATTAAGGAAAGAATTGCACAGTTTGGGAACAAGTTGTATTTGGAATTTGGTGGTAAGCTTTTTGATGACTATCATGCATCAAGAGTGTTGCCGGGATTTGAGCCAGACTCAAAGTTACAAATGTTATTACAGTTAAAAGACCATGCAGAAGTTGTAATTGTAATTAGCGCAGAAGACATTGAAGAAAACAAGATTCGTGGAGATTACGGAATTACATACGACATGGACGTGTTAAGATTAATTGACGAATTCCAGTCAGTAGGTTTGTATGTGGGAAGTGTATGTTTAACAAAATTTACAGGACAGCCTGCAGCAGAATCATTCCAGAACAGATTGCAGGAATTAGGAATTAAGTCTTACAGACATTACAAGATTCCGGGCTATCCAAATGATGTTGATTACATAGTTAGTGATAATGGATATGGTAAAAATGATTACATTGAAACAGAAAGACCATTAGTTGTTATAACAGCTCCGGGACCTGGAAGCGGAAAGATGGCAACCTGCCTTTCACAGTTGTACCATGAACACAAAAGAGGAATTAACGCAGGATATGCCAAGTTCGAAACTTTTCCAATTTGGAATATTCCATTAAAACATCCGGTAAACTTAGCATACGAAGCTGCAACAGCAGACTTAAATGATGTTAATATGATTGACCCATATCATCTTGAAGCTTACGGTGAAACAACAGTCAACTACAATAGAGACATTGAAATTTTCCCTGTTGTAAATGCAATATTCCAATTAATATCAGGAGAAAGTCCATACAAGTCACCTACAGACATGGGTGTTAACATGGCAGGTAACTGTATTATAGATGACGAAGTTTGTTGCAAGGCTTCAAAGCAGGAAATAATCAGAAGATACTATCAGGCACTTTGTGAAAAAAGAAGAGCCGGTGAAACAAAGAAGAATATTTCAAAGTTAGAGAATTTAATGCAGCAGGCGCAGATTACCGTAGAAGACAGAAAAGTAATTGTTGAAGCATTAAAGAAGGAAAAAGAAACAGATGGAAAACCTGTTGTGGCATTAGAACTTCCAAATGGAAAAATAGTAACAGGAAGTACATCCGATTTGTTAGGAGCAGCGGCAGCAGCTCTTCTTAACGGAATAAAAGCTTTAGGGGAAATAGAAGACGATGTGAAATTAATTGCAAAAGAAGCAATTGAACCAATACAGATTTTGAAAACAAATTATCTTGGTAGCAAGAACCCACGTCTTCATACAGATGAAATCCTAATTGCATTATCATCAACAGCAGCTCATAACGAAAACGCAAAGAAAGCAATGAGCCAGCTACATAAATTAAAAGGATGTGATGCACACTCAACAGTATTATTGTCATCAGTAGATGAGAATATATTTAAAAAATTAGGAATCCAACTTACATGCGAACCAAAGTATGAGCATGACGGAAGGAAATATCATAAACTGTAAATTATGATGGAAAACTTGATTTAGTACAAATATTTGAAAATATAATTAAAAGAATAAATATAGAAAGTTCCCAATTAAGTTGATTGTAGAAATGGCTTGGTTTGGAACTTTTTTCTTGGGAAATATTCTTTAGTAGATGAGGAATGTAAGATGATAAAATTGTTAGTCTTTAATATTGAAGGCTGAAGTTGGTACTAATGGAGGACTCAAAAAAATCAATGTATTGAAAGCACAAATGAAATAGAAATCAATGTGAAAGAAATGTTGAGGGAATATATAATGGTGTAAATTACAAAGTAAAAAATAAAATTATGACACCTTTATAACAAATGGTATCTAGAAAAGTTTTTTTTGTATGTTAGAATATAACAATGTAAACAAAAAAGAGGAGGAGTTAAAAAATGAAAAAGTTACAAAGTAGAATACTGGCAATTGTACTTGTAATTGCCGTGGCAGGAGCTTACATGCCAATTTCAGAAGTACCAACTTATGCAGCTACTAAAAAAGTAAAGCTGAGTAAAAAGAAAGTACGTCTAAAAGTTGGGAAAAAGAAAACTATTAAATTAAAAAATGTAAGGAAAAAGGTTAAATGGAAAGTAGTAAAAGGGAAAAAAGTAGTTTCCATTAAGAAAAAAGGAAAATTAAAAAACAAAATTGTAATTAAAGCTAAAAAAGCCGGAAAGGCAGTAATAAAAGCTACATATAAGAAAAAGAAATACAAAGTAAAAGTAACGGTAAAAAATAGTAAAGGGGAACAGCAAACATCAGGAAATGCACAGACATCTACAACAGTTGCTCCTACAACTGCAAATGGTGTAGTAGTTACAACTAAAGTTGTAGAATCAAAAACAGAGATTACGACGGAAACTCTGACAGCAGCGCCAACAGAGGCACCGACAGTAGCGCCAACAGAGGCATCAACAGTAGCGCCAACAGAGGCACCGACAGTAGCCCCAACAGAGGCACCAACGGTAGCACCATCAACAGCGGATCCTAATAAACCTGCAGCACCGATAGGATTAACATTTGCAGGAAGCAAGGATTTACCATTCTATTTTGCATGGGCAATTACTGAAGGAGTTACATATAATTTTTACATAAATGATACAAAAATTGAATCAGGAATTGTTGCAGGATTCTATAATTGTGATTCAAAATATTTTACAACAGTGGGAGATTATAAAATTTCCGTAACAGCAGAAAAAAATGGATATGAGTCAGATAAAGCTACAATCGATTTTAAAGTAACAAAAGATAATGTAGCTACAACAGAGGCGTCTACGGAAGCACCAACGGTAACCCCAACAGAGGCGTCTACAGAAGCACCAACGGTAGCACCAACAGAGGCGTCTACAGAAGCACCTACCGAAGCACCAACGGAAGCTCCAACTAAGGCACCGGAAGATGCATCTCATGTAGTAAAGAATCCGGGGGTTCAGGAGGAAGCAGCTGATTCTCAGGTAGCAAGTGACATTTCACTTACACCATATTGGGATGGTATTGATGATAAATTGTCATCAACCAAAGGAAATACAAGTGACAACGAAGGAATAGAAAAATTATTTGACAATAATGTTAATACAAAGTTCTTTACAAATGATGCTCCGGCAATCACTATTGCATGGAAAATGAAGAGAGCAGTTACACTTAAGAGTTACACATTTGTATTAGCAGGGGATGCATCCACATATAAGCATAGAGATCCTCACAGCTGGGCAGTATATGCATCAATGGATGGTGAAAACTGGACAACTGTTTCAGATGTTGATAATGGTGGAATTACCCACACAAATAATGGTGAATACACATTTAATTGTACAACAAAGATGTCAGCACAATATTTTATGATTATTATTAAAAATAGTGGTGATGATGGAAAGTTGTATTATGGTTCACAGATGTCTGAAATTTATCTGAAAGGTGATGTCGACAGAATTACAGAAAGTAGAGGAAGTGATATTACGGATCAGGTAAGTGGAATAGATACTGGGGCTACTACAATAAACGGATTTAATTCAAATGAAGGTGTGGAAAATATATTTGATGGTAAGAGAGCAACTAAATTATATTCTACATCTCAGATACCGGGGAATATAGTATGGAAAATGAAACAGAATACAACACTTTACAGTTACACAATTACAACTGCTAACGATAATTCAAAATATACAAACAGAACAATTAAGGCATGGAAGTTATACGGCTTGGCTGACGGAAAAAACTGGGAATTAATTGATACGGTAAATGAAAGCGGAATGGCAGATCAGGATTATGCTGATTACACATATCTTGTTGATAAGATAGGAACATATACTCAGTATAAAATGGAAATTACAGAATTGTACGGAAATAGTTTCCAGATTTCAGACATTACATTAAGGGGTAATTCAGTAACTGATAGTGAGTTCAAAGCTTTGTTTGTAGGTGACTGGGAACAGGTTACAGCAAAGGGATATAAAGAAGCATTGTATAATGCATTCTACGAGGTTTACCCAAGACAGTATAAACGTTGGGGAACAGGTTCGGAACCTAAAAAAATATTTGTAAGAGCTGACAAGGGATATGATGGAGTGGCATACACATCCGGTTCTTCAATAGTAATTTCAGTTGATTGGATGAATAATAATCCAAGAGGAATTGGATATTTTACACATGAGTTAACACATGCTGTACAGCAGTACGGAAATGTATCTTCATCATCAAAAGCATGGTGGGTAGAAAATATGGCAAATTACGGTGGATTCCGTTACTATCACTGGGCACATGAAGATACTGCGCAGGTATATTATGCCAACGATACATCCCTTCAGGACTGGGGCTATGAGGCATATGGAAATAATAAATGGTTCTTCTCATATATGGATTCAAAATATCCAACAACAAAGGATAGTAATGGCAATGTAAAATACGGTCTTATTGATAGTCTCAACCATTTATTAAAGGACAATAAGGGTACAACATATGATGATAATCCATATGATACATCAACACCATGGAATCAGTTAGTAAAACAGATTACAGGATATGATTGTATAGAAGCTCTTAGATTACATTATGTAGATGAACTTAAAAACGGTACATGGACATTTACCGGATTTGGAAATTATTCAGATAATTGGATCACTACAGATTTGCCGGGAGTACCTAATATTGATTATCCTGCTTACGTAGGAAAAAATCATGGAAATACAACCGGTACAAAACTGTCTTCAGCAGTAACAAGCGGAACAAATTTATTGTCAGGTGCAACAATTATCAGTGAATCAGGTTACACAAAGGATGGTGAGTCTTCATCTAAACTTATTGATGGCGATTTGTCAACAAAATGGTGTGCAACATCTGGAAGCGTCGAAAACCAGGCATATGCTTTATCAGGTGCTCAGCACTTTGTAAAGATAGACCTTGGAAGTACAAAGACATTTAATACCTATACTCTTTACAATACACAAAGTAAGGAAGGTTTTGGTAATACTACTGAATGGGAAGTTCTTGTATCAAACGATGGAAAAGAATGGAAGTCAGTAGATTATCAAGTAAATCAGAATGATGCAATTTCATCCTTTGACATAGGAAAACAGACAGCAAGATACATTGTATTTAAGATATTTAATTCAGATAATGGTGGAGTTGGTACTGTAAGACTTTACGAACTTCAGTTATATAACAGATAGAAAAATATTTAATGACCCTTTATGCTATTAACAGTGGCATAAAGGGTTTTTTTAGGTTAAAATAAAAATGAAAGGATATTTAAGGAGTTGAGAATGGATAATAAAAAAATATTTTTAGCACCTGGAGCCCATATTGTGGGAAATGTCAGTCTTGGGGAAAATGTAGGAATATGGTACAATGCAGTAGTCCGTGCTGATATGGAAAGTATTACAATTGGAAACAACACTAATATACAGGATAATTGTACATTGCATACAGGAAATGGATTTCCAATTGTTGTTGGAGAGGGAGTAACCATAGGACATAATGCTATTGTACATGGATGCCATATTGGAGATAATACAGTAATCGGAATGGGTAGTATTTTATTAAATGGAGCCAAAGTAGGAAGAAACTGTATTATAGGAGCAGGAACTCTTGTTACGGGGAAAATGGAAATTCCTGATAATTCAATGGCCTTTGGAAATCCGGCAAAAATAATTAGAAAACTTACATCAAAAGAGATAATGGCTAATAAAGAAAATGCTATGGAGTATGTGAAACTTATGAAGGAATATAATTAAAAAGACTGAAATACGATTTTCTAATGATAGGAAAAGAGACATGAGTAATTGGATATTTAAAAATAAAAAATTTGTATCGGCTTTGGCATTTTTGTGTGCGGCAGGATGGTCATTGGCGTATCCTCTTATAAAACTTGGATATTCAAATCTAAATGTGGCATCAGATGATCTTGGAAGCAAAATCAATATTAATAATAATTTCTCTTGTGTTAATATCAGCAGTATGTTTTGGTATATACAATCAGCTGATTGCCTGTAACCTAATAAGCAAAATAGCAATTTTTAATGCATTTATTCCTATATTGGGAGTTATATTCTCGGCAATAATATTAGGAGAGCCAATGAAGTTTAAGTACTTTGTAGCAGGAATGCTTGTGGCACTTGGAGTGTATGTAATTAATAAATTTGATGGTAAGTAGAAGGAGGAAAGAATCATGAAGAAGATGTTAACTTTTGTAATTGCAGTAATCTCGTTATGTGGTTTATTTACCATACTAAAGAGTGACAATGCCTATGCGGCAACCAACAGACTGTTGGAGAAGGACAAGGTATACTATTATGATTTGGATGGAGATGGCACTAAGGAAAAGATATATTACCAGACCCATGTAAGCGCTAAAGACAATGAGTTTTTTGACAGTGTAAGTCTGTTTATAAATGACAAAAATGTATATACAAAAAAATTAACAGACGTATGGGCAAGCTATAAGGTAATTGACTTTGACACTTCTGACAAGACAATAGAGTTAAATTTTCAGATAGGCAGTTATTCGTATACATTGGATTACAGTTCTTTTCAAAGATGGAACGGAAAAGAAATTACAGAATTTGAAACAAGCAGTAACAAGGCACTGATGTATGGGAGAGGATATCGGTTCAAGAATGTGAAAGGTAATGGAAGGTTCCATATTATTGTGGATACACCTTACGCATTGCCAATAGGATGTTTTTACGCAGATATTCCATTACAGTTAAAAGGTGATAAAATTGTACCGGCTACGGGAACTTACAAACTTGTGGAAAGCTCAAAAAAATATATGTATACTGTAAAGAAAAATATGAAAGTGTACAAAACTGCATCTAAAAAATCAAAGAATAAATTTACTTTGAAAAAGGGAGATAAGCTTAGAATTATAAAAATCAAGCCGGCAAAGAATGTAGCAAAACGCCCTAAGGGAAAATATAGTCTTGATAAGAGGGATAACGGGTTTGCATATGTAAAAACTAAAACCGGAAAGAAGGGATGGATTTTCTTAAGTAAGAAAATGTCAAGCTGGGGAAAGAAAACTTTGTTTAAAAAGGTTCCGGGATGGGGCTGATACAATAGTGATAACTCCCTATCTCTTTTTTATAACTCACTTATTTTAAGTCAGCAGGAAAAACAATATCCTGCTGATTTCTTATTTTATCCATAACCTTCAATGCCATAAGAGAATATCTGATATTTCCTCAGGAAGTCCAAATAATTTAACCAGCGGATGAATGCAGTACATTCCAATGTCCGTAAGAGACCCGTTTGAAAAATCTTTGTTAAAGGCGAAGATAATTGTAAGGATGACGGGACATATAAGTATGTAGTCAGACGAAAAGGGAAAGCAACAAATCATTATACAAGCAATCTAGATGAAAAGATTGATTTTATGCAGGCATTTGAATTTTAATTGCATACAACAATAACAAATCCACTATTGCATTATATTGAATTGAGCGATACAATGCTATAGGAAATTAAATATAGGGGAGCTTGTAGGCAGGCTGAGAGGAAGTAATCAACTTCGACCCTTAAACCTGATTTGGATAATGCCAACGTAGGAATTAAGTATAGGATTTAATGCGGACAAACCAGATTAGGTTTGTCTGTTTTTCATTTTAACGTAACAATTATGATGAGATTCTGCTGTAAAAAGTATTCAGCAGAACGATAAGGAGGAAATATGTTTAAGAAATGTGTAGAAAACGTAAGAAATAATGTGCCTTTAGTTCACAACATTACTAATTATGTAACAGTAAATGATGTGGCTAATGTTTTACTGGCTTGTGGCGGCAGCCCAATTATGTCAGATGATATTGATGATGTGGAAGATATTACATCTATTTGTGGTGGTTTGAACATTAATATTGGAACATTAAATAAAAACACCATACCATCTATGTTTGCAGCAGGAAAGAAAGCAAATGAATTAGGACATGTTGTTTTACTTGATCCTGTTGGGGCAGGGGCAAGCAAGTTAAGAACTAATACAGCAAATGAATTAATGGAAAAAGTGAAATTTGATGTTGTAAGAGGAAATATTTCAGAAGTTAAGACTTTAATGCTGGGTACAGGAAGTACAAAAGGTGTAGATGCAGATGTTTCTGACAAAGTAACAGATGAAAACTTAGACGACACTATTAGCAAGCTCAAGAGTTTTTCAAAGGCAACAGGAAGCATTATCGCAGTAACAGGCGCAATTGATTTAGTTTGTGACAGCGAAAAATGCTATGTTATAAGAAATGGTAGAGCCGAAATGAGTTCAATTACAGGAACAGGATGCCAGTTATCAGGTTTGATGACAGCGTTTTTAGTTGCAAATCCAGAAAACAAATTGGAAGCAGCAGCGGCAGCAGTTTGTACAATGGGACTTGCCGGAGAAATTGCATGGTCAAGAATGAGTGAAGGCGATGGAAACTCAACATACAGAAACAGAATTATTGATGCCATCTACAATATGGATGGTGAAACATTAGAAAAAGGAGCTAAATATGAAGTTAAGTAATACAACAAAGGAAGAATTGCTTTTATACGGCGTAACTGACAGAGCTTGGTTAAATGGCGAAACTTTGTACAGTCAGGTTGAAAAAGCTTTAAAAGGCGGAGCAACTTTTATGCAACTTCGAGAAAAGAAACTTGATGAAGAAAGTTTTTTGAAGGAAGCCATTGAGATAAAAGAATTATGTAGAAAGTACAATGTACCATTTGTAATTAATGACAATGTTGATATTGCTTTGGAAATGGATGCTGACGGCGTTCATGTTGGACAAAGTGACATGGAAGCTTTAGATGTAAGGGCAAAGCTTGGTCCTGATAAGATTATTGGTGTGTCAGCGCAAACTGTTGAGCAGGCAATTTTAGCGGAAAAACACGGAGCAGATTATTTAGGAGTAGGCGCAGTTTTTCCAACCGGCTCCAAAGATGATGCAGAAGAAGTTACTTTTGAAACACTGAAAGCAATATGTCAGGCAGTAAAAATTCCTGTTATTGCCATTGGTGGAATTTCAAAAGGCAATGTTTTAGAACTTGCAGGCAGTGGCATTTGCGGTATAGCAGTTATTAGCGCTATTTTTGCAGCAAAGGATATTGAAGAAGCAACTAAGGAATTAAAAGAAAAAGCAATCAAAATGTTAGAAAAAGGTGAATAATGGCAAAAGGATTTATTTTTGATGTTGATGGGACAATACTTGATTCTATGGAAATATGGATGGATGCAGCTAAGTTGTATTTAAAGGATTTAGGTATTGAGGCTGAGGAAAACTTAGGAGACATTATGTTTAGCCTGACTATGGCAGAAGGAGCAGAGTATATTAGAAAAACATATAAGGTTAATCTTTCTGACAAGGAAATTTGCGATGGTATAAACCAAAAGGTTTTTGGTTTTTACAAAGAAGAAGCTCCACTTAAAGGGAAGTCAATTGAAATTTTAGAGTATGCTCAAAAGAATAACATACCTATGGTGGTTGCAACATCAACAGACCGTCCTATGATTGAGGCGGCTTTTGAAAGGTTGAATCTTGGAAAATATTTTAAGAAAATATATACAACTACAGAGGTTGGTTCAGGAAAAGACAAACCGGAAATTTTTATGAGAGCAATGGAAACATTAGGTACAAAACCTGATGAAACATGGCTGTTCGAAGACGGAGTTTATTCCATGGACACAGCAAAGAAAATGGGTATTCACACAGTTGGTATATATGATAAGTCCAGTGATAAGGATCAGGATATGGTTAAGAGCCTTGCAGATGTTTATATAACAAGCTGGGATGAATATGAAAAAGTAATTAAGGCTGTTAAGTAAAACATAAACATATGATGAACCGTTGTTGACACAGGGTAAAAGAATGTTTACCAGCAAAAAGAGTGTTTAATAACAAAAATTAACAGTTGATAAGTTACTAAAATGATAAGTTAGTAAAGCGGTAAATCGGGGGCACCACTTTTTACCGCTATAAAAAACAGTAGAAATACTGTACCACAATAGAAGACATAAGGAGGAAGCAAAATGAACACAGCATTAACCATTGCGGGAAGTGATTCATGTGGAGGCGCCGGAATACAAGCAGATTTAAAGACAATGACAACTAATGGAGTGTATGGCATGAGTGCCATTACAGCTTTAACTGCTCAAAATACAACCGGCGTATCAGACATTTACGAAGTAACAGCAGATTTTTTAAAGGCACAGCTAAAGGCAATATTTGAGGATATTACACCTGATGCAATTAAGATTGGAATGGTATCTTCAAAAGATTTGATTATAGCAATTGCCGAGAGCCTAAAGAAATACAATGGCAAGAACATTGTGTTAGATCCGGTCATGGTAGCAACAAGTGGAGCAAAATTAATTAGCGATGATGCAATAGAAACACTGAAGGAATATTTAATTCCAATGGCTACTGTAATCACACCGAACATTCCGGAAGCAGAAGTTTTATCAGAAATGAAAATAACTAATGAAGAGGAAATGATTAAGGCAGCAGAAAAAATCAGCAAAAAGTATAATGTTGCAGTTTTGTGCAAAGGTGGTCACAGCATTAATGATGCCAATGATCTATTGTACAGAGATGGTGAATACAAATGGTTTAAGGGGAAACGAATCAACAATCCAAATACACATGGAACAGGATGTACACTTTCAAGTGCTATTGCTTCAAATCTTGCCAAGGGAAGAAATCTTGATGAGGCAGTTGAGAAAGCAAAAGCATATATTTCAGGTGCTTTAGGAGCAATGCTTGATTTAGGAAAGGGTAGTGGACCAATGAATCATGCATTTGCAGTAGAAGGCGAATACTAGAATTAATGGGAGGTACAAAATGGATAAAAAAGGAACATCAGTATTTAGCAACAGTTTAATTTGGTTTGGAGCAGGAGTATCAATTGCAGAAATAGTTACAGGTACATATCTTGCATCGCTAGGAATGGCAAAGGGAATCGCAGCAATTATTATAGGACATCTTATAGGGTGTGGCTTGCTTTTTCTTGCAGGATTAATTGGTGCAAAAACAAAGAAAAGTGCCATGGAAACTGTAAAAATCAGTTTCGGTGAAAAAGGCAGTATTATTTTTGCAGTTTTAAATGTAATTCAGTTGGCAGGTTGGACAGCAATTATGATATATGACGGCGCAGTTTCAGCTAATGGAATTTTTGGCACAGGTCGTCTTATTTGGTGTATTGTAATTGGCTGTTTAATTATTGTTTGGATTTTTATTGGAATTAAAAATATTGAAAAAATAAATGTTGTGGCAATGACAGCATTGTTTGTTTTAACAATTATTTTATGTAGAGTTGTATTTTTCACAGGGAAAGGTGCTACAGCAGTGGCAGCAGATGGACTTACATTTGGGGCAGCAGTAGAGCTTGCAGTAGCGATGCCACTTTCATGGTTACCTTTAATCAGTGATTATACAAGAGAAGCAGAGAAGCCTGTTAAGGCAACAGCGGCAAGTGCCATTGTTTACGGTTTGGTAAGTTGTTGGATGTACATAATCGGTATGGGAGCAGCTATTTTTGCAGAAAATGCCGGTATAGACCAGATTATGTTAAAAGCAGGTTTAGGTATTGCCGGACTACTTATTATAGTATTTTCAACAGTTACAACTACATACCTTGATGCCTATTCAGCAGGTATTTCAAGCGAGTCGATTTGGAAAAAAATTAATGGAAAATATATGGCAATAATAATTACAGTTATTGGAACTGTTGGCGCAATAGTCTATCCAATGGACGATATTACAGATTTCTTATATTTAATAGGTTCAGTATTTGCCCCAATGATAGCAATTCAGATTGCAGACTATTTTGTAATTAAAGGATCTAGTGAAGATAAAAGCTTCAATGCTGTAAACATTGTTATTTGGGTAATCGGATTTGCGCTATATAGATATTTAATGACAGTAGACATAATTGTAGGAAACACATTACCAGATATGGTAATAACACTTATATTATGCGTTATTGTAAATTTTGTTATGAAAAAATCAAAAGCTTAAATTGATTAAAAAAACACAGGGAGAAGGATAGCAAATATCTAAATTACCTGTGTTTTTTATTGTCATAAATTAGTTCTTGATTTCTTTAGTAAACATTCTATTTAACAGATAAGCATGTACAAAGCCTGATATTTCAGGTAGAAATACAATAAAAACTGTAAAGCCTTTAATAACTATTACCCACATAACAATATCTACAACTGTCATTATTAAGAATGACCATATATATTTAACTACAAACTGCCAGGATAATTTCAGAACTCTTCTCACACTGTCATAGAACTGGGCAATGTATGCAAAGGCAGCACTTAAAACCATGTAATAGAATAGAAAAATAATCACATACAAAGGTAGTGCATATTGAAATACACCGCCAATGGTTTTGGTATTTAAAACTATGTAAATGCTTGTAAGTAAAACAGCTCCGATTACTCCAAGTATTAACCAGACAATAGTGGCAATTTTGAAGTTTTCTTTAAAAGCCTTAAAGAAACTTTTTGTAATGTAGGATTCCTCATCTTTTACAAGTTTAAGCATTACAGAGTAAAAGGCTGTAGTAGAAGCACCGATGGTTATAATAGGTATTGAGCATACAAGCCAAAGTAAAGTAGCAATTAGAGTGTCTGTAGCTTTGTTTAAAAAGTTAATAAATTTTCCGTCGTAATCTAAAATATGTCCCATTATTTTCACCTCAATCAATGTAATTGAAAGTCCTTTCTTTTAGTTATTGTTAATTGGTTTGATGTATAAACTGATTTCTATATTCTTTTGGACTAAGTCCTGTATTCTTCTTAAAAAGAGAAGAAAAATAAGCCGCATCATGTATACCGATACTATCAGCAATTTCAAAAGTTCTAAGAGTAGAGCCTGCTAACAAATCTTTTGCTAAGGCAATTCTCAAAGTAGTAATGTAATTGATTATTGAAATGCCACATTCTTTCTTAAAAGTTCTGCTAAGGTAAGATTCATTTGAATTTACAATTTTTGCTAAAACTTCCAAAGATAAATCTTCAGCTATATGGTCCTGAATGTAAGAAATAGTTTCCTGTACAAAATCACTGTATTTCTTAGTGGATTGAGTAAGGAGTTGTTTAACGGTATTAAGTAAATCTCCTATGAAAGTTTTTAACTGAAAAATATCTGAACAGTTATTTATCATGCCACTGTAATCTTTTTCAGGCAAAATCAAATGTGACTTCAAAACTACTCTGTAGCAAATATAATAAATTTGGAAACATATATTTACAGCAGTATCTTCATCAGCAAAAGAGCTTTGCAGTTTAATGAAAATGTCAGAGGCAATATCGTTAGATTTCTTAAAGTCAAGTTGTATTATGGCTGTTTCAAAATCATGTAAAAGTAATGTAGTTTCTGCTGAAAGATTGTTATTACCATCAGCGGCTTTGGCAGTGTAAGTTACAATGTGCGAAGAAGAATAAAAGCATAGCGACAAAGCCGAAATAGCCTGTGAAACACCTGCTGCAAATTCTTCAATGCAGTTATGATGTTCGCTTATGCCAACAAATACCGGCTCGTTGTATTCTTTATAAAATTCGTTAATAACAAGGTTACAGTTGTCTACTATCTGCCCTATGTAATTTTCGTTTGTTTCATAATAAATAGTTATAATCAGATTATTATATCTGTAGCAATAGCCGTTGGATTTAAAATCAATAATTGTGTCTTTAAGCAGATTAATTGAATCTGTTGAATCAACTAATTGAAAGGCCGCAACATAGAAGCCATTCAAATTAATATCGTGTTCAGCAGCACGTTTTTTTATATCCTCAGTTACAACAGAAGAGTCTGTTAATTCCTGAAAAACAGTATCTTTTAAATAAGCAAATTCCTTTTCATCAATTGTTTTGTTGCTTCTTGAGGTAATCAGTTTCTGGGCTACATTTTGAACAGATTCAATAATTTTTTCTTTTGCCGCAGGCTTTAATATATATTCGTTTACCTGATATTTAATTGCAGACTGGGCATATTCAAATTCGGAATAACCTGACAAAATAATAACTGCAATATCAGGGTGGTTTTCATAAACATATTCTGCCAGCCCTATACCATCAAGAACAGGCATTTTTATATCAGTTAAAACAATGTCAATATTGTTGTTTTCTATAATTTCGATTGCCTCTTTGCCGTTACTGGCAGTGGCAGTAACCTGACAATCATAAGCATCCCAATTAATATAATCAGATAAGCCTTTTCTAATGACAACTTCGTCATCAACAATTAACAAGTGAAATTTCATAGTGTGTTCCTCCTTACAAAGTTGTATCTTCAAAGTTAAATGGTACCATAAAGGAAATTGTAGTTTTTTCCATTGGTATACTTTCTATATGTAAGCTGGAATTTTCTCCATACATAAGAAATAAACGTCTGTTTAGGTTTTTTAATCCAACATGAGTGTGACCACCAACCTGTACATCCTGTGTTTCGTTGGTATCAAAAGTTGGAATTTTGGTAAAACCAACACCATCATCAACTACAGATATACAAACATTGTCACTAATTTTCTTTATGGAAATAGTTAAAGTACCTGATGTTTCTTTTGGCTCCAAGCCATGTACATAAGCATTTTCAACTAATGTTTGAATTGAGAAAATTGGTATATGACATTTATCAAGATTTGGTTCAATATCAAAAAATACCTGTATTTTATCTTCAAATCTCATTTTTTGTAAATAGTTATAAAATCTAACATAAGACAATTCATCTTCAACAGTAGCTTCAAAATTATCTCTTGAAATAACTGTGGCTTTTAACAGTTCCCCGAGAGCAATTGCCATGGAATAAATTTCATTATTATCTGACATCTGAGCTTTCCAAGCCATTGTATTAAGCACATTAAATAGAAAATGTGGATTAATCTGTGACTGTAAGGCTCTGATTTCTGCATCTTTTAAAAGCATGTTTTGTTCTAAAATATCATCATGATATGAATGGATTTCGCTTAACATATTATTAACTGATAATTGAAGAGAATAGAACTCTTCGTAATCATCAAGGGAAGAAATGTGTTCTGAATAATTTCCATCAGCTATTCTGTCAACATATCCCTTCATAACTGTTATAGGGCGGGTAATAACCCTACTAAATAAGAAAGCAATAATTGTTACGGCAACAATTATTAAAATAATTACAACTATATATGGAAGTAATACATTAAATAATTGTTTTGATATTTGAGCTTTAGGTGCCATAACTACAGTGTTAAGTTCCATTTTTTCTATATTGTTTGATAGGGCAAGATAACTATTATCTTTAAAAGTTGTATCAAAAAATACCCAGTCACTGTTTTTTATAATAGAATTTTTTAGTGCATTCATTTCGTGTTTAGTAGTATTTCCATCGGTCCCGGAAATAAGTTCAACATCTTTATTATATAGAAAAATATGCCAACCGTTAGAAATACTTTGAGTTAAGTCAGCAAGCCATTCCTTTTTGTCAATGGAAATAATTACTGTGCCTAGAATTTCACCACTATCTGAACTGTAAATGGATCTGATGAAATACAGGCAATTGGAATTATCCAAAGAACGTATTGTTAAAGTTGGAGTTTCCTCATTATAAGTTCTATATATTGTTGTTGTCTCTGTTGTGGATAAAACAGATTCATCTTTTGAGACGTGAATCTGGCTACCCTGATTATTATAAACGTATATTGAATTAATGTAGGATTTCTCCCATATATTGTTCATAATAAGAACAGAAGTCATTTGTTTTAAAACTACTGATGAATTAGCATTATATTCATAGTTTTTTTCCAGCCATTTATAAACTGAATCATTTAAAGTAAGTATTCTGTATACAGAATCTATTGTATCTATATTATTGGAAATGGCATCAATTGTGGAACGGCCTTCCTGTAACATCTGCTCCTGATAGCTTTTGGTAAATTCCTTAGCAGTTTTGTAAGAAAGAAGAATACCACTTACAAGTAGGGCAACTACGATTGTAATGGTAATAAGAGCAGTAACCTGTGTTTTGATTTTTTTTCTGTGTGTGTGAGCTTTGCCGGCTTTTGTTATTTCGGTAATGTTCACATTATTAGTTTTTTCTTTATTAATAGTCATGTAAACCTCTTCTGTATAAATGTATAAAATAGAATCCTATTTGTATTGCTTTTTGTTTATGTTAATTATAACATAAGAAAATAATAAAAGTTGCGTTTATGGAAAATAGACAAAAAATTACAAAAAAATGTAAAAATATGTAAAAAAATCACAAGTTTAAGTAAAAATATTCTATTCAGAAACACACAAAAAACAAATATAATGTAATCATCAAACAGAGCGAAGGAGGAATATTTTATGAGAAAGAAGAAATTGTTAAGCTTGTTACTTGTTGGAACAATGGTAGCAGGACTTATAACAGGATGTGGTTCTTCAAGCAAGGACACATCAAAGAGTGATTCAGGAAAATCAAAGGACGGAAAGGTAGTACTTAACGTAATTAACTATCATGTAGGTACAGATTACGCAGCAGATTACTACAAATACTTATTTGATGCATTTAAGAAAACAGATGAAGGAAAGAACGTTGAATTTAATTTTGAAGAAATTCCTACAACAGATGCATTTAACCAGAAGATTAAATTATTAATTTCAAGTGGTGATTTACCAGACATCGTTTTAAATGGTGGAAACAACATTACAGCATTAGCTGCTAAGTCAGGTAAGGTTCAGGACTTAACACAGTATCTTGAAGATGACAAAAAATGGAAAGCAATGTTTAGTGATACAGACCTTGAGTTTAACTCATACAAAGGTAAGGTTTATGGAATTCCAGTATCAAAAGAAATTTCATACATTTACTATAACAAAGACTTATTTAAGAAAGCAGGAATTGAAGCTCCTAAAACAGGATATGCAACATGGGATGAATTCTTTGCAGCATGTGATAAGTTGAAAGCAAAAGGAATTACACCTGTAAGTATGGACAGCGCAGACCTTGGCTGGTTATCAAATCTTTGGTACAGCGGTTTAATTGGTACAGCAGGAAAAGAAGGAAACGACTTTATGAACAAGCAGTACCCAACAGACTACAATACATCAGTTGTTGAAGATGCAACAGCAACACTTCAGAAAATGCTTCAGAAGTATACAACATCAGATGCACTTGGCGGAAAATATGACACAATGGCTACACACTTCTTTAACGGAGAAGTTGCAATGCTTCCAAATGGACCTTGGATGATTCCTGATTTCAAGAGCACAGACAAAGCTCCTGAAGGTTTCTATGACAAAGTTGGTATTATGCTTCTTCCAGGTTCAGGTATGGAAAGTGTTCCAACACCTGGTGACATGGTAGGTGCAAAGGATCCTGATAAGATTAAAGCAGCAGTAGCATTCTTAAAATTCGAAACATCTGCTGAAAATCAGATTAAAGCATTAGAAATGGCAGGATTGCAGCCAGTATCAAGCAACATTGAAGTACCACAGTCTCTTAAAGATTCAGATCCATTAATGGCAGACGTATTAGAGATTCAGTCAAAAGCTAAGTACACATACGGTCAGAACCAAGCTTACTGGTATCAGAATGTTATTGATGTATTCTCAAATCAGTTGCCTGAATTAGCTTATGGAAACATTACACCAAAAGAATTCTGTAAGAAATTATCAGACGCAGCTAAGAAAAATTAAAGTAAATTAAGGTTGATGACTGTCTCATATAAATAATCACAAAGAAAATTATATGGGACAGTCTTTTTTTGTGAAAGGATAGTGAGAAAATGTCTACAAAAAATAAAAAAGGATGGATATTGGCATTTGCATTACCCTGTGTGATTCTATTTTGCATAGTGTATGCAATACCTTTGATAATGGTTATAGTTACATCATTTTGTAATTATTCAGTGGCACAGTCACCGGTATTTCAGGGATTGGATAATTTTAAAACAATTTTTGCAGATCCGGATTTCAAAGTCGCAATTATTAACACATTAAAATGGGTGTTAATACAGTCAACATTACATGTTTCTATTGGTTTTATTATGGCTCTTATTTTAAGAAGAAAACCAAGAGGCTGGAAATTTACAAGAGTAGCTTATGTAATACCTAACATTATACCTACAGCTGCAACAGCAGTAATGTATTCATTATTATTAAATCCTACATTCGGTGTAGTAAAAATGATATACGAGAAATTAGGAATTGACACAACAATGGTAATTAACCTTTTTGGTAATTCAAAATATGCATTCTGGACAGTAACAGCAACATGGGTATTTTATTCAGGATTTAACATGTTAATTTTCTTAGGTGAAATGCAGGCAATAAGCCCTGACATTTACGAAGCAGCACAGGTAGACGGAGCAACACCGGGACAGGCTGACAGATACATAACAATTCCATTAATGAAGAATGCATTTGGAACATGTGTAATTTTAGCTTCAGTTGCAATGGTATCACAGTTTGACATTATTTATATGACAACCAAGGGCGGACCTGGTAACAGTACGTTGAACCTGCCAATGTATTTGTACAAGATAATTACTTTAGAGAACAATTATGGTAAGGCAAATGCAGTTGGTGTTGTACAGATTATATTAGGTTTAGTTTTAGTAATTTTAATTCAGAAACTATTTAACCAGAAAAAAGATTTAGAGGAGGTATAAAGATGGCAGAAAAAGTAAGCGGACCGAAATCATTAAAAAAACAGCCGGCTGCCTTAAGGGTTGTTCTAAGCATATTTAAATATTTATTCCTTCTTCTAATTGTATTTATATCAATTGGACCAATTATATGGGCAGCATTAAGTTCATTTAAAACTTATGCGGAAATCAATGCCTCAGCATTATCATTACCTAAGGCATTCCATTTCTCAAACTATGTAGATGCATTTAAATATGCACCTATTCAGAAATACTTTTTAAACAGTGTAATTGTAGTAGGTGTCAGCGTTCTTGTAACACTTATTGTAGTAGGAATGTGTGCCTATGTTACTGCAAGATACAACTTTAAATTAAAACCTTTGCTTGTACTTATGATTTCAGCATCATTAATGTTACCTGCACAGGCTATATCACAGCCATTATTCTCAATGTTCAAAACATTGGGTATATATGATACAAAACTTGGACTAATTATAGTCTACGCGGCCATGGGAATTCCAATGTCATTCTTCGTAATGACAAGTTATTATAAAACAATTCCTTTAGCACTTGAAGAATCAGCATATATTGACGGAGCATCATTTATACAGTCTTTTACAAAGGTAATTCTTCCTTTAGCAAAACCTGGATTTGCAACAATAGCAATGCTTCAGTTTATTAATACATGGAACGAGTTCTACTTTGCATTAATGCTCACAAGTGGAGACACAGCAAGAACAGTTCCAATTGCATTAAATTATTATTTAGGAACATTTGCAAACAATTATTCAGCACTGTTTGCGGCGGTAGTTATAACAGTATTACCAACAATTATTTTCTTTATTATATTACAGAAACAGGTTATGGAAAGTTTAACAGCAGGAGCTGTTAAGGGCTAAATTTTAGAGAAAATTATGGAGGCTTATAATGGAAAAAAATACATATCCGGTAGAAAGCTGGAAAGTTACAGAGAAAAAATTTTTAAAAGAATGGAATTATAGAAATGAGACAACATTTGCTCTTTCTAATGGATATATCGGTACAAGAGGAACTTTTGATGAAGGTTATCCTTTTACAGTAGATGAAGGTTTAGAGGGAAACTTTATTAATGGTTTCTATGAAAGTGAGAATATAAGATATGGCGAGTGGAATTTTGGATTCCCTAAAAAAAGCCAATCATTACTTAACCTTCCTAATCTAAAAAAGACAACTCTCATATTTGATGATGAACCATTTGATTTATTTACAGGAGAAATCAAAGAATATGAGAGAAGCCTTTTGATGGAGGACGGTGAAGTTATAAGAAATGTTTACTGGAAATCACCTAAAGGCAAAGAAGTAAAAGTAACTTTTAAAAGATTAGTGTCTTTTAGTGATAAGAATTTAATGGGTATACAGATTAAATTTACACCATTAAATTTCAGTGGAAAAGTTAAGATAAATTCATTCTTTGATGGAGCAGTGGAAAATCACACAAGCACTACAAACCCATTAATTGATTATGGCCCTTATGGAAAACATTTAATTCCAAGAGGACTTGATGTTAAGGGTGACACACTTATATATGAAGCAGAAGTGAAAAATAACAAATTTACAATGGCATGTGGAAGTGTTTGTAAGTGTGGTGGAGAAATTACAGATAAAGATATTCAGGAAGAAACTGCTGTTGTTACATATCAATTAGATGTAACAGGGAATGAAGAATATACTTTTGAAAAAATCATAGCTTATTCATCTGACTTAGATATGGATAAAGACAAGTTATATGGCTTTATTCAGGAAAAATTAGAAAAAGGAAATGAATTAGGTTTTGACGGCTTAGAAAAATTACAAAAAGAATACATGCAGGAGTTCTGGAAGAAGGCTGACATTAAGATTGAAGGCGATGATCAGTTACAGCAGGGTATCAGATTTAATTTGTTCCACATTATGCAGTCAGCAGGTCGTGATGGTAGAACAGGTATGGGCGCCAAAGGTTTAAGTGGTGAAGGTTATGAAGGTCACTACTTTTGGGATACAGAAATGTATGTACTACCTGTTTTCATTTACACTGACGCAGAACTTGCAAAACAGTTATTAACTTACAGATATGATACTTTAGATGCGGCAAGAGATAGAGCTAGAATTCTCGGTCACACAAAGGGAGCATTATATCCATGGAGAACAATTAATGGAGAGGAAGCGTCAACATATTTCCCACTTGGTACAGCACAGTATCATATAAACGGTGATATTGCCTATGCTTACAAATTGTATTTTGATATTACAGGAGACTATGACTTCTTAATTGAAAAAGGAGCAGAAGTTTTAATTGAAACAGCAAGAGTATGGGCAGATGTTGGCTGTTTTGCAGAGTGCAAGGATAATAAATATTGCATTTGTGCAGTAACAGGACCTGACGAATATAACGCAATTGTAGATAACAATTTCTACACTAACTTAATTGCCAGAGAAAATTTAAGAAGTGCAGTTTGGGCTTTAAATAAAGTAAAAGAATTAGATAAGGAAGCTTACAACAAGTTAGTTAAGAAGTTAGATTTCAGTGAAGATGAAGTTGAGTATTGGGAAAGAATTATTGAGAATATGTATTTCCCATACGATGAAAAATTGCAGATTTATCCACAGGATGACGGCTTCCTTATGAGAAAGCCATGGGATGAAAGTAAGATACCTGAAGAAAAGAGACATTTGCTTTATGAAAATTATCATCCACTGTTTGTTTACAGACAGAAGATGGCTAAGCAGGCAGACGCAATTCTTGGTATGTTACTTTACAGCAATTACTTTACTAACGAAGAGTTAAAGAGAAATTATGATTTTTATCAGACAGTTACATTGCATCATTCATCTTTATCAACATGTATTTTTGGAATTTTGGCAAGTCAGATTGGATATGATGATGAAGCATATAAATATTTCTCACAGTCTGCAACAATGGACTTAGAGGATATGCATAACAACTTTTATGCAGGTATCCATGCTGCAAACATGGCAGGTACATGGCAGGGCATTGTATTTGGTTTTGCAGGCGTAAGATCAAACAGAGGTTATTTAGAAATTAATCCAAAGATTCCAAATCAGTGGAACTCTTATGAATTTAATATTCAATATAAGGGAAGTGATTTAAGCATAAAGATTACAAAAGAGGATGTAACTTATCAGTTACTTAATGATGTGGAAATCAGTTTTGAAAGTTTAGGTGAAAGCCTGACATTGAAGAAAGGAGAAAAATATGTACAAAAAATATAAAGCCATATTTTTCGATTGGGACGGAACAGCAGTTATGTCAAGACAGGCACCTGTGGAAGAAACAGTTCAGGCAATGAAACCGCTTCTACAGAAAGGCATAAAATTAATCATTGTTAGTGGAACTACATACGATAAGATTGCCGGTGGAGAAATTCATAAGTATTTTACAAAAGAAGAAAATGAAAATCTTTATTTAGGTTTAGGCAGAGGTGCTTTTAATTACCAAATGGTTGATGGTAAGCCGGAAGTTTTTGCAGACTGTATTCCAAAGGATGAAGATTTGCTAAAAATACATGATATATGTTATCAGGTTCACAGATATCTGTTAAAAGAATATGGCTTGAAAACTGATATAGTTTTTTCAAGACCCAATTACTGCAAAATTGATTTAATGGTAGAAGATTTACGTGGTGATCAGTTATTTATGCAGGCAGATGAAATGTCAAAATTAAAAACACTTCTTAGTGACCATGGTTTAAAAAATGGTTTAAGAGATTTAATTGACATTTCAGAAAAAATCGGAAAAGAAAATGGCATGGAAGTGTCAGCTACATGTGATGCAAAATATTTGGAAGTTGGTATTTCATGTAAAAGCGACAATGTTGATACTATTTTTGAAGAAATTTCTAAGGAAGGCATTTTGCCTGAGGATTGTTCATTTTGGGGTGATGAATATGTTGGCATAGAAGAAGGCTTGTATGGAAGTGACAGTTTTATGCTAACAGAAAAAACAAAGAATGGTGATTTCTTTGATGTATCATTACTTGAAGGAACAAGACCTGAAAAGATTCAGGTAGTAGGCGGTAGCGTTGATACATTTATCAATTTCCTAAAAGAGCAGAATCAGTAGTAATCAAGAGTAAAATTGATAAGAACAAAAGATAAAAAGAACTGATAAAAGTCAGAATACATAAGAAAAATAAACAGGAATAAATGAATTGTAACAATGGTTTAATTGTTAGTTATAAAAGGAGCGAAACGATGAAAATTATCATAGCAGATGATTACAAGGACATGAGTAGAAAAGCAGCTAATTATTTGTCAGCACAGGTGATTTTAAAGCCGGGCTCAGTAATTGGTTTGGCAACAGGTGAGACTCCTATTGGAACATATAATCAGCTTGTAAACTGGTACAAAAAAGGTGATATAGATTTTTCTCAGACAAAAACTGTTAATCTGGATGAATACAAGGGCTTAGAGGGAACTCACGAACAAAGCTACAGATTCTTTATGAATGAAAATCTTTTTGACAGAATTAATATTGATAAGAAAAATACATATTTACCAAACGGTATGGCAGAAGACGAAGAAGCTGAATGTGAACGCTACAACGGCATCATTGAAAAGTTAGGTGGCATTGACATGCAATTATTAGGAATTGGCTTAAATGGTCACATAGGTTTTAATGAACCGGGCGAATCATTTGAGAAGATGACACATTGTGTTGAACTTACTCAAAGTACAAAAGATGCAAATCAGAGACTTTTCAAACCGGGAGAAAAAGTGCCTGAAAAGGCATTTACAATGGGAATCAAGTCAATTATGCAGTCAAAGCATATTTTACTTATTGCCAGCGGAGCCAACAAGGCTGAGATTGTTAAGGAAGCTTTCTTTGGACCTGTAACTCCAAAGGTACCGGCATCAATTTTACAGTTACATAATCATGTAACAGTTATTGTAGATAAAGATGCTGCTAAGTATATTCAATAATTTACTTATAGAGAAAATTTGTTTAATCAAACAAATAATAATTACATAAGATAAAATAGCATGAAGTGAAATCTACAAGGAAAGTGTATTTCATAAAGTGAAATTCGCAAAAGAATATTTCAAAAAAGTGTATTTCATAAAAAGGGATTAGCCACTGTTAGTTTGTGTAACAATGGCTAATCCCTTTTAATATGTAATGGAAATTCTTCGAGAATTTCCGTTATTCCAATAAAGACACACTTAGGTGTGAAAATAAATTAGTTGCGATTAAGTACGCATCCAGTGTGAAGAACATCGCAAGGGATGTTTTGTGTTGTAAAAATTAACTTTTAGTAATGATATACTTTTCGTTTGTTAATAAAGAAGAAGGCTGTAAAGCACAATGTTAAAAGTTCTGCAACAGCAACGGCAATCCAAATACCGTTAATTCCAAATAGGATTGGAAGTGTCATTACAACAATAATCTGAAATACCAGTGTTCTTAAGAAAGAAATAGTAGCTGATATTAGACCGTTGTTTAGTGCTGTAAAGAATGAAGAACCATATATATTAAAGCCGTTAACAAGGAATGTAAGGCAATAAATTCTGAAACCGTGAACTGTTAGGGCAAACAAATCCTTGTCATAACCTACAAAAAGTTTAGACAATGGTGATGCTATTGAAAAAGAAAGAATCGTTAAACATACACCACATATGCTAATAAATGACAGACTTTTTTTAAATAGATTTTTTAGCTCAATATGGTTCTTGGCACCGTAATGATAACTTACAATTGGAGCACTACCAATTGAGTAGCCGATAAATATAGCAGCGAATATAAAGTTTACATACATAATAGTTCCGTATGCTGCAATCCCGTCTTCACCTGCAAATTTCATAAGCTGCAAATTGTATAAGGAATTAACAACGGAGCTTGATAAATTAGTCATTAATTCTGATGAACCATTTGTGCACGCTTTAAGCAAAATTCTTCCTGAAAAAACAGGTTTGCCAAGTCTTAGCAAACTTGAGTTTTTTCTTGAAAAATAAATAATAGGAACAAGCCCACCAATAAATTCACCACAAACTGTTGCACAAGCAGCACCGGCAACGCCCATTTGCAAAATGTAAATAAACACAAAATCAAGAATCATGTTAGTAACTCCCGCAGACACGATTACGCACAAGCCAAGCTTTGGCTTAGTAGCAGTTACAAAGAAACTTTGAAATACATTTTGAAGCATAAATGCAGTTAATGAAATAAAAGAAATTCTTCCGTAAATCAAACAGTTGTTAAGCAGGTCACCTGTGGCACCAAGAGCAATGGCGATTGGCTTAACTAAGAAAAATCCTAATATTGAAACAACAATGCCGCCAATTAAAGTTGTATAAACAAGCATTGAAAAGTATTCATTAGCTTTTTTCTTCTGACCTTTACCAAGGGTTGCTGCCACAATGGCACTACCACCTGTACCAATCATAAAGCCCAGCGCAGAAAGTCCCATCATAAGTGGCATAATAAGATTGACAGATGCAAAGGCGGTTTTCCCAACAAAGTTAGATACGAAAAGCCCGTCTACAACACTGTAAATAGATGTAAAAATCATCATAACAATTGATGGTAGTACGAATCTAAATAATTTTTTATAAGTAAAATGATCTGATAATTGTATATTCATGTTTTCTCCTAAATAATAATTTGGTTAAAGCTTAGAGATACTGTCTTTTAAAGCCTGACAGTAGTCGTTAAAAAGTTTCAACATTAAGTTGCATTCATCTTTCTTCATACAGGAAAAAGCTTTATTTTCCATAGCTATGAGAGGAAAGATTTTTTTTTCACAAAACTGTCTGCCCTTTGGGGTAAGGTAAATGTGCATTTGTCGTCCCTTACCGCTGGTTAAGGTTAAAAAATCATCTTTTTCCAATCTACGGATAGATGAATTGATTGTCTGTTTTGACATTGAAAGCATAGTGCTTAGGTCTTTTTGCAGGCAACCGTCACCTGTTTCGCAAATAGTATATAAGATTACAAATCCGCTATCAGATAATCCAAGCTTCAAAGCTATGTCATGATAGATGCCATCAAAAGTCTGATAAATTCTGTTAAATGCCATTAAGTTAGGGCTGATATATGCTTTATTAAATTGTTCCATAACAATACTCCTTTGCAATTGTAACTAAATCTTATTAATAAATAAGTTAGGTAAAATAATTTAAAATATTTGCATTTATAAAAATAAATAGGCTTAATAAGTCCGAAAGCATACTTTACACATTCTAGTATGATTTCGGACTTGTGTCAACTATTATGTTTTAGTAAATCACTAATTTTTTCTTGACTAAATATATAAAATAGTATATATTACTTAAATAAATAGTTCATAAAGTGAACTATTTTAAAAAGAAAGAAATAGGAAGTAACAGAAAATGAAAGATAAAAATTGGAAAGACATGATAGAAAAACATGGAGAGCTTAGATTCTTCAGTAGTATGGCAATAAAGAAAGCCCACAAAGGTCAGAGTACATCAGCACAGGAACTGGATATGCTGTTTAGAGTTGCCTTGTCCAAAGAAAAAGTAACACCCGGTTACTTAAAAGATGCAATGGGCATAAGCAAAACAATCATAAGCAGATTAATAGAGCAACTAGAGAGCAAGCAGCTTATAGAAAAAATCCGCACAAATGAGGATAAAAGAAGTTATACATTGATAATAACTGAAAAAGGAAAAAAAGAAATTGATGATATGTATTACTATTATTTAAATCCACTATATGCATTAAAGGAAAATATGGCGGAGGAAGAATTTGAACAATTATTCAAACTAATAAAACAGGCAAATAGTATATTGGCAAAATAAACCGCCAACAATATAAAATCGAAAATATAAACAAAATCTGCGGTTAATAAAAATTAAAGAAAGTGCTTGGAACCCGTCGGTTCATCAAGGCAGCGTAGTCGGCTTGATAGAACCGCTACGAGGTGGAAGCAGCGGGAGCGTGCTTTCGTAATTTTATTAGACGCAGATTTGGAAATAGTTTAATTTTAGCAAATACAGATTGGTGATAGCTAAATTTTATTAGCCGCGGATTATTAAAAGTTGTTTAACATAAATGAAAGGAATAGAAGATGACGTTTTATCAGGAATTACAGTTAAGCTCAACAGGCTCAAAACAATTAATAAAAAACACAACAGACAAAAAAGAAAAAACACGACACATTTTAATTTATAATTTCAAAGTATATTTGGTTGTAGCATTTTGCTTTTTGGTAGTAACAGCATTTAGCATGATTTTTGGAAATGACAACAGTGTGCCGGGAGTTGTGGTACTTCTTGCAATACTTGTGTTGCGACAGGCAGATTTTGGAATAAAAACAACCCATGGACTAATCTCAATAGCCGGGATATTTGCAATATTAATAGTCGGTCCAAGGTTAAGCAACATGGTTGATCCTTTTACAGCCTTTCTTATTAATATTGTTTGCATATTTTTACTAATGATGTTTGGATGCCATAATGTAATAATGTACAATCATTCAACTTTTGTACTGGGATATTTATTACTTCAAGGTTACGATGTTTCAGGAAAAAGTTATCAGTTACGTGTAGTCAGCCTTGTTGTAGGTATGCTAATTTGTATGGGGGTTTTTTATAAAAATCAGAAAAACAGACCTCATAAAAGAGGTTTTATGGATATTTTTAGAGAATTCAATATACACTCTGCTAGAAATAACTGGTATTTAAAATTAACACTTACAGTTTCAACAGCAATGTTAATTATTAATCTTTTAAATATACCAAGGGCAATGTGGGTAGGAATTGCCTGCATGTCAGTATGTGTTCCATTTTCCAGTGACATTGCACCAAAGGCAAAGAAAAGAGCACCATTTAACATTGTGGGCAGCCTAATATTTGTTGCCCTTTACTATGCCCTCCCTAAGTGGGTGCATCCATATATTGGAATTATAGGTGGAATTGGTGTTGGTTATTCAGCCGGCTATTCATGGCAGACAGTTTACAATACATTTGGAGCGTTGTATATTGCCTCTGGAATTTTCGGTGTAAAGACAGCAGTATTGTTAAGAATTTGTGCAAATATTTTTGCTTCATTATATACAGTTTTGTTTGACCATGTATTTAATAATGTATTTTCATATATAAAAAATAGAAAAGAAAATTTAATAACGGAATAACAATGCTTAAAACAAAAAAATATAGATGTATAATTAAGAAATTTAAGAGAAGAAAAATTCAAATTAGAATAATAACAAAGTATAGTTTAATATAAAATAGTTGAAAGTGATAATTACAAAAGTTTCCAAATCGAATATATTTTAGCAGGTATAAACTGACTCCTTTTATTAAGAATAATAATTAGATGAATAAAAGTTATTCTTGGTAAAAGGAGTTTTTTATGAAAGATAAAATTTTTGGTGTGTTGCAACGTATAGGAAGATCATTTATGTTGCCTATTGCAATACTACCTGTGGCTGGGTTATTGCTTGGAATTGGCAGTTCCTTCACAAATGAAACAATGCTTAAAGCCTATGGTTTGTGGAAGTTAATGGGACCGGGAACAATTGCAAATGGGATTTTCAGAGTTCTTAGTGATGCAGGGAATATTGTATTTACCAACCTACCTATTATTTTTGCAATGGGCGTGGCAATTGGTATGGCAAAAAAAGAAAAAGAAGTTGCAGCACTTTCAGCAGCAATTGCTTTTTTTATAATGCATGCATCAATTGGAGCCATGATTACAATTAACGGTGGAGCGGAAAATATGCTTAGGGGTGCAACAGCCGATGTAGTAGGTATTACCTCTCTTCAAATGGGTGTGTTTGGTGGAATTATTGTAGGTTTAGGTGTGGCGGCACTTCACAACAGATTTTACAAAATTCAATTACATCAGGTGTTGTCCTTTTTTGGAGGTACTAGGTTTGTACCCATTATTAGTGCGTTGGTTTACACATTGGTAGGAATTTTAATGTTTTTTGTTTGGCCGGTAATACAAAACGGTATATATTCTGTGGGGGAATTTGTTCTTAATTCAGGTTATGTTGGCACATGGGTGTACGGATTTATGGAAAGACTTCTTATACCATTTGGTTTGCATCATGTATTTTATTTACCGTTCTGGCAAACAGGAGTGGGTGGAACCATGGAAGTTGGCGGCCAGTTAATTGAAGGGGCTCAGAATATTTTCTTTGCCCAGTTAGCAGATCCAACTGTTTCAAAATTTGCAGTTTCTGCAACCAGATTCATGTCAGGTAAATTCCCTTTAATGATTTTTGGACTGCCGGGGGCAGCACTTGCAATATACAAAACTGCAAAGCCTGAAAAAAGAAAAGCAGTATCAGGTTTGTTATTGTCAGCAGCCTTAACATCTATGATTACAGGGATAACAGAGCCCATTGAATTTACATTTCTTTTTGTAGCACCTGTTCTTTACGGAATACATTGTGTGTTGGCAGGACTTGCATATATGCTTATGCATTTATTTAACGTTGGCGTAGGAATGACTTTTTCAGGTGGACTTATTGATATGTTTCTATTTGGAATAATGCAGGGAAACAGAAAGACAAGCTGGATATGGATTGTGGTAGTTGGTGTAGTGTATTTTATCGTGTATTATTTTCTTTTTACACTTCTTATTAAAAAAATGGATTTGAAAACTCCAGGTAGAGATGATAGCGATGAAGTAAAGCTTTATAACAGAAGTGATGTGGAAGCAAAAAAAGGTAAGAACGATTGGCAGAATGATAAATCTGCAAATGAAGAAGCAGCAGACAAAATTTCCCAAATGATTTGCAATGGACTAGGTGGCAAGAAAAATATTTCGGATGTAGATTGCTGTGCAACAAGACTTAGATGTACGGTTTTTAAATCTGAACTTGTAAATGATGATATTTTAAAAGCATCTGGAGCTTCGGGAGTAATTCACAAAGGCAACGGCGTGCAGATTATTTATGGACCGAAAGTTACTGTAATAAAATCTAATTTGGAAGATTATTTAGAAACTGCGGAAAATATAGAATATGTTGGTGAGAAGTCTGGAAACAGCAACGATAGCAGGCATGAAAGAATTAACAGTAGTGAAAATAATGGTGGCAGTTTGGAGAAGCAAAATAATGAAGATAAGATTGGAAAGTTTCCATTAGACACTAAAATTATCTATAGTCCAGTTATAGGCGTGGCAAAAGATTTAAGTGAAGTAAATGACGAGGCCTTTGCAAGCAGAATGATGGGAGACGGAGTAGCAGTTACACCAACAGATAGTGTTATTAAGGCTCCAGCAGATGGTGAGATTTCTTTTGTCTTCGATACAAAACATGCAATAGGTTTTACAACAGATGATGGGGTGAGCCTGATTATCCATGTGGGAATTGATACTGTAAAGCTACAGGGAAAAGGTTTTGAAATTCTAAAACAAAAGGGTGAGAAGGTGAAAAAAGGCGAGCCAATAATGAAAATTGACATTGATTATTTGAAGAAAAATGCACCATCTCTTGATACACCGGTTATGTGTACGGAATTAAAAGACAATGAGAAAATCCGAGTAATAAAAGTAGGAGAAGTCAAAGCCGGAGAAGAACTTTTCGCGATTGATATTTATAAGTAGAGGGTAAGGTTTGGAAATTTAAAAAGTTAAAAATAAAATAGCCGTAGATACAAAATAAAAACAGATATAAAATATGAAAAATTAAGATGCAGAAAAAAGATATGTTCTTTAATCTGCATCTTTTATTATGTAATAAGAAACGTTCCACTTTGGATGCGCACTCGCACGAATGGAAAAATATTGCTAAATAGGCACGCGCTGGTTGCGTAGAATGTCGCAAGCGACATTCTTTGCTCTGTTATATATTGTTGTATAAATGATTGATTTGAGTTTTTCATATATTAATAAGTTATATAAATTATTAACTATTTCAAGGACTAGCTCTGGGATAGTAAGTTGAAAAAATCAAGGATTATGTTAGGAATAGCAAATTGAGAAAATTTAATATTCGTTTAATGTTTCTTTTGTAGGATTGATATTGGCATAATAGCTATTGCGCAGAATAATAGTTATTACACAGAATTAAAAAAATATTTATGATTAAATAAAGTAGAAATACGTGTAAGAAAATAGTTATAAATTAATGGTTGGCTATCGGGGACAAATTAAAAATGAACCCTGATAGTGTTAAATAACCTATGAAATTGAGTTGAAGAGAAAAAACTTATAAATTAAGTATTTCAGGAGGTGGCAGAATGAAAATTTTAATTATAGAAGACAAGATATTATGATTCAAATGATGGAGAATTTTTAAGCCAGGATACCTATAGAGGCACAGGAACTGACAAAAATACATGGAATCTATATGCATATTGTGCTGGAAATCCGATAAATTATGTTGATCCGAGTGGACATTGGGTAGTTGGTGTGTATTTGGAATTACAAGCAGCATGTGTATTGGGTGGAGTTCTCAGCTTTGGAGTGAATGCAAATGAACATGGCTTTAATGTAACAGTTACACCAGGGGTACAATTCCAAATAAATGCTTCGGCTAGTTGCTCAGTGGCTTTTGTATGGTTTCCACGTATGAAAAGTCTTAAAGAAATGTTAGGATGGGGGCTAGATTTATCAGCAGCTTATTCTTGGGGAGCATATGTTTCAACAGGAATATCATTTGATTTTGCAAATATGAGAGGAGGAGCAAAAGGATCAGGGGGTGGATCAGCAAGTTTATTTCCAGTAACTTTGGGCTCTAGTTTTACATATACAAAAGAAATAGGATATGTAAGTTATAAATCATTAGATAAAATGAAAAGAAATCAAACTAAAAAGAAAAGTAAATGGGGATTCACATATAAGTACACAAAGAAAAAGAACTATGTTAAAATTAAAGTGTCAAGGTTTAAAAAAACAATTAAATATTATTATAAAAAGAAGAAAATAAAATTATAAGGTGAGGTAATGATGACAATAGAAAAGAATAAATTAAGAAAAATGGAGAGAAGGTCATTAGTGATGATTGTGATAATGGCTTTTATACTTTTTTGCTTTGAAGCATTAGCAATGGTTATAGCAAAGAGCTGGGAAGACATATTAATTTTAATAGCAGGATTCATAGTTGCAACTATTATGATTTTATTTCTTATATATTATAATAATATGATTACTATATATAAAGTTGAATACAAAACAGGTAGCGTTATATTTTATTCCACATTGAAAAAATATTATATAAATGGACAGGTTAGATTGGAGGAGACAGTAAAAAGTTTTGTCATAAAGACAGCTGGAAAGCGTTTTCTTTTTCCAAAGTATAATAAATTCCCAGTGGAAAGAGATAGGTGTTTTACCAGTGATGAAATGGAAGAAATATTAAATAATTTAAATCAATATTAAAATGAATTTTAAAAGCCGGAAATATAGATATTACTGTACCGACCCCCAAAAGTTAGACCTAAAAATCTAACGATTGGAGGTCGGTATTTTTATGGCAAAATACAGTTATGAATTCAAAAAGCAGGTTGTTGAAGCATATCTTAGTGGTGAAGGTGGCTATGAATACTTAGCCAAACGATATGGTGTACCTGCCTGGTCAAACATTAAGAAATGGGTTCGGAATTATGAAACTCATGGTGACAAAGGACTTATGCGTTCGCGAAAACAAGATAAATACTCTTTTGAAAAGAAGCTTTCTGTTGTAGAATTATATTTAACAAGTGAACTCTCATATCAGGAGCTGGCTCTTCGTGAAGGAATATATAATCCCTCTCAAATCTGTAAGTGGGTAAATGATTTCCAGATCGCCGGTCCTGATGCATTGAGACCACATAAGAAAGGTCGCAAGAAAACATTGGGTACATCAAACAAAAAGTTAAATATTGAACAAGATACAACTACAGTTCCAGTTGATACCAGTACTGAACATGTAAAAGAACTTGAAGATGAAATTCTTAAGCTTAGAATAGAGAATGCATATTTAAAAGAACTGAGGAGGCTGCGTTTAGAGGAGGAAGCTCTTCTGAAAAAACAGCGAGAATCGTCCACAGCCTCCGGGGAGAATTCAAACTAAAAGACATTCTCGCAGTTGTTGGTTTTCCAAAGGCAACATATATGTATTGGCAAAAAAGATTTGATAGAGAAAATCCAGATATAGAATTAGAAGAAAAGATTCATGAAATACATAAACGTAACAAAGATTATGGCTACCGTCGCATGTGTGGTGAACTCCGTAATCAAGGCTATATCGTGAACAAGAAGAAGGTTCAACGCATTATGCAGAAATATAATCTTCAGGTGATGTCATTTACGAGGAAGAGCCGTAAATATAGTTCTTACAAAGGTAGAATTGGAACGGTTGCTCCTAATAGAATCAAAAGAAGATTTAATACACATATACCTCATCAGAAGATTACAACTGATACAACAGAGTTTAAATACTATGAAGTAGATTCTAAAGGTAAAATGACAATGCATAAGCTATATTTAGATCCATTCATGGATATGTTCAATGGTGAAATAATAAGTTATGGAATAGATAAACGTCCTTCAGCAGCAAATGTGATGAATGCACTAAATGAAGCCATTGAGGTAACTTCTGACTGCCCATTTCGAAGGACCTTTCACTCAGATCAAGGATGGGCATATCAGATGAAAGCTTATTCACATAGACTTAGAGAAGAGAAAATATTTCAAAGCATGTCACGAAAAGGTAATTGCCTTGATAATTCAGTCATGGAAAATTTCTTTGGTCTGCTTAAACAAGAAATATACTATGGAACTGTTTATTACAGTTATGAAGAATTGAAAACTGAAATTGAAAAATATATAAGATATTACAATGAAAAAAGAATTAAAGAAAAACTAGGATGGTTGAGTCCAGTCCAATACAGACTCAGCCTCTTGGTTGCATAAAAAATGCGTAACAGATATTAAAACCTGTTACGCAATAAAAGTCTAACTTTTTGGGGTCACATCATACGTTCTATATTTCCGACTTTTTTTATTTGATTAGCTCAATAAAAGCTTTATGTATCTGTAAATCGTCATCTAATTCAGGATGAAAAGCAAAAGCCATTTGATTTTTATATTTTACACCAACGGTTTTGCCATCAACAACAGCCAATGTTTCAACAGCGTCTGTAGTGTCTGAAACGTAAGGGGCGCGAATGAAAGTCATTGGAACTTCACCGATATTTTTTACAGTTCCTGTAGTATGAAAGCTTCCAAGCTGTCTGCCGTAGGCGTTACGCTTAACGGTCATTGGAATTGTGCCAAAATGACTTGTAGTGTCATTGTCAATTTGAGAAGCCAAAAGAATCATGCCGGCACAGGTTGCCAAAACAGGCAGCTCATTTTCGATTTTTTCTTTTAAAATATCATACATTCCAAGTTCCCGGAGGAGTTTTCCCTGAACTGTACTTTCTCCACCCGGTAAAATAAGTCCATCAATATGGTTTTCAAGGTCAGAGGCTTTTCGTAATTCAATAGATGAAACGCCAAGTTTTTCTAAAACCTCTGCCTGTTCTATGAAAGCTCCCTGAACTGCCAAAATACCAATAGTCATAAAAGCCTCCTACTTACCACGTTCTGCCATTAAAAGAGCAATTTCCTGTTCATTGATTCCAACCATTGCTTCACCTAAATCTTCAGAAAGTTCTGCGATAAGTTTGGCATCAGTGTAGTTTGTAACTGCCTTAACAATAGCGTTAGCACGTTTTTCAGGATTTCCTGATTTGAAAATACCTGAGCCAACGAATACACCCTCAGCACCAAGTTGCATCATTAACGCAGCATCAGCAGGAGTAGCAACACCGCCGGCAGCTCTAATGTCTGCTGGGATTCTTTCAAGTGCCATAACTGCACAGGCTCCTGCAGCTTCTGCAATTTTTGCTTGCTCAGGTGTTGTAACGTCCATAATAACGCCACCCTTTAACATTTGTGCCAATTCTTTGTTTAACTGATATCTTTCGCTCATTTTGAACCTCCTATGTCTAATTCCTTTTGTTGTAGAAATCTTATGGAAAAAATCATAATACGAAAAGTGGGTATAGCAAAATAACCAAAAAATACATAAACAATAAGACCAGATTAAGATGCGGAACAAAAATATAAAAGATGTAAGAAAAGTAAAAGAACGAAAAAAACAGGATAAAGTGAAAAATATAGATTGAATATTTCACATTGATTAAAATATGGTTTAAAGTTATAATCTATTAGGTTGTAAGAAAGATTTTTTTGAAAAAACAAAAAGACCTGTAAACACTTTCATAAGATAAAATAAAGAATGAGAGATTAAGTAAAAATGATAGAGAATCACAAGAGTAATTTTTGTAAAGGATTAAAAGGTGGAATCCCTATTGCATTAGGGTATTTTGCTGTATCTTTTACATTAGGAATTCAGGCAAAAAATGTTGGAATTACAGCATTTCAGGCGGCAGTAACAAGTTTCGGTCTTCATGCATCAGCAGGAGAATACATAGCTTTTACATTAATAGGTGCAAATGCTAACATTTTGGTAATGGTATTGATGGAAATGATAGCAAATGCAAGATACCTGCTTATGTCATGTTCATTAAGTCAGAAAATTCCCGCAGATACACCAATGTGGAAAAGACTTGTAATGGGATATTTTATAACTGACGAAATATTTGGTGCCTCAATATCTGTTTCAGGAAAGCTGGATCCATATTATATGTTTGGATTAATAGCTGTTGCTTCTCCAGGCTGGGTAGTTGGCACAGCACTGGGAGTGATTATGGGAAATGCCCTACCACTAAGAGCTGTCAGTGCATTAAGTGTAGGCTTGTATGGCATGTTTATTGCCTGTATCATACCGGAAAGCAGGAAAAATAAAATAGTGGCAGGAGTAATTATTGTAAGTTTTGTGTTAAGTTATATTTTTAGTACATTGTCAGTTTTCAAGGGAATATCTTCCGGAATCAAAATAATGATACTAACTGTAATTATTGCAACAGTTGCGGCAATATTATTTCCGGTAAAGGAGGAGAATCATGAATAACATATATGTATATATTTTGGCTATGTCATTAGCAACATATTTAATCAGAGTGCTTCCTTTAACCTTGATTAGAAAAGAAATTAATAACAAATTCATTAAATCTTTTTTATATTATGTGCCTTATGTTACATTGGCTGTAATGACTTTCCCGGCAATACTAACATCCACACAGACTATGTGGTCAGGTTTAATTGCTTTAATAGGAGCAGTGATTTTAGCTTGGAAAGGCGGTAATTTATTTCAGGTTGCAGTTACAAGTTGCGTACTTGTATTTATTGTAGAACTTATAATACATTAAAAAATTAATTTATAAAACATTAAAAAGCTATGGATTAGCATTAAGTTTATACAAGTTAAACTTAACAGTTAGTCCATAGCTTTTTCTTTAATGGATAGCATCTTAACTTTATTATCAGGATGCATCATATAATATTTTTTAGTCAAAATAGCAACACCGCCATTTTGTGTAACGTTAGAAAAATGAAAAGGCGGGGAATAAAAAGTGGAAATTATATTGAATATAATTGTGTACTGCAGTTTGTATTATTTGCGATGCTAAGTTGTGCAGAGATTTATTTGCTAAAAACAAAGTTAAAAAAAGAAAACAAGGTGAAAAACAGGAAAGAAAAATAATAAACAATAAAACAATAGGAAAAATAGCAAATTTTAGTTAAAAAGATGTAAAATCAGTTGAAATTAAATATATTTATAAAGTATAATAATCTCCAAATAAAAAAATATCAGGAGGTAATTATGAAAAAGATTACAAAACTATTAACAGTTGCTTCAGCTATGCTTGTTATGATGTTAGCAATGACATTTACAACGATGGCAGCAACTACAGTAACACCAACACGAGCAATGACAGGTAGTGAGAAGGCGGTAACACAGTCATATACTTTTAATCAGGACACTGTTTTAGAGAAAAAACTTTTATATAACACAGCAGGAGTAGTGATTCCTGTTAAAGTTAATGAAAGTGGTGCATTAGAAATAAATGTAAAGGCAAACAAAGTAGAAAAGACTTTTTACATGACACTTTACACAGATGCAGCTTGTACAAACAAGGTATCAGGCTTGTATGATAGTTTTAATGTGGGAGATTCAAACATCACAAAATATGTAGCTTTAGGTTCAAAGAATACATATTATTTACGTTTGGAAACAAACTCATTCTATACACCTAATAATGAGCAGTTTACTGACTCAATTACAGTATCATATAGATTTTTCCCAAGAGCAGAAAGAACTATTAAGTCTGGTCAGACAATTAAGTATTACAGAAATCAGGGCTCAGATATTTATACATTTAAGTATAAGGCAGAAGCAACAGGAAAAGTTACAGTATCATTACCATATAAGTGGGGAAGTTATTTAACATTTAAGAATCAGAAGAAGAGTGATATTCTTACTGAACAGTGGGTATCATCAATTTATAGTTACAAATATAATGTTTATGTAAAGAAGGGTGCAGTTTACTATTTTGTAACAAAATCAAATGGTATTAATGCCAATACTTTACAGTCTATTAGTATTAAGAATACAGCCGTAAAAGTAAAAATGGCTACAAATAGAAAAAAAGCAATTACTATTAAGAATAAAAAGTCAGCAAAATGTTTAATTACACCGGGAGATAAGTCGGCAAAATGGTATAAGATTTCCTTAAAGAAGAATCGCCATCCTTATTTTGACTTGAGTGGTGATGTAACAGGAGTTTGGAAACTTCAGATTTGCAATAAAAAAGGAAAAGCAATAAAGAACATGACATTTAGATGGTATGGTAGCAAGAGCAAGATAACAACATGGGGTGGCTGGAAGAAAGGTACATACTATTTCAAGGTTACACCAGCTGATTCAAAATCATATGGTCTTGCAACATTTAAATATAAACAGGCAAAATAATTTCATAAACAGACAAAATAACTTTGAGGGGCATACAGCCCCTCATTTTTTGTAATAAGAAATTCCTTCAGAATGTCGCAAGTAACATTCTTTGTTTAAATTTCAGATTTTCGTTGCATAAAAATATTTTTAAAATTATACTGATTGTAAATTACGAAAGAAAAGTGGGGCAGATATGAAAAACATAAAGAAGAAGATACTTATTGTTGAGGACAGTGAGTATTATATGAATCTGGTAACAGATAGTTTGATTAACATAGAAAATACTATTCTTTATAAGGCAGAAAATATTTCTGAAGCTTATAGAATCGCAATGGAAAAGAACATTGATGTGTTCATTGTTGATGTGGTTTTAGACACGAAAGTTTTAGGAGATGTATCAGGGATTGTTTTTGTAGATCGTATTCGAACAGTTCCAAGATATAGATTTTCGCCTATTATCATTACTTCATCTTTGGAAGATCCCAAGTATCACGCATATAATTATCTGCATTGTTTTAGATATTTTGAAAAAACGTATGACGTTTCAGAATTGGTGGAAACTGTAAAAGAAGCTCTAGAATTTAAGCAAAGTGAAGACATAGAAAAAATAATATATTATAAAAGGCAGGGAATTCTTTTCTCTTTAAGAACAAAGGATATTGTGTATGTTGAAAATCATAATAAATATATTGTTTATTGTTGTAGGGATGGAAAATATAAAGCACCATACAAGTCCTGTAAGAAAATAGTGGATGATATAGCATCAAATGATTTTATACAGTGTAACAAAAATACAGTTGTAAACCGGCAGTATATTCATAATATCGATGGAATAAACCGTTATATTACACTTGTTGAAAATCGGGGAAAACTGGAAATTGGACCACGTTTGAAAAAAGAGTTTTTAAGGAGATTAGAGAATGATTGAGTTCTTATTTTTACTGGTAGAAATACTGGCTATTGTTTATTTAATACATAATATAGTAGGTGTTTCAGTTAAAGTTGATGTGTATTTAATTATGTTGTTAGCAATTGGCTTAGGAATAACAATAGCTATTATTAATGATTTAATATGGGATAAAGGGGTTTGCATAGTGTATGGACTTCTTGGACTATACGTGGTTGTAGAATTGAAGAAAAGAATGGTGGATGCAATATGTATTTGTGGTGTGACATTGTGTCTGGTTACAGTTTTGCAGACAGTTTTGTTCTTGCCAATGGGGTTGCTTTACTATTTGGTGCCTTATGAAGATTTGCTGGTTCTAATAACTAATGGCGGAGTTTTTATTATTTTAAAATTACTAAAGAAAACTAACATATACAGTAAGACTAAGGAATTTCTTGAAAATAGCGGGATAAAAATAATTATATCTATGTTTGTTCTAATATACATTTATTTTTATTTTGCCCATATTTTCAAAATTACAGGTAAAATTCCTATCGAAATATATGCCATGATGTTGGCGTTCATGTTGGTTACTGCGTATATAATTTACAGTTTGCAAAAGTCCAATTACATGCTGAAACTTAAGGAAGATGAAATAAATATTTCAAGAATGTGCAGTGAATCTTTTGAACAGCTGATTAATCATGCAAGGAAAAATCAACATGATTTTCATAATCATCTTTTAGCAATCAAAGGGATGCAACATTCAATAAAAGATTTTGATGAATTAGTAAAAAAACAAGAAAAATATATTCAGAAAATAAAAGAAAATAACAGATACGACAGTATATTGTATACAATACAGGAACCTATTTTGGCAGGCTACGTTTTTAACAAAGTTTCAGAAATAGAAAATGAAAAAATCAGAGTTCATTATAATTTTGCTGTTACCACAAAAAGAATCGAATACATATCAATATTTCATTTAAATGAAATAATTGGAATACTTTTAGATAATGCTAAAGAAGCAGTTGAACAAATGGAAGAAGCTAGGCGAAATATTAATTTTCATATAATGGAAACAGTGGATAAGCTGACCATTAAGGTTACAAACATTAGTGAAAAAATAGAACAGAATAAAATTATAGAACTGTTTAAGGAAGGGTATAGTTCAAAAGAAAATCATGGTGGACTTGGTCTTAGAAAAATTAAAGAACTATCAGACAAGTACAGTTATGATATTATGCCTTACAATCAAGTGATTAATAATGAAAATCATATTGTATTTGAAATTGTAATTTACAAGTAGAACATATTAAGTTGGAATTATAAACCAAATACAAACAATATTGTATATAAAATTTCAAGATATAACTAGAATGAAAATAAAAGATGAAGTATTTTTGTTAAACAGAAACACTTCATCTTTTTACTTTTAATATTCTTCAAAATCAGGATATTCTGGCTCGCCTAAAAGACATAAACTGAATTTTGAAAATCTAATCCAAATAGTTAATGCAAGACAAAAATTGCAAATTGTATGCATTGTAGATAATTTGATTTTTCTCATTAATACAGACCTCTCTTTCGTAAAATTTTGGCAACTACAAGTTGAAAAACATGAAGCAGAATAGTTTGGTAAATAACCTGTATATATAAATTTCCAATTTCCATCAAATTGAAAATGCCAGCTAAAATAATAAAAAATATAATTACACTAACAGAAATAATCTTGCATTGGATAATTATTTTCTCGTTTGCCTTAGGTCTGAGAGGTGAGGCTATGGGACCGACTTTTAACAATGCATGTATAAAAATAAAAGAGGAAACAACCATAAAACCATACGAAACCGTAACTAAGTCAGGCAAAATCATAGTAGTCATCAGAAACAGAAAAAGTGTTGAAATAAAGCACATAAAGTAATTATTAAAATGTAGACCACCGCCATTAGTTCTAAGAATAAATAGAAAAATAAATGAAATTGCAAATACATCTAGTCTATGTAAAAAATAAAATATTATTGTAAGTAAAAAAATTTTACTGGCTTCATAAACAATACATGTAAGAACATACTTTGCCATTAGCAGTTCATTATGAGTGTAGTTGTATTCAGTTTCAAGTTCACTAAATATATTCATTTAAAACTCCCATACTTTTATTAGCCCAAAAGCCATTTAAGTATAGAAGCAATTACAGGAAGTAAACGAAAATTATGAAAAAGTATGTTAAATGGCAAAAAAACGCACAATAAAAATAATAGAACAGGGGAACAGAGCCGCTAGGCAGGAAAAATATAATCACCTTAATTTTAAAATTATGGTATAATACAATAGTTACATATTTATTAATTACAAAATGGAGAAAATATGAACTTAGATAACGAAAAAAGTAGTAAAGGAAAGTTCTTTGGATATTTAATATGTACAGACTGTGATGGAACACTTACCTATGATATTGGAAAGGTTTCAGAAAAGAACGTTAGGGCAATTAAATATTTCCAAAGTGAAGGTGGACTGTTTACACTTGCAACAGGTCGTTTTCCTAATCATTTGGAAATGTTTAAAGGACAATTTGAAATTAATGCCCCTATGGCTTCTTTAAATGGAACATTATTATATGATACAAAAAATAATAAGCCCATAAAAACATGGACGGTTTCATCGAAAAAGTGTCTTAATATGATTAAGTACATATTAGAAAAATATGATATATGGGAACTTTGGATTAATGGTGTTACAAGTGAAGGCAAATTCACCGGTGTGGGTTATAAGCCTTCTGAACATAAAAAAGGTGATGGCAGTATAGATGAAACATTTAATGAGATGCCTTTTGAAATATTCAAGATAGTAGTAATGCAACCGGAGAATTTAACATATATTATTCAAAAGGATTTAAAAGAAAAGTTCGGTCAGGAATTTAGATTTGATACAAGCTGGGCTAACGGGCTTGAAATACAAAGTATTGACAGCGGAAAAGGTGTTGCTGTTAAGTACATAAAGGAAAATGTATGCAAAAATGTTCATACTACTATTGGCATAGGTGATTATGAAAATGATTTGTCATTACTTGAAAGCTCTGACATTGGCTATGCTGTAGATAATGCTATAGACAGTGTGAAAGAAGCAGCAGACAGAATAACAGTTGCAAATACAAATGATGCAATAGCTGCCATAATTGAAGAACTGGAAAATAACATAGATGCAAAACAATAGGAGAAAAGAATGAATAAGAAAGTTAAAATAACAGCTATAGCGTTAGTGGTTATAGTGCTTTTAGTAATACTTGTAACTTGCTTTAGTAATAAAGAAGATACGAATAATATAAATGAAACAACTGTTGAAACAACATCAGCTAAAGAAAAAATAAAAACAAATTTTACCACAGAGAGAGAAGAAGAAGAAGAAGAAGAAACAGACACAAAAGAGTATGCAACTTTACCTGAAGTAACTGAAACAGAGAATAATGAAACAACTGATTATTTTCAGAATGTAAGTGTGTATGAGGAAACAACAAAGAAAAGTAAAAAATCAAAAAAGAAGAACACAGATAAAAAAGAGTCAGAAGCATATCCTGGTGAAAATGATGGTTGGTCACCAATTGTATCTCCTGATGATTTAGATTAAAAACAGGAATAGAGGTATAAAATGGATGACAAATTAGTTGTAAAAACCGCTGTAAAAGTATCAACAGTGAGTATTGTACTTAATATTGTTTTAAGTATGTTAAAATTATTGGCAGGAATATTTGGAAAATCAATGGCAATGCTTTCTGATGCCATACATTCCCTTTCAGATGTGTTTGGCTCCATAATTGTAATAATTGGGGTGAAAGTTTCAAAAAAGAAGGAAGATGCAGACCATCCTTTCGGCCATGACAGATTAGAATGTCTTGCAAGCCTTGCCCTTGGTGCAATATTGTTTTTTACCGGTGCAATGCTAGCCTACGAAGGAATTGATAAAATATACACTAAGGCACCAATAAGCACACCTGGAAAAATAGCATTATTTGCAGCCATTGTATCAATTATTGCAAAGGAAGGAATGTTTTGGTATACAAAGATTAATGCTAACAGAATTAATTCCGATGCATTAAGGGCAGAAGCATGGCACCACAGATCCGATGCACTTTCATCTGTAGGAAGTTTGATTGGTGTAGCAGGTGCAATGTTAGGACTAAAGATTTTAGATCCTATTATGGGTTGCGTTATTGGCTTGGTAATCATAAAAGTTGCCTTTGATATTGCAAAAGAAGCCATTGATAAAATGGTTGATAAAGCCTGTGATGATGAAACAATAGAAAAAATGAAAAAAGAAGTGCATAATGTTGACGGAGTAAAAGGGCTTGACTTAATAAAGACAAGAATGTTTGGAACAAAAATTTACGTTGAAATCGAAATAAGTGTTGACGGAAATTTAATTTTAAAGGATGCACATGCTATTGCAGAGCAGGTTCATGACAACATTGAAAAGAATTTTGAATATGTAAAACATTGTGTTGTACATGTGAATCCGTATGGTTATAAGCATAAAAAGAAGCAATAGTTATCAATAAGGTACTTTATTCAACAAAAAAGCAGTTTTTTTGAAATAGTCGGTTTACACCGGCTATTTTTTGTGTATAATATATGTTGGACCGACAGATACTTAAAAAAGAAACAAAGTTTCGATTTTAGAAAGGACATTGCATTGAAACAACAAGATTTTAATCAGAAAATTGAGGAATTAGTTGCAATTGGTCAGAACAAAGCTGGCAAATTAACAACAGAAGAAATCAGAGAATTTTTTAGTAAGGACAAGCTTACTGCTAAGCAGGAAAGTACAGTTCTTACAAAAATTAAAGAACATAATGTTGCTGTTGTTATAGCCAAGAAGGATACAAGTTCTGATAATACAGCTCCTCAGAAAGAAGAACCGGAAGTAAAGGATATGTCAGACAGTGATGAAATGGTAGAAATTAATGTTGATTTAATTACTGATGTTACAGAACCAACTGACGAAGATATTGCTTCGGTAGCTGAGGACGAAGAGGATTTATTGGATTCTACAGACGAGAATTTCGAAGACGATAAGGAAAGTTCAGCAGAGTTAGATGCTATTGATTTGCTCGAGGGTGTAGGAACAGAAGATCCTGTTAGAATGTATTTAAAGGAAATTGGTACTGTTGCTTTGTTAACAGCAGAGGAAGAGTTAGAACTTGCAAAACGCAAGACTGAGGGAGATCCTATTGCAAAAGAAAAATTAATAGAGGCAAACCTACGTCTGGTTGTAAGTATCGCAAAGAGATACACAGGACGTGGAATGAGTTTTCTTGACTTAGTTCAGGAAGGTAATTTAGGTCTTATAAAGGGCGTTGAAAAATTTGATTACACTAAAGGTTATAAGTTAAGTACATATGCTACATGGTGGATTAGACAGTCGGTTACAAGAGCGTTGGCGGATCATGCCAGAACAATCCGTGTACCTGTTCATATGGTAGAAACTATTAACAGAATGTCAAAGATGCAAAGAAAGCTTACTTTAGAGTTAGGTTATGAACCATCAACTAAGGAATTAGCAGATGCACTTGAAATGACAGAAGAAAAAGTATTAGAAATTATGCAGATTGCAAGAGAACCTGCATCACTTGAAACTCCTATTGGAGAGGAAGATGATTCAAACCTTGGCGATTTCGTAGCAGATAATAATACGGTTACTCCTGAGGCAAACATTGAATCAGTAATGCTTCGTGATCATATAGATGTTTTATTACAGGATTTAAAAGATAGAGAGCGTGAGGTTATTATTCTTCGATTTGGTTTAAGAGACGGTCATCCTAGAACACTTGAAGAAGTTGGTAAGATTTTTAGTGTTACAAGAGAACGTATCAGACAGATTGAAGCAAAAGCCTTAAGAAAGTTAAGAAATCCCGTTAGAAGTAAGAAAATTAAAGACTTTTTAGGCGAGTAAACTTAACTAAAAAAGAAAAAATGCATATTAAACTTAATTTTGTTTGACAAACGTGTCGAAATAGTTTATAAAATTAAGTAGAGATTAATGAGGGTACAAGGAAGTACATAGGTAAAATAGCTTATGGTTCTTTGTGCCCTTTTTCGTTTATTATAAAGAATATTTGTTGAAGATGATAAACAAAGAAAACAAACCATAAGAGCTATTGGTAATGTCTTTATAATAAACTCATTGATAGATAAATTAAGGAGGAAAAATCATGGATCAGAATGTACTATTCAAAGAAGCTGAAGAAAATGGACTATATGATTCTCGTTTTGAACACGATAACTGCGGTATTGGAGCTGTAGTAAACATTAAGGGAAAAAAGAGTCATGAGACAGTTGAAAATGCACTTAAAATTGTTGAAAACCTAGAGCATCGTGCTGGTAAAGATGCTGAAGGTAAAACAGGTGATGGTGTTGGTATCATGCTTCAGATTTCCCACAAGTTTTTTAAGAAGGTAACAAAGCCATTAGGTTTTGATATTGGAGAAGAAAGAGAATATGGTGTGGGAATGTTTTTCATGCCACAGGATGACTTAAAGCGTCATAGAGAAATGAAGATGCTTGAAATCATTACTGAAAAAGAAGGCCTTGAATTTTTAGGTTGGAGAGAAGTTCCTGTTCATCCTGAAGTATTAGGTTCAAAAGCTTTAGAATGTATGCCTTATATTATGCAGTGTTTTATTAAGAAACCTGAAGAAGTTGAAAAAGGATTAGCATTTGACAGAAAACTTTACATTGTAAGAAGAGTTTTCTCACATAGTAATGCCGGAACTTATACAGTGTCAATGTCAAGCAGAACAATTGTATATAAGGGGATGTTTTTAGTTAACCAGTTAGGACCTTTCTTTGCAGACTTAATGGACAAAAATTATGAGTCAGCAATTGCTTTGGTACATTCAAGATTCTCAACAAATACACAGCCAAGCTGGAGAAGAGCTCATCCTAACAGATTTATTGTTCACAACGGTGAAATCAATACAATTAGAGGAAATGCTGATAATATGATAGCCAGAGAAGAATCAATGACTAGCGAATATATGGAAAGTTCATTACAGAAGGTCATGCCTGTAGTTGATGTAAACGGTTCAGACTCAGCAATGCTTGATAATACATTAGAATTTTTAGTAATGAATGGTGTTGAGCTTCCTTTAGCAGTAATGATGTGTATACCTGAACCATGGGAAAAGAATGATACAATCAGCCAGTCAAAGAGAGATTTTTATCAGTATTATGCAACAATGATGGAACCATGGGATGGACCTGCATCAATACTTTTCTCTGATGGTGATTACATGGGAGCAATCCTTGATAGAAACGGACTTCGTCCTTCAAGATATTACATTACAAGTGATGACCAGTTAATTCTTTCATCAGAAGTAGGGGTACTTGATATACCTGCTGAAAAAATAGTTGTAAAAGAACGTCTCCGTCCGGGCCGTATGTTACTGGTAGATACAGTTAAAGGAAAATTAATTGACGATGACGAATTAAAAGAAAGCTATGCAGCAAGAAAACCATATGGTGAATGGTTAAACAACAACTTAGTTTATTTAAAAGACATTAATATACCAAATGTAAAAGTAGAAACTTATGACAAAGAAGAACGCCAGAGATTACAGAAAAACTTTGGTTATACATTTGAAGATTTAAAGAGAATTATTCCAATGGCAAATAATGGAATTGAAGCTACAAAGGCAATGGGTAAGGATACACCACTTGCAGTTTTAAGTGAGAGAACTCATCCATTATTCAACTACTTTAAACAGTTATTTGCACAGGTTACAAATCCGCCAATTGATGCAATTAGAGAAGAGATTGTAACATCAACATCTGTTTACATTGGAAAAGACGGAAATATATTAGAAGAGCAGCCTGAAAACTGTAAGGTTCTTAAGATTAAACATCCAATTCTTACAAATACGGATATTTTGAAATTAAAGAACATTAACAAACCGGGATTTAAGGCAGCAGTTGTACCAATTGTTTATTACAAAGGTATAGATATTGAAAAAGCTATTGAACAGGTATTTGTGGAAGTTGATAAGGCTCATAAAGATGGAGCAAATATTATTATTCTTTCAGATAGAGGAGTAGATGAATATCATGTACAGATCCCATCACTTCTTGCAGTTTCAGCTGTTCATCAGCATTTAGTAAAAACAAAGAAGAGAACAACATTATCATTAGTTCTTGAAAGTGGTGAACCAAGAGAAGTACATCATTTTGCAACATTGTTAGGCTATGGTGCCAGTGCAATTAATCCATATCTTGCACACGAAACAATCAAGCAGATGGTTGATGAAGATATGATTCAAAAAGATCCATATGCAGCAATTGATGATTATAACAAAGCTATTTTAGGTGGCATTGTAAAAATTGCATCTAAGATGGGTATTTCAACAATTCAGTCATATCAGGGTTCACAGATTTTTGAAGCTATTGGTATTAGCAAAGAAGTAATTGATAAATACTTTACAGGTACAGTTAGTAGAGTTGAAGGAATTACAATGAAAGATATTGAAGATGGAGTTGAGGAACTTCATTCAAAGGCATTTGATCCATTAGGATTAGATGTAGATTTAACATTGGAAAGTAATGGCGAGCATAAGCTTAGAAGTGGTAAGGAAGAACATAAGTATAATCCGGCTACAATCCATACTTTACAGCAGGCTACATGGACAGACAATTATCAGTTATTTAAACAGTATACACACATGATTGATGAAGAAATGGCACCATTCCATTTACGTGGATTAATGGATTTCAATTATCCTGAAAATGGTGGCATTCCACTTGATGAAGTAGAAAGTGTTGAATCAATTATGAAGAGATTCAAAACAGGTGCAATGTCATACGGTTCTATTTCACAGGAAGCACATGAAACAATGGCAATTGCAATGAATATGATTGGCGGCCGTTCAAACTCAGGTGAAGGTGGAGAATCAATTGAACGTTTAACAATTGGAGAAGACGGTCTTAACAAATGTTCAAAAATTAAGCAGGTTGCTTCAGGACGTTTTGGTGTAACATCAAGATATCTTGTAAGTGCCGAAGAAATACAGATTAAGATGGCTCAGGGTGCAAAGCCTGGTGAAGGTGGACATTTACCTGGTAAGAAAGTTTATCCATGGGTTGCTAAAACAAGATATTCAACACCGGGTGTAAGTTTAATTTCACCACCACCACATCATGATATTTACTCAATTGAAGATTTAGCACAGCTTATTTATGATTTAAAGAACTCAAACAGAGATGCAAGAATTTCAGTTAAGTTAGTATCAGAGGCAGGTGTTGGTACAGTTGCAGCAGGTGTTGCAAAAGCAGGTGCTCAGGTAATTTTAGTTTCAGGTTTTGATGGTGGTACAGGTGCTGCTCCTGAAAACTCAATTTACAATGCAGGACTTCCTTGGGAATTAGGTTTGGCAGAAGCACATCAGACATTAATTGCAAATGGTCTTAGAAATAAGGTAGTTGTGGAAACTGATGGTAAATTAATGAGTGGTAGAGACGTAGCAATTGCAGCTATGCTTGGTGCAGAAGAATATGGTTTTGCAACAGCTCCACTTGTAACTATGGGTTGTGTAATGATGAGAGTTTGTAACTTAGATACATGTCCTGTGGGTGTTGCCACACAGAACCCTGAACTTCGTAAGAGATTTAAAGGAAAACCAGAATATGTTGTAAACTTTATGAAGTTTATTGCAGAAGAACTTCGTGAATATATGGCAAAACTTGGTGTTAGAACATTAGATGAGTTAATTGGCAGATCAGACTTACTGAAGGTTAAAGACGGAGTAGACCAGAAGAAAGCAGCAGAAGTTGATTTAAGCAAGATTTTAAGCACTGACTTTGCACAGGAAAGGGTTAACTACAATAAGAAGAATGTATATGACTTTAAGCTTGAAAGCACAAAGGATATGACAGTGCTTCTTCCAAAAATGAAGAAAGCTCTTGATGAAAAGAAAGCAGCTTCAGTTGAAGTTAATGTAACAAATATTGACAGAGCATTAGGAACAATTTTTGGTTCTGAAATTACAAAGAGATACAATGATACATTACCTGATGACATGTACACAGTTAAGTGTTACGGTGCCGGAGGTCAGAGTTTTGGTGCATTTATTCCAAACGGTATGACAATGGAACTTACAGGTGATAGCAATGACTACTTAGGTAAAGGTTTATCAGGTGGTAAGATTATTGTTAAACCACCAAAGGAATCTACATTTAAGCAGGATGAAAATATCATTATCGGTAACGTTGCATTCTATGGGGCAACAAGTGGTAAGGCTTATATTAACGGTGTTGCAGGTGAAAGATTCTGTGTAAGAAACTCAGGTGCAACAACAGTTGTTGAAGGTGTAGGAGATCATGGATGCGAATACATGACAGGTGGTCGTGTAGTCGTAATCGGTAAAGTTGGAAAGAACTTTGCAGCAGGTATGAGTGGCGGTGTTGCTTATGTACTTGATGAAAATAATGATCTTTACAGAAAGACAAATAAGTCACTTGTTTCAACAGAAGAATTATCAAACAAGTATGATGTATTAGAACTTAAGGGAATGATTGAAGATCATGTTAAGTATACTAATTCAGTAAAAGGTAAAGAAATTCTTGATAACTTTGAAGAATACTTACCTAAGTTTAAGAAGATAATTCCATATGACTATAAGAAGATGTTAGAAACAATTGCAAAAATGGAACAGAAGGGATTAAACCCTGAACAGGCACAGATAGAAGCGTTTTACGCAGCAACAAGATAGGAGGATAAAATAATGGGAAAGCCAACAGGATTTTTAGATTATGAAAGAGAAGAAGCTAAAGCAATTTCTCCGAAAGAAAGAATAAAAAACTTTAATGAATTCCATGAACCTCTATCTGTTGAAAAACAGAAATGTCAGGCTGCAAGATGTATGGATTGTGGCGTGCCATTTTGTCAGAACGGACAGGTTATTGCAGGTATGGTATCAGGTTGTCCTCTAAACAACCTGGTTCCTGAATGGAATGATTTATTATATATGGGAAATATGGAGCAGGCATATAACAGACTTCATAAAACAAATAATTTTCCAGAATTTACATCACGTGTTTGTCCTGCACTTTGCGAAAAAGCATGTACATGTGGACTAAACGGTGATCCGGTTTCAGTAAGGGCAAATGAACATTTAATTATTGAAAATGCCTATGAAAAAGGATATGCAAAAGCAAAGGCACCGGCAGTCAGAACAGGAAAAACAGTAGCTGTTGTTGGTTCCGGACCATCAGGACTTGCAGTTGCAGATCAGTTAAATAAAAGAGGTCATAGTGTTACTGTTTTTGAAAGAGATGACAGAATCGGCGGTCTTTTAATGTATGGTATTCCAAACATGAAATTAGAAAAGCATGTTATTGATAGAAAAATTGCCATTATGAAAGAAGAAGGCGTTGAGTTTAAAACAGGTGTAAACGTAGGAAAAGATGTTAAAGCAAATGAGTTATTAAAGAAATACGACAAGGTTGTATTAGCTTGTGGTTCAAGACATGCAAGAGACATTAAGGCACCGGGAAGAGATGCTAACGGAATTTATTTCGCAGTAGATTTCTTAACATCTACAACAAAGAGTCTTTTAAATAACAACGGCAAGTTGGTTGATGGAACTTATGTATCAGCAAAAGGAAAAGACGTTGTTGTTATCGGCGGTGGTGATACAGGTAATGACTGTGTAGGTACAAGTATTCGTCATGGAGCAAAGAGTGTACTTCAGTTAGAAATGATGCCAAAAGCACCGGATGAAAGATTAGAAAGTAATCCATGGCCTGAATGGCCACGTATCTGCAAGACAGATTACGGTCAGGAAGAAGCTATTGCAATGTTTGGACATGATCCTAGAGTTTATCAGACAACTGTAAAAGAGTTTGTTAAGGATAAAGCAGGCAATCTTAAGAAGCTTGTATTAGTTAAGTTAGAAGCTAAGAAGGACGCAAAAACAGGTCGTTTGAACATGGTTGAAATCAAAGGTTCAGAATATGAGGTTGATTGCCAGTTAGTTCTTATTGCGGCAGGATTTCTTGGTAGTGAAGACTATGTTACTAAAGCATTTAAGGTTGAAACTGATGGAAGAACAAATGTAAAAACAGAACCTGGTAAACATGCTACAAGTGCTGAAAATGTATTTACAGCAGGAGATGTTCACAGAGGCCAGTCATTAGTAGTTTGGGCAATTAGAGAAGGAAGAGATTGTGCAAAAGAAGTTGACCAGGCGCTGATGGGTTATAGTAATTTATAATTAAAAGGATTGGAAACTTACAGAAAAATGACATAATATTATAGCTCCAAGGTATTTTAGTGTTTTAATGCCTTGGAGCTTTTTACTTATCTATCTACTTCCATATTTTTTGGAAGAATTAAGTTAAGTACAATTGCCATTATAAATACAACGGCTACACAGTTTTCTGCAAATACTGTTTTAACAATTTGTGGGAAAATATTGAAAATCTCAGGAACCTGTGTAAATCCAAGTCCAACACTGAGAGACAAAGCTACAATAGTGATATTTCTTTGAGAGTATCCACATTTACCAAGCATCTGCATACCACTGATTACAATATTACCAAACATCATAATAGTACAGCCACCAAGAACTGCATCAGGAAGTGTGGCAAGTATTGCACCGATAACAGGGAAGAATCCTGCTAAAATCATAATAATTGCACCTGCGGCAATAGCAAAACGGTTTACAACTTTTGTCATTGCTACAAGACCAACGTTCTGACTAAATGATGTAATTGGAAGACATCCGAATAAAGATGAAATGGCACTGACAAAGCCGTCACAGCCAATAGAACCTGAAGTTTCTTTTGTAGTTGCATTTCTATCTAATGCTGATGATGCAAGAGCACTTGTATCACCAATAGTTTCAGTTGCCGAAACCAAGAAAATAAGTGTTACTGAAATAATGGCATTCCAGTTAAATTCCATTTTAAAAGGCATAAAATGTGGTAGGGCAATAAATGAGCTTTCAGTAATAGCTGTAAAATCAACCATCCCCATACATGTTGCAACAATGTAACCAACAATTAATCCAAATAAAACAGATAACTGTTTCCAAAAGCCTTTTGCAAATATGTTAAATAAGATACAAGCAAGTAAAGTAATGCATCCTAGAATCCAATGTTCAGCGGAACCAAAAGTTTCACTTCCACTTCCTCCACCAAATGATGAAGCACCAACAGATAAAAGTGAAAAACCAATGGCAGTAACTACGCTGGCAGCCACAACCGGAGTAATAAGTTTAATCCAGTATTTTGCAAAAAGTCCAAGAGTCCCTTCGATGATACCACCAACTAAAACAGCACCCATTATGGCACCGTAGCCGTACTTAGGACCAATAAAGCAAAAAACAGATACAAAAGTAAAACTAATACCCATTACAATAGGAAGTCCTGACCCAACTCGCCAAACAGGGAAAAGCTGTACCAAAGTTCCAATACCTGCAATAATCATGGCACATTGAATAAGTATTGCTGTTTGTGAAGCTTTAAGTCCACAGGCACCTGCTACAATTGAGATAGGTGCAATATTAGCTACAAACATTGCAAGAATGTGCTGAAGTCCAAAAGGAATTGCTGTTTTTACAGGAATCTTTCCATCCAGATGGTAAAGATTTTCTGTGTTTCCAGATTGTTTTGTTTTGTTCATAATAAATATCTCTCCTTTATTTTATAGAAAATCCATAGTTTGTAACACTAATTTATACTAAAAAATGAATGGAGTTTTTCATATAATTACTTATGTTATTATTGGCAAATAAATTATTGTTCACGAAATTCAATAGTTCCTTTTTCTGCGTCCATGCTGTCTACAATGGCAAGAGATTCTAAACGATAACCAAGATTTCTAATCATACGGCCGCCTGCCTGGAAGCCTTTTTCGATGGCAATACCAATACCTTCAACAGTGCCACCTGCTTCGCTGACAATAGAAATTAGTCCCTGAAGAGCACAACCGTTAGCAAGGAAGTCGTCTATAATAAGAACGTGATCATCTTCATTTAAAAATTTCTTTGAAACAATAACCTGATTCTTGCATTTATGTGTAAATGATTCAACTTCGGCTACATACATATCGCCGTCAATGTTGATGCTCTTTGATTTTTTTGCAAAAACAACAGGCACATTAAAATATCTTGCAACGATACATGCAATACCAATACCAGATGATTCAATAGTTACGATTTTTGTAATGTTTGAATCAGCAAAACGACGTTTGAATTCAGCACCCATCTCTTCAAACAAATCAATGTCCATCTGATGATTTAGGAAGCTGTCAACTTTTAACACATTGCCTTCCTTAACAACGCCGTCTTTTACAATTCTTTCTTCTAAAAAGTTCATTGTGAAATCCTCCAATTGTATATTTTTAATCCTAAAAAAAAGTTTTCATAAAGAATAGGGTATCAAATTTACGAATATATTACAATAGAAGAAACCATATAAATATAAAGAAAATTGTGTTATAATACCAAAGGTTAATAAAAAGATTAAGATTTAAAATTGGAAAATTTATTTTTTGGAGGAAATATATGAAGGTATTAATGTTTAATGGCAGTCCGAAAGCAAGAGGATGTACATACACAGCTTTGGAAGAAATGGCAAAGGTTTTAAACGAAGAAGGAGTAGAAACAGAAATCATGCACGTGGGTGCTCATCCACAGGGAAGCTGCATGGGCTGTGGCGGATGTAGTAAGTCTGGTGAGTGCGTGTACGGTGGCGAAGTTGTAGAGGCAGCAAAGAAGTTAAAAGATGCTGATGCAGTAGTGTTTGGAAGCCCTGTTCATTATGCTTCAATTAGTGGAAACATGATGGGATTTATGCACAGACTTTCCTGGAGTGCAGGAAAAGATTTGAAATATAAACCGGCTGCAATGGTTGTAAGTGCAAGAAGAGCAGGTACAACAACAGCCCTTGATGAGATGGTTAAGGTACCTGAGTTTTTCCACATGCCTTTAATTAACGGAAATTACTGGCCAATGGTTCATGGAAGCAATCCTGACGAGGTAAAACAGGATTTAGAAGGTCTTCAGATAGTTAGAAATATAGGCAGAAACATGGCTTGGATACTTAAATGTATTGAACTTGGAAAAGAAAACGGAATTGTTCATCCTGAACCTGAAGCACCGGTAAAAACTAACTTTATCAGATAAAACACAGAATATTCACATTATTCTTACAAATCATTTATTGCATAACGGAGTTGCTTCTATTATACTAGAACGAGTGGTGAAAACCAAAAGAAAGGTATGAACATGAATAAAGACAATATTAACAATAATGAAATTACAGAAGAAAACAATTCTGTATACGATTCAGAAAACAATACAACTGAAAACAGTTCAGAAAATAATTTTGAAGAAGGTGAAGCTTTAGACAATACAGAAACATCTGGTGAAGAAACAGCCAAGTCTGAAGATTCAAGTAATCAAAATAAAGAGACCAAAAAGAAGGGTAAAAAAAATAAAAAGGATCAGCAGGAGTTTAGTCTTGTAAGAGAAATTTTAAGCTGGGTTAAAATTTTTGTAATTGCAGTGGTAATTGCTTTTGTTGTAAACAACGTAATTATTATGAATGCAAATGTTCCATCAGGTTCCATGCTTAACACTATCCAGATTGGGGATAGAATGATAGGACTTAGAACTGCATATTGGTTCTCAGATCCACAGCGTGGTGACATTGTTATTTTTGAAAATCCTGATTTTAACGAAAACAGCCCAAGCGATGAAAAATACTATGTTAAACGAGTTATTGGTTTACCTGGTGATAAAGTGGTTATAAAGAATGCAAAGATTTATATAAACGACAGTAAAACACCTTTAGAGGAACCTTACTTACCAGAAGAGTGGACAGAAGTTAATGGATCAGACGAACCATTAACATATAATGTTCCTGAAGACAGTTATTTTATGTTAGGTGATAACCGTAACAGATCAAGTGATGCAAGATATTGGACTAATACTTTTGTAAAGCGAGATGGCATAATTGCAAAAGCAGAGTTTAAATATTGGTCACAGGGAAAAGTTGATGTTGAAAAGTTTGAGCATGAAACATACTCAATTGATAATAAAAGCAGCAAATAAGAATTAAAAAGTTAATAACTGACAGTAAAAACAAATGACAGTGAAATAAAGATTATAGTAAAAATTCAGAACAGAAATTATAAAATAAAAAGCCTATAAAGTATGTGGCATGAACTGATATCCGAAAGGTTGGATTATAAAATCTAACTTATAGGGGGGTCACAAGCCGGTTACTTTATAGGCTTTTACTATAGGTTACAGATGTTTCCTTTTCTACAAATCCCATTTTTGTATAAAGTCTGTAAGCGGGTATGTTTTCTTTTTCTACATGTAAAACTACAAAGTGATAGTCTTTTGAAATTTTTTTGAAAACAAATGCGAGAAACTTGTAGCCATAGCCTTTGTTTTGAAACTTGTCATCAATGGCAACTTCCGATATGCAGGCACAATCAGGAAGAATTGAAGTAACAAGACAGCTTCCAATAGGAATATTATCATTATAGAAATAAAAATACCCATCCTCATATTCGTAATCTATATTTTCAATAGTGTTGTGATTTACAAAATCTTCTAAATCCAATTCCATTAATACATTAGAATTATTATATTGAAAATCTAAAGTATTAATGTAATTTTTTCCAAAAATATTGTTTGGATGAATGCTTGTTTCCACATAGAAGTTTTTGTAATCTTCCTGAAATTCCATAAAAAGATTTCTACCAAGATGCCCACCACGATATTTAGGCATAACAAACATACAGATTTCACAATGGAAATCATCTATTACAAAAACAGAAAGAAAGCCAACAATTTTTTCGTTAAAAGTTCCATAGTATAATCGTGGAAGATTTTTACATATTGAAAAGTCGTCTTCCAAAAAGAATTCATATTGAAGATTATCCTCAGTGGAACAGATTTTGTGAATATTTTTGCAGTTTTTTATTAATCCTAATGTAAAAGCACTGGTTCTGTTTATAACATAATCAGGGTTCATTGTTTCACCTCATTTCTAATAGAAAAAAGTTATTTAAAATAATTTAATCACGGTTGCCATAAAGAAACTGTTCGTTTTTAATTATAACAAACCTAATAGAAAAAATACACTATCTGTGCTATATTAAAAAAGCGTCTGTATGTAAAAAAATGTACGGCGGGAAAGGATAGAAATATGTTAAAAATAGGTTCTCATGTAAAAATGAGTGGAAAAGACATGCTTTTAGGTTCAGCAAAAGAAGCTAAGTCTTACGGTGCGAATGTATTTATGGCATACACAGGAGCACCACAGAACACAAGAAGAAAAGACATAAGCGAATTAAATATAGATAAGGCATGGGAGTACATGAAGGAAAATGATATAGAAGAAATTATAATTCATGCACCATACATTATTAATTTAGGAAATACGGTAAAACCTGAAACTTTTGAGATAGCAGAAACTTTTCTTGGCACAGAATTAGAAAGAAGCAGTGCAATGGGAAGTAAAGTTATGGTTTTACATCCGGGCTCTCACGTTGGTGCAGGCGTGGATGTAGGTATCAACCAGATTATAAAAGGATTAAATAATGTGTTAACAAAGGACACAGATGTATATGTGGCACTTGAAACAATGGCTGGAAAAGGCAGTGAGATTGGAAGAAATTTTGAGGAACTTGCAAGAATTTACGATGGAGTAAAATACAATGACAAGTTGAGAGTTTGTTTTGACACATGCCATGTAAATGACAGCGGGTATGACTTAGTTAATGATTTAAGCGGTACTTTTACACAGTTTGACAAAATAATAGGTGCTGATCAAATTGCTGTTTTCCACATTAATGACAGTAAAAATCCATGTGGTGCCGGAAAAGACAGACACGAAAATATTGGTTTTGGAAACATTGGCTATGATACTTTAAGAGAAATTATATATATGAAGGATTTTGAAAATGTGCCTAAAATATTAGAGACACCTTACGTCAAAGATCCTGAAAACTCAAAGAAATCATACGCCCCTTACGGTTATGAGATTGCCATGATTAAAGAAGGAAAATTCAATCCCAACTTACAAAATATTATTTTGGAAAACAACAAGTAGAAAAGAGATGACATAAATGGATAATTTAATTTATAGTTTAAACGCAACAGTTCCTGTTTTTGTAGTTATTGTTGCAGGTTACATATTTAAGAAAATAGGTTGGATAAATGATGGCTTCATTAAAGCATCAAACAAATTAACATTTACGGTAACATTACCACTTTTGTTGATTCAGGACATGATGAATAATGATTTCCTAAAAAAGTTTGATTTAACATACGTTTTGTTTTGCTTTTTTGTTACGTTGCTATGTTGTATAGGAACAACTATTGTTACCAAGATAGTAATGAAGGACAAAAGCATAATTGCAGAATTTGTACAGGCATCTTATAGAAGTAGTGCAGCAGTTTTAGGAGCAGCTTTTATTTTAAATATTTATGGAGACGCAGGAATGTTACCGTTAATGATAATCGGAGCAGTGCCTCTGTATAATGTGTATGCAGTTATAATTCTTACTGTTGAGTGTCCTGAAAAGGGAGCTAAACAGGAGAAAACATTAGCAAAAACATTAAAGGGAATAGCTACAAATCCAATTATTTTAGGTATTGTAATAGGTGTTATTTTTTCAGCGTTAAAAATAAAATTCCCACCAATGCTTGATAACACAGTAAACAACTTTGCAAAAATCACAACACCTTTGGCGCTTTTAGCCATCGGTGGTAGTTTCGAATTTGGAAAAGCAATAGAGAGAATGAAACCGGCAGTAATTGCCACAGCTTTAAAATTAGTTGGCTGGCCATTAATATTCCTTCCAATTGCCATAAAAATGGGCTTTAGAAACGATGAATTAATGGCACTTGTAATTATGCTTGGCTCACCAACAACACCAAGTTGCTATGTAATGGCTAAGAGCATGAAGTCAGAAGGAACATTAACAAGTAGCGTAATTGTTCTTACAACTTTATTCTCAGCATTTTCAATAACAGGCATAATTTTTGTTTTAAGAAGTTTGGGATATTTGTAGAAGTTTCTGGCATTAATGAAAAATTGGGATATTTATAAAGGAAAGAGTGTAATATGAAAAGATCAGAACAAAAAATTAACGACACATGGAACATGGAAGATATGTTCCCAAGTGATAAAGTTTGGAAAGAAGATTTTGAAAAGGCTACAAAAGAAGTAGCTAAGTACAAAGAGTTTTCAGGAAAAATAAAAGACAGCAAAGATAAACTAATAGAGTTTTTGAAATTTAATGATGAAATAAGTTTGCTTGCTGAAAGACTTTATGTTTATGCAAATCAAAAATATCATGAAGACATGGGTAATGGAAAGTATCAGGCATATTCAGGAAAAGCACAGAAACTTGTTGTAGATATTGGCAGTGCAAGTGCATTTTTTGAACCAGAGGTTCTTGAAATAGATGAAGCCACAATTAACCAGTGGTTAGAAGATGAAAAATTAAACAACTATAAAAGATATATTGAAGAAATATTAAGAAGTAAAAAGCACACTTTAGATAAGAAAACAGAAGAAATATTGGCAAAAAGTAAAAAGATGGCAAATGCCGCTGATAATATTTATGCCATGTATAATGGAGCGGACATTGATTTTCCTACAGTTAAGGATAGTGAAGGAAAAGAAATAAAAATTACTCATGGAAATTTTGTTCCGATTTTATCAGGAGAAGATAGAGAATTAAGAAAGAATGCTTTTACAGGACTTTACAATACTTATGGTGCAATGAAAAATACAATTGCGGCTACTTATAATGCAAACGTGGAACAGGCAAATTTTTATGCTGACGTAAGAAAGTATCCATCTTCAAGAGCAATGTATCTGGATGGCAGCAATATTCCTGAAAGTGTGTACGATAATCTTATAAAAGTTGTTCACGAAAACATGGATTTAATGTATAGATATGTAAGGCTTCGCAAGAAAGCTTTAGGTGTAGAAGAGCTTCATATGTATGATATTTACGCACCAATTGCAAAGGCTCCAAGTAAAAAATATTCCTTTGAGGAAGCTAAGGCAATAGTAAAAGAAGGTCTTGCACCTATGGGAGAAGAATATTTAAGTAAACTTCAGGAAGGTTTTGATAACCGTTGGATTGATGTGTACGAGAATGAAGGAAAAAGAAGCGGTGCATATTCATGGGGCGCATACGGAACACATCCTTATGTACTTTTAAATTTTCAGGGAACTTTGGACCATGTATTTACTTTGGCACACGAAATGGGACATGCTCTGCACTCATATTATTCAGATGCAAACCAGACCTACATTAATGCAGGTTACAAAATCTTTGTGGCAGAAGTGGCATCTACATGCAATGAATCACTTTTAATTCACGATTTATTAAAGAAAACAAAAGACAAAGAAACAAGAGCGTATTTAATTAATCACTTTTTGGAACAGTTTAAAGGAACATTGTATCGTCAGACAATGTTTGCTGAATTTGAAAAAATAACACACGAAATGGTTCAAAAAGGAGAAACATTAACAGCAAATGTATTGTGTGAAACATATTATGATTTGAACAAATTGTATTTTGGTGAGGATATTGTACTTGATAAGGAAATCGCTTTAGAGTGGGCAAGAATACCACACTTTTACAATCCTTTTTATGTATATCAGTATGCAACGGGAATTTCAGCTGCAATAACTCTTTCAAGAAAAATAATGAAAGAAGGAGAAGCAGGAGTAAAAGATTATATGAAATTCTTAACAGGTGGTGGTTCAAAAGCTCCAATTGATTTGCTTAAATTAGCAGGTGTGGACATGACAAAAGAAGAACCTGTAAGAGAGGCATTGCAATTGTTTAGGGAACTTCTTGATGAAATGGAAGCATTGATTTAGAATTTACAGATTATTTCCAATCTCACTACAGAAACAAATGAATATTACGAAAGCACGCTCCCGCTGCTCTTCGCTCGTAGCGGTTCTACAAAGCCGACTACGCTGCCTTTGTGAACCGACGGCTCCGCAGCACTTTCTTAAATATTCATTTGTTCCATTAGTAGGTTTGACATTACTGTATATGGTTTATAAGAAATATTACGAAAGGAAAAGGGATGATTGAGAAAGCACAGGGATTGATTTTTGATTTAGATGGGACCATAATTGACAGTTCCTGGGTATGGGATATGGTTGATATAAAGTTTTTGGGAGACAGAGGTTTTCAGGTTCCTGAAGATTATGTTGAGACAATCTCTCCAATGGGAGCAGAAAATGCAGCAGTTTATACAATTGAAAGATTTGGACTTTATAAGGAAAGACCGGAAGATTTAGTTCGCGAATGGTTTGATATGGCAAAAAAAGAATACAAGGACAAGGTTCAATGTAAGCCCTATGCAAAAACTTTTATTAAGAAAATGAAAGAGCAGGGTAAGAAGCTCTCAATTGCCACATCTTCCGACAAGGAACTATTTATTCCAACACTTGAACGAGAAGGAATAATTGACTCCTTTGATGAAATTATTACTGTTAATCAGGTGCCAAGAGGAAAGAATCATCCTGACATATACATAGAAGCAGCTAAAAGAATGGAAATAGAAAAAAATAGCTGCGTGGTATTTGAAGATATCATAACAGCAATAGAATCGGCAAAAAGAGGCGGTTTTGGAGTTGTAGCTGTAGAAGATGAAAAGTCATTAATTAATAAAAGGGCAATTATGGAAATTGCTGATAAATATATAACAACGTTTAAACAATTATTGTAATTAAAGTTGCTTTTACCATTGTTACAATGGGAAAAGCAGTAGGCTTAATTGGAGAATGGATGGATAAAAGATATTCATTTGTATCTAAATACTTTTGCCGTTTTTTGTAGGTAATTGGGCTAAAACAATTGCTATAAAAATAAGTCCGCAGCCGCAGAGTTGTTTAAGTCCCATGGTCTCACCGAGAATAATCCAACCTGCCAGAACTGAAAAAACTGATTCTAAACTTAAAAGTAATGAGGCGACAGTAGGATTCATACCTTTTTGTCCGATAATCTGACCTGTATAGCCTACACCACAAGACATAATTCCGGCATATAGAATAGGAATCCAGGCACTAGGGGATGTAAAAACTTTTGCCCATGTGCCGATGTTTGCAAAAGAGCGTCCCATTTCAGAAAAAAACATTGGTACCAAACCTAAAATTCCGCAAACAAAGAATTGTATGCATGATAATTTTATTCCATCTACCAACGGCGAAAAATAATTAATAACTAAAATATGTACGGCAAAAAATAAAGCACAAAGTAATAAAAGTAAATCCGCTACTTTAAAAGAAAAAGAACCGTCAAAACACAACATATATAATCCAATTAAAGTAAGTACAACACCTATCCAAATATTTATGCCGCATTTATTTTTGAAAAACAAACCGATAATTGGCACTAACAGAATATAGCAGGCTGTTAAAAATCCGGCTTTTCCGGCAGAAGCCCCCAGATATAAGCCAAGCTGTTGAAGTGTACTTCCTAAGAAAAGGCATGCACCACAACATAAGCCACCTAAAATTAAAAACTTTCGTTGTTTATTTTTTGAAGTGAAAGGTGATTGACTGTTTTTTGAAAAAATAAAAATAACAGGTATTAAAACTAATGCACCTATAAAAGAACGGATGCAGTTAAAAGTATAAGGCCCCAGGCTGTCGCCACCAACACTTTGAGCTACAAATGCCACACCCCATATTAATGCCGTTAAAATTAAAATAAGTGAATTTCTGATTTTTAATGAATTCATTGCGTGTCTCCTTTGTAATAATCGCAGTTATCAGTATAAATGGAAGAGAGAAAATTTGCAAATTTTGGAAAGTAGCCGGGAACTGTTTGGAGTACAATACCTGTTAGAATTGGAGTTGGTACGGTTATTGCGGTGCTTGGTGTGGGAAGAGTTATTGCATTATTTAACTACATATTTATGAGAAAATTTGTTAAACTGGAAATTAAGTAAATTGATTAACGCTAGTAGAAAAATGAGGAGAAGAAAAATGAAATTAATATCATGGAATGTAAATGGAATAAGAGCCTGTGTAACAAAAGGGTTTATGGATTTTTTTAACGAAATTGATGCGGATATTTTTTGTATACAGGAATCAAAAATGCAGGCTGGGCAGTTAGAACTTGATATGCCCGGATATTATCAGTATTGGAATTATGCAGAAAAAAAAGGCTATTCAGGAACTGCTATTTTTACAAAAAAAGAACCCATGTCAGTAAGTTATGGTATTGGGATAGAGAAACATGACAAGGAAGGGCGAGTAATAACTTTAGAGTTTGAAAAGTTTTATATGGTTACCTGTTACACACCAAACTCACAAAATGAACTAAAACGTTTGGATTACAGAATGGAATGGGAAGATGATTTCAGAGCATATCTCAAGAAATTGGAAGAAACAAAGCCGGTTATTATATGTGGAGACTTGAATGTTGCTCATAAAGAAATCGATTTAAAAAATCCAAAAACTAACAGAAAAAATGCCGGTTTTACAGATGAAGAGCGAGAAAAAATGACAACGCTTTTGGAAGCCGGTTTCATTGACACATTCAGATATTTTTACCCGGAAGATGAAGACCGCTACAGTTGGTGGTCATACAGATTCAAGGCAAGAGAAAAGAACGCAGGCTGGCGCATAGACTATTTTCTTGTTTCAAAAGCACTGGAGAAGAATATAAAGGGCGCAGATATTCACAAAGATGTAATGGGTTCGGATCATTGTCCTATAGAGTTGGAAGTGGAGATGTAGTAAAAATAAGATGTGTAAATAATATGTATAAACACTTGACTGGTGTGTATTAAGTGTGCATTATATATTTATAAGGAGGAATACTAATGAAGTAGCGTGAGTTAATAAAAAAGCTTCAGAGTGTTGGGTTTGAATTTCAAAGGCATGGGGGAAATCACGATATATATAGAAGAGGTGATGATGAAGAACAGATTCCTAGACATAAAGAAGTAAACGAAAGACTGGCAAGAGCTATATTAAGAAAATGGGGGTTATAGTCCAAGCATATATCTAAATAGTATAATGAATGGAGGTTGATGGAATGAAGGTAGCATATCCTGTAATTTTTACAGATGTTGATACGAATATTTTAATTGAGGTACCAGATCTTGGAATTATCACAGAAGCAAACGAGGAAGGTAAAGCAAAGGGAACAATGGCAGATGCTATTATGATGGCGAGAGATGCAATTGGAATAAACTGTATAGAAGCAGAGGATAATGGTAAAAAAATAATCAAGCCATCAGAAATATATGACATAGATGTTTCAAAGGGAACTTTTTATGGTGAGGGACAAATGATTTTATCATTAGTAGATGTAGATTTGACATCGTATCGTAAAATGTTAGATAATAGAACTGTTAGACGAAATGTAACTCTTCCAAATTGGTTAAATCAGGAAGCCGAAAAGGCACATGTTAACGTTTCAAAGGTGTTACAAGAAGCATTAATGGCAAGATTGGGAGTTTCAAGATAAATTATTGTTATATAGAAGATTATATTGAAGAGAATAAGTAATTTAATGCTATCAGACTATCAACCTATATAGACTGATGGTCTGATAGTATTATTTAGAATAAAAGATGAGTAAAAAAATTATTGGTAAGATAATCGGAGGTGTAGTGATGAAAAAAATTATTTTAATGGGTGTAATCTGTGGTTTGATGTTATCTGTTTCAGGTTGCAATATAAGTGATAATAAAGAAAAAGCTGTAAGGTATATAACTGAAAAGAAATCTGTAGAAAAAACAGAAACAACTACTGAAATTAAAGACTACAAAAAGCTTATAAATACTGTGTATGCACAGTTAGGTAATAATGATAAAAAAAGTGTAGTGAACATTAATGAGGCGAAAGTTAAAAAAATTGACATTAAGTCTGAAAAGAACATTGGGTTAGTTGATAAAAATAAAAAATTGCCAGAGGAAAGTTTTAAAATTATATATCAAACAGATGATGCAATATTAGGAGATTTAGTTGTATACGTTGATGCTTCAAATAATAAAATAGTTGCTTATGGGTTAAGGGATTAAATATTGATAGGAAAATTGTAATAGTTTATGTTAGCGAGTTACTTGATATGGAAAGTAATTTAATAAAAGAACTTAATATGTAGTACATACTAATATTTAATAAAGGAGAAATACTAATTATGAATAAATTAAAAAGAATAACATCAATAGCTCTTGCGGTTTTGCTAGTATTTGCTAGTATACCTACAATAAATGTAAGTGCAGCAAAAATTAAACTTAGCAAAACAAAAATAACTATTTATGTTGGAAAAACAGTTACTTTAAAGGTGCAAAATAATAAAAAGAAAGTAAAATGGACAACATCAAATAAGAAGATTGCAACAGTCACAAAAAAAGGAAAAGTAAAGGGTAAAAAAAGTGGAAAGGCTACAATTACTGCCACTGTAGGAAAAAAGAAATATAAGTGTAAAATTACAGTAAAAAAAGCAAAAAATGTTAGCAAACCAAAAAAGAAACCTATAAAAGAAAAAATTCCTACAACTACAAAGCAGGAGGAACAAACCTCAAAGAATAACCAACAGGAATCTACAATTGTACCAGAGACAACAACAAGGGCAACAGAAGAGACAACAACGAAGGCTCCTGAAACGGAAAATACAAAATTAAATGAAAATGATGTAAACGCATTACAAAAAATAATTAAAAATCAAAGGAATAGTGGTGCAACAGTAAACACAGATGTTTCAAACAAAGAAGAATATACATGGTCAGATGGTAGACTTATTAGTATTAATTGGACATACAAAAAACTAGCAGGCACATTGGATATTACAGGATTAAGTGAACTTAGAACATTAAATGTAAGTGGCAACAGTTTGACTGGCTTAAATGTGGAGAACAGTAGTGAACTTGAAGTACTAGAATGTTTCGAAAATCAATTAACAAGTCTTGATATAACAAATAATCAGAAGTTAAAAGCTCTTAGTTGTGCGAATAATAAACTGAAATCATTGAATGTAACAAACAATAAAGAATTATCTTCTTTGAATTGTTGTTATTGTAATATTGAAAACATTGATGTAGCTGGCAATGAACAGTTAGTTTCACTTTATTGCAATAATAATGAATTAGTTCAAATAAATGTTTCAAACAATGAACATTTGGTAATTTTATATTGTGGAAATAATAAATTAAAAGATTTAGATACTATACATAATCCACGCTTGAAAAAATTAGATTGTGGATATAATGAAATATCCAATTTGGATACATCAAAAAATTTAGCTTTAGAAGAACTTAATTGTGCTAATAATAAAATTACAAAGTTGGATTTATCCAATAATGTTCTGTTAGAAACTTTACATTGTGATGATAATGTAAATGTTGTGAGAATGGAAAAATAATACTGTAAAAAATGTTGTAATTTATCATTGAAAAAATAATATAAAAGACATTTTAATTTAATAGAGTAATTTAAAATAGATGAGGCAAAAATGTCGCATCTATTTTTTTATACTTTATAAAGACAACAGAAATATTAAATACTATGCTTACATTAACGTCTGTATGTATTATAATTAAAGTAACTATAAGAGCAGAAGAATTGGATATACAAGGTCATTAAGTAAGTGTGTAAGAAAGGGGTGAAATATGAATTACACTATACCACCAAAGAAAATGATTATAATAAATATTTTAGACATTCTAAAACGTTATAGTGACGAAAATCACAAATTAAGTCAGAAACAAATAGCTGAAATATTAAAGAATGAATATAACACTACTGTTGAACGAAAAACTATAAAAAGAAACATTATGAATCTTATTGATTTCGGATATGAAATTGAATACACCGAGACAGTTCGTTATGTAAAAAACAGAGAGGGGGTTAAGGAAGAAAGTTCGATACTATCTGACTTTTATTTAAAAAGAGAATTTACGGACAGTGAGCTTCGACTTTTAATTGACAGTTTATTGTTTAACAGATATTTACCGGCTAGACAATGTAAAGATATGATTGCTAAGATTGAAGGCTTGTCTAACGAATTCTTTAAATCACGTGTTAAACATATTCAGAATTTGCCGGACAATATGCCCCGCAATAATCAGCTATTTTTTACATTAGATATATTGGATGAAGCAATAACAAAACATAGGAAAGTTGCTTTTACATACAATGAATACGGAACGGACAAGAAACTTCACCCAAGAAAAAGTGAACCTTATATAATTAATCCGTATCAAATGGTGGCTGTCAATGACAAATACTATTTAATTTGTAATGTGGATAAATATGATAACGTGGCTCATTTTAGAGTTGACCGAATGACAGATATAAAGATGCTTCAAAAAAAGGTTAAACCGCAAAAACAGGTTAAAGGCTTGGAAAACGGAATTGATCTTCCAAAACATGTTATGGAACACATATATATGTTTAGCGGCGAAAGCATACGTGTGAAGTTTAAAGCTAAAAAATACATATTGAGCGAAATCCTTGACTGGTTTGGAAAAGAGGTTCAGTTCATGGACGAAACAGACGATGAAGTAACATGCTCGGTGTACGTGAATGAAATGTCAATGAGAAAATGGGCGTTACAGTATGCATTGCATGTAAAGGTATTAAGTCCACAAAATCTGGTCGATAACATTAAGGAAGATTTAAAAGCAGCAATGGATAAGTACGAGGAAAATTAGAAGAAATAAAAAAGACTGACTGAAATAATAGATAGTTTTTATGGACAAAAAACAAAGCTTACGTGGGACTATTAGGCATGGTTAAGCAGGCAGGAAAAATTAGAGACAAAGGAGAATGATTATGAGCAAAACAGAACAATTAGATAATTTATTTGATGAATGGAGAAGGAAGCAGGCAGATGAATGGCAACAATGGAATGAAGGGAAGAAGGACAAGAGCAGCTATTTAAAAAGGTATAGGGAACATGAGAATTTGAAAAAAATCAATCCGGCTAAATCATTTACTCCAGATGGAATAATAGATGAAGAGGCTTGGAATAATGGAGAGAAAATACTGTTCATATTGAAAGAGGCAAATGGTCAATGGATGCTTGACGAAAACTTAGAAGATAATACTGTAGAAATAGATAATGGTGAGTTTTGGTTTAGAAAAATTGTTATAGATAATATAAATCATAATATTAAAAGAAAGTTAAATAAATTATCAGCTGAAAAATTTGGTGAAAGTGAATTGAAAGCGGTTGCATATATGAATATAAATAAAAGAGGAGGTGCAAAATCAGAGTTAAAGAGTGTTTTAAATGAGTACATTAATGAGTATAAGGAGTATATAAAAAGGGAAATAGAAATAATTTCACCCGAAATAATATGTATTTGTTGTGGAAAAAATAAAGCTTATGTAAATACGCTAGAGGAAATAATTCAGGAGTTGGAGTGCAAGCCGAAAGTAGAAAAATATTATCATCCTGCAGCTAGGATAAAATGGGAAAAATATAAAGAAGGTATTGATAATATATAATCACAAATCATAAAAGCGTTAACAAAGAACAAAGGAGGTTATTTATGATGAAAACTACTTTGCAGTATTGTGTGAAAATGGAGATGCAATACTTGATGCAAATACGTTTGATTTGGAACCTATAATGAAAAATTTGTAATAACATGAAATAAATAAGTTTTTTTAGAATTAAGAAGCTATGGGATAAATTTGTTCCATGGCTTAATTTATAATATTTAAAGGGCATAAAAAAGACGGATATAAGAAAGAGAGGATATGATGAATACAAAAATTATATTTCCGGATAAATGGAATAATGCTAATCCTGACAAATCTACAATAGAAGAAATGTATTTGCCAAACAGAATGAAACTTTTAGGATTTTCAGATGCAGCAATTAAAAAAGTAGAAAATTTTATGTTTTCAAAAAATGAGAAAGATGCAGACATTGAGTCGGGGGCTATAGTGAATGTTATCCTGGAAGAATTCTACGATAATGAAACACCTGTATTGGAAAGATATTATAAGTTGTTAATGATTTTAGATGACGATTTTCTTTGTGCTGAAGATATTGCAGGAATTGAAGATGAAATTCTAAAAATTCGAAAACTTGCAGAATTAGAGTGTTATGTGGAAAGCGAAGCCTATTTGACAGAAGATGAGAAAAAATTTGATGATGTCCAGTCAGCGCTTAAATATGCAACATTATACTTAAAATTTGATAAATATTACATAATCAAAAAGACAAATGGTGCAGGAGAGACTGAATGCAAATTTTGGTACAATAAGAATCTGGATTTGGTAGGATACGATTTGATGGTAAATTCATTTTAAACTTAATTATTTTAATAACCCCAAAATCTAAGTGAAAGGAAATATTATGGCATATTTAGGACCGTTTTTCTATATAAATAACAAATTGATATGCAATAAATGCACATTTGAGCAAGCTAGAATACAAGGTGATAAGTTAGATAATTCTTATGGACACGACCGCTTATATGATGATTATTTTGCTGAAGGTGATTATATTTTTTATCCAAGAGGACGTGTAATTTGGGACAAAATAGAACAAAGAGCAATTATTTATATTGATCCAATTATTAATAACCAAAGGGTTATAGAGGCTGTTGTAAGTGAATTTGAATTGGAAGAATACATAGTGGAATTCGATGAGCATTATCAATGCGATTTTCAAGCAAAGAAGAGGCAATAATTGAAGCATACAATAGTATAAGTAGAATGACTAAATGATGATTACTAGATAAGTAAAAAATATAATGAACTTTATCAATATGGTGTTACAGAAATAATTTTTAGGAGAGAAAAATGAAAGTATATTTATTAGATAGAAACAAAAGAATATCAGATATATGGAAGATATATTTTAGAGACGAACAAGATGTAGAAGTAGTGTGTTGTGGATTTGAGAAGTTTATGGAAAATTATAATGTAGAATGTATAGTATCACCGGCTAATTCTTATGGTATTATGGACGGTGGATATGATTTGGCAATAACAGAGTATTTTGGAGAAGAACTTATGAAAAAAGTTCAGAAATATATAATTAGAAATTATTATGGAGAGCAACCAGTTGGGACAAGTTTTATTATAGAAACAGGTGTAAAAAATATTAAATTAATTCATACGCCAACAATGAGAATCCCCGCAAAAATAAAAGAACCAATGGTTGTATATCAGGCAATGCGTACAACATTAATGACAGCATTGGAGAATAATATAAAAAGTATTGTTATACCGGCTTTTGGCGGCTGTTGCGGAGATATGAATCCACAGGAGCTATGTGAATTAATGTATGAGGGATATAGGCAAATAATGAATCCACCAGAAAAATTAAGCTGGGATTATGCGACAAGGTGGGAACCAGAGATAAGTGAAAAATGGAAATATTAAGTATAATGTATGAATTAATTATAACGAAAAAACTTGTGAAGTTTCTTAAGTGAACAAATAAATGAAGGTAGAGGAGAGAAAAAAATAATGGAAAAGTTTTATTCTGAAAAAGATATTAGAGATGATTATAGGAGTCTGACTAAGCTATTAATTCAAAAAAATATGACTATATCAACAATGGAAAGTGCTACAGCAGGGCAGATTGTATCGCTTATAACAGATACGGAAGGCGCTTCAGCTATTATTAAAGGGGCATTTGTAACATACTGCAATGAAGCAAAAATAATGCAGGGTGTACCGTCAGAAGTTATTGATAAATATACAGTTTATTCAAAAGAAACTGCTATAGCTATGGCAGAAGCATGTAGCAAGGCGTATAAGTCGGATATCGGAATAGGAGTTACAGGAACTATGGGAAATGTTGATCCGTTAAATAAAGAAGCATCTATTCTGGGAGAAGTGTTTTTTGCCATAACTATTAACGGCGAGACCAGAGCATATTATATTGAATTGCCACCACAGCCTACAAGACTTGCTTATAAATTAGCAGTAGCAAAAGAAATATATGATGCCCTTATGGCAACGTTGAAGTAGAAAAAAAGTGAGACTCAGAACGAAAAGAATGTCGTAGCAAATGGCGTAACAAATGAAGAAAAAGTGCTTGCTTTGTTAAGACAGGATGGAAAATTATCAGCCAATCAATTATCGATGTCAATTAAAACCAATGCCTATAGGTGAAAAAACTATAGACATTGGAATTGTGTGTTTTCGTTTATTTAGTTTTAAAGAGAGTGTGAAAGTTTTTCTGTAAATTAAATATTTAAATATAATTAATAGGCCTTCTATGATAAAATTTATTATTATAGGAGGCCTTAATTATGGCAAGAGAAAGAAAAAAAGTACACAAGGTACAAATGACCGATGGCAAACGTGCCATCATCCACCAGCTATTGGATGAATATGACATTCAGACAGCTGAAGACATCCAGGATGCATTAAAAGATCTTCTTGGAGGCACAATCAAGGAAATGATGGAAGCTGAAATGGATGACCATTTAGGTTATTCAAAATCACAACGTTCAGAATCCGATGATTATCGAAACGGTTACAAGTCAAAACGTGTCAACAGCAGTTATGGTTCCATGGAAATCGATGTTCCACAGGACCGTCGTTCTACTTTTGAACCACAGATTGTAAAGAAACGTCAGAAAGACATTTCAGACATTGACCAGAAAATAATCTCAATGTACGCAAAGGGAATGACAACACGACAGATTTCCGACACAATTGAGGATATTTATGGATTTGAAACATCAGAAGGATTTATTTCTGATGTGACTGATAAAATAATGCCACAAATCGAGGACTGGCAAAACCGACCATTAGATGACGTTTATCCTGTTGTTTACATTGATGCCATTCATTATTCTGTAAGGGATGAGGGAATAATAAGAAAACTTGCTGCTTATGTAATTCTTGGAATTACAGTGGATGGAAAAAAGGATGTATTAAGCATAAGTGTTGGAGATAATGAAAGCTCTAAATACTGGTTGTCTGTATTGAATGAATTAAAAAACCGAGGTGTAAAAGACATTCTTGTTATATGTGCCGATGGTTTAAGTGGCATAAAGGAAGCCATATCGGCAGCTTTCCCAAACACAGAATATCAAAGGTGCATAGTTCATCAGGTGAGAAATACTCTTAAATATGTACCCGACAAAGACAGAAAAGCCTTTGCGAAAGACCTTAAGACAATATATCAGGCAGTTAATGAAGAAAAGGCTCTCGAAGCATTAGACAGGGTAACTGAGAAATGGACTCCGAAGTATCCGAACTCCATGAAAAGATGGAAGGACAACTGGGATGTGATATCGCCTATTTTTAAATTTTCAGATACTGTACGAAAAGTAATATATACAACCAATGCCATTGAAAGTTTAAATTCAACATACAGGAAACTTAATCGTCAGAGAAGTGTATTTCCAAGTGATAAGGCATTATTGAAAGCACTGTACCTTTCAACCTTTGAAGCAACGAAAAAATGGACAACGACCTTAAGAAACTGGGCTCAGGTGTATGGAGAACTGAGCATTATGTACGAAGGCCGTTTGCCTGAATAGCATAAAAAATACCCAATATCAAGGATAAATATACGCCCGTTATAAAACGGGCGTCCTTGACATGGGTATTTTTATATGCTAGTTATATAAACAAGAGCTGCAAGCTCATTTCATGAACTTACAGCTCCATCACTTATCATAGAATGTCTATTTACAGACTTTATTTCACAGACGGGGGTGCGGACATTTTCTTGGACTATCTAAGTGACCAATCCAAGTCTATGTCTGTACTCTATAGGACTCAAATATCCTAATGATTTTTTTATTCTTTTTTCATTATACCAATAAAGATAATCATTTAAAATACCAATAAATTCTGAGATGTTTACCCCAGACCAATCTGCATTATAGAACATCTCATTTTTAATTCTTCCAAATACGCCCTCACAGGCAGAATTATCAGGTGAACAGCCTTTCTTTGACATTGATCGTATGAAACCATTTTTCTCCATCCTGTCAATCCAGCCTGGCCAGCGGTAGTGTACGCCTCTGTCTGAATGTATGATTGGTTTTTCTCCTACAGATAGTAATTTAGCTGCATCGTCAAGCATAGAATTGACAAGTAATGCATCTGGAGAAGTGCTTATATTCCAATTGACAAGTAAGCCATCAAAACAATCTACTATAGGCGATAAATAAACCTTTCCTGCCGGAATTGCAAACTCGGTTATATCTGTTAACCATTTTTCGTTAGGTTTAGATGCAGAAAAATTTCTGTTAATTAGATTATCTACTGCTGGAGATATTTCACCTTGATAGGAATTATATTTACGAGTTCGTTTGATTTTTACTACAAGTTGTTCTTCTTTCATAATCCTACGAATAACTTTTTCTGAGACAATTATATTTTCACGCTTAAGTAGGGCGTGAATTCGTCTGTAACCATACCGACCTTTATTCTCTGTAAATAATTCAATGACTCTAACACGTAAAAGTGTATATTTATCTTCTTTTTTTAGGGATTGTTCCTGATAATAATAACTGCTTTTTGATAATTGTAATTTCTGTAATAATAATGGCAGTGAGTATCTATTTTTCAAGACATCGATTATCACCGCCTTCTCTCTGTTGCTGAGAGCACTCTGATCGATGTCTGGGTCTTTTTTTAATACATTTATCGTTTCTTTAAGAATATCTATTTCTAATTGCATATCTTGTATTTGAGCCTTCAACTGATTTATTTCATCAGAAGAAATATCTGTACTTGAAACAGAACCTTCTACTAATGTTCCCGGAGTAATGTTTTTGTGATTCATAAGACCTAATGTACCTTCTTTTAAATAACGTTTTCGCCATTGATAAATACTAGCTCTACTATACCCAATGTCTTCTGAAACATATTTTATATTTTCTCCGAGCTCATAGCAACGGTGAATTGCATCTAATTTTACTTCTAATGGAGGATTGCGAGGATGATCAGGAGGATTATTAATTACAGGATATTCTTTCCTTGTTTTGGGTGGGGTATTTTCCTCAGCAATCCATGTGTACAGATTTCTACGTGTTGGATACCCTAGAATCCTAATAGTTTCAGTTACAGACTCTGTTTGATGATATATCCGTAGTGCAATATCTTTTTGTTCTTTTGAATACATAAAAAGGCTCCTTTCGAAGCCCTATAGTAGTCCAGAATTTTGTCCGCACCCTCGACTCGTTTTAAACCAAAATGTAGTAAGCTCTTTATTGCTGTTACATCCATATTCAAAATGGTGTAGCATTAATATGTTTTTGGCAATTGACAGACCAATACCGGAGCTGCCAAGGCGGTTATGTTTTTTACTTTCTGTTTTGTAGAAAACATCCCATATTTTTTTGATTTGAGTTTTGTCAATCATTTTACCATCATTAGAGACGGAAAGGCTAACACCTTTGTTTGATTTTTCAACGTTAATAATGATTTGACTTGTTGCGTGTTTAATAGCATTTGTAACAAAGTTTTGAATCACTGTTTTTATCATTTCAAGATCAGCATCAATTAATATTTCTGATTCATTATGTTTAAAATTAATATCTAAATTTGACTCAGCTATAATTGGACGTAACGAATTGATAACAGCATTAGTAAGACTGACTAAATCGATAGTCTCAAAATTAAGTGGGCGTTTGTTGGCTTCCAGTCTTGATAATTCAAGAAAATCGGTTACCAAATCACTTAGTTTATCTACTTCATTATTGATTTTTGTGCTGTATAGTGGTTTGTCTTCATCTTCTATATAGTCCCAGTTTTCTGTGTATGATTTAATTAATGCAAGTGGTGTCTTAAATTCGTGTGCAACACCGCTGGTAAAATTATTACGCATTTGGTCATATTTTTCCTGTTGTTTAATAGTCTTGTTAATTAGTATGTTGATTATAATAATTAGTACAATAGCTGCGAAAACAATCAGAACAATTCCTAACATTAATTCTTTTACAGCCATTTCAAACGGGTGGATAACCGTAGCACTGTACACATTGTAGTACCCCATGCCATTGTTGTGATTGTCTTTTAAAATTATTGTTGTTTTAAAGATGTTTTTGTTTTCATATTCTACATTATCATCACTGGCAGGATTTTTTATAACGTCGTAAACAAGAGTTTTGGCTTCGTTATTAACTACATTTTTATTAGAAAATCTGTCATTGGCTAGGAGATAGTACCCATTTATTTTATAATCAATCTTTTTTGCATCAGATGGCACATTGTTATTTGATAAAGTTAGAGTATGTTTTTTTTCATGACTCAAACATTCAAATGTGATTTTTTCCGGATAAATAAAAGATTCATCTTCATATCCTTTGATGTGAACTTTTTCGGTAGAGTTGATGTAGTGTAATAAATCGTATTTGATAGAATGTTCATCAACTTGTCCACCTAAAAGAATATATTTTTGAGTATCGTTAGTTTCGTTATCAACAATAAGCATATTCTGTGTGTTAGCTAAAACGTTCCCATTTAAATTCGTAAGGACTGCATAAAAGCCAATATGATAATTAAGTCCTGCATTAGATAATTCTCTGTAAAAATAAGAACTTGCTGTTCTATCATCTTTCTTTTGGTCTAGTGCAAGAGTAGCTCTATAGGCTTTGTCTGCTCTGGTGCAATATTCATTATACATATCGGTAAGATAATCATCTTGAATTTCTATTGCCTTATATAGTGTCAAACTAAGACTGCCTAATATTGCTGCAACAAATATCATAACTGTTAATTTTACTTTTAAACGTTTGTAGTGATTTTTCATTATTATTGCCTCCAAATATATCCACCTTTTATAATTGTATGAATATAATGGTTTTCCTCTCCAAGTATTGCTCTAAGTTTTTTTACATGAGTGTCAACGGCTCTGTCATAACCTTCATAATCATAACCCCATACAGCATCAAGAATCTGGGTTCGACTAAGTACCTGATTTTTATTGTCAATAAAGTACATTAGAAGCTCATATTCTTTTGGTGCAATGGAAATGACTTTTTTATTTACTGTCACAATACGTCTGGCAGGCTCGATTTGAATATTGCCAATTGTTATTAAACCGTTCTTGATTGTAAGACCATGGTATCTTTTTACCAATGAATTAATTTTCGCCATAAGTATTGGCATGGAAAATGGCTTGGTAACATATTCATCTGCTCCAATTTCATAGCCTTGAATAACATCCTGTTCTTTACCTAGTGCGGTAAGAAAGATAACAGGCACGTCATATTTTGTTCTAATGTATTGACAAACCTGCCTGCCATCAATTTCAGGCATCATAATGTCTAATACAATAATATCAAATACATTTTTATCAACTGCGGCTATTGCCTCGGCACCATTTTTGGCAGTGATTACATCAAATCCGTTTCGCTCTAAATATTTTTTTGTAATGTCCCGTAAACCTTGCTCGTCATCTGCTAACAACACTTTGTAAACCATATATATTCTCCTTACAGTTGAAACAATAATTAATTCATGTGTATTCTTTATGTACATAATAACATAAATAAAAAAATTTTGATGAATAGGATAAATGATTTGCGATAAGTTTTACATTTAAACTTGGTTGAACAATTTATTACAATATAGTTGAAGAGAAAACGAAAGCTAGATGTAATCTAGCCTCTGGCAGTGTGCAAAATTTACAAAGTAGTGCTACATTTACCAGGTATGGGCATTACTTTTCAGCATTAGTAGTAGCTGATAAAGGGCATGACAAAAGGAGGAATGAAAGAATATGAGTGAAATGTTTGAATATGATGGAGTACAGTATACAAAAGAACAATGTGATCAAATAGCTTCTGAGTTTTTTGATCCAAATCTTTTAAATCAGTATCCTTTTGTTCATGCGGGGATGACTGTTAGAGATTATCTGGAAGAAAAACAATACTATTTAAATCATTGTAAAGAAGTTCGCAATGGAACATATAAGTCGTTGGGGAAACAAAAATAGATGGATAGTGAATGTATATGATGAAAAAACAAAGTGATTGGGCTTCATATGGAATGATGGAAGAACCTTTTTGGCGAAATGATATGACACCGGAAGAATTCGAATTAGAGCGTGCATATCTTGTAAATATATATAGTAGGGGAATAAAGGCTAAAATTAATTATAAACCACTTTGGTATCCAGGGAAAAAGGTTAATTATGATTCATCACAGGATTTTATGGAAATTGTAGAGCTTGCAGGTAAAATAGCACATATGACAGATGACGAATTAGAAAAGATTATTATTGATGTATAAACATAATATTATTAAATGCTAAAAAGAAAGGTATAATATGGAAGTAGATACTTTAAAAAAAGATGTTTTTTGGGATTCACATGGACTCTCGCCAGAAGCGTTGGAGGAGAGTGTGAAAAAAGCAGATGAGTAAAGTAGTTTATGATTTTCAGGTTAGAAATTATAGAGTGTTAAAATTAGATGAAATGCCTAAATTGGACTACAAAAAGTATAGTATAGATGGAAAAGAATATGAGCCAGTAACAATATACGACGAACAGAATTGTATAGCTATTGAATCAAAGGAAGAATTCTGTATTGTTCCAAGCTTCACTTATTAAAGTTGATTTCTCTTTGTAGGTGTAAACTTCTTCCTGACTTTTCTTTTTTCTATGAATAGTATAAGGTGCTTTTTTAAAGCTGATTTCTCTAAATATATTTCTGTCAATAATGTTAAATTCTTCATCAGAAGCCAAATCAAAAATTTCTCGTAATATCAATGCTATACTGCCAAAGGCTTTAGAGGTTAATTGATAGTCTATAATTTTTGAATAAGCTCAATCCTTGAGGTAACGTTTTGTCATATGGCTGTTTGTCTATTTCAAAGCATTAAAAAAGAAGAGAAAACCGGATTTTGGCTTTCCCTTCTTTTTAACTGTTTATAATTTTATTTTTTTATCTTAACCTGCTTTGGCTTTGACCATTTGCCCTGATAAGTTTTCTTTCCTTTGACAACAATGGCTTTTGCTCTTGCATACAATTTTTTAGCCTTTTTAAACTTGCTATTTGATACACTATATGTCAATTTCTTAGTTGTTTTTGTCAATATTGTCTTTTTAAACTTCTTATCTTTTGCAATCTGTACTTTGTACTTGGTTGCGCCTTTAACTCTCTTCAATTTAAGACTAATTTTCTTAGCATTTTTCTTTTTAATTGCTTTTTTAACAACTGCCTTTCCAACCTTTACAGATGATTTTTTTGTAGTCTGACTTGGTTGTTTTTTAGTTGTTGTTTGTGCATTTGTCTTTGACTCCTGTGGCTTTGTAGTTTCTGAAGTAGTTGTTGGTTCTGCAGTAGTTGTTAGTTCTTCAGTAGTTGTTGGTTCTGCAGTAGTTGTTGGCTCAACTACTGGTGTTGTTTCAATTTCTGAAGTTGGTTCTGCAGTAGTTGTTGGATTTGTAGTTGGTTCCTCGTATTCTGAATATGCAGGATCTGCAAGTTCTGCAGGTGTTTTTCCTGAGAGTCCAGGGTCTGCTTTAATTGACACAGTTTTCTTTAATCCAAATGATTCTACATTGTTACTTGTATACTGTGATCTTACTTCTACTTCATATGTACCTGTCGCAAGTCTGTTTTCATAGTAACTTGCCACTTTCCCATTGATTCCTACCTTAATACAAACACCATCTACAAAAAGATTCAATCTTTGACCTGTTAAATCTGCCACATCAGACCATGCAATAGTAAATCCATAGTCTATACCTTCTGTTAAAATTGAAAGTCCAAGTGGTAATGTTGGCTGATTTGGTTTGTCAAATGACTGTGCATTATCTATAAACTGACCTTTAACAGTAACCTTTGATGACTGACCAAATGATGGTGCCGCCAAAGCTGACTCTCTGCCTTCTGCATCCACCGCTGATAAATATGCCAGATATTCACCTGATGATACACTTTCCAATATAACATTTGAATTGGTAATTCCATCTACATATACACGTCTGTAAGGTGTACCTGTCTTTGCATCAAATAAATATAAATTGTAACCTACAACTGATGAATCTGCTGATGGAATACTTGCTTCTGATGATGGTGCCCATGCAACACCTAATTTATTGTCTGCCTGCGCCGGATTGTCAGCAGGAACTTCCGGATTTCCTGTAATATAACTTAATCCTGCCGGTGTTTTTGGACCTATGCAATCAACAGGATATGTGTAATTAAGAGTTGCTCCTGTTACTGTAAAGCTAACTTTCTCTGATAATGTTCCCTCACCCATGCTGTTTACATTTGCAGCCTGCGCTGTATATGAACCTGCTGGAAGTCCACCTACTACACCGCCTTTTGTAGCATTGCCAATCTTTGTAACTAACTCTCCATCCTTGTAAATATAAATGACTGTTGCTGTAACTGTTGGATCATATCCAGCTACATTTGCTGGGTCATCGGCTCCTGCCCATGCAAACATAATTGCATTATCAATTGTATCCGAACCACTTTTGCTAACAGCAACAAGTCCTATTACTTCCTTAGGTAATGATGTTGCTGCTGCACTTACATTGCTTGTTGGATAGTATGTAATCGAAGATACTAACATTGCAATGGCACAAATAATCGCACCAAATTTCTTTAATCTTTTCATTTCATAAACCTCTCTTTCATTTGTTTAAACATACATTATAATTATACACTTCTAAAGAGTTATTTGTTAGTAGCCTATTTTTATATATGGTGTTAATTTTTTTGGAAGGTGTTTTAATTTTAAGATTTTCCATATATATGTACAAACACAAAAAAGTCCTAAAAATGTCAAAAAAAGTACGAGACGTGTTGCGGGTGTCCTGTGGACACCTCTGGACGGAGTCAGAAGCAACGACCGAGGCGGCAGCAGAAAAATCGAACCTTCGAGCCTGAACTCAGGCTCGATTTTGCAATAAAAAAGGGCACCTGTTAAGGTACCCTTTTTATTGCAAAAAAAGAAGCGCGAGACGGGGATCGAACCCGCGGCCCCCTCCTTGGCAAGGAGGTGCTCCACCACTGAGCCACTCGCGCATTGATTACTGTGTGATGTCTTGTGTGTCACACGCAAGATATATAATACAGTATGAATTAACTTTTGTCAACAAAAAAATCAAAAAAAATTAAAAAAATTTACAACCACTATTTTTACTAATAAATCATACCAAAAAACAAATACAAAACATACACAGAAATTAACATAATGATATACATTAAATATAATTGCAAATATTAAACATTCTGATTTGAATTTAAACAAAAACTAAAATCCTATAAAAATAATAGAAAAAATATAAATGAAAATAGACAAAAGCAGGGGATTGTGTTTTAATAGTAGTGTTGTAAAAAAAGAGAAGTGAGGTCGGCTTATGGCAATTGATTGGACCATATTAGACGGTATACAAAAGATATTTGGTGGAAGTTTTATGGACTGGCTGATGCCAAAGATAACGGTACTTGGAAATGGTGGCATTGTCTGGATTATAATTGCAGTATGCCTAACATTGACTAAAAAACATCGTAAAGCAGGCTTTTTAGTTTTAATAGGAATGTTACTGGGGCTTATAATAGGAAATGGCATCCTAAAGAATGTAGTAGCCAGATCAAGACCATGTTGGATTAATAAGGATTGGCAGATGCTTATTAGCATACCAAAGGATTATTCGTTCCCATCAGGTCACACACAGGCTTCAGTGATTGCGGCAACAATTCTTACTTTATATAAGAAAAAATGGGGTATAGTTGTTATACCACTTACAGTTATCATAGCATTTTCAAGACTATATTTATATGTGCATTTTCCAACCGATGTGTTAGGTGGAGCATTGCTTGGTTTAATAATAGGCTTGTTTACATACTATGTAGGAAATAAGATTATTGAAGCAAGAATATATAGTAAGAAGTAATTAAATGATTCAAAAAATGAGATAATCCTGAAACTGCAAAGAGAAGTGTAGATTCGAAAACTAAGGACGCTGGTATAAATATTATGCAGAAAAATAGGCATTATATTTAATAAAATAAATATAAAAAGAAAACATTAAAATATATAACATATAAAGAGGGCAGAAAAATGAAGATTTCAACAAAAGGAAGATATGCATTGAGAGTTATGATTGATTTAGCACAAAATGCAGATGAAAAATATATTTCCTTAAAGGATGTGGCAGAAAGACAGCAGATTTCCATGAAATATTTGGAAATGATAGTTTCGCTACTTCATAAAGGAGGTATGGTTAATAGTTTAAGAGGAAAGTCAGGTGGATACAAATTAGCAAAAACACCGGCTGAATATAAAGTTGGTGATATTATCAAATTAGCTGAAGGTTCACTGGCACCGGTTACCTGTTTAGAAGAAGGTGAAACATGCGAAAGAGCAGAGCAGTGTGTAACACTTCCCCTTTGGCAGAAATTAGATTCAGTTATAAATGATTATCTTGATAGTGTAACTTTAGAAGATGTAATTGAAAAGAAAATTTCTTAAAAGAAGAATCAGACACATTAAGAATAAAAAACTAAAAATAAGCAACAAAAAAAACATCCATTGGATGTTTTTTTTGCTTATTTAAATTGATGACTTTGAATTGATAATCTTGCACCACTTACATATCCACTAAAGAATAAGTAGCTTGACATATCAATAGTCTGTTTCTTATATCTTACATTCTTATCACCGTTAAGAGTTCTCTTTGCTGCTGTGATACAACTTTTATTTAAAGATTTGTTATCGTACAATGCTAATGATCTTTTTAATGAACCATTTCTAACAGGACCGAACTGATAAGGCTGATAAACAACACCATTTAATGAGTTTGGATAACTTTTAGATTTTACACGGTTCATAATAACAATACCAACAGCCTTTTTTCCGGCGAAACATTCAGCACCGGCTTCGCTATAAATAATAGCAGACATTAATCTTAACTGTTTCTTTGTGTAATTATTTTTTACTTTAATATTAATAGTAGCGTATGTTTTCTGATTTGCATTTGAAATCAATGTAACTACAGAAGAACCTTTTTTAACACCTCTTATAACACCTGTTGCTGAAACAGTGGCAACTCTTGGGTTGCTTGATGTTATTGTGTAATTCTTCAATTTTTTTCTCTTTATCTTAAGTAATTTGTATGCTTTTACATTTTTGTTTACTTTTACTGTTTGTGTGGCTGTTACTTGAGTAGTGGATGCTGTCTGCTGAACTGTTGTCTGCTGTGTAGGTTCAGCCGCTTTAACAGTCATAGTGCTTACTGCACATGATGTAAAAAGTAAAAGTGCTAAACTTAAAAATCTCTTTTTCAAAACAACCTCCAAATTTGTTACAAATTTATTACATTTGTCTCACGAATGTCAATTATGCCGTAAAATTTGTAATTTGTCAAGGTTATTCATGTAATAATAATGCCATATTCCAGTAATTTCCTAATAATTATTTACTTATTTTAGGAGGATATTTCGGTATGCTCAAAGTAAACTTACCTTATACAAACCTATAATAAATATATAAACAAGGGTAGATTAGGGCATTTTTCACTATAATTTGTCACTAAGAATATTTTACAGAAAAATGTCAAAAATAAAGATTAAAAAAATCCTATTAACCTTATATATAACATTGGGAAAAGAATTGTAAAAAATTAAAAAATGTGTAGAATATATAGAGAAAAGGTTATTCCTATAAGAAACAAAGGAAAAAGTTTTGAAAAGGTATTTACAAATTTTGAATAAGGTTATATAATTCCTAGTAAATTAATAGGAATTAATAAGGAGGAAAGAATTATGTATATATACGCAGATAATGCAGCAACAACTAAAATTAGTAAATCAGCACTTGATGCGATGATTAAAACAAATGAAGAAGCTTACGGAAATCCATCCAGCTTACATAGCGTTGGACAGAAGGCTAAGGAAGTTTTGGAACAGGCGAGAGTTGATATAGCTAAGTGCATTGGTGCGGACTTTAAAGAAATATATTTCACATCAGGGGGAAGCGAAGCTGACAATCAGGCAATTATTTCAGCTGCTAAACTTGGTGCATTAAGAAATAAGAAACATATTATTTCTACAAAAATTGAACATCATGCAGTTCTTCATACTTTAAATAAATTAGAAAAAGAAGGATTTGAAATTACGTTATTAGATGTGCCTGAAAACGGTGTTGTTAATGTAGAAGATGTTGAAAATGCAATTAGAGAAGATACAGCATTGGTTACAATTATGTTTGCCAACAATGAAATCGGAACATTACAGCCAATTAAGGAAATCGGTGCAGTTTGTAAGAAACATGGTGTTGTTTTCCATACAGATGCAGTTCAGGCAGCAGGTCATGTTAAGATTGATGTAAATGAATTAAACATAGACATGCTCTCAATTTCAGGTCACAAATTCCATGGACCAAAGGGTGTAGGTGTTTTATTTGCGAGAAAAACTGTTCCACTTACTAATGTAATAGAAGGTGGCGCTCAGGAAAGAGGTAAGAGAGCCGGTACAGAAAATCTTCCTGGAATCGTTGGAATGGCAGTAGCTTTACAGGAAGCTTGTGCTAATATGGAAGAAAATGCAAAGAAGGAAACAGCTTTAAGAGACAGATTGATCAAAGGTTTATCAGAAATTGAATATTCAATGTTAAATGGTGATCATGAGAAGAGACTTCCAGGTAATGTAAATTACATTTTTGAAGGTATTGAAGGTGAATCTCTTCTATTATTATTAGATGCAAGAGGCATTGCAGCTTCATCAGGTTCTGCATGTACATCAGGCTCACTTGATCCAAGCCATGTATTACTTGCAATAGGAAGACCTCATGAGATTGCTCATGGTTCACTTAGACTTACAATTACTGCTGAAAATACAGAAGAAGAAATCGACTACATTGTTGAAAAAACAAAAGAAGTAGTTGCTTACTTAAGAAGTATTTCACCGGTATGGTCAAGAATGATGGAAGAAAAGAACAACAAATAAAGTACATTAATATATATTGTGATTAGATGCAAAAGCAATTTTGTATTGAAAGGAGATTTAATATGTTATATAGTGAGAAAGTAATGGATCATTTCATGAATCCTAGAAATGTAGGAACAATCGACGACGCAGACGGTGTTGGAGAAGTAGGAAACGCTAAATGTGGCGATATAATGAAAATATTTATAAAAGTAGATAATGATATTATTTCAGATGTAAAATTTCAGACATTTGGATGTGGTTCAGCTATTGCAAGTAGCTCAATGGCAACAGAATTAATTAAGGGAAAACCATTAAGTCAGGCACTTGAACTTACAAACAAGGCTGTAGCTGAAGCATTAGATGGTTTGCCAGCACACAAACTTCACTGTTCAGTATTAGCTGAAGAAGCTATTAAGGCAGCTATTGAAGATTATCAGAAGAAAAAAGAAGCTGGAGAAGTAAAATAATTTTATTAATTCTCTTGCATTCTAGGTTGTTGTGTGATTAAATAAAGAGTCGATTGTCAAGACAGAGGCTGGCATAATATATACGGTTGATACACATTTATGCCTGACACCCATTGGGCGTGATGTGCAGGATGCCACTGGCTATGTTTTGAAGTATGAAGGTTGACTGATTTTACAAGCTTATAATTCATAAGATTAAAAAACAAAAAAGGATTGGAAGAGAAAAGTGAGTATTAAAGAAATTCAAGATGAAATTATTAAGTTAAAAAAAGAAAAAGATATTTGTATATTAGCCCATTGTTATCAGAATCCTGAAATTTTAGAAGTGGCAGATTTTACAGGTGACAGTTTTGGACTTTCTGTTGAAGCGGCAAAAACTGATGCAAAAACAGTTATTATGTGTGGCGTTAGATTCATGGCTGAAACAGTTAAAATTTTATCACCTGATAAGAAAGTTATTTTGTCAAATGCTGATGCAGGTTGCCCAATGGCAGAAATGATGGACAAGGACTTAATCGAACAGGTTAAGAAAAGTTATCCGGATTACACAGTTGTAGCTTACATTAATACAACAAGTGAGTTGAAGACAATATGCGATGTTTGCGTAACATCATCTTCAGCAGTTACAATTTGTAATAAGATTGAAAGTGACAAGATTTTATTTATACCGGATTGTAATTTAGGTGATTGGGTTTCACAGCAGATTCCTGATAAAGAATTCAAGTTACTTTCAGGTGGTTGTCCAACTCATGCAAGAATGAGTAAGGAAGATGTGAAGAAGGCAAAAGAAAAATGGCCTAACGCACAGTTGTTAGTTCATCCTGAGTGTAAACCTGAAATTGTTGAACTTGCTGATTATGTTGGCTCAACAACAGGAATTATGAATTATGCAAGAAAAAGTGATCATAAGGAATTTATTATTGGTACAGAGAATTCTATCGTAACTCATTTACAGATGGAATGTACAGATAAGATTTTCCATCCATTGTCAAAAGATTGTATATGCCACAATATGAAGGCAACAACTTTAACAGATGTTTTAAACTGTTGTAAGGGTGTTAGTGGTGATGTAATTGAAATGGATGAAGATACAAGAATTAAAGCGAAGAAATGTATCGACAAAATGATTGAAATGGGATAAATTAAAATTAAATTAAAATAATGAGTATAAGGCTGAAATGTATTTTCAGCCTTATGTTATTATCAAAATTCTATAGAAAATTTAGGAGGAAAATATGAAAGCATTAATAGCTATGAGTGGCGGTGTTGACAGCAGCGTTGCAGCAGTTTTTATGAAAGAAAAAGGATATGATCCAATAGGCGTTACAATGAAGCTTTACGACAACGAGGATATTAATATTTCTAATGAAAAAACATGTTGTTCATTAAGTGATATTGAAGATGCAAGAAGTATTGCTTTTCAAGAAGGATTTCCATATTATGTTTTCAATTTCAAGGCACAGTTTAGAGAAAAGGTAATGGATAAGTTTGTTAATTGCTATAAATGCGGTATGACACCTAATCCATGTATTGACTGTAACAGATATTTGAAATTTGACGAGTTAGACAGAAGAGCCAAAGAGTTAGGCTGTGACGTTATCGTAACAGGTCATTATGCAAGAATCAGATTTAACGAAGAGACAGGTAAGTACGAACTTCTTAAAGGTATAGATGACTCAAAAGACCAAAGTTATGTTCTTTATTACATGACTCAGGAAGAATTAAGCAGAACAATGTTTCCTTTAGGGGAATATACAAAAGACGAAATCAGAAAGATTGCAGAAGAGCATGAACTAATTAACGCCAACAAACACGATAGTCAGGATATTTGTTTTATTCCTGACGGTAATCACATGAAGTTTATAGAAGAATATACTCATGAAAAAGTTGGCAGAGGTAATTTCCTTGATATTAATGGAAAAGTAATTGGCCATCACAATGGTTATTACAGATATACAGTAGGTCAGAGAAAAGGAATTAATGTTAATCGTGATGGAAAACATTATGTATTAGAAATCAGACCGGAAACAAATGAAGTTGTAGTTGGTAGAAATAAAGACTTGTTTGCTAATCAGTTAATTGCATCTGATTTTAACTGGATTTCAGGTGAAACTCCAACAGAGCCTATAAGAATCAGTGGTCGAACAAGATACCATCAGCCATTAACAGAAGGAACAGCAGAAGTTTTAGAAAATGGTGACGTAAAAGTTACATTTGATGAACCAATCAGAGCCATTACAAAAGGTCAGTCAGTTGTTTTATATAACGGCGATGTTGTTTTAGGTGGCGGTGCCATAGTGAAATCAATGAACAGCCAGGTATAAATTTATCAATTAAGATTAAGGCTAACACCCAAAATATAATATATGAACAAAAAAGCAATTTCTATTTAAACTATTTTTTACAAAAACATAAAGTTTAGTAAGAAGAACAGTTTTAAGTAGAAGTTGCTTTTTTACAAAATAATTGGTGTTTTAACATATGATACAATATAGTAAAATAGAAAATATAAAAAACATCTTAAAACATACTAAATATATATACAATAAATATTTTTTTAAAAAAGCTAATATTTCCTATTGACATTGTAGGAAATAAGTTGTATCATTCCTATTGTAAACAAAACCTACTAAACATATAGGAAATAAAACATTTCTTATAACAAGGAATTAAAAAGGAGTAAGGTAATGAACAAGACAAAGACAGCGTATAATTACAAAATGAGAAAAACATACTGTTGTGTCAGAAGTTACATAGGAAATGCAAAGGCACGAATGTGCAGTTAATATATAATAAGAAGTAATGATTTGAGATTACCGATGAGCCAATTAAATGTAAGCCAAAAGAAAGCTAAAGGAAATATCAAATTATTGAATTAAAGTTTTATAAAAAAAATTGGAGGAAACAAAAATGGCAAAAGTTTACGAAAGTGCATCAGAGTTAGTTGGTAAGACACCACTACTTAAATTAAATAAATATCAGGAAAGCGTAGGAGTTAAGGACGCAAGCATTTTAGCAAAGCTTGAATATTTAAATCCTGCAGGAAGTGTTAAGGACAGAGTTGCTCTTCAGATGATTGAAGATTTAGAAGAGAGCGGACAGATTAAACCAGGAGCAACTTTAATTGAGCCAACATCAGGAAACACAGGTATTGGTATTGCAGCAGTTGCCGCATCAAAGGGATACAAAGTAGTAATTACAATTCCTGAAACAATGAGTATTGAAAGAAGAAACATTATTAAAGCATACGGTGCTGAAATTGTTTTAACAGACGGAGCAAAGGGAATGAAGGGCGCAATTGCTAAGGCTGAAGAGTTAAAGGAAGCAACTCCTGGTTCAGTAATTCTTGGACAGTTTGTAAATCCTTCAAATCCTAAGGTTCATAGATTAACAACAGGACCTGAAATTTGGGAAGACACAGATGGTAAGGTTGACATTTTTGTTGCAGGCGTTGGTACAGGTGGTACTGTTACAGGTGTAGGTGAATATTTGAAATCAAAGAACCCTAACGTAAAAATTGTTGCAGTAGAACCCAAAGACAGTCCTGTTCTTTCAGAAGGCAAAGCTGGAGCACATAAGATTCAGGGTATTGGTGCAGGATTTGTTCCTGATGTACTTAATACTGAAATCTATGATGAAATTATTCCTGTATCAAATGAAGATTCTTTTGAAACAGGTAAGGCAATTGCGAAAACAGAAGGTGTTTTAGTTGGTATTTCATCAGGTGCAGCATTATTTGCAGCAAAGGAACTTGCAAAGAGATCTGAAAACAAAGGAAAAACTATTGTAGCATTACTTCCTGACTCAGGAGACAGATACTACAGCACGGCTTTATTCCAGTAGAAATTAAATAGAAATATAAAAAAATAAAACAAAGATAGAATAACGAAAGAAAACATGGCTTTATAATGACAGTTAATGTAAAGCTAGATAAAAGCACTGATTTTAGCAAAAATATAGTGCAAAATAAAGAGCAAAATATAATTGAATAAGAAATTATATTAAGTATAATAAACAAGAAAAAACAAATAGGAGATTTAAAAATGAGCGAAAGAAATTATAAATTTGAAACATTACAGTTACACGTAGGACAGGAACAGCCGGATCCAGCAACAGATTCAAGAGCAGTACCAATTTACCAGACAACATCTTATGTATTTAAGAACTCAGCACATGCAGCAGCAAGATTTGGATTAGCTGATGCAGGTAACATTTATGGTAGATTAACAAACTCAACACAGGGTGTATTCGAAGACAGAATCGCAAAACTTGAAGGTGGTGTGGCGGGTCTTGCAGTTGCATCAGGTGCAGCAGCAATTTCATACACAATTCAGGCTTTAGCAGGAGCAGGCGAACATATTGTTGCCCAGAAGACAATTTATGGTGGTACATCAAACCTTTTAGCACATACATTACCAAACTATGGTATCACAGCTACATTTGTAGATGCTCATAACTTAGAAGAAGTTGAAGGAGCAATTCAGGAAAATACAAAGGCTATCTACCTTGAAACATTAGGAAACCCTAACAGTGATATTCCTGATCTTGATGCTATCGCTGAAATTGCACATAAGCATGGACTTCCTGTAGTAGTTGATAACACATTTGGTACACCATACCTTATTCGACCAATCGAACATGGAGCAGACATTGTTGTTCATTCAGCAACTAAGTTCATCGGTGGTCATGGAACATCACTTGGTGGTGTAATCGTTGACGGTGGTACATTTGATTGGGCTGCAAGCGGAAGATATCCTGGAATTTCAGAACCAAACCCAAGTTACCATGGCGTAAGATTTACAGAAGCAGCAGGTCCTGCAGCTTTTGCAACATACATTAGAGCAATTTTACTTAGAGATACAGGTGCAACAATTTCACCATTTAATGCGTTCTTATTACTTCAGGGTACAGAAACATTATCTCTTAGAATTGAAAGACATAACGAAAATACTAAAAAGGTTGTTGAATATTTATCAAATCATCCATTAGTTGAAAAAGTAAATCATCCATCATTACCAGATCACCCAGATCATGGGTTATATGAAAAATATTTCCCAAATGGTGGGGCAAGTATCTTTACTTTCGATATCAAGGGTGGTCAGGAAGAAGCTCATAAGTTTATTGATAATCTTCAGTTATTCTCATTACTTGCTAACGTTGCAGATGTTAAGTCATTAGTAATTCATCCTGCAACAACAACACATAGCCAGTGCACAGCTGAAGAATTAGCAGAACAGAACATTAATCCAAACACAATCAGATTATCAATTGGTACAGAAAACATTGATGATATTATTGAAGACTTAGATGAAGCATTTAAGGCACTTCAGTAATTAACATAACAATTGATTGAAAATATATAGGCAGGCATAGACGGGAAACCGTTTATGTCTGCCTTGATTTTTTTAAAAATATTATAAGTACCATATAAATGAATGTGTACTTGATTTTTAAAATAAATAATATAAAATCGTTATAGGTATTAATATTTGTTTCGCGAAAATTATTTCGTGTGTGCTAAGGTTAAGTTCATTCATATTAGAGGACAGTTAGAATAAGAACTTTAGACACGATGATTTTATAAATAAATTAATGAAAATTGAACAAATTAAGTAGTAAAAATTAAATAAATATATTGCGAGGTTGTATATGGATTATTATAAAAGAGCAGTAGAATTAAACGATGACACAGTAGCTAACAGACGTTATATACACGAAAATGCAGAAGTAGGTTTGGAACTTCCAAACACAGTTGAATATATAATGAAGAAGTTAGAAGAGTATGGCTTAAAACCTGAAAAGTGTGGCCATGGTGTAACCGCAACAGTAGGTAGAGGTGGAAAAGTTATTTTACTAAGAGCAGATATGGATGCCCTTCCAATGACTGAGGAAAGTGGCGAAAGTTTTGCCAGCAAAAATAAAAATGCGGCACATTGTTGCGGCCATGATTTTCATGCAGCCATGTTATTAACAGCAGCAAGAATGTTAAAAGAAAACGAAAAAGAACTAAAGGGAACTGTTAAGTTTATGTTCCAGCCGGCAGAAGAAATTTTTGAAGGTAGCAAGGACATGGTAGAAAATGGTTTGCTTAAAAATCCAAAACCGGATGTAGCACTTGCAACTCATGTGGTAGTTGGTAGAATCCCAATTGGAACTTATATGTATAACAGCAAAGATACAATGATGTATTCAGTTGACGGCTTTAAAATCACTGCTAAGGGAAAAGGTTCTCATGGGGCATATCCTCATGTGGGAATAGATCCAATCAACATTGGGGCACACATTCATTTGGCATTACAGGAGTTAGTTGCAAGAGAAAGTGATCCTTCAAAAGCAGTTGCTTTGACAGTTGGAAAATTTCAGGCAGGTACAGCAGCAAACATTATACCTGAAACAGCAGTTTTAGAAGGCACTCTTCGAACAAACGATAGCAAAATGAGAGAAAAAATTGTTAACAGAATAAAAGAAGTAGCAGAAAAAACTGCAGAAGTTTATGGTGGCAGTGCAAGTATTGAAATGATATATGAAGTGCCTACAATAACATGCGATAGCAAACTTACGGAAGAGTTTGTCAAGTATATTAAAGAAATTAACGGCCCTGAAATGATACCGTATCCTGATGTTACAGCTAGTGCTTCAGACGATTTTGCAGTAATAGCTGAACAGATACCAAGCACGTATTTATATATTTCGGCAGGTTTTATGGATGAGAGAGGTGATTATCCTGTTCATCATCCAAAAGTAAAGTTTAATGAAGAAGTTTGCCCTATAGGAGCCTCGGTTATGGCTCACTTGGCAACAAGATGGCTGGGAGAAAATTAATGAATAACAAAAAAAGAAGTAATTAGAATGATAAAATTTATGCTGTTTTCAATATCAGCAGGAGTTGTTGAGGGTATAGTTTTTGGAAAAGCAACAGACACAAAGGAGACGACATCATGTTATCAAATAGAAGAATAGTTATTATAGGAGCAGGTCACGTGGGAACTCATTGTGCAGCAGCACTGAGTTTTCAAAATATATGTGACGAGATAGTTTTTATTGACAGAGATAAGGAAAAAGAAAAAAGTCAGGCAATGGATTTAGCTGACAGTGTGGCATTTTTACAGTCGGCACCGGTTATAAGAGTTGGAGATTACAAAGATTGTGAAGATGCAGACATTATTGTAATTGCAGCAGGAGTACCAAGGCTACCGGGCCAGACAAGACTTGATACATTAGGGGCATCAGTTGAATGTATTAAGGATGTTGTGGAAAACTTAAAGCAAGTGAAAATAAATGGTATTGTAATTACAATTACTAATCCTGCCGACATAATAGCTGATTATGTAAGAAAAGGGCTTGATTTGCCTAAAAATCAGGTATTTAGCACAGGTACATCATTAGACACAGCCAGAACAAGAAGAACCGTTGCAGATTTATGTAATGTAGATCCAAGAAGCGTTCTAGCTTTTGCAATGGGAGAACATGGCGATTCATCAATGGTTCCTTTTTCTCACATGACAATATTTGGAAAGCCTTATAAAGAATTTGTATCAGAAAATAAGGGAAGAGTAAAAGAATTTTCTGAAGAAAAAGTAGTTGAAGGCACACATATGCGTGGAATGGATATTATTAACGGAAAAGGTTCAACTGAATTTGGCATAGGTGCGGCACTTGCTGATATGGCAAAGGCTGTTTTAACAAATGAACACAGAATACTTCCTGCATCAACTTTACTTGAAGGGGAATACGGTCAGAAAAATGTTCACGCAGGAGTGCCATGTATCATTGGTAGAAATGGCATTGAAAGTGTAGTGGAACTTCATTTAACAGAAGAGGAAAATAAGCAGTTTGCAAAATCCTGTGATATTATAAGAGAGCACATAAAAATGGCAGAGACTATTTAAAGTTAAAAACAGAAAGAAGGAAAAAATGGAAAATTACAGCATACATCTTCCAAGTTATTCTATTGGAGACAAGGTATATAACAAGATTCCCGAAATATGTGAAACTTATGGAAAAAAGATTATTGCAATTGGTGGTCATAAGGCAATTAATGCAGCAAGAGAAAAAATAGAAAAAGCAATTGAAGGTTCAGATTTAGAAATACTGGATTTTTTATGGTACGGTGGAGAGGCAACTTATGAAAATGTCGAAGCCTTAATGGAAAATCCGCTTGTAAAAGAAGCCGACATGATTTTTGCAATTGGTGGTGGAAAATCAACAGATACAGGAAAATGCTTGGGGGTAAAAATAGACAAACCGGTATTTTCTTTTCCAACAATAGCATCAAACTGTTCAGCTTGTACAAGTGTGTCCATAATGTATTATCCTGATGGAAGATTTAAGGAGCCTTTCTTTTATCCGGCACCACCGGTTCATGCTTTTATTGATACAGAAATTACAGTAAATTCACCATCAAGATATTTATGGGCTGGTATGGGCGACACTTATGCAAAATATTTTGAAGCTGAAATGTCTTCAAAAGGAGAGGAATTACAGCATTATTTCCAAATGGGTGTAAATGCAAGCCGAATGTGTTACGAGCCTATAATGAAATATGGAAAAGCTGCCATGGATTCAAATGACAGAAAACAAAATTCTTATGAATACGAGCAGGTTGTATTGGCGATTATAGTATCAACTGCTGTTGCTTCAATTTATCTTACGGCAGAGCACACAGTTCATTACAATTCAGGATTGGCACATGCTATATTTTATTCTTTGACAGCGCATCCTCATATTGAAAAAAATCATCTTCATGGGGAAGTTGTAAGTTATGGTGTTTTAAATCTTTTACTTGTAGACAACAATATGGAAGATTTTGAAACAGTATATAAATTTAACAAGTCAATAGGACTTCCAACATGTCTTAAAGATTTGGAATTTACAAAAGACAACATAGAACAATTAGCAGAAAATGCGGTAATAATGAAAGATATCGAGCATAACCCATACGTTATTACAAAGGAAATGTTAATAACATCAATGGAAAAATTAGAAGAATTAAATAAATAAAATTGCAAAGGATAAGATTAATGGACAAGAAAATAATATTTTTGGATTTAGATGGAACATTAACAAATGATGAAAAGAAAATTACACCTAAAACAAAAGAAGCCCTTATGGACATTCAAAAAAGAGGTCATATTGTGGCTCTTGCGTCTGGCAGACCAACGCCTGGCATGGGATTTATTGCAAAAGAGCTGGAACTTGAAAAATATGGTGGATATGTTATGTCATTTAATGGTGGAAAAATTATCGACTGGAAAACAAAGGAGACAGTTTTTGAGAATACTCTGGATAGAAAATATCTTCCTGATTTAATAAGATATGCAAGACAAAATAATCTGGGGCTGATTACTTATGACAACAAGCAGGGACTTGTGGCTACACGAGTAGATCCGTATGTAATGCTTGAAACTGTAAAAATCAACAGAATACCAGCATTTTTAACAGATGTAGTAAAGTATGTGGACTACAATCCAAACAAATGCCTTTACACTGTAGATCCTGAAATTTCAGAGTATCACGAAAAAAGGCTTGCCGAAAAATTCGGAGATGTTCTTTCAGTGTATCGTTCTACAGATTACTTTATTGAAATTGTACCAAAGGGAATTGACAAAGCTGCATCAATTAAAGTTTTAATTGACAAATTAAACATACCTCATGAAAATACAATTGCCTGTGGTGATGGATTTAATGATTTGTCAATGATTAAATATGCAGCAGTTGGTGTTGCAATGGAAAATGCTGTAGATGCAGTGAAAGAAAATGCTGATTATATTACAGCATCAAACAACGATGATGGTATAGCAAAGGTAGTAGAAAAGTTTATAACGGATTAATGATGGGATGAATGTATTACTTTCTAAACTTGATGAAGCAATTGATGATTTAGAAAATGGTCGTGTACTTACAGAGGAAGAGTTATGGGAAGAAATTGACAGCATATAGAGGATTGGGTGTGGAAACAAAAGACTACGAAATAGAAATTTAGGGTTGACTGACAGAAATGGTTGACGTATAATTCTTACTAACAGTTGAAGATGACCATTGAAACCGTTGATGCGGAGGTAAAAGTGAATCGTGCACTTACAGAGAGTAGGGAGTAGCTGAGAACCCACAGAACGCAGCTCACATAAATGGACCGCAGAGGGCATGGAACAAAACTTTTTTAGAAGCCAGTATTTCATGACGTGGAGGCATACGTTAGTTGCACAGAGTATGTTTGTACTCGTTGAGAGCATATCGTTTGATATGAATCAAGGTGGCACCGCGGAAGATTTTTAGATTATCCGTCCTTGATAGTAGATTAATACTATCAAGGACTTTTTTTCGTATAAAGAAAAATAGATTATAGAAGTTATAAAAGTAATTTAATTTCTATATACTCTGAAGGGTTATCTAAACTGAAATAACTTTTAAAAGGAGAAAGATTATGAGAGGATTTAAGAAAGTTTTAGGTTTAGTTTTAACAGTAGCATTAGCTACATCAGTATTCACAGCATGTGGAAACAGCAAAAAGGGTGGAGATAATGACAATGACAAGAAAAAAATTGGAATTATCACAATGGTAGAAAATGGCGCTTTTATGGATATGAAAGAAGGAATTCTTGAAGAATTAAAAGCAAAAGGCTACACAGAAGACAACACAACTTTTGATTACCAGTGTGCATCAGGTGATGCAACAACTTTATCAACTATAGCAAGTAACATGGCTGACGGTTCATACACGGCAGTGTTTACAATTGCAACACCTCCAACACAGACATTTGTAAGTACAGAATCAGACACACCTGCATTTTTCTGTGCAGTATCAGCACCACTTGCAGCAAAGGTTTTAACAGACATGGATAAGCCTGACATGAATGCTACAGGAACATCAAATGCAATTCCTGTTTTAGAAATAATTGATTTTGCACAGGCAACAACACCTGCAAAGAAATACGGTCTTATTTATAGTGGAAACGAAGACAACGCTACAAACACAATTAAACAGGTTGAAGAATACTTAAAGAAAATCGGTGTTGAATATGTTGAAAAAACAGCTCCTACAGCAGCAGATGTAGAAAACGCAACAAACGCTTTAATAGCTGAAAAAGTAGATGCAGTATTTGTTCCAAATGATTCAATTATTCAGGACGGTGTTTCAAAACTTACAGAAATCTGCAAGGACAAAAAAGTTCCAACATATTGTGCATCAGCAACAACAGTTCAGTCAGGTTGTTTTGCAACACTTGCAATTGACGACAAGGGAATCGGTAAGAAAACAGCAGATATGGCAGTTGAATATTTAAAGAATGGTAAGAAGGTAGAAGATATACCGGCACAGGTTGTAGGTATTGACTACTGTTCAGTAAATAAAGACACAATGAAAGCTTTAGGACTTACAAAGAAAGATATAAAAACAAAGTATGAAGTAAAAGAACTTGATACAGCTAAGTAAGTTTAAAAGTATAAATTAGATAACATGAAAAAACATTTGAAAAGTATAAAGCAAAAAGTTTGCTACAAAAATGAAAATAATAGAGTAATGAAAAACTGAGAATTAAAATATTACAATAATAATTGAAAGTGAAAAAGAAATGGTAGAATTACAATATTATTTATCAAATGTGCCAGAGGCATTAATTTACGGTTTATTGGCAATGGGTATATATATTTCTTTAAGAATATTAGATATACCTGATTTAACAACAGAAGGAAGTTTTGGATTTGGAGCTGTAATTTCTGTTTTAGTTTCTCTTAACGGTCATCCCATTCTTGCAGTTTTTGCTGGAATGGCGGCGGGAATGATAGCAGGATTAATTACAGGAGCTTTGCAGACTAAACTTAATGTACATCCTGTTTTGGCAGGTATTATTACAATGAGTGGTTTGTATTCCATTAATTTGGTTTGCTATTCTTTGACAGATAAAGGTCAGACTACAAACTTAAGTTATGGTAAAGTAACAATTTTTGAAAAAGTAAAAGAAACCTTAGGTATTAGAGGTATGTTTGAAACTTCTATGGTAAAGGCTGGTGTTAGTTTTATTATTGCTTTAGTTGTAATTCTATTAGTGATTTGGTTTTTTAAAACTCATTTAGGACTTTGCATTAGAGCAACAGGCGACAATCCTGATATGGTAAGAGCATCATCAATTAACGTAGACAGAACAAAGATTGTTGGTTTGATGATGGCAAACGGTCTTATTGGTTTATCAGGTGCACTGCAGTCACAAAGCATTAGCTATGCTGATATTAGTTTACAAAACGGAACTTTGATTTATGGTCTTGCTGCAGTAATTATTGGTGAAGTTATTTTTGGAAAAAGAAGTGTGGCAACAGGAATTGTTTCAGCAGTAATCGGTTCTGTTCTATATAAAATAATAGTTGCATTCGTTATCAGACAGCAGTTGTTTGGCGACATGAGTTCAAACCTTATGAAATTCACATGTGCATTAATAGTAGCTATTACATTGGCAGTACCTGCAATTAAGGAAAGAATGGCTGCAAGAAAAATCAGAAAGGGGGCAATGTAATGTTAGAAATAAATAACATATCAAAAACCTTTGCCAAAGGTACAGTTAATGAACATACAGCAATTAACCATATGTCATTAAACCTAAAAGATGGTGATTTTGTAACAGTGGTTGGCTCCAATGGTGCAGGTAAATCAACCTTATTTAATGCAATATGTGGTACCTTTATGGTGGATAAAGGGAATATTTTATTAGATGGAGAAGATATTACTTTTAAGAGTGAACATGCAAGAGCTAAATTAATCGGCAGAGTTTTTCAGGATCCAATGAAAGGAACAGCTCCTAATATGACAATCGAAGAAAATCTTGCGTTAGCATATACAAGAGCAGGAAAGAAAAATTCACCTTTTAAGAGAGCCATAACTAAGAAGCAGACAGCTTTCTTTAGGGAGAATCTTGCAAGATACAATATGGGAATTGAAGACCGAATGAAAACCAAAATCGGCTTACTTTCAGGAGGTCAGCGACAGGTAGTTACATTGTTAATGTGTACTTTATCAATTCCAAAGCTGTTATTGCTTGATGAGCATACAGCAGCTCTTGATCCTGCAACAGCAGAGAGAGTAATGGAAATAACAAAAGAAATTGTAGCAGAGAATAACATTACCACAATGATGATTACACATAATTTGAATCAGTCATTAACCACAGGTAACAGAACAATTATGTTAGACAGTGGTGAGATTATATTGGATCTTTCAGGAGAAGAAAGAGACAATATGACAATGGATGATTTGATTAAGATGTATTCAGCAAAGAAACAGAAGGCATTTGATAATGATAGAATATTGTTAAGTTAAGAAAAAGAAGTTGTAGCATTGCTACAGCTTCTTTTTTTGTGTAATAAGAACTTCCTTCAGAACTTCTTATTACGCAAAAAACAATACGCAATTATACAATTTCAGACAAGTGTACAAAAAACAGAAAGAATGGTTGCATTTAGTAAAAAGTAGAGTTATATTACAAACATAAGAAAATTATACATAAGTATAAAAAAAATACCAATGTAATATTTAGATACATTAGTATAAGGAGGAAGTTATGGCAAATTCAAACATTACAAAAAAAGCTTTGGCGCAAAGCTTAAAAGAGTTGGGGGCCACAAAGATTTTAGATAAAATAACTGTTGCTGACATTACAGACCATTGTGGTGTTAATAGACAGACATTTTATTATCATTTTAATGACAAGTATGAATTGCTTAGTTGGATATATAATCAGGATTTATTTATTCCGTTGACTCAGGATTTGACTATTGAAAACTGGGGAGAAAAATTAATTGGATTGTTCAAATATATGAAACAGCAGAAAGCGTTTTTTATGAACACAATTAAGTCATCCAACAATTTCTTCGCTGAATATAGTAATAAAATTTTCGCAGAGTTGTTTGTGAAGGCAATAGCAGAACTTGATTTATATCAGCATTTAGATGATAAAGAAAAGGATATATATGCAAGATTTTTCGCTTATGGCTTAACAGGAGTAATTGTTGACTGGGCATTAAAGGGCATGAAAGAAAACGAAGATGACCTGGCAATTTTGTTGCAGAAAATGACATTGCAGACTGAAGAGTTAGGACATGAGATTTACATGTATAAAAGAAATACAAAGAATTAAAAAAATAATTTAACAGGAAATTGATTTTAGTCTATTTGAAAATATACAGAGTTATATTTTTACAATAAATAGGTACAAATGAAATCTAATATCTGTTTATTATACAGAAAGTAAATGACTTATACAATTTTATACAGGTGTCATAAAAATACATTGGTGTATAAGAATGTATAATGATTTTTTTACATATAAATGTATACTGTACAATAGAAAAGAAAAGGAGTGTATGTTGAAATGAGAAAGTATGTTCAAAAAGGAATAAGTTTGGCGTTGGTTATGACAATGTCAACCTGGTGTTTGTCAGGATGTGGAACTACAAACACACAGTCAAAGAAAACAGAAAAAAAACAAACAGAAGCTTCTGACACAATTAAACAGTCAGATTTGCAAACATTATTAAGCAGTAAGATTGGTGACACAGCCAATACTGAAAAGAAAGAAACAGTTTTCGTGGAAATGGATCCATCTGGTGAAGTTACTAAGACAACAGTAAGTGATACTTTGAAAGTTTCTGATAAGGATAGCATTAGTGATGTATCAAATCTCGATAATATTACAAATTTAAGTGGTGATGAAAAATATACTACAGATGAGAATGGCAATATTGTTTGGGAGAATAAAGGAAAAGACATTACATATCAGGGTACAACAACAGAGTCTACACCTATTAAAGTAAATGTTAAATATTATTTAGATGATGAAGAAATATCACCAGATGATTTGGCAGGAAAAAGCGGAAAAGTAAAAATTGTTTATGACTATGTTAATGAAACATCATCTGAGGGAAAATTCATTCCATTTATTACTTTAACAGGTATGGTTTTAGATGATAATTTCACAAATGTAAAAGTTGATAACGGTAAAGTAGTTGAATATGATGGCTCAAACATTGTAATCGGTTATGGAGCACCGGGCTTTAAGGACAATCTTATATCAACAGTCAGCAAGGCTGAAGATTATTTAAAGGATATTGATATTCCTGAATCATTTACAGTTGAAGCTGATGTAAAAGACTTTAGCTTAAACATGTCACTTACAATGGCAACATCTGAAATTGCTGATTTAGATTTAGACAAGAGCTTAGATTTCTCAGATATTGAAGATAAGATGGATGAGTTAAAGGACGGTACAAATCAGTTAGTAAAAGGTGCTGGAGATTTAGTATCAGGTGCCGGCGAATTAAATTCAGGTGCAGATAAGATTGATAAGGGTGCAAAGGATATTGCTAAATATACATCTGATTTATATTTAGGAACAACTACATTATTAACAAGCTATAAGAAGTTTGACAGTGCTCTTGTTTCAGGTGTTAAGAGCGCAAACAAAGGTGCTAAGAAATTATACAAAGGAACAAAGAGTGTTAAGTCAGCATCTAACCAGTTGAACTCAGGTGCCCAGACTTTAAACAGCGGCGCTAAGAAGGTTAACTCAGGTGCACAGGAACTTGCAAAAGGTTTAAGCAGTGCAAAAGCAGGTTTTGAAGATGTTAAGGACAGCAAGGGTAATGTTAAGAGCCAGGGCTTAAAGAATGGCTCAAAGGCTTTAGCAACAGGAACAAAAACAGCAGAAGCAGGCGTAAAACAGTTAGTTGGTACATTACAGTCAACACCAAGTTCTATCCAGACTCAAATTGATGGTGTTGTTAAAAAAGTAAGCGCAGCTACAGGCGGTGCAATTGCTTCTGAAAAAGCATTAAACGCAACTATTGAAAAGATTAACGGTGCCATTGCTCAGGGCGCAGACATGACTACTGTTTTAACAGGCGCAGGTTTAAATGCAATAGCTTATTATCAGTTATTAGAAGCATATTATGGAATTAAAACATTAGAGCAGGTTAAATCAACATTTGAAACTCAGATTACTTCACAGGCACCAAGCATTAAGGCTCTTGTTGATGGCATGGGAGATTTAACAGATGGTGCATCAGCGTTAAATATAGGAATTAATACATTATACACAGGTATTGGCAAGTTAAATACAGGTGCCGGTACTTTAGCAGCAGGCACAAAAAGTTTATATGATGGAACAAGTACATTAGCATCAGGAACAAACCAGTTAAATAGTGGTGCAAAAACTCTTAACTTAGGTATGAAGTCACTTAGCCAGGGAACAGATAAGATGAACAGTAAGTTAGGCGATGCAAGCTCACAGGTTAAAGATGGTATTGCAACTGTTAATTCAGGTGCAGGACAGATTAGTGATGGTGCTAAAACATTAGCAAATGGTACAGGTTCATTAAGCAGTGGTGTTGTAACATTATTTAATGGAACAAAAACATTAAAAGATGGTGTTGTCAAATTAAATGACGAAGGTATAAGCAAGATTACTGAAATCTTTGGCGATGATACAAAGGATGCAGTTAATAGTATTGAAGATATATTAAATAACGGAAAAGAATACAAGTCATTCTCAGGAATTAAGAGTGATATGTCAGGTAACGTTAAATTCATATTTAAGACAGCCGAAATCAAGTCGGATAAGTAAAGGAGCTAATAAGTTATGAAGAAGTTTGGACAGTTTGTTGTAAAAGCCAGATATGTCATATTACTAATTAGTATTTTACTACTAATTCCAGCAGGCATTGGCTATATGAATACAAAAGTAAATTACGACTTATTATACTATTTGCCGGACGGAATTGACACAATGACAGGTCAGGACATAATGATGGATGAATTCCATTCAGGTGCATTTAGTATTGTTATGGTTGATAAGATGGATGATAAAGATGTCACAAAGCTTATTGACAAAATGAAAAAAGTTGACCATGTAAGTAAAGTTTTATGGTATGACTCTTTTGAAAAAGCAGGTGTACCAAAATCAATGCTACCGGATGATGTGTACAAAGCCTTTAACAAAGGTACATCAACAATTATGATGGTTATTTTTGATGACACAAGTTCCGGTGAGGGAACAATGGATGCAATAACACAACTTAGAAATCTTACACAAAAACAGTGTTATATTAGCGGTATTTCAGCCATTGTTACAGATACAAAAGTGTTAGTTGAACAGGAAATGTTCATATACGTTTGTATAGCAGCATTAGTTTCAATTGTTGTTTTGTCATTGTTAATGGATTCATACTTAATTTCAATTTTCTTTATGTTAAGTATTGGAATGGCTATTATATATAACTTAGGCAGCAACTTTGTGGTGGGAGAAATATCCTATCTTACAAAGGCGTTAGCGGCGGTACTTCAGCTTGGTGTTACAATGGACTATTCAATATTCCTGTGGCACAGTTTTGAGGAAGAGCTGGAGAAACATGACGGTGACAGTAAATCGGCTATGGCGAATGCTATTGCAGCTACAATATCTTCTGTTGTAAGTAGTTCAATAACAACAGTGGCAGGTTTCATTGCTTTATGCTTTATGAGTTTTACATTGGGACTTGACCTTGGTATTGTAATGGCAAAAGGTGTAATTTTAGGTGTTATCTCATGTGTAACTGTTTTACCGGCTTTCATTTTGGTATTTAACAAAGCCATTCAGAAAACAAAGCACAAACATTTATTACCTGATTTTAAAAAAATTCCTGTGTGGATTACAAAGCATTATAGAATATTTATTGTATTGTTCTTATTATTAATTGGTCCTGCAGCTTACGGTCAGGCAAATACAAATGTATATTATGATTTAACATTAAGTTTGCCGGAAAGCTTAAAGAGTGTTACAGCTCAGAATAAAGTGGCAGATACTTATGATTTAGGCTCGGCTAACATGATTTTAATAAGTTCAGATACAAAGATGAAAGATGTTAAAGATTTATTGTCAGATGTTAATGATGTAAAAGGTGTAAAAGTTGCAATGGGACTTGAAAGTTTCTTAGACGGCTCAGTTCCTGATTCATTTATACCGGAAGATTTAACAAGTGCATTAAAGAGTGAAAAACATGAAATGTTAATCTTTATGTCTGAGTATAAGACAGGTTCAGATGAAGCCAATGCACAGTGTAATCAAATCGAAAAGATTATTAAGAAATACGACAAGTCAGGAATGCTTGTAGGTGAAGCTGCATGTACAAGAGACTTAATTAAGATAACAAACAAAGACTTTGCAACAGTAAGTTTTGTTTCAATATTTGCAATTTTTGCAATTATCGCAATTGTATTTAAGTCAATTACACTTCCTATAATTTTGGTAGCAGTAATTGAACTCGCAATCTTTATCAACATGGGTATTCCATTCTATACAGGAGCAACATTACCGTTTATTGCTTCAGTTGTAATTGGAACAATCCAGTTAGGTGCGACAGTTGACTACGCAATCTTAATGACTAACAGATATAAGTTAGAGCGTAGTAGTGGCAAGGAAAAACATCTTGCTGCAAAAGACGCATTAACAGCAACAATGAAGTCAATTATTGTTAGTGCTTGTACATTCTTTGGGGCAACATTTGGTGTAGGTGCTTACTCAAGTATTGACATGATTAGTTCACTTTGCTTACTTATGGCAAGAGGTGCCGTAATTAGTATGCTTTGTGTAATTTGTATTTTACCGGCAATGTTTGTTGTTTTTGACAAGGCTATTGTAAAGGGAAGTTACAAATTCTTAGACAAATAATTAAAACAGCAAATTAATGTTTGTTTTAAAAAGAAAATTAATGTTTGTTTGAAAAGTAAATCAATGTTAGTTTTAAATAGTAAATTAATATTAGTTTGAAAAAGCAAAAAATGAAGTTTTAGAGGTTCAAATATAAGTTAAACATTATAAAGTTTAATGGAATTTGAACCTCTTTTTCGTTTAAAAAAAATGAAAAATGTGGTATAATTAGCATAAAATTAAGTACGGATTATTTTTAATCTTAAAGACTGGAGGGATGTACTATGAAGCAGATAGTAATTGCTATAGGAAGAGAGTTTGGTAGCGGAGGTTTAAAGGTAGCAGAAATGGTAGCAGAACATTACAATATACCTTTATATCACAAACAATTATTAGATGAAGTGGCAAAGGAAGGAGCGTACAGTAGAGAAGTAGTTGAGAAGTACGACGAAAAACCTATTAACCTTACTTTTATGCCAATTCCATTAGGTGGTGTAACAACGTCAATAGAACAGGATGTTGCCATTAAGGAATTCAATATGCTTAGAAAGAGAGCAAATGAGGAAAATGAATCATTTGTTGTTGTAGGCAGATGTGCAGATGAAATTCTCGCAGATAATCCAAATCTTACAAAAGTATTTATTTTAGGAGATACAGAAAGTAAGGCTAAGAGAGTTATGGAAAGAGACGGCATTGATAAGAAAGCTGCTTTATCCAAGATGAAGAAAAGAGACAAAGTAAGAAAAACATATCATAACTTCTACTGTGAGAATAAATGGGGTGATTCAAGAGCTTATGATTTGTGCATAAGCACAGCAAATATCTCATTAGAGAATGCAGCAAAGCTAATTATTGATTATGTTGAAATGAAATAAAAACAATTCAATAAGAAAAAGCCTTTATTTATAGGCTTTTTCTTATTTTTTTGGATGAAAATAAAAATGGTTTCTTGAATCGGATATATGGTTGTCAAACATTAAATATGATAAAATAATACCATGGTTAAACTTAACAAAGAAAATATAAAAAGGAGGATTTTATGAGAAAAAACGCACAAAAAGCTTTGAGTATAGCTCTTAGTTTATCAATGACATTTAGTTTAATGGCGTTTGATGGAATGAGCAACAGAAACATAGCAAAGGCAGATGACACAGCAAGAACAAGCTTGAACGGTTATGCTTCAGAAGGTGCAACTGTAACAACTTATGACGATTGTACAGTTTATAACAACATTGATTTTACAAATGAAAAACATGAAGCATATGCTACATACATTTCTCCAAAGAGTGGAGAAGAATTTGAAACAGTTTATGAATCTCCTGAAGATTATAATTATTTAACAAGAGAATTAAAAGTTGTTGCAAAACGTGGTGAAAAATCATCAGAGGGTGTAGCAGAAGAAGTTACAGTTGTAGGAAAAGACATTACAAAGGCAAGTCTTGCTATTGCTGATATTGCAGTAATATACAATGGTAATGAACAGAAAGTACCTGTTTCAGTTATCGCTGATGACAAGCAACTTGTTGAAGGAACAGATTATGAGCTTGTATTTGAAGATAATGTAAATGCGGGAACTGCAAAAGTTATCGTTAATGGTATAGGATTATATGAAGGCAAGCTTGAAGGAGAATTCACTATTGCACAGGCAAATATTGAAGATGACATTGTAAAGAAAGACTTATCAAACTTAGCAGAAAGCTATGAATATAAGGTGGCAGAAATCCAGCCTCAGATTAAGATGAGTCAGGGTGATGTTTACTTATCAGCAATGAAGGATTACGAAATTGTTTATTCAGATAATATGAATCCTGGTACTGTGACAATGACAATAAAGGGTATTGGAAACTATACAGGAACAATTGAAAAGACATTCGTTATTACTAAGAGAAAACTTGCTAACACAACTATTAAGACATCATTTGATGCTAACAAGCAGTTAAATGTATTAGTTCAGGTACCTGATAATGGACGTGCATTAACAAAAGATAAGGATTATAAATATACAGTAGCTACAGATGCAATAGGTAATATCACAATTACAATTACAGGAATTGGTGAAAATTGTGAAGGTACAGTTGTTAAAACAATTGCAGCTAAGGATAACCCTAACAGACCAACTGAGAAGCCAACAACAACAAAGATTAAAGTGGCAAAGGTTTCACCTAAGGCTAAGAATGTTAAGGGTAAGAAGATTAAGTTGTCATGGAAGAAGATTAAAGGTGTAAAGGGCTACCAGGTTCGTTATGCTTTAAGCAAAGGCAAACTTAAAAAAGCAAAGATTAAAGTTGCTAAGAAGAATTCTTATGTAATTAAGAAACTTAAAAACAAAAAATACTTCGTTCAGGTTAGAGCTTACAAAGTAGTTGGAAAGAAAAAATACTATGGAGCATGGAGCAAAGTTAAAAGTGTTAAAGTAAAAAAATAATATCCCATAGCAGGATATAGTTTATAAAAGAGGAATGTAGATTAAAACGGTTTGCATTTCACTTTTATTAATAATTAAAAAATGATATAATTACAGGAAAAGATTAAGGAGGCATTAAATGGGAGATTTAGTTTTTAATGGAATTAAAGTAGAAGAACTTGATTTAACAAATAAGATAGAAGGAGCTGTTTCTTTGGATATTAGCCAGAGAGCATCTTTTAATGTTAAATATACAAGGGACGATAAGAAGTGTGCAGCTACATTAACTATTGATATGATGGATAAGAATCAGCCAATGGATTTTAATTTTAAAATAAGTGCAGTAGCATTTTTTGACTGTGATCAGTTATCAGACAAAAGGGAAATTCATAAGAAGGCATACGATGAAATATTCCCACATGTAAGATCGATGGTAATTACATTTTTTGTAAATTCAGGTTTGCCACCAATTGCAATTCCTAAGGTAAAAATGGACGATGCAAACATTAAAGTATCAGGAGAAGATAATTCAGAGGAAGATAAAATTTATAGTTAAAAATGTTTTTAATTTTTAAACTATAAGTGTATTAGATTTTTAGGTAACATAATAATCTAAACCCTTTCAATTTTGTGGCGTTTCGGAGAATTCTGAAACGCCATTCCTGATTTGAGAAGCAATTTTTCTAAATGCTTATCTAATAGACAAAACATACAAAATAAAATCATATCTGAACAATTAGAAATAATAATTCCATAATATAAAAAGAACTAATCCTTTGGTTAATAATCAAAATTCTACAATCATTAATTATGCATTAAAAAGTATGTGCAGGAAAACAGCTGTTAATTAATAATGAAAAGTGTTAATATTGGTTTCGGCAGATAATAAATTATAGACAGCAGAAAAGAATTAAGATAAGAGATTGAATTACAAAGAATAGAAAAGAAAGATAAAGGATTGAAGTGTAAAGAGCAGAAAAGAATTAAGATAAAAGATTGAATTATAGAGAAGAAAGTATTATGGAATATAAAAAGATTGTAAAAGGAATTTTTAGGGAAAGACCCAACAGGTTTATAGCGTATGTTGATGTAGAAGGAATGGATAATAATCCCCAGGTTGTTCATGTGAAAAATACAGGACGTTGCAAAGAACTTTTAGTTAATGGTGCAACTGTATATTTGGAGGAATCAGACAATCCCAATCGAAAAACAAAATATGATTTGGTTGTAGTCAGGAAAAATGAAAGAATAATAAATATGGATTCCCAAGCACCAAACAAAGTAGTACAGGAATGGCTAAATAAAAATGGCTTATATAAAAATACAAAACTTGTTGCTCCTGAGAAAAAATATGGAGAATCAAGGTTTGATTTTTATATTGAGGGAGATAATAAAAAAGCGTGGATGGAAGTAAAAGGTGTCACCCTTGAAAAAGATGGTGTGGTTTTATTTCCTGATGCACCAAGCAAAAGAGCGGTAAAGCATATAGAACATTTAATCAAAGCCAAGGAAGAGGGCTTTGACGCTTATATTATGTTTGTTGTGCAAATGGAAAATGTAAAATATTTTACACCTAACAAAGAGACTCATAAGGCTTTTGCAGAAGTACTGGTAAAGGCAGAAAGTAAAGGAGTTAAAATAATGGCGTATGACTGTGTGGTAACAGAAAAAGAACTTAAAATAAATAACCCCGTAGAGATAAAACTCAACAAATAATTACATGGATTGTTCCGTGCAGAGCACTCCCGCAATCCATACAAATATTCGCATATCGGAAAGCTGACGCTTCCCTTTTATGCTCATATTTGGGCGTGTTCCAAAGTCCAGCTCACCTTTGTGCAAGCACAGGTGAGCTGGACCTTGGAACACTGTAATTAAAAAAGTAGTCGAAAAAACAAAAAAATACGGTCAATCTTATTGACTAAAGAAATTAAAAAGTGATATAATTACGGGAAATTCGGGTTTATTTGAAACGATTAAATATTTTTATATAGAAGAGGTAGATATATTATGAAGAAAATGATTTTAGTAACATCACCACCAGCATGTGGAAAAACATTTGTAACAAAGAAGTTAGCAAAGGCTATGCCTAACTGTGTTTACCTTGATAAAGATTCACTTATTGTTTTATCAAAGCAGATTTTTGTTGTGGCAAATGAAGAATACAATAGAAGCTCAGATTTCTTTGAAGCAAACATCAGAAATTATGAATATGATGCAATCATGGAAATCGCAAGAGAAGCTTTAGAATACAATGATACGGTATTCATTAATTCTCCATTCACAAGAGAAGTTAGAACACCCGGTTATATGGAAAATCTTAGAAACGAACTTTTAAAGATTGGAGCTGAATTAGTTGTTGTTTGGGTTCATTGCGACAAGGAAGTTTGTAAGGAAAGAATGATTAAACGTAACTCTGACAGAGATACATGGAAGATTGAACATTGGGATGAATATATTAGCAGACAGAACTTTACAGTTCCTGAAGGAATTAAGAATTTATTCTTATTCGATAATTCATCAGATGATTCATTCAAGAAGTCATTAGATGAAGCTGTTGAATATTTCAAAAATTTAAAATAAAGCATAAAAACAAAATATTAAGTATATTTAGAAAAAGACTTTCACGGAACTTGAATTATTCCTAAAAAGTTAGGTTTTAAAACCTGACAATAAATAGGTGATTCGGTTAAGGAAAGTCTTTTTTCGTAACAGGAAAATCTTTTGGGATTTTCTATTACATAAAAAATATTGCGTTATGGATTATTATAAAATCCATAAGTTGATGTACTTGCTTATAGGCAAAAAAAGCATTATAATAAATTAGATTTATGTCAATAATTGTTAAAGAGGAGAAATAAAATGTCAAAAGTAAGAACAAGATTTGCACCTAGTCCAACAGGTAGAATGCATGTAGGAAATTTAAGAACAGCTTTATACGAATTTTTAATTGCAAAGCATGCAGGTGGCGATTTTATTTTAAGAATAGAAGATACAGATAGAGAACGTTATGTGGAAGGTGCTGTGGATATTATATACAGAACACTTGAAGCAACAGGACTTGTACATGACGAAGGTCCTGACAAAGACAAGGGATATGGACCTTATATTCAGAGTGAACGTCAGGCGTCAGGTTTATATCTTGAATATGCAAAGAAATTAATTGAGTCAGGAGATGCATATTACTGTTTCTGTGATAAGGACAGATTGGCTACACTTAAAACTTCTGTAGGGGAAGACGGAAAAGAAATTACAATGTACGACAAGCATTGTTTACATCTTTCACAAGAAGAAATACAGGCTAATTTAGATGCTGGAAAACCTTATGTTATCAGAATGAACATGCCAACAGAAGGAACAACAACTTTTGTTGATGAATTGTATGGAAAAATTACAGTAGAAAACAAAGAGTTGGATGACATGATTTTAATTAAGTCAGATGGCTATCCAACATACAATTTTGCAAATGTTATAGATGATCATTTACAGGAAATTACTCATGTAGTAAGAGGTAATGAATATATTTCATCTTCACCAAAGTACCAGAGACTTTATGAAGCATTTGGCTGGGAAGCACCTAAATATGTACATTTGCCACTTATTACAGATGAAAATCATAAGAAATTAAGCAAACGTTCAGGTCATTCATCATACGAAGATTTAGTTGAACAGGGATTTTTACCTGAAGCAATTGTAAACTACATTGCACTTTTAGGTTGGAGTCCGGAAGACAATCAGGAAATATTTTCACTTGATGAATTAATTAAGAATTTTGATTATCACAAGGTTAATAAGAGCCCTTCAGTTTTCGATATTACAAAGTTAAAATGGATGAATGGTGAATACATTAAGGCTATGGACAATGAGAAGTTCTATGAAATGGCAAGACCATACGTTAAGGCAGTTATCAAGAAAGATTTGAACCTTGAAACAATAATGGATATGGTCAAAACAAGAATTGAAACATTCCCTGAAATTGGAGACATGATTGACTTCTTCCAGGAACTTCCTGAATATAGTCCTGAAATGTATACACACAAGAAAATGAAGACTAATTCTGAAAACTCTTTAGAAATTTTAAAGGAATTACTTCCAATATTAGAGGAAACAGATGATTATTCAGTACAGGGATTACACGACACTGTATTTGAATACATTAAGAAAAAAGAAATTAAAAATGGTCAGGCTTTATGGCCACTTCGTACTGCAGTATCAGGTAAGCAGATGACACCGGCAGGAGCTTTCGAAATTATGGAAGTAATTGGAAAAGAAGAGTCATTAGAAAGAATTAAAAAAGGTATTGAATTATTATCAGAATAATTATCAAAATAATTCAAGGATGATTATAAAAAGTCCGGCTGTTTGTCAGTCGGACTTTTTGTGTGATAAGAAATCCTTTTGAAAGGTTCAGGTTAAAATATGGAAAATACAGTTACTAAGAAAAATATAAATAAAAATTGGATTGAAATCATAATATTAATATCACTTTTTAATTTTTTGTTTTTAGGAAGTGAATACCTTTTTGATAACATAATTGCTAAAGTGGCAAATCCAAGTAAAGTTGTAATAGCACAAAGTTATGTTTTAGGTGCAAGCGTAGTGGGATTTGTTTTGTATCCAATAATAAAGAAAATATTAGATAATAAAACAGGTATTAAAAACACTAAAAATATAGCGGTTAGTTTAGCGATTGTATTAGGTTGTTTTTGTGTTTGGAAATTTTCACACAGTGATTCTTATAATGTTATGTTAATGTGCGGCTGCCTTCTTTTTATTATACTTGGAGCTTTTGGAAGCACGGTTTTTTATTTTACGGCAATTAATTACGGTAACAGCAAATATTTAGGAAAAACAATAGGCTTTGCTTACGGTTTTGGACTTTTGATACAGTTTTTAAGCAATAATTTAATAAAATCAAATAATTTGGAAAGTGTTTCGATAGTTGTATTATGGGTTGCAGCAATCATAATAGTGCAAAAGATTTCAGGGAAAAGTAATAGTGATGACAGATGTGATAATGCAGTCAAAGAAAAGGGTGATTTAAAAAACAATTATGTAATGGTAATTCTTTTAATTGCAATTGTTGTATTAATGGCAAATGTTTTTACAACCCTTGATAATGTTGTGACTTTATTCCATGCAGATGGTACTTTTGATGTAGGTCAATATCCGCGATTATTTTTAGCCGTAAGTGGAATTGCAGCTGGTATACTTTTCGACATAAAAAAAGGCAGATTCATGTACATAATAATGTATTGCATAACTCTTTTGTCAACAATATGTATTTTGACAATTGTATCCGGCGGGGCGTTTTTAACAGGCCTGGTTGTTTTCTATTTGTCAGCTGGATTCTTTGCTGTGTTTTTTACAACAGCATTTGTGAAAATATCTCTTAAAATGGAAAATACACGCCTTTGGGCAGGTATGGGAAGAGCAGTAAATAATTTGATGGCTGTGCTAATGGGGAGTTGGTCTTTGAAACTATATTCAACAGAAAATGTTTTACTGATTACCGTATTATCGTTAGTTTTGTTTGTGGCAATTAGTGTATTAATATTTTTGTACACAATGAAAAATATACAAATCAACAGAGCTGAAATAATAGAAAATAACTGGGACAATCTAACAAACAGTGAAAAAGAAACTAACAGCACAAACGAAACTGACAAATTACAAATGTTTTCGGAGAATTTTTCTTTAACCAAAAGAGAAAAGGAAGTGTTAGAAGCTTTACTTAATTCTGACGATAGTGTTCAGAATATTGCAGCCGGGTTATATATTTCAAGAGCTGCTTTATACAGACATATTTCAAATATAAATAAAAAAACAGATACCAATTCAAGAGTAGGTTTAATTAAATTTTACTATACGTGGACTGAAAACACTATTTAAAACACATCCAATATGTGATAATATATAAAGGGACATATTGGAAAGGTGTTTATGGAATTTAATAACGCACAAAGAGAAGCTGTTAATCATTTTAAAGGAGCAGCCATGGTTCTTGCAGGACCTGGCTCAGGTAAAACTACAGTTATAACACACAGAATAAAAGAGTTAATTAGAAAAGACGTTTCACCTGAAAAAATATTAGTAGTAACTTTTACAAAAGCTGCCGCAGTTCATATGCAGAGAAAATTTTTTCAGATAATGGAAGGAGAACATTGGGTAAAAAGCAGTTATCCTGTGTCCTTTGGAACTTTTCATGGAATCTATTTTAGAATTTTAAAATTATCCAAGAATTACAGTGGGCGTAATATTTTAACGGAAAATCAGAAAAGTCAGATTTTGCGTGAAATTATTATCAGAAACAGAATAAATACAACTTCCCTTAATGAATTTATTCAAAACATTATTGGCGAAATAAGCAATGTTAAGGGAAATATGATTCCATTGAGTGATTATGCACCGAAAAGCTGTAAAAACAGGGAATTTAAGCTTATATTCGATGAATATGCAAAAGAATTGAAGAGTCAGAATAAAATTGATTTTGATGATATGCTGTTGGACTGTTATACGTTGTTTAAAGAGGAACCGGTGCTTTTACAAAAATGGCAGCAGGTTTTTGAATATGTTTTAATAGATGAATTTCAGGATATTAACAAGATACAGTATGAAATCATAAAAATGCTTGTGGCGCCTGAAAACAATTTGTTTATAGTAGGTGATGATGACCAGAGCATTTATGGATTTCGCGGGGCGTGTCCTGAGTTAATGTTTAGATTTGAAAAGGACTATCAGGCATGTAGAAAAATTATATTAAATATAAACTATAGGTCTACAAATGAAATTATCCAAATGTCTAAGAACCTAATTAAAAACAACAGTTCACGTTTTGAAAAAAATATCATATCACCGAAAGGTAACAATAATAAAAATGATGAAAATAATAATGAAAATGAGAACATAAAAGATGGTTGTTCAATCCCAAGGAAAAGGAACAATAACAATACCAAGAACAAGAATAATAACAAAAGTAAAGATACTGATGTTAGAATTTTCAGAAATCAAATGGAGCAATTGCAGTATACAGCAGTTAAGATTACAGAGTTGCAAAGTAGAGGGATAGATGACATTGCAATACTTGTGAGAAACAACAGCCAGATTGATATTATCCAAAGATTTTTAGAAGAACAGGAAATTATATCTGAAAGCAAAGTCGCTAAGAAATCTGTTTTCAAAACTCAGGTGGGAGTGGACATTTACAATTACATAAAGGCAGCCATTAATTTGAATAAAGTTGAAATACGAAATAATGAAAGCCTAATTTATATATTAAACAAACCGGCCAGACTTATTAGTAACGGAATGATAAGTGATTATGGAATTGATTTTAATAGTTTGAAAAATGTTTACAGTCATAGCAGTGAAATTGTGAAAAAAATAGAAAAGCTGGAATTTGATTTGCAGATGTTGTTAAGATTAAAGCCCATGGCAGCTTTAATGTATATTCTAAAAGGTATAGGATATGAGAATTACCTGAAAGAGCTATCAAGAGAGAGAAAGATAAACTATTCTGTTTTTGAAAAAGAAATTGAAGAAATAAAAACAAACAGTTTAAAATATGACACTTTGGAAAGCTGGATTTTACAGGAAAGTGAAGAAAACAGTGCTAATACGAAGTCAAAAGAAAAGCAGGTAAGAAAGCCGATTCATATTATTACAATGCATGGCTCAAAGGGACTTGAGTTTGACAGCGTTTTTATTTTAGATGCTAATCAGGGCATAATACCAACATCTAAAGCAGTAAGAGAAAGAGATTTCGTAGAGGAAAGAAGACTTTTCTATGTGGCAATAACAAGGGCAAAAAAATATTTAAATATATATTGTGTAAGCGAAAATCTTGGCTGTTATGTGGAACCGTCAATTTTTATGAAGGAAGTAATGGCATAGAATATGTATATTTTTTGAAAATTATGTAGATAATACATTAAATTAAGGTGCATAATATTGCAATTTTAATACACTTTTGATAAAGTTAAAATAACAAAAAATGCGTTTATTACAAATGCATAGTAAGATTGTGAAAATAAATAAGAAAGGAAAATGCAGGCATAGTAAAAATATTATGTTTGTGTCTTTCAAATTCATACGGGAAATGTATGAGGATTGTTGAAAGACTTGGTAAATGATATGAGAAATAATCAATTAGAAGAAGATGAAGATTTATTTGTAACTTTAACATTAGAAGATGACAGTGAGGTTGATTGCCTTGTTGTAAGTATATTTGAAGCAGAAGGAAGAGATTACATTGCATTACTTCCAACTGAAGGACCTGAAAACGAAGAAGGAGAAGTGTTCTTATACAGATACTTTGAAGACGAGGACGGAGAACCCGGACTTGACAATATTGAAACAGAAGCTGAATTCATGTTAGCATCACAGGCTTTTGATCAGTTAGTTGAAGACGGTGAATATGATGAAATTATTGAGGAAGAAGAAAACTTACATTAATTTGTCGTTTTTTGAATTTGTAAGATAATGCATTTTTAAGATAATAATGTTAGAAATACATTGTTATTTGAAAATCATAACAAAAAGAAAATACATTAAGAAGGTGGAAAAATGTCATACGAAGATGAAACTAGACAGAGAATAGAAGCAAGAAAAAGAAATGCTGAGTTAAAGAAAGAACAGCAGATTAAGAAAAGAAAAATAACATTAGGAATTTTAGCAGCAGCAATTGTTGTTATTGTAGTATTAATTATTGTTGTAGCTTCAGTTTCAGCCAAGAAAGATAGTGAAGTGGAGACAACAGCTCCTAAGGAAACATCAATATTAGGAGCAACAACAGCAGAGACAACAGAAGCTGTAACAACAACACAGAAGGTTGCTCAGCAGACAACATCAGAAACTACTGTAGCTGCAACAACTGAGAAAACTGTTCCAGAGACAACAGAAGAAGAAACACAGGCACCTACAGAGGAACAGACTGAAGAGGAAACAACACGACCTTCAGGCGAAATCAAACATGCAAGGGACGATGTCAACATAAGAAGAAAACCAAAAGAAAGCTCAAAGGTTTTAGACATTGTTAATAAAGGAGACGAATTAGAAGTCTTAAGCACTGACAAAGGTTGGTGCCATGTAATCTGGAATGGTATCGAAGGTTATGTATCAGCAAGATTCATAAAATAATAATTACAAATAAACAAAAAACGTATTTTATGGTAGACTAATACTTCCCATAAAGTACGTTTTTTATTACAGTGTACCAAAACATAAGCGTACTTGTGCTTGCACAAAAGTACGCTTATGTTTTGAGGACACGCCCGCATAATGAGCATAAAAGCACAGCGAAGTTGTGCGATATGCGAATTATGTGGTGAAATTGCGGGAGTGCAAAGCACGTAGCAATTTCGTAATAAAAAATATGAAGGGCAAAATAGCATAAAAGCACAACGAAGTTGTGCGATATGCGAATTATGTGGTGAAATTGCGGGAGTGCAAAGCACGTAGCAATTTCGTAATAAAAAAACATGAAGGGCAAAATAGCATAAAAGCACAACGAAGTTGTGCGATATGCGAATTATGTGGTGAAATTGCGGGAGTGCAAAGCACGTAGCAATTTCGTAATAAAAAATATGAAGGGCAAAATAGCATAAAAGCACAACGAAGTTGTGCGATATGCGAATTATGTGGTGAAATTGCGGGAGTGCAAAGCACGTAGCAATTTCGTAATAAAAAATATGAAGGGCAAAATAGCATAAAAGCACAACGAAGTTGTGCGATATGCGAATTATGTGGTGAAATTGCGGGAGTGCAAAGCACGTAGCAATTTCGTAATAAAAAACATGAAGGGCAAAATAGCATAAAAGCACAACGAGGAAAACACAATGAACTATAACGAAGCAAAACAATATTTAAAAGAAGTAAATAAATACGGCAGTGTCTTAGGTCTGAAAAGCATCACAACACTTTTAAAAGAAATGGGTAATCCTGAAAAAAGTCTGAAAGTTGTTCACATAGCAGGTACAAATGGAAAAGGTTCCACAATGGCTTTTTTAAACAATATTCTCATGGAGGCAGGCTACAAAGTAGGTAGGTACAGTTCTCCGGCAGTTTTTGAAGAAGATGAGATTATTCAGATTAATAACCAAAACATAGAGCCAAACAGTTTAGGAGAAATAATCACTCATATTAAGGATAAATGTGATTACATTGCTAAAACTTATGGATTTCATCCAACACCTTTTGAAATTGAAACGGCTTTGGCTTTTGAATATTTCAAAAGAAAGAATTGTGATATTGTGTTAGTTGAATGCGGTATGGGTGGTGCAACAGATGCCACAAATGTTTTCAATAAGGTTCTTTGTAGTATTATTGCCAATATTTCCTTGGACCACACAGCTTTTTTAGGTGACACAATTGAAGAAATAGCAAGGGTAAAATCGGGCATAATAAAAGCAAACTGTCCCGTTGTAGTAGCAAAACAGCAAAAAGAAATATGCGATGTAATAAGGGAGGAAGCTGAAAAAAAGAATTCCCATATAGTTATGGCTAAAGAAGCACAACTGGATTTGGGTAATGGAGAAAATATTGTAACTTACAGAGCCTCTAATGGAAAAGAATATAAAGCTAATCTAAAAATGCTTGGAACTTATCAGGGAAAAAATGTGGCAACAGCAATTGAGGTTGCATTAATTCTTGAAAAAAAGGGTTACAATACAGAAAAATATATAAAAAATGGCATTGAAAATGCAGTCTGGAAGGGAAGATTTGAAATAATTTCAAAGCAACCATTATTTGTAATTGATGGCGCACATAATCCCGGAGCTATAGAGGAATTGGTAAAATGTATTGATTTGTATTTTACAAATAAACGAATTACCTTTATAATGGGAGTGTTGGCCGATAAAGACTTTGAGAAGGAAGCAGGTCTTATTGCAAACAAAGGAGAAAATATTTTAACTGTTACACCAAATAATGCCAGAGCATTAGATGGAAAGAAGTTGGCTAATACAATTTCTAAATACAACCCAAATGTTCAGTATGTAGAAAGTATAGATCAGGCTGTAGAGAAGGCAATTGATTTAGTAAACAGTAAAAAATCAGATATGATATTAGCTTTTGGCTCTTTATCACATCTAAATGATATTAATCAAGCAGTTAAAGCCGGAAGGAGAGATTGACTGATGTTTGATAAAAACAAAATAGAACAGGGAATCAAATTATTATTAGAAGGTATCGGTGAAGATCCAAGTAGAGAGGGTTTAGTGGATACTCCAAACAGAGTTGCACGTATGTATGAAGAGTTATGTGCAGGTATGGACAAAGATCCAATGGAGCATCTGTCAAAGACTTTTACATGTGATAATGAAAATGTAGTTATTGAAAAAGATATTACATTTTACTCAACTTGCGAACATCATTTGATGCCTTTTTATGGTAAAGCAAACATTGCTTATATTCCAAATGGAAAAGTTGTTGGAATAAGCAAGCTTGCAAGAACAGTGGAAGTTTTTGCAAGACGATTGCAGATTCAGGAACAAATGACAAATCAGATAGCCGATGCTATTGAAGAATGCTTAAATGCAAAGGGGGTATTGGTTATGGTTGAGGCTGAGCATATGTGTATGTCAGCAAGAGGAATTAAGAAACCAGGTAGTAAAACAATTACTTTTTCAGCAAAAGGCGCTTTTGAAGAAGACAGCAGTTTAAGAAGAGACATTCTTCATTTAATGGAAAAGTAATTAGACTTCTTATCATGGATCATATGGCAGAAGATAAAAACAGTTGCTTAATAGGCACGCATTTTTTGTGTAATGTATCGTAGGTGATATTCTTTTTTACAAAAATAATTAATAGAGAGTAAAGGAAAAATAAATGCAAATTGGAAAATATAATTTTGACTTAGATAACGATCCTATTATTATGGGAATTTTAAATGTAACACCTGACTCATTTTCTGACGGTGGTAAGTGGAATAACATGGACGCAGCTTTAAAGCACACTGAAGAAATGATCAAGGACGGTGCAAGAATTATTGATGTTGGCGGTGAGTCAACAAGACCGGGCTATACTTTAATTAGTGATGAAGAAGAAATAGAAAGGGTTGTGCCGGTTATTAATGCGATAAAAGAAAGATTTGATGTATGCGTATCCCTTGATACATACAAAACTAATGTGGCAAAAGCCGGAGTTGAAGCCGGAATCGACATGGTTAATGATGTGTGGGGATTTAAGTGGGACAGGCAGGATATGGCTGATTTAGTAGCAAAATCAGGAGTTGCTGCATGTGTTATGCATAATAAGGATAATACTAACTATGAAAGCTACGTGGAAGATGTTTTAAAGGAAATGAAGGAATCAATTGACATTGCCCACAAAGCTGGAGTAAAGGATTCACAGATTGTATTAGATCCGGGCGTTGGTTTTGGAAAAGATTATGCACAGAATTTATCGATTATTAAACATGTGGACAGGCTAAAAGAACTTGGTTATCCTGTGCTTCTTGGAACATCCAGAAAGTCAGTTATCGGACTTACACTGGACGTAGATAAGAATGACAGAATGGCTGGAACTGTTGCAACAACTGTTATGGGATATGAGAGAGGCTGTAGTATTTTCAGAGTCCATGATGTAAAAGAAAACTATCAGGCATTAATGATGGCAAAGGCGATAAGAAATGAAAAATTGTATTAAAATTAAGCAGTTAGAAGTATTTGCATACCATGGCTGTGAGGAACAGGAAAAAATAAATGGTCAGAAATTTTATATTGATGCTAACTTATATACAGACATAAGTGTTGCAGGCAATACTGATGATTTAAATGAAACTGTTAATTATGCTGAGGTTTGCGACTTTATAAATAAATTTCTAACAAAAAACAGATTTGATTTAATAGAAGCTGCGGCATGGCAGTGTACAACAGAATTGTTAAAAACATTTCCGAAAATCAGAGAAGTGGATTTTACAATATACAAACCACAGGCACCTATACCGTTGCCTTTTGGAAATGTTGCAATTTCCATCAACAGAAAATGGAGCAAGGCAATTTTATCAATCGGCTCTAATATGGGCGACAAGGAAGAACACCTAAATTGTGCAGTGGACAGTTTGTATGACGATGATAACTGCAGAGTTAATGTAGTATCAAATTATATAGAAACTGAGCCTTATGGGCCTGTTGAACAGGACAATTTCCTAAATGGTTGTATTGAAATAGAAACATTGTATTCACCTGAAGAATTACTGAAAAAAGTCAACCAAATAGAAGCTTTTGAAGGTAGGACCAGGGAAATACACTGGGGTCCAAGAACATTGGATATAGACATTGTTTTTTACGAAAACCAGATAGTGGATTTACCAGAATTAAAGATACCACATGTGGAAATGCACAAGAGAATTTTTGTGTTAGAACCATTAAAACAAATTGCACCATATTGGACACATCCTATTTTAAATAAAACAGTAACTCAGTTGTTAGAGGACTTAAGTCCTAATAGTGGCGGTTGCAGTGGTTGTGGTGGTTGTCCGAAAATTTCAGAGGAGACAGATAATTAAACAACGAAAGAAAGGTCTTTAACGTATACATGAAAGATTTACAGGAAAGTAGAAAAGAAATTGATTCAATTGATAGCGAGATTGTAAGCTTATTTGAAAGACGAATGGAAGTCTGTAAAGACGTTGCTGAATACAAATTAAGAACAGGTAAGGCTGTTCTTGACAGACAAAGAGAATTAGACAAAATTAAAACATTAAAAAACAAAGCCTCAAGTGATTTTTATGCTCATGGTGTGGAAGAATTGTTTGAACAGATAATGGCAATGAGCAGAAAGATGCAGTATAAGCTTCTAACAGAAGAAGGGGTAAATAACGACATTGGATTTGATATTGTTGATAAAATCCCAATGGATGGTGCAAAAGTCGTATATCAGGGAATTCCGGGCGCCTACAGCCAGCAGGCAGCTACAGAATACTTTGGAGATAAGGCTGAATACTTAAATGTAACAACTTTTAGAGAGGCAATGAAGTATGTAAGAGACGGCAAGGCTGATTACGCAGTTTTACCAATGGAAAATTCATCTGCAGGAATTGTAACAGATGTGTATGACTTGCTGGTTGAATTCTCTAATTATATTGTTGATACATTCGATGTAAAAATAGAGCATTGTCTTTGTGGTTTAAAAGGTTCAAGAATAGAGGATATTCATGAGGTATATTCTCATCCACAGGCTTTCATGCAAAGCAATAAATTTATTGAGGAACATGGTTTTGGAAAAGTGAATCTTGCTAATACAGCAATTAGTGCAAGATATATTTCAGAACAGAATGACAAGACAAGAGCGTGTATAGCAAGTGCTAATGCAGCAGAAATTTATGGACTTGAAATATTACATAGAGGAATTAATTTCAATGATACAAATACAACAAAGTTCATTATCATAAGTAGAGAGAGAATAGCAAGAGTTAATGCTGATTTAATATGTATCAGTTTTGAGATGCCACATGAAAGCGGTACTTTATATCAGATGTTGTCTCATATTATTTACAATGACTTAAATATGACACGTATAGAATCAAGACCTGTACCTGAGAAGAAGTGGGAATACAGATTCTACGTTGAATTTGAGGGAAAAGCAAATCAGGCAGGAGCAATTAATGCTTTAAGCGGTATTAATGCAGAAGCCCTTAATATGAAAATATTAGGAAATTACTAGAAAAATTAATATCCTGTTGCGTGGCTATATGAAAAAAGGGGTTGCATTTTTGCAACCCTTTTTCATATATGATTTTATTCTATTGTAACTACTTTCTGCAGTGATAAACATAAAGCAGTTAATGTTAGTCCTGATATCTAATATCTTCAATGCCAGCCTTGATTTCCAAAAACTTAAGTATGTCTTCATAAACTTCCGAAGCGTTCTTTTCATTAAATACTTCATGTCGCATACCTTTGTATACTTTAGAAAAAGTATTAGGAAAGCCACAATGCTTAAAGTGTAAAACAGCCTTCTTGAAAGCTTTGTCCCCTTGTCTGCAAGGATCATTCTCACCTGAAACAAACATTACAGGAAGATCACGATTTTTCTTGGACCAACCAAGTTTGCTGTATACTGTTTGAATCAAACTAAACAGTGCATAGTAACCATTTAAAGTAAAAGTCACGCCACATAACGGATCCTTGTTGTATTCTTCAACAACATCTCTATCTGAACAAATCCATGCATTTACGATGCCCTCTTTCATAAAAGGTTTTTCAAAAGGTCCATTAACCATTTTCTCAATCATTGGGCTTCTGTAATTCCAGCCTCTAAAAAGAGCCATAAATCGAATTAGTCGTTTGCCAAAGCTGGCAAGCTGATTATCAGAAGGAGAACCACTTAAAACGACGGCATTCACTTCGTTAGAAAACTTTTTCAAATAAGCTCTTACAATAAGAGAACCCATGCTGTGTCCTACAATAATAAGTGGAAGATTAGGATATTCTCTTTTTAGAAACATTGTAAATTGATGAACGTCTTCGACAAGTCCTTTGTAGCCCTCGTGACCAAAGTAGCCCAAGTCATCAGTGGTTAAAATATTTTCACCATGCCCTTTTATGTCGGAAATGGCACAAATAAAACCACAATTACTAAAATACTGTAAAGTTTTTTCGTAACGTTTTCGCGTTTCACACATACCATGTACAAATTCAATTATACCAAGAGGTTCAATACCCTCCGGTGGAAAAGTAATAGTAGTTGGTCGCATATTACTCACCTCGCAATTAGTCGTTTATATCCATTCCCTCAGTTGTGTAAACAGTTCTCTTTCTAGCCATTTCGTCATTTTCAAGATATTCGTCATAAGTTGTAATCTTGTCAATAAGCTTGCCGTTTACAATTTCCATAATACGGTTTGCAGTTGTCTGAACAACCTGATGATCTCTTGATGAGAATAAAAGTACACCAGGAAACTTAATAAGGCCTGTGTTAAGGGCTGTAATACTTTCCATGTCTAAATGGTCAGTAGGTTCGTCAATAACTAAAACGTTAGCACCGCTAATCATAAGTTTTGAAAGCATAACCCTAACTTTTTCACCACCTGAAAGAACCTTAACTTTTTTAACACCATCATCACCTGCAAAAAGCATTCTACCAAGGAAACCACGAACGTATGTGGCATCTTTGATTTCTGAATACTGTGTAAGCCAGTCAACGATTACATCGTCACAGTCAAAATCTTTTGTGTTGTCTTTAGGGAAGTATGACTGACTTGTTGTGATACCCCATTTGTAATCACCTTCATCAGGTTCCATCTGTCCCATAATAATCTGAAATAATGTTGTTTTTGCAAGTCCGTTTGAACCAACGAAAGCAACTTTGTCTTCTCTACCGATTGTAAATGAAACATCATCTAAAACCTTAACACCGTCTATGGTTTTTGATAAATGTTCAACAGTTAAAACTTCGTTACCGATTTCTCTTGCAGGTCTGAAATCAATGTAAGGGTACTTTCTGCTTGAAGGCTTAATGTCATCAAGTTCGATTTTTTCTAAAGCACGCTTTCTTGAAGTAGCCTGTTTTGATTTAGAAGCATTGGCGCTAAATCTTTGGATAAAGTCCTGTAATTCCTTGATTTTTTCTTCTTTCTTTCTGTTAGCTTCTTTCATCTGTTTAACAATTAACTGACTTGATTCGTACCAGAAATCGTAGTTACCGGCATAAAGCTGAATCTTTGCATAGTCAATATCAGCAATCTGTGTACAAACTTTATTTAAGAAATATCTGTCATGAGATACAACGATTACTGTGTTTTCAAAATTGATTAGGAATTCTTCAAGCCAGGCAATTGCATCTAAATCCAAGTGGTTAGTAGGTTCGTCTAAAAGAAGAATGTCAGGGTTACCAAATAATGCCTGAGCTAAAAGAACCTTAACCTTTAATGTGCCGTTTAAATCTTTCATCTGGCTGTAGTGATATTCGGTATCTACTCCTAAACCGTTTAAAAGAGTAGCAGCATCAGCTTCAGCGTTCCAGCCGTCCATGTCGGCAAATTCAGCTTCAAGTTCTGATGCCTTAATGCCGTCTTCATCAGAAAAATCTTCCTTCATGTAGATTGCATCTTTTTCTTTCATGATTTCGTAAAGACGGGCATTACCCATAATTACTGTATCAAGAACAGTGTATTCATCATACTGGAAGTGGTCCTGCTTTAAGAAAGAAAGACGTTCACCAGGTGTGATAATAACTTCACCGCTTGTAGGTTCAATCTCCCCTGTTAATATTTTTAAAAATGTTGATTTTCCGGCACCGTTAGCACCAATAAGTCCGTAGCAGTGACCTGGAACAAATTTAATATTTACATCTTCAAATAATGCTTTTTTGCCAAAACGTAAAGAAATATTACTTGTACTTATCATTTATAAATCTCCTTATTTTTATACATGTTTTAGGTAAATGCAAAAGAATAACGGATTTTTGACCGCAAAAATCCCGTAAACTTTTGCTGATTGCTCATCAAAGTATATCAGTTTTTAGGAATTAAAGCAATCTAGGAAAGGGAAAAATTACCTTATAATATGGGAAAAATAATTAAAAACAGTTTTATGTTTTTATAAACGGGTAAATATGTTATTATATGTCAGTAGGAGGCGAGGACATGAATAAGAAGAGACTGATTAGTTTGTTGTTAGTTTCAACACTTACAATTACAAGTGTATGTGGCTGTTCTTCAACAAAAGAAAAGACTACAAAAAAAGATAATACAGCAAAAACCAAGGCTGAAACTACTGTAGGACTTGATCCTGCAAAAGATTCAAGCTGGCCAAGAAGTTTTAGTATAAATGAAGGTTCAAAGGAATCTGATAATGGAACATATATTGAACAGTTAAAAATAAACGGAAGAAGACTTTACTTAAAAGGAAAGTTTGGCGTAATTGATGCCATGGACGGTCAGGTGTCAACAAGAGAAGAAGCGGATATTGAAATATCAAAGTCCTGTTCTTTTTATGATCAGAGATTAGATGGTGATGGCTCAATGACATTTAAAGAATTTAAAGAACATATTGCAGATAGCGGTTACACAGCCCCTGATAATTACATGATAACAATAGATCGGGGAAAAGTTTATTTGATACAGTTATTTGATTAGAATGATTCTGTTACAATGGCGGAAGTTAGAAACAGGGAGAGGGACCTGTAATAGAGATTGGTTTTTTTGAAACCAGATTAATTTAAGCATAAAATAAGACAAGTTACAGACATGAAAGGACGACAACATGGACAAGTTAGGCAACATAAAAGTATATAGGGGAAATCCGTTAATAATGGGTGCTACGGTAATGGGTGACAATGTTAATTTTGCAATTACTGCAAAGTATGGTAGCAAGTGCGAAGTAATATTGTACAGGAAAGGTGAAGACAGGGAAGCTTTTCGAATCCCATTTGAAAATGCACAGGTTATTGGAAGTGTTTATGCCATGTGTGTAACAGGACTTGATTATAAGAAATATGATTATAACTTTTGTGTTAATGATGAGATAATTGTAGACAAATACGCGAAGGCTTTATCAGAAAAAAAGCAATGGGGAGAAAAGAGCAAAAATCTTAGGGCAGGAATTGTTTCAAATGAATATGATTGGCAGGGGGATGCCCCTTTGAATATTCCTTTTGATGAGACAATTTTGTATCGTCTACATGTTAGAGGCTTTACAAAGCATGTTAGCTCAAAAGTAAAACATAAGGGAACTTATTTAGGTATTGTAGATAAGATTCCTTATTTCAAAGAACTTGGAATTACAATGATTGAGCTTATGCCAGCATATGACTTTAATGAAATAAAATCAAGACCTGCAACTTCAATGAAAGGCCAGTTCTCAATTGAGGAGCCAAAGCTAAACTATTGGGGATATACTGATGGTTTTATTTTTGCACCAAAAGCGGCTTACGCTTATTCTAATGCCATTGGTGGAGAAGTAGAAGAATTTAAGTATATGGTTAGGGAATTACACAAAAATGGAATTGAGATTTCCATGGAATTTTTCTTTCCTGAGCAGACTAACCCTAAGGAAATTTTAGACTGTCTTCATTATTGGGTAATGGAATACCACATTGACGGAATTCATGTGAACCTTGAAAGTGCAGTGATGCGAATGGTTCAAGCAGATAATTTGCTATGCACAACGAAAATATTTACTTATAGCTTTGCGACAGATACAGATTTTTACAATAGTGCAACGGAAGTAAGAAATCTGGCTAATTTTAATGATGATTTTATGATTGCCACACGAAGATTTATAAAAGGTGATGAAGACATGCTTTCAACCATTGCCTATAAGGTGAAGGCAAATCCACCGGCAGTGGCAATTGTAAATTATGTGGCAAATCATAATACATTTACATTATATGATTCTGTATCTTATGACAGAAAATATAATCAGCCAAATGGTGAAAACAACAGAGACGGTGCTGTCTATAATTACAGTTGGAACTGTGGGGCTGAGGGAGATACAAGAAAACGTAAAATAATGGACTTAAGAAAAAAGCAGATTAAGAATGCTTTAAGTTTGGTATTTTTAAGTCAGGGTGTGCCTATGCTTTATGCAGGTGATGAAATGTGCAATTCTCAAAAGGGAAACAATAATCCATATTGTCTGGATAATGAAATTTCGTGGACTAATTGGAATAAAACAGCAATGGCAAAGGAAATATTTGAATTTACAAAGAATATAATTAAATTTAGAAAAGAACATAAAGTGTTACATCTAAAAAATGAAACAAGACAGATGGATTATAAATCCTACGGTTTACCGGATATGTCTTATCATGGAACAAAGGCGTGGTACGGAGACTTCAGTCATTTTAACAGACATTTTTCAACTATGTACTGTGGAAAATATGCAATGGATGAAACAGGAAGTGATGAAGCTGACGTGTACATTGCATACAATATGTATTGGGAAGAGCAAAGTTTTGGAATTCCTTCAGCACGAAATAAAAGGAAATGGAAGGTTGCTTTTTCAACCAGCCCTAATCAGAAAAGTGAAGAGGTGGGCAGAACATTTAATGTACCGGGAAGGAGCATAACGGTTTTGATTGCAAAACCTGAATAATATGTTAAAAGAATTAAACGAAAAAGGAATTGGTAAATATATTAATCTTGAAAAATGGGGATTAAGCACATTTGAATTAAAGATTTTAGCAATCCTTGCAATGTTTATTGACCATTTTTCAATTATTTTTTTAGAAAACAATAATAATACATTGTATTTAACGGGCCGTGCCATTGGAAGAATTTGTTTCCCAATAATATGTTTTGTTTTGGTTGAAGGATTTTTCCATACAAAAGACAGAATGAAACATGGAATTATTTTAGGCATATTCGCGTTATTATCAGAGGTTCCTTATGATTTAATGTATGGTTCATTATGGGACCTTGCAAGACAAAACGTGTTAATAACTTTGTTTATCGGTTATATGATGATATGGATGCTTGATTCAATTTCAAAGTTCAGAATTTCATATCCTGACAAAGTGTTACAAAAAATCGGAGTGGCAAGACTAAATACTTTGATTGAATTAGTAGTTATGTTGGTAGGATTTGCCATGGCATATTTTATTAATTGCTCATATTCCTATGCAGGGATAATGATAATTCTTTGCTTTTATGTTTTTAGAAAACATCACATAAGTCAGGGGATTGTAAATATTGTTTTTAATATGGGCATGTATCCATTGTCAATTCAGTGGTTTGGGGCATTAAGTATTATTCCTATTGAATTATACAATGACACACCGGGAAAACATAAATGGAAATATTTCTTTTATTTATTTTATCCATTACATATAGTGATTTTGGTAGGTATAAAAATATTTTTAATAAAATGATTACCTTTTATATAATTTTTTATCTTTCTATAGTTTTTAGTTTTTGTATACTTAAATTAGCTTTGAGCGGAAAATTTTTAGGAGGGTAAATTATGATATCAAAGTTAATTAAGAAAACAACAACATTTGTAGTTTCAGCAGCCATGGTTTTTTCGACAATTACATTTGCAATGCCTGAAAAAACAGTTAAGGCTTCTCCAACTACAGGCTCTACATTAGTATGGAGCGATGAATTCAATGGGAATTCCATTGATACTTCAAAATGGGGATTTGAAATAGGAACAGGTTCAAATGGATGGGGAAACAACGAACAGCAATATTATACTAACAGATCGGACAATGCTTATGTTGCTGACGGTGCCTTACACATTAGAGCAAAAAAAGAGTCTTACGGTGGAAAGAATTATACATCTGCAAGACTTAATACAAATGGGAAATTTACATTTACATATGGCTATGTAGAAGCAAGACTTGCATTACCATCTAATCAGGGAATTTGGCCTGCTTTTTGGATGCTTGGTGCAAATATTGGTAGCGTAGGTTGGCCATCATGTGGTGAAATCGACATTATGGAAGCAATTAATGCTGAAAATAAAACATATGGTACATGTCATTGGAACGCAAACGGACATGCTGAATACGGTAAGCCAACAGGTAATTTTGATATAACACAGTATCACACATATGGTTTACAGTGGGATAATGAGTATATCAGATTCTTTGTTGATGGAAATAAATTCTACGAAATGTCAATTGCAAACAATGTAGGCGATACAGAAGAATTCCACAGACCATTTTATTTATTATTAAATGTGGCAGTTGGAGGAAATTGGCCTGGCTTCTCAATTAATGACAGTGCATTTCCACAGGAAATGAAGGTTGACTATGTTCGTGTATATCAGGACAATCCTTCATACAATAGTTCATCATCAAACAATGTAGATAAGAGCAATGGTAGCAGTGCAGGAAGTAGTGGTAATACAGGAAATACAGGAAATACAGGAAATACAGGAAACAGCGGCAATAATGGTTCATCTTCAAATACGCCGGCAAGTGGTATGGGAATGAATTATGCTGGTGACAGTTCTGCAACAGCTTATGTAAATGATTCAAAGTGGACAGACATTCATTATTCAGTAAATGGTGGTGGACAGCAGAACGTAAGAATGACTCAGTCAGGAGATAAAGCAACTTACACAGTTAATGGCTTGAAGTCAGGGGACACAGTTAAATACTGGTTTACATACTGCAATACTTCAGGCTATGTAAAAGACACAGCAAGTTATTCATATACACATAAAGGTAACAGTTCTTCAGGTGGTTCATCAAGTGGTAGTTCTTCATCAGGAAGTACATCAGGAACAGTAAACACTGCATCAGGTGATGTAACAATTTATCAGGATGCAAATTATGGTGGTAAAAGCACATCATTAGGCGTTGGAAGTTACAATCTTGCATCACTTATTGCAAAAGGCTTTAAGAATGATGATATGTCATCATTAAAGGTTCCATTTGGTTATAAGGTAACAATTTATCAGGATGACAATTTTAGTGGAAAGTCAAAGCTAATTACAAGCGATGCAAGTTACATTGGAAATGACTGGAATGACCAGTTGTCATCTGTTAAGGTTGAAAAAGCAAGATATAAAATTATCAACAGACACAGTGGCCTTTGTCTTGATGTTGCAGGAGCAAACAAAGCAAGTGGTACAAATGTACAACAGTGTCAGGCAAATGGAAACGTAGCCCAGGAATGGGAAATTGATTTTAATAAAGATGATTCAACATACATTCTTAAGAGTGCATTAACAGGAAAAGCACTTGATATGGGGGGCTGGTCACAGGATAATGGTGGTAATGCCATAATCTGGGATAACAATAAAACTAATAACCAGAGATGGTATATTACAATGGTTGATGGAGAATATTCATTCCTCATTAACAAACACAGTAACAAATCATTAGAAGTTGCTGGTTGGTCAACATCAAATGGTGGTAATGTACAGCAGTGGGATTATTTTGCTCAGGCAAATCAGCAGTGGAAGTTTGTTTTAGCTAATTAAATACATCTAAAAAGCTTAAAGGCTTAAAAAGTAAAAACAAAAATACCTCTAAAGTAGACAGATAGAATTGGAAAGTCTGTTACTTTAGAGGTATTTTTATGTAAATGAGTGTGGTATATTATTAGCTAAAGATTTATTTTTTTGGGGGAAGAACATATTAATTTAAAAGTATTCAGTAAAAATTAAGAATAGATTAATTAAAGGTTTACTAGGGAGAAAATTAAGAAAATTATTAGCTAAAATTAATTTGAGAGAAAATTATAAACTAAAATTTATTCGGGAGAAAATGAAAATGAAGATAAAACCAGCATATACGTTAAAAGGATATAAGAAAGAAAATTTAATAAAAGATATATTTACAGGAATCATTATAATGGCTGTGTCTATTCCAATATCCATGGGATATGCACAGATAGCGGGCTTGCCGGCAGTATATGGTTTGTATGGCTCGGTTTTCCCAATTATAATTTTTGCACTTTTTTCAACATCACCACAGTTTATTTTCGGAGTTGATGCAGCTCCGGCGGCGTTGGTAGGTGCAGCTCTTCTTAGTATGAATATTCAGGGCAGTACAAAAGAAGCAATGGAAGTAGTTCCTATAATTACTTTTTTAGTGGCAGTTTGGCTGTTGGCTTTTTATTTTATGAAAGCAGGAAAATTTGTAAATTATATTTCGGCCCCTGTTATGGGTGGTTTTATTACAGGAATATGTACAACAATTATTTTAATGCAGGTTCCTAAAATTATGGGTGGCACATCAGGTACGGGAGAGCTTCCTGAATTGGTGGAACATATTATTGATACAGGAAAAGATATTAATATGCCTTCGATTTATATTGGAATCGTGGCACTTATTATTTTACTTGTTTCTAAAAAGATTATGTCAAAATTTCCTATGGCGGTTGTACTTATGGTCATAGGTGTTATAATGACAAAATTTATGCCGTTACAACAATGGGGTGTAAAAACTCTTGATAGTGTTGCACTGGGACTTCCAAGTTGGAAGGTTCCTGATTTTGGAGCATATCCTATGACTGATTTGGTTATGATAAGTCTTTCTGTGGCAGTTGTTATTATAGCTGAAACGCTTTTGGCTGAAAATAGTTTTGCACAAAAGAATGGTTATAGAATAAATGATAATCAGGAAATACTTGCCTTTGCCCTTGGAAATTTTGTGGCAGCGTTTACAGGTTGTTGCCCTATAAATGGCTCAGTTTCAAGAACTGCAATGGGAGAGCAGTATCAGGGAAAAACACAATTAACGGGAATTGTGGCAGGTTTCTCCATGATGCTGCTTCTTTTGGTAGGTACAGGCTTTATTGGATATTTGCCGGTGCCAATTCTTACGGCAATAGTAATTTCTGCATTAATCGGCGCAACAGAGTTTGATTTGGCTGTCAGACTTTGGCAGGTAAGCCGTACGGAATGTTTTATTTTTATAGGCGCCTTTATGGGGGTGCTTATGCTTGGAACAATTAATGGTGTTTTAATTGGAATAATTCTTTCATTTACTGAAATGATTATCAGAACGGCAAAGCCGGCTACATGTTTTCTTGGCATACAACCGGGCCATAAGCATTTTAGAGATTTGAATGAGGGACGTCACATACATGCCATACAGGGTGTGGTTATTTACAGATTTAGCAGTAATTTGTTTTTTGCTAACATACAAACATTGCAAAGAGACATTGAAGATGCCATTAAAGAAGATACAAAGGCTGTAATTATTGATGCAAGTGCTGTGGGTAGCATTGACATAACAGCAGCCGACAGATTGGAAATTTTATATAAATCTCTTCAGGAGAAGGGGATTCGCTTTTATATGACTGAACATATTTCAGGTGTTAATGAACAGTTAAGAAAATTAGGTCTTGGTTATTTAATTGAAAATGGAAATGTTAGAAGAACAATTCATGTAGCGTTAAAAGACATGGGAATTAATAGACCTTATCCCTTAGAAGGAGATGTAGAAAATGAGCAACTTACACCTTCAAGAAAACGAGTAGACAACAGGGTTCAGGAATTTGTTTGGGCATTTGGTAAGGAAAGTGAAAAAGAAATCGAAAATCAAATAATGCTACAGATAGACCAACTAAAGAAATCAGGAGATGTGGAAAATCTTTTCCATGGACGCTGGTCCCACATGGATGCTTTTGACGAGGACGAATGGTTGGAGCATCTTGAAGAACACTTAAAAGAGATTGTAAATATTTCAGGCAAAGACGAAAAAGATATTGCTAAGCGACTTGAAGAACATAGAAGAGAAATTCACAATCGTATACACAAGGAGCATCCTGAACTTGCAGAACGCTTTGTAGAACGCAGACATATACTAGATGAGCATTTGCAGAAACGACATCCGGAAGTGTATGATTTGATTGTAAGTATAAGGGAAAAATAAGAAGTGTATGATTTGATTGTAAACATTAGAGAAAAATAAGAAGTGTAGTTGTTTTTTTCAATAGATTTGATGATTTGACTCTTATGCTTGCAAAAGATTCCAGCGATTTCCACCCCTTTAGTCATGTTATAGAGCATAGGGGTGGAAAAAGTGAGCTTGATGAACTTATGCTTGCAAAAGATTCTGGCAGTTTCCACCCCTTTAGTCATGTTATAGAGCATAGGGGTGGAAAAAGTGAGCTTGATGAACTTATGCTTGCAAAAGATTCTGGCAGTTTCCACCCCTTTAGTCATGTTATAGAGCATAGGGGTGGAAAAAGTGAGCTTGATGAACTTGTGCTTGCAAAAGATTCTGGCAGTTTCCACCCCTTCGGTTATGTAATAGCACATAGGGGTGTAAAAACAGAGTTTGATGAGCTTGTGTTTGAAAAAGATTCTGGCAGTTTCCACCCCCTCGGTTATGTAATAGCACATAGGGGTGTAAAAACAGCATTTGATGGACTTATGCTTATAAATGATTGCAGAAAAATCCACCCCTTTAGTTCTGTGAGAACATAAAGGGGTGGAAAAAGTGTATTTGATTAGTTTCATTTACAAAATTTGTCGAAAATAGATTAACTTTGTGGATAAACCAAATGCTCATCTGTAATATCTTCAAGAACTTCTGTGTAGAATTTGTTACACAAATACTTTGCCATATTAAGATTCATGTCTAAGTAGTTACCGCAATCCTTAGCACATGCGCCTGGCACTTCGCCTTCAAAGTTTCTCATAAAGTCGAACATTTCTTTCATTAAATCAACAATATCTTTTGATTCGTAATCTCCGGCCAAAACTAAATAGAAACCTGTTCTGCATCCCATTGGTCCAAAGTAAATTGTTTTGTTAGAAAATTCCTTATGGTTTCTTAAAAATGTAGCGCCTAAATGCTCTATAGTGTGAACTTCCGCAGTATTCATAACCGGCTCAAAGTTAGGTCGTGTCATTCTAATATCAAAAGTTGTAATAGTATTCTCACCAACTTTGTCTTTTCTTGAAACATATACTCCGGGTAATAGTTTCAAATGGTCTATTGTAAAACTTGCAATTTTTTCCATAGTATGCCTCCTGATAAATAATAAATTTCTAGAAATATATTAAATAATTGTATGGGAAAAATCAACAAAAAGATAGCGTGATAAGTTTCTAAAATTATATTGAAATATTTTGACGAAATATATTATTGATAAAATAGAATATGGCAACCCAAAGCTTATATAGAATCATAAAGCACTATCATATAACATAAAATATATATTGTTTTGATGCTGTTTTGATGCTTATTTGATGTAAACATTTGGTATATCAATAACAATTAATATATTATGGAGGTTTTAAAGATGAAAAGGATTCTCATAGGCTTAGTTCTAACAACTATATCAATCATTTTGATTGCATGTAAAAATGATGGTGTACAACAGAAAAGTACAACAGTAAAAAAGCAAGTGATAACAGTGACTGAAAATAGTAGTATTACATCGGATGCTACAAATACTAAAGAAAACCACAATTCAATGCATAAAGACAACAGCAACACAAGGGAAACAACATGTACAGATAATAGTCAAACAATAAAATCAGCATATTCTGATGAACAAATTGATGAAGCAAAAAAAGTCGCAATAAACTATTATAAAAATTTCCCACATAAGTTGAGAAACTTGAAGTTTAAAAAAGTCGAAGGCAAAAAAGTAATGTTTCAAATATACGATGAAACTAATCAGGCTACCAGAGCAATATATTTGAAATTACAAAATGGTAAATGGAAAGTTACTAATGAGGGATATTAATTTGAATATGCTGGCTTAGTTTTAGTTTACGATTGTATCGGTGAATTAATGAGTTTTGAGTAAAATAAAATTGGCAACCAAAATCAAATATAAAATTGTAAAGGGTTGCCAAATTCCTAAAAATATCGACACAATACTAGATATTATAAGAATATTGTTTACGTTATGATGTCTGTATAGTAGAATTATGAATATAAAATGGTGTAAAATAATTATTTAGGAGAAAATTTTATGAAAAAGAAAAAAGCATATTTAATCATAGTGATTGTTATATTATTGGCAATACTATTGGGATTTATCTATATGTACGTTCAGAGAAAAAATACTGTAGCTCAAATTAAAAAAGTAGTTTTGAATTGTACACAAAATAAAGTTGATGCTAGGTTTATAAATAACAGTGCCGGAGAGAAGATTTATAGCACAATACAAAATAATTGGAGCGAAGCAGGTGGAATAAAACTAAAAAAAATGGAGTGTGATATTGAAAACGAAAACTGGGGCAAAAATTATATTTGCGTAGTTGTACGTTACAAAGGAACATTAAAGAATGGAAAAAATGCTGAAGATTGTGAATATTACAAAGTGCATTTCGAAAAGAATAGTAACGGCATATATATTGATAAAGTGGGTGTGTCTGTAGGCGAGAAAGGTATTTATATCTATTAGGAAATAGTTGATACAGAAAATAATTAATAAACAACATATAAAACAGTAAATTATTGAATGTTGATTATAGTAAAAAGTGCTAGACGAATATTATACAAGGTATTATACTAATTTCAAAGAAAGTGTTCAACTTAACAAGTTTACTTCTTGCGGGAGTTGGGGCATTGCCGCCCAGCACTTTCTTTTTTTGATATAATTCGGAATGTTAACTAAGAATAATTACATTAAATTTAAATAAATGCACCCAATATAATGTATAGAAAAGATAATACAAATTAAATATAGAGAAAATAATAGATTTTGTAAAAAAATTTACAATAAAATATAACTGAAAGAGTGTGATTCATGTAATAAAATTCAAACCACAAATATTATCCAAAATACAAACATCAAATCTACAAGAAAATATAACTAAAACAGTACAATTCATGTAATAAAATACATTAGTAGGAACAAAAAATATCAGTTACGATCAATGCTAAATAGGAACAAAAATAGCAATGATTCCAAAATATTTGCAAGTAGGAATACAGATAACAAAAAGCGAATAGTACAAATACAGGAGAAATTGCACAAATGCCTAAAATAAAGGATATATTGTGCAAAATATATAAGAAAGTATAGAGAGTAGAAAATGGAAGATAACAAGAACAACATAAGTGAAAAGAACATAAATACAGACAAATATGAAAAAACTCAGAACAATACAAATCAAGATAGTCAGACAAAAGAAAACAATATACTAAATAGCCAGCAACAAGATAACAATATTCAGGATAAAACACACAAGCGTCGTGTAAGGTACAAGGGAACTCATCCTAGAACTTTTGCGGAAAAGTACAAGGAGCACAATCCTGAAAAATACAAGGATACAATTGAAAAAGTAATTAGCAAGGGTAGCACACCTGCGGGAATGCATATTTCTATTATGGTTCAGGAAATTCTTGATTTTCTTGAAATAAAACCGGGACAAAAAGGGCTTGATGCAACTTTAGGCTATGGTGGGCATACGTCAAAAATGTTGGAGAGGCTAGAAGGAAAAGGGCATGTGTACGGACTTGACATTGATCCTATTGAAATAGAAAAAACTAAAAAAAGGCTAAAAGACAAAGGCTTTGGGGAAGATATTTTTACAGGTGTAAATATTAACTTTAAGGATATTGATAAGGTAGCAGAAAAGTATGGAAAATTTGATTTTGTTTTAGCTGACTTAGGAGTATCGTCAATGCAAATTGATAATCCGGAAAGAGGCTTTACTTACAAATATGAAGGACCGCTTGATTTAAGGCTGAATCCAAATCAGGGAATTTCTGCAGCAGAAAGGATTAATACAATTTCAATGGATGAATTGGAAGGTATGCTTATTGAAAATTCAGACGAACCTTATGCTTACGAAATTGCAAAAACAGTTGTTGAAGAAAGAAGAAAAAAGAAAATCGAAACAACAACTCAGTTAAAAGATATTATTGAGAAGGCTTTGATTTACCTACCTAAAAAAGAAAGGGAGGAAGCTGTCAAGAAAAGTTGCGCAAGAACATTTCAGGCACTTAGAATTGATGTTAATAATGAATTTGAAGTTTTATATGATTTTCTGGAAAAATTGCCGGAGGTTTTGGCACCAAATGGTAGAGTAGCAGTACTCACATTCCATTCAGGAGAAGACAGATTGGTGAAAAAGTCATTTAAGGCTCTAAAAAAACAAGGTATTTACAGTGATGTGGCAAGAGATGTAATAAGACCGGGAAAGGCTGAATGCAACAGAAACCCAAGAGCCAAGTCGACAAAAATGCGCTGGGCAATTAAGAAGTAAAGGTTATAAAAGTATTAATATATTCTATATTTGACGTTTAAATATTTAAAACTTAATTTGCGAACATTGTAATATCATAATATGGAAAAATAATTTGCAGGTAAAAAGCTTTGTAATTGCAGTAATTAAAGAACTGGTTCCATACTTTTTTCTATACAATTTATTACAAAAGTGATACAATACAATGGTATGTTAAATAATGGACAAACAATATTATTCAAGGAGAAAAAATATGCTAGGAGATAAGAAAGTTTCATATAGTGCCATGCAGTCAACAGGCACACTTACATTAGGAAATTATTTAGGAGCTCTTGACAACTGGTTAAAGATGCAGGAAGAATATGAGTGCTTTTATGCAATTGCAGATTTACATTCATTAACTGTAAGACAGAATCCTGCAGAACTTCGAAAGAGAGCAAGAGATTTATATACATTATATATTGCAGCAGGATTAGATCCTGAGAAGAACTGTATTTACTTCCAATCACATGTATCTGCACATGCAGAGCTTGCATGGATTTTAGATTGCTTCACATACATGGGTGAACTTAACCGTATGACACAGTTCAAGGACAAGGCTGCAAAGCATGCTGACAATATTAATGCAGGATTATTTACATATCCGTCACTTATGGCAGCAGATATTTTATTGTATCAGGCAGATGTTGTTCCTGTAGGTGTTGACCAGAAGCAGCACTTAGAGTTGACAAGAGATATTGCTACAAGATTTAATGGAATTTACGGTGATGTATTTACAATTCCTGAACCATACATTGGAAAGTCAACAGCAAAAATTATGAGCCTTCAGGATCCATCAAGAAAAATGTCAAAATCAGACGAGAATCCAAATGCAAGTATTTTGCTTATGGATGATCCTGACACAATTATCAGAAAGTTCAAGAGAGCTGTTACAGATTCAGATATGGAAATCAGATATTCTGATGACAAGCCTGGAATTCAGAACTTAATTAACATTTATTCATGTATTACAGGAAAGACTATTGAAGAAGTTGAAAAAGAATTTGACGGAAAAGGTTATGGCGAGTTTAAGTTAGCAGTAGGTGAATCAGTTGCAGACAGACTTAAACCATTACAGGACAGATTCTATGAAATTCAGAAAGACAAAGCATATCTTAATGGTGTTATAAAAGAAAATGACGAAAAGGCTGCATATTTTGCAAACAAAACATTAAGAAAAGTTCAGAAGAAAGTCGGACTTACAGAAAAAATCAGATAATGATAAAAAATATATTATTAGATTTAGATGATACAATTTTAGATTTTAAAAAGTGCGAGCATGTAGCATTGGATAAGGCTTTAACAGTTCTTGGAGTGCCACATGATGAAAGTACTATTAAGCTTTATAGCAAGATAAATGATCTTCATTGGAAAAAGTTGGAAACAGGAGAACTGACAAGAAATCAGGTACTTTTAGGCAGATTTGAGATGCTGTTTGAGAAGATAGGTGTTCAGTGTTCAGGGCAAAAAGCTTGGGAAACATACGAAGAAATGTTAAGTAATCAGTATTTCTTTGTGACTGGAGCAGTAGAGCTGTTGGAAAATTTAAAAGACAAATATGATTTATACATAGTTTCCAACGGAACCGCTTCAGTTCAGGATAGAAGAATAGCCGGAGCCCACTTAGAAAGATATTTTAAGAAAATATTTATTTCGCAAAGAGTTGGAATAAACAAGCCGGACATTAGATTTTTTGAAAGATGTTTTGCTGAGATTCCTAATCTAAATAAAGATGAAACAATTATCGTGGGCGACAGCTTAAGTTCAGACATACAGGGTGGAACAAATGCAGGTATTAAAACATGCTGGTACAATCCACATAATCTAACCACACCTGACAATATGAAAATCAATTATGTTATAGGCAACTTAGAAGAATTGTATGATGTTCTAAAAAAAGAAAAATAAAGAATTATTTCCTAGTGGAATGTTTTATACGTAATAGGAATTTCAGAGAAATTTTATATTACTTACATAAAAAACATTAAGTATTTATTGAATGACCAAAAGTTAAATTGGTAATAAAAATTAAACTTGTAATATAAGTTTAACTTGAAACATAACAGTTTAAAGGTTGATTCAAAGAAATACTTAATGTTTTTTTGTTTTTAAATTGCTTAAAAATTTATCTGCAAAAACAATAATAGTATTAACCGCCAGAAATATAACGGTAATTACCACAATGTAGAGTAAACACTTTCTCATACCCAAATAGTCATAATTTAGGAAAAAGTATGGGTATTTAGGTACATTTCTAAATTCTTCCGGTGTGTTACAGGCACATCTTGTAAAAAATGCGAAAATATATACTAATGGGAAAGCAAGCCAACTGAAAATATAACTCCATTTAAATAATCCCTTGGGCTGGAATATAAGCCAGTCAAAAACAAACATAAACGGCACAATATAGTGGGCGATGATGCTTTCCACAGGCAATCCAAGAGGTGTCATAGTGTCCTGTTGCAATACTATTTTATGTTCTGAAAAATGATAAATTAAAAATGTACATGTAATGCAGGACAGTGCCATGCCCTTAAAATAAATTAAAAGAGTAGAGCGGGTATTCTTTTTTGTAAAATGTTTAATTAAAAGAACACTCATAAATACAGCACAGAAAATATTGCTCCACAATGTAAAGAAACTAAATTCGTGAACATTAACATCCCTGTCATTAATGTCAAAATGTATGGCGATTCCTGTAATTGATATGATTATAAATAAAATTCTGTAAATTAACTCAAATCTTTTTTTCATAAAACAAACACTCCTGATAATAATATTATTACCAGGAGTATGAAAAAAACATTTGTAAAATATTTCATTGTTAATTGCGTGTTTTAAAATCTCAAACACTTTTATAGATTAAAAAACATGTTTGAGTAATATATTAAAAAATCTAATATATTTAAACTATTATATTTAAATTATTATATTTAATCTAATATATTCAAATTATTATATTGTTGTAGTTTTTACGATTACAGATTTTACATAACTATAGTTTGCGTATTAACATTTGTGTATGAACAAATTAAGTTCCCAAATAAGAGAAATGCATGTAGTCTTTTCTGTTGCCCCAAAAGCCTCTTTCAAAGCCATACTTATTTAAAATTTTTACAAGCGGGCATTTTAGTGGAATTGAATATTTGCTTTTTTTAGGTTTCCAAAAAGAACCTGCTAAAATCTGACCGTTGTCAATCATATAGTTTTCATTTGAATTAATATCAAAGGCTGTGCCGATACAGTGTTCAGAGGCTGAGCCGTTTCCACGCCAGTTGTAGCAACCAATGTCGTGAATAGGAAAACGTTCTTTTGTTTTGTAAATTTCTTTAAACATTTTTTTTACAGAAGGTGCCAGTCCCTTGTTCACCGTAACATAAAAATGTCTTGTATATTTTTTGCCAACTGTTGTTCTGTCCCAAACCTTAATTCTAACTGTTTTCATATTTTTACTTGCAATTTTTGAAGTTTTGTACCAGGCAGTTTTACTGTTGCCAAACAGTCTTTGTATACGACTGTCATAAGGTTCATTTTCAAAAGAGTAGTAGTTACAGTATTTTTCATAATAGCCGGGTTCAACGCTTAGAAGCATTTTTCCGGAAACTGTTTTATAGCTGTAAACCTTGTAATAATAGGCTTTGCCGTTTTTTACTTTTTTATGAGTGTAGTGTAATTTGTTGTTACCCTTTAAGGTGGCAAGCTTTTTGTATTTGCCATTGTATTTTGTTGAATAATAAATTACATAACCGTTACCATCTGAAATTTTCTTCCAGTAAAGAGTGTTGGTCTTTGGTTTTTTTGAATATGTAGTAGTAATTTTTGCACTGTCAGTTCGAACCTGGGCATATTTTACTGTAGAAAAATTACTGTAATATTTTACATTGTCATAAGTTACATAAGCACGTATTTTATAGTAATAGGTTTTACCAACTGTAAGTTTTTTATTTGTGTAACTGTAAGGTGCCATATAGTAATCAAAAGAGGTAGTTTTTACGGTTTTTATTAATGAATAACTTCCATTTGAAGTGGTGCTTCTGTAAACTTCGTAGCCTTGTGAGTCCTTTGTCCCGTTCCAGCTAAGTGTTATGCCATGAGACTTAACGGCAGTTGCTGTTTTTAATGTTGGTACAGCAAGAGGTGTAAAAACATCTTCTACGAAAGTTGCCTCGCTTGTTTGCAAATTATCATTTTCATCGAAATATACTGTCTCGATTTTATAAAAATAATGCACGCCGGCACTGAAATTATAATCAGTATAATAAGGGAAATAGCTTTGTGACAATAACTGATAGTCGCCGTCCTTAGAAGTGGCTCTGTAAATATTAAAGTAGTAGTAATCATCATCACTAACATGCCATCGTAGTTCAACTGAGTCTGCAGTCTTATTTACATTGTCAATAACTGGCTGATAGTTTGTGGATAATGTGTCAGCAAAAACATTACCATTAAAAATAAAAGCAATATTAAATAGTAATGCGACAATGAAAAGCCCGACTAAACTATATTGTTTCTTTTTCATTTTCATATCTCCTTGTAAAATATTTTAGGCATAAACATACCCTGTCTACAAGTTTACCATAAAAGATGATTTTATAATAGAAAATAATATTTTATAACAGAAAATCATTTGAAGAAAGAAAATAAATATTGTATAATATATTGGTTAAAGTGGCTTTTTGCGTTCTGACGTTGGAAAGCTTAGACTTACTTAATGGAAAAGAGATATTATGATTTTAAAAACTAATCAATTGGACATAGATACATATTTAAAGTTAAGAGAAAAAGTAAACTGGAAGAAATTGACCAAAACTCAGGCAGAAGCAGCAATAAAGGGGAGTCTTTATACAGTAGTGGCTTATGAAGATAATGAGCCTGTAGGCATGGGAAGAATTGTAGGTGACGGGGCAGTAATCTGCTATATACAGGACCTTATAGTTGTTCCTGAATGTCAGAAAAAAGGCATGGGACATGCAATTATTACTAAGCTTATTGATTATGTAAAGGAAATAAAGTTAAGTGACACAGAGATAATGCTTGATTTAATGTGTGCAAGAGGCAGAGAAAACTTTTATAAGAAGGAAGGCTTTATTTCAAGACCTAATGATAAGTTAGGCCCGGGAATGATTATGTACATAAAATAGAATTTTGGAAGGAGTAAGATTATGAATATTTACTTAATAAGACACGGCAGACAAAACAGTACATTATGTAATGTAGATGTGGAACTTTCAAAAGAAGGTAGAGAGCAGGCAGATTTATTAGGAAAAAGACTTGCAGAAAATGATTATGGCATAGAAGCTGTTTATTCAAGTCAGCTTATTAGAGCAAAAGAGACAGCAGATATAATTAATTCTCATTTGAATAAAAAGAGAGTAATAGATGAAAGATGGCAGGAAGCAAACTTTGGCGGTATGACAGGACTTGAGAATTCTGTTATTAAAGAAAAATATCAGGATTTTCTTTCTAAGAGAGTCTTAATGGAAGAAGATTTGCCATATCCTGACGGTGGTGAAAACTGTGAAATGGTGTTTAACAGAGTAATGGAAGCACTAAAGGATTTAACAAAGGAACCATACGAAAATGTATGCGTTGTAACTCATGGTGGAGTTCTAAGAGCTTTGCTTACAGGAATTCTGGGAGCTGATTATTGTAAATGGCTTACATACGGAAGACAAATTGAAAATAGCAGTATCACTCACATTATGTATGATGAAAAAATGAAAACTTTCCATATTGAAAGATTTAATGACTTTGCACATTTGGAAGGAAAAGATTATTTAATGAGAAAGCATTTTGGAACAGGTTTTTTCAGAATGCAGAAAGATAAATAAATTTAAGACAGGGAGTTTTTTATGGCTAATAATTATGATGGAAATAGTATAGCGGTACTTGAAGGACTTGAACCGGTAAGAAAAAGACCGGGAATGTATATTGGTAGCGTAGGTACTAAAGGACTTAATCATCTTATATATGAAATAGTAGACAATTCGGTGGATGAACATTTGGCAGGGTACTGTTCTGAAATTACAGTAACTTTGGAAAAAGACGGTTCGGCTACAATTAAAGATAATGGACGAGGCATACCGGTTGACTTAAATGAGCAGACAGGTAGGCCGGCAGTGGAAGTTGTTTTTACAACCCTTCATGCAGGTGGTAAATTTGGTGATAGTAACTACAAGATTTCAGGTGGCCTCCATGGTGTAGGCTCATCAGTTGTTAATGCTTTATCACTTTGGCTGGAAGTTAATGTAAAAAGAGACGGAAAAGTTTACAACCAAAGATATGAACAGGGTAAGATTTGCTACGACTTAAAGGAAGTTGGAAAATGCAGAAAAAATGATACAGGTACAACTGTTAGCTTTTTCCCTGATGGAGAAATTTTTGAAAAAACATATTTTAAGGCAGATGCAATTAAAAGCCGTCTCCATGAAACAGCATACCTTAATCCTAATCTGACAATTATTTTTGAAAATAAAAGAGTAGGGGAAGAGGAGACAGTAACATTTTCTGAACCTGACGGAATTAAGGCTTTTATAGCTGACATGACTAAGGACAAGGAAAAAGTAACAGACATTATTTATTTTAAAGATGATATTGAGGGCATTGAACTTGAGATTGCTTTTCAGTATATAAATGAATTTACAGAAAATATTTCAGGTTTCTGTAATAACATTTACACCCAGGAAGGCGGTACACACATAACAGGTTTCAAGTCAGTTTTAACACAGACAATTAATCAGTACGCAAGAGAACTTGGTGTGTTAAAAGAGAAGGATTCAAACTTTACAGGGGCAGATGTTAGAAATGGTTTAGTGGCTGTTGTGGCATGTAAGCATCCTGATCCAAGATTTGAAGGGCAGACAAAAACAAAATTGGACAATCCTGACGCTGAAAAAGCAACAAAGAGCATCGCAGGAGAACAGCTTGTTTTATTTTTTGATAAAAATATTGAGACTTTGAAAAATGTAATTAGCTGCGCTGAAAAATCTGCAAAAATCAGAAAGTCAGAAGAGAAAGCAAAAACAAACATGCTTTCAAAAAGTAGATTTTCCATTGACAGTAATGGTAAACTTGCAAACTGCGAAAGCAGAAAACCTGAAAAATGTGAGATATTCATAGTGGAGGGAGATTCTGCGGGTGGTTCAGCCAAGACAGCAAGAGACAGAAAGACACAGGCAATTATGCCAATTCGAGGAAAAATATTAAATGTTGAAAAAGCATCAATAGATAAGGTACTGGCAAATGCAGAAATTAAAACAATGATAAATGCTTTCGGATGTGGTTTTTCAGAAGGCTATGGAAATGATTTTGACATTGAAAAATTAAAATTCCACAAAATTATTATTATGACTGATGCGGACGTTGACGGTTCTCATATTGATACATTATTACTTACATTTTTCTATAGATTTATGCCTGAATTAATTAATCACGGTCACGTATATATTGCAACACCACCTCTTTACAAGGTTGTTCCAAAAAGAGGAGAAGGTGAATATTTGTATGATGACAAGGCATTGGAAAAATACAGAAAGACTCACAAAGGTTTTACACTTCAACGTTACAAAGGTTTAGGTGAAATGGATCCTGACCAGTTATGGGAGACTACGCTTAATCCTGAAACAAGAATTTTAAAACAGGTAGAAATAGAGGACGCAAGACTTGCTTCTGATGTAACAAGTATGTTAATGGGAAGTGAAGTAGGTCCAAGAAGAGAATTTATTTATAATCATGCAAAAGACGCTGATTTAGATATTTAGGGAGATATTAATGGCAGAACAAATTATAAAAACAGAATATTCTGAGGTAATGCAGAAAAGTTATATTGATTATGCGATGAGCGTTATTTGTGCCAGAGCACTTCCGGATGCAAGAGACGGATTAAAGCCGGTACAAAGACGTGTACTTTATGCAATGGATCAGTTAGGCTTATCTCATGATAAACCACATAGAAAATCAGCCCGTATCGTAGGTGATACAATGGGTAAATATCATCCACATGGTGATAGTTCAATTTATGAAACTTTAGTAGTTTTGGCACAGCAGTTCAAAAAAGGAATGGCGTTAGTTGACGGTCATGGAAATTTTGGCTCAATTGAAGGTGACGGAGCCGCTGCAATGCGTTATACTGAAGCTAAACTACAGAAATTTACAGAAGATGTTTATTTGGCAGACTTAAATAAAGATGTTGTAGATTTCGTACCAAACTTTGATGAAACAGAAAAAGAACCACAGGTACTTCCTGTACGTGTACCAAATCTTTTGGTAAATGGTGCAGAAGGTATTGCCGTAGGTATGACAACAAATATTCCTACTCATAATTTAGGGGAAGTTGTGGATGCGGTTATTGCTTACATGGACAAGAACAGCATTACAACAGAAGAATTAATGAAGATAATTCCCGGCCCGGATTTTCCCACAGGAGGAATTGTTGCCAACAAGTCTGATTTGCCTAAAATTTATGAAACAGGTACAGGTAAAATCAAGCTTCGTGGAAAAGTAGAATTTGAAAAAGGCAAAGGCAGAGAAAAAGACAAGTTAGTTATTACTGAAATTCCATACACAATGATTGGTACAGGAATAAGCAAGTTTATTTCAGACGTAATTGACCTTGTTGAAACAAAGAAAACAAATGATATTGTTGATATTTCCAACGCATCAAATAAAGATGGTATTAGGATTGTTTTAGAGTTGAAAAAGGGAGCAGATGTTGAAAAATTAACAAACATGCTCTATAAGAAAACTAAACTTGAAGATACATTTGGAGTTAATATGTTAGCCATTGCAGAGGGTAGACCGGAAGTAATGGGCCTTAAACAGATTGTTAAATACAGTGTTGATTTTCAGTATGAACTTGCCACAAGAAAATATACAACTCTTTTAAATAAGGCTTTAGAACAGAAAGAAGTTAAGGAAGGTCTTATTAAGGCAACTAACATTATTGATTTAATAATTGAAATAATCAGAGGTTGTCAAAGCCAGAAACAGGTTAAGGACTGTCTTGTAAACGGTAATACTGAAGGCATTAAATTTAAGAATCCTGAGTCAGCTTTATTAGCAGGCAATTTATGTTTTACAGAACGTCAGGCCCAGGCAATTTTGGACTTAAGACTTGCCAAGTTAATCGGTCTTGAAATTATGGCTCTTCAAAAAGAATACGAAGAACTTGTAAACCAGATTGCTGATTACGAAGAAATTCTTAACAGTAAAAGAGCCATGACAAATGCCATCAAGAAGGATTTAAGAGCCATTAAAAAGGAATACAACAGACCACGTAGAACTCTTATTGAAGATGGAAAAGAAGCTGTGTTTGATGAAAACGCATTTGTTGAACAGGAAGTTGTATTTGTTCAGGACAAGTTCGGTTATGCCAAACTTTTAGAGCCGGCAGCATTTGATAGAAATATTGAAAGTGTTACAGCCAATAACAAATATTACTTTAACTGTATGAACACAGATACAATTTGTATTTTTACAGATAACGGCAATGTTCATCAGATTAAGGTACAGAATATTCCAACAAAGAAAGTAAGAGAAAAAGGTGTCCCAATTGACAATTTAGGCAATTACAGTAGTCAGGGGGAAAACATAATTGCATTAATGTCTTTTGATATGATTAAAGATAAGAAACTTTTATTTACAACTAAAAACGGAATGATAAAGCTTGTTGATGGTAGCGAGTTTGAGACTAACAGAAAAACAGTAGCAGCCACAAAGCTTGGAAAAGATGATGAGTTAGTATCAGTAGTCATTACAAGAGTTTCAGAGAAGGAAGTTGTGGAAGACACTGAAATGCCTATTGCATTATCAGGTGGTTCAGATGATTTTGAAATGCTTGATTATGAGCAAATGGAATTTACCAATATGGATACTGACAATCATCAGGAGAAAGAATTACAGTATACAAGAGAAATCTTAGTTTTACAGACAAACGACGGTATATTCTTAAGATTCCCAATTAAGGAAGTACCTGAATTGAAGAAGGCAACACTTGGTGTTAAGGGTATTAAACTTAATGCAGAAGACTTTGTTACACACGTATATCTTTTGGATATTGGCGATAATGAAGTTGTTGAATATAAAGGAAAACAGGTGGAACTTAGAAAACTCAAAATTGGAAAGCGCGGTACTAAAGGTGTAAAAGTTCGCAGATAATGAGACTTTGAAGAACTTGTAACTTGTTGTTATGCAAAAAAAGGATGAAATATATGAGAGCACGCAAAAAAACAGTAAAAAACACAATTATAATAATTGTTATAGTAACCATGATTGTAAACTTGTTTTTTGGAATATCTTTTGACAGCAGAGAAGTAATGGCAGCAGATTCGTTTGAGACAAGTATTAAAGGTTTTCCTGACAGTTATAAACCATATTTAAGGAAGCTTCACAAAAAATATCCTAAGTGGAAATTTGTTCCTTATAATACGGGAATCAATTTTAATACTGCAGTGGAAAATGAATTAAAAGATGACAGAAGCTTAATTGAAAAAAGTTACAGCAATTATTTAAAGTCTACAGAACCCGGAGACTATAATGCTTCTACAGGAGCTTATATAGCAAAAGACGGTAGTAGTTGGGTAACAGCCTCAAAGGTAGCCGTCCAGTATTTTATGGATCCGAGAAACTTTTTAAATGATACGCATATTTATCAGTTTGAAAAATTAGCATACGATTCAACACAGACTGCAAGTGGAGTGGAGGCAGTTTTAGAAGGCTCTTTTATGTACAAAACAAACATTGGTTATTTAACAACTGCTGGCAAATACAAGTCAACAGATGTTAAATATTCATCAAAAATTATAGAAGCTGCAAAAGGAAGTAAGGTAAGTGCTTATTATATTGCCTCAAAAATACTTCAGGAAGTTGGTTCAAAGAAGAATTCAAAATATGCAGGTATGGGAGCAAGTGGTAGTGTTAATGGAGAGTATTCTTCTAAGTACAAGGGAATTTATAATTTCTATAACATTGGGGCTTACACAAGTTCTAATCCAATAGCTAACGGACTGGCATGGGCAAGCTCTGGTAATACATATAATAGAAAGTGGAAAGCACCGGGAAAATCTATTATAGGTGGAGCAGAATATATAGGAGAAAAATACATTAATGCTGGTCAGTACACTACATACTTCCAAAGATTTAATGTAAATAAAAACTCTACATACGGTTTATACCAGCACCAGTATATGACTAATATTTACGGAGCAGCTTCAGAAGCAGCACTTGGAAGTGATGCTTATAATGAGATGGGTGTCACAAAACTTGCTTTAACTTTTGTAATTCCTGTTTACACGAATATGCCATCTACAAGTGCCAAGGTAACAATAGGTAGCAGTTCAAAACAAGGGACGGTTATCTCAACAGTTAATTTAAGACAGGGTGCAGGCACTAATACAAATACATTAACAACTTTAAGTAAGAATACAAATGTTACAATATTAGAAGGTGTAAGAACAAGTAATCTGTTTGGCTCATCTTGGTTAAGTAACCCATACTGGTATAAAGTAAAATGTGTGAAAAATAACAAGACTTACACAGGCTATATTGCAGCATCTTATTTGAATGTTCACAGTGAAAAGTCAATTTCAAAAGGTGCTAAATACAAGTTACCGGTGTCAGTTACAAAAGGTCAGAGTGTTTATTATATGAGTGACAATCCGGCAGTTGTAAAGGTTGACCAGTCAGGTTATGCTACAGCATTAAAGAAAGGCACAACAACAGTTAGAGCTTATACGGCAGCAGGCAATATGAGTGCTATGACAATAACTGTTGGACAATCCTATAAACCTTCAAAGCCTGTAGTTTCAGGTAGCTCAAAGAATTACAATTCTGTTACTGTTAAATGGAATGCTCAGAATAATATCAATGGATATTATTTATATAGAAAAAACGCAGCAGGAAAGTATGTTATAATAGCAAAGCCTAAGGGAAATGTTAACAGTTATGTGGACACAAATCTTGTATCAGGTACAGTATATAGCTACAAGGTAAAAGCCTATAGAACTGTATCAGGCAAGAAACACAAAAGTGCAAAATCAAAAGCAGTAACCATAAAACCAATACCTTCAAAGGTAAAAAAGCCAACTGTTGCTAAGCAGGGCAAAACTTTGAAAGTTACATGGAAAAAGGTAGCTGGTGCAAGTGGTTATGTTATTTACAGGTCGACAGCAGCAAAGGGACCATTTACAAGAATAGCAGTTAAATCCGCTAACAATGTAAATTGCGTTGATAAAAATGTTCAGGACAAAAAGACATATTTTTATAAGGTTGCTGCATATAGAACAGTTGGAAACAAGAAGATTTATGGAAAAAAATCAACAAAAAGGAAAATTATAAATTAAAAATAACTAGGAGGCAAAATGATTAATTTTATTGTGTGTGGTTTAGAAGGCACATTAATAGATGAAAATAATAAAACAATTTCAGAAGAAACAATTGACTTAATCGCTACACTGTTAGAAAATGATTTTAAATTTGCTGTAGCAACAGGGTTAAATTACAATCTTGTTAAACCATTATTTGGAAAAATACAGGATGATATTATTTATATTTGTAATGATGGTGGCGTGATTTTTCAGGGAGAAAAAGTAATAAGCAAGACAACAATTGACCGTCTTGTTTGTTTAGATGTACTTATTGAAATGGAAAAAGATGAATATAATAATGATATTCGTTTGGTTTTTTCAAATGAGAAAGATACAGCTATAAAAACTCATGATTACGAGTTTCTCAAATACTTAAATAACAAAGGGATTGAGCCTGAACATATTGATGACTTAAAAGAATTAAATGGAGATGTTACAAAGATTACATTATGCTCAAAAGATGGATTTGATGAAAAAAGCTTTGAGAAGATTTACAAAAGATGGTCTGCAAAAGCCAATGTATCAATTTCATCTCCTAATGAAATGTTTATAACAGGACAATATGTAACTAAAGGTATGGCAATAGCCTTAATTCAGCACTTTTATGAAATATCAGAAGAAGACACAGTTGTGTTTGGAACAGGTTTTACTGATATAGACATGTTTGAACATTGTTTTTACAGCTATGCAATGCAATGGGCAGATTCTCAGGTAAGACATGCGGCAAAACATATTACGGAAAGTGTTGATACTATTTTGGAAGATATTATGAGAATGTAAAACATAAATAGAGACTGGCAGGAAGGAAGAAAAAATGAATTTTTCAAAATTGAAAAAAATTGCAGCTACAGGAATTGCAGTTACATTAACCGCATCATTTTTAACAGGTTGCGGCATAAAAAGTGACACATTCATATTAGGAAAAATCTTTGGATTAAGCAGTGATGAAATTTTTAAAATAGATGACTTAACATGTTCTAAAAGTGAATACAAATTGATTTTTATGAACTATGTAAACAAATATAAAAAGGACTTTGGCGGAAAAGTTGACTGGAATGCAAAAGTGGACAAGGACACAACGTTAAAAGATTTCGTTATGGAAAAAGTTAAAGAAGACATGACTGTTAAGTATACAATTGCAGCCATGGCAGACTCAGAGGGTATCAAAATAGATAAAGATGACATGCGTTCAATTAATGATGTGGCAGACAAGTTTTATAATTCATTAAGTCAAAGTGAATTGGAATACACAGACGCGGATTTGGATACAGCAACAGTATTGTACAGAAATTATTATTTGGCGGACAAGGTTTACAACAGAGTTACCGAGAAGGTAGATGAGACTGTAAGTGAAGAAGATGCAAGAGTAATAAAAATACAGTACATTCGTATGTCATCAGATAATACAGCCCCTGATACAATCCAAAAGAAGTTACGTTCCATTGCTAAAAAAGTTAAAAAAGGAACTGCAAACTTCGAAAAGGAAGCAAAGCAGATAAGCGAAGATGACTCAGCTACAAAAGTTATAAAGAAAAATGAAGCTACAACAACATTGGAAAAAGAAGCCTTTAACGTTAATAAAAATCAGACCAGTGAAATTATTAATGACGGAAATGATTATTACCTGATTTACTGCGTTGATAATTATATGAAAGATGAGACAGCTAAGAACAAGGAAGATATCATCAAGAAGCAAAAAAAGGCACTATTCCAGAAAGAATATAACAGTTTCCTAAAGGACAGCAGTTATGATTTTAATACGTCAGAATGGGAAGATATTGTCCCTGAAGATATAAAAGATTTAAAATCATCAAACTTCTTTAGTTTGTATGGAGATATTTAGTCGTATAATATTAAGCTATAAAAGAACATAATACAAGGAAGATTTAGTTTACAGTATTTGTTTAGCAATTGGTGTTATATGTCTTATAATGATAAAAATAGCAAATAGAATGGAACCGTAAAATGAGGGCAGTTGATATACCATTGATTAATAAATTTAAGATGGAATTTATTGCAAGTTTGATTCATTAAAATTTATAAAAAAGAAGTTTTGTTTAACAAATAAATTTGTTAAGCAAAACTTCTTTTTTTATGGTTTTTTATTGATATTAACGATAATTATTCATTATCACTTTCATCGCTAATTTCAACAGGTTTAGCTACCTGAATTTTCTTTACAGTACCCTTTGAAAACTTAGCTAAAATCTTATCTTTGAAAGTTAAGCCAAGGAATACAAGAAGTGAAAGAAGACTGATTAAAATACCACTTCCAAGTCCCTGAGGTTTATACTTAAATGTTACTTCATGTGTACCTGAATCTACTAAGACACCAATTTGAGCACCATCACAAATAGGTGTAATTGCACTTTCTACACCGTCAACATATACGCTCCAACCTTTGTCGTAAGGAATAGAAGTATACATAATACCCTGTTCTTCTGAAGTTACTGTACCTGTAATTTTTGTATCACTGTATTCTGATACAGTGTATGGATTTGCATTTAATAATTGGTAATCATATGACCAGGCATCGTTATCAAATGCGTATGCATAACAACTACTAATTGCCTGATTATCGCTGGCTGTAATTGTGATTTTTGAGCCAGGTGTTACATTTCCTAAATGACAGATATAATTCTGGTTTGTAGAAGAAAATGTCTTTGTTGTAGTAGATGTCTGTGTACCGTTCTGGTTTTCCATAATGCTACCGTCTGTAACTGTAGCAGTTAATGTTTCTGATGATGTTACACAGAAGAAGTATACATCCATTGTTTTCTCGTCTATTGAAGGAGTAAATTTGTCGCCTTTTTCTAAACTGTATTCAGCACTAAATTTACCGACTTCAGATGATGTAAGCTGGTGGAAAATGTTCTTGCCATCATTTACAGCAGACTTAATGAAATTATTCTGTGTAGCAAATGGATTGCCTGTATTCTTTTTCCAACTAGCTTCTGTATTTAGATTCATCATAAATCCAAGTGGAAGAGTCTGATTATATTTGTATAATTTAAGTGAACTCTGTCCGTTAACAGTTTTATATGACTGCTGACTTAGTAAAGTCATATAATTTGGCAAAGTAGGATTTCCTGTTGTATATTCATATTTCACTGCAGATAAAGCAGCAGTAAGAGGAGTATGACCATAATATGAATATGCGTTAAATGATGTCTGTAATCCAATCTCATCATAATAATCCTGCATAGCTGCTGATGCTACAGAAGAGAATGTTGAAATACTGTTGTACCCAAATCTTGCACCATCATTTCTTGTTGCATGGTATTCGCCTTCTGTTCTAAAGAAGTTGTAATTGTCTTTCTTTGCATCGCTTTTGGCTACTTCGTTAAGTTTATCATAAGCTTCTGTTGCTTCATAGTAGCCGCTTCTAGAAGAAGTACTTGGAATACTTGTAACAGTCATGTTAAGAGTCAATTCACAGAATACAAGTAGAACAAGTAAATATGTGAAAAACGCTTTCATGTCACGATATTTTCTGAAACAGAAGAAGATTACAAGGTATGCACCAATAAACAAAATGCTTAAGTAAGCAATTTGTGTCATGTTTGTACTAATATCTAAATCTGTAAATAATTCTGAACTTTTGAAAATTTCTTCAAAAAGTAAAATTAAACCAACAGATACTCCTGCCGAACCGATAATGTGTACCGGCTTAAATTCCCTAATATGAGTAAATGCTTCATATCCCATAGTTACAATTAAGAAAATATATAAGAATGATTCTCTACAAGGTAAACTATTTGGAAAATGTAAACCATGCCAAATATAGTTTGGAATATTGAAACTAAAACTTAATAACATAATAACAGCAATAACTGTTTTTCCGATACGTTCTTTTTTACTAATTTTTTTGCATAACCAAAATAGTGGTATTAAAATAAACATTGCAACACCACAATAGATGTTAGGATCATGTGGGTATTTCAAATCAGCTATTGGAACACAAATAAGTGATCTAAATAGCATATACATCATTGAAAAATATTCTTCCAAAGCTTCAGGGAATGATGTGTCTGCTGACTTAGTAATAAGCATGTTAAAATACTCAGGAAGAATAATGCAAGCAGCAAGCCCACCACCTAAAACTGAATATATTGCAAAATCCTTTAAAGCTAAAAGTCTTGCTTTTAAAGCACCGATTTCACTGTCAAAATCAGATACACAAAGAAGATATACAAAATATATTACACTGTAAAGACAAAGCATAATACCAATGTAGTAGTTAGAAAAAATACCAAAGGCGAGAGCTAAACAGTACATCTTGTATCTTTTTTGTGTTACTAATCTTTCAAGACCTAATATAATAAATGGAAGAATCCACATACAGTCAAGCCACATAATATTCCAGCTAAATGCTGCAAAATATGCTGACAATGCGTAAAACATACCAAAGATTACAGTGTTAATGTTTTTTGACTTAAATCTTTTTGAAAGATAGTAAGTTGTAGCAAAGCCTGCAAGTCCCATTTTCAAAATAATTGAAAAGTTTACAAAATCAGCCATGTTTGTAGGCCAGAGAATTGTAAGTAAGTTAAATGGGCTGGATAAATAGTAGGCTGCAATTGCCACAAAGTTCATACCGGCACCAATTTCCCATGTGTAGAATAGGCTACCACCGCTTTGAAGTTTCTTTTGAAGTATTTCCAAATAAGGTGTGTACTGATGATAGCAGTCGCTTCGTAAGTACATTTCATCACCAAATGGGAAAACTCCCTTCACTGCGTAAACGACAAGCATTGATACTACCGGAATAAGAAATGCCAGTAAGTATAATCGGTTGTTGTCAAACCATGTTTTTAATGAAAAATTATGCTGTTTTTTGGATTTCATTATGAGTCCCCTTTCTGTTGTTAAAAATAAATAATATACTAAACACATAATTTAATATTATCGTAATAATCATTGCGATTAGTTTTGCTAAATATTTGTTACCGTTAATTAGCTTTTCGTTAATCAGCAGAATAATTTCAGTCATAATTAAAGTAGCAAATCTAACATAAGCAAATCGCATAAATTCTGCAAATACTTCAGTAAATCCGTGAGTTTTACTTTTAAAAACCCAGAGTTTATTAGTAGTATAAGCAAAAACAATGGCACAAATGGTAGATATTATATTAGAAATCAGTGCAGTACATCCATAGGAAGTTATTAATGAAAAAATGCCTATGTCAATAATGAAAGTACCGGCACCAAAAAAAATATAGTATACCATTTCGTAGCTTAACAAGCCTATAATTAAAGACTGTAATTTTTTGTTACTAACATGTGCCAACAAAAATTCCCTTAACCTAATTATAGTTTCTTTCATTTGTCTGTTGTCCTTTTAAATTATAAATGGTTTTCAATAGTTTAATTTGTTTATATTTTTAGACTTTTATGGGCTAGGGCAAATTAGTCCATATCCTATTTATTTTACTATAAATTGCCATTAGTGTAAATAAAAACAAACATAATAGACAAAAATGCAAAATGTATGGATATAAAAATAATATAATTGACCCAGTTTTAAAAATATTTTATAATATATAGTAATTATGGAAACGTTTCCAAGAAAGAAATAATATTACTATTCAAATTAAAAATTATAAATGTACGGAGGTTAATATAATGGAAAGAAAGTGGTGGCACAACAAAGTTGCATATCAGATTTATCCTAAGAGCTTTAATGACACAAATGGTGATGGAATTGGTGATATTAAAGGCATAATTGACAAGCTGGATTATTTAAAGGAATTAGGCATTGATATTATATGGATTTCTCCAATATATCAGTCTCCTTTTGTAGATCAGGGCTATGATATTTCGGATTATTACAGAATAGATGAAAAGTTTGGCACAATGGAAGATTTTGACACATTACTTGAAGAAGCAAAAAGCAGGGATATGCACATTGTTATGGACTTGGTTATTAATCATTGTTCAGATAAACATCAATGGTTTAAGAAGGCATTAGAGAATCCAGCAGGAAAATATGGAGATTACTTTTATTTTAGAAAAGGAAAAGACGGTAATCCGCCAAGCAACTATCGCTCATACTTTGGTGGAAGTGCCTGGGAAAAGGTTGAAGGTACGGATTTATATTATTTACATATGTTTGCAAAAGAACAGCCGGACTTAAACTGGTACAACAAAGAAGTTTTAGATGAACTTTATAAAATGATAAACTGGTGGCTTGATAAGGGTGTTTCAGGCTTTAGAATTGATGCCATTATTAACATTGCAAAAGATTTGAATTTTGAAAATCTTGAGCCTGACGGTGAAGACGGACTGGTACATGCTGGCAAGGTGGCAGAGCACGCAACAGGCATTGGTAGCATGCTTGAAAATTTAAAGAAAAATACTTTTGAAAAACACGATGCGTTTACAGTAGGTGAAGTGTTTAACATGAAAAAAGATGAACTGGGAGAATTTATCGGAGAAAACGGTCACTTCTCATCTATGTTTGATTTTTCAGCTCAGTGTTTGTCTTTTGGTGGACATGGCTGGTATGATGCACCTGATTTTACATTTAAACAATATAGAAATGCTATTTTTAATGCTCAAAAAGAAAGTGAAAATGTTGGCTTTTTGTCAAACATAATTGAAAACCATGACGAGCCAAGAGGGGCAAGCAGATATCTCCCTGAACATGCAAGAAATGCCCAAGGCACCAAAATGCTTGGGACAATTATTGTTTTGTTACGTGGAATTCCTTTCATATATCAGGGACAGGAAATAGGCATGACTAATACAAGATTTGAAGACATATCTGAATATGATGATATTAACACAATAAATGAATATAATTTGGCAATTGAAGCAGGCAAAACAAAAGAAGAGGCAATGGATATTTGTTACAAACACAGTAGGGATAATGGAAGAACTCCTATGCAGTGGTCAGATGAAAAAAATGCAGGATTTACAACAGGTACACCATGGCTTAAAGTTAATCCGCTGTATGCACAGTGTAACGTAAGGGAGCAGGAAAAAGACAATAATTCTGTTTTGAATTACTATAAGAAGTTAATAGCATTAAGAAAAAATGAAAAATATGCAGATTTATTTGTTTACGGGAAAACAACTCCGATTTTTATGGACAAAGATAATGTTTTTGCATACAAGCGTGTGTTTGAAGGTAAAGAGATACTTGTAGTTGCCAATTTTGGTCAGGAAGATATTACTTTAGAAATGGAAAAAGAATATCAGGTACTTCTCAATAATATGGAAGAATGTGAGATGGCAAATAATAAGTTAGTAATAAAAAGCACTCAGGCGTTGGTATTGAAATAAGAAACCCAAATCTTAACATTAGATAATAAAACCACATTTAAGATTATATAAAAAGAAACCCACATTTAAGATTAGAAATTAATCATTAGATGTGGGTTTTCTTTGCTTACAATCTATAAATTACAATTCATAAATTAGTAAGTTATATAAAAATTAATTATTTCTGAAGTCCGTTTTCTTTCTTCATCATAGCTCTAACCTTTAGTGGTAAGCCAAATAATGTGATGAATCCTTCAGCATCATGGTGGTCATATAAATCACCTGTTGTAAATGATGCAAGGCTTTCACTGTATAATGAATATGGAGAAGTAGTTCCGGCTTTGATGATGTTTCCTTTGTAAAGTTTGAATTTAACTTCACCTGTAACGTATTCCTGTGTTGATTCAACAAATGCCTGGATAGCTTCACGAAGTGGTGTAAACCATTTTCCTTCGTAAACAATCTGAGCTAATTTGTTGCCCATGTCTTTCTTTGTTTCCATTGTGGCACGATCAAGAACTAATTCTTCAAGCTGTCTGTGAGCTTCCATAAGAATTGTTCCACCTGGAGTTTCATAAACACCACGAGACTTCATACCAACAACACGGTTTTCAACAATATCAATAATACCAATACCATGTTTTCCACCAAGTCTGTTTAATTCACGAACAATGTCAGATACTTTCATTTTTTTACCATTAACAGATGTTGGAACACCCTTTTCAAATGTCATTGTTACATATTCACCTTCGTCAGGAGCCTTTTCTGGAGAAACACCTAACATTAAAAGATGTTCATAGTTTGGTTCGTTTGCAGGATTTTCTAATTCTAATCCTTCATGACTAATGTGCCATAAGTTTCTGTCACGGCTGTAGCTCTGGTCTGTACCAAATGGAAGATCAATTCCATGAGCCTTACAATATTCAATTTCAGCTTCTCTTGAGTCCATGTTCCATTTGTCATCTCTCCAAGGAGCGATAATCTTAATGTCAGGAGCAAGAGCCTTAATTCCAAGTTCGAAACGAATCTGGTCATTACCTTTTCCTGTAGCACCATGACAAATTGCTACAGCATCTTCTTTTCTTGCAATTTCAACTAATTTCTTAGCAATACCAGGTCTAGCCATAGCAGTACCAAGTAAATATTTATTTTCATAAACTGCATCTGCCTGTACACAAGGTACAATGTAGTCATCACAAAACTCATCTGTAATGTCTTCAATGTATAATTTTGCAGCACCTGAATATTTAGCTCTTTCTTCAAGACCATCTAATTCTTCGCCCTGTCCACAGTTGATGCAACAGCAAACAACATCATAATTATAATTTTCTTTTAGCCAAGGGATGATAGCAGTTGTATCAAGACCACCTGAATAAGCTAAAATAACTTTTTCCTTTGCCATAATATTAATCCTCCATATAATATATATTCTTTCCACGAGCTACTATACATCAATAATGCATAAAATGCAAGAAAAAATATAAATTAATGTATAATTATGCATAAAACTCAAAGAAAACTTGCATATTATACATAATAGGTGTATAATTTCTACATTGCAGTAAAATCCCTTGTGTTTTATGTAATATAATTATAAAATTAAACAGGTCCATAAATACCATATTTTATGGCTGAAAAACACTATTAACACATAATGAAATGAATAGCTTCATTATTATAAAATGAATAGGTTCAATATTATATTTCATTATTATAATAGGTTAGATTAATAGATTTGACTGCTTATATATAGGAGGAAATTATGATTAAGGTTGGAATTATTGGCTCTACAGGATATGCAGGAGTAGAAATTGTAAGATTAATTATGCAGCATAAAGAAGCTGAAGTTGTATGGTTTGGCTCAAGAAGTTATGTTGATCAGGATTACGCATCAGTATTTAGAAATATGTTTCAGATTGTTGATGCAAAATGTTTAGAAGATAATATGGAAGAATTAGCAGAAGCTGTAGATGTTATTTTTACAGCAACACCACAGGGCTTATGTGGTTCATTAGTTAATGAAGAAATATTAAATAAGGTAAAAATTATAGATTTAAGTGCAGACTTTAGAATTAAAGATGTTGCAATTTACGAAAAATGGTATGGCATCAAACACCAAAGCCCACAGTTTATAGAAGAAGCTGTATATGGACTTTGCGAAATTAATAGAGACAAAGTAAAAGGTGCAAGAATTATTGCAAATCCGGGTTGCTATACAACATGCAGTATTCTTTCAATTTACCCAATGGTAAAAGAAGGCTTAATTGATCCTAAGTCAATTATTGTTGATGCAAAATCAGGAACTTCAGGTGCAGGCCGTGGAGCAAAAGTTCCAAACTTATTCTGCGAAGTGAATGAAAACATCAAAGCATACGGTGTAACAACACACAGACACACACCTGAAATTGAAGAACAGTTAAGCTATGCAGCAGGAGAGGAAGTAATGATTAACTTTACTCCACATTTAGTACCAATGCAAAGAGGAATATTAGTAACTGCATATGCTAATTTAAAGAAGCCTGTTTCTTATGAAGAAGTAAAGGCAGCCTACGACAAATACTACGGAGACGAATTCTTCATCAGAGTATTAAATAAAGACGAAACACCTGAAACACGTTGGGTTGAAGGCAGTAACTTCGTTGATGTAGGCTTCAAGATTGATGAAAGAACAAACAGAATTGTAATGATGGGAGCTCTTGATAACTTAATCAAAGGAGCAGCCGGTCAGGCAGTTCAAAACATGAACATACTATTTGGATTAAAAGAAACAGAAGGCCTTGAACAGGTACCAATGTTCCCATAGAACATAATTAAGTTTCATTTCAGATGGATAACATCTTGTTGTAGAAGGAATTGAAGTTGAAAATTTTTAGGAGGAAAACAATGAAAGTAATAGATGGCGGCGTTACAGCTGCAAAAGGCTTTAGTGCATACGGCCTTAGAGTCGGCATTAAAGAAGGTAATACAGAAAAGAAAGACATGGCTATGATTTATAGTAAAGAACCATGCGTTGCAGCAGGTACTTTTACAACAAATCAGGTTAAAGCTGCCCCTGTAAAATGGGACAGTAATATAGTAGAAAACAGTGATTTTGTACATGCCGTAGTTTGCAACAGCGGAGTGGCAAATGCATGCACAGGGACTGAAGGAATGAAATATTGCGAAGACATGGCAGAAGCTACAGCTAAGGCTTTAAATGTAGGTAAAGATGAAGTATTAGTTGCATCAACAGGTGTAATTGGTGCCCAGCTTCCTATGGATAAAATCACAAAAGGCATTGAAATGCTTGTGCCTGAATTAAATGACACAGTTGACGGCGGTCATAATGCAGCATTAGCCATTATGACAACAGATACAGTTCCAAAGGAAATTGCCTACGAAGTAGAAATCGGTGGTAAGAAATGTACTATTGGTGGCATGTGCAAAGGTTCAGGAATGATTCATCCTAATATGTGTACAATGTTAGGGTTTATTACTACAGATATTAATATTTCAAAGGAACTTTTAACAGAGGCTTTGAAAGAAGACATTAAGGATACATTTAACATGATTTCTGTTGATGGAGATACTTCAACAAACGACACTGTTTTATTGTTATCAAACGGTTTATCAGGTAATGACAAAATTACAGAAAAAAATGACGATTACTATAAATTTGTAGAAGCATTACATAATGTTAATGTATTTTTGTCAAAGAAAATTGCTGGTGATGGCGAAGGGGCAACAGCTTTATTTGAAGTGAAAATCGTTAACGGAAGTTCTAAAGAACAGGCAGTTACACTTGCAAAATCAGTTATTACATCAAGTTTAACAAAGGCTGCTATTTACGGACATGATGCTAACTGGGGAAGAATTTTATGTGCTCTTGGTTATTCAAGTGCAAAAATTAATCCTGACACAGTAGATATTTATTTTGAAAGTAAAGCAGGTAAGTTAAAGATAGTTGAAAATGGAATGGCAACAGATTACAGCGAAGAAAAAGCTACAGAAATTTTGTCAGAAAACTATGTTACAGCTATATGTGACATGAAAATGGGAGAGGCAGAAGCTACAGCCTGGGGCTGTGATTTAACACATGAATATGTAAGCATTAACGCTGACTACAGAAGTTAAAAATAAAAAATATAATTATAGTGTCAAAATGTTTTATCAACTTGTGCTTATACAATATTGAAAAAAGACATTGAGCCACAACAGGACTGATAATAAATATGCAGATTAGGTAAAGAAAAGGAGAGAGAAGCTATGATAATGAAGGGACAGCAGCAACTTGATATGGATAAATGGATTGAAAAAGGAGATGTTCTTATTGAAGCATTACCTTATATCCAAAGATTTAACAGAAAAATTATTGTTGTAAAATATGGCGGTAGTGCAATGCTTGATGAAAACTTTATGAAGAGTGTTATTCAGGATATTACACTTCTTAAATTAGTAGGTTTTAAACCTATTATTGTTCATGGAGGCGGTAAGGCAATCAGCCGTCATATTGACAGACTTGGAATGGACACTAAGTTTATTAACGGACTTAGAGTAACAGATGAGGACACATTAGAAGCTGCTGAAATGGTTCTTAACAGTGTAAATAAGAAATTAGTTCAGATAGTAGAACAGTTAGGCGTTCGTGCCATTGGTATTAGTGGTAAAGACGGTAGACTTCTCACTGTAAAGAAAAAATTATCAGAGGGCGAAGATATTGGATATGTAGGTGAAGTTACACACGTTAATGAAGATATACTTCTTGAATTACTTGAAGATGATTTCTTACCAATTGTATGTCCTATTGGTTTAGATGAAGATTTCCATGGCTATAACATTAATGCTGATGATGCTGCAAGTGCTATTGCAGAGGCAGTAAAGGCTGAAAAACTTGCGTTTTTAACAGACACTGAAGGTGTTTATATGGATAAAGATGACAGCAGTACGGTAATTTCTGAAATGACAGTTTCAGAAGCAGAAAAGTTAATTGAAGACGGCATAATCGCAGGTGGTATGTTACCAAAGATTAGAAACTGTATGGATGCAATAAACAATGGTGTCTCAAGAGTTCATATCCTTGACGGAAGAATCCCTCATAGTATTCTTTTGGAAATCTTTACAAACAAGGGTGTTGGAACAGCAATTTTAGGCGATGAACAGACAAAATTCTTTAATGAATAATTTAGATTAAAAGAAAGGTTTTTGGTAAAAATATGAAAGATACAGAGTATATGGACAAGGCAGAACAATATTTTGTACATACTTATAATAGATTTAAAGTAGTTATTGATAAAGCAGAAGGGGCTTATATTTATGATGTAAATGGAAAGAAATATTTAGATTTTGCATCAGGAATTGGCGTATGTAGTTTAGGCTATGGCAATGAAGTTTACAAAGAAGCCTTAAAGACTCAGATTGACAAAATAACTCATACATCTAATTTATTTTACAATATACCATCTATAGAAGCTGCTGAAAAAATTGTTAAGGCAGCAGGGCTTGAAAAAGTGTTCTTTACAAACAGTGGTGCAGAAGCTATTGAAGGTGCTTTAAAAATGGCAAAACGATATGCTTATGACAGAGACGGTCATGCAAATCATGAAGTGATTGCAATGAATCATTCTTTCCATGGTAGAACAATGGGTTCATTGGCACTTACAGGAAATGAACATTATCAGAAACCTTTTGGGCCTATGATTGGTGGCATTAAATTTGCAGAATATAATAATTTAGACAGTGTAAAAGAATTAGTAAATGATAAAACCTGTGCAATTATTTTAGAACCATTACAGGGTGAAGGTGGAATTTATCCTGCAACAAAAGAATTTATTGAAGGCATAAGAGAGTTATGTACAGAAAAAGACATAATTATGATTTGTGACGAAGTGCAGTGTGGTATGGGTAGAACCGGAAAAATGTTTGCTTTCCAAAATTATGATGTAGTACCGGATATTATTGCTTCAGCAAAAGGACTTGGCTGTGGTGTACCTGTAGGTGCATTTATTGCCGGCAAGAAATGCTGTAACTCTTTAGTTCCAGGCGACCATGGAACAACGTATGGTGGCAATCCATTAGCAACACAGGCTGTATCAACAGTCCTTGATATTTATGAAAAAGAAAATGTTTTAGATAACGTAAAAGTTGTTGGTGCATATTTAGAAGAGCAGTTAGACAAAATTGTAGAAGATTTCGACAACGTAAAAGGAAGACGTGGAAAAGGCATGATGCAGGGACTTGTTCTTGAGACACCTGTAGGCGATACAATTGCAAAAGCAATTGAAAACGGACTTTTTGTTATATCAGCAGGGGGAAATGTTCTTAGAATGTTGCCACCGCTTATTATAACAAAAGAGCAGGTTGACGAAATGATTACTATTTTACGTAAATGTTTATAAAATTATAATTTGACTGATTTAGCAATCTGGTGGCAGGTTTGTGTCACCGGGTTGCTTTTTCTTTGTTAAATTGAATTGTTTTTACAAAAATTGCAATATTGTAAAAAAAGTTTTGTTTTTTGTAAAAACTGTGATAAAATTTTACATAGACTTTACATTAGATTGTTATGGTGGTTTACGGAAAACTTATAAATTTATATGATTAAAATGAACTATGTTCAGATAATAAAATTTATGGGAGAAAGAAAATGTATGTATTAATTACACAATTGCTTAGTGGATTGGCACTATTCCTTTTTGGAATGAAGTATATGAGCGACAGCTTACAGCAGGCGGCAGGTGGTAGGTTAAGAACCATTTTGGACCGTTGTACAAGAAATAAATATATAGCTGTTGTATGTGGTGCTTTATTCACAGCGTTTATCCAGTCATCCGGTGCAACAACCGTTATGGAAGTTGGTTTTGTTAATGCCGGTATCATGACTTTGGAACAATCTGTAGGAATTACATTTGGTGCGAACATTGGTACAACAATTACATCACAGCTTGTTTCATTGAAACTTACAGCAGTGGCACCATTTATTATTTTCATTGGTGCGGCAATATTATCATTTTGTAAGAAACCAATGTTAAAGAAAATCGCAGCCGTTATTTTTGGTTTCGGTTCATTATTCTTAGGAATTAATTTTATGACAGAAGCACTTCATGGAATTAAGGAAATACCTGAATTAATGAATGTGTTTGGATATTTAACTAACCCAATAATATCAGTGCTTGTAGGATTGATTTTTACATCAATTCTTCAGAGTTCATCAGTAACAGTCAGTGTGCTTGTATTGTTGGCAGGTTCAAATATTATTATTGATCCGGTAACAGGTGGAACAGATTATCTTGCATGTTTATATTTTATTTTAGGTGCAAATATTGGTTCATGTATGCCAGCGGTTATGGCAGCAATGAATGCAAACCGAAAAGCAAAAAGAACAGCTTTTATCCATGTAATGTTTAATGTTGTAGGATTAGTTGTAATTGGTGCTATTTTAATCTTTGCTTCAGAACCAATTGTTAATTTGATTAATTCAATTAGTGGAACAGATAAGCGTTTTGTAGCAAATGCAGATACAATATTTAAGGTATTCCAGTGTATTATTTTATTACCATGTTCTAACTTACTTGTTAAGTTATCCAAGAAGGTTATTCATTCTAAACCTGGTGAAGAGCAGGATGAAGACGAGATGGTATTAAAGTATATTAGAAAATCAGGTCTTACAAACCCAACTACTGTTGTGGTTGAAGTTGTTCAGGAAATTCAGCGTATGGCTGACATGGTTAAGATTAACTTAGAAGAATCATCAAAAGCCTTAATTGACAAGGAATTTTCAACATATAAGGAAGTATACGCCAGAGAAAAATATATAGACTTTTTAAGTCATGGTATTACTGAATACATGGTTGATGCTAACAGATACGGTTTACCACTTAAGGATAAAGAAAGATTAGGTGGACTTTTCCATGTAGTAATTGACGTTGAAAGAATCGGCGACCATGCAGTTAATATTATGGATGATGCCTTGAAAGAGAAGAATCAGAAAATCGAGTTTTCTAAAGAAGGCAGAGACGAAATGCTTACTATGTATGAGAAAGTTATGGATATATACGAGAAGGCAGTTGAAATCTTTGTAAATGAAGATAAATCAAAATTTGATGAAGTTGACCGTTTAGAAAATGTTATAGATCAGATGAAAATTGATTGTCAGGAAGGTCATGTTAAGAGAATGGCAGCCGGAAAATGCTCAATTGAATCAGGACTTGTGTTTACTGATTTAGTAATTGGTTACGAAAGAATTGCAGATCATGCTGTAAATATTGCATTTTCTATTTTACCTGAAAAGAAAATAAACTAGAAAAGATACTAACGAAAATGGGCATGGAAACGTGCCCATTTTTCTCGATAAGGAGAAAATACATGCAGAAAATATATATAGTTGAAGATGACAAGAATATAGCTGAAATTGAAGAGTTTGCATTGAAAAATTCAGGCTTTGAAGTTTATACATTTTCAAATGCCAAGGATTTCGATAAAAAAATGGAAAATAAATATCCGGATTTAATTATTATGGATATTATGCTTCCTGACAGAGATGGCTTATCCCTTGTAAAAGATTTAAGGGAACATCCTGAAACAGCTTCCATACCGGTTATTATGGTTACTGCCAAATCATCTGAAATGGACAAAGTAAAAGGTCTTGACCAGGGAGCGGATGACTACATGACAAAGCCTTTTGGTGTAATGGAGCTTATTTCAAGAGTAAAGGCAATGCTTAGAAGAGCTAATCTTTCTGTTGAAACATCACTGGAATTTGAGGGGATTGTTCTTAATGATGCAAAACATAAGGTAACTGTAGATGGTAAGCAGTGTGATTTAACATATAAGGAGTTTGAATTATTAAAATACCTTATGCAAAATTCGGGTATTGTCCTTCAAAGAGGCAGAATCCTTGACAGAGTATGGGGAATTGATTACGAAGGAGAATCAAGAACTTTAGACATGCACATTAAGACTTTAAGAAAGAAATTAGGTGACAAGGGTGCATTAGTTCAAACTGTTAGAAATGTTGGTTACACTTTAAATTATAAAAAGGAAAAGTAGATATACCTGTAATAATTAAAGTGGTAGAATGTGAACAGGTGAAAAATTAGTTCTATACGGAATCATAAACAATATTTAATTACAACAGTGTATAGAAAAAGAGGATAAGATGAAAAGAAAAATCTATATTAGAATGACATTAGTATCAGTAATAATGATGCTTTTTACAATGAGTGTTACAGTGTTTACCTTTTATAATTTGTTTAGTGAACAGGTTATGGAAGATTTGAAAACACACGTCCATATTCTTAATACAACAGAAGCTGTTCTGCAGTATGTTGAAAAAGATTTTGATCCCAAGATTGATAATTTAAGAATAACGGTTATTGATACAAAGGGCGACGTTTTATACGACAGTAATGCAGATATTGGAACTATGGATAACCATGTAAACCGACCTGAAATTAAAGAGGCATTAGAGCATGGACATGGTGAGGCAACAAGAAAGTCTGATACCTTAGACAAGACAACCTACTACTATGCCGAGAAGCTGGAGAATGGTCAGATTCTTCGTGTGGCAAAAGAAGTAGTAAGTGTCTGGCAGTTTATTTTTAAGATTTTACCAATATTAATAATGGAACTTCTATTGGTAGCAATAATCTGTTTTATCGTATCAAAGCTTCTTGCAAAGAGATTGGTAGAACCCATAGAACAGCTTGCTCAAAATATGGATGAGGAAGAAGTAACAGAAACTTACGAGGAAATTAAGCCGTTTTTAAATAAGATACACAGTCAGCATAAAGCCTTGAAAAAGAGTGCTAATATGAGACAGGATTTTACGGCAAACGTTTCTCATGAATTAAAAACACCTTTGGCATCAATTTCAGGCTACGCAGAGTTGATTGAAACAGGTATGGCAAAGGAAGAGGATATATGTAGATTTGCCGGTGAAATTCATAAGAGCTCATTAAGACTGTTGTCTTTGATTAATGATATTATTGAACTTTCAGAACTTGATGTTATGAATGGTCAAATGTCAAAAACTAAAGTAAGTCTTACAGATGAAGCGGTTAATTGTGTGGAAATACTTCAAATGAATGCAGAAAAGCATAATGTTAATATTTCATTGGATAAGTGTGAAGATGGCTGTGTAATTGATGCAAATCAGGATATGATACAGGAAATTATTTATAATCTTTGTGATAATGCTATTAGATACAACAAGCCGGAAGGAAATGTTTGGGTATCAGTATTCAGAGAGAAAGACAACATTATTCTTCAGGTTAGGGATAACGGTATTGGTATACCTGAAAAAGAGCAACAGCACATATTTGAAAGATTTTATCGTGTTGACAAGGCAAGGTCAAAGAAAACAGGTGGTACAGGTCTTGGACTTGCAATAGTAAAACATATAGCAGAACAACACAACGCAGAAATAAAAATAGAAAGTTATGTAAATGAAGGAACTACAATTTCTGTGATTTTTTAACTGAAAAGAAAAAGTGATGTCGCCCCATTCCTGCATTGCGTTAAGAATAGGTCCCATGGTCTTTGAAGAAGATTTCTTAAATTGCATAAAAGTTACATATTTGGAAATCCTAAAGAAAAAGTTTTTTAGGAGGAAGTTATGTGGGGATTTATTATTGCATTAATATCAGGTGCGTTAATGAGTATACAAGGGGTTTTTAATACGGGAATAACAAAAAGCAGCAGTATGTGGGCAGCGAATTCGTGGGTTCAGCTAACTGCTTTTTTAGTTTGCGTAATTGCATGGTTTGTTACAGGAAAACAAAATATAATGGGGATGTTTCATGTTGAAAATAAGTACATGCTTTTAGGAGGCGTTATAGGTGCTTTTATAACAATGACAGTTATAAAAAGCATGAACAATCTAGGTCCGGCTAAGGCTGTGCTTATTATTGTCATCTCTCAGATAATTGTTGCATATTTAATTGAGCTGTTCGGTCTGTTTGGCGTAGACAAAGCACCTTTCCAGTGGAGCAAATTGGTTGGTGCCTTAGTTGCAATTGTGGGAATTTTTATTTTTCACAGGTAATTCAATTTTAAAATTGTTAAAAAAGTCAGTTGATAAGTATTGTTTATTTTTGTACAATTAGAATAGCGTTCATAGGGAAGCTCCGAAAGGAGAATGAATGGCAAATAAAATAATTATTATGATAACAGTTGTACTTGCAACATGTTCTTTTTTTGTTGGCTGTGGAAAGGATAATTCGGTGCAATTATCCGGTGAAAGTTCTAACGAAAGTGTGTTAGAATCAGGTAGCAAAAAACAGGAAACAAAAAATGATAATATATACGTATATGTTAACGGACAGGTTAAGTATCCAGGTGTGTATAAATTGAAGAATGGTGACAGAGCTTATAAGGCAATTAAGAAAGCCGGCGGTTTAACGAAGAATGCTAAGAAAAACAACATTAATTTAGCAGAGACAGTTGTAGATGCTCAAAATATTTATGTAATGTCTAAGAAAGAATACAAAAAGAGTCTTTCAAAGAAAAGCATATCTGGTGAAACTAATGATAGTTTAAGCGAAAATCAGGATACAAATAGCAGTCTGATTAACATAAATACGGCGAGCGAAAGTGAATTAACCAAGTTGCCGGGAATTGGAAACTCAAAGGCGGCAGCAATTATAAAATATAGAGAAGAGAATGGTAATTTTTCTTCAAAAGAAGACATTAAAAATGTATCAGGTATAGGCGACTCAACCTATTCCAATATTGAAGATTTAATTACCGTATAGGATATAGATAGTAGGAGAGAAATAAAATGAAGGCTTTAGTGGTAGATGATGAAAAGTTAATTGTTAAAGGACTGAAATTTAGTCTTGAGCAGGACGGATATGAAGTGGATTGTGCTTATGACGGACAGGAAGCCATAGATAAGGCAAGAGATAAAGAATATGACATTATGCTTTTAGATCTAATGTTACCTGTATTTGACGGGTATCAGGTATGTCAGCAGGTTAGGGAATTTTCAGATGTTCCAATAATTATGCTTACAGCAAAAGGCGAGGATATGGATAAGATTTTAGGACTTGAATATGGAGCAGATGATTATATCACTAAGCCTTTTAACATTCTTGAAGTGAAGGCAAGAATTAAGGCGATTATAAGACGTAACCGTAGAAAAACTCCTGCAGTACAGGAAGAACCAAAAGTAATTGTGTCAGGTAGCATGAGATTAGACATAGATGCAAAACGTCTGTACATAGATGAAAAGGAAATAAGACTTACTGTAAAAGAGTTTGATATTTTAAAACTTTTAGCTGAAAATCCCGGTAAAATTTATTCAAGAGAACAGTTGCTTACTTTAATTTGGGGGACAAAGTATCCGGGAGATGCGAGAACTGTAGATGTTAATGTAAGAAGATTAAGAGAAAAAATAGAAGAAAACCCTGCAAAACCAGAGTATGTTCATACAAAGTGGGGCATGGGTTATTACTTCCAGGGATAGAACAATGGAAAAACAGTGGTTAAAAAAAATAATTAATTTATTAAGAAGCTTAAGATTTAAGATATTTATATCGGTGTCTTTACTAATAATGATACCAACAATAATTGTTAGTATTGTATTAGTGAATTTATCGGTAGACGCTTACAGTGATAAGAAGATAGAACGATTTAAAATCAATAACTCCATGCTAAAAAACAGCATAGTAAGTGAGGGTTATTTAGAAAAAAATAACCAGTCGAAGGTTATAGAAACTCAAATAGCGCAGCTTGCAGGAGAACATAACTGTAGAGTACAGATTATTAACAGCCAGTATGTTATTGTTGAAGATACAGACAATAGTGCAGTTGGAAAAACAAGTGTTGCTGAGAATGTAATCAAGGCAATGGAGGGAAAAAGCATATTTATTAACAGCAAAAAAGGTAAATATGTTGAATTTGCCCAGCCTTTGATTATAAGCGTTAATGTTTCAAATAATATAGTTAATAACAAGTCAAGCATTATAGGTGTTTTATATATCAGATATTCTATGGAGGATGTACAAAGCTATAGAAAAACAGTTGACAGATTTGCAGCAATTGCAGATTCGTTAGTTGCTGTTTTTGCACTTATTATGGCATGGATTTGTTCGGTAGCGTTTAACAGACCGATTAAGGAAATGTACGGTTCAATTAAGAGAATTACACATGGTCATACACATGATGAAAATAAGAGTAAATATCCTGAAATAACGAAAATAACAGAAGATTTCTCTCATTATGTAGATAGAATGAAAGCACAAAATAAAACAAGACAGGAATTTGTTTCAAATGTTTCCCATGAGTTAAAGACACCGATTACATCAATGAAGGTGTTGGCAGAATCCTTAATTGGAAATCAGGGGATGCCTGAAGAATTATATCAGGAATTTTTAGGTGATATTTGTAAGGAAATTGACAGGGAAAATGACATTATAACCGATTTGTTAAGTTTGGTTAAAATGGAAAAGCCGGATGTAGAACTTAATATTTCAACTGTAAATATCAATGAAATATTAGAGACTGTATTAAAACGACTAAAACCTATTGCTGAAAATAAAAACATCGAGCTTGTATTTGAAAGTTTCAGACCAGTTATTGCCGATGTAGATGAGATAAAATTTGCAAGTGTTGCAACTAACTTAGTTGAAAATGCAATAAAATATAACAATACGGATGGGACGGTTACAGTTTCACTTAATTCAGACCATCAGTATTTTTACCTAAAGGTAATTGATACAGGTATTGGTATTGCAGAGGAAGATCAGGAAAGAGTATTTGAAAGATTCTTTAGAGTGGATAAGGCAAGAGCCAGAGAGACCGGTGGAACAGGTTTAGGTTTGGCTATTACAAAAGATATTGTTCTCAAGCATCATGGATCAATTAAGATTCATAGTAAAGAAGGAGAGGGAACAACATTTATTGTAAGAATTCCGCTTAAATATATTGTATAAGGGTGTAAAAATGAAAACTACAAGAATTTTAATTATTGCCATAATGTTAAGTATGGTTGCATCTTTGTTTGTTGCCTGTGGCAATAATGAAGAAAAGAAAAAATCAGGTTTGTCGGTTTACTACGTTTCAAAAAGTGAAAATACAGTTGTAACTGAACAACATAACCTGAAAAATAAAAGTACAATTCAAAGTATTGGTGAAATACTTGATTGCTTAACTACTCAGGGAAAAGAGCAGAATTATAAAAATGCAATACCAAAAAGTGTAAAGGTAAACGGCTATGACTTTTTAGACGGAGTAGTGAAAATAGATTTTAGTAAGAAATATTATGACTTAAGTTCTAAAAGAGAACTGCTGCTTAGGTCTTCAGTTGTTTTAAGTCTTATACAGTTAAAGTCAGTTGAGTACGTTGCATTTACTGTAGAAGGAAAACCATGTACAGGAAAAGACGGAAAGTATTTAAATGCAATGAATGCTTCTGATTTTGTATCAGATTTAGGAAACAATAAGCAGGATAAACAGGATTTTATTTTATATTTTTCTAATGAAAAAGGGACAGCATTAAAAGAATATAAATTAAAAAATGTTAAATATGGAAATAAAACAAAGGAAAGATACATTGTTGAACAGCTGATTAAAGGTCCTTCCAGAAAAGGATTTCTAGGAACTTTGTCTTCCCAAATTAAGATATTAAGCGTTGTTACAGCGAACAGTATCTGTTATGTAGACTTTGACAGTAATTTCTTAACAGAACGAAATCAGGTGGCACCTAAAGTTGTTATTTATTCTATTGTTAATTCACTATCGGAACTTGATAAAGTTCATAAGGTTCAGATAAGTGTTAGAGGTGAAACTTCAATTAAGTACAATGAGGAAATTTCTTTAGAGCAGCCATTTATCAGAAATTTAGATTTAATTAAATAGAAGGTGAAAAGCATTAAACGACCAATTTTTATATCATTTTTGGCTTTTGTATTTGGAGAGTTTATTGCTGAAACTAATTTATATAGTGGAATAAGGATTGGGATTATAATTATTTCCATTGTATTTATAGTAGGTTATACAATCATCACTAAACAACAGGTAAGTTTTTTAGTGGTGATTTTTTTGTTTTTGGTTATGGGTTTGGTTATTACCAAATCAGAACAGGCTATCAGAGATGAAATATATTCCATAGAAGACGGTAATGTTAAAGTAAGTGGGACAGTTGCAAAAATAACAGAAACGAAAATGGGGTACGGAATTTATTTAAGGAAATCCAAATTTGACGCTGGAAAAAATGAAAATATAATTGTATATGCAGAGGATGTTTCTAAAATAAAAATAGGCAATGTAATAGAAGTGCGGGGAGATTTTGAACAATTTGAAAATGCACGTAATCAGGGCAATTTTGACAGCAGGAAATATTACGAAAGTCTTGGTATATACGGGAAGCTTAGTGCTAATAAGATTGTTGTAATCGATAAAAGAGTCAACATTTTTAAAGAAAATATACGCCAGTTAAAAAGCTTTATTGAAAAAAGACTTGATGATATATGCAATAAAAATAAATGGAATTTGGAAATATTAAAAAATAAAAATTCCATGTATGAGGCAATACTGTTAGGCGATAAAAATAATCTGGATACTGAAATAAAAGACTTGTACGCTTTTTCGGGAATTGCTCATGTGCTTGCTATTAGTGGGCTACATATAAGCATCATTGGCATATTTATTTACAATAGTCTTAGAAGGAAATTTAAGTTTTTTGTATCAGCATTTTTTTCAATAATAGTGGTATTTTTATTTGGCTTTCTGTCAGGCATGGCTGTGGCAACAATTAGGGCAATGGTTATGTTTGCGTTAAGATTAATAGGTGATGCCATAGGAAGAAATTATGATGGTCTTACGTCTATGTCCCTTGCAGGAATATTGTTACTTATCAACAATCCTTTTATTATTTACAATTTGGGCTTTCAGATGTCCTTTGCAGCAATTTTTTCCATAATAATAGTATGGAAAAAAATAGAGTATGTTTTTCAGTTTAAAGAAAAAATTAGAAATTTAGACAAAAACAAAGAGAACGATAACGTTATATCTAAAAAAGATAGAAGAATAAATAAATTAAAAAAAGCAAAGTACAAATGTGAAAGCTCCTTAATGTTTAGTGCAGTAGTGTCAATATTTATGAGTCCTATAGTAGCATATAATTATTATTCATTGCCAACCTACGGGTTCTTGCTTAATCTTATAATTATTCCGCTAATGAATATTGTTGTTATATCAGGAATTGTTGGAATTATGTTGTCTTTAATAACAACAACGTTAGGAGTAGTAGGTATAATGCCAGGAGCGTTGGTTTTAGAATTTTATGAGAAATTATGTGATTTAATGGCTGATGTACCCTTTTCAAATATAACTGTGGGAAAGCCTGAAGTATGGCTGATAGTGTGTATTTATATATTATTTCTAATAGGAGTGTGTTGGTTAGAAAAAAGAAGAAAACAATTTGAAAGGGAAGAAAAAGTATTACGGAAAACTGTTCCTTTAGGCGGGATAACAATGATTGAAAAATTAAATATAGAGAGAAATAGAAGAGTAAAAGAGTTACAATTATACAGCGTTTTCCTTTTGCAAATTGTTTTATTCCAAGTTGTGATTTATGGTTATTATCCTGTAAAAAATAACATTGTGAATAGTAAAAAACTAAATATATCAATGCTTGATGTGGGACAGGGTGATGGGATATTTTTAAGAATGCCTAACAACACAACAATGCTAATAGACGGTGGAAGCACCACAGTAAAAAATGTGGCAAAGAACAGAATTGTACCAACTATTCAGTCAAGGGGACATGGAACAATAGATTATGTGGTAGTTACACATTGTGATGAAGACCATGTTAACGGTATAAATGAGCTTTTAAACAGTAGTATCAAAAAACTAAAGATTAAAAATATCATATTGCCTGACATATATTTAAAGGATGAAAAATACATGTCAGTTGTAAACAGTGCAGAAAACAATAAAATAAATGTACTTTACATTACAAAAGGGAATAGCCTGAAAATAGGTAATGTGAAATTTACCTGTTTAAGTCCAGGAACGGAATACATAAATGATGACCGAAATGATTATTCAACGGTTTTGAGATTGGAGTACCATCAGTTTTCAATGGTTTTTACAGGGGACATATCCGGTGAAATCGAAGAAAAAATACTGGAGGACAAGTTAGTGGTTAATAATATAAGGGAATGTGTTGCCTTAAAGGTAGCTCACCATGGTTCAAAATATTCTACAACAGACAGGTGGCTTGAGAAAATAAAGCCAACTTATTCATTTATTTCCGTAGGAAAAAACAATATGTACGGGCATCCCACACAGGAAACTTTAGATAGATTGGAGCAGGTGACTTCCAAAATATTTAGAACAGACTATTCAGGAGAAGTGGATATAATAAGTGATGGCAAGGAGATTAGTATAATAGAAAACATAAAAAATACAGATAAGTAATAGTGGTTACTTGTTCATAAATTTAATGTATGTTAAAATTATGAACAATGTAAGAAAAAAGATACAATTATGGAAAGGCAGAAAAGTGAAAACATTATCAGAAGATATAAAATCAGGAAATTTTAAAAATGCATATTTAATTTGTGGTGAAGAGGAATACCTAAAGCTTAATTATAAGAATCAGATGATTAAGGCAATTGCAGGTGACGATACCATGAATCTGGCTTTATATGAAGGAAAAAACTTCGATGTTAATGAAGTAATAGATAATGCTGAAACATTTCCTTTTTTTGCAGAACACAGATTAATAGTTATGGAGTCAACAGGGCTTTTTAAAAGCGGTGGTGAACAATTAGCAGAGTATATGTCAAAAATCCCAGAAAGTACGGTTTTTTTGTTTGTAGAACAGGATGTGGACAAAAGAAGCAAGATGTACAAGGCTGTTAAGGCTAATGGTTATATTTGCGAGATTAACAGACAGACGGAAAAAGACTTAAGTATGTGGGCTGCAAGAATATTTGCACATGACGGTAAGAAAATAACTAATGCTAACATGTCGTATTTAATAGGTAATGTTGGAACGGACATGGAAGTTCTTTCCAGAGAAATCGAGAAGCTTATTAGTTATGATTTAGACAAGGACGTTATATCTAAAGAAGATATAGATGCGGTGTGTATTAAACAGTTGAACGTTAGAATATTTGACATGGTGGATGCAATTTCCGTAAAGAATCAAAAGAAAACTTTGGACTGTTATTATGAGTTAGTAGCAGAAAAAGAACCACCAATGAGAATATTGTTTATGGTTTCAAGACAGTTTAACTTAATTCTTCAGGCAAAAGATTTATCAGCAAGAGGCATGGATAGAAATGCAATAGCATCTGTAATGGGTGTGCAGGGATTTATTGCAAACAAAAGCATTAATCAAAGCAGAAACTTTTCTGTAAATGAATTAAAGCTGGCATTAGCAGATTGCGTTGCAACAGAAGAGAATATAAAAAAAGGCATAATGGATGAAAACATAGGAGTAGAAATGCTCTTAGTTAAATACAGTAGAAAGAATTAAAATAAGAGAAAATAAATAAAAAAATAGAAAATAAATAAAAAAATAGAAAGAATAAAACAAAAAGAATAAAATAGAAGAACTAAAAACAAAAGAGATAAACAAAAGATAAAAATAAGCAAAATAAAACGCCGGTTAAAAACCGACGTTTTATTTTGTTTGCTTAAAATTAAGCAATTGTGTTTACTAATTTTGTTAATCTAGAAACTTTTCTAGCTACGTTGTTCTTGTGGTAGATACCCTTTGAACCAGCCATTGTAATAGCCTTTGTAGCTGCCTTTAAAGCTGCTTCAGCTGCTGCCTTATCGTTAGCTGCTACTGCTGCTTCAACCTTCTTAATTGAAGTCTTAACTGCTGACTTAACGCCTTTGTTTCTTTCGTACTTTGTCTGATTAACTAAAATTCTTTTCTTTGCTGACTTAATGTTAGCCATTTTTCTTACCTCCGCGATAAATAAAAATTATAAAATTTGATTTCCGTTGAGAGAGATTGGAAATCAGTTTCATAGTCTGTATCCTTTGGAATATGCGGACTAGATACAGACATCAAGATTTATTCTAGTAAAAAAGCACAATGTTGTCAATACTATTTGTAGATAAAAACAGAATAAAAATAAAATAACAAATGACAGAACAAAAAAGGTAAAGCAAAAAGGAGATTAACCATGAAAAATATTTATACAGATTTAGCGCTGGAAGAAAGAGAAAAATTTAACAGGGATATTCAAATAGAAGGAGTTGAAAGTTATCAGAAAAAAGAAAATAGCGTAAACATGCTGACCACAGTTGTAAAAATTGTTAATGAAAAAGGAAAAGAAACCATGGGCAAACCAATTGGAAGCTATATTACAATGGAATCTCCCAAAATCAGATATTCTAAAGAAGCCCATAGAAGAGAGCTGGGAAAGTTTTTATGCAATTATTTAAAAGAGATTACATCAAAAGAAAATATCAAATCAATCCTTATAGTAGGTCTTGGAAATTCAATGGCGACCCCTGATGCATTAGGTCCCAAAACTGCAAGGGATATAATATGCACTAAGAACATATATTGTATGGCACCAGGGGTTTTATCACAAACAGGCATGGAAACTTACGACATTATAAAAGGTGTGGTGTCCCAAATTGATCCAGATTTAATTATTGCAATAGATTCTTTAGCAGCAAGAAACGTTAGAAGAATTACAACAACAATTCAAATAACAAACACAGGTATTACCCCAGGCTCAGGAATCGGAAATCACAGAAAAGGTCTAAACGAAGAAAGTCTTGGAAAAAAAGTAATAGCCATAGGCGTGCCAATGGTTGTAAGTGGTGCAACAATTGTAAATGACACAATGGAAAATTTAATAAGAATACTTTCAAAAATAGAAAACAATCCCATTGGAAATGCTTTTAAAGACTACACACCACAGGAAAAATATCAATTGTTTGAGGAACTACTGTCAGAAGAAACAGAGGACTTGTTTGTGACACCAAAAGATGTAGATGAAATTGTTGACAACTTAAGTAAAATAATTGCACATGGCATTAATGATTTTTGCAGGGAAGTGTTGTCATAACCTAAAGTTTTTCCACATATATTATATAAGTGGGACAAAGGTGGGGGAAATATGTGTAAAAGTACTTTTTTTCAAAATCTCATGAAAATAATAATCGTAATATTATGTGTATATATTGGAGTAAGGTGCGTAAGCATAATGACTAAAGAGGATATAAAAGACCAGACAGGCAATGTTATAAACGATGCATCGGACATAATTGCCAAGGAACTTGTGGAAAATGGTGATGTAATGAAACAATATATGTTATATGTTGAAAATCACAAATCTTTATCAACAGCAGCAAAGAAAAAAGTCCTTAACGAAATAGTTTCTGAGTATATTGCAAAAAGTGAGTACACTTATAATATTGATGATCCAGGTTACAAACAAGTAATTAATCTGGTGTATGAAAATGCCAAAAGCACGGAAACAGAAGAAAATCCCACAACAAAGAAAAATATAGATAAGACAAACAAAACAATAAAGAAAAACAAAAAAGATAAAGTTGTTAAAACAGCCACAAAAACAATTGTACCAAAGCCAAAAATTAATGGAAAAGTTTATACGGCAAGCAATATTGGAAGTTTCAACAACATTCTTAGCAAGTATTATATTGTAACGTCTGCCACAACATTTAAAGAAGCGGATATGCCTTTAAAATCAGCCATTAATGAAAAATTCAAAATAAAGGGAAATAATAAAAAGCCCCAGATTCTAATATATCATACTCATTCAAGGGAGGAGTTTGTAAATAGCAACGGAAATGATGACACCACAATAATCGGAGTAGGTGACAGACTTTGCAAAATCCTAAAGGAGCAGTTTGGTTATAATGTAATCCACGACAAAACTTATTATGACATTGTAAATGGAAGACTGGACAGAAATGAAGCTTATGACCAGTCAAGAGTAGGCGTAAGAAAAATTCTAAAAAAATATCCGTCTATAAGTTTGATTTTAGATGTTCATAGAGATGGTGTAAATACAGGGACAAAACTTGTAACTGAAATAAATGGTAAGTCTACAGCACAGGTTATGTTTTTTAATGGAATGTCAAGATTTAAGACAACTGGAGATATAGGATATTTATACAATCCTTATTTATATGAAAATCTAGCTTTGGCATTTCAAATGAAACTTAACGCGGAATGTTATTATCCGGGTTTTGCAAGGCATAATTATGTAAATGCATATAAATACAATTTAGATTTGTGCAAACAATCCATGCTTATAGAAGTGGGTGCACAAACTAATACATATCAGGAGGCAAAGAACGCAGCAGAACCGTTAGCCTGGTTAATAAATATCGTCATGGGAAAAAAATAAGGATAATAACTAAAAAAGTTACTATCCTTAAAAACATTATAAAATCCATATTATATATTGATTTATAAGTTATTTACTATTAATTAATAAATAGTTGATTTGATTATAAATAGTTAATAATCAAATAATCATTAATCAACTGTTATTTGTTTCCTGTAGAACCAAATCCGCCAACTCCACGAACTGTTTTTGAGAGTTCACCAACTTCTGTAAAGTCAACTTTTAAAAATGGAGCAATTACCATCTGGGCAATTCTGTCACCAGGTTCAACAGTTTTGGCCTCGTTAGAGTGATTGTATAATGCGACAGTGATTTCACCTCTATAGTCAGCATCAACAACTCCGACTTTATTTGCAGGGGCAAGTCCTTCTTTACATGAAAGACCGCTTCTGGCATATACGAAACCTGCATAGCCCATAGGAATTTCCATTGCGAGTCCTGTGCCAATGAATTCAGTTGCTCCGGGAGCAATTGTAACAGGATTATCAATTGCAGCATATAAATCTGCACCTGCTGCGTATTCAGAACCGTATGTTGGTATTACAGCGTTTTCCTTTAATTTTTTTATGTTCATAAAATACCTCGTCTATTAAATGTAAAATAATTTTTTAAACAATATTGCAAAACTACAGTTGCTTTTCCCACAAGACAATTTTCTTCTCTTTTAGAGTTTCAGGAATTTTAATTAATCTCTGATTCTCTGAGCCTCTAAATGTAAGAGAAATGTTTCGTAAGGCTTCAATGTAAGGCCCGTCAACTAAAACATCTATATAAGATAACAACTCTCTTGTTTCAGGATACTTAACATACATGTTTTCCATAATATCCTTTTCAAAAACATAACCTGTAAAACACCAGATGGTTTTGTTGGGATAGACTTCTTTTATTTTGCGTGCCAATGGTAAAAGACCACGCTGGTTTTCAATTTCCAATGGTTCGCCACCAAGAAAAGTAACGCCGGCATAAGCACCAAAACTTAAAGTGTCAATAATGTAATCAATAGTTTCCTGTGTAAACTCTTTCCCGTAATTAAAATCCCAAGCCTGTTCATTAAAGCAACCGGGACATCTATGATTGCATCCGCTGACAAAAAGGGAAAGTCTGATTCCCGGTCCATTTGCAATATCATATGTTTTTAATTCAGCGTAATTCAAAAAATCACTCCTTAAATATTGTCTCTGACAGCTTTACTTACAACATCTGCAACATCAGGATTAAATGCTTCAGGTAAAATATTTTCATCATTTAATTCATCATCAGGAACAAGTGATGCAATTGCAAGAGCAGCAGCTAATTTCATTTCTTCTGTAATCTGCTTTGCACGACCTTCTAAAGCACCCTTGAAAATTCCAGGGAATGCTACAACATTGTTTACCTGGTTAGGGAAGTCAGAACGACCAGTTCCAACAACTCTTGCACCTGCAGCCTTTGCTACATCAGGCATAATTTCAGGAACAGGGTTAGCCATTGCAAAAATAATGGCGTCCTTATTCATTGTTTTAACCATTTCTGCTGAGACTATGTTTGGAGCAGAAACACCAATGAAAATATCTGCACCAACTAAAGCGTCTGCAAGTTTTCCGTTTTGGCCTGAAAGGTTAGTAACTTCTGCCATTTCTTTCTGAGCCCAGTTTAAATCTTCAATATCTTTTGAAAGAATGCCGTATAATCCACAGATAGTAACATCCTTAAAACCGTAAGTTAAAAGAAGTTTGCAAATTGCAATTCCTGCAGAACCGTCGCCATTAATTACAACCTTGCAGTTTTCCTTTTCTTTTCCAACAACCTTAAGAGCATTAATAATTCCTGCTAAAACAACGATAGCAGTACCATGCTGATCATCGTGGAAAACAGGTATATCAAGTTTTTCCTTAAGTTTGCTTTCTATTTCAAAACATCTTGGAGCTGAAATGTCTTCTAAGTTAATGCCACCAAAGCCGGGAGCAATTCTTGCGACTGTGTGGACAATTTCATCAGGATCCTGTGTGTCAAGGCAAATAGGAACGGCATTTACACCACCAAATTCCTTAAACAAAACAGCTTTTCCTTCCATAACAGGCATTGCTGCTTCAGGACCAATATTTCCAAGACCAAGAACTGCGCTGCCGTCAGATACAACAGCTACAGTGTTTGCTTTCCATGTATATTTGTAAACATCATCAGGGTTTGCAGCGATTTTTCTGCAAGGTTCTGCAACACCTGGTGTATAAGCTAAAGATAAATCTTCGCGGGTTTTTACGTGACATTTAGCTTCTGTGCTTAATTTTCCATTTAATTCTTCATGCAATTTTAATGCTTTTTCATTAGTTGTCATGATAAACCTCCATATATATTTAATTTTACGTGTTATGAAACTACACAACTCAGATAAGTATACCATAATTTAAAAATTAACACTATGATTTTTTGGTGGTGTGTGTTAGAATATGTATCTAATGAATTTAAAAAGTCTTTAGGGAAGTCCCCTAGTGAATCCCATGTGAATTATAAATCAATATTACTTTTTATATTTACAATATGAAAATCAATTTATTTACTACGGACAGAAAATTTGGCTCTGTTTGTGAAAGGAGATTATTAGTAAAATGAGAGAAAAATTGCAATCATTACCAGTGGGAGAGTTAAGAAAAATTGCAAAAGAAAATGGCATAAAATCTGTTACAACATTAAGAAAGCAACAGTTAGTTGACATGATTTTAGAAGTTACACAGAGAAAAGAAAAAGAAGCTTCAAGCAGTGAACCGGAAACAGTTGAAAAAAATGAAGCAGAAACAGCCACAAACAGTGAAGCAGAAACAGTCACAAACAGTGAAGCAATACAGAGTGACGATAATAATGAAAAGAATATAGAAAAAGAAAGTGGAAAATCTCATCCTACAGCAGAATATGGTACGGGAGAACATAGAGTTAGAAGAAGAGTTGTTCATAAGTCAAAGGAGGAACAGATAGAACATAAAGATGAAATTCCAAATGAACAAGGCAAAATGAGAACAGGTATTTTGGAAGTTATGCCTGATGGATTCGGCTTTATAAGATGTGATAACTTTCTACCGGGAGATGATGACGTTTACGTTGCGCCATCTCAGATTAAAAGATTCAGACTTAAAACAGGAGATTATGTAACAGGTAGAGTTAGAGAAAAAAGAGAAAATGAAAAATTCGGTGCTTTATATTATTTAGAAAAGGTTAATGACGAACCACTGGATAAAGTAATGAACCGCCCTAATTTTGAAGATCTTACGCCGATTTTTCCAAATGAAAGATTACACTTAGAAACAGATGGTCACAGTACAGCAATGAGAGTTGTGGACTTGGTAAGCCCTATTGGAAAAGGACAAAGAGGAATGATAGTTGCCCCACCAAAGGCAGGTAAAACAACATTACTTAAAGAAACAGCAAAAGCTGTATTAAAAAATAATCCCGAAATGGAAATCATAATTCTTTTAATAGATGAACGTCCTGAAGAAGTAACAGATATTAAGGAAGCAATCAGAGGTGACAATGTTGATGTTATTTATTCAACATTCGATGAATTACCGGAACATCATAAGAGAGTTTCAGAAATGGTAATAGAGAGAGCTAAAAGATTAGTAGAACATGGGAAAGATGTAATTATTCTTTTAGACAGTATTACAAGACTTGCAAGAGCCTATAACATGACTGTTCCACCAAGTGGAAGAACTTTATCAGGTGGTTTGGATCCGGCAGCACTTCACATGCCAAAAAGATTTTTCGGTGCAGCTAGAAATATGAGAGAAGGTGGCAGTCTTACAATTCTTGCAACTGCGTTAGTTAATACAGGAAGTAAAATGGATGACGTAGTATATGAAGAATTTAAGGGAACAGGTAACATGGAACTTGTACTTGACAGAAAATTATCAGAGAAGAGAATATTCCCTGCAATTGATATTGCACAGTCAGGAACAAGACGTGAAGATTTATTGTTAAGCAATGACGAATTAGGTGCTTCATATATAATAAGAAAAGAAATGAACGGCATGAGAAAAGAAGATGCAGTAGAGCAGATTCTAAATTTATTTGCCAGAACCAAAAATAATGATGACTTTATTAAGCAAATCGCTAAAATTCGAGTAAGCCATAGCAGAAGATAAGGTTTTTTATAAAAAAATGAAATCTTTTTGCTAAAAGGGTTGTAAACTATGAAATGCTATGTTATAATGGCTAGGCTATTGAGTAAAAACGGATTGGCGTTGCCAATATGCATAAAAAATAATTCAAAGAGGTGAATGTAATGAGAGAAGGAATCCATCCAGATTACCAGGAAGCAACCGTTACATGTAACTGTGGTAACACATTCGTAACAGGTTCAACAAAACCAGAGCTTCATGTTGAAATTTGTTCAGCATGTCATCCATTCTACACAGGACAGCAGAAAGCTATTTCAGCTCGTGGTAGAATTGATAAGTTCAACAAGAAATATGGTATCAAATAATTTTTAAGGATAACAGGTTGAGAAGCAATTCTCAACCTATTTTCGTAATTAGATAAATTTTTGTTACAAAAGGTGAATTATATATGAGAAATAACAAACTAGGCTCTTCCGGCATTGGCGGTCAGGCTGTCATGGAAGGGATTATGATGAGAAATAAGGAACACTATGCTGTGGCAGTAAGACAGTCAGACGGTTCCATAATTGTAGATACACAGGAATATAAAGGCGTAACAGGAAAGAGTAAGAAATTTCAATTACCATTCATCAGAGGAATTTTTAGTTTTGTGGATTCTTTAGTATTGGGAATCAAGACACTAACATATTCCGCACAGTTTTTTGATGATGATGAAAACTTTGACGAGGAACCGGGACAAATTGAAAAATGGCTTTTAGGAAAAGTTGGTGATAAAGCTGAAAAAGTTATAATGGGACTTACAGTGGCGTTTTCCGTTATAATTGCAGTAGCTTTATTTATGGTTTTGCCATTATTTATTGCTGACTTAATGGAGAAATGTATTCCATGGGTTAAAACTTCTTACGTGCCAGCTATTGAAGGCGTGGTAAAGATTCTTATTTTCATAGGATATTTAATATTAATTTCTTTAATGAAGGATATTAAGAGAACGTTTATGTATCATGGAGCAGAGCATAAATGTATTAACTGTATTGAGAACGGTCATATACTAACAGTCAATAATGTAAGAAAAAGTTCACGTTTTCACAAAAGATGTGGTACAAGTTTTCTTTTAATTGTTTTGGTTATTAGTATTATATTTTTTATGATTATAAGAACAGATGTTGTTTGGTTAAGATATTTTCTTAGAATTCTGATGGTGCCTGTAATAGCAGGCGTGTCTTATGAGTTCATTAGAAAAGCAGGTACATCTGATAACAAAATCATCAATGCTTTAAGCATGCCGGGCCTTTGGATGCAGAAAATAACAACAAAAGAACCTACTGACGACATGATAGAAGTTGCCATTGAGGCTGTTGAAGCTGTATTTGATTGGGAACAGTATTTAATTGATAATGGAATTGCTGCAAGAAGACCAAGAAAAGTTAGAAAGCAGGTTTCAAAAGAAAATATAGCGGATATTGATCCGGATGTTGATAGAGTGTTAAATAAGTCAATAGATAATGCATTAAAGAGAACATATGTTGATAATTCTGTGAATCCTGAAAGGGATAACATTGGAGATAATGACTTTGAAACATACAATCAGGGAGTTAATAATCAGCAGGAAGAAAAGAAAGTTAAAACAGGTTCAGGATATAATTGGAAGTTTTAGTTATTGAACTGATAAAAGATGCCATACAACAGTTAGAAAAAGCAAACATAGCAGAAGCAACGGTTGACAGTTGGCTTTTATCAGAGGAAATATTAAATGTAAAAAAACAAAATTATTATATGAATATGGGTATTACTGTTAATGAAGAATTAGCAGCAAAATACAAAGAAGCTGTTAATAAAAGAGCAGAGCATATACCTTTACAGCATATTATTGGGTATCAGCAGTTTTTGGATTATAAGATTTTGGTTAATGAGAATGTTTTAATCCCAAGACCTGAAACAGAACTTTTGGTTGAAAAAGTTACTGATTTTATAGGTAATAATGAAATGAAAGTTCTTGATATGTGTACAGGTTCAGGTTGTATAGCAATAGCTGTTGATAAAATGTGTGACAAGGCATCAGTTGTTGGAGCAGATATTTCAAAAGATGCCTTAGAGGTTGCTGTAAAAAACAACGCCTTAAATCATGCAAATGTTGAATTCACAAAGAGTGATATGTTTTCAAACATAGAAGGAAAATATGACGTAATTGTTTCCAATCCACCGTACATTCCAACTAAAGATGTTGTGGAATTAGAACAGGAAGTAAAGGAGCATGATCCACTTCTTGCGTTAGATGGAAGTGATGACGGATTAAAATTTTATAGAATTATTAGCAAAAATGCTGTAGAATACTTAAGGGAAAAAGGAATGCTTTTTCTGGAGATTGGATATGACCAGGGAAAAACAGTTCCTGATTTGCTAAAAAACAATGGATTTACAAATATAAAAGTTTTTAAAGATTTATCGGGGCTTGACCGTATGGTTGTTGCCGGAAAGGAATAAAAATGTTTGATAAATTAGATGGTATACTTGAAAGATATGACGAAATATTAGAACAGTTAAATGATCCTAACGTTGTTAGTGATCAATCAAATTTTAGAAAACTTATGAAAGAACAAAGCGACTTGGCTCCTATTGTTGAATTGTACAAGAAATATAAAGAAGCTAAGCAAACTATTGAAGACAGCCTTGCAATTCTTGATGAAGAATCAGATGAAGATATGAGAGAACTTGCAAAGGAAGAATTAAACGAAGCAAAGGCATCTATTCCGGAAATGGAAGACCAGTTGAAAATTCTTCTTTTACCTAAAGATGAAAATGATGACAAAAACGTTATTGTTGAAATCAGAGGTGGTGCAGGTGGTGATGAAGCTGCTTTATTTGCCGCTGAATTATACAGAATGTATTGCATGTACGCTGAAAGCCAGAAGTGGAAAACAGAAATGATTTCTGTAAATGAAAATGGTCTTGGAGGTTTCAAGGAAGTTGTATTTATGATTAACGGTCAGGGAGCTTACTCAAGATTAAAATACGAAAGTGGTGTACATCGTGTACAGCGTATACCTGTTACTGAATCAGGCGGTCGTATTCATACATCAACTGCAACAGTTGCAATTATGCCTGAAGCAGAAGAAGTTGACGTAGAAATAGATATGAACGATTGCCGTTTTGATGTATTTAGAGCATCAGGTAACGGTGGACAGTGTGTAAATACAACAGACTCTGCTGTAAGACTTACACATATACCAACAGGAATTGTAATTTCATGTCAGGATGAAAAATCACAGTTAAAGAACAAGGATAAAGCTTTAAAGGTACTTCGTGCTAGACTTTACGAATTAGAATGTCAGAAGAAACAGGACGCAGAGTCAGAAGCAAGAAGAAGCCAGATTGGTACAGGAGACCGTTCTGAAAAAATCAGAACATACAATTTCCCACAGGGACGTGTAACAGATCACAGAATTAAATTTACTACACATAGACTTGAAAACATTATGAATGGTGACTTAGATGAAATCATCGATAATTGCGTAGCAGCAGATCAGGCTGCAAAATTAGCACAAGTAGAAGATGAATAAAGTGGATTGAATAATTTATCTTTTCCAGTAAAAATAGCTACAGTTAGAAATACACCTTGTTCTAACTGTAGCTATTTTTTTATTGTGAAAAGCAAATAACATAATTTTCTATACTGAATAGCATGGTGTGCCTAATATTGTTTCGTAGGATGAACAAATCTTGTCTGCCAGACTTACAATGTAGCTTTCTCTGTATTTTGGTGGCTTAATGTTTAATGGAAACATATGCTTGGCAATAATGTCCATTTCAATGTTTGTTAATTCAAAATCTTTACTTGCATTATTTAAGGCTGTTTCCGCGTGACTAAAACCATGCCATTTGTGGGAATCGTCTGCCACGTGCCAATCATAAAGGAAATAATCGTGTAGCAGTGCACCACGAATTAAACTGTTATAGTCGCATCTTAAATGCATTTTCTTTGCAATGTAAAAACTAACGTAGGCAACAGCTACACAATGATCTAAAGTTGAAGTGTCGCCATGTTGAATGTATTTATCCATTCTTTTTACTTTTTCATTTTCAATTATAGGTTTTGCAATTTCTGCAAACTCAATTCTAATAATTTCCTTATTCATATCAACCTCATTGTAAAAAACTCTAACTATTTAATTATATTGTAAAAAAACTGGATTTGCAATTGTTTACTTATTATTCTTAGGTTATAATTTAAATATGTAAAATTTGTGAAAATACTAAAGTGAATTATTTTTAAACGAAAGAGATTAGAAGGTTATTTGCCTGCTTATATGCAGACAAAGGTAAAATAAAAATTTTTAACTCTGTAGTTTAAAAAGCTTTTTTAGTATTTCAGAAAAGGAAGAATATGCCAAATATTATTGAAATACAGGATTTAAACAGTGAAGAATTAGATATATACGGAAGATTTTCAGAGAGCAGATTATTAAATTTATATGCACCTAATGGCGGGATTTTTATTGCTGAAAGCCCAAAAGTTATTGAGAGAGCATTGGATAGTGGTTACAAGCCTGTGTCTGCTTTAATTGAAAAGAAACATATTGAAACACAAGGTCAGGAAATCATAAAGAGATTAGGGGATGTACCAATTTATACAGGAGAGTTTGATTTGCTTACTAACCTAACAGGCTTCAAGCTGACCAGAGGAATGCTTTGTGCAATGAAGAGAAAAGAACTTCCTACGGTAAGTGAGGTTTGCCATAATGCAAAAAGAATAGCTGTGCTTGAAGATGTGGTAAATCCAACAAATGTGGGGGCAATTTTTCGGTCGGCGGCAGCTTTAAATATTGATGGAATAATACTTACATCAACTTGCAGCAATCCTCTGTACAGAAGAGCAATAAGAGTAAGCATGGGGACGGTTTTTCAGATAAAATGGACAATTGCCCACACTAAGAAGAAAAACATTAACGAAATTTTACACCAATTAGGCTTTAAGACGGCAGCAATGGCTTTAAAGGAAGAAAGTGTAAATATTGATAATGATGCTTTAATGAATGAAGATAGGCTTGCAATAATTCTTGGCACTGAAGGGGAAGGTCTTACAGAAGAAACAATAAATGGAAGTGACTATACAGTGTGCATACCAATGTCTAACGGCGTGGATTCGTTAAATGTTGCGGCGGCAAGTGCAGTTGCGTTTTGGCAGTTGGGAAATAAATAAAAGGTATTGATTTTATAATGAAAGAACAAAACAACAGAATAGTTCGAAAAGAAAAATATAATATAGCCGGGTTGAAAGTTTTAATGACAACTTATTATGAAGAAACATACAAAAGAGCAAAAAAATATATTGCTAAAGCTGAGAGCTGGGATGAAAAGGAGGCTGACATTGTCATAGACTTGGGTAATGAGACCTATGAAAAAATCCATGATGAATATATGCCTTATTTAAACTGTGAAGCCATAGAGTATATATATACAGGAAGTTATTTTCATCATAAATTGTTAAAATACAATGGGTGTATGCTTCATTCATCAGGTGTGGTTGTGGATGGATATGCATATTTGTTTTCGGCAAATAGCGGCACCGGGAAATCAACTCATACAGGGCTGTGGTTGGAACATTTTAAAGATAAAGCTTATATAATTAATGATGACAAACCGGTGTTGAAAAAAGAAAATGACAGTTGGTACGTTTATGGAACACCATGGAGTGGTAAATATGACATTAATGCAAATAAAAAAGAACTTCTTGGTGGGATAGTTTTTTTGGAAAGGTCCAAGACAAATTATATAGAGCCATTGCAGGTAAAAGATGCAATTCCGTTATTCTATAATCAGACAGTAAAAAGTTTCAAAAAAGTTGAAAGCATCGAGTTAGTGTTAAAAACTTTAGAACAGGTATTAACGGAAAATCCCATATACAAAATGGGCTGTGACATATCAGATAGTGCAGTGGAAATGGCTTATAATACAATCAAAATAATGGAGGCTAGGATGAAAATAAAACAGGGATTTATTTTAAGAAATGTTGCCGGGAACAATGTTGTTGTGCCTGTAGGTGAGGCAACAATAGATTTTAATGGCATGATGAGTTTAAATGAAACAGGCGCGTTTTTGTTTGAGAAAATGATAGAGGGAACAACAAAGGAGCAGTTAATTGAGCAATTAATGAGCCAGTACGAAATTGATGCAGATACTGCAAAAAATGACGTTGAAGAATTTATTGAGAAGGTAAAGAAGGAGAATTTGTTTGAATAAAATAGTTCAAATAGAAGATATAGTTCCCATTATTGAAGAACAGCTTAAATCAGGCGGCAAGGTTAGTTTTACGCCAAGAGGAACAAGTATGTTACCTTTGTTTCGGGACAATGTGGATACGGTTATTTTGGCAACACCGGAATTTACATTGAAAAAATACAATATTGTATTTTATAGAAGAAATAACGGTCAGTATATTTTACATAGAATTGTTAAAGTACAAAAAGACAGCTATAAAATACGGGGAGATAATCAGGTAGTTAATGAGTACGGCATATCAAAAGATAACATAATTGCTGTGGTTGTGGGATTTAAAAGAAATGGAAAAGAATATACAACAGCTAATATTTTATACAAAATTTACAGCATTATATGGGTTAAAACGGTTCTGCTTAGAAAATGTTATAGGAAGGGTAGAAGAATTCTGTCCAAAATAAAAAGAAAAACATTAAGAAAAGACGATTAAAACGATAAATGAAATGAGTAACAGAGATAATATGAATAAAAATTCAGGGTTAAAATGGACAATAAAAAATAGTAAAAAACAAATGCCATGGATTATTACACTAAGTGTTTCTAATATAGTGTTGGCTTTGATTGGCACTATATTAGCATTGGCAAGTAAGTTTGCAATAGATACCGCTCAAAAAGCAGCTACGTCAAAGACGAATGTAGAATTTGTGCATTACAAAAATTTAATTATTATTTATGGCATTATAATTTTCGGTATAATAGCCGGAAGAATGATATTAAGAATTTTTGCACAAAGTCTGTCTGTGAAAATACAGGCAAAATTGGAAATGAGTATGAGAGAAAGCCTATTTGCAAACATTATCAGCAAGGAATATGACAAAATAAATGTTTATCATAGTGGCGAACTAATGAACAGATTAACAGGTGATGTGGCAATTGTGGCTGGGGGAATAGCAAATATTGTCCCACAGTTTTTATATTTTGCAGCACAGTTTATGGGCGCTTTTGTTATTTTAATTATTTTTGATTGGAAATTTACACTGGTATTTTTAATAGCAGGCATAATAATCTTTGTGGTTACTTTATTTTTTAGAGGAAAATTAAAAAATCTTCACAAGAGAGTTCAGGAAACAGATGGCACTGTAAGGTCTTTTTTTCAGGAGACAATTGAGAGTATATTAGTTGTTAAAACTTTTGGCGTAGAAGAACAGTTTGAAGCAAATGGTAGAATTTTACAGCAGGAAAATTACAATACAAAAATGAAAAGACGTACCATAAGCATACTGGCAAACACAGGCTTTTCCTTTGTATTTAACGGTGGTTATTTATTAGGCTTAATATGGTGTGCCATGAAAGTTAGCATGGGGGTGATGACCTATGGAACCCTTACGGCGGTGCTACAGTTGATTTCACAGGTGCAGACACCTTTTGTAAATATTACGAAAGTCGTACCACAGTATTACTCAATGATAGCCTCAGCTGAAAGAATACAGGAAATTGAAAAAATTCCAAGTGAAGATGTGGAAGAAACAAAGATAGACACGCAGGAAATTTATAAAAAATTAAAAGAAATAAACATTAATAATATTTCATTTAGTTACGGTAGGTCTGCTATTATAGAAAGTGGCAATGGTAGGATTGCAAAAGGAGATTTCGTTGCCATTAGGGGCATATCAGGAATTGGAAAAAGTACATTAATGCGAATACTTCTAGGTGTTTTTAAGCCAACAGAAGGTTCAATTGATTTAGAGCTTGATAATAATAGTATAATGGAAATAAGTCCTAAAACAAGACCGTTGTTCTCTTATGTACCACAGGGAAACTACCTGTTTAGTGGAACTTTGCGTGAGAATATAATGTTAGCAAACAACAAAGCTACACAAGATGAAGTGGAAGAAGCTTTAAAAATTAGCTGTGTAAAGGATTTTGTAGACAAACTCCCTAAGGGATTGGATACAGTTATAGGCGAAAAGGGATTAGGCATTTCAGAAGGACAGGCACAAAGATTTGCAATAGCAAGAGCGTTAATCAGCGACGCGCCGATACTTCTGTTAGATGAAGCAACATCAGCATTAGACATTGAAACAGAAAAAGAAGTTCTAAAAGAAATAAAGAAATTAACTGAGAAAACGGTTATAATAATAACACATAAAGAGGCTGCACTGGAAGTGTGCAATAAAGAGATAATAATAAAAGATAAGATATTACATGTGAAAAATATTTAGACAAAAAAAGTCCGACATAATAAGTGTCGGACTTTTTTGGAGCTGTTTATGTATATTTCGTTGTTACTTTAGCTGTAGTTGTAAGTTGCTCCCATAGGGCATCGTGGAATAACATTGCAAGCTCCTCCCAATGTTTGTGTTGTTGCTTTTCGAAAAAAAGTTCTTTTTTCAAATTATCAACTTCCTGTTGCAACTTCATTGTTTCTTGTAATAAAGACGTATCTTCGGCAAAATTCACACTATCACCTTCCCCCAAAAGTTATATGTAATTACCCTCCACAAGATTATAGCATTTAAAGTGAAATTTGTGGAAAATTTTCATCGACTTTTAGCGACATAAAAATACAAAATAATATATATGGTCATAAAAACTATTCAAAACATTGTAAATAAATAGTTAATATTATATAATTGAAAGGATAAAATTCTGATGGAGGAATTACAAATGGGAAAATATTTTGGAACAGATGGATTTAGAGGGGAAGCAAATGTGAACCTCACAGCAATGCATGCATTTAAAGTAGGAAGATTTATTGGATGGTACTATGGAAGATTTCATAAATGTTCTGTAGCCATTGGAAAAGATACAAGAAGAAGCAGTTACATGTTTGAAGATGCTTTATCAGCAGGTTTAACATCAACAGGAGCCGACGTATACCTTTTACACGTAACAACAACACCTAGTGTTTCATACGTTGTTAAGACAGAAAACTTCGACTGTGGAATTATGATTTCTGCAAGTCACAATCCTTTCTATGATAACGGAATCAAACTTATTAATGGTAAGGGCGAAAAAATGGAACAGGAAGTTATTGATGAGGTAGAAAAATATCTTGATGATGATTTCGATTCTATACCATATGCAACAGGTGATAAGATTGGTAGAACAGTTGATTACTTTGCGGGAAGAAACAGATATATGGGTTATTTAATGACTCTTGCAAAACATTCATACAGAAACATAAAGGTTGGACTTGACTGTTCTAACGGTAGTGCATCATCAATTGCCAAAGGTGTTTTTGATGCATTAGGCGCAGAAACTCATGTAATTAACAATGAGCCAAATGGAACAAACATTAATATGGATTGTGGTTCAACACATATTGAAGTTTTACAGAAATATGTAAAGGAAAATCATTTAGACGTAGGTTTTGCATATGATGGTGATGCAGACAGATGTTTGTGCGTAGATGAGAATGGTAATTTAGTTGATGGTGACTTGATTTTATATGTTGCCGGAGTTTATTTAAAACAAAACGGAGAACTTGATAATAACACAGTTGTTACAACAATTATGTCTAACATTGGTTTATATAAGGCATTTGATGCAGTGGGAATTAATTATGAAAAGACAGATGTTGGTGACAAGTATGTATATGAATGTATGAGAAATAATGACTACAGACTTGGCGGAGAACAGTCAGGTCACATTATTTTTAGCAAACATGCTACAACAGGTGATGGTATTTTAACTTCAATTAAGTTAATGGAAGTTATGATTTCATCTAAGAAGAAAATGTCAGAACTTACAAGTCCTGTTTCAATTTATCCACAGTGCTTAAAGAATATTAAGGTTATCAGCAAACCTGAAGCAAGAGCAGATGAGGATGTACAGGCAGAAGTAAACAAGGTTGCAGAGGAACTTGGTAACGATGGAAGAATTCTTTTAAGAGAAAGTGGTACAGAACCTGTTATCAGAGTAATGGTTGAAGCAAAATCAGACTTACTTGCAGAGAAGTATGTAGACCAGGTTATTGATGTGATTAAGAAAAAAGGTCATGCGGTATAAATGAATAAGAAAAGAACACTATGGGCAGTAAGAATTATTCTTATTGCTCTTATAGTTTGCTGGATGATGACTATATTTGATTTTTCAGCTGCAAATGGTCAACAGTCCCAGTCTTATAGCGATGGGATTACAATTAAGATAATAAGACTTATAAAAAAAGACTGCAATATGTTATCTAAGGACAGGCAGCAGGAGTATTTTAATCAGGTTAGTTTTTTTGTGAGAAAGACAGGGCATTTTGGTGAATATGGAATATTATCACTTTTATGGTCAGGTTTTTTACTTTCATTTGAATCAATAAGAAAAATAAAAAAGAAAATATTTATATTAATACCAACAGCAATTTCATTGGTATATGCGGCTACTGATGAGTTTCATCAGGGATTTGTTGATGGAAGAAGTCCTGGAGTAAGGGATGTATTTATTGACACTTTAGGAGGATTTACAGCTGCAGTTTTTATAACGGTAATTACATGGCTGGTATTTAGGAGGAAAGATGAACGCTTGGGAAAAAAATGTTAGAAAGGTAACACCGTACACACCGGGAGAACAGCCAAAGGTTGATGACGTAATTAAGTTGAACACAAATGAGTGTCCTTATCCACCATCATCTAAAGTTGTGGAAGCATTGGAAAACATGAACAAGGATAAATTAAGATTATATCCTGATCCTGATGCTACAGAGTTAGTAGATGCAATTGCAGAATACTACAATGTAAACAGCAATCAGGTTTTCGTTGGAGTAGGTTCAGATGATGTAATAGGAATGGCTTTCCTTACATTTTTTAATTCTAATAAACCCATATTATTCCCGGATATTACATATTCTTTTTATGATGTGTGGGCTGATTTGTTTAAGATTAAATATGAAACAAAGAAGTTGGATGATAACTTTAATATAAAAGTTGAGGATTATTTCGAACCAAATGGTGGAGTGATTTTTCCAAATCCAAATGCACCAACATCAATTGAAATCTCTTTAGATTCCATAGAAGAAATAATAAAAAATAATCAGGATGTTGTTGTAATTGTTGATGAAGCTTATGCTGATTTTGGCAAAGTTACAGCCCTTGATTTAGTAAACAAATATAATAATCTTCTTGTAGTTAGAACATATTCAAAATCAAGAGCAATGGCAGGAATGAGAATAGGCTATGCAATTGGAAATGAAGCTTTAATAAGTGCAATGAAAGCTGTTAAATTCTCTTACAATTCATATACAATGAACATGCCAAGCATTGTTGCCGGTGTGGCTGCAATTAAGGATGATGAATATTTTAAGGAAATTGTAGGCAAGATTATAAAAACAAGAGAAAACGCTAAGGAAAAATTAGCAGATTTAGGCTTTGAATTTGCTGACTCTCAGGCAAATTTCATATTTGCAAAACATAAAAATGTTAGTGCAAATATAATTTTTGAAAAACTAAAAGAAAAGAAAATATATGTGAGATATTTTAATAAACCACGTATAGATAATTATCTTAGAATAACTATTGGAACTGATGACGAGATGGACAGGCTTTTTAAGGCGTTAGAAGAAATAGTTAAATAAAAAGTATATTCAGGAGAAGTTATGGGAGTTATTGATATCTTATTTATTGGAATAGGACTTTCCATGGATGCCTTTGCAGTGTCTATATGTAAAGGACTTAAAATGAAAGTTGTAGACCTAAAACAGTGCCTGATGATCGCTGGGTTTTTTGGAATATTTCAGGCTATTATGCCCACCATTGGTTATGTGTTAAGTTCAAAGTTTGTTGAATACATTAATGCGTATAGTCATTGGGTAGCATTTGTACTTTTAACAATTATCGGTGCAAACATGATAAGAGAATCAGTGGGAAATGAAGAAGAGGAAACTGATGGAAAACAGGTTGTAGGAATTAAGGAACTTTTTGGACTGGCTATTGCAACAAGCATTGATGCGTTGGCAGTTGGAATAACATTTGGTACAATGGGAAGTCAACTTCACTTATCCATTTGGCTGTCAGTTACATTAATAGGAATTACAACTTTTATTATTTCAATAATAGGAGTTTTTATTGGAAATATATTTGGTTCCAAATACAAAACCAAAGCTGAAATAGTAGGTGGTATAATTTTGATTCTTATAGGAATTAAGGTTGTATTAGAATATTATTTATAAAACACAATTAAGGAGGAAATATGCCATACACAGAAGCAAGTAAAAGAGCAACTCTTAAATACATGAAGAAGTTAAAGAGAATACCTCTTGATATGCAAATACCCCAGTATAGTCGACTTAAGGCATATTGCGACCATAAAGGTAAGCCGGTAAATACTGTAATTAAGGAAATTATTTTTGAAAAAATAGATTCTGAAATGGGTGAAGACTGGAAAAAATAATTAAATAACATAAATTAAGAATGTCTGAATACCGGGTGTGTTCAGACATTTTTACATAACAAAAAAGTAACAAAATATTAAATTTATGAATAATGATTTATAAAAAATAAGTTGTATATTAATAAATAGTTCAAGAAATGGACTATAATAAGTATGGAATGCCACTGAACAAAACGGGAAGGCGTTTCATACTTATATAAGGAGGTAGGTTGTATGAACATAAGTAAGTTTACACAAAAATCAATTGAGGCCATACAGAATACTGAAAAGATAGCAAATCAGTATGGTAACCAGGAAATTGATCAGGAACATTTAATATATGCGTTAGTGAATTTAGAAGATAGTTTAATTCTTAAACTTATTGAAAAAATGGAAATTCAGCCTGAACACTTTAAAAATAGAATTGAGCAGGCAATTGAAAAACGTACGAAAGTTCAGGGCGGAAACATGTACATGAGTCAGGCTTTAAATGATGTATTGATTAATGCAGAAGATGAAGCAAAAAGAATGGGTGATGAATATGTTTCAGTTGAACATTTATTCTTAATGCTTATTAAGAAACCAAACAAAGAAGTTAAGGAAATTTTTAGAGAATATGGAATTACAAGAGAGAGATTCTTAGGTGTTTTGGAACAGGTAAGAGGTAATGTAAGAGTTACATCAGATAATCCTGAAGGTACATACGATGCTTTATCAAAGTATGGTGAGGATTTGGTTGAAAAAGCAAGAAACCAGAAACTGGATCCTGTAATTGGACGTGATTCTGAAATAAGAAATGTAATTAGAATTCTTTCAAGAAAAACAAAGAATAATCCTGTACTTATTGGTGAACCCGGTGTTGGTAAAACAGCAGCAGTTGAAGGCTTGGCACAGCGAATTGTTAAAGGCGATGTGCCTGATGGCTTAAAGGACAAAAAGATTTTTGCCCTTGATTTGGGAGCCTTGGTTGCAGGTGCAAAGTACAGAGGTGAATTTGAGGAAAGATTAAAGGCTGTCCTTGAAGATGTTAAAAATAGTGAAGGTGAAATCATTTTATTTATTGATGAGCTTCACACAATAGTAGGTGCTGGAAAAACTGATGGTGCAATGGATGCAGGCAATATGTTAAAACCTATGCTTGCAAGAGGTGAATTGCATTGCATCGGCGCAACAACTTTAGATGAATATCGTCAGTATATTGAAAAGGATAAAGCTTTGGAAAGACGTTTCCAACCTGTTATGGTTAATGAACCAACAGTTGAAGACACAATTTCAATTCTTCGTGGATTAAAAGAAAGATATGAAGTTTTCCATGGTGTAAAAATTACTGATGGTGCCTTAGTTAGTGCAGCAACTTTATCTGACAGATACATTACGGACAGATTTTTACCTGATAAGGCAATTGACTTAGTAGATGAGGCGTGTGCCCTTATTAAAACTGAAATGGATTCAATGCCAACAGAGGTTGATGAATTAAGACGTAAAGTAATGCAGTTAGAAATTGAGGAAGCTGCCCTTAAGAAGGAAACAGATAATCTAAGCAAAGAAAGATTAGAAGAACTTCAAAAAGAACTTGCAGAGTTAAGAGATGATTTTAACAATAAAAAGGCAAAATGGGAAAATGAAAAGAATTCTGTAAACAGATTGCAGGAGTTAAGAGAAAAAGTTGAATCAGTTAAAAAAGAGATTGAGATGGCTCAAAACGAATACAATTTGGATAAGGCAGCTCAGTTACAGTATGGTACTTTACCTGAACTTCAGAAACAGTTAGAAGAAGAGGAAGCAAATGTTAAAAATAAAGATTTGTCACTTGTAAGGGAAAGTGTAACTGATGAAGAAATTTCAAGAATTATTTCCCGTTGGACAGGTATCCCTGTTGCAAAATTAACAGAGACAGAACGAAACAAAACATTACATCTTGATGAACAACTTCACAAGAGAGTTATAGGTCAGGACGAGGCTGTAACAAAAATTACAGAGGCAATTATACGTTCTAAGGCAGGAATTAAAGACCCAACAAAACCAATTGGTTCATTTTTATTCCTTGGACCTACAGGTGTTGGTAAAACAGAGCTTGCGAAAGCATTGGCTGAAAACATGTTTGATGATGAAAGTAATATTGTCAGAATCGATATGAGTGAATATATGGAGAAGTACAGTGTGTCAAGATTAATAGGAGCGCCTCCGGGATATGTTGGCTATGATGAAGGTGGTCAGTTAACAGAGGCAGTTAGAAGAAAACCATATTCAGTTGTGTTGTTTGATGAGGTTGAAAAAGCACATCCTGATGTATTTAATGTACTTTTACAGGTTTTAGATGATGGTCGTATTACAGACTCACAGGGTAGAACTGTAGATTTTAAGAATACAATTTTAATAATGACTTCTAACATTGGTTCACCATATTTGCTTGATGGCATTGACGACCAGGGTAATATTAAAGAAGAAAATCAGGAACTTGTAATGAATGACTTAAGAGGTCATTTCAGACCTGAATTCTTAAACAGACTAGATGAAATAGTAATGTTTAAGCCACTTACAAGAGAAAATATTGGTGGAATTGTTGATTTAATTATTAATAATTTAAATGAACGTTTAGCTGATAAAGAATTAAAGATTAGCCTGACACCGGCAGCTAAAAAGTACGTTGCTGATAACGGCTATGATCCGGTATATGGCGCAAGACCTTTAAAGAGATATTTGCAGAAAAATGTTGAAACATTGGCAGCAAAAGTAATCCTTGAAGGAAAGGTAAGCCTTGGAGATACAATTGTATTTGACGTGGAAGGTGATAAATTAGTAGTTAAATAAAATAATTGAGAATCAGATTAAAGAGAAACATTCTTATTGCTGAAAATGCAATGGGAATGTTTCTTTTTGTTTAATTGGAGATTGTTTTGAAACTAATAAAGAAAATTTAAGTATATATGAAAATAAGCCGATAAAATGACATATATTTAGATTCTATAATATGGAATTTTGAGAATTTGCAATAATTAAAAATATGTATTGACAGATTAAATATAAATGAGTATCATAAACATATGAACAATCATTCATATGTTTACGAAAGAAAGGAAGATATATGAAAAAAGAAGACAAATTAGATGTAGAAGTGAAAGAAGAAATAGACCACTGTTGTAATAAGAAACATGCAGAAGATATAGAACATTTAGATCATAATATGCCTGACGAAGGAACTTTATGTGACTTGGCGGAATTTTTCAAGGTGTTTGCAGATTCAACAAGAATTAAAATCCTATACGCATTATCTAACAAGGAATTATGTGTGTGTGATTTGTGGCAGGGATTGGGACTTACTCAATCTGCTGTATCTCATCAGCTAAGAATTTTAAAGCAGATGAGATTGGTTAAGTACAGAAAAGAAGGAAAGACTATATATTACTCATTAGATGACGATCATATCCAATCGATTTTAAATGGTGGATTAGAGCATGTAATGGAATAGTTATTCTTTTAATAAAATGCCGCTGACCAAAGGGAGGGCAATACATATTTTTTAGGAGAAAACAAAATGAACGAAGTTTATTTTTAGAATGTTTTCGACGAAATGCCGATAATCAAAGGAAAGGAACAATACATATAATAGTAGGAGGAAAAGAGATGAGATTGCAGGAGAATATAAAAAACAGAAAAATGATGCATCATGACGATACTGCAGGACATGGACATAATCATGAACATGATGGCTGCTGTTGCGGACATGAACATGATCATGAGCATCATCACGACCACGATGATTGCTGTGTAAATGACCATGACCACGATGGCTGTTGTTGCGGACATGAACATGGACACAGTCATGGACATGGATGTGATTGTTGTGAAGATGGTGTAGAAATTGAAAAGAATAAAACAATAGCGGGAGTTGCAGTATTCCTTGTGGCTTTTGTGGTTTTCCATATACCGGGACTATTTAAGTCATTTAGTGATACAACAATGGAAAACATAGAATTAGTAGCATTTTTACTTATTTACTTAGTTACAGCAAAGGACATTGTTTTAAATGCCATTAAAAACTTATTTAAGGGCAAGGCATTAGATGAACAGTTCCTTATGTCAGTTGCAAGTTTAGGTGCATTTATTGTAGGCGAATATCCTGAAGCCTGTGCCGTTATGTTGTTCTACATGGTTGGGGAATTGTTTCAGGATTATGCAGTAGATAAGTCAAGAGATTCTATTACAGAATTAATGGATATCAGACCTGATTATGCAAACATATTAAAGAAAGATGGAACTATTGAAAAGGTTGATCCTAACAAGGTAAAAGTAGGAGATACAATTATTGTAAAACCTGGTGAAAAAGTTCCACTTGATGGTGTAATTATTGAAGGTCAGGGAACGCTTGATACATCAAGTCTTACAGGAGAAAGCCTTCCAAGAGAAGTAGGCACGAAGGAAGCTGTTATTAGTGGTTCAATAAGTGTAAGCGGTGTTCTTACAATTAAAGTTACAAAAGCATTTGGAGAATCAACGGTTTCAAAGATTCTTGAATTAGTAGAAAATGCAAGTAGCAAAAAGGCAAAAACAGAAAGATTTATTACAAGATTCGCAAAAGTTTACACACCAATAGTTGTTGGCCTAGCGATTGCATTGGCAATTGCGCCACCACTTATAATGGCAACAACAGGTTCAAGCATTACTGATTTCTACGGTGTATGGAGCCCATGGATTTATAGAGCACTTACATTCTTAGTAGTTTCATGCCCTTGTGCGTTGGTTATTTCAGTTCCACTTAGTTTCTTCGCAGGAATTGGAGCCGCTTCAACAAAAGGTGTTTTAGTTAAGGGAAGCAACTATTTAGAGTTAATCTCAAAATGTGACACTGTAGTATTTGATAAGACAGGTACATTAACAAAGGGTGTTTTCAAAGTAAGTAAGATTAATGCTAATGTAGACGAAAAGAAATTCCTTGAAATGGCAGTTGTTGCTGAAATGTATTCTAATCATCCAATTGCAAAATCATTAAAGGATGAATTAATTAACAAAGACAAGAGCGTATTTGATGGCATTCAGGCAAGACAGAAAGACATTAAGATTGAAGAAATTCATGGTAGAGGAATTAAGGCAGAATTAGATGGTAGTGAAATTTTAGCCGGCAATGGCAAATTATTGGATATGTTCAAGATTCCTTACGAAAAAACCGGGGAAATAGGAACTATTGTTTATGTTGCTGTTGATAACCAGTATTTAGGATATGCCGTAATAGAAGATACAGTAAAAGAAACATCATTAGAAACAATTAGGCAGTTAAAGTCATTAGGTGTAAAAAACACTGTTATGCTTACAGGTGACAGAAAAGAAATTGCTGAAAAAATAGCAAAGGAATTAAATCTCGACAGTGTTTATTCAGAATTACTTCCTGAAGATAAGGTAAGACATGTTGAGGAACTTCTTAAAACAAGTGGAGTTTTAGCGTTTGTTGGTGATGGTGTAAATGATGCTCCTGTACTTGCAAGAGCTGATATCGGTATTGCCATGGGCGCAATGGGAAGTGATGCGGCAATTGAAGCAGCAGACATTGTTTTGATGGATGATAATCCTAAAAATATTGGCAAAGCAATTAAGATTGGCCGTAAGACAATGGGCATTGCTAAACAGAACATTATATTTGCTTTAGCTGTTAAAGTTTTAGTATTAATACTTGCAGCAGTTGGTATTGCATCAATGTGGGCAGCTGTTTTCGCAGATGTTGGTGTATGCGTGGTTGCTATTTTAAATGCAATGAGAGCAGGAAAATTAAAATAGAAAAACATATTCTGTAAGAAATGTTCATAAGATAAATAATAATATGTACAGAAGGTTTTTTATGAAAAAATTATATGTATTAGTAATTTTTGCATTAGTTGTGCTAAATGTTTTTCTTTGGGGCGTTTTGGTCATTAATAATCTAAATGAAAAAAACAACAGGCTTAATGAAACTACAACTTATAAAAAACAACCAAAAGTTAAAAACAATGGTATCAAAAAAACAGATTCAAAAATATCGAAACCAAAAGTAGCAATTACTTTTGATGATGGACCAAGCACAGTTTACACAAAAATACTTTTAGATGGTTTAAAAGAACGTGGCGTTAAAGCTACGTTCTTTTTGACAGGTCAGGAAATACAATACAGCAAAGCAGTTGTTAAAAGAATGGCAAGAGAAGGGCATATAATTGGTAATCACACCTATTCCCATATTGATTTGAAAAAGGTAAACTATGCTCAGGGAAAAGATGAAATAGAAAAAACAAATAACATTATTAAGGATTTAACAGGAAAAAAGCCGGAATATATAAGACCACCTTACGGCGACTGGGACAAAAGGCTAATGAATGAAACAGATATGTCAATTGTGTTATGGAGTGTGGATCCTGAAGACTGGAAAGACCAAAATGCCAATATAGTTGCCAACAGAGTGATTAAAAACACCTCCGATGGTGACGTGATTTTGTTACATGATATTTTTAAAACTTCAGTGGATGCAGCGTTTATTATAATTGATGATCTACGGGAAAAAGGCTATGAATTTGTTACAATAGATAAAATAGACAGTGTAAAAGTAATAAAAAATAAGAACATTAACAAATAAAATATTGTTAAAAACATACACGGATGTTATACTGTCATAGATGTAAAAAAACAAGAAAAGAGGATAGTATGATTAAGTATTTAACAATTTTTTTAATATCAATGGTACCTATTGTTGAGTTAAGAGGGGCACTACCATACGCAGCAGTATTCGGTTTGCCAATGGTTCCATCTTACATAATCTGTGTAATAGGGAATATGCTTCCGGTACCATTTATTTTCTTTTTTGCAAGAAAGGTATTAATATGGGGGGCTGATAAGAAAGTTATAGGAAAGTTTTTCACATGGTGTCTTGATAAAGGAGAACGTGGTGGAGAGAAATTAAAGTCAAAAGCAGGAAAAGGTTTATATGTGGCATTACTTCTTTTTGTAGGAATTCCACTTCCGGGAACAGGCGCCTGGACAGGAACATTAGCCGCAAGCTTTTTAGACATGGACTTTAAGAAAAGTGTTATTGCATGTATGGGAGGAGTACTACTTGCAGGTGTAATAATGGGAACATTAAGTGCATTGGGAGTAACAGCTTTTTCAGTAGCATTTTAACGTAAGAATAGAGATTACAACAATGTTTGAAGTTTTCAAACGTGGAAATTGGAGTAAATAATGAGCAAAAAACAAATGAATTATGATTATATGTATAAGGGCAAAAAGAACGGTTCCCCAATGAGAACAGGTTATGAAAAATATACACCTGGAATTGTTGGGAAAATCGCTCTTGGAATTACAGTTCCTTCAGCATTAATTGCCTTAATATCTGTTTTAATAGCAGCTTTTGGAATGATACAGGCAATAGTAGTTACATTCTTTACTTTTATTATTGCTTTCGTAGGAAGTGTTGTTATTGCCATAGATATTGTCAGATTTAACAGACAGCAGAAGAAAGCAACAGACAAAAGGGAAGGCCCAAAGGAAATGGATATTATGAGAATAGTTCATTTGCTTATTGGTGTTGCCGCAGGTGTTATTATAGGTTATTTAATCTGGGGTGTTAAACATTAATTATATGGAGGAAATATAATGAGTCAGTTACCAAAGGATCCTGTAATGCTGCTTAGCGTAGTTAATACAAATCTTAGAGATTTTTATTCAAGTCTTGATGAATTTTGCAGTGCAAAAGATGCAGATAAGAATGAAATAGTTAATGCATTATCAGCAATAGGATATGAATATAATGAGGAAAGTAATCAGTTTAAATAAAGATTACATAAAAAGTGGGTATTTATTACGAATGACTGTAATAAATACCCACTTTTTTATATCTTATAATATTAAGAAAAATTAGCTTTTTCTACGTTTGCTTAATGGAACATATTTTGTTGGTTCAGCAACGTTCTTATATGCAGGACGAATAATTTTACCTGCATTAATGATTTCTTCAATTCTATGAGCACTCCAACCTGACATTCTTGCAGCTGCAAAAAGAGGTGTATATAACTCGTCAGGAAGACCTAACATTGAATATACAAAACCACTGTAGAAGTCTACATTGGCACTTACAACTTTTTTACGTTTATGTGCTTTTGAAATTACATCAGGTGCAAGACGTTCAACATTCTTGTATAATGCTAATTCATCAGTACGACCTTTTTCAACAGCAAGCTTTTCTGTAAACTGTTTAAGAAGAATTGCTCTAGGATCAGATATGGCGTAAACTGCATGTCCAATACCGTAAATAAGACCTGACTTATCGTACAGTCTCTTATCAAGTATACCACGAAGATATTTCTTGATTTCTTCATCGTCATTCCAATCATTAACAGCTTCCTTCATGTTGTCAAACATACGCTTAACCTTTACGTTAGCACCACCATGTCTAGGACCTTTTAAAGAACCAAGAGAAGCGGCAATGGCTGAGTATGTATCAGTACCTGATGAAGATACAACGTGAGTAGTGAAAGTAGAGTTGTTACCACCACCATGCTCAGCGTGTAATACTAAAGCTAAATCTAATATTTTGGCTTCCAGTTTTGTGTATGTACTGTTTGGTCTAAGCAGTCTTAAAATATTTTCAGCTGTCGAAAGATTTGGATCCGGATTAATAATATGTAAGTCATCACCATAATGATAATGTCTCATTGCGTGATAACTGTAAACAGATATTAATGGAACTCTTGAAATAAGACTGATACACTGTCTTACAACATTTGGTATGGATGTGTCATCGGGATTGTCATCCCATGAATAAAGAGATAAAACACATCTTGCCAATTGGTTCATCATATCTGAACTTGGTGCTTTCATTATAATATCTCTAACAAAAGTAGCAGGTAACGTTCTGTATTCTGCAATTACTTTATTAAAATTTTCTAATCTGCGGGCTGTTGGTAATTCGCCAAATAAAAGAAGATATGTAACTTCTTCAAATCCAAAACGGTTTTCTTTAATAAAACCATTAACAATATCATTTATATCAATTCCACGATAAAACAACCTGCCTTCACAAGGAACCGGTTTACCATCGACAATATTAAATGAGTGAACATCACCGATTTCTGTTAGCCCTGTAAGAACACCCTGACCACCTTTTTCACGAAGACCACTTTTTACGTTGTATTTGTCATATAAAGTAGGGTCAATACATGAATTAGTTATGCATCGGTCAGCATATTTGCTTATTTGTGGCATTAATTTTTCTTCGTCTACATGTTTACGAATATTTGGCATAAAATGTGCCTCCTCTCTGTAACAATAAAATATGTAATTATGTAAAAATTAATAAAAGTAATTAATCTGCTAAATAAAATTAAATGGCAGGTTAATTAAATAAATAAACTGTAATGAGATTTGTACTTTCACAGTTTAACACTTTAATTAAGTATTTTACCATAAAATAGCATTTTTCTCAATGAGTGTTAAAAATATAGATTATTTCTTCATATTCTTATTTTTATGTGGTAGAATATGTAGGAATATGGGGTTATATACCCTAATATAAATGATTATGCAGAAGCAAGAGACGAAATCTTTTGAGAATGTAATTATTTTAATTAAAAAAATTAGAACAAAAGAGGCAAAAAATGGATATTTTTGACTATGCAAGAAATATAAATAGTGAAAAGGAATCGCCTTTGGCAAGTAGACTTAGACCAACAACTTTAGAGGAAGTAGTTGGTCAGGAACATATAATAGGCAAAGGCAAATTATTATATAGAGCAATTAAAGCCGACAAAATAAGTTCGGTTATTTTTTATGGTCCTCCGGGAACGGGAAAAACTACATTGGCGAAAGTAATTGCCAATACTACAAGTGCAGAGTTTACGCAACTTAATGCAACAGTAGCAGGTAAAAAAGACATGGAAGAAGTTGTTGAAAAAGCCAAAAACAACATGGCTATGAGTGGTAAGAAAACAATTCTTTTTGTAGATGAGATTCACAGATTTAATAAGGGACAGCAGGATTATCTGTTACCTTTTGTAGAAGATGGAACGGTAATCTTAATAGGTGCAACAACTGAAAATCCATATTTTGAAGTAAACACAGCTTTAATATCAAGATCAATTATTTTTGAACTACAACCACTTACGGCAGAAAATATTAAAACCCTGATATACAGAGCTGTTAATGATGCAGAAAAAGGTATGGGTGTATATAATGCGGTTATTGATGAGGAGGCGGTAGACTTCTTAGCAGAACTTTCAAACGGTGATGCAAGAACTGCCCTTAATGCAGTGGAACTGGGAGTTTTAACAACTGATCCAGGTGAAGACGGAAAGATTCACATAACCCTACAGGTGGCAGAACAGTGTATTCAAAAAAGAGCCCTTAGATATGACAAAGGTGGAGATAATCATTACGATACTATTTCTGCATTTATAAAAAGTATGCGAGGTTCTGATCCTGACGCAGCAGTGTATTATCTGGCAAAAATGCTTTATGCAGGAGAAAGTGTTGATTTTATAGCAAGAAGAATTATGATTTGTGCTGCCGAAGATGTAGGACTTGCAAATCCACAGGCATTAGTTGTAGCAACATCTGCGGCTGATGCAGTTCACAGAGTGGGTATGCCTGAAGCGCAGATTATTTTATCAGAAGCTGTTATTTACGTGGCAACTTCTCCAAAAAGCAATGGGGCATGCAATGCAATTTTTAGTGCCATGTCTACTGTTAAGAATACAACAACAGAGAAGGTGCCAACTCATTTAATGGATGCTCATTACAAAGGGTCGGCTAAACTTGGACATGGAATAGGTTATAAATATGCTCACGATTATCCAAATCATTATGTGGACCAGCAGTATTTACCTGATGGTCTTGTAGGAACGAAGTTTTATGAGCCCGGTGATTTAGGATACGAGCAGGAAGTAAAAGAGTATTTTAAGTTAATAGGAAAATAATTTTTGAGGTAATTTAATTGAAAGTATTAATGGAAAGACTTGCATCAGGTAATGTTTCATACGAAATTGCTGATGCTTTAATATCTGAAAATAAAATAACTGTTGAACTGGATGCTGATGAAACTATTGAAGGTGACATTGCAATTGTTGGAAAAAACTCAATGGACATAAAAGGGATTGGGTATTCTTCAGACAGCCATTTTGTGTTTAGATACAATCAGTTTAACGGTATAAAAAATAGATTACATTATATTATAAATGGGAAAAATCTTGTACCAAACAAAGTGTGTATAGGAAAAATAAATATAATAACAACAGCAGGTGAATTTGAGATACCTTTTGAAATAAAAGTAAAAGAAAGGGAAATTGTTACAGAAATAGGAGTGCTAAAAACACTTGAGGACTTTGTGGAATACGTTAGAACTAATTATGACGAAGCCTTGATTTTGTTTATTTCAAAGGATTTTTCTGAATATTTCTTAAAGGGTGATAATCATGGTATAGCTCTCTATAAGCAGTTAATGAGAAACGCAAATAGAGATGTTGCCTTAGAAGAATTCATGGTTGCAATGGGCTTAAAAGAACCTGTAAAAATATCATTAAAAAGTGAAACAAAAGAATATGAGAATTTAACAGACAATTATGGTGACACATTAATTATTACAAGAAACACATGGGGCTATGCCGAAATTGATGTGGAATTAGAGGGAGAGTTTTTCTATAACTGTAAGGAAAGAATTACAAGTGAACAGTTTAACGGAAAGATAATGGAATATTCTTACTATTTAAACACTGCAAAGCTTCATTGTGGCATGAATGAAGGAAAGATTATTTTTAAAACAGCAGGTGGAAAAGAAGAATGCAAGGTTGTTGTAAAGAATCCAAAAAATGACAACAGTGATTATATAAAGCTAAGAACAACAGACGGTTTCTTAATAAAGAATTATTTGAAATTTAGAACAGGTAACATAACAGGCAGAAAGTGGATTGATGATGCGGCAGATATTGCTGAACAGAGATTAACTGTAGATAACAGTGATATTACAGGTAATCTGTTAAAGGCGCAGGTGGCTATTCTTAATAACAACAAAGAACTTGCCAAGTTAGCATTAGATGAGTTAGCTAAATATATTCAAGACAGCAATCCTAAAAATGTAATTGCCTACTGTTATTATTTATATCTGGCAGCTTTGTACAAGAACGAATATGACTTTACAAATGAAGCTAAGAAAAAAATAGAACAGTATTATGAGGGTGGTCACGATAACTGGCAGATACTTTGGATTTTATTTAATATGGACAGCAGATATGACGAAAATCCAAGTCTTAAATACACATTAATTAAAAGAATGTTTAATAAAGGCTGTACAAGTCCTGTTATGTATTATGAAGCTGCTAAAATCATTAATAAGCAGCCTGAACTTCTTCGTGTAATGAACAGATTTGAAATTCAGGTTTTAAACTTTGCAGGAAAATATTCAATGGTAAAAGTAGAGCTTGCAAAGCAGGCAGCTGACCTTATGAATAGCGAGAGAAGTTTTAAGCCGTTATATATTGATATTTTAAGCAGAATTTATAAAGAAACTAAGGACAATGAAGTTTTAACTTCAATATGCAGTGAAATAATTAACAGCGGAAAAATCAGTAATGAATATTTTAAGTGGTTAAGAGAAGGTGTAAGAAAAGAATTAAAAATTACTAACCTTTATGAATACTACATATATTCAATAGACACTAACAGTTATGAACCACTGGAGAAAACAGCCTACAAATATTTTTCTTATGGTACAGATACATTGGTTTATAACAAGGATTATTTTTATGCCAATATGCTTGAAAACTTAGGAAAAAATGATGAACTATATCCTAAGTACAAAGCCGGCTTGGAGAAATATGTAACAGAACAGTTGCTTAAAGGAAACAACAATATACATTTAAAGAAAATATATTCGTATATATTAGATGATGAATTTTTAGATGGTAACTTAGATGAATATATGCCTGGAATTATGAACACTTATAGAATGAAGGTTAATAATCAGGACATAACAAATGTTATTGTTTCCCACAAAGAAGTGGAAAGTATACAGAGCATGCCATTAACAGATGGTGAAGCGTATATTACATTGTATACAAAAGAGCCGGTAATTGTTTTCATTAATCATAGTGGAAAAGTATTAGCAGATGTAGATTATACCATGGAAAAAATGGAGGTTACGGCACCACTTACAAAGACAGGCAATAATCTAATGACAATGCTATGTCAGTTAGAAGATGTTATGGATTCTCCTGAAAAATATGTAGGGCAGGTTGTACAGCTTAAAGAAATAGAAGAATCTGACACATTAACAGTTGAGTTTAAAAATTACTTAAAAGAGTTTATTGTTGACTATTATTACAAGGAATTTGATAAGGGACAGTTTGATGACTATATACTTGAGTTTGACATGGAAGAATTGTCAATGGCATCAAGAAACAAGTTACTTGAAATTCTAATTAAAAAAGAACTTTGGGAAAAGGTTATGCCATATTTAGATAAGTATGGTTATTTGTCAATTAACGAAGGTCTTTTAGAAAAAGTCTGCAGGCATTATGTTGCAGAACAACACTACAGTGAAAATGAATTATTAACAGAAATCTGTGGTTATGTATTTGAGAAAGGCTGTACGGATGAGGCTGTTCTTAAATACATGGCTAAATACTATAATTCAGGAACAGAGAATTTGTACAAACTTTATACTCAAATGAAAGCAATGAATATAACAGACAATGAATTTGTAGAAAAATTACTTGTACATGTTATTTTTGAAGGACAGGTTAATGACAGATTATATGAATTGTATAAAGAGTATATAAAAGGCGTAACAAGAACAGTAATAAGAAAAGCATTTTATAGTTATGTAACATACAATTATTTTGTTAAAAAAATCCAATGTCCGGATAGTGTTTGGGAGATTTTGGAACAGGAATATTTTAACGGGTTGGCAACACCTGTTATTGTTAAAATAGCTTTTGTGGAAAAAATGTCCTCGAAAACTAATATTACTGAAAGACAAATTAAAATTTGTGAAGGATTAATAAAGAGTCTTGTTAAGGATAAGATTATTTTTCAGTTTTATAAAAAGTTTAACAGATGGTTTAAAATACCATTTGACTTAATAGACAAAACAATAATTGATTATAGAACTAATCCAAAACACAGAGTTAATATTGTTTATACAATTAACAAAAACGGTGGTGAACAGGTAGAAAATACTGAAGAAATGAATAGCATTTATCCGGGGATTTTTACAAAGAATATCATTATGTTCTATGGGGAAAAAATTACTTACAAGATTTTAGAATATTCTGATGAGTATCCTTATGGAAAAGAAGTTGCAACTGACTCAATATGTATTAGTGAGAAAAATACATACAATGATGAAAGTAGATTTGGAATGATTAACAGTATGATGATATGCCGAAAAATTGGAAGAGAAGACGCAGCAAGAGAAATGATGCAGTCTTATCAATTGTGTAAGGAAGCAGGTAGAGAAATCTTCAAATTACTATAAATTATTGTAGAAAACACAGAAATATATTTGAGACACAAAAACAAGGGAGGAATGAAAGTTGGCAAAAGAAATAATTTTAGGAATTGATTTTTCAAGAGATTATTCACAACTATCATATTTAGATGATACAGGAAAACCAAAGTCGGTTAGTATAGGAACAGAAAGTAACTATCTTATACCAACTGCGGTTTGCTTTAACAGTGAACTAAAAGAGTGGTCTGCAGGAGATGAGGCAATAAACAAAAGCCACAGTGAAAACAGCAGACTGATTAAGGAACTACCTTTATTATTTAATGAGGATACAGAAGAAGATGTAGGGAAAATAATGACGGTTTTCTTTGCATATTTATTGAAACTTGCAGTTAATCAATGTAATGGAAGACTTATAAAAAATATTTTAGTAACTGTTGAGGAAGTTAATCAAAATGTACTAAAAGGCATAAAAGAAGTTTTGACTGACCTAGGTTACCAGGAAGATGATATCAGAGTAATAAGTCATTCTGAAAGTTTTGTTTATTATACACTTAATCAGAATAAAGACATTTGGATTAACAAAGTTCTGTTTTTGGAGTTAAACGAATACGAATTTGCCTGCAGACGTTTAGAGGTTGTAAGAGGTCGTGAACCACATGTTGCCGATGTGAAAGTAGAAGATTTAAGCAATCTTTTTGACTTGGAAATGGCAAAAAAAGACATTCATTCATGTGATAGAATTTTGGCAGATTACATGGATGAGTTATTAAAGAAACATGTAGTTTCAGGAATTTATTTGTCAGGTGCTGGTTTTTATCTTGATGGCTGGCAGAAGACTCTTCAGACAATCTGCAGAAACAGAAGAGTATTCAAAGGTAATAATTTAATTGTAAAAGGTGCGGCATACGGAGCAAAAGAATGTTTCCTGCCACCTACTCTTGATAAATATCTTATTTCATGTAAAGGAAGAACAAGAGTAAAGATAACAATGGCTGTAGAATACAAAGGTAAGGACAGTAACATAACCTTATCAAACATTGGAGATTACTGGTATGATGCAACATCGAAAATGGAATGCATTATGGAAAAGCCAACAAAAGCAGTTTTTGAAATTCAGGATTTAATTAATCATTCTAACGATACATTCAAAATTGACTTAAGGGATTTTCCTGAAAGAGAGCCCAACACCACAAGAATAGAAGTTGATTTCAGATATGTGGAAGAAAACAAATTTGAAATAACAATAAAAGATTTAGGCTTCGGTGACTTTTTTGAAAGTTCAGGTATGACTGTCACAAGAGAAGTGACTTTACAGTAAATCATGGAAAGGCAAGGTACAAAACGTGAACTATATTAGATTATGTACAACTCATTGTGATAAACCTTTTTACATAAAAGAAGTAAATAAAAATATTTATTCAATTGAGGAATTAAGTTATTATCTGTACAATTATCTGTATTTAATTGATGACAAATTTTTCAGTGATGAGTTAATAGATTACATCGACAAGGATTTAAAGCAGCATAATATTGCAGCAGGCATCAAACAGATAATTGCTAATGAAGGTGAAATTGGTGAGAAGATTGCTTATGTTATAAAAAACTCAGAGTATTTTACAGATAAAATGGCTGAAAAGCTGGGTAATCATTTAGAGGCTCTTTGCTCAAAAACAGCAGCAGAAAGATGGAAGGCAAAAGCTGACATTCTAATGGATACTGAAAAATATAACATGGCAATAACTTATTATAACAACATATTAAGTAAGGCAATTAACAATGATTTGCCAGAGAGATTTTATGGTGATGTGTACAACAACTTAGGTGTTGCCTATGCAAGACTTTTTGAGTATGAACAGGCAGCAGCAGCTTTTAGAAGTGCTTACAGATTAAACAAAACCAACGAATCTTTAGAATCAATTATTATGTGTGATCTTATTACAGATAACGACAAAAGATTGAAAATAGACCAAAACAAATATTCAGTAACTGACACTGTTGTAAACAGACTTCGTTCCGAACTTATAAAAATGAAAGTAGAAATTCAGTCAGATTGGGATAAGGAAAAAGAAGAAGATTTTATAAGAAAATGTCAGAAAGAATATATTGTAGAAATTAATAGTTAAAATAAATATCCGGTAATTATAATTGCAGTATTGCTTGCAATAAGTCTTGCTTTATCAATAATTATCGAATTGATGAAAAAGTATTTGGGATATAATAAAATGACTGATAAAATCAGAGAAAAAGTTGACAAACATAAATAAAATTTATATTATATTTCTATATGTCAAATGCGATGATGAAAAGGAGTAGCAAATAACCTTTGACAGAGAGAAGGGAATGGTGGAAGCCCTTTAGAGAAGTGTTTGTGAAGGTAGTTTCTAAGCAGTTGTGGTGAGAAAGAGTTTATTAGCCACAATCGGTTCGTCTCCGTTATAGGATAAGAGAAGAGATAAATGAAGGTGGTACCGCGAATTTATTCGCCCTTTAGTGCTACCATTGGAATACAGAAGAAAAAGAGTAGCGTTGCTGCTCTTTTTTCTTATATGTGTACTAATTGACAAAAATAGACACACATTGCCACCAGCCGAAGGCAGGGCAAAGTTACAGGAGGAAAAAATGAAGGAAATTGAGAAGAATTACAATCCCGCAGAGATTGAAGACAGACTTTATGAGAAGTGGCAGGAGAAGAAATACTTCCATGCAGAAGTAGACAGAAGTAAGAAACCATTTACTATTGTTATGCCACCTCCAAATATTACAGGACAGCTCCACATGGGACATGCCCTTGATAATACAATGCAGGATATTTTAATTAGATTTAAAAGAATGCAGGGCTATGAAGCTTTATGGCTTCCTGGAACTGACCATGCATCAATTGCTACAGAAGCAAAGATTGTAGAAAAGATGCGTGAAGAAGGCGTAAAAAAAGAAGATATTGGAAGAGAAGCTTTTCTTGACAGAGCATGGGAATGGAAGAAACAGTATGGTGGACGTATTGTTTCACAGCTTAAGAAGATTGGTTCTTCATGTGACTGGGACAGAGAAAGATTCACAATGGATGAAGGCTGCTCAAAGGCCGTAAAAGAAGTATTTGTTAATTTATATAATAAGAAACAGATTTATCGTGGTGAAAGAATCATCAACTGGTGTCCACACTGCTTAACATCAATTTCTGATGCAGAAGTAGAATATGAAGATCAGGCTGGTAAGTTCTGGCATTTAAGATATCCTTTAACAGATGGTTCAGGCTATATTCAGCTTGCTACAACAAGACCTGAAACATTACTTGGTGATACAGCAGTAGCAGTAAACCCAAATGATGACAGATATAAAGATTTAGTAGGAAAGACTCTTACACTTCCTTTAGTTGGAAGAGAAATTCCTATTATTGCTGATGACTATGTAGGTATTGATTTTGGTACAGGTGTAGTTAAGATTACACCAGCCCATGACCCTAACGATTTTGAAGTTGGACTTCGTCATAACTTACCTGTCATTAATGTATTAACAGATGATGCTAAGATTGTTGATGATTATCCAAAGTACGCAGGTATGGACAGGTATGAAGCAAGAAAAGCAATTGTTGAAGACTTAGACAAAGAAGGCTTCCTTGTTAAGATTGAAGACCATGAACACAACGTTGGTACATGCTACAGATGTCATACAACTATTGAACCTAGAGTATCAAAACAGTGGTTTGTAAAAATGGACGAACTTGCAAAACCTGCAATTGACGCTGTTAAGAATGGCGATACAAAATTTGTACCACCACACTTTGACAAAACATATTTCCACTGGCTTGAAAATATTCGTGACTGGTGTATTTCGCGTCAGTTATGGTGGGGACACAGAATTCCTGCGTTCTACTGTGATGACTGTGGAGAAATGGTTGTAACAAAAGAAGACCATGCTACATGTCCATGCTGTGGTAAAGAAATGAGACAGGACCCTGATACACTTGATACATGGTTCTCATCAGCATTGTGGCCATTTAGTACACTTGGTTGGCCTGACAAGACAGAAGAGTTAGATTATTTCTATCCTACAAATGTTTTAGTAACAGGATATGATATTATTTTCTTCTGGGTAATCAGAATGATGTTCTCAGGACTTGAACATATGGGAGAAGTTCCTTTTAATACAGTATTAATACATGGTTTGGTTCGTGATTCTCAGGGACGTAAAATGAGTAAGTCTCTTGGAAACGGTATTGATCCACTTGAAGTAATTGATAAATACGGTGCAGATGCATTAAGATTTACACTTATTACAGGTAATGCACCAGGTAACGACATGAGATTCTACTGGGAAAGAGTAGAAGCATCAAGAAACTTTGCTAACAAAGTATGGAATGCTTCAAGATTTATTCAGATGAATCTTCCTGAAGAAAATATTGATTTAAGTAAGAAACCTGAAAATCTTACAGATGCAGATAAGTGGATTTTATCAAAAGTTAACACTTTAGCCAAAGATGTGACAGAAAATCTTGATAAATTTGAACTTGGTATAGCAGCCGACAAAATTTACAACTTTATTTGGGAAGAATTTTGTGACTGGTATATTGAAATGGTTAAGCCAAGATTGTACAATGATAGCGATGATACAAAACAGGCTGCATTATGGACACTTAAGAAAGTATTAATTGATTCATTAAAACTTTTACATCCATATATGCCATTTGTTACAGAAGAAATATTCTGTACAATTCAGGACGAAGAAGAATCAATCATGATTTCAGCATGGCCTGAATATACAGAAGAAAATACTTTTGCAAAAGAAGAAGCTGCAGTTGAAACAATCAAGGAAGCTGTACGTTCAATTAGAAATATCAGATCAGAAATGAATGTTGCACCTAGCAAGAAAGCAAAAGTATTTGTTGTATCAGATGATGCTAACATAAGAGAAATTTTTGAGAAGGGTAATGTTTTCTTTGCAACACTTGGATATGCAAGTCAGGTAATTATACAGGAAGACAAGACAGGTATTGAAGATGATGCAGTATCAGTTGTTATTCCTAAGGCAACAATTTACATGCCATTTGCTGAACTTGTAGATATTGAAAAAGAAAAGGAACGTCTTGAAAAAGAAGTAACAAGACTTGAAAAGGAACTAGCACGTGTTAATGGAATGCTTTCAAATCCTAACTTTGTAAGTAAGGCTCCTGAAAAGAAGATTAACGAAGAAAAGGAAAAGAAAGCTAAATACCAGCAGATGATGGAACAGGTTAAAGAGCAGTTATTAAGATTATCTTAATGACTATAACCTAAGGAGGTTATTATGATTAATTTTGATGAGGAAATAAAGAAATTTCATCCTAGTCTTGAAATAGAAGAGGCAGAAGATGCCATATATAACAATAATATTTCAGACATAACAGATGTTATGATACAGATGATTAACGAGTTAAAATCAGAAGAATAACAGTGAAGGATGGAAAAATAAATGATTTGCTACAATTGTGGAAATGTACTTACCAACAGTGACTACTGTAGTCATTGTGGTATGGATGTTAGTGTATACAAAAGAATAGTAAGATTGTCTAACACATATTACAATGCCGGTCTGACAAAAGCAAGAAACAGAGACTTATCCGGTGCTGCTGATACACTTAGACGATGTGTAAAATTAAATAAGCGAAACATTGATGCCAGAAACCTGCTTGGGCTTGTTTATTTTGAAATGGGTGAAACTGTACAGGCATTCTCAGAATGGGTTATGAGTACAAATATACAGCCAAATAACAATCCGGCAGATAAATATCTTCTTGCAATCCAGCAGGAAAAAGGCAAGGTAGATGAGTTAAACCATACAATTAAGAAGTTTAACGTGGCTTTAGACTATGCCAGAAACGGCACAGATGATATGGCTATAATACAGCTTAAAAAGGTTCTTAATCAGAATCCTAACTTTATTAAGGCATATCAGTTACTGACTCTTTTATATACAAAGAATGGTCAATATGAAAGAGCCAAAAGAACAATAAAGAAATCTATGAAAATAGATAAATGTAATCCCTTAAGTATCAGATATTTACGTGAAATAAATGAATACATTGAGGATGAAAAGAAAAATGATCCTGATAAGAGAATGGAGAGAAGAAGAAGTTTAAGAGGTGTTATGGTGGACAGACCATATTTAAGTGGTAATGACACAATAATGCCAAAGGAAAACTTCAAGGATGCATTAACAGGTGCCCAGAGCATTATGTATGTAATCGTTGGTATCTTATTAGGAGCAGCCCTAGTTTACTTTATAGTTACACCTGCAAGAATATCCAGTGTAACAAGTAAGGTAAATGACACAAAGGTTGAATATAATCAGAAGATTGCAATAAAGAATTCAACAATATCTGAGTTACAGAATCAGGTTGAAACTCTTAAGTCAGACAAGAAGAAGTTGAAAACAAGTCTTGCACAGTATACAGGCACAGGAAATACAATTAGTTCAAACTATAGTAACCTGTTAGAAGCTGTTCAGTATTTTATTGCAAAAGATTATACAAAGAGTGCCACAGCTTTAGAAAATGTAGACAGCAAGATGAAGATGGATTCAGAATCATTTACATCTGTTTATAATACTTTAAACAGCAATTTGTCATCTAAAGTGGAACAGTTAGCATTCAATGCAGGTATGGATGCCTATGAAAGTGCTAACTATAATGAGGCAATAAAACAGTTTACAAAAGCTCTTGACGCCAACTCTGAAAATGATGAGGCTATGTACTACTTAGGATATTCTTATAGAAGAAAAGGTGATTCTAAAAATGCTAAAAAGTGGTTCAAGGAAATTGTTGATAAGCATCAGGATTCAGATTTTTATTCAAGAGCACAGAATCTGTTAAATGACAGTGGAACAGAATAAATTAATATTAATTTACTAAAGAGAAGAACAAAAAAGTTCTTCTCTTTTTCTTTTGCAAAACAGTATTCTAAAGAATACTTTATTAATAAAAAATAAGGAGGACAGTATGGAAGTTTTATATGAAGTGAGAGGAGACAATTTGTTTATTTATTTACCGGAGGAGTTGGATCATCATAATGCCAAAATAATAACAGAACAGTCAGACTGGTACATAATATCAAACCAGATAAAAAATATTGTATTTAATTTTTCTAATACGAATTTTATGGACAGTTCAGGTGTTGGCGTAATTATGGGCAGATACAAGCTTATAAAGCCAAGAGGGGGCAATGTTACGGTAACTAACATAAACAAGGCAATTGACAGAATTTTAACGATTTCAGGGCTATATAAAATCGTAAGTAAGACTGAGACATCAAGTTTAGCACAATTATAGGAGGTTAAGATGGAAAATAATATGAGTATGGTGTTTGATGCAAAATCAGAAAATGAAGGATTGGCAAGAATGGTAATAGCAGCTTTTATTACGGAACTTGATCCTACAATTGAAGAGTTAAATGACGTCAAAACAGCAGTTTCCGAAGCTGTGACAAACTCAATAATTCATGGTTATAACGGCACAGAGGGAAAAGTGTACATGGATTGCAGTTTGGATATGGAAGAAAATGAAAATCATGGCACATTAAAAATAACTGTAAAAGATAAGGGCGTTGGCATCGAAAATGTAGAGAAGGCTAAAGAACCGCTTTTTACAACTAAACCGGAACTTGAGCGTTCCGGTATGGGATTTATGTTTATGGAAATGTTTATGGATGATTTATATGTGGAATCAAAATTACATAATGGAACAACTGTGTGCATGACTAAGAAAATAAAAAATAATAGAAAATAAGATAGAGGGAGTATGGATACAATAAATCTAATAAAACAAGCTCACATGGGAGACAAAAATTCCAGAGATCAGATTCTCATTGAAAATACTCCGCTAATATGGAGTATTGTGAAAAGATTTCTTGGGAGAGGCTACGAAGGAGAGGATTTATTTCAGATAGGGTGTATTGGTATGTTAAAGGCAATTGACAGATTTGACTTAAGTCTTAATTTGTCTTTTTCAACTTATGCAGTACCTTTAATTACAGGAGAAATCAGAAGATTTTTAAGGGATGACGGAATTATAAAAATAAGTCGGACAATAAAAGAAAATCAAAACAAAATCCTGCTGGAAAAAGGACAAATTGAAGAAAAAGAAAACAGAGAGCCTACAATAGAGGAACTCTCTGTTAAATGCGATATATCAAAAGAAGACGTAGTTATTGCTTTAAATGCAATGGGCGCTGTTCAATCCATAGACAAAGAAATTGCTTATGGAAACAGTGAGAAAAAAATAACCTTAGGGGAAAAAATAGAAGATAAGACACAGAGTCAGGAAAAAGTAATTAATAAACTGTTTGTAAAACAAATATTAGAAACGTTAGAGGAAAAAGAGAAAACAATAATTGTTTTAAGATATTTTAAAAATAAAACACAGTCGGAAATTGCTAGTAAGCTGGGACTGACTCAGGTTCAGATTTCCAGATTAGAAAAGAAAATTCTAAAAAAATTAAGAGCACAAGTAAATTTTTAAAAAAATGGAATATTCCACAACTTACTGGAGATAATGTTATAAAACAATTAACTAACAATTTCTATAAGTTTTGGTTAATGAAAGAAATTGAGGAACATTGATTTATTTTTAGTAAGAGGTGGAATATGAAATTTGTAAAAATTATTTTAATAGTAGCAGTTGCTTTGACCATGGCATTGGGAGGCATTTATTTAATGTCGGAAAAAAAGGAAACAACAGAAATTAAGGCGGCAGTTTTAATTTAAAAATGAGTGATACATTATATATCAAAATGGATCAATGTGTGGAAGTAACTAAAAGTTACGTGACAATAGGTGACCTTGGAAAATTAGAGTGCAAAAATAAAACAGTTGTAAACAGACTAAAACCAATCAAACTTCTAAATGACAATTCTAATGGTAAAAAACGATATATTGTTTCGATTATGAAGATATTTGAAATAGTAGATAAAGAATTTGAAAATGTAGATGTACAAAGCATAGGAGAAACAGACTGTATAATTGAATTTAAAAAAGCAAACAGTGATAATAAAGCCTTTGAAATCTTAAAAGTCATAGGTATATGTATAATATTATTTTTTGGTGCAGGCTTTTCCATTATGTCTTTTAACAACGATATTACCATCGGAGCAATGTTTGAAAAAATATGCAAGCTGGTTGCCGGCAGCAAAAATACAGGTAAGACTGTTATGGAAGTATCGTATTCCATTGGCTTAGCAGTTGGAATACTTGTATTTTATAATCATTTCGGACCTAAAAAACTCTCAAAAGATCCTACACCTATTGAGGTAGAAATGAGAAAATATGAAACTGAAATCAATCAGGCATTAATTGACGGTCATAACAGACAGGACGGAAAAATGGATGTTAAATAATAGCTATAAGATTAACATTTAAACAACTATTAAAAGGAAAGATTATGATATTAAAATATATAATTTTAGCACTAATTGCTTTTGGCGGTGGAGCAGTCATTTCCGGAGCTGTCTTTGCGTTAATTACATCAACAGGTGTAGTTACAAGGATGGCTGACACTTCAAGAACTGCAAAGCATGTTAGAGCGTATGAAAGTGCAATTGTTTTTGGCGGTGCATGGTGGAATTTATTTTGGACATTCTCAATAAGTCTACCTTTTGCTCATAATATAGCACAGGGATTCCAACTGATAATGGGGCTGACACAGGGAATCTTTGTTGGTTGCCTCGCAGTTTCATTGGCAGAAGCACTTAACGGAACAGCAATTTTTTCAAGAAGAGTAAAACTGAAATACGGTTTAAACTTTATAATTTTGTCAGTGGCTTTGGGAAAAATGATGGCATCGTTAATACAGTTTGCAAACGACATGGCAAAAAAATAACAGCAAGATAAATAATATAAGCTAAGAAAGACTAACATAAGCAAGATAATTTTGGATAGAAGAGGATAATATAAAAAAGGCAATTTAAGATTGGAAAGGATAATTTATGGCTAGTGAAGAAAAGAAAAAAGCCTACAATGAATATGTAGAAAGAATAACTCCTAATAATAATTTGTTTAAGGATATGTGGAATGCATTCTGGATTGGAGGTTTAATATGTTTAATGGGACAGGTTATAAATGAAATTTTTATGAATTTCGGTATGGGAAAAGAGAATGCAGCAGCTTTTACAACGTTGGTTCTAATATTAGAAAGTGTTATTTTAACAGGAATTGGTCTATATCCTAAAATTGCAAAAGTAGGCGGGGCCGGCTGTCTTGTACCTATTACGGGATTTGCCAATGGTGTAGCTTCACCGGCAATTGAATTTCAGGCAGAAGGGCAGGTTTTCGGTGTAGGTGCCAAAATTTTTACCATTGCAGGACCTGTAATACTATATGGGATTTTTAGCAGTTGGCTTGCAGGAATTGTATATTGGATATTAAAATTACTGAATGTAATATAGTGGAATAATTAGAATATAAAATTATTAAATTATATGTTAGACAAGTTTTTAGTTTTAAATTATTGAGCATTTTTTAGATAGTGACAAATATCAAGCGAAAAAATAGTGGAAAAAAGAGATAGTGAAAAAAACGAAATAATTTGTAACATTTTTATATTTGCCAATTGTAGAACCTTTATGTATTATAAAAAAAGCAGTAATAAATTAACGAAAGTAATACAGGAAAAGGGGAACAATGGAATTATCAAAAGAAAAGAAAAAGTATCTTACATTGTTGGCTGAAAAATATCCAACAAAAGAACATGTATCAAGAGAGATTATTAACTTAAAGGCAATCCTAAATTTGCCAAAAGGAACAGAGCATTTTATGAGCGACATACATGGTGAGTATGAAGCTTTTTATCATATTTTAAATAATTGTTCCGGGGTAATTAGAGAAAAAGTTCAAATGGTTTTTAAGGATACATTAAGTACAAAAGAACAACAGGATTTATGTACTTTGATTTATTATCCCAAAGAGAAATTAAAACTTTTGAAAAAGCAGGACGTCATTAATGATGACTGGTATACAATGACGCTTAGAAATCTTATAAAACTGGCAGGTTTTCTTTCATCAAAATATACCCGTTCCAAAGTTAGAAAAGCAATGCCTGAAGAGTACGCTTATATTATAGACGAGTTACTTCATGCACAGCCTGATGAAGACAATAATCAATTAGTTTATCATCAGAAAATCATTGAAACAATTATAGGAATTGACAGTGCAGAAGACTTTATTATTGAGCTTACTTCTTTAATTAAAAGACTGGCTGTGGACAGACTACATATTGTTGGCGACATTTTTGACAGAGGTGAGAGGGCAGACGAAATAATTGATATGTTAATGAAATATCATACACTGGATATTGAATGGGGCAATCACGATATTTTGTGGATGGGGGCTGCAGCAGGTTCGGAAGCCTGTATTGCAAATGTTGTAAGAAATAATATTAAATATCAGAACATGTCTGTATTGGAAAACGGATACGGAATAAGTTTAAGAAGACTTCTTTTATTTGCCCAGGAAACATATCCGCATATGGAATTGTCAGATGCAGTTTACTATTCAATTACGGTGATTTTGCTTAAATTAGAAGGGCAGATTATAAAAAGACATCCTGAATATAACATGGATGACAGACTGCTTTTACATAAAATTAATAAAGAAAAGAATATAGTTGAAATAAATGGAAATGAATATGAAATAAAAGGCGAACTTTTTCCAACAGTTACAAAAGAGAATCCATACGAACTTTCTATTGGAGAAGAAGATGTTGTGAACGAATTGAAATTCTCATTTTTAAATAGTAACAGATTAAAAGAGCATGTGGAATTTTTGTATTCAAAAGGGGCAATATATGTTTGTTGTAATAACAATCTTTTATTCCATGGCTGTATTCCTTTAGATAAAGATGGAAACTTCCAGATAGTTGAGTTTGATGGCAAACTGTATAAGGGCAAAAAACTTTTAGACTATGCAGATACCGTTGCAAGAAAGGCATATTTTGGCAAGCATAATCAAAATAATTTGGATTTTATGTGGTATCTTTGGAGAGGAAAAAAATCACCTTTATGTGGTCGAAACATAAAAACTTTTGAGCGAACATTTCTAGATAATGAAGAGTTGGCTTTTGAGGAGAAGGATCCTTACTATAGTTATTATGAAGAAGAAAAAACAGCAGGTATGATTCTAATTGAGTTTGGTCTGTTTTCTCCATTATCACATATAATTAACGGTCATACACCAATTAAGGTGGGACAGGGTGAGACACCGCTAAAAGCAAATGGCAAGGTTATAGTTATTGATGGAGGTTTCTGTAAGGCTTATCAGAAAACCACAGGAATAGCAGGGTACACATTGATTTATAATTCCCATGGTATGAGAATTAAGGCACACCAGCCTTTTGAGTCAATAGAGAAAGTGCTAAATGAAAACAAGGACATAGAGTCAAGCTCTGATTCCTTTGAAACGGAACCTTATAGAGTGATGGTTGAAAACACAGATGATGGAAAAGAAATCACTGAAAATATTAAGGATTTAGAAATGCTCCTAATGGCATATAGAGAAGGAATAATTATATAAACAGAAATAAATAACGGTTTATAACCAATCTACAAGCAATCTATAAGCAATCTGAGTTAACAGACTTAATTACAGATTTTAAAAAGAACAGTAACATAAAAGAGTAGTAACAAAACAATAATAATAACAAAAAAGAGATGTTATCATATCATTATCAATGTGTTGACAGCATCTCTTTTTTATGTGAAAAATTATATTATTTTCTATATTTCCATCACTTTGCTTAAAGGAAATGATGAAGTAGTTTTATATTTATTAAATAGTTAAATAATTACATTTAAGCATTTTTTACTGAATCAAATTCATCAATAATTTCCTGTTCAGGTGCCTTTGTAAGTAAACTTATAACAATAATGAATACGCAGGCAATAATAAATGCAGGAAGTAATTCATAAATATCCCAGGCACCGCCTAATGGTCGAACGACAAATTTCCAAATAAATACCATTGCACCGCCGGCTACCATACCTGAAATAGCACCGTATTTGTTTGAACGTTTCCAGAATAAGGCAAATAACATTACAGGTCCAAAGGTTGAACCAAAACCTGCCCAGGCAAAAGAAACAATCTGGAATACTGAGCTGTCAGGATTTGATGCTAAGAATATGGCAACAATTGCAATACCAATAACTGTACATCTTGCCACGATTACTTTTGCTTTTTCTGATAATTTAATTCCTAAAACTCCGTCCATTAAGTTTTCAGTTACACTTGATGAAGCAGCAAGGAGCTGTGAATCTGAAGTTGACATTGTTGATGCCAAAATACCTGCAAGGATTACACCGGCAATTATTGCAAATAAAATACCATGTGAACTTAAAACATTTGCAATCTGAACAATAATTGTTTCTGAATCTTTTAAGTTATCAATAACGCCAACCTGTGACATTGTGTGACCGATAACACCAATGAAGATTGCTATAGCCATTGCAATAACAACCCAAACGCTGGCGATTCTTCTTGATAATTTGATTTTATTTTTATCTTCAATAGCCATAAATCTTAAAAGAATATGTGGCATACCGAAATATCCAAGTCCCCAAGCCAATGTTGAGAAAATAGTTATTATTCCATAAGGTGAAGATGAGTTAGTTGTTGCATCAAAGGTTGCGTTAAGATTAATGTAACCTGGTAAATCTTTTACATTAGAAGCAACAACATCAATACCACCTACTGAATATACTCCGTATCCAATAACAATTATTAATGCGACAGACATTACAATACTTTGGATAAAATCACTTGTACTTGCAGCCCAGAAACCACCAAGAGTAGTATAAGCAACAATTACGATTGCGCTAATAACCATGGCAGCCATATAGTCAACTCCAAATAATGAATGGAATAACTTACCACAGGCAGCAAAACCTGAAGCTGTATATGGTACAAAGAATATAATAATCATAAGAGCTGATACGCATTTAAGAACTTTTTTGTCTCTGTATCTGTTAGCAAAAAAGTCAGGAACTGTAATTGCATCTCCACAGATAACAGAATATTTTCTAAGTCTCTTTGCAACGATTAACCAGTTTACGTATGTACCAATGCCAAGACCTACAGCAGTCCAGAAAGCATTACAAATACCTGTAAGGTAGGCAACGCCCGGTAGTCCCATAAGAAGCCAGCTACTCATGTCTGAAGCTTCGGCACTCATTGCAGTAACGAAAGGTCCTAATTTTCTTCCGCCTAAATAAAAATCTTCGGTACTATTATTTACTTTTGAATAATAAACACCAATTCCAATAATTGCTACCATATAAACAATGATGGAAATTAAAATACCAATTTCTGATGTTGTCATAAAATTCTCCCCTCATAACAAAATTCTTCTATATTCTATAAAAAAAAAGAAATTTAATCAAGTAAAAAACAAAATAGTGACAAATAAAATATTAAAAAGCAACTAATAAAATATTAAAATAGCAACTAAAATAACATTAAAATAGCAACTAAAAAAGTAATTAATAAAAATAGTAAATAGGAATAAATTGAAAAATTAAGTGCAAAATAATAGTAAAAATTAAAGTGAGGATGGAAATATGGGTAGAATAATGGGAAAACAAAGCATAGCTTTTGATAATCCACCATATATTTTGGAAGGCGCTTCCATTGTAGGACAAAAAGAAGGTGAAGGACCCATGGGAAAGTTATTTGATGTGGTAGAACAGGATCCAATGCTTGGTCAGGATACATGGGAAGATGCAGAGAGTCTTTTACAAAAAGAAGTAATACAGAAACTTCTTTTTAAGTCTAATTTAAGTAAGGAAGACATCAGATACATTTTTGCAGGGGATTTGTTAGGACAACTTATAGCTACTACATTTGGCATACTGGATTTTGAAATACCTTTCTTTGGTCTGTATGGTGCCTGTTCCACAATTGGTGAAGCGTTAAGTATTGCGGCAATAACGGTAGACGGTGAAAATGCAGAAAACGTAATTGCCATAGCTTCAAGTCATTTTGCAAGTGCAGAAAGACAGTTTAGATTTCCACTTGCCTATGGAAATCAAAGACCTTATGCTGCAACCTGGACGGTAACCGGAGCTGGCGCAGTGGTGGTAAGTAAAAACAAAGGTTTTGCAAAAATCACAGGAATAACTACCGGCATAATTGTGGATTATGGTGTAAAAGATGCACAAAATATGGGGGCCTGCATGGCACCGGCAGCAGCAGATACCTTGTACAGACATTTTAAGGATTTCAACACCACACCTGAAGATTACGACAAAATAATAACCGGTGATTTAGGCATAGTTGGAAAGACAATTCTAATGGATTTATTAAGAGAAAAAGGATATGACATATCCAAAAAGCATATGGACTGTGGCGTGGAAATGTTTGATGGTAGTAGTCAGGACACACATGCAGGAGGAAGTGGCTGTGGTTGTGCTGCCACAATTCTAACATCATACATTTTTAAACAGTTAAAAAAGAAGGTCTGGAAAAAGATATTGTTTGTGCCTACAGGTGCTTTAATGTCTCCGGTAAGTTTTAATGAAGGAAACAGCGTTCCGGGAATTGCACATTTAGTACAAATAGAGGCAGATTAAAATGGCAATTAATATATATGTTTTAACTATAATCTCATAAGTAAATGAAATTGGTTAATAAGATGAATAAAATAAGATTAAATAAGATAAAAATAGAAGATTAAATAAGTACAGGTTAGTGACAATAAAAAAGTATATAATAAATAAAATTTAATTAAATATAAGAAGGATTAGAAATGATATTTATAAAAAGTTTTTTGGTAGGTGGAATTATTTGTGCCATTGTGCAAATATTTATTGATAAAACAAAACTAACTCCCGGAAGAATTATGGTAGGTTTAGTTTGCTTGGGAGTAATTTTAGGGGCAATAGGAATTTATGAACCTTTTTCAAAGTGGGCAGGCTGTGGCGCAACAGTGCCATTACTAGGCTTTGGAAATAATCTGTGGAAGGGAATGAAAGAAGCCATAGAAGAATCAGGTTTTTTAGGATTGTTTAAAGGCGGTTTTACTTCCAGTGCAGTTGGAATTTCTGGGGCGTTAATTTTCGGATATTTAGCATCTTTGATTTTTAAACCCAAAATAAAATAAAAGGTGACAAAATAGTAAAAAAACATTAAAAAAATAGCAGATGAAATAGTGAAAAAATTAACAAAATAAAAGAAAAAGTTTGCTCATAAAAGTGAAAAATAAAGTACGCTTAAAAGTATTAAGTAATCGCTATAAAAATTCAGTCCACACTTAATAAAATAAAGCTCTAAAACAAAACACTTTACAATATTAAGTTTAATGTTTGAAATACTTGATAAAGTAAAGAAATTAATATATAATTCTCTTTAGTGTGTTAAAGTGTAAAAAAAGTAATACACGAGATTAAGAAAAATATATTAAGGAGGGCTACAAATATGTCATATGTAGACGAGGTATTAGCTAAGGTTCATGAAAAGAACGCTAGCGAACCAGAATTTTTACAGGCAGTTGATGAAGTATTAGAATCACTTAGACCTGTAATCGAAAAGAACGAGGAAAAATTTAAGAGGGAAGCATTACTTGAAAGAATTTGCGAACCTGAAAGACAGATTAAGTTTAGAGTTCCTTGGGTTGATGATAATGGACAGGTACAGGTAAATACAGGATACAGAGTACAGTTCAACTCAGCTATTGGACCATACAAGGGTGGTTTGAGACTTCACCCATCAGTAAACATTGGTATTATTAAATTCTTAGGATTTGAACAGGTTTTCAAAAACTCACTTACAGGACTTCCAATCGGTGGTGGTAAAGGTGGTTCTGACTTTGATCCTAAGGGAAAATCAGATAGAGAAGTTATGGCATTCTGCCAGAGCTTTATGACAGAACTTTGCAAATATATCGGAGCAGACACAGACGTACCAGCCGGTGATATTGGAACAGGTGCAAGAGAAATCGGATATTTGTTCGGACAGTATAAGAGAATTCGTGGATTATATGAAGGTGTTCTAACAGGTAAGGGACTTACATACGGTGGTTCTTTAGCTAGAACAGAAGCTACAGGATACGGATTACTTTACTTAACACAGGAATTAATGAAAGATCATGGGGAAACAATGGAAGGCAAGACAGTAGTTGTATCAGGTGCTGGTAACGTTGCTATCTATGCTATTCAGAAAGCTCATCAGATGGGAGCTAAGGTTGTTACATGTTCTGATTCAACAGGATGGATTTATGATCCAGAAGGAATCGATGTAGATCTTCTTAAAGAAGTTAAGGAAGTTAAGAGAGCAAGACTTACAGAATATGCTGCAGCAAGACCTTCAGCTGAATATCATGAAGGACGTGGAGTATGGCAGATTAAGTGTGATATCGCTCTTCCATGTGCTACACAGAATGAATTACTTATTGATGATGCTAAGCAGTTAGTTGCAAACGGATGTAAAGCTGTTTGTGAAGGTGCTAACATGCCTACAACAATTGATGCAACAGAATACTTACAGGAAAACGGAGTTTGGTTCGTTGGTGGTAAGGCTGCTAATGCAGGTGGTGTTGCTACATCAGCTCTTGAAATGTCACAGAACTCAGAAAGACTTTCATGGACATTTGAAGAAGTTGACGCTAAATTACAGACAATCATGGTAAATATTTATCGTAACATCAGTGATGCTGCTAAGAGATACGGATTTGAAGGCAACTATGTAGCAGGTGCTAACATCGCCGGATTCGAAAAGGTTGCAGAAGCTATGGAAGCACAGGGTGTTTGCTAATTATTGTAATCAAATATAATAACATAAATAAAGGCGTGTTACTGTATGGTAGCACGTCTTTTTTTTATTGTTACATTTTCAATTATTATAGGAATGAAAGACTTAAAAAGGAGAAAAGTGAACATTCAATCCTGGTGTCAGGTGGATATGGAGGCTGACGGTGAGCAAGAGGTAGTATTACAGACAGATTCGGGAAATGAGCTTGTATTAACTTATAAAGATGGAAAAGTGTATTCTTATGCATTCCCATTTAGAGGCATGAAGAATATAAAGACAGATGGGACTTTTGAAAGTTACAAAGGAGATATAAAAAGATCAAAGCAGAAAAATAAAATTATCTTAAGGATGAAAAGATAGCTTCTATAAAAGTAATGAGATAGACGAAATATTACAAAAAATAAAAGGCTCTAGCCGTTTGGCTAGAGCCTTTTGTAGTGGGAATCTATTCTTCAGAAGTATTTTTCTTTGATGAATTACCTGAAGTTTTTGACTTTGTATCAGCTTTGGCTTTTGCAGTTGTTTTTTTATTGTTTTCTTTTGTAGAACCTTTAGAATCTGAATCGCTTTTAGCCTTAGCTGTTGTTTTACTTCCTGATTTAGCAGTTGTCTGATTCTCACTGGCGTTTGTAGTAGTAGAACTGTAATATTTTTTCTTTGTGTAGTAATTATTGCTGTTACTGTATGATTTTGTGTAACTGTTTGAATGATAATTACATTTTGCCGGTTCACTACCTTTTTTGTAATATTCAACATGAGTTTCAGGACAAACACCGTCAATGGCAACTTTTCCTGAAGAATCGCATATATCGTATGCTTTTACATTTTTTCCCTGTTTAAAGTTTGTCTTTTTGTATTTTTTTACTTTATCAATTTTGCTAACAATCTTTGACCACATTCTTTCATGGAATGCCTGATCACCTGATAATGACTTATTTTCATCATATCCTGTCCATATTGAGGCTGTAAGATATGGTGTGTAACCACAGAACCATAAGTCATATTCACTTGAAGTAGTACCTGTTTTTCCAGCTACAGGCATGTCGTCGTCAAGCTGGCAGGATGTACCTGTACCGGAAGTAACAACGCTTTCCATTGCTTCTGTTAAAAGAACCGCTGTAGATTCTTTTAAAACTGTGTGAGTAGTAGGAGTAGTTCTGTCAAGAAGAACACGTCCGTTTTCGTCAATTACCTGTGAATAAAAAGCAGGTTGTGTATATGTTCCTAAGTTAGCAATGGTTGCGTAAGCGGCAGTCATTTCTAAGTTAGTAACACCATCTGTAATACCGCCTAAAGCTAAAGGCTGATGTATATCAGATGTAACTGAACCATCTTTTTCAACACGATTATCAACAAGAGTTGTTATTCCAAAATTACATAAGTAATCGTAACCAAGTTGTGGTGTAATTGCTGTAATTGTTTTTACTGCACATACATTCATTGAGTCAGCGATGGCTTTCTTAACAGTTACTGTTCCACGATAACCACTGTACCAGTTATTAACTGAACGACCATTTGCATATCTATATGGCTCATCAACAATAGTAGTTGAAAGAGTATAGCCCATTGTGTCAATTGCAGGTGCATAAGCAGATAATACCTTAAAAGTAGAACCCGGCTGACGGGTTGAATCCGTTGCTCTGTTTAGAGAAAGGTTTACATTTTTCTTTCCACGTCCACCAACAATGGCTTTAACATAGCCTGTATTCTGATCCATTACTGTAAATGAAACCTGAGGTTGTGGATTATAGTACAATGTTTCAGCCTGAATGTAGCCTAATTTTTTCTTTACACCTTTTTTGTAATACTTTCGTTTTAAATGTTTCTTGTAAGCGTCAACTTCAGCCTTGGCTGATTCTTTTGATGAAAAGATTAACTGATAATTGCTTTCGCCTAAAACTTTTCTGTGGTAGGTACTAATATCACTTTCATCATAATTATCAACTGTGCCGTCAGGATTTTGAACTGTCCATGCCCAGTTAATTGAGTAATAAATTGAGTATGGATAATTTGCATCATTAGATGTTTCTTCGTCACAAATCTTCTGAATGTCACTATCCTGTGTTGAGTAAATTTTTAATCCGCCACTGTACACTGCGTTGTAAGCCTGAGTGTATGAGTAGCCTTTGATGGACTGTAAATCATCCATAACCTGATTAATAACTTCATCTACAAAATATGAATTAATTGAATTACTGTTTTTTTCAATTTTGTTATTAACCTTCTGAATTCTTGAGTAAACATCATCTTTTAAAGCCTGTTTATATTCCTTCTTAGTAATATGACCTGCGGCTTTCATATTCTTAAGAATCTTTTTACGTCTTTTAGCATTATGCTTAGGATTCAAAATCGGATCATAGTAAGAAGGATTCTGTGTAATAGAAGCAATTACTGCTGATTCAGAAATTGTTAATTTCTTTGCCTTCTTATTAAAATATCTTCTTGAGGCTGCCTCAACTCCTAAAGTATTAGAACCTAAGTTAATAGTATTTAGGTATGTTTCTAATATTTTGTCTTTTGATGTGACTTTTTCTAATTGAACTGCAAGATACTGTTCCTGAATCTTTCGTTTAAAAGAAGCGAGGAAAGAACTTTCATTTGTCCAGTTAGTAAAGACATTATTCTTCAAAACCTGCTGAGTTAAGGTACTGGCACCTTCTGACGGATTCATTGTTGTAAGTGCAATGAAAGCAGCTCGACCGATACCCTGTACATCAATACCGTTGTGTTCGTAGAAACGAGAGTCCTCAGTATCAATAAAAGCCCATTTCAAATGATCAGGAACCTGATCCAGACTTATCTTGATTCTGTTAGAACCGGATGTTACAAGGGTACTGATTTTTTTATTATTAGAATCATAAACAGTAGTAGCTGATGCCGAAGGCGTGATGGAAATATCATCTACCGATGGGGCACTTTTGATAATTCCATGTAAAAGTCCTAAGCCCAGAAATCCTACTGTAATAATAAGGAGAACTAAAAGATAAAGAAATACTTTTAATACTCCAACTAATGATTTTGAAACCACTTTTCTTTGTACAGAAACTAAATCTTTTTGTTTGTCAATGGTCTCTCTGTATCCAAAATTCATAGAAAACCTCCTATTCCGTTCAATTATATCAAAAGACATACATTAAATAAAGGGGAAGTTTGTCGCCAAAAATCGAATGCAAATATTAGTTTTTATAATAAAAAAGATTTGCAATATTTGTCAGTGTGGATATGGAGAAAAAAGTATGTTAAAATGGCAGAGATAAATTTTAGTTAAAGTAAAAGGAAAAAGTACATTAATGGAAGAATTTTACATGGTTGACGGTCCGGCTCAGGTAGAAATCGTAGAGAAAAAATCAAGGTTTATTGCCAATGTTTTTCCCGTTGATTCTGAGGAGCAGGCATTAGAAATAATAGAGAAAACTAAGAAACAGTATTGGGATGCAAGGCATAACTGTTTCGCTTTTGTAATAGGAAAGAACAATGAAGTGCAGAGATTCAGTGATGATGGAGAGCCCCAGGGAACAGCAGGTAAACCGATTTTGGAAGTGCTGACAAAAGGTAATATCCATAACACCCTTATAATTGTTACAAGATATTTTGGTGGTACATTGCTTGGCACAGGTGGGCTTGTAAGAGCGTACGGTCAAAGCTCTAAGGCAGCAATAGAAAACAGTCGGCTTTTGAGAGTTTGCGAAGGTGTTAGTTTTTCAGTTGAGTGTGATTACAATAGCATTGGAAAAATAAAATATATAATTGCACAAATGAATATAGAAGCAAAAGAAGAGTACGGCGCAAATGTTAAATTAGATATTGAAATGCCAAAAGAAAATTTTGAAAAATTTAAAAGTCAGGTGGTAGAGGCTACTAACGGACAGGCGGTATTTAGCAGAGTTGATGATATTGAATATAAGCAAAAATGTACTGATTAACTTCACTATATAAATACAAAATAGAAATAATGGAAAAAACGCTAGTTGTAAACGTAATAAAATACAAATAAATCCATTATAATATAATAGGAAAAGATTGAAAAAAATTAAGTTTGTGATAAAATAAATAAGGTTATGCCTATGCGCAGATTAGTGAAAGTGAGTTTTGAAATTACTTTTGAAAAAGTATATAGCGTAGGTTTATTATAGAAACTAACAATTAACACATATTATAAAAAGCAGATTAATAAATACAAATAAGGAGATAAAAGATGATTAGAGAAGATGTTAGAAACATTGCCATTATTGCCCATGTAGACCATGGTAAAACAACTTTAGTAGATGAACTTTTAAAGCAAAGTGGTGTTTTTAGAGAAAATCAGGAAGTTGCTGAAAGAGTAATGGATTCAAATGATATTGAAAGAGAAAGAGGTATTACAATTCTTTCTAAGAATACAGCAGTAACTTATAAGAATACAAAGATTAACATTATTGATACACCGGGCCATGCTGATTTTGGTGGAGAAGTAGAACGTGTTCTTAAAATGGTAAACGGTGTTGTTTTAGTTGTTGATGCTTTTGAAGGTGCAATGCCTCAAACAAGATTCGTTTTAAAGAAAGCATTAGAATTAAGCTTACCTGTTATTGTATGTATCAACAAGATTGACAGACCGGAAGCAAGACCTAGCGAAGTAATTGATGAAGTATTAGAGTTATTTATCGACTTAGATGCTAACGAAGATCAGCTTGAATGTCCTTTTGTATTTGCATCAGCAAAGCAGGGATTTGCCAAATTAGATATGGAAGATCCTGATGTAGACATGAAGCCTTTATTTGAAACAATTATTGATTATATACCTGCTCCAGAAGGTGATCCTGAAGCGGATACACAGGTTCTTATTAGTACAATTGACTACAACGATTATGTAGGTAGAATCGGTGTTGGTAAGGTTGATAATGGTACAATCAAAGTAAATCAGGATGTAGTTTTAGCAAACTATCATGATCCTGAAAACACAAAGAGAGTAAAAATCAGCAAACTTTATGAATTTGAAGGATTAAATAAAGTAGAAGTTAATGAAGCAACAGTTGGTTCAATTGTAGCTATTTCAGGTATTGCGGATATTAGTATTGGGGATACAATCTGCTCAATCGAAAATCCAAAGCCAATACCATTCCAGAAGATTTCTGACCCAACAATTTCTATGCAGTTTATGGTAAATGACAGCCCATTAGCAGGTCAGGAAGGTAAGTTTGTTACATCTCGTCATTTAAGAGACAGACTTATGAGAGAATTAAACACTGATGTTTCTTTAAGAGTTGAAGAAACAGATGAGAAGAACTCATTTAAAGTATCAGGTCGTGGAGAACTTCATTTATCTGTACTTATTGAAAACATGAGACGTGAAGGTTACGAATTTGCAGTAAGTAAAGCAGAAGTAATTTACAAGGAAGATGAACGGGGCAAGAAGTTAGAGCCAATGGAAATTTGTTACATTGATGTACCTGAAGAATTCTCAGGAGCAATTATTGAAAAATTAAGTAACAGAAAAGGTGAATTACAGGGAATGGCACCAACAGGTGACGGATTTACAAGACTTGAATTCTCAATTCCATCAAGAGGTCTTATTGGATACAGAGGTCAGTTTATGACTGACACAAAGGGTAACGGTATCATGAACGCAATGTTCGATGAATACGGTCCTTATAAGGGAGAAATCCAGTACAGAAAACAGGGTTCACTTATTGCTTTTGAAGCAGGTGAAGCGATTACTTACGGCTTATTTAATGCTCAGGAGCGTGGTACATTATTTATAGGACCTGGCGAAAAAGTATATTCAGGTATGATTGTAGGTCAGACAGGTAGAGCTGAAGACATCGAAGTAAATGTTTGTAAGACAAAGCATTTATCAAACACAAGAACATCAAGTTCTGATGAAGCTTTAAGATTAGTGCCTAAGAAGGAATTAAGTCTTGAGCAGGCATTAGAGTATATTGATACAGATGAATTACTTGAAATTACACCTGAAAGCTTAAGAATCAGAAAGAAAATATTAGATCCAACATTAAGAAAGAGAGCTAATATTAGAAAACAGAATCAATAATACTTGATTTTTATCAGGTATGTGGAAAGCATAAAATCGTGTGTGAGTTTTAATCGCACACGATTTTTGCGTTATTATTGAAAATTAATTGCACAAAAAAGTTATTTTTGACACATTCTTAAAAATAAAATCAATTACTAAATTCCTAAAGTAAAATGTAAGAGTAGCATTTAGCTGACAATATTTTAATATTTACCGGAGGAAGAATAGTAATGAATTATGAGAAGTTTGTAAAGGAAGTTAAAAGAGGGGTTGAAGACATTGTTGAAAAGGAATTAGGTGAGGGAGTAGTTGTAGTACGAAATGTTTTAAAGAACAACAATGTTAGAAGAAAAGCCATTAGTATTGTAAGGAAAGAAGAGGTGGCTACACCTACGATATATTTAAGAAATTATTTTGTAGATTTTAAGCATGGAAGAGACATGACAAATATATGTACTGAGATTTTTAACATGTATTTATATAGTATGGATAGCTTTAATGCAGATATAGATTTAAGAGACATAGCAGATTTTGAGAAAGTAAAGACCATGATACATTATAAGTTGATTAATTATGAAATGAATAAAGAATTGCTGAAAAAAGTACCCCATTTAAAGTTTTTAGATTTGGCAATTGTATTTTATATCATGGTTTCGGAAGATGGGGAAGGTCAGGCAACTGCATTAATTCATAAAGAACATTTGGAAGGCTGGGGAATTTCCAGAAAAGAACTTAGGGATATTGCGTTCAAAAATACATGGGATAAATTCCCTGTTGTAGTTACACCAATGGAAGATATTATTTCAGATATGATATTAAAAGATATATTAGGAGATGAAGACTGGGTGGAAGATGAGTTTGGAAGTAATTATGGAAATGGATACGGAGACGAATTTGGAGAAAATTTTGAGGGTGATGAAGGCGAAATAATAAGCGAAGATACAATGTACGGAGATTACACTTACGGAGAACTTAAGACTTTAGTAAGAGAAGAAGTTAATAATATGAAAATAGAAGATATTAATATGTATGTTATGTCCAATACCATGAAATTAAATGGGGCAACCTGCATTACATATCCACACGCAATAGAGAATTTTGCCAATGAACATGACAGTGATGTTTACATTATTCCAAGCTCAATACATGAAGTGATTTTAATTCCTGATATTAGCTGTTCAAGAGAATATATTGATGAAATGATAAGGGATGTAAATCGAAGACAGTTAGATCCGGTAGACGTGTTATCAGACCATGTTTATATGTATAGAAGAGATATTGGTGAGATAGAATAAAATGCATCTGGCCAGAATCGAACTGGCATTATCGCCTCCGGAGGGCGACGTTCTATCCATTAGACTACAGATGCATAGCTTTTATTTTACATTAGAATTAAGAAGGGTTCAATACCTGCTAAGTTGAATTTTAGTTTTATTTTTGATATTATGAGAGAAATTGTTGAATAAAGGAGATGTGAAACGTGGATAATCCAAAGGATTTCGAAGAAGATGAAAATAAATTATCCAAGGAAGAGCTTGATGCACTTCTAAAGGAAGTAGAAAACGATAGCAGACAGGTAGTAAGAAGAGAACAACCTGTAAAAAAGAAAAATATTAGATTTGATATGATAATTGCAGCAGTTATAGCATTTGTTATTGTAGTTGGAGGTGTTTTATTAGTAAGACATTTTGTTGTTAATACTCCATCAAAGGCAGAGAAAGCTGTAGCTGAGAATCCACTACAGGACGACAAGTATCCTGAAATAACTGACGTTGTAAAAAATTATCTCAATGCTTTTTTAATTGAAGATGACGCAAAGAGAGCTGAGACAATTGCACAGTATGTTGGAAACTTATATGACATTAACAGCGTGAAGCAAAGAACTTATGTATCGGAATATAGTGACGTTGAATGTTACACAAAGAAAGGTCCTTATGATGACACGTATGTAGTTTATGCATATTATCAGATGGGACTTAAGAATATTGACACAACAGTTCCTGCAATTACCAGATTATATGTTGTTAGGGATAAGAAAACAGGAAATGTTTATATTCAAAATGATAGTGGTGATGATATTCAAAAATACATGAATAAAGTTACAAAAGATTCTGATGTTCAGGATTTATTAAAAGATGTTCAGGAAGAATTTGAAAGTGTTAAGGCATCAGATCCTAAGGTTAAGGCTTATTATGATGCTATTAATGCTAAAGCAAATGAAAAGAAAAATGGGACTACTACAGGAACTTCAAACAATAAGAATGAAACAACTGCATCTCATACATCTAACAATGCAACAACAAAAGCATCTGTGACAACACAGGCACCTACTACAAAGGTGAATAGTGCAACAAAGCCACAGACAACAGCTTCAAAAAATAACAAAAACAAATAGAAATTAGTAGGTCAAATAAATGGAAAACGTATGTTATATAGTTGGTGCCGGAGATAACTCCGGTACCAATTTTACTAAAAAAGAAAATGATTTTGTAATAGCGGCAGATGGCGGTTTTGAAAAAATACACCAACTTGGAATAGAACCTGATTTGGTAATAGGTGATTTTGACTCTTTAGGATATGTTCCTGTTGGTGACAATGTGGAAAAGCACAAAGTAATGAAAAACGAAACAGATATGATGATTTGTGTTAAGACAGCATTGCACAAAGGCTTTAATATCATTGTGATTTTCGGAGGAACCGGTGGAAGGATAGACCATACTTTTGCCAATATACAAACACTTTTATATGCATCACAATTAGGAGCCAACATTAAGATGGTTGATGGTAATAACACATATACAGTTGTTTCAGATGGTTCGATTTCAATAACAGGAAAAGAAAAAAATATATTTTCGGTTTTTGCGATAAACGGAGTTGCTCATAATGTTACAATAAAAAATGCATTATATAATATAGAAAGCTATAAGCTTGAGGAAAACAGACCTTTAGGGGTAAGCAATCAGTTTGTAAATGCAAATCCTGTTATATCAGTTGGAAAAGGAAGTCTTCTAATTGTATATTAAACTAATCAGATATGTATACAATACTTTGCCAACTTGACAAAAAATGTTAAAGAATATAGAATAAATAATGAAAAATATGTCGCTAGGGGTGCCGGATGGCTGAGAGATGTATATCGACCCTCACTACTTGATATGGTTAGTACCATCGTAAGGAAGCATTTAGTTATGTATAGGTTCTCTGGTGATATTATATTCTAAAGAGGACTTTTTTTATGGAAAAAACAAAGAAAACAGGAACATTGGTAGAATGTTCAGTTTTGATTGCTATGGCTTTTGTGTTAAGCTTTATTAAGATTATCGACATGCCATACGGTGGAGCAGTAACAGCGGCAAGTATGTTGCCTATTATAATTGCAGGTTACAGACATGGATTGAAATGGGGACTTATTACAAGTTTTACATATAGTATTTTGCAATTATTAACAGGTCTATCAAATGTTTCTTATGCTACATCAACAACAGCTATGATTGCCATAATTCTTTTAGACTACATTGTGGCTTTTACAGTGCTTGGTTTACTTGGTGTTGTTAAGAAAAATAAACATCAGACAGGTGCCTTAGTTTTAGGAACATTGATTGTTTGTTTATTAAGATATTTATGTCATTTTATTACAGGTTGTACAGTATGGGCAGGTGTATCAATTCCAACAGCTGATGGAGCATTATATTCTTTAGTATACAATGGAGCATACATGATTCCTGAAACTGTAGTTACAGTATATGTTATGGCGCTTGTTTCAAATTCAATTGATTTAAGAGCAGCAAAACCTGTAACAAGAGAAAAGTCAAAGAACATTATGGCTGTTTTAAATGGCGTATTAGTATGTGGTATAGCAATAATTGTTGACTTCCTAATTATATTTAGACAAATCCAGACAGAAGACGGATTTAAGATAACACTTATCGCAAATACAAACTGGATGTTAGTAGGTGTGATTTTATTAGTAGGTGTTATTGTTGGTGGCTTAACTTATGTAATTACTAAATTAGTAGTTTCAAAAAAGAAAACTGTTTTGCCTAGAAGAGAAAATTAATAAATCAGAAACAAACCTTGAAAGAAAATAAAGCTGATTAATAAGCAAATTAATTACCAAAGCGAATTAATTACCAAAACTAATTAATTGCAAAAACGAATAATTAATCATGCTGAAAAATAAATAATAATATTTATAGATATGTATTTGTGTGAATGTAAAATATAAATAAGGGTATTAGAAATAAATTAAACTATAAACTATTAGAGGGAGAGTACATGTTCTATAAATTTGTTAGCTGAAGCTGTAACAAAATGTTGCAGCTTCTTTTTAGCATTTTGTAGCTGAAGTTTAATTTGTTTTAGTTTGAGTTAAAAGTTTTATTGCTTTATATATTAGTTAAGGTTTTTGCTAATATACAGCTTCTCTTATCTTATTTTTGTTGACGTTGTTTCTAGTATCATTTATCATTATTAAGATGTATAATTTAGAAGGATTTATTTAGAATAAATTAAGTTAAAAATACTAAAATAAGGTATGTATATGGATAATAAAAGATTAAAAGAACAGAAAAGTAATACAGAAGAAATAAGATTAAATAAATTTTTAAGTGATGCAGGTTTTTGCTCAAGAAGACAGGCTGACAGATTAATAGAAGAAGGGCATGTTAAGGTAAACAACGAAACTGCTTTGATGGGGCAGAAAGTAACTTTGTTAGACAAAGTTACTGTTGATGGAAAAGAAGTTTCAAGAGAAGAAGAACAGATTGTTATAGCTTTTAATAAGCCTGTTGGAGTAGAATGTACAACTGACAAAAATAATCCCGATAATATTGTAGATTATATTAACTATAAGAAGAGAATTTATCCTATTGGAAGATTGGACAAGAATTCTCAAGGGTTAATATTGTTAACGAATGACGGGGCGTTGGTTAATAACATTTTAAAAGCTTCCAATTATCATGAAAAGGAATATGTTGTAACTGTTGATAAACCCATTACAGAGGAGTTTATCAAACAAATGTCCAAAGGAGTAAAAATATTAGACCAGGTTACAAGACCTTGCGTTGTTAAAAAAGTTAATAAACATACATTTAATATTATTTTAACTCAGGGCTTAAACAGACAGATTAGAAGAATGTGCGAAACTCTTGGCTTTAAAGTTCAGAAATTAAAAAGAGTCAGAATTATGGGAGTGCATTTGGATAATTTACCAATTGGAAATTATAGAAACTTAACAAATAGTGAATTAGATTCATTAAAGAAAAATTAAAGCGGTTTATCAAAATATGTAAGTGAGGATTAGATTTAAAGTGGATAAAAAAGAAAGAATCAAAGAGTTAGTAGATATATTAAATAAGGCGAGTAAAGCATACTATCAGGATGCAAAGGAAATAATGAGCAACTTTGAATATGATGCTTTATATGATGAATTAGTACAGTTAGAAAAAGATACAGGAATTGTTTTGGCGAACAGCCCCACAGTTAATGTAGGCTATGAGGTTGTAAGTGAACTTCCTAAAGAACAGCATGAAAGTCCAATGTTATCTTTGGACAAAACTAAGGAAGTAAATGTGCTGGCTGATTTCGCGGGAGACAAAAAATCATTATTGTCTTGGAAACTTGATGGCCTTACAGTGGTTTTAACATACGAGCAGGGAAAACTTTTTAAGGCTGTTACAAGAGGTAATGGTGAAATTGGTGAAGTTATAACAAATAATGCAAAAACATTCAAAAACATTCCTTTAAGCATTCCTTATGAGGGAAGATTGGTGTTACGTGGAGAAGCCATTATAAAATATTCTGATTTTGAAAAAATCAACAGGGAAATTGAGGATGCTCAGGCAAAATATAAGAACCCAAGAAATTTATGCTCAGGTTCCGTAAGACAATTAAACAGTGAAATTACTGCTAAAAGAAATGTAAACTTTATAGCTTTTGCCTTGATTAGTGCAGAAAATGTTGATTTTAAAAATTCAATTGAGCACCAATACTTATGGCTTGAACAACAGGGATTTGAAGTTGTTGAAAGAAAAGAAGTAACATCTTCAAATATGGAAGAAACTGTAAAGTATTTTGCAGAAAAAATCAAAGAATACGATTATCCTTCAGATGGTTTGGTTTTAATGTATGATGATATTGAATATGGTTTATCTTTAGGCAGAACTGCGAAGTTCCCAAGAAACGGAATTGCTTTTAAATGGGAAGATGAACAGGCTGAGACAACTTTAGAATATATCGAATGGAGTCCAAGCAGAACAGGTTTGATTAATCCTGTTGCAGTTTTTAAACCGGTAGAACTTGAAGGGACTACAGTTACAAGAGCAAGTGTTCACAATATCAGCATAATGGAGGAACTTAAATTAGGAGATGGGGATACAATTAAAGTGTACAAGGCTAATATGATTATCCCTCAAATTTCCGAAAACGTAACTAAATCAGGCAAGTGCATTATACCTGAAATTTGTCCGGCATGTGGAGAAAGAACAGAAATAAAAAATGACAACGGAGTAAAAACTTTATATTGTCCGAACAAACAATGCCCCGCAAAGCATGTTAAATTATATTCATTATTTGTTTCAAGAAATGCAATGAACATAGATGGATTATCAGAGGAAACTTTAGAGAAATTTATCGATGCAGGATACATTCACGAATTTGCGGATATATTTAATTTAAGCAGATATCAGAAAGAAATTGTGGAAACACCTGGATTTGGCCAAAAGTCTTACGACAATTTAATTGATTCCTTAAACAAGGCAAGAGAGGTAGAATTACATGCTCTTTTATATAGCCTGGGAATTCCGAATATCGGTGTGGCAAATGCCAAGCTTATTTGCAAATACTTTAATAATGATATTGAAAAAATCACACATGCTACAGCAGAAGAGTTAGTTAAAATAGATGGCATTGGTGACAAGATGGCTGTTAAATTTGTGGAGTATTTTTCTGATAAAGAAAATATTAAAAAGTTTAACAACCTATTAAATGAATTAACAATTATAAAAGAAGAAAACAACGAAGAACAAAACATGGCAGGTCTTAACTTTGTGGTTACAGGAAGTGTGGAAAGGTTTGCCAATCGTAATGAAGTAAAAGATTATATTGAAAAAAGAGGTGGCAAGGTTACAGGCTCAGTAACTTCAAAAACTAATTATTTAATTAATAATGATTTACTATCAAATTCTTCTAAAAACAAAAAAGCCAAGGAACTGGGTATAGAAATCATTAATGAAGAACAGTTTTTAGAGCGTTGGAAATAAAAAATAATATCTTAAGTATACACAGAAAAGCAGTTGACAATACAACTGCTTTTTATTTATAATTGGATTGTATTACACCAAGTAGTACAAATGAAAAAGAAAGGGGTAAGGAATGCTTACTGTAAATTTCAGTTCCAGAACACCGGTATATCAGCAGCTATACGATGATGTAATAAGACTGGTATCTTTAGGTGTTTTGAAAAGTGATACAAAATTACCACCGGTTAGAATTTTGGCTACAGAATTGGGAATTAATCCAAATACTGTTCAGAAGGCTTACAAAATGCTTGAAAAAGATGGATATATATATTCTACAGTAGGAAGAGGAAGTTTTGTTTCTAACAAGTTGGATCAAAACCAGGCAGAAAAAATCCAGGCGAAAAATGATTTGAAAGAATCAATAGATAAAGCATATAAAAAGGGGATTACCAAGGATGAAATGATTGAGTTGGTAGATGAAATTACAAGCGGAGGAAGAGTGAATGATTGAAATAAAAAATCTCACAAAAAGATTTGAAAAAACAGTCGCAATAAATAATTTAAACTGCGAAATATCAGAAGGAATGATATTCGGTTTGGCAGGTAGCAACGGCAGTGGAAAAAGTACATTACTTAGAACATTGTCTGGAGTTTATGAACCTAACCAGGGACAGGTTATAATTGACGGTCAGAATGCCTTTGATAACCATGTTATAAAAGAAAGATGTGCATACATTGCTGACTATCCGTATTTCTTTAATGATAGTACAGTTGATAAAATGGCAGACTTGTACAGAAAAATGTATTCAAACTGGAGCGAGGAACGTTATTTGAAATTATGTTCAATGTTTCCAATTGCAACAAACAAAAAAATTGTAAACATGAGTAAAGGTATGCAACGTCAGGCGTCTGTTATTTTGGCGTTTGCAACAAATCCTAAATATTTATTTTTAGATGAAATTTTTGACGGCCTTGATCCTGTAATAAGAAATACATTGAAAACATTGATAATTGAGGATGTAACAGACAGAGAGATGACATGTATTATAGCATCTCATAATCTTAGAGAAATAGATGATATTTGTGACAAAATCGTACTTTTACATAAAGGTACATTGGTAACTAATGAAGAGACCGATGAACTAAAAAGCCAGATGCATAAAATACAGCTTGCTTTTAATAAGTCAATTGACAGAAAAGTGTTTAGACAAATTGGGGCTGACATAATGAGACAGGTTGGAAATTATTATGTACTTATGGTAAAGGGAGATATTGAGGAAATCATGAAAGAATTAAATGAATTGGAACCTGCATTTATTGAGGTTATGCCTTCTACATTAGAAGAAGTATTTATAAGCAAAATGGAGGGGGTAGGATATGGCAAGTAATATACCGACAGCTTTCAGTCAAAGGAAGAAAGCTTTAAACTTATTTAGATGGACTAACAAAAGATACAGAGGCATATTAATTGCATATATTCTTTTATTATCAGTATCATCTCCTTTAATGGAACTTATTATTAAATTAAAAAACAGAAACATAGAAGAAGTTGTAAATGCGGCACCGGTGCTTATTGGAACAACATTTACATTAGTGGCAATGATTTTTTCTACAGTCTTTGCCTTTGTGTCATTTTCATACATACATAATAAAAGATGTGTGGATATGTTTGGTAGCTTTCCTGTAGATAGGGCGACAATGTTATTTACAAGATTGTTTTCTGTAATATTCCAGACAGTTATACCAATATTTATAGTTGGCTTAATTAGTGCAATGATGACTTTTGACTTGGATGGATTTTTGCACGTGTCAAGAAATGTATTGTTTGTTGCAATTGCTGTTGTAGGCAACGTGACATTTATTTCAGCAGTTTCACTTTGCTGTGGAACAGTTGTGGATACAGTTGTAAGTTATATAGCCATAAACGGAATTTATCCGGTATGCGTTTTGATTTGCTACCTGTTCCCAAATTCAATACTTCCGGGATACAGCGTAAAGTCAATGAATAACTACGAAATTTACACATTATTAAGTCCTTTCCTTGCACCGTTTGCAGGGGCTTTCGGAAAACACAATCTGCTCTATGTATTATGGTGGGTAGGTTTTAGTGTAGCATTACTTATTGCAAGTTACTATCTCGTTAAGAAAAGAAAAGTTGAAGTTGCACAGAACTCATCAATTCATATAGGACTTGAGCAGACTATAAAAGTATTTGCCGGTTTTGCAGTTGGTTTCTGTTTCGGCTGGATACTTGTTGCTATTTCTGGAAAAGAATCAACAGGGGTACAGTTTATATGGTTTACTGTTGGAATTTTAATTGGCACAATTGCAACAGTTATAATACTCCATTTAATTTATAACAGAAGTCTGTCTGACATTAGAAAAAGTGTTTTAGTAATAGGAATCGATATAGTTTTTGTATTCATTTTTTTAATTTCAATTGCCAGAGGCGGTTTAGGATTTGACAAGAGAATACCTAATGAAAAAGATGTAGAGGCAGTTGCAGTCTCAATGGACAGCAGTTCAAGCTTCATTGTAAACGGCGTTAATATTAGTGAGTATTACATTAAGGATAAGAACGCAATTGAGGCAACTTTAAATGCACATAGAGCTGTTGTTAAACAGGCACTTGAAGATAAGAGTATAATATATCCTATTTACGGAAGTAAAGATGTATCATTCGCAAAAGAAGGTGTGGATGAAATAACAAAGGATTATTATAGATTAAACATTTCATATAAGCTGAAAAATGGTTCTTATATAAACAGAACTTATGATGGATGTTTTTATGGGGATGAGTTTGACAGATTGTCAAAAATCGTTAAGAAACAAAATAATATAGTTGGTAATCTTATGAAAATACCTGCTTCCTATCTGTCGTATGTTGAGATAACTGACACTGTTAATGACAGAAGTACAGGTTTAGATGAATTTACTGAAAAAGGAAAGAAGGAAATTTACGAAGAACTGAGAAATGCAGCAAAGAAAGATTACGACCAAATGGGCGAAAAATTCTTTAGTACAAAGAACATGAAATGGCAGTTGTCATTATCCTTTATGGAGGATACTTATAACGGAGACGGCAATCAGATATACATAACCTTCAACATAAGTAAGAAGCACAAGAATCTATATAAATTCTTATTAGATAAAGGATATGAAAATGTTGAATTAATTAACTTAAAACAGGAAATGTATAGAGGTCAGGATAATAATTACGGCACAATGACCGGAAAAGAACGACGAACTGTTTATTTTAAAGTTCCAAAGTATTGGGACAATGCTAAGGAGATAAGAGCCTTTTTATATGACAGTGATGAATATAATTTCTACACAACATCTTTCAGTGTGAAAGAATCACAATGTGAGAGAGTGAAGGGAAATCTTTGGAAATATACATATTCTTTAGGTAGTAACATGGAAACAGGCACTTTAGATAAGGTGTTTGATAAAATTATGTTCTGTCAGGTAGAAGAGAATGGCGTACAGACTACAGGATGTGTAACATTACCTAAAAATAGGGAAAAGAAATGCCTGAAATTAAAAAACGGTAAGTTTGGTCTTAATGGTGATGGCATTAGAGATTCTTTATATAACTATAAGTGGGAAAAATTAAAGTAGTCTTATTGACCGAGAAGAAAATAGTGATATAATTGAATAAGGTTTTGACTTAAATGCACATATGTCAAAATATTATGACAAATTAATAATACGGAGGAATAAAAGATGGACAAGAAAAATATTGACTGGGCAAATCTTGGTTTTGGTTATGTAGATACTGACAAGAGATTTGTGGCAAATTTCAAAGATGGCAAGTGGGATGATGGAGTATTAACAGAGGACTCAAACGTAGTCATTAACGAATGTGCCGGAGTATTACAGTATGCTCAGACTATTTTCGAAGGAATGAAGGCGTACACAACAGAGGATGGACGCATAGTCACATTCCGTCCTGACTTAAACGCATCTCGTTTCGCTGATTCAGCAAGAAGATTAGAGATGCCTGTATTCCCAGAGGATAAATTCGTAAAAGCTATTAAGGAAACAGTAAAGGCTAACGCAGCATACGTTCCACCTTATGGTTCAGGAGCTACATTATATGTAAGACCTTATATGTTCGCAAGCTCAGCAGTAATTGGTGTTAAGCCTGCAGAAGAATATCAGTTCAGAGTTCTTACAACACCTGTAGGACCTTACTTTAAGGGCGGCGCAAAGCCAATTACAATTAAGGTTAGTGATTTTGATAGAGCAGCTCCTCATGGAACAGGACATATCAAAGCAGGTCTTAACTATGCAATGAGCTTACATGCAATTGTTACTGCACATGCAGAAGGTTTTGATGAGAACATGTACCTTGATGCAGCAACAAGAACAAAGGTAGAAGAAACAGGTGGTGCAAACTTCATTTTCGTAACAAAAGATAATAAAGTTGTTACTCCAAAGTCAAACAGTATTTTACCTTCAATTACACGTCGTTCAATTATGCATGTTGCAAAAGAATATCTTGGACTTGAAGTTGAAGAAAGAGAAGTATTCATCGATGAAGTTAAAGATTTTGCAGAATGTGGTTTATGTGGAACAGCAGCAGTTATTTCACCTGTTGGTAAGATTGTAAATCATGGCGAAGAAATCTGCTTCCCAAGTGGAATGGATGAAATGGGACCTATTACAAAGAAATTATATGAAACATTAACAGGTATCCAGATGGGCAGAATTGAAGCTCCAGAAGGCTGGTTAGTAGAAATTAAGTAATGACAATAAAAAGTCCGCTTATGTAACAGTAGGCGGGCTTATTTATTAATTGTGATTTCTTTGAAATCACAATTAATAAATAACGTTCCACTAGGGATGCACACTGGCGCAAAAGGAAAAATGTTGCTGAAGCAACATGCGCTCGGTGCGTAGAATGTCCCAAGGGACATTCTTAATTATATAATTGTGATTTCAAAGAAATCCCAATTAATTTGTTGTAGCTATTACTATTATGAAGGAGAAAAATATATATGTGGACAAGAGCAGAATTAAAAAGTACAGCCAGACAGATACTACAGAAGAATTACTGGAGTGGGGTACTTGTAACTTTGATATTATCCATTGTTATTGGTAATTTTAGTTTTGGAACATCAGTTAATTTTAATGACGTAACAGATTCCATAACTAACACGGGAAATTCTATTTTAACAGACAACTCTTATATGGGATATACAGATCAAAGTGTGAATTTACAGTTTAATATTTTAAGAACAAGATTACTGGGAATTATGAAAAATATTTCATACACACAGATTTCCATGGTGTTAATACTTGGAATAATCATTTTCCTAGCAGGTCTTGCTTTAGCTTTCTTAGTTTTTGCACAGTTAGAGGTTGGCTGTAAGAGATGGTTAATTAAAAACAGAACAGTGAATCCTCAATTTAGTGAAATGACAGAAGGGTTCAGAAATGGGTATTTAAACATTGCAAAAACAATGTTTTTAAAATCATTATATACATCATTATGGTCACTGTTATTTATTATACCCGGTATAGTTAAAATGTACGAATACAGAATGATACCATATTTGCTTGCTGAAAATCCTAATATGAGTTCCAGCGAAGCTTTTAGAAGAAGCAGACAAATGATGATGGGGAATAAAATGAATGCGTTTGTCCTTGACTTATCATTTATTGGTTGGAATATTTTGGCAGCGTTTACATGTGGTATACTTAACATATTCTATGTTGTACCATATAAATGTTTAACAGATGTAGAATTATACGTGACTCTATGTGGTTATCCTAAGCAGAATAATCAGCAACAGCATGATAATTTTAATACAAATTATGACAGTTACGAAGAAGTTTAGAAAAAAGTCACTTTTTGGAAACAAAATTCGATTATTATACTAGACAAAGGAATTATAATTTGTTAAAATTATAACAAAGTTGAAAATCTTTTTAAAAATTATATATATGGAGGATTAATATTATGTCAAAAAAAGTAGTTATTGCAGGCGCATGTCGTACAGCAATCGGTAAGATGGGTGGAGCTTTAAGCACAACTCCAGCACCAGTTTTAGGATCTATTGTTATTGAAGAAGCTCTTAAGAGAGCAGGCGTACCAAAGGACGCTGTTGATCACGTATACATGGGATGCGTTATCCAGGCTGGTCTTGGACAGAACGTAGCTCGTCAGGCTTCAATCAAGGCAGGTCTTCCAATTGAAACACCAGCAGTTACAGTAAACGTTGTTTGTGGATCAGGTCTTAACTGTGTAAACATGGCTGCGCAGATGATTAAAGCAGGAGATGCTGATATTGTTGTTGCAGGTGGTATGGAAAATATGTCAATGGCACCATACGCACTTCCAAAGGCAAGATTTGGTTACAGAATGAACAATGGTACAATCATTGATACAATGGTAAATGATGCTTTAACAGATGCATTCAACAACTACCACATGATGATTACTGCTGAAAACGTAGCTGAACAGTGGGGAATCTCAAGAGAAGAATTAGATGAATTCTCAGCAAACTCACAGCAGAAATGCGAAAAGGCTATGGCTGACGGTAAGTTCAAAGATGAAATCGTACCTGTTGTTGTTAAGAATAGAAAGGGCGATATCGTTGTAGATACAGATGAAGGACCAAGAGCTGGTACAACAGCTGAATCACTTGGTAAACTAAGATGCTGTTCAGGAAAGCCTGATGGTGTTATTACAGCAGGAAATGCTTCAGGTATTAACGATGGAGCTGCAGCAGTTGTAGTTATGAGCGAAGAAAAAGCTAAAGAATTAGGTGTTACACCTATGGCTACATTTGTTGCCGGAGCACTTGGTGGTGTTGCACCTGAAATCATGGGTGTTGGACCAGTTGCTTCAACAAAGAAAGTTATGGAAAAAACTGGCTTAACAGTTGATGATATGGACTTAATCGAAGCTAACGAAGCTTTCGCAGCACAGTCAGTAGCAGTTGCTAGAGACTTAAAGTTCGATATGAGCAAAGTAAACGTAAACGGTGGTGCTATCGCACTTGGACATCCGGTAGGAGCTTCAGGTTGCCGTATCCTTGTTACATTACTTCATGAAATGCAGAAGAGAGATGCTAAGAAGGGTCTCGCTACTTTATGTATCGGTGGCGGAATGGGTTGCTCAACAATCGTTGAAAGAGACTAATTGAATACATAAAAAGCTGGTGGCAATTTTTTACTACCAGCTTTTAGTGTGTTTTTCTACCATAAGAGTTTATCCAAACTCTTAATACAATTATAATTTTTTAAGGAGAAGTGATATGGAATTTATTACTTATGAACAGGATGGATTTGTTGGAGTAATTACAATCAACCGTCCAAAGGCATTAAATGCATTAAACAGCCAGGTTCTTGATGAATTAAATGCAACTCTAGATGCAGTTAATTTAGATGAAACAAGAGCATTAGTTTTAACAGGTGCAGGAGAAAAATCATTTGTAGCCGGTGCTGATATTGGAGAAATGTCAACATTAACAAAGGCTGAAGGTGAAGCATTTGGTAAAAAAGGAAACGATGTATTTAGAAAGTTAGAAACATTTGACATTCCTGTAATCGCTGCCGTAAACGGATTTGCTTTAGGTGGTGGATGCGAAATCTCAATGAGTTGTGATATTAGACTTTGTTCTGAAAATGCAATTTTCGGACAGCCTGAAGTAGGTCTTGGAATCACACCTGGATTTGGTGGAACACAAAGACTTGCAAGATTAGTTGGTCCTGGAATGGCTAAGCAGATGATTTACACAGCTAGAAACATTAAGGCTGATGAAGCTTACAGAATCGGTCTTGTAAATGCTGTATATCCACAGGAAGAATTATTAGATGCTGCAAAGAAGTTAGCTGCAACAATTGCTAAGCAGGCTCCTATCGCAGTTAGAGCTTGTAAGAAAGCTATCAACGATGGCCTTGATGCAAGCATGGATGATGCTATCGTTATTGAAGAAAAATTATTTGGAAGCTGCTTCGAAACAGAAGATCAGAAGGCAGGAATGGGTAACTTTCTTGAAAAAGATAAAGAAAAGAAGTTAAAAGTTGTTCCTTTCCAGAACAAATAATTAAATAAGGAAAACACCACATGGATTTAATTTCATTGTGGATACAATTTAAATTTTATAAAAATATTTTTGGAGGAAAATAAGATGAAAGTTGGAGTAATTGGTGCTGGTACAATGGGCCAGGGAATCGCAAAGGCTTTTGCTATGGTTGATGGTTACACAGTAGCTTTATGTGACATCAAGCAGGAATGGGCAGAAGGCGGAAAAGACAAGATTGCTAAAGGATATGCAAGACTTGTTGCAAAAGGAAAAATGACACAGGAACAGGTTGATGGTATTCTTGATAGCATCACACCAGGTCTTAAGGAAGACTTATGTGCAGATTGTGACTTAATCGTTGAAGCTGCATTTGAAAACATGGAAGTTAAGAAAACTACATTTAGTGAATTAGATAAGATTTGCAAGCCTGAATGTATCTTTGCTTCAAATACATCATCACTTTCTATCACAGAAATCGGAAATGGTCTTACACGTCCTATGATTGGTATGCATTTCTTCAACCCTGCTGATAGAATGAAATTAGTAGAAGTTATCGCAGGCGTTAATACACCTGACGAAACAGTAGAAGAAATCATTAAGATTTCAAAAGAAATTGGAAAGACACCTGTACAGGTAAATGAAGCTGCAGGATTTGTAGTAAACAGAATTTTAATTCCAATGATTAACGAAGCTGCTTTCATTAAGATGGAAGGTGTTTCAGATATCGCTGGTATTGATGCAGCTATGAAGCTTGGTGCTAACCACCCAATGGGACCACTTGAATTAGGTGATTTCGTTGGTTTAGATATCTGCCTTGCAATTATGGATGTACTTTATAATGAGACAGGAGATAGCAAATATCGTGCATGTCCATTAATCCGTAAGATGGTTAGAGGTGGAAATCTTGGTGTTAAATCAGGTAAGGGATTCTACGTTTATAACGCAGACCGTACAAAGACACCAGTAGATGCTCAGTAATTTAGAGCAAACTATAAATATGGAGGAAAGATAAATGGATTTTACTTTAAGCAAAAAACATGAAATGGCTAGAACTCTTTTCAAAGAATTCGCTGAAAATGAAGTTAAACCTCTTGCTCAGGAAACAGATGAAAATGAACAGTTTCCAGTAGAGACAGTTGAAAAGATGGCAAAATATGGTTTCCTTGGTATACCGGTTCCTAAGGAATACGGCGGACAGGGATGTGACGTTTTAACATATGTAATGTGTGTTGAAGAATTATCAAAAGTATGTGGTACAACAGGTGTTATCGTATCTGCACATACATCACTTTGTATCGATCCTATTATGACATTCGGTACAGAAGAACAGAAGAAGAAATATGTTCCAGATCTTGCAAGTGGTAAGAAGCTTGGAGCTTTCGGTCTTACAGAACCTGGTGCCGGTACAGACGCACAGGGACAGCAGACAAAGGCTGTATTTGATGAAGCTACAAATGAATGAGTATTAAACGGTTCTAAGTGCTTCATTACAAATGGTAAGTACGCAGATGTTTACATTGTAATCGCTGTAACAGGTAAAGTTGAAAAACGTGGTAGAATGATGAAAGAAATTTCAGCATTTATCGTTGAAAAAGGAACACCTGGATTTACATTTGGTACAAAAGAAAAGAAGATGGGTATCCGTGGTTCAGCTACATACGAATTAATCTTTGAAGATTGCCGTATCCCAGCTGAAAACTTACTTGGTAAGAAGGGTAAAGGTTTCGGTATCGCTATGCATACACTTGATGGTGGACGTATTGGTATCGCTTCACAGGCTCTTGGTCTTGCTGAAGGTGCTCTTGAAACAACAATCGAATATGTTAAGGAAAGAAAACAGTTCGGTAGAGCAATTGGTCAGTTCCAGAATACTCAGTTCCAGTTAGCAGATATGGCTACTAAGGTAGAAGCTGCTAAGATGTTAGTATACAAAGCTGCAAGAGCTAAAGATACTCAGAAGGAATATGGTTTCGAAGCTGCTCAGGCTAAATTATATGCAGCAGAAGTTGCAATGGAAGTTACAACTAAGGCTGTTCAGTTACACGGTGGTTATGGTTATATCAGAGAATATGACGTTGAAAGAATGATGAGAGATGCTAAGATTACAGAAATCTACGAAGGTACTTCAGAAGTTCAGCGTATGGTAATCTCTGCAAACTTATTAAAGTAATAGGAGGTACTAATCGTGAAAATTATCGTTTGTGTAAAACAGGTACCTGATACAAAGGGTGGAGTTAAATTTAACCCAGATGGTACATTAGATAGAGGTGCAATGCTTACAATTATGAACCCTGATGATAAGGCAGGCCTTGAAGCTGCACTTAGATTAAAAGATCAGTACGGTGCTGAAGTAACAGTTCTTACAATGGGACTTCCAAAGGCTGAAGACGTTCTTCGTGAAGCTATGGCTATGGGTGCTGACAACGGAATCTTAGTAACAGATAGAGTTTTAGGTGGTGCTGATACTTGGGCTACATCTACAACAATTGCTGGTGCTATTAGAAACATTAAGGATTATGACATTATTATTACAGGACGTCAGGCTATCGATGGTGATACAGCTCAGGTTGGACCACAGATTGCTGAACATCTTGGAATCCCTGTTATTTCATACGCTGAAGGTATTGAAGTTGACGGAGATAGCGTAATTGTTAAGAGACAGTATGAAGATAGACATCATATGCTTAAAGCTAAAATGCCTGTATTAATTACAGCTCTTTCAGAATTAAATGATCCTCGTTACATGACTCCAGGTGGAATTTTTGATGCTGTTGATGCTGAAATCACAACTTGGGGAAGAGCAGATTTAGTAGATGTAAACGATGGAGACCTTGGTCTTAAGGGTTCACCTACAAAGATTGCTAAGGCATCAGATAAGGTTCGTAAGGGTGCTGGAGAAAAGGTTGCTCCTGATTCACCTGATGAAGCAGTTGAGTACATCATGGACAAATTATTAACAAAGCACGTTATTTAGTAGAGAGGAGATTATAATTATGCAGAACATTAATTTAGAAGATTATAAAGGCGTATATGTCTTCGCTCAGCAGGTAGATAACGAATTAAGCGGTATCGCATTCGAGTTACTTGGAGAAGCAGGAAGACTTGCAAAACCATTAAATACAGAAGTAACAGCCGTACTTCTTGGATCAAACGTTGGAAATTTAGTTGATCAGTTAGCTGAATATGGCGCTGATAAGGTTATCGTTGTTGATAATCCTGAACTTGAAACATACAGAACAGAACCATATGCTCAGGCTTTAACAGCAGTTATTAATGAATTCAAGCCTGAAATTATGTTAGTTGGTGCTACAGCAATCGGTAGAGATTTAGGTCCTACAGTTTCAGCTAGAGTAGCAACAGGTCTTACAGCTGACTGTACAGTTCTTGAAATTGGTGATTTCCCAATCAACCCAATTCCAGGTAGAGAACAGAAACATAATCAGCTTCTTATGACTCGTCCTGCATTCGGTGGTAATACAATTGCTACTATTGCATGTCCAGATCATAGACCACAGATGGCTACTGTTCGTGCCGGTGTTATGCAGAAGGCAGAACCAAAGGCAGGTGCAAAGGCAGAAGTTATTAACTTTGACGCTAAGTTAGAAAAGAACAGCAAATATGTTGAAATTCAAGAAGTAATTAAGTCTGTAACAGAAACAGTTGACATTATGGACGCTAAGATTTTAGTATCAGGTGGACGTGGTGTTGGTTCAGCAGAAAACTTCAAACTTCTTGAAGATTTAGCAGAAGCTCTTGGTGGTGAAGTAGCATGCTCAAGAGCAGTAACAGATAACGGTTGGTTACCAGTTGACAGACAGGTAGGACAGACAGGTAAGACAGTTCGTCCACAGGTTTACTTTGCAATTGGTATTTCAGGTGCTATCCAGCACGTTGCCGGTATGGAAGAATCAGACCTTATTATCGCAATCAACAAAGACGAAGATGCTCCAATCTTTGACGTAGCTGATTACGGTATCGTAGGTGATTTAAACAAGATCGTACCACAGCTTACAGCAGCAATTAAGGCAACAACAAGTGAAAAATAATCGCGAAGCTTTGAGTAAAGCGACGTAAACATAAAAAGCGAGAAGGTGGAATCGTGCTTGCACGAATGAAACCTTCTCGCTTTTTATGTTATACGGGGCATTTTACGAATGCCGCGTGCTTCTAGATTTGTTTTACAAATCTAGAAGAAACGTCGCTTCAAAGAAATGAAAATATTTCATGGAAGTAAAAAAATAATTGAAAAACAACAATTTGGCGTAGGAAAAATTCATAATGATTATGGCAGAGGCTTCTATTGTACAGAATCATTAGAAATAGCCAAGGAATGGGCGTGTGATTATTTGGAAGGTGGATTTGCCAATGTATACGAATTAGATTGTGAAGAGTTGAAAATTTTGAATTTAAATGATAAAAAATAATATTTTACATTGGCTATCAATACTAATTCAAAATCGTACATTTAGCAGCAATAGTGTAATGGAAATAATGTCAAAAAAATTTCTTATGGAAAAATATAATATTGATATTAGTGAATATGATTTGATAATGGGTATAGAGCAGATGATTCTTATTTCAGATTTGCAGAAGACTTTTTAAATAATTCAATAAGTGTTGAAAAATTAGAAAGAGCAAAGGATATTAACATAGCCAGTGTGGGAACAGTAAAAAATATTGCTGAAACTTTAGGATGTAATATTGAAGAAATAATTTAATAAAGTTAAAAATGATTTTGCATGATTAAATAATTTTAGAAAAATGGTAGAAAATAATAGTAAATGTTAAAAAAATGAAAAAACACTGTAAAAACGTTTAAAAATCTGTTAATATTATAAGGCAATAGCAAATAATAAGAAAGGAAAGTATAGCTAGGCTATACAAAAGAGGAGAATGTTAGAAAAAATATTTAAACTCAAACAGAACAATACTTCTGTTAAGACAGAAGTAATTGCGGGTCTTACAACATTTATGACTATGGCATATATTCTTGCTGTAAACCCAAACATTTTAAGTGATGGTACAAATATGGATAAGGAAGCCATCCTTATTGCTACATGTTTAGCTTCATTTATTGGTACAATGTGTATGGCGTTTATGGCAAATCTTCCATTTGCTTTATCAGCAGGTCTTGGACTTAATGCATATTTTGCATACACAGTTTGTGGTGAAATGGGATACTCATGGCAGATAGCATTATTTGCAGTATTTGTTGAAGGTATTATTTTTATAATTCTTTCTTTAACAAATGTACGTGAAGCTATTTTTGATGCAATTCCATTTAATCTTAAGAAGGCAGTATCAGTTGGTATTGGTTTATTTATTGCTTTCATTGGTTTACAGAATGCAGGACTTGTTCAGAATTCTGATTCAACACTTGTTACTATTACAGACTTTACAAAGAATTTCCATACAGCAGGCATTACAGCATTATTAGCTGTTATTGGTGTATTTATTACAGCTATACTCTATATTAAGAGAGTAAAAGGATCAATTCTTATTGGTATCGTATCAACATGGATTCTTGGAATTATCAGTGAATTAGTAGGATTATATGTTCCTAACGCAAAAGAAGGAGTATTTTCAGTTATTCCAACTAATTTTGTAAGTTTTGATTTTTCAGCATTAGGAAAAACATTTGGTCAGTGCTTCAACCTTGACTTCAAGGCTGTTGGTCTTATTAACTTCATCATTGTTGTATTTGCATTCCTTTTTGTAGACTTATTCGATACATTAGGAACAATCATTGGTGTAAGTACAAAAGCAGGTATGCTTGATGAAGATGGTAAGTTACCAAAGATTAAACCTGCACTGTTATCTGATGCTATCGCTACATCAGCAGGTGCTATTCTTGGTACATCAACTACAACAACATTCGTTGAATCATCAGCAGGTGTAGCTGAAGGTGGTCGTACAGGTCTTACAGCAGTTGTTACAGGATTATTATTCTTAGTAGCTGTAATCTTTTCACCTTTATTTATTACAATTCCATCATTTGCAACAGCTCCTGCACTTATCATGGTTGGATTCCTTATGTTTGGAGCTATTACAGATATTAAGTTTACAGATGATAATTTAACAGAAGCTATTCCAGCTTACCTTTGCGTAATCGCAATGCCATTATTCTACAGCATTTCAGAAGGTATTTCTGTAGGAATTATCTCATATGTATTAATTAACTTAGTATGTGGAAAAGGTAAGAAGGTTAAACCTTTATTATATGTTTTAGCTGTATTATTTATTTTAAAATATATATTCTTATAAAATAATATAACTATAAGATTTGAAAATTGAATATTAACTGTATATATAATGTTATATGCAGACAAAATAAAGGTTATGGTACTAACTTGGTAGTTGGTATCATAACCTTTTATGTTATATATATATTTACCATTTTAGTCAAAGCAGTTATAATGTTAAAGAAGAAAAATGTATATATGAAAATATGTAAATAAGAAAATATATAGTGCTAATTAAAAATAGATAATGGAAAAAGCTAGGCGGAAGCATTGTATATAATGTAACATTCTTCCAAGGTATATTTACATAGACAATATATAAAATAGTTATATAGGAGAAATTTATGAATATAAAAATTGAGTGGAAACAGTGTTTGAAAATTGGAATAAGTATATTCGCACTTTTTTTGTGTATTAACTACTGGAATGCGGTAGCTAATACGATAAGTGTGTTTATTAGTGGTGTTACTCCGATTTTAATAGGGTGCGTGGTTGCGTATATGGTTAATATTTTTATGTCAGGACTTGAAAAAAGATATTTTCCTAACAGCACCAAAGAAGGTGTTATAAAAAGCAGAAGACCTGTATGCATGGTACTGGCAATCGTTATTGTTTTAGGTGTGATAGCACTTTTGATTTATATGATTATACCAGAATTAATCAGATGTATTGAGACTTTTATTAATGGCATGCCGAATTTAATAAAAGAAATTTCTCAAAATAAATATGTTAAAAGAATGGTTTCTCCGGAAACATTAGACCAACTAAAAAACATGAAATGGGATAGCTATTGGGAAAAAATAGGCGGCTTTCTGTTTTCAGGAATTGGTGGTGCGGTAAATGCAGTGGCTGCTGTTGCAAGTTCTGTCATATCTGTTGTGGCAACTATTTTAATTGGAATTATTTTTTCTATATATTTTCTAACAGGAAAAGAAAGATTAATTAATCAAACAAAAAGAGTAATAAAAGTTGTTTTTAAGGAAAAATGGTATAACAAAATAATGCATTATATTTATATTTTTGATGATTGTTTTCATGGTTATATTGTGGGCAAATTAATTGATGCAGTTGTCCTTGGTGGGATGTGTATGTTTACCATGTTTATTTTAAGATTGCCATATGCGGTTATGATTGGAACACTAATAGGTTTTACTGCATTAATACCGGTTGTTGGTGCATATGTAGGAACTGCTGTTGGAGCAATTATGGTATTAACTGAGTCACCAATGCAGGCTATTATATTTGTAATTATTATTTTGGTAATTCAGTTAGTAGAGGGAAATATAATTTATCCAAAAATCATGGGCAATTCAATAGGTCTTCCCGGAATTTGGGTTTTGGCAGCTGTAACTGTAGGCGGTAGTTTGTTTGGAATAATTGGTATGTTAATTGGTGTTCCAATTATTGCGGGATTCTATAAGATAGCATCTGAAAGTATTCATAAAAGGGAAGAAAAACTAAAATAAATCCTTTTAAAAAAGTGCAAAAACAACCCTAGAAATATTATTGAAAAAATACTACAAAAGGAGTATTATATATTTCGTAGAACTAACAAAAGTTAGTAAGGACAAACAACTAAGGAGGAAAAGAAAATGGATGTATTAAAGAAAGTAGGAATGTTCGCAGCTGGAACATTATTTGGAACAGCAGGAATTAAGGTTTTAACAAGCAAGGATGCAAAGAAAGTATATGCTAACTGTACAGCAGCAGTTTTAAGAGCTAAGGACTGTGTAATGGATACAGTTACAGCAGTACAGGAAAACGCAGAAGATATTTATTCAGAAGCACAGCAGATTAATGAAGAAAGAGCTGCTGAAGAAGATATTTTTGAAGATGAAGATGTAGTGGAAGACGAAGAAGGCGAAGAAGAATAATGAAATTTGTTATTAAACACGATATAAAAGGAAGAATTCGTGTACATTTCATTAATGGAAAAATGTCTTACAGAGACGCTGATATTGTTCAGTATTATTTTGAAAATCTGGATTGTATAGAAGCGTGTAAAGTGTTTAATAGAACAAATGACGTTGTACTTAATTATACATGTACACGAAATAACGTACTGAAACTTTTACAGACTTTTTCTTATAAAAAAGTTAATGTGCCTGATACATATTTAGAGAATACAGGTAGAGAACTAAACGAATATTATAAGGAAAAGCTTATTGACAGGGTAATGGTACGCTATGGATGTAAGTTTTTACTTCCAACAAGTGTAAAGATAGCATTGACAGTTTATAATGCTACAAAATATATCGTCAAAGGCATAAAGGTTTTGGCAAAAGGCAAACTGGAAGTGCCTGTTTTAGATGCTACAGCCATAGGTGTATCTGTATTCAGAGGAGATACATCTACAGCAGGCTCTATTATGTTTTTACTTGGTATAGGCGAGTTACTTGAAGAGTGGACTCATAAGAAATCTGTTAGTGACTTAGCAAAGAGCATGTCACTTAACATTGAAAAAGTCTGGGTTAAGCATGGTGAAATTGAAGAGCAGATTGAATATAACAAAGTTAAACCTGATGATATTGTAATTGCAAGAATCGGCGAGATGGTTCCTTTTGACGGAGTTGTAGTTTCCGGTGAAGCAATGATTAACCAGTCATCAATGACAGGAGAATCAATACCTGTAAGAAAGATTACTGATAATTATGTATATGCAGGAACTGTTATTGAAGAAGGTCAGATAGAAGTTAGAGTTAAACAGACAGGTGGAACAGGTAAGTTTGATCAGATTGTTACAATGATAGAAGAATCTGAAAAATTAAAATCTTCAATAGAAGGAAAAGCTGAACACTTAGCTGACAAACTTGTTCCATTTTCATTAGGTGGAACACTTTTAACATATCTGTTTACAAGAAATGCTACCAAGGCAATTTCTATACTTATGGTTGATTATTCCTGTGCATTGAAATTGGCTATGCCTGTTTCTGTGCTGGCAGCCATAAGACAGGCAAGAGAACATAATATTACAGTAAAAGGTGGTAAGTTCCTTGAAAAAGTTGCAGTAGCAGATACTATTGTGTTTGACAAAACCGGTACATTAACAAAATCTGAACCGGTTGTTGTGGATGTGGTGCCTTTTAACGGTTATTCAAAAGATGAACTTTTAAGAATAGCAGCCTGTTTAGAAGAACATTTTCCACATTCTATTGCAAACGCAGTGGTGAATAAAGCAATAGAAAGAAATTTAGTTCACGAAGAACTTCATAGCAAAGTTGAATATATAGTTGCCCATGGAATAGCTACAACTATTTCCGGAAAACGTGCAGTTATTGGAAGTTATCATTTTGTTATGGAAGATGAAGGCTGTGTTGTACCTGAAGGCAAGCAGGAATTATTTGATAGTTTACCTAATGAATATTCACATTTATATCTTGCAATTGAAGGCAAACTTGAAGCAGTAATATTAATTGAAGATCCTTTACGCGAAGATGCAAAGGACACAATTAAAAAGTTAAAGAAGAATGGCATTAAGAAAGTTGTTATGATGACTGGTGACAGTGACAGAACAGCAAAAGCCATTGCAAAAAAAGTCGGTATAGATGAATACTATTCAGAAGTTTTGCCGGAAGATAAGGCAAAGTTCGTAGACAAAGAAATTGCAATGGGACATTCTGTGATTATGATTGGAGATGGCATTAATGACTCACCTGCATTATCTAAAGCAGATGTTGGAATAGCCATGAACCATGGAGCACAGGTTGCAAAGGAAATTGCAGACATAACTATTGATGGCGAGGATTTAGGCCAGATAGTAACATTACTTAAAATAAGCAAATCATTAATGAAAAGAATTAATAGAAATTATCGGACAATTGTTTCCTTTAATAGCGGTTTGATTGTAATGGGAGTTGTAGGAATCATTGCACCTACAACATCAGCGCTGTTACATAATGCGTCTACTTTGGCAATTGGTTTAAGTAGCATGAAGGATTTAGATTTGGAAAGATAATAGTTGTGGTATAACACAAATAGTTGAGTGGAATATCATAGACAACAACTTGAAAATAAAGAATCAAAAGAGGACTATAGTTTGGATGTAGAAACATTCAGACTATGGTCTTTTTTTGCGCAATACGAAAAAAAGTTATTGAGGGGGAAATTCCTTTATTCCTACTAATTTTCTATGAAAAAATGAAAAAATTAAAAAAAACACTTGATTTTTTACTATAGTTAGAATATTATAACTGTAGTTAGATGTAACTAACTTCTTTTGAATAGACATTTGGACTCCGAAGAAAGCCCGGAGGGAGTAGCTACCCTCCCTTCGGAATCCTCCAAAAACAACCAGAAAGGTAAGAGAGGAGACACAATGAATTTTTTAGAAATTGAAAAAGTTATTGGAAGAGAGATTAAGTAAGGGAATTGAACTAAACTGTGGTAATTCGATTTTAATTAAGTTAAATCAAATCGGTTCGGTTTCTGAAACATTAGAAGCCATTAAGATGGCACATAAAGCAGGATATACAGCAATATCTTCGCACCGTTCAGGAGAAACAGAAGATACAACAATCGCAGATTTAGCCGTAGCACTTAATACTTGTCAGATTAAAACAGGAGCACCAAGTAGAAGTGAAAGGGTTGCAAAATACAACCAGCTTTTAAGAATAGAAGAACAGTTAGGAGATGCGGCTGTTTATCCTGGAATTAAAGCTTTTAATATTGAAAAAATATAAAAAAGTATTTTAAGAGGAAAAAATATGGTTGAAAAATATTTAATTGAATGGTGTTCATCCACTTTGGCGTCGTTAAAGACTGCAAGCCTTTTTAATTGGCACTACGTTCACGACAATATTACTTTAGAACAAGTGAAAAGCAGTATTGATGAAATGAATGAAAAATTCAAAGAAAAAGGAATTCAGATTGAAATACTTCGTGAAGAAGAAACCTGGGCGCTTATTTATGTGTACAGAGTAAAAAAACTTGAAGAAGACTTAAAGAAAAATGAGGTTAGTAAATTTTTAAGAGAAAATGGGTACAAAGAGACTTGTGTAAATTATGCGATAAGCTTACTTAAAAAAAGACTAATGGATTTAAAAGCGTTCCCGCATGAAATAGGAGTGTTTTTAGGATATCCAATAGAAGATGTTATAGGGTTTATTAATAATAAAGGGTGCAATTTTAAATGTTGCGGGTATTGGAAAGTTTACGGGGATAAAGAGAAAGCAATCAAAGAATTTGCAAGGTATGATAAGTGCAGAATGATTTATACAAAGTTATGGAATCAGGGGAGAAGCATATTGAAATTAACGGTGGCAGCATAACTGTTTAAAATATATTTTTCAACAATATTTATTTCATGTTTTGAAATAATAAGGGGTTAGATGGAAAATAAAACTATGAAATGGGAAAGAGTAAAAATAACGAAAAATAAAAATATGTACTTTAATGAAGAATGTGAAGTATAAGAACTATGGAAACTACAGAATTAAACACAAAAAAGACTAAATAAATAATGTAATTATTATAGTAGAAAGAAGGAAAAAAATGAGTAAAATAGCAGTAGTATTTTGGAGTGGAACAGGAAATACAGGAGTAATGGCTACTAATGTTGCAGAAGGTGCAAAAGAAGCCGGAGCAGAAGTTGATGTAATATATGTATCAGACTTTAGTGCTGATAAGATGGATGATTATGACGCAATCGCATTTGGTTGTCCTTCAATGGGAGCTGAGCAGTTAGAAGAAAGTGAATTCGAACCTGTATTCTTAGCTTGCGAACCAAAATTAAACGGCAAGAAGATTGCTTTATTTGGTTCATACGGCTGGGGCGATGGCGAATGGATGAGAAACTGGGAAGAAACATGCAAAAACGACGGTGCAGTTTTAGCAACAGATTTTGTAATCTGTAATGAAGCACCTGACGATGATGCAATTGAACAGTGTAAAGCTTTAGGAAAAGCATTAGTTTAGGTTACTATTTTAAATATCTATATAAGGGCAATTAAAAATATAGGTATTTAATTTAATAATACATACACGATACTTACATATATTTTGTAATTTTAATCTTAATCCAAAAAAGGCCGAAGCATTAGTGCTTCGGTTCTTTTTTTCTTGACCGAATTATGTGTAAGTGCTATTATTTAAGATAGTTTATAACGGATTACTATGTTATATATATTAAATAAAAAAATGTGAGGTATACGAAGATGACAAAGAGTTTTGACGATTTACTAGCAAAGGTTTCACAGTGTTCAAAGAAGACTGTAGCAGTTGCCTGTGCACAGGATGATGCGGTACTTGAAGCTGTAAAGGCTGCAAAAGAAAGAGGAATTGCAGATGCAATTTTAGTAGGCAATGAAGCTGAAATTAAAACTATTGCAAGAACATTAAAAATGCATATAAATGAATATAAGATTATTAACGTAGAGGATCCTGTTGAGGCAGCAAGAACAGCAGTAAAGTTAGTTCATGATGGCGAAGCAGACATGTACATGAAGGGACTTATTGATACTAAGACATTCTTAAAGAGTGTACTTGATAAGGAAGTTGGTCTTAGAACAGATAAAACATTATCACACGTTTGTGTATTTGAAATCAAAGGTGTTGATCACTTATTATTCTTATCAGATGTTGCTTTTGTACCATATCCTGATTTAGCTACAAAAGCAAATATTATTAAGAATACAGTAGAAATTGCTCACGCATGTGGAGTTGAATGCCCTAAGGTTGCACCAATTGCAGCAGTTGAAGTTGTTAATCCAAAGATGCCATGTACAGTAGAGGCTGATGAGTTAACAAAGATGAATGAAAATGGTGAAATCACAGGTTGCATCGTTGATGGACCACTTTCACTTGACTTAGCAATTGAACCACAGGCAGCTTTCCATAAGGGAACAACAGACAGAAAGATTGTTGGTGATGCTGATGTATTATTATTCCCTGACATTCATGCAGGAAACATTACATACAAGTGCTTAGTTCATACAGCTGAATGTAAGAACGGTAACATCTTAACAGGTACAAGCGCACCTGTTATCTTAACATCACGTTCAGATGAATTTGAAGTAAAGGTAAATTCTATTGCTTTAGCAGCGATTGTAGCTGAAGCAATGAACAAATAAATATGACTTTTTATTCGCCCGTTAATTGCGGGCGATAATCTATATATTAAAAATAAGGAGATTTTAAAATGGCTTATAAGATTTTAATTATCAATCCTGGTTCAACATCAACAAAGATTGGTGTATACGAAGATGAAACACAGGTAATGGAAGAAACACTTAGACATTCAACAGAAGAGATTGCAAAATATGAAACAATTTATGCACAGAAAGATTTCCGTAAGGAAGTTATTTTAAATGTACTTAAAGAAAAGAATGTTGACTTAAACGATATAGATGTAGTAGTTGGACGTGGTGGTTTGTTAAAACCAATTCCAGGTGGTACATACGCAACAACACCTGAATTATTAGAAGACCTTAAGATTGGAAAACAGGGACAGCACGCATCAAACCTTGGTGGTATTTTAGCACATGAAATCGCTGCTGAAATTAATGTACCATCATATATCGTTGATCCTGTAGTAGTTGACGAACTTCAGGATGTAGCAAGATTATCAGGACATCCTTTATTCCCACGTATTTCAATTTTCCATGCATTAAATCAGAAGGCTGTTGCTAAGAGATATGCAAAGGAAGTTGGAAAGGCTTATGAAGACCTTAACTTAATCGTTGTACATATGGGTGGTGGTGTTTCAGTTGGAGCACATAAGAATGGTAAAGTTGTTGATGTTGCAAACGCATTAGACGGAGACGGCCCATTCTCACCTGAAAGATCAGGTGGTCTTCCATCAGGTTCATTAATGAAACTTTGCTTTAGTGGTAAATACACAAAAGAAGAAGTTGGCAAGATGATTAACGGTAATGGTGGATTTAACGCATACGTTGGAACAAATGATATGAGAGATCTTTTAAAGATGGCTGAAAATAATGATGAAAAGGCTCAGTTAGTAATGGACGCTTTCCATTATCAGCTAGAAAAAGAAATCGGTGCAATGGCAGTTGTTCTTGGCGGAAAAGTTGACCAGATTATCTTAACAGGTGGTATTGCATATAGTGCAAATACTCAGAATCACATGAAGAATGCCGTAGAATGGATTGCTCCAGTTACAATTTATCCTGGAGAAGATGAACTTCTTGCATTAGCTCAGGGTGCTCTTAGAGTTATGAAGGGTGAAGAAGAAGCTAAAGTATACTAGGAGAAATTAATGAAGAAAAAACTTATAAGATCATCAAGTGACAGAATGTTATGTGGTGTATGTGGCGGTCTTGGAATTTATTTTAATATAGACTCAACAATGGTAAGGCTTATTTGGGCAGTAGTTACTTTATGTTCCTGTGGTACAGGAATTTTAGCCTATATAATTGCCACATTAATAATTCCTAATGATGATATAATACAGTAGTGAATATATTTCAGATTTTAAGGAAGAATATATAATATAAATAAAGGCTATGGAGATTTAGAGAATTTGTCTCTAATATTCATAGTCTTTATTTTTAAGAGGAAAATTATGTTTAAGTTATTAAAATATTTAAAAGATTACAAAAAAGAATCATTATTCGCTCCATTATTTAAAATGTTGGAAGCGTGTTTTGATTTGCTTGTTCCATTAGTTGTGGCAGCAATAATTGATAATGGTATAGCAGAAAATGACATAGCCTACATTTTGAAAATGGGTGGTGTATTGCTTTTATTAGCTGCAATAGGTCTCACATTTTCAATAACAGCACAATATTTTGCGGCAAAAGCAGCAGCAGGTTTTGGTAGAGGGTTAAGACATGATTTGTTTAAACACATTGGCGGTTTATCTTATACACAAATTGATCAGTACGGACCATCTACTTTTATTACCAGAATGACTGCTGACGTAAACCAAATACAGAATCAGGTGAACATGATGCTAAGGCTTTTATTACGTTCACCTTTTATAGTAATTGGTGCTATGATTATGGCATTTACAGTAGATGTAAAAACAGCAGTGGTTTTTGCAGTGGCAATTCCAGGACTTTCAGTGATTGTATTTGGAATAATGTTAATCACAATACCTATGTACAAAGTTGTGCAGAATTCTCTTGATGTTGTAATGGGGCATACAAGAGAAAATTTAAGTGGTACAAGAGTTATAAGGGCTTTTAACAGGGAAGCTCAGGAAGTAAAAGAATACAATGAAGAAACTCAGGTTTTAAACAGATTTCAAATTATTGCAGGTAGAATTTCAACACTTATGAATCCGGCTACTTTTATTATTATAAATGTTGCTATCATAGCAATTTTGTGGTACGGCGGAATTAGAGTAAATGTTGGTGGACTTTCTCAGGGACAGGTTGTTGCGTTAGTCAACTATATGTCACAGATTTTAGTTGAGCTAATAAAACTTGCCAGTCTTATTATTAATCTGACAAAAGCCTTTGCCTGCGCAAATCGTGTAAATGAAATATTTGATATTCCTTGTGAGGAAGATATGGGTACATTAGATAATGGACCTGACTTAGATACAAAAGTTGAATTTGATAATGTTTCATTAACCTATGATGGAGCAGGGGAAAGCTCCATTGAAGGTGTTAATCTGAAAGTAAAATCAGGAGAAACAATAGGTGTCATTGGTGGTACAGGTTCAGGAAAAACAACTTTAGTAAATATGATACCGGGATTTTATTATTCAACAGAAGGAACCTTGAGCATTGAGGGCGCAGATATTAAAAAATTCAAAAAATCAGCCTTACAGAAAAAAATATCAATAGTTCCTCAGAAGGCTTTATTGTTTAAAGGAACAATTAGAAGTAACTTATTGTGGGGCAATGAAGATGCAACTGAAGAAGAATTGATAGATGCACTAAAGAAATCACAAAGTTATGATTTTGTAATGGAAAAAGAGAATGGAATTGACTCGTATGTTACTCAAACCGGAAAGAATTTTTCAGGGGGGCAGAAACAAAGATTAACCATTGCAAGAGCCTTAGTTAAGAAACCTGAAATATTAATTTTAGATGACAGCTCATCGGCACTTGATTTTGCAACAGAGGCAAAATTAAGAAAAGCTATAAGAAGCTTAGAGAACGTTACAACATTTATAGTTTCCCAGCGAACATCATCTATTATGGATGCAGACCAGATAGTTGTATTAGACGACGGAAAAGTAGTAGGTGTTGGAAAACACGAACAATTATTGGAAAATTGTGAAGTTTACAAAGAGATATACCAATCACAGTTTAAAAATTCAGAGAAGGAGGGCAGATAAATGAATAATATGACACAAAAAGATGCCCTAAAAGAACTTCTTAAGAGAATAAAAAAATACTGGTACATGTTGTTACTGTCAGTGGTTTTTGCTACAGCTTATGTAATATTGTCTTTGTATATTCCAAAACTAATCGGACTTGGAACAGACAGAATTATTGGTCAGGGAAAAGTTGATTTTGTAGGATTAAAGGGCGTTATTCTTCAAATTGTTGTATGTACAATGATTGCCGCAGTAGGTTGGTGGATAATGGGATTATGTAACAACAAAATAACTTACAACGTTATACGTGACATTAGAAAAGAAGCTTTTGATAAAATTCAAAAATTACCTGTAAGTTATATTGACTCAAAATCAAGTGGTGACATTGTAAATAACGTTATTACAGATGTAGACCAGCTTGCAGATGGTCTTTTAATGGGCTTTTCAAATTTATTTACAGGTGTAATCACAATACTGTTTACTTTGATTTTTATGATACAGATTGATTTGAAAATTGCTTTAGTAGTAATTTGCGTGACACCTTTATCATTTTTTGTGGCAAGCTTTATTGCCAAGAGAACATATTCCATGTTTAGAGTTCAGTCAGAAATAAGAGGTGAACAGACAGGAATTGTAGATGAAACATTAAGTGGTCTGAAGGTTGTGAAGGCGTTTGGTCAGGAAGACAGCATATTAGAGGACTTTGATGACACAAATGACAGATTGTGGAAGGTAAATGTTAAGGCAACATTCTTTTCTTCAATTACTAACCCAAGTACAAGATTTGTAAATAACATTGTATATGCGTTAGTAGCAATATTCGGTGGTTTGGAGGCTGTGATAGCAAAAGGAATAACTGTTGGTGGTTTAATGACTATTTTAAGTTATGCAAATCAGTATACTAAGCCTTTTAACGAAATTTCAGGAGTTATTACAGAATTACAAAATGCAATTGCATGTAGTGCAAGAGTTTTTTCTTTAATAAACGAAGAGGAAATTGTGGATGTAAAAGAATCAGAAGAAACTGTCTTAAAAAATGTTGATGGAAGCATTGGTATAGACAATGTGAACTTTTCATACGACAAAGATAAAGAATTAATAAAAGACCTTAATTTGCATGTAAAACCGGGACAAAGAGTTGCCATTGTCGGACCAACCGGATGTGGAAAGACAACAATTATTAATTTGTTAATGAGATTCTATGATGCTGATTCAGGTAAAATAACTGTGGATAATAGAAATATAACTGATATCACACGAAAAAGTTTGCGTGAAAATTACGGTATGGTTCTTCAGGAAACATGGCTGCAAAAAGAAACAATTGCAGATAATATTGCTTTTGGAAAACCTGATGCAACAAGGGAAGAAATAATAGAAGCAGCAAAACAAAGTCATGCCCACAGTTTTATTAAACGTTTGCCGAAGGGATATGATACGGTAATTGGTGAAGATGGTGGTATCTTATCACAGGGACAAAAACAGTTGTTATGTATTGCAAGAGTAATGCTTGCCTTACCACCAATGCTCATCTTGGACGAAGCAACATCTTCAATTGACACAAGAACAGAAATAAGAATCCAAAAAGCGTTTAATAAAATGATGAAAGGCAGAACTACATTCATAGTAGCCCATCGTCTTTCAACAATAAAAGAAGCGGACATAATTCTTGTAATGAATAACGGAAAAATAATTGAGCAGGGAAATCATCAGCAATTGCTTGAACAAAAAGGATTTTACTATAATTTATATAATAGTCAGTACCAATAAAGTAAAAGTAATGTTGCATAATATTTACATAAATGGTAGAATAGACGGTAAGAAAATAGAATGAAAAACTAACAAAACAAAAGATTGTATTGAAAAACATTAACAAAAACACATAAACTCTCACATAACCATAATGTAAGTATAATCAAATGTATTTGTGGTTATGTGGGAGTTTTTTTATAGTGAGTTGTAAAAAATCTGTTGTTCGAAAACAACTTTGTGTTTAATGTTAGGGGAGAAAAAGTAATGAAGATAGCAGTGATAGATAATGATGAGAAATTTGCTAATGAAATGGCGAAATACATAAAGAGGATGTATGAAAATGAAGAGAAAATAGTTGTTGATTATTATTCGTCAGGGAAAAAATATATACATAGCAAAAAGAGTTATGAAATAGCTTTTTTTGAACTTGATTTAAAAGGAGAAGAACCGTTTAGAATAATTAACATTTCAAGAAATATAAGAAAAGAAACATTGAATGTAATTATAACAACAAAGATTGAATTGTGTAGGAAAGGATATTTGGTAAACGCTTTTAGATTTATATACAAAAATGAATATAAAAAATATATAGAAGAGACTATAGAATCGGCAAAAAAAGTTTTGAAATATAATCATGAAATAGAAATAGGGGGAGTGGGAATTGGAGGAAGAAAAGTACTAACAAAAGATATTGTATATATAGAATATGTGAATCATAGTGTAATTGTTCATTTAAAGGAAGAAGATATAAGATGCAATTGTTCAATGGCTTCAATAGAAAGCAAATTAGATGAAAATTTGTTTTTTAGATGTCATAGTTCATATATAGTAAATATTAGTAAAATAGACAAAATTGATGATAAAAATTATTTGGCTTATGTTTCAGGTGGAGAAAAAATAAATATAACGCAAAGAAAAGTATGGAAAATGAAAAAAAGTTAAGAGAATTTTTAAACAATGTCAATTATGAAAAAATACCTATCAATTAAGTAAAAAACATTGTGTTAAATACTGAATATGCTATTCTAAATTTGTATTTGATCAAATATATAGTAATTTATACAAAAAAGAAAATACAAAGAGGAGTAGCGTATGAAGAAAAAAATTAAGAAGATTATTTGTTGCATGACAGTATTGAGTTTGATTGGAGGAACAATACCTAATATTTATGCTAAGGAAAGCAATATGGGTGAGAACGAATATATTGTAATGTCGAAAGGAAAAAATACAATTAATAGTATTAAAGAGAAATACGAAAATGGAAAAGAAGAAGATATTGATTTATCTAACAAAAACAAGATAACAGTGTGTAAATTGTCAAAAGATGAAAAACAAACTGTAGCTGACAAGCAGGATGTAGTAGCTGTTGAAAAGAATTTCAAGATTAAAGCATCAGAAACTAATATTCAGATTGATCCGGATAAGATTTCCGATGATTGGAATTATAAAATGATAAATACAGATGAGACAAATAGAAAAGAGTTTAAATCTAAAATAAAGGTGGCAGTAATTGATTCTGGAATTGATGAATGTGGAGAAATAAATGTTGTTAAAAGATTTAATTTAGTTCCTAGTGAAAATGATGTTTTACCAGTATATGATGATATTTCAGGACATGGAACAGAAGTGGCTAGTATTATTGCAAATGAAACAAATAATAATGCGGATATATATTCTATAAAAGTAATGGACAGTGATAATACGGCACCGGTAAGTAGAATTATAGAGGCAATTTATACGGCAATTGATGAAAATGTTGATGTTATTAATATGAGTTTTGGTTCGTTAGAAAACTCTAAAATTTTACATAAAGCTATTAAAGATGCATATGGTAAAGGAATTCTTTTGATAGCAGCAGCAGGAAACAGAGGTGAGATAGACGGAAAAGTTGAATATCCGGCAGCATATAATGAGGTAATGAGTGTAGGTGCAATAGATTCAAATGGTGATATAACTGAAAATAGTTCAGTTGGAGAAGATGTTGATGTTAATGCACCAGGTGAGTTTGTTAAAACAACAACAAATTTTGGATTAGAAACTGTTTCATCAGGAACAAGTATTGCCGCACCACATATAACAGGTATGGCTTGTATGTTATGGCAAATGAACAAAGAAAAAAGTGCAGACTTTATTAGAACATTGATTGAAAAATCTTCGAAAACAGTAGAAAATGAAGAAACGTATAAAGTTGCAGATTTGGAATATGCTTTAGACAATTACAAAACATATAGTGAAAATTATGCGGAAAATAAAAAAGTAATACCTTTGAATCAATCAGACGTAGAAGCAGATGATTCCATGAAAAGAGTTACTGCATTATGGTCAAAGGCAAATCACGAAGCATTAGTGTCAAATGCTAATGGGGGTAAATTAACCAAGAAACAATTAAATTTAGTAAAAACGGGAATCAGATATAATGATGAATATCTGAGGTCAAATGCTTCAAACATGGATAGGAAAATATGGCATGCATTATGTAGAGAAGAGGAGTCAAATGGACAAAAGGTAAAGGTCCCTACGGATTATATAGCTGGTACATGTTTTGTTCAAAAGGTTATTAAAAGAAGTGATTTAAATCCTACTAATGTTGAGAAAGTATCAGGAATGACTCAAAACGAATATAAGCAAATGAAAAAGGATATAAAAAATATACAATGGAAAAATGTCTTAAAAATAAAAGGCCTGAAAAGCGAAGATTATCCAGACAATAAGGAGAATAGAAGATTTGTTTTACTTGGAATGAGTTTTCATATTATAACTGACACATTTGCACATAGAGCATTTGCAAAGATTGCACAATATGGAAGATGGAATGGTTGGGTATACATAGAAAATGTCCCACCTTATGGTGGTGAAGCAGATGATATTGACAATTTCCCGGGAAGATATAAAGCGGCTGGAAATGTTTTAAAGAATTATATAAAGAATAGTGTTAATGGTGACGCAATTAAAAGTATTAAGACTATTAAGAGCAGAGAGATTATAAAAGATAATGACGTTTTAGATTGTGCAATACAGGAATTGATGTTTTTTGCAAAGAACAATGTAGCAAATGACGAGACTTACTCTACTTGGGAGAAAAAATTGGCAATGTATACCTATACAAGTAACGCGAATAATAGAAAAATTATAGATGCTATAGAAGCAAAAAAATAGATTAATATAAGTACATTTAATTTATATTTATGAATTTGGAGTTTAGGAAAACAATTAAAAACAAATTACTTAAATGAATTTAAAAACTTTTGCAATATTTTTTTTATGCAATACGTTTAAAAAGTATAAATAAAAGGAGGTACTGTGATATGAAAAATAAGAAAGCAGTAAAACTATTAGCAACTATTAATGTTTTAGCAATGTTGACTATGTTAGGGCAGCCGGTTGTAAAGGCACAACAACCAAAAGAGGAGTATTTAGTAGAAATTAATGAAACTAATTTTCCAGATAATTTACTTAGAAGATACATGAATTTGGTTGTTGACTCAAATCAAAATGGAAAGATTGAACAAGATGAAGTTCAAAAAATAAAATATCTGAAATTAGGTGAATATGAAGGTGAAGGCGAGCTGGAAAAATTTACTAATTTAGGTGATGAAGGTGTAGTAAGAGATTTTAAAGGCATAGAATATCTGACTAATCTTGAGGAAATGAAGATAGCGATTCCAACTAAAATGACAAATAAAGAATCTCTTTATAAACTTACTAATTTAAAAAGTGTAACAATGCTTGGTGGATTGGGAAAAACAGATTTAAAGACTTTTGATTTTTCAAATTACAGAAAATTAAATAAAATTCAAATTGTTCAATTGAACAACCTGAAGAAAATCAACATATCAAAGAATAGTAATTTAAAAAGCTTCGAGTGTTGGGCAGGTGGTAAATTAAATAAAGTAGATTTTTCAAAATGTAAAAAAGTATCAAATATAAAAATCGTAGATACTAATATTAAAAAAATTAACATTGGAAAAAATAAAAAGTTAAAAAGCATTACCATAAAAAATGACAACAGTTTAAAAAAGATTGATATTTCCAAAGCAGGAAAAATTAAGTCTTTAAAAATTGTAAATGCTCCAAAGCTGAAGAAAATTATTACATCTAAAAAACAAAAGATTAAAAGTGTAATAGTAAAAGGATGTAAAAACATCTCAAAAAAGGACATAAGGAAAATAAAGAAAAAATAGAAAATAAACAAAAAGTAAATAGAAATACTATAGTAAAACAGGATGGAAGTTGAAAAGCTTTCATCCTGTTTTTGTAATGGAAAATTTTTTAACTAGAGGCATACTTAGCGCGTAGAATATCATAAGTCATATTTACTGATTAAAACACATTTAAAACTGCTTAATATTTTTCCAGTAAGTATAAAAGAAAAATGAAAATACACCGGCTAAAACTACTGCGCATACTCCGTTAGAAAAGTAACTATACAAACGTGTTTCTGAATTACAAAAAGAAAAAATATATCTGATAAGATAACAGCAAAGCATACTTATACTTAGCCAAATTACAGGCTTGATTATAAAGTCCATGCAATTAAGTTTGTGTCCAATATTCTTTTTTATACAATAATTATGCAGTAAAGTAGTTATAAGATTGCTGCCAAGAAGTCCCCATAAATATCCTTTAATACCGATTGTAGGAACCAAAAACCATAAGCAGAAAAGGCGAATAACAGTTCCAACAACATTATGTATAAAAGCCTGATTAGTTTTGCCAAGTCCATGTAATATGGCACCCATGGTAATGGACAAATACATAAAAGGGCATATCCAGGCAAGAATTTTTATATAATCACCAGCCTGTCTGTGACCGAAAATTTCGCCACCAATAAAATCTCCAAAATACAGGAAAAATCCAATAAAGAAAATCCCCATAATTATAGAAAAACAAATAGAAGTTTCTGTAGCTTTTTTAACCTGATTGTTTTTACCGCTGGTGTTAGCGTCTGCAATGGCAGGCAAAATCATGGTTGAGACAGAGGTATTAATTGCCGAGGGAAAAGTTATAACAGGAACTGCCATGCCTGTTAAAATTCCATAGACACTAAGAGCATTGTCCTTTGACAAACCACTTTTAACCAAAACAATAGGCACTAAAATTGCTTCAAAGCATTGGAGAAAAGTTATCATGATTTTGTTAATTGTAAGCACATAGGAAACAGAAAAAAGTTTCTTCATTGATACAAACAAATCTTTAATTTTAAAAGAGTATTTTGGTTCTCCTGTCAAAGCAATAACACAGAAAATCACACCAATAAATTCTGAAATAATCATGGAATAAACTGCAACCATAGGTGTAATTTCGATTTTGTTTGTTATGACAACCATACCAATAATATAGACAGATGCTACTTTTGCAAGTTGTTCAAGCACTGTAGAAAAAGCAGGAACAAAAGTCTTTTTCATGCCAAGATAATAACCGGTTATACAGGAGTGAAAAGCTGCAAGGGGGACAGTAAGAGACGCATATTTTATCATTTCATAACACTGGCTGTTTTTTATAATATTAACAGAAATAGGCAGAGCAAATTTATACAAAATAAAAGCCGTAAAAGCAGACAGAACAGCAGACATTACAAGGCTACTTATTAAAATCATAAATTTACTGTTTTTGTTTTTGCTTTCGGCAACAAATCTTGAAACAGCTATTTGGATGCCACCGCAACTTACAGAGATGGCAAATCCCAGAACCGGAAAAATTAATTGAAAAAGGCCCATTCCTTTTGCACCCATTAAGTTTGAAAGGAATATTCTATATAAAAAACCAAGAATTCTACTTAATAAAGTGGCAGATGTAAGGACAATAGTTCCTTGAATAATTTGCTTTTTTACAGACATAGTACCACCGAAAAACACTTTATTATAATTTATTCTTAACATTAAAAAAAATGCTATTAATATTATTAAGGAGAAACCATGATTTATTTGGACAATGGGGCAACAACAAAAATATGCAAAGAAGCAGCAGAAGCCATGGAACCATATTTAAATGACATGTATGGAAATCCGTCAGGCATATATACATTATCAAAAAAATCAAGAAAGATTATAGAGGAAACAAGGGAGAAAATAGCCGGAGTTTTAAACTGCAAAGGGGAAAATATTATTTTTACGTCAGGAGGAACTGAGTCGGATAATTGGGTTTTGGAAAACGCAAAACAGTGGGGAAATCATATTGTTACTTCAAAAATAGAACACCACGCTGTTTTAAATAAATGCAGTGAGCTAGAACAAAAAGGTATGCATGTTTCCTACATTGGAACAGACAGAGAAGGGCTGATAAATCCCTACGAAATTGAAAGTTACATTAGGAATGATAAAACAATAAAAACAGGGCTAATTTCCATAATGTATGCAAATAACGAAATTGGCACAATACAGGAAATAGGAAAAATTGCGCAGATTGCTAAAAAACATAATATACTGTTTCATACAGATGCTGTGCAGGCTTTTTGCCATGTACCAATTGATGTGGAAAAATTGCAGGTGGATATGTTAAGTGCCAGCGCTCACAAGTTTTACGGCCCTAAAGGAATAGGCTTTTTGTATATAAAAGAGCCGAAAAAAATGAATCCACTGGTGTATGGTGGAAGTCAGGAATTTGGCAAAAGAGCAGGCACTGAAAATGTGGCAGCTATTGTGGGCATGGGGGTGGCGGTAGAAACTGCCAAAAATAAAATAACCAAAAGATTGGAAAAAGAGAGCAGACTGAGAGATTATCTAATTAACAGAATGTTAAGAGAAATTCCATACGTGAGATTAAACGGCCATCAGATAAAACGACTACCGGGAAATGCTAATTTTACAATAGCAGGAATTGATGGAACATCACTTGTAATACTAATGGATAATGAAGGTGTGTGTATTTCAGCCGGTTCAGCATGTTCTTCTTCATCAGATAAGCCGTCTCATGTTATAACCGCAATTGGTGTGCCGGATAAATTTGCATACGGAACCATTAGAATTACATTATCCTACGAAAACACAAAAGAAGAGATTGATTACACAGTAAATACACTGAAAGAAAATATTTTGAAAATGAGAAAAGCGGGAAATTAGAAAAGGAGCTGTGCGCCGGTGATTAGATATCTTTAAGGCGACAGCTCTATGTTTAAATTAAAGGGTAAATATTTTTAAATCAAAAGAATTAGCAATTTCGTATGCTTTATCAAAACCGTAACCAATGTATTCAGCTTTATGAGCGTCAGAACCAAGGGTAACGTATTTCCCACCTAATTCCTTATATCTTTTAATAATATCAGTATGTGGATTAAAAAAGTCAAAACCTTTAGATAAGTTAGAAGTGTTAATTTCCAATTTAATATCTTTTTCTATAATGAATTTTAAAATCTCATCAATAACATCCTGATAATCACGTGGTGAATAGTTTGAGTCTCTGTTTGGACTGTATCTTACAACATAGTCTAAATGACCTAAAGTATCAATTTGGCTGAATTCTAATAAGCCTTCCAAAAGAGTTTTAAAATAAAGTTCAAAAGCATCCCTGTCCTGTCTGTTTTTCCAAAAATCTGTATAATATGGGTCCATGTTGTCCACAATATGACAGGAGCCAATTATAAAATCCAACGCTGATGCATTTATAAGCTCCAGGCATTGAGTACCTGTACCTTTCATAAGCCCCAACTCAATGCCTTTAAAAAGTTTAATTTTATTTTTGTATTGTTCTTTTTTTTTAGATAAAACCAAATTATATTTAGGAAGGTCAATAAGAGGAGTTTCCCCTTCAACAGGCCAGTTAAAATCCTCATGGTCGGTTATGACAATTTGGTTCATTTTTAACTCAATTGCTTTTGAAATAATATTGTCGATTTTTTCTTCTGAGTCAAAAGAAAATTTGCTATGAACATGATAATCTGAAATCATAATATTAGTCCTTTTTATTTTTTTGTAAAATTCACGTTAAAATTTAACTTAGAATTTTAAATAAAATATAGCAAAAACAACAATAAAAATCTACAATAACGTTTCATTATCAAAAAATTGACAAAAATTTAACAAAAAACCAAGAAAAACCGTAAAAACACCTTGATATTTACAGAGTAATTATGTAAAATAATCAATAGGTTAATGAAAATTAACAATAAAAATTAAAAATTTTTCAGGAGGAAAAATCAAATGGCAGTTAAAGTTGCAATTAACGGATTTGGACGTATTGGACGTCTTGCTTTCAGACAGATGTTTGGTGCTGAAGGTTATGAAGTAGTAGCTATCAACGACTTAACAAGTCCTAAAATGTTAGCTCACTTATTAAAGTATGATTCATCACAGGGTAAATATGAAAAGGCTGATACAGTTTCAGCTACAGAAGATTCTATCATCGTTGATGGTAAGGAAATCAAGATTTATGCAGAAGCTGATGCTTCAAATTGCCCTTGGGGAGAATTAAACGTAGACGTAGTATTAGAATGTACAGGATTCTATACATCAAAGGACAAAGCACAGGCTCATATCAAAGCTGGTGCTCGTAAGGTTGTTATTTCAGCTCCAGCTGGAAATGATCTTCCTACAATCGTTTACAATACAAACCACAATACATTAAAGCCAGAAGATACAATTATCTCAGCTGCTTCATGTACAACAAACTGTTTAGCACCTATGGCTGATGCTCTTAACAAGTACGCTCCAATCCAGAGTGGTATCATGTTAACAATTCATGCTTACACAGGTGATCAGATGACTCTTGATGGTCCTCAGAGAAAGGGTGACTTAAGAAGATCAAGAGCTGCTGCAGTTAACATCGTTCCTAACTCAACAGGTGCTGCAAAAGCTATCGGATTAGTAATTCCAGAATTAAACGGAAAATTAATCGGATCTGCACAGAGAGTTCCAGTTCCAACAGGATCAACAACAGTTCTTACTGCTGTAGTTAAAGGAAAAGATATCACAGTTGAAGGTATCAACGCAGCTATGAAGGCAGCTTCAAACGAATCATACGGATACAATGAAGACGAAATCGTTTCTTCAGATATCGTAGGTATGAGATATGGTTCATTATTTGATGCTACACAGACAATGGTATCAAAGGTTGACGAAGACACATATGAAGTACAGGTTGTTTCATGGTATGACAACGAAAATTCATACACAAGCCAGATGGTTAGAACAATCAAATACTTCTCAGAACTTGCATAAGTTTAAGAATATTAAGATCCAAAAGGGTCCGGCTTTAATGGGCCGGGCCCTTTGTTTATGTATGGGTTTTTAGTTTATACAGTATGGATTTTTAAATATGAAAATTAGAAAGGAAAGTTAATATGCTTAACAAAAAATCAGTTGATGATATCAATGTAAAAGGATTAAAGGTATTAGTTCGTTGTGATTTCAACGTACCTTTAAAGGAAGGCGTTATTACAGATGAAAACCGTCTTGTAGCAGCTCTTCCAACAATCAAAAAATTAATTAATGATGGTGGTAAGGTTATCCTTTGCTCACATCTTGGAAAGCCAAAGGGAGAACCAAAGCCTGAATTATCACTTGCACCAGTTGCAGTAAGACTTTCAGAATTATTAGGACAGGAAGTTAAGTTTGCAGCAGATGATAATGTTGTAGGTGAAAATGCAAAAGCAGCAGTAGCAGCTATGCAGGATGGTGATGTAGTATTACTTCAGAATACACGTTACAGAGCAGAAGAAACAAAGAATGGAGAAGCTTTCTCAAAAGAACTTGCTTCACTTTGTGATGTATTTGTAAATGATGCATTTGGTACAGCTCATAGAGCACACTGTTCAAACGTTGGTGTAACAGAATATGTTGACACAGCAGTAGTTGGATACTTAATGCAGAAAGAAATTGATTTCTTAGGAAATGCAGTAAACAATCCTGTAAGACCTTTCGTAGCTATTCTTGGTGGTGCTAAGGTTGCTGACAAATTAAATGTTATCAATAACTTACTTGAAAAGTGCGATACTTTAATTATCGGTGGTGGTATGGCATACACATTCGTTAAGGCTCAGGGCGGAAATGTTGGTATCTCTTTAGTAGATGACAGCAAGCTTGATTACTGTAATGACATGCTTAAGAAAGCAGAAGAATTAGGAAAGAAGATTTTACTTCCAATCGATACAGTTGCAGCTGATGGATTCCCAGATCCAATTGATGCAGAAATCGAAACAATGATAGTTCCAACTAATGCAATTCCTGATGACAAAGAAGGACTTGATATTGGACCTAAGACAAGAGAATTATTTGCTGATGCAGTAAAGAATGCTAAGACAGTAGTATGGAACGGACCTATGGGTGTTTCAGAAAATCCATGTCTTGCAGCAGGTACTATTGCAGTAGCTCAGGCTTTAGCTGATACAGATGCTACAACAATTATCGGTGGTGGTGATTCAGCAGCAGCAGTAAACAACCTTGGATTTGGTGATAAGATGACTCACATCTCAACAGGTGGTGGAGCAAGCTTAGAATTCTTAGAAGGAAAAGACTTACCAGGCGTTGTAGCAGCAAACGACAAATAACGCTAAGGCAAATGAGTCCATTTACACAAAAACAAATCAAGAACAATGAATGCTTGCATTCAGTTGTTCGTAGATTGGTTTTTGTGAAGCTGGCGAATGCCAGCGTGCTTATTGATGCTTTGCATCAATAAGAAAACGGCGAAAGAATAAAGGAGATTTCATAATGAGAAAGAAAATTATTGCAGGCAACTGGAAAATGAACAAGACTCCAAGTGAGGCAGTTGCATTAATTAATGAATTAAAACCATTAGTAGCTAATGATGAAGTTGACGTAGTATTCTGCGTACCAGCAATCGATTTAGTTCCAGCTATGGAAGCTACTAAGGGAACAAATATTAATATTGGTGCTGAAAACATGTATTTTGAAGAAAGCGGTGCTTACACAGGTGAAATCGCTCCTAACATGCTTACAGACATTGGTGTAAAATATGTTATCATCGGACATTCAGAAAGAAGAGAATACTTTGCTGAAACTGATGAAACAGTAAACAAAAAAGTTCTTAAGGCTTTCGAACATGGTATTACACCAATTATCTGCTGTGGTGAAACTCTTGAACAGAGAGAACAGGGAATCGCAATTGATTTCATTCGTCAGCAGATTAAGGTTGCATTTAACAATGTAACAGCAGATCAGGCTAAGGAAGCAGTTATTGCTTACGAACCAATTTGGGCAATCGGAACAGGTAAGACAGCTACATCTGATCAGGCTGAAGAAGTATGTGCAGCTATTAGAGCTTGCATCGCTGAAGTATATGATGATGCTACAGCAGCAGCTATCAGAATCCAGTATGGTGGATCAATGAATGCAGGAAATGCTGCAGAATTACTTGCTAAACCTGACATTGATGGTGGTTTAGTTGGTGGAGCCAGCCTTAAGGTTGACTTTGGACAGATCGTTAATTACAACAAATAATATATAACCCACAGGACACTGTTCCGCAGTGTCCTGTTTTAGTAAAAAAAAGGGGATAAGATAATTATGAGAACAGGTAGAATAAAAGCATTATTATCAATAGCTGCCGTATTGTTTATGTGTACAATGTTTAATTGTAATGCACAGGCAAAAATGAATGTGACAGTGTCACCGGCCAAATTAGTTCAAAATGCAAAAAAACACCCAACAGTATATGATAGCTCAGTTGCTCATTGTATGGCTTTAAATGAATATACAGAGAGAATGAGAAAAGCAGGAGGAGGAAAACTTACATTAAAAAAAGGAACATATAGATTCCAGTATTCTGTATGTATACCATCTAATGTAACAGTTGTTTTTGAAGATGGTGTTGTTATTGAGAATATATTTGATACAAAAGCACATATTAAACCTGCAACAGCTATGTGGCAGTTGGTTCCAAAGAACATGACTTACAAGAATAAGGCAATTGGTAAATATAATGGAACATCGAATGCAAAAATGATAGCTAAAGGCAAGGTTGTATTCGATATGAAGTATATTAAAGGTTTATCCATTATAGCAGTTCATTGTAAGAATATTGAAATTTCAGGTATTACTTTCAAAGGTATGAATGGAAATCACTACATTGAAGTAAATGGTGCTAAAAATGTAAAAATTAACAAGTGCAAATTCAACAAAGCAAAGAAAGGTTCACCACAAAAAGCTTATGTTAAAGAAGCAATTAACATTGATATGGCTGATGAAATAACAGGTGGTGTTGGTTGTACTTGGGCAAAACAGGACAAAACACCATGTGTAAACATTAAAGTTACTAATAGTGTATTTCAGGGAATGAGCAGAGGTGTAGGAACACATAACTATTCTCAAACAAAGAAAAAGAAAAATATTTATCATTCAAAGATTTTAATTAAAGGAAATACTTTTAAAAATCTTTATGATGCAGGTGTTTATCTGATGAATTGGAAAAACACAAAGATATTAAATAACAGATTTATTAAAAATGGAAAAGGAAACAATCTAACAAGCACTAACACAGGTCATGCAATTTCAGGAAGTGGCGTTAAGAATATTACAATAACAGGAAATCATTTTAAACAAATTAAAAAGAATCCTATTAATTTTAACGGTCAGGAAAATGTAGGAAATGGTGTAGGTGCATATACTAGAATTTATGTATATATAACTAAAAAAGAAGCTGAAAAAATGCTTGATAATACTTCCGAAAAATGTGGTAACGATCCAAAGTTCCCAGGCTACGATGTAGTTTATTTTAGAAATGACGGAAGAAGAACAAAAGAAAACGCAGTGGGCATTAATTTTGCTAAACAAAAAGTAAATTTTAACATAGAATAAGGAGAAAAGAAAATGGCAAAGAAACCAGTAGTATTAATGGTCTTAGATGGCTATGGATTAAATGAAAAGACAGAAGGAAATGCTATTGCAATGGCAAACACACCTGTTATGGACAAATTAATGGCAGAATATCCTTTTGTAAAAGGAAATGCGTCAGGTTTGGCAGTAGGACTTCCTGATGGTCAGATGGGTAACTCAGAAGTAGGTCATATGAATATTGGTGCAGGAAGAATTATATATCAGGATCTTACAAGAATTACAAAAGATATTGAAGATGGTACATTCTTCGAAAACAAAGTATTATTACAGGCAATTGAAAACTGTAAGAAAAACAATTCAGACTTACATTTGTGGGGCTTGTTATCAGATGGTGGTGTACACAGCCATAACTCACATTTATATGGCTTATTGGAAATGGCAAAAAAGAATGGTCTTGAAAACGTGTATGTACACGCATTCTTAGATGGTAGAGATACACCTCCTGCATCAGGAAAAGATTATGTACAGCAGTTAGAAGACAAAATGAAGGAAATCGGAGTAGGAAAGATTGCTTCATTATCAGGCCGTTACTATGCAATGGATAGAGATAACAACTGGGATCGTGTAAAATTAGCTTACGATTCATTAGTTACAGGAGAAGGTGTTAAGGCTACAGATGCTGTTAAGGCTGTAGAAGATTCATACGCAAATGACAAGACAGACGAATTTGTATTACCAACAGTTATTACAGATGAAAATGGTCAGCCATTATCATTAGTAAAAGATGGTGATTCAGTTATCTTCTTTAACTTTAGACCTGATAGAGCAAGAGAAATCACAAGAGCATTCTGTGATGACAAATTTACAGGCTTTGATAGAGATTTCTTAAAATTAACATATGTATGCTTCAAGGATTACGATGAAACAATTCCTAACAAGCTTGTTGCATTTGAAAAAGAAGAAATTAAAAATACATTTGGTGAATTTTTAGCAGCACATGGAAAGAAACAGTTACGTTTAGCAGAGACAGAAAAGTATGCTCATGTTACATTCTTCTTTAACGGTGGTGTTGAAGATCCTAACGTGGATGAATTCAGATTATTAGTAAATTCTCCAAAGGATGTTGCTACTTATGACTTAAAACCAGAAATGAGTGCACCTGAAGTAGGTATGGACTTAGTTGAAGCTATTAAATCAGATAAGTATGATGTAATCGTTATTAACTTTGCAAATCCTGACATGGTAGGTCATACAGGTGTAATTCCTGCAGCAGTAAAGGCTGTTGAAAGAGTTGACAGTCTTGTTGGAGATGCTGTTCAGGCAGTAAAAGACGTAGATGGTGTATTATTTATTTGCGCTGACCATGGAAATGCTGAAAAGATGATTGATTACGAAACAGGTGCTCCACATACAGCACATACAACAAATCCAGTTCCATTTATTTTAGTAAATGCAGATCCTTCATGGAAATTAAGAGAAGGTGGATGTTTAGCAGACATTGCCCCAACACTTATTGAAGTAATGGGAATGGAACAGCCAAAAGAAATGACAGGAAAGTCATTGATAATCAAATAATAGCAATTAAAATAGTCATCAGACAAACTAATGTAAGTTAGAATTGTTTGATGACTATATTTGAAAAAGGGAAATTATGACAAACAGAAGAAGAAAAGTACGCAAAAATTATAATAAGTATCATTCAATATACCACAGACATAGAAGATTAAACGTTAAACGTATAGTAATAAGTGTGGGCACATTAATTGTTTTAGGTGTATTAATGGTTATAGGAATAACGACCTTAGTATCAAACAACAAATCAGTTAAGGTTGTTCAAAATAATATAGAATTGCCAACAAAAGTAGCAGATAAAAAAGTAAAAAATACAGTTAAAAATGTAACCCAAAATATTAAACCCACAGAAGTTTCTATAGTTGCAGTAGGGGATAATCTGGTTAGTGACTCGGTTCTTTATACTGCCAAACGTTATGGTGGTGGCAAATATGATTTTTCAGAAGTATTTGAAAAAATGAAATCTGATTTTAAGGCAGCAGATATTGCCATAATTAACCAGGAAACAATGCTGGGCGGAAAGCAGTTTGAATATCAGGGTTTTCCGTTATTTAACACACCTGATTCTATGGGAAGGGCTGTAATAGATGCCGGATTTGATATAGTTCAGTGTGCTTCAAATCATTCTTTGGATACCAAAGTTGAAGGTATGCAACATGCAATTAAGTTTTGGAAGAAACATAAGAATGAAATAATGATGGTTGGCTTAAATGAAAATGAGGAAGAATATAATAGTATACCAATTTACGAATGTAAGGGTATAAAATTCGCAGTTCTAAATTATACGTATGGACTTAATGGTTTAAAACTTCCACAGGAGTATTCATATATAGTTAATTTAATGGACAAACAACATAAAGAAAAAGTAAAATCCGATATTGAAAGAGCAGAAAAAGAAGCTGATTTTACAATTGTCCTACCACACTGGGGGCAGGAATATGTACAGCCTGAACCAATTAAGGAACAGGTGCAGTGGGCGAAACTTATGGTAGAAGCCGGAGCTGATTTGATTATTGGAACTCATCCCCATGTATGTGAAAAGATTCAGTGGATTAAAACAGACAATGGAAATAAGGCGTTGTGCTATTATTCTTTAGGTAACTACACATCAGGTCAACAGCAGTGGGAAACACTTATGGGTGGAATGGCAACTCTTACAGTTAGAAAAGACAATAAAGGAACAAGAATTATAAAGAAAACAGCTGGAGTTGTGCCTACAATCAATCATTATGTTTGGGGCAAATCTGAAAATGTTATAAGAAAACAATATACCTACAGACTAACTGATTATAATGACTCAATGTTAAGAGAACATAGTATTCAATGGTATGATCCTGTAAAATATCAGGACTACGTTGATTTGTCCAAAAGAGTGTTTGGCAAATATATAAAAAAATAAAAGGATAAAAATCTCCTAGATGTGCAAAATAAGAAAAAGCATGTTAGGAGGTTTTTTATGTATAAATTTTTAAAAATTGTTAATGTAAAAGGCAGAGAAGTAATGGATTCAAGAGGAAATCCAACAGTTGAAGCAGAAGTTACTGTTAAGGTTGACGGTAAGGCAGGAGAGTTATATACAGGTTGTGCCATTGTGCCATCAGGGGCTTCAACAGGAAAGTTTGAGGCAGTGGAACTACGTGATAGTGGTGAAAGATATAATGGAAATGGCGTGAAAAAAGCCGTAAAAAATGTAAATGAAATTATTTATCCTGCATTAGAAGGCATCAATGGCTTAAATCAGAATAAAGTAGACAGCATAATGTTAAAGCTTGATGGAACATCTAACAAGGAAAATCTTGGAGCTAATAGTATTCTTGCAGTATCAATGGCAAATATGAAAGCCTGTGCAAAAGCATTAAAGCTTCCTGATTATAAATATATTGGTGGTATTTGTGGAAGAAAAATGCCTATACCAATGATGAATATTTTAAATGGTGGTGCTCATGCGTCAAATAATGTGGATATACAGGAGTTTATGATATTACCTGTAGGGGCAAAATCTTTTAAGGAAGGGCTTAGATGGTGCAGTGAGGTCTATCATTGCCTTAAAGGGCTGTTAAAAGAACGTAATTTGTCAGTAGCTGTTGGAGATGAAGGTGGCTTTGCACCGGATTTAGAAACCGAAGAACAGGTTCTGGATATTATAGTTGAAGCAGTAGAAAAGAGTGGCTTTCAAAAAGGAAAGGACTTTAAGATTTCTTTGGATGTGGCAGCATCTGAATGGAAAGGAAGTTCAGTTGGAAAATATAATATGCCAAAGAAAAATAAAAATGTAACATCAGATGAATTAATTGAGATGTGGGAAAATATAGTTAATAAATATCCTATTTTTTCAATTGAAGACCCATTGGACGAAGAAGACTGGGATGGTTGGAAGAAACTAACGCAGAGAATAGGAAGTAAAATAAGATTAGTAGGTGATGATTTATTTGTCACAAATGTAAACAGACTGCAAAAAGGCATTAAAGAGAAAAGCGCCAATGCAATACTGATTAAACCAAATCAGATAGGCTCAATTACTGAAACTATAAAGGCAGTACAATTGGCACAGAAAAATGGCATGATAGCCATAATGTCTCATCGCTCAGGAGAAAGCGAGGATACAACAATAGCAGATTTGGCAGTGGCACTTAATACAGGCTATATAAAAACCGGTGCCCCATGCAGAGGAGAGAGAACTGCCAAATATAATCAATTACTACGAATTGAGGAAATGTTGTAAAAATCCTTAACACAAACTGCTGTAAAAATACTCTTGATTTAGAGAGCATAATATGATAATATTGTCTTTGCGTGATACGAAATATTAAGGATTGGTATCCTTGTAATAGATAGAGGAGGAAAAAACTAATGACATTACTTAGAGTATTAACAGTAGTATTTATGATCGTATGTTTAATTATTACAGTAGTAATCTTACTTCAAGAAGGAAAACAGGCAGGACTTACTGGTGCAATCAGTGGTGCAGCTGACACATATTGGGGAAAGAACAAGGGCCGTTCAATGGAAGGTAAACTTGAGAAGGCTACAAAGATTTGCGTTGTATTATTCTTTGTACTTTCAGTAATTCTCAATATGGGATTTATCGGATATTAAGATAAAATAAAATGTTGACTGATTAAGGTGTAGATTTCTACACCTTTTTTCTTTGTAAAAAAATACCAAATAAGTATAAACAGTTTGGACAGATTAATGTATAATGTTTTTGGATATTATTTAAGAAGAAAACGGAATTTATGATAGACAAATAGATAAAGGGAGATTTGAATGGATTTAATAGAAGAAAAGAAAAAAATAATACTTCAGTTAATGAATGACAAACATTATGTACCAATGAAATTTAAAGAGTTGGTTGTTATTTTAAATGTTAGAAAAGAAGACAGAGGGTTGCTTGACATTGTTTTAACTGAATTACTAAACGAAGGGAAAATAACAATATCAAAAAAAGGAAAATATAGTATTCCACAGGAAGAGTACAGACAGGGACTTTTTATTGGAAATGAAAAAGGTTTTGGCTTTGTAGAAGTTGAAGGCGAGGAAGAGGATTATTTTATACCAAAAGGAAATGTTAATGGTGCCTTTCATCATGATATGGTATTGATTGCGGTAGATCCTATCCAAACAGGAAAGAGAAAAGAAGGCAAAGTTATCAAGATTATTTCTCACGAAATCAGAGAAGTAGTAGGTTATTTTCAGAAAAATAAAAGTTTTGGTTATGTTATTCCTGACAATAAGAAAATTTTCAGTGATATTTATATTGCAGGGAAAGATACAAAAGGGGCAGTAGATGGTCATAAAGTTGTTGCAAAAATTAAAACTTATGGCACAAAGGATAGAAAACCTGAAGGTGTTGTAACGGAAATTCTAGGTCACGTAAATGATCCAGGTGTAGATATTTTATCAATTGTGAAAAATTACGACATACCTTGTGAGTTTCCTGAAGAAGTAATGGAACAGATTGAAAATATTCCATCTGAAGTGGCAGAAGAAGATAAGGTAGGCAGATTTGATATTCGAGGCCTTCAGACCGTAACTATTGACGGTGAGGATGCTAAGGATTTAGATGATGCTATTACTTTGACAAAAGAAGATGGGATTTACACTTTAGGTGTTCATATTGCAGATGTATCGCACTATGTTACTGAAAATTCACCATTAGATAAAGAGGCTGTGAAAAGAGGAACAAGCGTATACTTAGTAGACAGAGTTATTCCAATGTTACCTCATAAATTATCCAATGGAATTTGTTCACTTAATCAGGGTGAGGACAGGCTTGCCCTTAGCTGTATAATGAAAATTAATGAAAAAGGTGAAATCGTAGACCATCAGGTCAAAGAAACTTTAATAAATGTTGATAGACGAATGACATATACAGCAGTAAATGATATTATAACAAATAAGGATGAAGCCACAATTAAGCAGTATGAGGATTTTGTGCCAATGTTTAATTTAATGGCTGAGTTATCAAAAATACTTAGAGATAAAAGATACAAAAGAGGTGCCATTGATTTTGATTTTCCAGAGTGTAAAATCAAACTTGACGAAAAAGGTTATCCTATATCAATTGAACCTTATGATAGAAATGCAGCTACAAAAATTATTGAAGATTTTATGTTGGCAGCTAATGAGACAATAGCCGAATATTTTTATTGGCAGCAGGTGCCTTTTGTATACAGAAATCACGAAAAGCCGGATAGTGACAGAATGAAAGCTTTGGCAACATTTATTACCAACTTTGGTTATTCTGTAAAATTATCAGGAGAGGAAGTACATCCAAAAGAAATACAAAAATTGTTAAACAACATTGAAGGAACACCGGAAGAGGCTATGATAAGCAGGGTAACTCTTCGCTCAATGAAAAGAGCAGAGTATACACCTGAATGTTTGGGACATTTTGGCTTGGCTGCAAAATATTATACGCATTTTACATCGCCTATTAGAAGATATCCTGATTTGCAGATACATCGTATTATAAAAGAATGTATTAACGGGAAGATGACAGATAAGCATGCTGAACATTACAAGAGCATACTACCTGAAGTGACAAAGAATTGTAGCACAAATGAAAGACGTGCAGATGATGCAGAAAGAGACACAGAAAAGCTAAAGCAGGCAGAATATATGCGTGGACAAATTGGCGAAGAATTTGTGGGTGTGATTTCAGGTGTTACAAACTTTGGTTTGTATGTAGAATTGCCTAATACAATAGAAGGTTTGGTGCATGTTTCAAATATGTGTGACGACCATTATATATATGATGAGGATTCTTTCTCAATGACAGGTGAAGCCACTAAGAAGACATATAAGTTGGGCCAGCCTGTAAGAATACGTGTTGAGGCGGCAGACAAATTAACAAGAACGATTGATTTTAGTCTGGTGTAAATTATTTGAAACAGATTATATTTTGTATGAATTATTTAAAATGAATTAAAGCCGGTATAAAAAATTCGAAACAGATTAGTTCTGATTTAAACAATTTGAAACAGATTATATCCGGTATGGTAATATAAAATATTATTGGTGATTAACTTTAAAGAAAGGAAAGAGTATGGCTTCAGGAAAATTAATTGCAAGCAATAAGAAAGCAAGACATGATTATTTTATAGAAGATACTTATGAGGCAGGAATTGTTTTACATGGAACAGAAGTTAAGTCTTTACGTGCAGGCCATTGCAGTATAAAAGAGTCATTTGTAAGAATCGAAAATGGCGAAGTTATAATATACGGAATGCATATTAATCCTTATGAAAAGGGAAACATTTTCAACAAAGATCCTTTAAGACCAAAGAAATTAATGCTTCATAAATATGAAATTAATAAATTAGTTGGAAAACTAAATGAAAAAGGGTTGACCTTAGTACCTTTAAGAGTTTATTTTAAAGGAAGTCTGGTAAAGGTTGAAATAGGACTTGCCAGAGGTAAAAAACTATATGACAAGAGAGCAGACATTAAAAAGCGTGATTTGAAGAGAGAGCACGAAAAAGAGTTTAAGATTCATATGCGCTAGTTATAAATAAGGAGGATAAAATGTATACAGAATCATTAGTAAAGTTAGGAAAAGTACGTTCAGAAATCAGAGAAATTTTTGAATATGGTAATAAGAGAAAGGCTGAAATCGGAGCAGAGAATGTTTTTGATTTTAGTATTGGTAATCCAAGTGTACCTGCACCAAAAAGTGTAGATGATGCCATTATTGATTTAGTTAATAATTTTGATTCAGTAGCCCTTCATGGATATACATCAGCTCAGGGTGATGCACATGTTAGGGAAACAATTGCAAATTATATTAATGACAAATTTGGGACGAATGTTACAGCAAACAATATTTACATGACATGTGGAGCAGCAGCATCACTTACAATTGTAATGAATGCAATTTTACAAAAAGATGACGAGTGTATTGTATTTACTCCTTATTTTCCTGAATACGGGGTGTTTATTGAAAGAACAGGCGCTAAATTAGTAGAAGTTAAGTCACAGGAAAAGACTTTCCAGATTGACATGGATAATTTCGAAAAAGCCATTAATGAAAAAACAAAGGCAGTAATAATTAATTCACCTAACAATCCATCAGGTGTTGTTTATACTGTAGAAACAATTGAAAAAATGTGTCAGTTATTAAAAAAGAAAGAAGAGGAATATGGACATCCTATTTTCCTTATTACTGATGAACCATATAGAGAGTTAGTTTATGATGATACAGAAGTACCATATGTTATTAATTATTATGACAATACTTTTGTCTGCTATTCATATAGTAAGGCATTATCTCTTCCGGGAGAAAGAATTGGATACATAGTAGTATCACCAAAGATGATTGATGAAGAAGATGCTTACGCAGCAGTTTGTGGAGCCGGAAGAGCTTTAGGCTATGTATGTGCCCCAAGTATGCTTCAAAGAGTAATTGAAAAGTGCATAAGTGATACATCTGATATTTCAATTTATAAAGAAAACAGAGATTTATTATATAATGCTTTAACAAAAATGGGCTTTGAATGTGTTTACCCTGATGGTGCATTTTACTTATTTGTAAAAGCCATGGGAGAGGACGCTTACGAATTTTGTGAAAAGGCAAAAGAATACGAATTATTACTTGTACCTGCTGACAGTTTTGGAGCACCGGGATATGTAAGAGTTTCTTATTGTGTTCAGACAAAGCAGATTGAAGATGCGCTTCCTGCATTTGAAAAGTTAGCAGAAAGTTATAAGTAAACAGGAGTTTAACAATGAGTGATCAATATAGTTGTGAATTTTGTAGCAATTATGTATATGACGAAGAATATGAAGAATACGGCTGTGTTGTAAATATGGATGAAGATGATTTAGCCATGTTAATGCAGTTTAAGAGAGCAACATGTCCGTATTTCTCCTATGGTGATGAATACAGAATTGCAAGAAAACAGTAGAATTATTTCGGAGAAAAAATGAAACAGGAAAGCTATATAAAAATAACAGAAGCTGTTAGAAAAAAGAAAAACGGAGTTAAAATAGTTACAGGAATAAACAGGATAGTTACAATAATGATTTATGTTTTATTTGCTGTAATTATTTTAATGTCTGCGTTTATGCAGTATCAAAACAATAGTGGTACCTGTGTAAGAGTTGTGCTTGTATGTAGCATATCTTTTGTGGCAGTTACAATATTCAGATATATTATTGACGAAAAAAGACCTTATGTTGTATATGATTTTACACCGTTGATTGTAAAAGAAAAAAAAGGTCAGTCAATGCCAAGTCGTCATGTTTTTTCTGCCTTTGTAATTGCTATGTCAGCTTTGTATATTTGTATCCCTTTGGGGATTTTTATGATGCTTCTTGCTGTTATTATGGCATTTGAGAGAGTAATTTGTGGAGTTCATTTTCCAAAGGATGTAATAGCAGGGGCAGTTATAGGAATTGTATCAGGAATAATTGGATTTTATTTAATTTAACAATTACATTGTCAAAAGGTTTTATACCATCTGTACAGCATGAGTGGATAACCTTAGGACAAGCTAAAGGATGAGGAAAATTATGTCAAAAGAAAATAAGTTTTTAAAGGACATGACAAAGGGCACACCTTGGAAATTGCTTTTGCAGTTTGCAGTACCTTTGTTTATTGGAAACATATTCCAGCAATTGTATAACATGGTGGATTCCATAATTGTTGGAAATTTTGTTGGACCTAATGCGTTAGGCGCAATCGGAACAACAAACTCACTTAATTTTTTATTCTTTTCCTTAGTAGCAGGTTTATCTGTTGGAATAGGAATAATTGTCGCACAGTTTTTTGGCTCAAATAATGAAGAGAAGGTAAAAGACACAATAGGAAATGCAATATGGATTGTGCTTATAAGTTCAGTAATAATGGCTTGTATAGGCTTTTTTGTAGCAAAACCAGTATTAGTGTTACTTAGAACAGATAAGGTTATTTTAGGTGACGCAACAGCTTATTTAAAAGTTACATCCATAGGTATTTGCTGTACAGGTTTATACAACGGAGTATCAAGTATACTTAGAGCCTTAGGAGACAGTAAAACACCTTTAATATTTTTAATATTGGCAAGTCTTGTTAATGTTGTGCTTGATTTTTGGTTTGTATTAGGACTTGGCTGGGGAGTTGTAGGCGCAGGTGTTGCCACAGCATTTTCACAGTTTTTATCAGCAGTTACATGTATTTTTTATGCATATAAGAGCAATACTTATTTTAGGCTAAAAAAGAAGAATTTAAAACTTAACAGTTATATTGTAGATAAGAGTTTAAGACTGGGTATACCTGTAGCATTACAGAATTCATTAATAGCCTTTTCATTAATAGTATTACAGGCTATTGTTAATGGTTATGGAGCAACATTTACTACAGCTTTTACAGTTATCTCAAGAATAGAAACATTAGTTCAGCAGCCATTCATGTCACTAGGAGCAGCAGTTTCTACATATACAGGTCAGAATCTTGGTGCAGGAAAGACAGACAGAGTTGTGAAAGGATTTAATTCTTCAAATGTTATGAATGTAATATTTTCAGCAGTAGTCCTTGTTCTGTTTTGGACTTTCACATCACCGATTGTGTCAATATTCGGAAAAGATGCTGAAGTTTTACGGATAGCTTCAGATGGTCTTAGAATAACAAGTTGTTTCTATGTATTTTTAGGTCTCATTTATACAACACGAAATGTATTAAATGGTGCCGGGGATGCAATGTTTTCTCTTTTTACGGGCATAGTGGAATGTATAGGAAGAGTTGGATTTGCATATCCATTAACATTAATTCCATTTTTAGGTAGTTATGGTGTATTTGTTGCAACAGGAATTACATGGATGCTAAACGGGTTATTTAGTTTAATAAGATACAAACGTGGAAAGTGGAAAACTATTAATTTAGTTGTACATAAAGAATAGAGTGTGAAGTTGGTTAAGGAGGCAGAATGTACGAAAACAAAGAAGAATTGGAAAAAGTAATTCTGGTGGCTGTTTCCACAGGTAATGAGGAAGATGCACAGGAATCATTAGATGAATTAGAAGAATTAGTAAGTACAGCCGGGGCTGTTGTAGTTGGAAGAGTTGTACAGAATCTTGAACATATAAATAATACAACCTATGTTGGAACAGGTAAAGTAAAGGAAATTAAAGATTTAATTTGGGAAACAGATGCAGATGCCATTGTATGTGACGATGAACTATCACCTGCCCAGTATAAGAACCTTGAAGATGAATTGGAAGTTAAGGTTATGGACAGAACCCTTATTATATTAGATATTTTCGCAGGTAGGGCAAAAACTGCTGAAGGTAAGATTCAGGTAGAATTGGCACAGCTTAGATACCGTTCAACAAGACTTATTGGTATGAGAAATCTATCAAGACAGGGTGGTGGAATCGGTACAAGAGGACCTGGTGAAAAGAAACTTGAAGTTGACAGACGTTTAATTAGAAACAGAATTTCACAGTTAAAAGAACAGGTTTCAGAAATGGAGAACCACAGACAGGTAACAAGGGCGAAACGTCAGGACAATCCTGTTCCGGTAGTTGCGATTGTAGGCTATACAAACGCAGGAAAATCAACACTTCTTAACACAGTAACAAACGCTGAAGTTTTAGAAGAGGATAAGCTTTTTGCAACCCTTGATCCAACAACAAGAAACTACAAATTACCGGATGGGCAGGAAGTGCTTTTAACTGATACAGTAGGTTTTATAAGAAAATTACCACACCACTTAATAGATGCTTTTAGAAGTACGTTAGAGGAAGCAAAATATTCTGACATTATTATTCATGTGGTGGATGCCTCTAATCCGTCAATGGATAAAAATGTTCACGCAGTGTACGAAACTCTCGATAACTTAGGTGTAAAAGACAAAACGATTATTACCGTTTTCAACAAAGAAGATAAGTTGGAAACAAAACCTATATTAAGAGATTTCAAGGCAGATTACGTTGTACATGGTGCCATTAAAAAGGGCATAGGAATTGATGACATAAACGAGGCAATTGAGAATGCAGTTAAGTCAATGCGTGTATTGTACGAAAACGTATTTACTTATGCCGAAGCAGGCAAGACAGGCCTTATTAGAAAATATGGTCAGTTACTTGAAGAAGAGTATAAAGAAGACGGTATACACGTAAAAGCATACGTGCCAACATCTTTAATTGGAAGATTAAATTGACAATGATATTTTTATATGGTATATTCTCAATAGTTTAGCGTGGTAAAGCACTAACACACGAAAATGAAAGAAGAGGATAAATTATGAAAAAGAAAATAGCATTATTATTATCAGTGGCAATGGTAGCATCTTTATGCTTAGTTGGATGTGGTAGCAGTAAGAAGAGCGGAACAGACAGCAAGGTATATGCTGTAGAAGCAGGTTCAGCAGGTGAGCAGGCTGCAAAGGACAAAAAGTGGAAAACAAATGCAGTTTCATCACAGGCAGATGCTTTAATGGAAGTTAAGTCAGGTACATCTGATGCAGCTATTATTGATTTACTTATGGCTGGTGCAATGATTGGTGAAGGAACAAGCTATCCTGACCTTAAGTACACAGATAAGCTTACAACAGAAGAATATAGTGTTGGCTGTAGAAAAGATTCTGATTTGGCAGATTACATTAACAACTTCTTCAAAGATACATATGCATCAGGCGAAATGGAAAAAACAGCAAAGAACTATGGTGTTCAGGAAGCTATTTTAAAACAGGATAAGCCTGGTAAGTATGTTGAAGGTGATGATGTTAAATACATTAAGAAAAAAGGAACATTAATCGTTGGTATTACAGAATTTGAACCAATGGATTACAAAGATAAAGACGGTAATTGGATTGGATTTGATGCTGACATGGCATCACTTCTTGCAAAGAAATTAGGTGTTAAAGTTAAATTTGTTGTAATTGACTGGGATACAAAAGCAATGGAACTTAAGTCAAAGAACATTGATGTTGTATGGAACGGTATGACATTAACAGATGAAGTTAAGAATGCAATGAACTGTACAACTGCTTACTGCAACAATGCACAGGTAGTTGTTGTTCCATCAAAATAATATAAACAAATACTTTAAATATGTAGACTAATAAGGCAGGGAGAAAACTCTCTGCCTTATATTGCGTAAAAAGCTAAGGAGAAATTTTATGTTTTGGGATGTAACAGAAACATTATTAAATGGACTTGGAACAACTTTTGAAATTTTTATTTTTACATTGTTGTTTTCTCTTCCATTGGGACTTATAGTTTCATTTGGAGCTATGAGTAAATTTAAACCACTTAGATATTTAGTACAGATATTTACTTGGATTATAAGAGGAACACCACTTATGCTTCAGTTAATTATTATTTTCTATGGCCCTGGTTTATGGCTAGGACATAATATTTGGAGCGGTGATGAATGGGGGAGAATTTCAGCTACAGTTGTTGCATTTACAATTAACTATGCATGTTATTTTTCAGTAATATTCAGAGGTGGTATCGAAGGTGTACCTGCAGGTCAAAGAGAAGCAGGACAGGTTTTAGGTATGACAAAATCACAGATTTTCTTTAAGATAACATTATTACAGATGATAAAGAGAATTGTGCCACCAATGTCAAATGAAATAATAACCTTAGTTAAGGATACATCATTGGCAAGAATTATTGCTGCATACGAATTAACATTTACAGGTTTTGCCTTTATGAAATCAGACGGTATTACATGGCCATTGTTCTACACAGGCGTGTTCTATTTGATTTTTGTTGGTATATTAACTTTATTATTTAACTACATAGAAAAAAAATTAGATTATTTTAAATAGGAGGTGCTATAAATGGCAATTTTGGAAGTAAAAAATATAGAAAAACATTTTGGTAGCACCAAAGTCTTAAAAGATATAAGTTTTGATTTAGAAGAGGGACAGACATTAGCAATAATTGGTTCTTCAGGTTCTGGAAAAACAACATTGCTTAGATGCTTGAATTTCCTTGAAACACCAAATCATGGAACTATTTCCGTAAAAGGTGAAAAGTTGTTTGATGCCTCATTACCTAGAGTTAAGAAGGATAAGGCATTAAGAGATAAAAGACTTCATTTTGGTATGGTTTTTCAATCATTTAATCTTTTTCCACAGTACACAGCATTAGAGAATGTTATGTTGGCAGAAAAGCTTCTTGCAGAGGAAAAAGAAGATTACAAGAAAAATAAAAAAGAAATTTTGGAAGAAATCGAAAATCATGGAAAAGAACTTTTAAAGAAAATGGGGCTTGAAGACAGAATGGATCATTATCCACATCAGTTATCAGGTGGTCAGCAACAGAGAGTTGCCATAGCAAGAGCTTTGGCTTTGCAACCTGATATTTTATGCTTTGATGAGCCCACATCAGCTCTTGATCCTGAACTTACAGGAGAAGTTTTAAAAGTAATTAAGGGACTAGCAGAAGAAAAAACAACCATGGTTATTGTTACTCATGAAATGGCTTTCGCAAGAGATGTGGCAGACACGGTTGTATTTATGGACAAAGGTGTTATTGTTGAGCAGGGCGATGCAAAAGAAGTAATTAACAATCCTAAAGAAGAGAGAACTAAACAGTTCTTATCAAGATACAGTCAGGGATAAAAGGCTAAAAATTGTATATTTATTCATACGCAGGGAAAAGCTATTTTGCATTTGTATAGCTTTTCCTTTTTTACTTTTCTATTTATTAATTAAATTAAAAATGCTATACTTGTTTAAGATTTTTAAAAACAGGAGGATTCAATGAGTTACGCAGATAAAATATTTGTAAATATGTGTAGAGACATTTTAGATAACGGAACAGATACAAAAGGTGAGAAAGTACGTGCAAAGTGGGATGACGGTTCATTTGCATATACAATAAAGAAATTTGGTGTTGTAAACAGATATGATTTAAAGAAGGAATTCCCGGCTTTGACTCTTAGAAAAACAGGTTTTAAAAACTGTGTTGACGAGTTACTTTGGATTTGGCAGAAAAAATCCAATAATGTTAATGATTTAAACAGCCATATTTGGGATGCATGGGCTGACGAAACAGGCTCAATTGGAAAAGCTTACGGCTACCAGATGTCGGTTAAACATCATTATCCTGAAGGAGACATGGATCAGGTTGACAGAGTGTTATACGACTTAAAAAACAATCCTTACAGTAGAAGAATCATGACAAACATTTATGTACATCAGGATTTATCAGAAATGAATTTATACCCATGTGCATATAGTATGACGTTTAATGTAACAAAGAATAAGGAAACTGGAAAACTTATTTTAAACGGAATACTTAATCAGCGTTCACAGGATGTTTTAACAGCAAACAACTGGAATGTGTGTCAGTATGCAGCTTTGTTACATATGTTTGCTCAGGTCAATGACATGGAGGTTGGAGAGTTTGTACATGTTATTGCTGATGCGCATATTTATGATAAACATGTAGATTTAGTTGAGGAATTAATTACAAGAAAACAGTATCCGGCACCAAAACTTTGGATTAATCCTGAAATCAAAAACTTTTATGACTTTACAGTAGATGATATAAAACTATTGGATTATGAACATGGTGAGCAGATTAAAATTCCTGTAGCAGTTTAGAATAATGCTACGGGTGAGGGTTAAGAAGTTTTAACGTAATGTAGTAGCGTGGATTATGGATTTGTGAAAATAATAGTTAGTTATTTAACCGATTTATTATTTTCTGATTGACGAGAAAGGAATCTTTGCAAAGATTAAGGTGAAACATGAATTTAATAGTAGCAGTAGATAAGAACTGGGCAATTGGAAACAACAATGAATTATTAGTTAGCATACCCGATGACATGAAGTTCTTTAGAGAACATACAACAGGAAATGTTATAATTATGGGTAAGAAAACATTAGAAAGCTTTCCGGGAAAAAGACCACTTAAGAATAGAGTAAACATTGTAATAACAAAGAATCAGAACTATAAGGTTGATGGTGCAATTGTTGTACATTCTATTGAAGAGGCAGTTGAAAAAGCAAAAGGATATAATGAAGATGTGTATGTTATAGGTGGTGGCTCAATTTATAAGCAAATGCTACCATACTGTGATACAGCCTATGTAACATACATTGATCATCAGTATGCGGCAGATACATTTATTCCAAATTTAGATGAAATGACTGACCAGTGGGAGTTGGCAGAAGAAAGTGATGAGAACACTTATTTTGATTTGGAATATTATTTTAGAACATATAAAAGAAAATAAGAATATTTGAATATTGAATAGAAATATTTGAATGAAATATAAAAGAAGTTGTGGCTTATGTACCGCCCCCCAAAAGTTAGACCTAAAAATCTAACGATTGGAGGTCGGTATTTTTATGGCAAAATACAGTTATGAATTCAAAAAGCAGGTTGTTGAAGCATATCTTAGCGGTGAAGGTGGCTATGAATACTTAGCCAAACGATATGGTGTACCTGCCTGGTCAAACATTAAGAAATGGGTTCGGAATTATGAAACTCATGGTGACAAAGGACTTATGCGTTCGCGAAAACAAGATAAATACTCTTTTGAAAAGAAGCTTTCTGTTGTAGAATTATATTTAACAAGTGAACTCTCATATCAGGAGCTGGCTCTTCGTGAAGGAATATATAATCCCTCTCAAATCTGTAAGTGGGTAAATGATTTCCAGATCGCCGGTCCTGATGCATTGAGACCACATAAGAAAGGTCGCAAAAAAACATTGGGTACATCAAACAAAAAGTTAAATATTGAACAAGATACAACTACAGTTCCAGTTGATACCAGTACTGAACATGTAAAAGAACTTGAAGATGAAATTCTTAAGCTTAGAATAGAGAATGCATATTTAAAAGAACTGAGGAGGCTGCGTTTAGAGGAGGAAGCTCTTCTGAAAAAACAGCGAGAATCGTCCACAGCCTCCGGGGAGAATTCAAACTAAAAGACATTCTCGCAGTTGTTGGTTTTCCAAAGGCAACATATATGTATTGGCAAAAAAGATTTGATAGAGAAAATCCAGATATAGAATTAGAAGAAAAGATTCATGAAATACATAAACGTAACAAAGATTATGGCTACCGTCGCATGTGTGGTGAACTCCGTAATCAAGGCTATATCGTGAACAAGAAGAAGGTTCAACGCATTATGCAGAAATATAATCTTCAGGTGATGTCATTTACGAGGAAGAGCCGTAAATATAGTTCTTACAAAGGTAGAATTGGAACGGTTGCTCCTAATAGAATCAAAAGAAGATTTAATACACATATACCTCATCAGAAGATTACAACTGATACAACAGAGTTTAAATACTATGAAGTAGATTCTAAAGGTAAAATGACAATGCATAAGCTATATTTAGATCCATTCATGGATATGTTCAATGGTGAAATAATAAGTTATGGAATAGATAAACGTCCTTCAGCAGCAAATGTGATGAATGCACTAAATGAAGCCATTGAGGTAACTTCTGACTGCCCATTTCGAAGGACCTTTCACTCAGATCAAGGATGGGCATATCAGATGAAAGCTTATTCACATAGACTTAGAGAAGAGAAAATATTTCAAAGCATGTCACGAAAAGGTAATTGCCTTGATAATTCAGTCATGGAAAATTTCTTTGGTCTGCTTAAACAAGAAATATACTATGGAACTGTTTATTACAGTTATGAAGAATTGAAAACTGAAATTGAAAAATATATAAGATATTACAATGAAAAAAGAATTAAAGAAAAACTAGGATGGTTGAGTCCAGTCCAATACAGACTCAGCCTCTTGGTTGCATAAAAAATGCGTAACAGATATTAAAACCTGTTACGCAATAAAAGTCTAACTTTTTGGGGTCACATCATTATTATTTTTTAGACACAGCTTCTTTTTTGGCTTCGTTAGTGGAGATAGTGAAAAAAAGTGATTATGCTCAAATAGGAGAGGTATGTTCATGGTAAGGAGAAAAAAATCCGTTTGCATTGCCATAGTAATGATATTGTCTATATTGTTTAGTACAAACAATCAGGCGTATGCAAATAATACAGAAAATGAAATTACAAACATTGCATAGGTTTATAGTTCAACTGACACAGAGGGAAAGCGGATATATGAAAATGTTGTCATAAAATATTAAGTAATCCATATAATGTATAGATTAAAAAAGTATGGAAAAAGTATATGCTTATAAAAATGCAGGTAAATTCAGGAGATATAGGTGAATTACAAATAAATGTAGTTGACAGTAATAATGTGCCAATAAAAGATGCAAGGGTAATAATTAGCAGAAAAACAAATGAGAATGAACCGCTAGATAATGAGACAACACAATTAGAGCAATTATCAACGGATTCTTCAGGTCAGACAGAAGTAGTAGACTTAGATGCCCCACCTTTAGAGTACAGTTTGGATGAAAATAATGATAATATGCCTTATGCTAATTACAATGTGGAGGTAGATGCACCGGGATATGAGTCGGAAAATATTGATAACGTTGAAATATTGCCAAGGTCTTTGGCAATACAAAATGTAAAACTTGAAAAGGTTCAAGGCGAAGAAACTGAAAATATAAATATTCCACCCCACACTCTTTATTATGAGTATCCAGCAAAAATCCCTGAAGATGACATAAAGGATGTAAATGAGCCGGGAGAAATCGTATTAAGCAGAGTGGTTGTGCCTGAATATATTGTTGTACATGATGGTACACCAAGTAGTAATGCAAGAGACTATTATGTAACTTATAAGGATTACATTAAGAATGTGGCGTCGTCAGAAATATATGCTACATGGCCAAGAGCAACCTTAGAGGCTAATATTTTGGCAATTATGTCATTTACATTAAATAGAGTGTATACGGAATGGTACCGAAATAAAGGCTACGATTTTACTATTACATCCTCAACTGCCTATGACCAAAAATGGATTAATGGCAGAAATATTTTCGAATCAATTAGTGTTGTAGTTGACAGCATATTTGATCAATATTTATCATTCCCTGATGTAAGACAGCCGATACTTACACAGTATTGTGATGGCAGAAGAGTAACCTGTCCTAACTGGTTAAGTCAATGGGGGTCCTGTAATTTAGGAGAACAAGGATATTCAACATTAGAAATTATACGAAATTATTACGGTAGTGAAATGTATATTAATACAGCGGAACAAATAGCAGGTATACCTGCTTCATGGCCTGGATATGATTTAACAATAGGTAGTAGCGGACAGAAAGTTCAGCAGATACAGGAGCAGTTAAATACAATCGGAAAAGTGTATACAGCCATTGGAAATGTAAATGTAGATGGTATTTACGGTGAAGACACCCAAAGAGCCGTAAGAAACTTCCAAAAAATATTTGACTTGCCACAAACAGGCATAATTGATTTTGCAACCTGGTATAAAATATCACAAATATATGTGGGCATAACAAGGATTGCAGAAGGAATTCCACGTTAAAATGTAAATTTATAAAATTTTTTGAAAAAATATGCATTCTAAGGAGTGCATATTTTCTCATTTCTGCTATAATAAAATATTAAGAGAAAAATCAGAGATTGACTAATAGAATTAAAAAATGTTAGTAAACATATTGAAAGAAATGTCGATATTTGATATAATCTTGTAAGTTTAGGCAAAAATACTAAAACAAACGAAAGGAAAAACATTTATGAACGCATTTCTTATCTTAGAAGACGGTACAGTTTTCGAAGGAAAATCAATTGGTAGCAAAAAAGAAATTATTAGTGAAATCGTGTTTAACACGTCTATGTGGGGTTATTTAGAAGTATTGACTGATCCATCATACGCAGGACAGGCAGTATGTATGACTTACCCACTTCAGGGAAACTATGGTATATGTCATGAGGACATGGAATCATTACATCCTTGGCCGGATGCTTACATAGTACATGAATTAAGCAGAATGCCAAGCAACTTCAGAAGTGATGATACAATTCAGAATTTCTTAGTTGAAAATGACATACCGGGAATTTCAGGTATTGATACAAGAGCACTTACAAAGATTCTTAGAGAAAAGGGTACCATGAATGGTATGATTACAACAAACGAAAATTATAATTTAGACGAAGTGTTACCTAAGATTAAGGAATACAAAGTAACAGGAGTTGTAAAGAAAGTTTCATGTAAGGAAAAGAAAGTACTTAAAGGTGATAAGTACAATGTGGCTTTACTTGATATTGGAGCCAAAAATAACATTGCAGAATCATTAAATAAGAGAGGCTGTAATGTAACAGTTTTACCATGTGATACATCAGCAGAAGAAATTATTGCAATGAATCCTGACGGTGTTATGTTATCCAACGGACCGGGAGATCCAAAAGAATGCGTTTATCAAATTGAACAGATAAAGAAATTATATAATTCAGACATTCCAATTTTTGCAATTTGTTTAGGTCATCAGCTTATGGCACTTGCAACAGGAGCTGATACAAAGAAAATGAAATATGGCCATAGGGGTGGAAATCATCCTGTAAAGGATTTAGATTCAGGTCATGTTTATATTTCATCACAGAACCATGGATATGTGGTTGACGGAGATACAGTTAATCCTGAAATTGCAAAAGTTGCATTTGTAAATGTGAATGACAAGACAGTTGAAGGTTTAAGATACAAAAACAAAAACATATTTACAGTTCAGTTCCATCCGGAAGCTTGCCCGGGACCACAGGATTCAGACAGACTATTTGATGAATTTATTGAAATGATGGAGGTTAAGAAGAATGCCTAGAGATTTAAGCATAAAGAAAGTTTTAGTAATAGGTTCAGGTCCTATTGTAATAGGACAGGCAGCAGAGTTTGACTACGCCGGAACACAGGCATGTCGTTCTCTTAAAGAAGAAGGTATTGAGGTAGTATTATTAAACTCAAACCCTGCTACAATTATGACAGATAAGGACATTGCAGATGAAGTTTATATTGAACCATTAACAGTACCTGTTTTAAAGAAGATTATTCAGAAAGAAAAACCGGACAGCATTCTTCCAACTCTTGGTGGTCAGGCAGGACTTAACCTTGCAATGGAAATTGCTGAAACAGGATTTTTAGAAGAAAATAACTGTAGATTAATTGGTACAACTTCAGAAACAATTAAGAAGGCAGAAGACCGTTTGGAATTTAAGGAAACTATGGAGAAGATTAATGAGCCATGTGCCCCATCTCTTGTAGTTGAAACAGTTGAAGACGGTATTGAATTTGCTAATAAGATTGGTTACCCAGTTGTACTTCGTCCTGCATATACACTTGGTGGTAGTGGCGGTGGTATCGCTAACAACCAGCATGAATTAGTGGAAATCCTTGAGAATGGTTTAAGACTTAGCCGTGTAGGACAGGTTTTAGTAGAAAGATGTATTGCAGGTTGGAAAGAAGTTGAATACGAAGTAATGAGAGACTCAGCCGGCAATTGTATTACAGTATGTAATATGGAAAATATTGATCCTGTTGGCGTTCATACAGGTGACAGTATAGTAGTTGCTCCATCACAGACATTAGGTGATAAGGAACATCAGATGCTTCGTACATCAGCACTTAACATTATTAACGAATTAAACATTACAGGTGGATGTAACGTACAGTATGCACTTCATCCTGAAAGTTTTGAATATTGTGTAATTGAGGTAAACCCTCGTGTTAGCCGTTCATCAGCATTAGCTTCAAAGGCTACAGGTTATCCAATTGCAAAGGTTGCAGCAAAGATTGCGTTAGGTTATACATTAGACGAAATCAAGAATGCAATTACAAAGAAAACATATGCAAGTTTTGAACCTGCACTTGATTACTGTGTAGTTAAGATTCCAAGACTTCCATTTGATAAATTTATTACAGCGAGTAGAAAATTAACAACTCAGATGAAAGCTACCGGTGAAGTTATGAGTATTTGCAATAACTTTGAAGGTGCATTAATGAAAGCTATCAGATCACTTGAACAGCATGTTGAATGTTTAATGGATTATGATTTTACAGAATTAAACGATGACGAATTAGAAGATATGCTTCACAAAGTAGATGATAGAAGAATCTGGGTTATTGCAGAAGCTTTAAGACGTGGTGTAAGTTACGACCATATACATGACATTACAAAGATTGACAAGTGGTTTATTGACAAACTTGCAATTATCGTAGAAATGGAAAATGCGTTAAAGACTCAGCCACTTACAGCAGAATTATTAAAAGAAGCTAAGAGAATTGAATTCCCGGATACAGTTATCAGCAGACTTACAGGAAAGAGCGCAGATGAAATTAAACAGATGCGTTATGATAACAATATTGTTGCAGCATATAAGATGGTTGATACATGTGCGGCAGAATTTGAAGCTGAAACACCATACTATTATTCAGTATACGGTGGAGAAGATGAAGCAATTGAAACAAAACCACAGAAGAAGGTTCTTGTTTTGGGTTCGGGTCCAATCCGTATTGGACAGGGTATTGAATTTGACTTCTGTTCAGTTCATTGTACATGGTCATTTAAAGAAGAGGGTTATGAAACAATTATTGTAAATAACAATCCTGAAACAGTATCAACAGATTTTGATATTGCTGATAAACTTTACTTTGAACCATTAACACCTGAAGATGTTGAAAATATTGTAAACATTGAAAAGCCTGATGGGGCAGTTGTACAGTTCGGTGGTCAGACAGCTATCAAATTAACTGAAGCCCTTATGAAGATGGGAGTTCCAATTTTAGGTACAGATGCAAAAGATGTAGACGCTGCAGAAGATAGAGAATTATTTGATGAAATTCTTGAACAGTGTGGAATCCCAAGACCTACAGGTGGTACTGTATTTACAGCAGAAGAAGCAAAAGAAGTTGCAAACAAATTAGGTTATCCTGTATTAGTAAGACCTTCTTATGTACTTGGTGGTCAGGGTATGCAGATTGCAACATGTGATGAAGAAGTTGAAGAATTCATGGAAATCATCAACAGAATTGCACAGGATCATCCTATTTTAGTAGATAAATATTTACAGGGAACAGAAGTAGAAGTTGATGCTATCTGTGACGGAGAAGATATTTTAATTCCTGGTGTAATGGAACATATTGAAAGAGCCGGAGTTCACTCAGGTGACAGTATTTCAGTATATCCTGCATACACATTATCACAGGATATTATTGATACAATTGAAGATTATACAAAGAAACTTGCAATGTCACTTCATGTAAAAGGTATGATTAACATTCAGTTTATTGTATGTGACGGAAAGGTTTATGTAATAGAAGTTAATCCACGTTCATCAAGAACAGTTCCATATATTAGTAAGGTTACAGGTATACCAATTGTAAAACTTGCTACAAAATGTATTATTGGACACAAGATTAAAGAACTTGGATATACACCTGGCTTACAGCCAAAGGCTGATTACTATGCAATTAAGATGCCTGTATTCTCATTTGAAAAGATTAGAGGAGCAGAAACAAGCTTAGGACCTGAAATGAAATCAACAGGTGAATGTTTAGGAATTGCCAAGACATTTAACGAAGCTTTATACAAAGCATTCTTAGGTGCAGGTGTAGTTCTTCCAAAACATAAGAAGATTATTATGTCAGTAAAAGATGCTGACAAGCAGGAAATTATTCCATTGGCTAAGCGTTTTGAAAAATTGGGATACGAGATTTACGCTACAAGAAGCACAGCAGATGTTTTAAGAGAAAATGGAGTAGATGCAATTAAGGTTAATAAGATTCACCAGGAAGCTCCTACAGTAATGGACTTATTACTTGAGCATAAGATTGACATTGTTGTTGATACACCAACTCAGGGACGTGATAAGAGTAGAGATGGATTCTTAATCAGACGTACATCAATCGAAACAGGTGTAAACTGCTTTACAAGTTTGGATACAGTAGATGCTTTACTTACAAGCTTAGAAAGCGATGCAAAAGAAAATCTTACATTAGTAGATATTGCTACTTTATAAGAGGCTTAAGATTGGAGAGAAGCACATCCGGAAAGGTGTGCTATATGGACAAAATAATAAATACGGTAGTTGGAGGACGATATTATGTATTGGAGAACATAGGAACCGGAGGTAGTTCCTGTGTGTATAAGGTTAAAGATGTTTATACTTCAAAAATGTTTGCCTTGAAACAGTACATAACATCAGATCCTGCCAACAGAGAAAAATTATTGGAAGGAATGGAAAAAGAACTTAATGCGCTTAAGCATTGTAGTCATCCGGTCCTTCCAAAAATTTTTAATTTAATAAAAGAAGATGGAAGATTCTATCTGATTATGGAGTATGTAGAAGGTATAAACTTAGATGACTATGTGAAAATCAATGGTTGCATGAACAGAAAACAACTTGCCAATGTGGCAGAACAGTTGTGTAGTGGGCTATATTATTTGCATTCCTTAGAGAAACCTATCATTTACAGAGATTTGAAACCGTCTAATATTATTATGAAAAAAGATGGCAGAATCAAGTTAATAGATTTTGGAATTTCTAAACGATATAGTGTTGATGCTGTTGATTATGTAGCTTTAGGCAGTGTGGGATTTGCCGCACCTGAACAATATGGAGACTGTAAAGGTATTAGTTTGTATAATACAGACATTCGAACAGATATATACGGTATAGGAACAACGTTATATTTTTTGCGCACAAAGAAAAAATATAATAACAAAATAAAATCTTTTAGAGTTAATGGTAAGTTAAGAAAGATAATAAAGAAATGCACAGAAATTAACCCAAAAGACAGATATCAAAACTGTATTGACCTTCTATGCGACATTAAAAAACTTGCATAATATACAAAAATATTTTATTCTTAATAATATGTAAGAGAGTCGTTATAATTGATAATCACAAAATTAATTTCATGGCAGTTATGTTATGGAAATTTTAATGATGGAATTGAAAGGAAAGCGAGGAAATATGAGTTACGATGATATTAAAAAGTTATTAGAGGAAAATAATCAGGAGCAGTTATTAAAGTATTATGATGAACTAAACGATACTCAAAAAGCAAATTTATTAGATCAGATTAGTAAGCTTGATTTTAGTTTAATTGATTTAATTAAAAATAAAGAACACAGTGGAGATAAAGGTGTTATCACACCATTAGATGATGCTGTTTCCATTAAGAACATAGAGGAAAACAGAGAAAAGTTTACTGCTGTAGGTGCAGATGCAATTAAAAAAGGAAAAGTTGCAGCACTTCTTTTAGCAGGTGGTATGGGAACAAGACTTGGTTCAGATAAGCCAAAGGGCATGTACAACATTGGTGAAACAAAAGATGTTTATATTTTTGAAATGCTTATTAGAAATTTAATGGATGTTGTAAATGAAACAGGTGCTTGGGTTCCTTTATATATTATGACAAGTGAAAAGAACAATGATGATACAATTAATTTCTTTAAAGAGATGAATTATTTTGGGTATAATCCTGATTTTGTTGATTTCTTTATTCAGGAAATGGCCCCAGCAACGTCTTTTGATGGGAAGATTTATCTTGAAGGAAAAGACAGAGTATCAACTTCACCGAATGGCAATGGTGGTTGGTTTATTTCTTTTGTTAAATCAGGTTTATGCAAAAAGGCAAAAGAAATAGGTGTAGAATATATTAATATTTTTGCTGTTGATAATGTTTGTCAGAGAATGGCTGATCCTTGTTTTGTAGGTGCTATGATTGACGGCGGCTACCGCTCAGCAGCTAAGGTTGTATCAAAGGTAAACCCTGAGGAAAAAGTAGGCGTGCTTTGTTTAGAAGATGGAAAACCATCAATAGTTGAATATTATGAACTTACAGAAGATATGCGCTATGAAACATTGGATAATGGTGAGTTGGCATATAAGTATGGTGTAATATTAAACTATTTATTTAATATAGAAGATTTAGAAAAGAATCTTGAAAACAATTTATCAGTTCATATTGTAAAGAAGAAAATTCCATATATAAATGAGAACGGTGAATTAGTTAAACCTGAAACAGAAAATGGTTACAAGTTTGAAACTCTTGTTTTAGATATGATTCACATGATGGATAACTGTCTTGCCTATGAAGTGGTAAGAGAAAAAGAATTTGCCCCTATTAAAAACAAAACAGGTGTGGATTCAGTAGACACTGCAAAAGAGTTATTAAAATTAAATGGTGTTGAATTATAAAATATAATTAAATACATAAAGAATGGAGAGCATAATGAAAAAGTTACTGGAACTAATAACAGAGGAATTTGAAAAAGCATTTGAAAAATGTGATTATGATAAAAAATTAGGAAAAGTTAGTGTTTCTAACAGACCTGATCTTTGCGAATATCAGTGCAATGGTGCCATGGCCGGTGCAAAATTATACCATAAAGCGCCTATTATGATTGCAAATGATGTTGTTGAAGCAATTGGAAATAATGGCATGTTCAAATCAGTGGAAGCTGTAAATCCCGGATTTATTAATATTAATTTGAATAGCGACTTTTTAGCAAAATATTTAAATGAAATGAATTTGGCAGATAAGCTTGGAATAGAAAATGACAATATTGAAACAGTTGTAGTTGATTACGGCGGAGCAAATGTTGCAAAACCACTTCATATTGGTCATTTACGTTCAGCAGTTATTGGTGAAAGTGTAAAAAGAATTTCAAAGTACATGGGAAATAAAGTTATTGGAGATGTTCACTTAGGGGACTGGGGACTTCAGATGGGACTTATTATTACTGAGTTACAGGAACGTAAGCCGGACTTACCATATTTTGATGAAAGCTTTACAGGAGAATATCCAAGTGAAGCACCATTTACAATTTCTGAATTAGAAGAAATTTATCCATGTGCAAGTAAGAAATCAAAAGAAGATGCTGCTTTTAAGGAAAAAGCCCATGAAGCAACATTAAAACTTCAAAGTGGATATGCTCCATACACAGCACTTTGGAAACATATTATGAATGTTTCAAAAATTGATTTAAAGAAGAACTATGATAACTTAAATGTTGAATTTGATTTATGGAAAGGTGAAAGCGATGCTCAGCCTTATATACCTGGATTAATTCAGGATTTAATTGATAAGGGATTGGCATATGAAAGTCAGGGAGCTTTAGTTGTTGACATTGCAGAAGAAGGAGACAGCAAAGAACTTCCTCCATGTATAGTTAGAAAGTCAGATGGAGCAGCTTTATATGCAACATCAGATATCGCAACTTTAGTTCAAAGAGAACAGGACTTCCAGCCAAATAAGTATGTTTATTTAGCAGACAAGAGACAGGATTTACACTATACACAGTTCTTTAGAGTTGCTAAGAAGGCAGGCATTGTTAAACCTGAAACAGAATTGAAATTTATTGGTTTTGGTACAATGAATGGCTCAGACGGTAAGCCTTTTAAGACTCGTGAAGGTGGCGTAATGCGTCTTGAAAATCTTATTTCACAGATTAACGAAGCTGTTTATAATAAGATTATGGAAAACCGTTCAGTAAGCGAAGAAGAAGCCAGAGAAACTGCAAAGATTGTAGGTTTGGCAGCTTTAAAATATGGTGATTTGTCAAATCAGGCATCAAAAGACTATGTTTTTGATATTGATAGATTTGCTTCTTTTGAAGGAAACACAGGTCCATATATTTTATATACAATTGTTCGTATTAAATCAATTATCGAAAAATACAAAGAAGAAGGAAAGACAGTAGATAATCTTTCTATTATTGATACAGATAATGATGAACAGTTACAGTTAATGCTTGAAATTGCCAAGGCGAATGAAGTAATTGAAAATGCAGCTAAGGAATTAGCCCCACACAAGATTTGTTCATATATTTATGATTTATCAAATGCATTTAACAGATTTTATCATGGAACAAAGATTCTTTCTGAAGCAGATGAAAAGAAGAAAGAAGGCTATATTGCATTAATTAACATGGCAAAGAAAGTATTAGAGACAGGTATTGATTTACTTGGTTTCTCAGCACCAGAGAAAATGTAATGTTTATACATTACTTTTTCATAAATTTTATATTTTTAATATTTTTTATGGTTATATTTATAACCTTATTATCCAACAGGATTTATTTCTAAGAAACGGTGTTTCTTAAAAAAGGCATCACTTAGTTGTTTTAGCTAAGTGGTGCCTTTGTTGTCCAGTTGAGAAAATCTGATATGCTTTTTTCGTTTTCATAGGATAGAATATCATAAAATACACCGTCACCATGAAAACTTTTGCCTGAATCTTTTTCGTAGGTTATAGAATAATCTATACTTAATGGAATTTTTACTCCCCAATTTAAATAGAGTGTAAAAAAATAAGATGTAAATAGTTTGAATAATATTATAATGATTAAAATAATAGCAATGAAAATGGGTATTATTATTTTGTAGATTTTTTTGTTTTTCATTTTTTTGTTCCTTTTATGATAAAGACCGGATAGCTTATTAACTATCCGGTCTTTATAAACTGTTTAATAGTTATCTACTAGCTGTTTATTTAGTAGTAGTCTGTTCTGTAGTTGCTGCAGTAGTAGTCTGTGTAGCACTGCTGTTAGTTGTTCCCTTTACATTTGAATCACCCTTCTGAACAAGAGCGTTTCTAATGCTTTCAAGCTGGCTCTTAGATAATTCAGTGTGTGATGTAGTTGTTGCAGGTGTATAAAGACCTGTTGTAACTGCAATTGAATAACCCATGTATCCTATAAAAATAATTGCCACTAATGTAGTTACAACATAAGCTGCGATTTTCTTCATGTTTCTTTTCTTTGTGGCATGTTTTCTGTTGTACTTTTCCTGTTTGTACTTGTCTACTTTTTCTTGACTCATTTTTATGTACCTCTCAAAAATTTAATATTAGATAATTCAGAAAAATCACTGGATGTAAGCGATAATCAATTCTGTCTTATCTTTGGTTTAAATATAATGAATACAATCAAAATCGTTTTCATTTTCCGAAACCAAAACACTATTAAATTATAAAGCAAAAACGGATGTAAAACAAGTGGGTTTGTGTTATAATAGTTTGAAAATTGCGTAAAAGAGGAAATCTATGAAAGAGTACAAGGTTATAATTTTTGATTTAGATGGAACCCTTAGCGATTCCGGTATTGGAATAACAAAGTGTGTTCAGTATGCTTTGAAAAAACTAAATATTATAGAAGAGGATTTGGAAAAATTAAAACATTTTGTGGGGCCGCCTCTTAAAGATGAATTAATGAAAACTTATGGTTGTTCAGAAGAACAGGCAAAGCAGGGTGTTGAATTTTATAGAGAAAGATATACACCTATAGGAATATATGAAACAAGCCTGTATGAAAAGGTGGAGCAGTTACTTATATCTTTGAAAGAAAAAGGTAAAATCATTGCTTTGGCAACATCAAAACCATTAGGCATGGCGAAGGAAGTTATTAAATATTTACATATTGAGCAATATTTTGATTATGTAAAGGGAGCAGATTTAAATGGTCCTATACATAATAAGAACGATGTATTGCTAGCTTTACTTAATGAAATTAATTCTGTAGATAAAAATGAAATGGTTATGATTGGAGATACTATTTTTGACATTGAAGGTGCAAATTCAGTTGAAATAGATTCAATAGGTGTTTCATATGGATATGGAGTTGTAGAAGAAATGAAAGAGAAAGGCGCAAAGGCAATAGCAAATACGCCTATTGATTTGTTGGATTTAGTTTAAAGGAGTATGTTTTGAAAGAAAGAACTTTAGGAAGAAAACTTTGGGGTATAGTAACTCCAATGTTAATTTATTTATGTATACAAATAGCAGTAATAGTTATTATTCAGGGTGGAATTACAGCGTATGGTATTTTCCATGGCATGTCATCATCAAAACTTCAACAATATTTAACAGAAATTACAAATAGCTATGCTATGTTACTTACAGGTATTTCTGCACTTGGAACAATTCCGATTATGGGACTGATGATGAAACTTGATATAGACGCAGATAAGAGAACAGGTGATTTTAAAAGATATGAATCAGTAAAAAAATGGAAATATTTATTGATACTGCCGTTTGGAGCGTTTTGTATGTGGTGGGCAAGTATGCTTGTGTCAATATTACAAATGTTTATGCCACAGTTTATGATTGACAGTTATTCAAGTACACAGACTGCCATTAATTCAAGCTCATTTATATCTCAGCTTGTTACAGCAGGCTTCATTGCACCTATTGTAGAGGAAATGATTTTTAGAGGGCTGATTTATAAAAGATTAAAAGTCTTATCTAATGTTACAATAGCTGCAATTTTATCGGCAGTATTATTTGGGGTATTTCATGGAAACTGGATACAGGCACCATATACTATTATTATAGGCTTGCTTGCTGTTTGGTTATATGAAAAGTATAAGTCAATTGTTGCTCCAATATTATTTCATATGGGAGCAAATATTACATCAGTGTTAGTTTCGGCAATGTCTGAGGCAGCGGCCACAGGAAGTGAAACAACAGAAACAATATCTAATAGCGAACTTATTTATGGCTTATTTACAGTGATGATTGTTTTTGCTTTGGCATCATTGGTTATTGGTGTTATAATAAACAAATTAGTTAAACCTAAGGAGGTATAAAATGAAATTATTAACAGTAGCTATTCCATGCTACAATTCAAGTGAATATATGGACAAGAGTATAAGAAGTGCAATTAGCGGCGGTGACAGAGTGGAAGTTGTAGTGGTTGATGATGGTTCATCTGATAATACATTAGAGATTGCGAACAAATATCAGAAGAAATTTCCTGATATTGTAAAAGTTGTTCATCAGGAGAATGGTGGTCATGGTGAAGCTGTAAATACAGGTATCAAAAATGCTACAGGTCTTTACTTTAAAGTTCTTGATAGTGATGACTGTCTTGGGAAAAATGCTTTACAGAAAGTCCTTGATTTATTAGAGGACATGGTTTCAAAAGATGCAGGACTTGACATGCTGATTTCTAACTTTATGTATGATAAGCAGGGAGCAAAGCATAAGAAAATTATGAAATACAAAAGCGCAATGCCTGTAGGAAGAATGTTTGGTTGGGATGAATTACATTTTGGCACATCACAGTATTTATTAATGCACTCGGTTATATATAGAACAAAAGTATTAAGAGAATGTAAGATGCAGCTTCCAAAACACACATTTTATGTGGATAATATTTATGTGTTCCAGCCATTACCATATGTAAAGAACATTTATTACTTAGATGTATGTTTATACAAATACTTTATAGGAAGAGATGATCAGTCGGTAAATGAATCAATTATGATTAAGAGATTGGATCAACAGTATAGAGTCACACGTATAATGTTAGGTGTATACAACAATACTGTTATAGAAAATAAACACACAGATAATGCCATGGTTCATTACTTTGATATGATGATGTGTGTCTCATCAATTCTTTCTATATTGGAAGGTTCAGAACAAAGATTAAAAGACAAAGAAAAATTATGGCAGGATGTTTTAGAAAGTAATCCTGTGTTATATCAAAAGGTTAGAAAGTCACTTCTTGGTAGAACAATGAATCTACCTGGTAAAGTTGGAAGAAAATGTTCTGTAATAGGCTATGCATTAGCTCAAAAAATATTTGGATTTAACTAAAATGAAAAAAGCTAAGTCTCATTAATGAAAAGGAATGTAAACCAAACATTAATGAGATTTAGCTTTTTATATTAGAAACTAAATTATTTTTTTATAAAAATAAAACAATTATAAGTATTATAATCTAAGAATTGTAATTATTTTCTTTTGTTTAAAAAATAAAGAACCTGATGTTGTTTAGGATCTTTAATTTTTGGAGCAGGAAATTCTGTATTTCTAAACCACCATTTAAATACTATAAAGTACAGTATAAAAGCTAAGGCGGTTCCTGCTAAAACATCTAAAACAGAATGTTGTTTTAAAAACAATGTTGACATACATATCAAAATAGCTAATATAAGCGATATTACTTTAATATGTTTTCTTGAATTTAAGCCCTGCATGTGTGGACTTTTTACTAAACAAATGTGTGCGCTAATAGTCACGTATACGTGAAGACTAGGAAAAACATTTGTTGGTGTATCGTTATTGTATAGGAAATGGACTAAGTCAATAAGTATGTTTTCCCTACCGATATTAGAAAGTCGAAGTTCTAAACCGTTAGGATAGAATGTACATACCAGTAAAGCAATAGTCATTCCTGTAAACTCATAGGCACAAATACGATAAAATTCATTTTTTGAATGATAAAAAAGAAAAACAAATATAGCAGGTATATATAAAAACCACAATAAATATGGAATTACAAACCATTCGCAAAATGGAATAATATCATCCAAAGGACAATGCATAATATGAAGTCCCGGAAAATCTGCCGGTATATATTTTTCTAAAAGAATGAACCATGGCATATATATGAAAACATATAGTAAGGGCCATGCGTGTTTGTACTTACGAAGCTCATTGGATATTTTGCTCATAAGTCACCTTCATCTAATTGTTTATTTATTTTGAACTAATGATTTACGAGAAATGAAACTCGTAATCACAAGTAGTATAATAGACACATTATATTAAAAAACTATTACAAAATGCACACAAATTTATAAAAATTTGATAGAATAGTTATGGTCCTAAAAAAGTATAACATTGTGAAAATGAAAAATAAAGAGTTATTGAGGATAAAAATAAAGACTTATTAAATATAAAAATATTAGAGTTATTTATATAAGAATATTAGAGAGTAATTAAAGAAGGTAGGAAAAATGAACATTAATGAAATTATTGCAGAAGAATTACAGGTAAAAGTTTGGCAGGTAGAAGCAGCAGTAAAGTTAATAGATGAGGGAAATACAATTCCTTTTATTGCCAGATACAGAAAACCCGTAACGGGAGAGTTAAATGACGAACAGTTAAGAGACTTAGATGAAAGACTAAAATATTTACGTAATTTAGAAGAGAAAAAAGAGACAGTTATTGCTTCTATTGAAGAACAGGGCAAAATGACTGATGAATTAATGAAGCAGATAAAAGAGGCTAAGACTATTGTTGCAGTGGACGATATTTACAGACCATACAGACCAAAACGAAAAACAAAAGCAACAGAAGCTAAGGCAAAAGGTTTAGAGCCACTTGCAAATATTTTTCTTCTTCAAAAGAGTGAGAAGACACCGGAGGAAGAAGCGAAGAATTATATTAATGAAGAATTAGGTGTGGAAACAGTAGTAGATGCCATAAATGGTGCAAAAGACATTATTGCAGAAGCTGTGTCAGATGACGCAGAATATAGAAATGCCATAAGACATACGGTAATTAAGCATGGAAATATAACATCTAAGGCAAAGAATGAAGAGGAACAGACACCTTATGAAAATTACTATGCCTATAGTGAAGCTATTGATAAAATTCCAGGTCATAGAATATTAGCAATTAATCGTGGCGAAAAAGAAAAGGTACTTAATGTAAAAATAGAAATGCCTGATGAAAATATTATTAGAGTTTTGGAAAAATCCATAATTGTAGGCCAAAGTCCTTTTTCAGACGTTTTAAAAGAAGCAATTGAAGATGGTTTTACAAGATTAATAAAGCCAGCCATTGAAAGAGAAATAAGAAACTCTTTAACAGAAAAGGCAGAGGACGGAGCAATTTCAGTATTCGGCCAGAACTTAAAACAGCTTCTTATGCAACCACCAATTGCAGGAAAAACAGTATTAGGCTGGGATCCTGCTTTTAGAACAGGCTGTAAGCTGGCAATTGTAGATGAGACAGGCAAAGTATTATACACCAAAGTGATTTTTCCAACAGCACCACAAAATAAGGTTGAAGAGTCAATTAAGATTGTTTTAGATCTTGTTAAGAAATACAATGTTAGCCTTATATCATTGGGAAATGGTACAGCTTCAAGAGAATCAGAAGCAGTTGTATGTGAAATAATTAAGAGATGCCCTACAAAATTAGAGTATGTAATAGTAAATGAAGCAGGAGCTTCTGTTTATTCTGCAAGCAAACTAGCAACAGAAGAATTTCCTAATTTTGATGTGGGACAAAGAAGTGCAACTTCAATGGCAAGAAGATTACAGGATCCATTAGCAGAACTTGTAAAAATTGAACCAAAGGCAATTGGCGTAGGACAATATCAGCATGACATGAATCAAAAGAAACTGGAAAATGTACTTGGAAATGTTGTGGAAGATTGTGTTAATAATGTAGGCGTTGATTTAAATACAGCTTCAGCATCTCTTCTTGAATATGTTTCAGGAATAAGTAAAACCCTTGCAAAAAATATTGTTGCATATAGAGAGGAAAACGGTCAGTTTACAACAAGAAAGCAGCTATTAAAAGTTGCTAAATTAGGTCCAAAGGCTTTTGAACAGTGTGCAGGTTTCCTTAGAATCAGAAATGGTAAAGAACCTTTGGATTATACAAGTGTTCATCCTGAAAGTTATACAGCAGCTAAAAAGCTTTTAAAGAAATTTGGTTACACAACAGATGATTTGCTATCAGGAAATGTTAAAATTGCAAAAGATGTAAAAGACATTAAAGCTGTGGTAGAAGAAATTGATACGGACGAAATAACCTTAAAAGATATGATTGCTGAAATGGAAAAGCCGGGTAGAGATCCAAGAGAAGAAATGCCTAAGCCAATCCTTAAAAGTGATGTTTTAGATTTTGATGATTTAAAAGAAGGCATGGAACTTAAAGGAACTGTAAGAAATGTAATTGATTTTGGGGCTTTTGTTGATATTGGTGTTCATCAGGACGGTCTTGTTCATATTTCAGAAATGAGTGATAAGTTTATAAAACATCCATTAGATGTGGTATCTGTTGGAGATGTTATAAATGTGAAAGTATTAAGTGTTGATAAGCAAAGAAAGCGTATTCAGCTTACTATGAAATTATAATGTAAGATTGCAGTTTGATGTAAGATGCTGCTTAATGTAAGATTACAGTTTGATGTAAGATTATAGTAGAAAAATGGTTTGCTTCCTATAAGGAGTCAAACCATTTTTTTGTATATTCAAGAAAGTTCTGTTCATCCTCTGTAAGTAATTTATCCTTATCCCAGGCGATGGCAAGAGAACGGGATACTTTTTCTTTAAGTGGAACTATTGTAACTTTATCTGAATGTTGCAGGTTAAAAAACTTTTCAGGCAGAAGCCCAATCCCCTTATCCTTTTCAATCATATATCTAAGAGCCGCGTAATCATGGGTTTCAAAAACAACATTAGGAGTAAAATCACCATAAGTTTTACTACAACAAAAAAAGATGATGTGCCGGAAACAACTGAAAATGTAACAACAGGCAACAATACAAATGCTAGTACAACTGCTAAAAAAGCACTTAAGAAAACAAAGATAACTAAAAAGAGCAAGAAAAAATTAGCTTCAAAGAAAATTAAATTAACATTTAGGAAAGTAACAGGAGCTAAGAAGTATGTAGTACAAGTGTCAACAAGCAAAAAGTTCAAAAAGGTACTATATAAGAAGGTTGTCAGAAAGACAAAAGCTACTCTTTCAAGTAAGAAAATTAAAAATAAAAAGAAATTATATGTAAGAGTAAAAGCAGTAGGTGCAAGCAAATGGTCAAAACCTGCAAGAATTAAAAGATAAAATTTACATAAGGGATAAAAAATGGTACAATATTCCATGTTGAAGGGGGTGAAAGACTTAAATTATATTTTCAAGAAAATTCTAAATTTCTAAAATAAGTATGAAAAGTATTTCCCAAATCCCCAATAAAATATTATACGCGGAGGAAGTGTTTATGAAAAAAAGAACATTAAAGTATTTATTTTTAATTGCTGCAATTATGTTTTGTGTAAGTAGTAATACAAAAGTACAAGCAGCATCAGATTTTGTTATTAAAAAGAGTGGGCAGGAGTACATACTGACAGAATATAAGGGAAGAGATACTACAGTATATGTTCCTAAAAAAGTAACTATTATAAACGGAGCTTTTAAGAATAATAAGAAAATCAAAAAAATCGTTTTATCAGATAAGGTAGACAGTATTTACGATGGTAGTTTTGATACGTTGAAGAATCTGAAAGAAGTAGTTTTTTCAAAAGGTTTAACAACAATAGAAAAAGGAGCTTTTAGAAAGTGTCCTAAAGTAAAGAGCATTAAAATTCCTAAAAAATGCAAATATATAGGTGATTATGCTTTTGCCGGATTGTCAGGTTTGAAATCAATAAAAGTTGAAAAAGGCAATAAATCTTTTAAAGTGTACAAGGGAGCATTATTTAACAGTAAGAAGACGGAGTTAATTTGTTACCCAAGAAAGTATAGTGGGAACAAAGTGTTTACCATTCCAAAAACAGTAAAAGTTATTGCAAGTTACGCATTTAAGGATAATTGTTATTTGGAAAAATTAATAATCAAAGGTGATGCTTACGACGGTGGCTATGATGATATGAAGGCATTTACTAATATGAAAAAGCTCAAAACTGTAGTGTTTAAAACAACACAGAAGAGAGATAATATTAGTTTTCGTAATTGCAAAAAATTAAAAAAAGTTGTCTTAGCTGAAGGAACTGAAAAGATTGTAGACAAGCAATTTTATGGTTGTAAAAATTTAACAGATATTAATATTCCAAAATCTGTGAAAATAATTGAAAAGAATGCATTTAAAGGTTGTACAAAATTAAAATTGTAGAATTAAGAGAAAAAGCATCGAAGATAAGGTTATGAAAAACTTTGTTTTCGATGCTTTCTTATGTGATGGAAAATAAGTCTGAAAATTCTATTGAATAAATTTTTAATTGTACATACACTTGGAACCAAAATAAAATAGTTGCTGTATAGGCGTACATTGGTTGATTTATGCTATAAAAGCTACAGATATGTCTATGAGATTTGGTTCTATAGCAAAGGAATAATAGAGTGGAATTTAGATATGCAAAATGGCCAAAATAAAAAATATTAAAAAAATCGTGACTTATATAATTAAGTGCAAATAGTACTAATAAATAGTACTATTTGCACTATTTTTTTTGCCTTTAAATATGAAATTGCTATTGAAAACTGTACAAATTTTAATGAGAAAATATCTTATAAATTGAGTTTTAAGATATGTGAATATTTTTTATAGAGGCTATCATATTCAGATTTAAAAGGTTTCATTTTAGCAAGAGACTCGTCATCAATTTTTTCGAGTCCTAGCAAAGCATTATGAGCATATACAGATGCGAGTGAAATGCCAATTAATGCTTTTGCATTATCTTTTGTACCAATAGTAAGAAAGTCAATCGTCGCATTAATAATGCTAGGAGCTTGACGCTGTTCCTCTAATGTTGAAAAAGTATCAAGGTGCATTTTTAAAGTGTTTAATGATAATAAAAGTATTTTAGTTTGTCTTTTTGTAAATGGTTTATACATAATAAACTCCTTAAATATAGATTTTAATTAATTATATCAAAAAAATAGAGAAAGGAATACATATATGAAAATATCAAAAGACATTTTAGATAAACTCAGTAAACTTTCTGATAAAGAGTTGGAGAAAATTTTAAAGAGTTTTACTGAAGAAAATGTGGAAGAAAGTTTATATATAAAAAATATTAATAAAAATTACAAGCAGAAAGGAGACTGAAAAGATGCCCAGAGCGAAACTTACATACGACAAAAGAGTATTGCTAGAAGACATGTACAACCAAAAGGTATCAAGAAAAGAAATGTGTGAAACATTAGGAATTACATCTTTTGAATTACAGCAGGAACTTAACTTGGGGTGGATCAGGGCAGGAAAACGATACAGTGCCGAAAAAGCACAATTCTCACTTACATAGAAGAAAGGATTTGAACATGGAAAAAGAAAACAAGTACACAAGGGAACAAATTATTGATGCGTTACTAGATAACGACAAGGAAATTAATTTTACAAAACCGCCAAAGCCTAGAAAGAAATCAAAGAATAAACAGTAGAAAAATTAATTGAACATTGACAACTTAATAGTATGAATTGTTGAAGCTGATTACAGAAAAGTAAAATGTACAAAATTAAGATTAAATGATATAATTTTAGGAGATTAAATGAAAAAACATTTATCAGTTCCTAAAGCTGTTACAGCAATAGGATTAACAGATGCCTTAGTATATATGGTTTATAAGTTTTTCATTGCGAGTGGCAACAGCTACATGGGTATAGTGAAAGTTATAATAATAGCTGTAGTTATACTTGGAGTTGCTTCAGTTGCATGGATTATTGAGAAAAGATATGAAAGGCTACAAAGTCAAAATCGTATAGACAGACAACGCTATAAGGACGATGACCTGTCGTTATAAATTTGAGGAGGTGAGTAAATTGAAGATCAGAAAAAATACATTATTGATTATGATGATTCTTTTAACAGTAACTTTTATGTTTGCAAATACAAAGAATGTTTCAGCTAAGGTAACATTTAATAAAACATCAAAATCAATTACAAAGGGAAAGAACTATACAATAAAAATTTCCGGTGTGAAATCTAAAAATATTAAAAAAGTAAAATTAAAGTATAACAAGAAAATTATTAAAGTAAAGAAATTAAGGAAAAACAAATATAGAATTACTGGTAAGAAAAAAGGAAAGACAACCTTAAAGGCAACAGTTAAATACCTCTTACTTGATTATACTCCCGCAGTTAAAACAATCAAATGTAAGATAAATGTAAAAAACAAAGCAGCTAAAAAGAAAAATACCAATAACAAGAAAAACAATGATAATGAAGAAAACGTTAAACCGGAAATTGACTGGGGAGAAAATAACATTGATAAGCTAATTGCTCAGATTGAACAGTCAAAGACTTACAAAGGAACACTTTATAAGCTAAATGATTATACAGTATTCAATAAAGGTGAAGATGGTGGAGAGGATCAATATGGACTTATTACAAGCCCGTTTTACAGCACAATAGACTGGTATAGCAAAAAAGACTATGACAAAATAATGAATGAAGTCAAACGTATCGTTAAGGAGAGCAAGATTACAGACGATATGATTGATGAAGAGAAAGCATACAGAATTGGTAGATACATGGTAAAGCACATTGACTATGATTATAGTGTTTACGGTCAGAGAATATATGAAACACTGTTTGATAAGAAAACAGTTTGTGCAGGCTATTCAGTAACATATGCACTTATTTGTAGATACATAGGAATTGATTGTGATTTTGTACATACGTCGGGATTTTATATTGATGGGCAGAACATGAATCACGCATGGAATTACATTAAACTGGGTGACTATTATTATGTGGTTGATTTGACAGATGCTTATTGCGGACAAAAATATGATATTACAGGTCCATTTTTTAGGGAATCAGGTTATGTAGATAGTAAACAAATGAGCTATATTGATGAAAAATATAAAACAAGTGATTACACAAAGGATCATAAAGTTGACAATATTAGTCACTATATGAGATGTAAGAAAAATGGAGATATGTCACAAACATTAACAGATTCTGAATTATACAATCTACCGGAATAAATTTAATACAACACAGGTTATAAAAAACAATTCATACATAAAAGTATGGGTTGTTTTTTTTATACAAAAATTTAGGAAAGGAGAAAAAGATTACTAACTTTAAGGAAAAAAATAGGAGGTTTACAAAAAATGGAAAAGTTGAGAAAACACGTAAGACAGGTAATAGCTGCATTTCTTGTAATGGTAATGATGGTTTCATTGGTTACAGGTTATCAGCAGGAAAAAACTGTTAAAGCGGCAGGAAGTTTTCCTGCTTCGGGTGTTCATACAGGAACACTGTCACATGGAGCATATCACAGACTGTCAGGGCTGTATTCTTCAACCAATGCAAAGGTATGTGAGGCAGACACAATGAGTTCTGAAGGTGATTCAAGAGCATCCTTTTGTATGTCACCGGGAGTAGGTGAAACAACAAAAGCAGGTGCCTATAAGTCATCTACATATCAGTCAGGGTATGGAATTAAATATTACAAGGCTTTAATTTCATTTTATTATGACACAAAAGGAGATTACAAGACAGATGCAGTAAGATACGCAACACAGTTCTTTGTATGGAGAACAGTTGTATTGGAAAGAAATCATAAAGGAAATTTTACAGCAAGTACATATGACGGAAATGGTTTTAAGGCAGGCTTTATAGCATCAATGAAGAGTCTCATGGGCTATTCAGATAAAACTGCAACAAATTTATACAACAAGGCATATAATTACATTAAAAACGGTGCAGACGGAGCCTACAACAATAAGGTTGCATTACTTAAGTGGGTGGCATCCTATTCACAGACAATGCTTACAGGTAAGGTATATTCCAACAAGGAAGTTAAGGTAAAGATAAACAAGGACTTGGATCAGAGTGGTTCAGGCATATCTTTAGCCGGAACTAAATATGAAATTCATGAAGGAAGTAAAAACGGAACAAAGGTTGGAACTTTTACACTTGATAAGAACGGAATAGATACAGTTCTTCTTAAGAAAGATGGAATATACGATAAGACAGTATCTTATTACATTAAGGAAACAAAAAATGTTGCGGGAACAACATCCAATAAAAACAAGAAAGCAATGACATTTGACATTAACTGGGGAAAAATCAAGGATGGAGCAACCGGAGCAACACTGTCTCTTACAAAGTCAGGTGTAAGTGGTAATAAACCATCTTACTTGGAAACAGCAGGAACTTTGGCATCTCTTTGTAAGACACAGCTAACGGACATTATACCTGGCATAACGGTATCAGTGCATAAATATGATAAGGCAACAAACAATAACCTTTCAAATGCACAGTTTACAATTTATGCATACAATCAAAAGACAGGTAAGTATGACACAAAAGTAACAAAGTCAAACAACATAAATAATGAAGTAACTAACCCAATTGTTACAAATAAAAACGGTAATGCAAAATCAGCAAAACTTTATTACACAAGCAAAAACCTTGGCAAGTTTAAGATTGTAGAAACAAAAGCACCTGACGGTTACATAAACAGTAAGGCAAGCAAGGTGTTTAACATTAAGTCGGGAAACGGTACAACAAATGAAAATCAGAGTGTTTCATTTGAAATTCCAAACACAAAAACCACATCAACTAATTATCCGGTTAAATTAGTTAAGATTGATCCGGACACACAGACACCGATTTTTGATGCTGAATTTACAATATCTGTTTATAAAAACAGAAAAGACGGAAAATACTACAAGATTGGAACAGTGGATGCAGGAACTCCACAGTACGACATGTACTGGGCTGAGACACAAAAAATAGCTCAGGATGTTGATAGAAGTGGAAATGTTCAAAACACATACACTACAAAGGATTTACCGACAGGAAGAACATATCAAATTGTTGAAACAAAAAGACCTTCAGGATATGCAACAAACGGTGGATATTGGGGCTTTGGTCATGGCGTGTCGGAAATACTTCATACTTTAGCCGATTATGATAAAAACAACATGAACATGGTTATTGTTTTTAATTTAAACAGTGACGGTTCAATAGACATTTTAAATAACCTAGGAAATGTCGCACATAAACAGAATTATACTGAAGCAATTGAAGTTGATAACAGTCAGTCATCAGGTGAAGTTACGGTTATTAAGCAAAATGACAAGACCGGAGAACTTCTTTCCGGTGCTGCATTTGAACTATGGGAAGTAACAAAGGCTGAATATGATCAGGAAGGTTACGTTCCTAGCGCTGAAAATAATGATACTCTTGCAGGAGCAGGTGAAACAGGTGAAGATGGTAAATTAACTTTTGGAAAGTTAATGAGTATTGAAACATCTGACGGTCCGCAATCCTGGAGAGAAAACGGAACTGTTTTAACGGAACATTATTACATTCTTGTTGAAACAAAGGCACCGGATGGTTACAGGTTGCCTGCAAAGAACACCACAAAAGTTTACGTACCCGCAAATGAAGCACATTACACAATGGGTTCTTTTTCTAATGCATTTGAAAAGGAGTATGTAATAAACAACCATGAGGCAAGACTTAACTTAAATCTTCATAAGGTATCAGTAAGCAGAACAGGTAAGGAGTCAATTGGACTTAAGGGCGCAAAGTTTGCCTTATATAAAGTACAGAAGATTGTAACTGATGAAGAAACAGGCATAGATGATGCCACTGAAAATGCCATTGGAGAAGACACAAAAATAACAGACAAGTCAACAGCAGGAGCAACTAAAGAAGTATCAAACAAGGTTGATTACAGTGAACTTACAAATGAAAATTACATTGATTTTGATTATTCAAAACTTGAACCTGTATATGATGACATAACAACAGACGAAAACGGTAATGCCGTTGTTCCTGAAGCTCTTGGAGCAGGCGGATATGTTTTGGTTGAAACAAAAGCGCCTAAAAATTATCTTGTGGCTGAACCACAGTACATATTCATTGATGAAAATACACTTTATAACACAACTTCATACGAGATAGAAGTTCAGGACAAGGAATTTGAAGCAATGGTTCACGCCGTTAAGAAAGATGCAGCGACAGGAGAGGTAATTAAACAGGCAGGTGTAGGATTCAAGGTAAAAAATCTTGATACAGGCGAATATGTAAAGCAGACAGTTGATTATTACGATGAACCTGAAATAGAAGGCGCGCCTCATGAGTTAATTAAGTCAGAGGTGACAGACACTTTCTATACAGATGAAAACGGTGAAGTATTACTTCCCAATGTACTTCCAATTGGTCATTATCAGTTAGAAGAGATTGTTCCACCGGTTGGCTATCTTGTAAACAAGACACCTATTAAGTTCACAATTGATGATGAGGCTGACTATTATCCTGATGATCCAAACAAACAGTTTGATTATGACGAAAACACAAGAGACGTTGTTATTAATCTTGAATGTAAAGATACGCCAACAAGTACAGAGTTATCCAAAAAAGACATTACAAATCAGGATGAACTTGTTGGAGCACATTTAGCTGTATGGTATGAAGTCAATGGCAAGAAAGTTTATGTTGATAAATGGACTTCAACAAAAGACAAGCACATGATTAAGGCTTTGGCTGTAGGTCAGGAATATCACATGACAGAGGAAATTCCGGCAGACGGATATGTAACAGCTAAGGATATTGTGTTTGTGGTTAAGGATACGGAACAGGTTCAGAAGGTGGAAATGATAGATGATGTTACAAAAACAAAAATAGCAAAAACAGACATTACCACAGGCGCATTAATTCCGGGAGCTGAACTTGAAATTACAGACATGAATGGAAAGGTATATGCAAAGTGGACTTCAACAAATGAGCCATACTACATCGAAAAGTTACCAATAGGTGATTACATACTTAAGGAAAAGAAAGCACCAACAAAGGACGGCTATGTAAAGGCGGAAGATGTTAAGTTTACTGTTAAGGATACGGCAGAAATACAGAAAGTTGAAATGAAGGATGATTACACGAAAGTAGAAATCAGTAAAACCGACATGGTTACAGGAAAATTAGTGCCGGGAGCTGAACTTGAAATTCTTGACAGTACCGGAAAGGTAGTTGAGAAGTGGATTTCAACATATCAGCCACACATGATTGAAAAGCTGGCAGTTGGTGATTACACATTAAGAGAAACAAAAGCACCAACAGAAGACGGCTATGTAAGGGTAGAAGATGTTAAGTTCACTGTCAGGGAAACAGGCGAAATACAGAAAGTTGAAATGAAGGATGATTATACAAGAGTTGAAGTAAGCAAACTTGATACAGAAGGAAATAATCTTCCGGGAGCTAAACTTAAGGTAGTCAATTCTGAAGGAAAGACAGTTGATTCATGGACATCTGATGGCAAGCCTCATAAGATGATTAAATTACCTACAGGAGAATACACATTAATTGAGGTTGAACCACCGGCAGGATATGTAACAGCTAAGGATGTTAAGTTTATCATTGCTGATACTAATTCAGTCCAGAAAGTCGGAATGAATGACGATACAACAAAAGTTAAGGTATTAAAGGTTGATAAGGACACAACAAAGGCTCTGGGCAATGCGGAATTTGTTTTTAAGGCAGACGGAAGTAAGACTGTAAAAGTAAAAACAAATGGTCAGGGTGAAGCAAAAATCGAAGGTCAGCTTGTGGCAGGAAAAACTTATGTTGTAGCAGAAACAAAAGCACCGGACGGTTACAAAAAGGGTGCAGATTTCAAGTTTACAGTCAAGGATACTCCAAAGGTACAGCCACTAACAATTACCAATGAAAGAAGTGGAGAAGCGACACCTAATACACCGAACTGGAATGATAAGGGTGGAAATTCACCACAGACAGGAGAATCCGGAAGCATTGTAATGTGGATTGTATTATTCCTAATTGCTCTTGGAGCAGCAATGGGAATATCAATTAAGTTAAGAAAAAATTATGAGAAAGATAATGACAAGGATAAGTAAATTTTTTCTTATGATTTTAATTTTTGTTTTTACTGTTACATCAGGAATAAGCACACAGGCTAAAAATCCTGATGTGATGGTAAAACAGAAAACATATAAATCAAGGAAAACACCATATGAGAAAGCAGAATTTTCAACAGCCATAAATAAGAATGGCAAAAATTACAGACTTGATGATGTGCGTTACAAGGTAACGGACAAAAAGCCTGTATACAAAACAAATGTTGAAAAGATAAACATAAGTACGAAGGACAAGCCCAATAAGACGGTTTTAAGAAACGGAATAAAATACAGGCTTATAAATACTGTTACAAAAACAAAGGAGATAAAAAAGGATAATGGAAGAACGGTTACCGGATATCTTGTTTTTGATAATAAGGAAGAAGCCTTAAATTCACCAAATAAACAGACATTTACAGCTAATGGAGCTACTGCATTGTGTTCGAAGATAAATATGGTGACAGAAAAAGCAGCAAGTTGGAGAAGCAGTTACATTGATTATACTTTTAAGTCCACATCCAAAGACTATTACGAATGGAATGGAAATCAGATAGATGGAAATTCATCACATCCCCTTAAGGGATATGATAAGGAAATTCTAAAAAGCATTGGCGTGGATAAGAAAAGTTACAGAATAGGTAACACCTACTGGAAGAGCAGTCCTAAGAAAAAGAATGGAGTTTACACAAGAGTATTAAGGGTTGAGGTACAAAAGAGAGTGCCTCATTATCGTGTGAATTACAAAGGACGCTCAAAAGGAGATGTAGAGACAGTAATAACTTATGTATCAACATACAAAGGAAAGAACAAGGTTAAAAGCGGAAAATACATATATGAAATTACTGCCACAGCAGTGTATAAGGAAAAGGTTATTAAAAGTAAACCTATTCCTCTTATGCTTACAATGGGAATCATTGTGTTGTCCGTAGTTACTGCGGGTGTATTGTTTATCATTTTCTTGAAACCTAAAATACGGAGAAAAAAACATGTAAAAAGTAACAGCATTATTTAGATAATGCGGGTTAGGACACATTCATAATATGAAGCTAAAAGCAGGAAAATATTTTTATCACGAAAGAAAGTAACTATATGGCATAACAGACAGAGAGGAGAAAAAATGGATAAATTTGCATCAAACATACTTACACTTTTAGCAGCGGTAGTTGAGTATGCATATTTGCTTCCGGTAATAGGATTATTTGTGGTAGGTTGTGCGTACGCAATTCCAAGTGAGGCAACACACAACTTTGCAAAGAAATTTGGTCCGGGAATCATCATCGGAACAATAATTGCAATGGGATGTATTTACATTGGTAAGTGGGGCTCAGGAAAGATATCATTTTAACATTTAGTTCCCCCGGCTTTTGCGGGGGAACTAAAAATAAAATCACATGGAAAAGACAACCATATGTCAATGATAATTGAAATATAGGTTGAGAAAATGGAGAACAACATGAAATTAAACAAATATACATTAGTAGCTGTTAAATCAAAAATTAAATTAATGAAAGTAGAGCTTAAGCTTAACAGAACCAGAAGACTAAATGATAAGGCTGAAAGAAAGTTAAATAAGTCTCACAGAAAATACATTGAAGCAATGAAGAGTTTGGAGAAAATAGCTAAGGAGATTTAATGAACATGAATAAATACATTGAATTATATAGAAAATTTAAAAGATTACAGAAAATAAACAAGAACGAAAATAAGTATGATGTTTTAATTGATGATAAAGAAAAAAAGCAGAGTATTAACATAGAAATTTTAGGATAAGAAGATGGCAAATAAATTAGATAAAAAACCGGAAAGATTAATGCAGATTGAAAGATTTCTTTCACAGACTAAGGTAATGATTATTTTACTTGCGGTGGCTGATTTGTTTTTCTTTTTTGCAGGACACTTTTTTTACAATTCAATAATGAAACTTCCGATGGTTCTTAAGGATTTAGATAATCCGGGAAAATACATAAACATATGGAACATATTTCCTAATTTGAAAATAATAAGCATGTTCAAGGGACTTTACATATTCCTTTTTGTTATTTTGATTATTACACTTATTATTTTTGATTTATATACAGCTTACAAAATTAAGGTTGCATGGTCTGAAGAGTATTTTAATATTGGACAAAAAGGAACAAGCAGATGGACTACTAATGAGGAAATAAAGGAACAGTTCGATGAAATTCCCGACAGAGATGTACCCTTTGAGGGGCGTGGTGGGGCAATTGTTTCACGAATGGGAGATAAGCTATACATTGACAGAAGCCCGGTTAATAACCTGGATATTGGAACAACACGTTCAGGTAAGGATGAAATGTTTGGATATCCTGAAATAGACATTTATTCGAGAGCAAAAGAGAAGGTTTCAATAATTGTAAACGATCCAAAACTTGAAAGTTATAAGTCGTCAAAAAGCACATTGGAAAATCGAGGATATATTGTATATTTACTAAATTTTATGGATCCGCTTCATTCAGCAGGATTTAATCCGTTAGACATGGTAGTTAAACTTTATGTTATTGGTGATTACGATAATGCGGAATTACTTGCCCAGGCGTTTGCGTTTTCAATTTTTAATCCTGAAGAAGCTACATGTAATGACAGTTTTTGGAATGATGCTTCAACAAATTTGCTTGTTGCATTAATTTTAGGACATTTAGAGGACTGTCTTAAACTTGATGAAATAAGTAATAACAGAAGATACGTTACGTGGATGGAAAAGAGAAATGCATATGACAAACTAAATGAAGAAGCAAAGAAAGAAGCCTATGAGAAGTATAAGGAAGCCATAAAGAAAGACAAGGATTTAATACTAAATCCTAAAATCAACTACCTTCCTAAAGAGGAAGAATATAAGTTAAAACACGACAATATTAAGAAAGTAAACATGTATTCAATCATTAATACATTTTCAGAACTGGCAAGAATACATCCTGATGAAAATAATCCTGATTTAACAATGATTGACGAATACTTTAATAAACGTCCACCTCTTAACAGAGCAAAATTGAAATATGCAGGAGTTGAAGTATCAGGAGACAGGACTAAGTCATCAATCTTTTCAGTTATGCTTTCTAAACTGACAGTGTTTACATATGAAAGCATGGCAAGAATGACAGCAGAAAGCAGTTTTAATTTAGAAGAAATTGGATTTGGTGATAAGCCTATTGCAGTATTTTTGGGACTTCCGGATTTTGATAAGTCCAAACATTTTATGGCAACAGTATTTATAAGACAGTTATATTTTGTTCTTGCAAGGAAGGCAACAGACATTAAAAGTGGTAGATGCTCAAGACACGTTAAATTTAAGCTTAATGAGTTTGGTAACATGCCATCTATTGAAGCCATGGATTCAATCATAACAGTTTGTCTTGGAAGAAATATATCATTTGATCTGGTAGTTCAGAGTTACTCACAGATTACTAAATTATACGGACAGGAAGGAGCAGATGCCATTAAGGAAAACTGTGGAAATCACAGATACATTTTAACAAAGAATGGTGATACAGCTCAGGAAATTTCGGGTAATTTAGGTAATGAAACAATAGTTGACATGCAGCGTTCAGGCGAAAAGTTATCAACTCATAAACATTTTATGGAAAACACGCAGGAAAAACCACTGCTTAATAAAAATCAGTTAATGGAGCTGTTACCCGGAGAATGTGTAATACTACGTATAATGAAACGTGAGGACTTAAAAAGAAACAAGGTAAAACCAATGCCGATATTTAATTCGGAAGAATCAGGAAAATGTTTACTTTACAGATATGAATATCTTACGGACACATTTCCAAATCCTGACACAATAGATTTAAGGGAGATTAATAAAGAGGACAGAACCTACATTGAACTTAGAAAAAGAGTATGGGATTATAAGATTTCTCTTTTGTGGATACAGCAAAATACAATGGGTGATGTTGATAAACACGATATTAAGTCTTTGGCAAATTATAAAGAGATTATGGAAGCGTTTAAAAAGGCAGGATGCATTATCAGTGATGATATCAGTGTAATGGAGGCTACTGATTTAATTTTTACAAAGATTATTAAGGAAGAAGAAAAGGAAGCATTGCTTTCGTTAATTAAGATAGGAAGTTGAGAAGTGTATGGTTGATTATAAAAAAATAAGAAAACGGATTATGCTGATAGGACTAATTGGAATTGTTATTCTTACGTCTTTTATTTTGATAAATAATCAGATTCAGGTATATGCCCTATCCGATAACTTAGATGAATCTACGGAAGAGTTAATAAAAATATATAACGAAAATGAGGACTTATTTGAACAAAATGACCTTGTAAGTAACGGGTTACGTTCTATTGGAGTTGGAGTTTTATCATTTTTTGTTAAGTTTGCTGCATCGGCAAATAATCTTTTTGATAAATCTTTCGGAATGCTAAATTTTACAAAATATGGTCCGGTAAAAAATTTCTTAAAAGAATGGCAGGTTGTATGGGTTGCTCTCTTATGTGTTTCCCTTGGATGGCTTGGAATAACATTAGTGTTTAATTCTGACAAAAAGCCTAAATTTGTCACAAATCTGTGCGTGGGAATATTGGTTGTAAGTTCGATGAGTTGGATGATTTCACAAATGGACTCTCTCTTAACGAAAGAAGTACGAAATGAGATTCTTGGCGAAACTCAGGAAAATGTTGTTTATGACATGTTAGGTAATAATGTACATGATCTTTTGTATATAGATCAGGTTGCAGGACTTGAGAATTTAAACAAGAAAAATGCAGACGGAGTTAAAAATGCAGACATAAAAACACCTTTAACTAAGGAAACATGGAAATCCTTAAAAGTAAATGAGATAGTTTTCCCGGATGATGTAAAGGATGAAAGCAAGGTCATAATGGAAAACTTTAAAACCGATTTATACGATGCAAACGGAAAAACAAAAACTGTATTGTCTGAATGTTACGACGGTGTGGCATGGACTGACTTGCTTAATACATATTATTACAGATATTCATTTGACTGGTGGTCAGCAATATTGGAAATGCTGGCGTTTGCTATAGTTTTAGTATTTTTTTCATACAAGATAGTGAGAACATGCTATGAAATAGTATTTCAGGAATTACTGGCTTACCTGTATTCACCAAATGTAGCAAACGGTCAAAAAGTTATAAAAATATTAGACTCTATAAAGAATAGCTACATTGTTATTCTGTTGTCGATAGTGTCTGTAAAGATGAATTTATTAGCTACAGAATATGTGTCAGGGAAAAACTGGGGCGGATTTACAAAAGGAATATTTTTATTTTTTGTAGCATTAGCAGTAATTGACGGACCAAATATTGTTCAAAAAATTACAGGAGAAGACGTTGGATTATCTGACGGTATGCAGAAGGCAATGAGTGTAATGTATGGAACAAGTATGGCAGCAAGGGCTGGAAAAGTCGCTTTCTCAGCAGGAAAGAGTGTGGCAAGTCATGCAGCAAGTTTTGGAAAGAATGTTGCAGGAGCAGGAAAGCAGAGTGCTGCTGAAAGCGCATTTGGAGCTTCATCAGATGCAATAAATGGAGCTACAGGAATGGGGGAAAACAATAGCAACAGCAACTTGAATCAGGATGGTGGTTCTACAATGAACAGTGAAGACCAGAATAATGCAAACAATGAAAATAGCGATGCTAATAATAACCTGAATGCAAACGAGGAATCCAATCAAAATCAAAACCAGAATCAGGAAGGAATGGAAAATACAAATGCTACGGATGTAGCAAGTGGAAGTGGTAATGGTACAGATGCATTAAATGAAAATATTAATGCGGATGGTACAGGAAAGGAAATGACTGATGAAAGTATTGCAAGCAGTAATCCTGATAAAGCTAAGGAAGACATGCTTAACGGTATGAATCCGATAGGCAATGGTGGTAGTGGATTGGATGACACCTCGAAGATGGATGCTGATTTAGACAGTAATAATGCAGAAAGAACATTTGCAGGAAATAGTCAGGGTGTACTTGATAAAGACTTTAGTTTTGGAAGTAATGATTCAAGGACAAATGGGGCTAAAGAAAGATCATCAAGTCAAGGCATAAACAACAGTTTAAGCACCGGTGCAACAGGTTCTTCAGTAAACGGAAGTACCCGGAATAATAAGTTAGATATTCCAAGTGAAAATGGAAAAGGAAGTGTGAATAGTTTTAATAAACAGGTATTTAATGACAGTAAAGGAAGTGAAAAATAATGCAGTTTCAATTCATAACACTTGATGAAACAAAGAGCCAGACTAAAGTTCATGGAAACATTTATCTTTTTGATTTCTGGTTTATCCTGATATATTTTGCAGTATCAGGAATGCTAGGTAATGCAGTTTCGGAGACTTTAAGAATTCCATTCTACATATTTTCAGTTTTTGCAGCTTTATGGTTTACGTCAAAAAGCAGATCTAACAAAAGAAGAAGAAATTACGAGGCAATGATTCTCTTCTTTAGAAGAGATAAGAATGTGTATATAAGTGAAAAGAACTTATCATTACGCCCGGAAAGTGAGAAGAAAGATGAAGAAAAATGAAAAGGACAGTAAAAAGGATAAAAAGAGCAATAAGAAAGTTCAAATAATTAACACAGCTAAGGAAATTTTAGAAGTGGCATATTACGATGATGATATGAATTGTTTTGTCATGAATGATGAAAGTTATATGGATTTAATCCAGATTAACACAAAAGATTTGGTTAGTTCAGCAGATTATGAAGTTGAGTATGACATCATGAAATTTACTAAGTTATACAAAATGTATGCTGATGATTTGAAAATTGTGGCAATGAATTTTCAATGTAAAACATTAGTACAACAGGAATATCTTAGATATAAAATTAAAAACACATCAAATGAGGTATTTAAAAAATTTCTTCAAAGACAATTAGATGAACTTATATGGATTGAAAAAAATGACATGATGAGAGAATACTATTACATGATTTTTGGAAGTAAAAAACAACAATTAATGAATAACCGAAATATGATTTTTAATGTTTTAGGTTGTGATAAAAAGAACTTATCACAGAAGCTTACCAAGGAGAAAAAAATAGTAATATGTGAAAGATTAGACAACAAGTGCTTTTTAGGAAATCAAGGAGAATGACAATGAAGTTTACGCGAGAAAAGAAAAGACTCAAAGACATGTATCTGATGGAAAAAATACAACCGGCAGGTGGAATCACCTTTAAGGATGTTAAGTATATAACAACCGGATCAGGATATGAAGGTTGTATTCACATATACAAATTTCCTGATGATATAGATACCTTTTGGTTAGCGAAGGTATGTAACATCAACGGAACGGTTGCATTAGTTGACGTTTCTACTGATGACATGTCGGAAGTCAAGAAAAATCTGAACAAGTCAATGAAGGAACAGGCGGGACGAAAAAATGATGCTAAAGATTTCGCAGAAATTTATGATGCAGATAAAAGGCTTCAGGAAATGAAACGTATGTATGATGAAATAACGTCATACAACGAAATAATCAAGTTATTACATATCCGTATTTTTGTAGCTGACAGAAGCTTTGATTCACTGGAAAAAAGAATAAAAAACATAATGGATAAGTTGGAAACTGACAGTGGGTTTTTATCAACAATTTATCTTAATGAAGCTAAAAATGAATGGATGAGTATGTATCGTTCATACAAAAGACAAAAACAGGAGCTGTTTTTTCCATATGGGCAGAGCGTTACAGCTACAGGACTGGCTCATGGTAATCCGTTTCATTTCTCAATGCTCCTAGATCCAACAGGAACGTTTTTAGGAAAAACTCCATGTGGTGGAAATGTTTTGTTTGATTTATTTACAAAGACTTCAACAAGATTATATTACAATTTCCTTGTTACCGGTGAAATGGGTTCAGGAAAATCAACTTTACTGAAAAAACAGTTAAAGGATAATGCAGCTAAGGGAAACTTTGTAAGGACTTTTGATGTTAGTGGTGAATTTACATTACTTACAAAAACACTTGGTGGAAAAGTAATCAAAATGGATGGTTCTAATGGAATATTAAATCCATTGGAAATCTTACGTGCGGGTGATAACGAAAACATATCATTTACACGACACATATCAAAGGTAAGTACCTTTTATAAACTTTTGGTTGGTGGAAAGGTTGAAGCTGAGGAAATTGTAGAATTTGAAGAAATGTTAAGGGAGTTATACAAGGAGTTTGGCTTTGACAATGAGGTTGGGAGTAAGCAAAAACAGTTTACAGGATTGCCTGCAACAAGCTATCCAACCTTTTCGGATTTCCTTAAATCAGCAACCAAAAACATAAAAGAAATGCAGTCAAAAAAATATAGCAAGTTAGAAGAACAGGTTGTTGTCAAAACTTTAATATTAAGAGACAAGATAGTAAAAATAATCAGAAACATTGTAAAAACGTATGGCAAGTTATTTGATGGATACACAACAATTGATAACATTACCGATGAACAGATTATAACTTTTGACCTTTCAATCCTTAAGGAATTAAAACCGGAAGTATTTGATGCAAGTATCATCAACATGATTTCACTATGTTGGGATAATTGCGTTACAAATGGAAAGTTAATGCAGAAGAGCTTGGATGATGGAAGCATTAAAATGTGGGATGTTGTTAAAACACTTATCCTAATTGATGAAAGTCATCGATGGCTAAACGCAAAGAAAGTACAGGCATTGGATCTTATTTCAATTTATTTAAGAGAAGCAAGAAAATATTTTGGTGGAATCGGACTAGCATCACAAAGAATTGCCGATTACGCACCTGAAGGAAGTGGAAATGAAGGAATTGAAAAACTGAAAAACATATTTGAACTTACACAATATAAATTTATCTTCAGGCAAAACTCTAATGCACAGAAACTTCTTCACAAAATTTTTGAAGGCGAGCTAACATCAACGCAGATTCAAAAGATACCAAAACTTGAAATAGGACAATGTATTTTATCAATTTCAGGTGACAGCAACATTGAGTTTAAGGTTCATTTAACCAAGGAAGAAAACAGAATATTCCAGGGAGGATTGTAATTCTTGAAACGAAAGATAATCAAATACATCTGTATTCCGGTTATTATATTTTACTTAATTGTAACAATGATTAGTGCATTGATAAGTGGAATTACAGTAATTTTATCAGGTGGAGAAGAAGAAAGTGAAGAAAAGGTGGACATTTACGAAGAATCACCATTATCTGAAGAAGTAGAAGCCCTAAGACCTGATATACTTGCTGAGCTTAAGAAGTACGGAAAGGAAGAATACATAAATCTTTTTCTGGCATTAGTAATGCAGGAGTCAGGAGGACAGGGAGAAGATGTTTTTCAGTGTTCAGAGAGTTTAGGCAAAGCACCTAACTCTATAGATAAAAAACAAAGCATAGAACATGGAGTTAAAGTGTTATGCGGATATCTTGATCATGACAAAATCAAGGTGTCTTCACCTGATGATTTAGACAACATAAAAACAGCATTACAGGCTTATAACTACGGTGGTGGATATATAGATTACATTAACAGTAGTAACTTTGGAAGAGACACCACCGCAAATGACTTAAAGAATCTGGGTAAATGGACACAGGAAAATGCTCTGGCTTATCAGAAAAAAAGAAGTGCTGATGCAAACCATGGAACGCCTGTTCCAAGAACCGGTTCATCAGCTACCATATTAGGACCATATCAATATGGAGATGCGTATTACGTAAAACATGTGCTTAGATATTATTCAAATGCAAATAAAGGAAACACACAATTTGCTTCAAAAGCAGGAGAGGCAGCAAAAGTAAGTTACGAAGACAAACAAAAATACATATGGGGAAATGGAAATCCACCACTTTCTCAGGATGACATGAAAAAATATCTGACTACAATAAAAGTTCCAATTCTTAACGAAAAGGGAAAGAAAACAACGATGAATTTAACTGTTCATGTAAAATTAGCGGCAGAGTTCAAAGCCATATTTAAAGACATGGTAAAGGCAAAATTTAGAATTAAATCATCATCAACATGTGCGTACGTTTGGAAAAACATCATCGGAACAGGAACAGTATCGCAGCACTCTTACGGACTAGCAATTGATGTAAACTGGGACGATAATCCATGTTTTTATAATACTAATGTAGATGTAACAAATGGTTACGGTGGATATAAGCCCGGAACAAATAAATTTAGCGTCACACAAAAGGTAATTAACATATGGAAAGCTCATGGTTTTTACTGGGGTGGTGACTGGACAGGAAAGAAAGACACAATGCATTTTTCATACACAGAGAAGCCAGGATGATAAGGAGACAACAATATGAATAAGAAAAAAGTAATAGGAACCATATTTATTATTATTGCTTTTGCAATAGCCATTTATGCAATAGTGCCTAAAGGAGAAAACGAGAAGGAAGAGACAACAAATGAAGAAACAACAGTTGAAGGGTCAACATCTAAAATAGCCATAACAACTACTGAAGAAGTAACTCATGAAACGGTAACAGTTAATCCTTATAGGGATGAACATATAGGCGAACATGAAATAGATGTACGTCTTCCTGATGACAACACAATGTCATATGTAGACAATGATTCTCAGGGATTAAAAGACGAGATAATGACATTTGTTAATGGTTACGGCTATGGTGATGCAAGTTATGCAGCCTTTACCGGAGACATTGAATTAAAGACAAATGAAAATAAGGTAATGCTTACATATTACTTAAAATGGAAAAACAGAGAAGTAAAGTATTTTTATCTTTACTATAACAAAAACACCAAACAGTGGTCATCAAAACAGGCTTAGGAGTTCAAAGATGAAAATAGATAAGATAGCGTTAAGAAAAAATCAGGAAAGTTTCAGCTTTATAATTGTTATTTTTCTTTTGTTGGGAGGGTATTTGTTCTTTTTCACTTCTACTTTGTGGATGCCCCCAAGCGCCGATGCATCATATTTAACAAAGGTGGGAACGGAAGTTGCATGGGATGATAGAACAGTAATAATTAACCGATGGGATTATTCGGAAAAACAGAATGAAATGGAAGTTGAAATTACAGTAAACAACAAATCATACGATGGCAATAACAAATATTCTTTCAGTGCGGTTGAATTAAGAGGCACTATGTTAAAAACAGAAGTTGAGGTGTCAGATGAAGACTGGATTGTTGTAAAAATTAAAGAACTTCCAAACCGTTGGTCTGACATTTCATTAAGAATGGATGTAAACGGAAAAAATACATCTACTCTTAAATTATACACAAATCTGAATGATGTAACGAGAGTTAAGAAGATAGACACGTTAGATTATGTAGGTTACAAGAAAAAGAGATTTAACATTGAAATTGCAAATTATGAAAAGCAGATAAAAGATAATCAGGCTCAACAGAAAAAATTAAGTGATGAAAATGAGGAAATCGCCAAAGAAATAGAAAGAATCAATAATGAGAAAACATATCAGACAGATTCACAAAAACAGGAAAGTGACTCAAAAATAGCCGAAGCACAAAATAATATAACAAATAACGAGAAAACAATAAATGAACTTGATGGAGACATTAACGAAATAAGGCAACGAATTGAAATGACGAAAAAACAAATTCAGGATCTAAATGCAAGTGCCAAATAAGAGGTGATTACATGACTAAACAGGAGAAATTCAAAATAATAAGAGAAGAAATAAGCATTGTTAATTATGCATCCAGAAGCGGATACACGATCGTCCGAAAAGGAAAGTATTATTCATTAAAAGAGCATGACAGCGTAATGATAGATCCGGTTAAAAATGTATACTGGCAAAACTCAAAGATGGGATATGGCAAATGTATAGGAGAAAAAGGTTCAATCATAGATTTTGCCGTTAATTTTAATGGTTTGTCAGTATATGAAGCATTAAAGGAATTTGAACAAGAAATTGGAGTGATAAGCGAAAGAAATGAAATAACTAAACAAAGAAAAGCTTCAGAAGAATCAACAAAAGACATGCAAAAAGCAAAGGAGATTACGTTACCCCAAAAAGATGACAACATGAGAAAAGTTTTTGCATATCTGATAAAGACAAGACACATATCACAGAATGTTGTTCATGACATGGTACATAGGAAAATACTATATCAGGATAATCATGGAAATTGTGTATTTGTTGGTTATGATATTAAGAATCCTGACAGTGTAATATTTGGCTGTAGAAGAGGGACGAACACTTATAAAAAATTTACCGGGGATCTATCAGGATGTGATTACACTAAAGGATTTTACGTTAATAATAACAGAAAAACATTGATAGTAACTGAATCAGTAATCGATGCTTTAAGTGTAATGACATTACTTGATGGAAAATATAAGGATTACAATTATCTTGCCCTTGGAGGAACAGGAAAATGGGAAGCTGTGAAAACATATTTAGATATAGGTAACATTAAAAATATCTTAATTGCAACAGATAATGATAAGGGTGGAATTAGTGCAGCACAAAGAATATGCTCCATGCGACAAGATTATAAAGATATTGAAGTTAAATGGCAGTTACCGCCTAGTGAATATGGCAAGGATTGGAATGACGTTCTGAAGAAGTATGGTGAAGCTCATAATTAATATTTATTACTTCGTGGATTCTTATTGTTTGGGTGATTGAATAAAAATAAGGAGTACAGGAAAATGATTATTAAAGACTTCGAGGATTATGAAAATATTGAGATATTTCCTAAATTAGATGAAATAGAGAAAATCATGAAAGCATCTAGGAAAAAATACGGAAATTCAACAGTGGCGGTGGAACAGATATTTAATGACCGGAAGGAAGAAAACTATGAAGATAAAGAATAAATTAAAGGCAGTAAGTTCTAAATAATTATTCATATTTTGACAAGAAATATAACTACATTGTTTATATATTCATAGGTAAAAATTAATAGGAGGACAAAGAATGAATTACAAAGTTATTTTAAAGGATATAATGAATTGTTTTATATACTCATGTGGAATAGCATTTTTACTTTTATTTTTTTATCCAGAATTAAAAGAACAAATTAAAGGAGATACGGAAATAATAATTTTGGTTAAAAAAATATTTATTTTAAATATAGTTTTGATATTTGGATTTAATATAATTTCAAAAAAAAGATGGTTTTCAGGGGAGAGTGATAATCAGGTAGGAAAATCTACTATTATATTGAAAGGAATTTCAGAAAGAAATGATAACGAAAATTATAGGAATAAAAGGTTAATAAGCCTGCATGAAGCAGGACATGCAGTTGTAGCATTATCTCTTGGAGTAAATATTAGTTGTGTTCAGATAAACATGGAGAATGAACGACCAGAAAGTGGAAAGACAATATTAAAAGATAAATCAATCATTGCAATGGATGAAGAGTTTATAAAGAATATTATAACTATAAAATATGCAGGAGCAGCTACTGAAAAAATTATTTATAAAAAATGTAGTTTAGGAAGTATGGGAAGTATTGATTCAGATTTTGAAAGTGCCGAAGAACTTATAAAACAGATGATTATAACATTTTCTGACAAATACAATTGTTACGTTAGATGTGGAAAAGGCTTTGATGAATTGGTTTGTCAAAATTCACAAGAGCTATTTAATAAAGCACAGAAAATTGTTGAAGAAAATATAGAAAATATTAGAAAAGTAGCGGATGAACTTCTGCACAAAAATATTTTGAATCAGGAAGAAGTCAGACAAATAATGAAACGAGAGGAGAACGCATAGTTATGATTATTTTTGTAGGAACAAGGGAGCGAGGATTTTTTTGTGAGGATGTGGCATCTAAGATAGATACAGCCTGTGAATATGTGGAAGCCAATATACACATTGACAGTCAGGTTAAACAGATTATGGACTACAAGGAAAAATGCGAATACTTAGTATTTGACATTGAACAATACGCTGATGATGCAGAAGTGATTATTGACTGGATATTAAAGATAAGGGATGCGGTTAATTGTAAGATAATTATATATGCAGTTTCTTACTCGCCACAATCTGAACTTGTATCAGGATTATATGAAAAAGGGATTAAAAATTACATATTCAGTTCATATTTATCTGACAAGAAGGAAGATCTTGAATTGTGCATCAATGGTTACTTTGAGAATTTCGGATATGAAGATAAAAGAGGCATTTCCTTTAATGCTGAAGAAGAGCAAAGTGAAGATGAAGAAAATAGAAAAACACTAACAAAGACAATTGGGATAGCAGGAAGTATAAAACGCATGGGAACGACCACACAGGCATTACAGATTGTCAAATATCTTTTATTTAAGGGATACAAAGCAGCCTATTATGAAATGAATAATCATAAATTTGTTGAAGCCGTTGCAGATGCCTATTCAGATGTAGACAAGGACGATATAGACGGAGTTGTTAAGTACCAGAAGGTTGACATGTACTATAAGGCAGACAAATTAAAAGAAGTTCAAAATAAAGACTATGATTTTATTGTTTATGATTTTGGTGTCTATAGTGACCATGACTTTAATAAGGTATCTTTTCTTGAAAAGGATATTCAAATTTTTGTTGTTGGAAGTAAACCCGATGAATTTTCCAAAACATACAACGTAATCAAAAATAACTTTTACAACAATGTGTACTATATTTTCAATTTTACTTCTGATACTGAAAAGAAAGATTTACTTGAACTAATGGAGGATAAGAGTGAATATACATTTTTTGCCGACACAGCAAAAGACCCGTTCACTTTTGGAAATCCTGAAATATATGAAAAGATGATTCCATTAAGCAGCGTAAAAGAAGAAAAAGTTGAGAAGAGAGGATTTTTCAGAAGGAGGAATAAAAATGGATAGACAGGTAGAAAATTTTTTAAAACTCATGGAAAAACTGGGAAGTGAAGATTTTGTAATTCCTGATCACTTCGAATATGATACACCGGATGAAGAAGTGGTGTATGAATGGTCTGACATCGAAGAGGAGGTGGTATAAATGAAGCTTAATAAAATGCGTGAGGAAATGATTCAGAGTTTCATAGACTGCCTAAAAAAAGATACCATTCCATGGCATAGAAGTTGGAGCGCAAATGAACGTCCATTTAATGCAGTTACAAACACTGCTTATCATGGAGCTAATTCATTGTGGCTTTCATATAATCAGTTTGAAAGAAATTTTGAAGATCCAAGATGGTGTACGTTTAAACAGGCACAGTCAAAAGGATGGAAAATTAAATCTGGAGCAAAAGGAACAAAGATTGAGTTTTGGTCTTTGTATGACACAGAAGAAAAAAGAAAATTAACAAGAACAGAGGCAAAACAATTAACGGATGAATTAACAGCAGAAGAGTTTAAAAACAGAGTTAAGCCAATGTCAAATACATACACTGTATTTAATGCAGAGCAGATTGAAGGAATACCTAAATATATAGTAGAGACGTACAATCTTAATACTGAAGAATTAATGCAAAGACGAGACACATTAATCAAAAACATGGGAGTAGGATTCAGGGAAGGTGGAGACAAGGCATATTATGCGGGAACAAATGACCAAATAGTGCTTCCTGAAATCAACAGATTTGAAAGTGAATATGATTACATGGAAACATTACTTCACGAGGCAGGACATGCAACAGGTCATGTAAGCAGACTTAACAGAGACTTAACAGGAGCATTTGGAAGCCCGGAATATGCAAGAGAAGAATTGAGAGCTGAAATAGCATCAGCATTTACGGCACAGGCAGTTGGTATTGATTATCAGCAAAATCAATACATGGAAAATCATGAAGCATATGTTCAGGATTGGATAAGCGTTTTAGAAAACAATCCTAATGAATTATTTGCAGCCATTAAGGATGCGGAAAAAATATCTGATTACTTAATTGAAAAAGGTGAGTTTAATAAGGAATACACAGAAGACAAAAACCTTATGAGTGAAATGGAATCATATGTTGCAATGCACAGAAACTGGATTGAAGAATTACCACAGAAAAAGATTCCAATTGTCATTAACGCTTATGGTGGTCCCGGAGCCGGAAAATCAGTAGCATGTCTTGATGTATGCTCAGCTTTGAAAAAAGCAGGATACACAGCTGAATACGTTCAGGAATATGCAAAAGAACTTGTATATGACAAGAACATGGAAATGCTTAATGGGTCAGCTAAAAATCAGTTTGCAATACTAAAAGAACAGACAAGAAGAATTGACAGACTTTATGATCAGGTTGATTTTATAGTAACGGATTCACCCATAATGCTGAATTCCATTTACAATAAGGAACTTACACAGGAATATGGATTCGAAGTTAATCAGTTAAGCGAAGCATATGTAAACTTTTCGGTTTTTATTGAGAGAGATGCTTCAAATTTTGAAGAAGAAGGACGTATTCATAATCTTAATGAAAGCATTGAAAAAGATGCTGAAATTAAAAACATGTTGGATGAATATGAAATTCACTACAACAGCTACACACATGATACCGTAAATCAGATAACCGAGGATGCAATAAAGGAATTTGCCGAACATAATCCTGAATTACATTACATTAACAGCAAGCTTAATAACATGCAAATGCAAAATAAAACTGATGAAACTTACATAAGAGACAGCGAAAACATTCAATTATCCTACGCACAGGCTGCAAGGTTCAGAATGGGGATGAAAGGACACGAAAGAAGTTTTAATGAATTTATCAACGACAATGAGATACCGGCTCAACTTAGAACTGATGCAGTGGCTATAGGTCAGGCGGTAAATTCTTATTATGAAAAAGGTGACAGCATAGAAAACATAATTACACATTCCGTTGGAAAAATAGACAAGGAAGTGGAAATTGGAAATACTGCATATACAAAGAATCTCATATGCAGCCTTTATTCAACCACAAAGGATGAATACGATGCGTTAAGAGATTTACCTGACTTATGGGAAAAAGGTGATCTTATTGAAATCTCAGATAAATTAGCACAAAAGCTTATAAGCAGGCAGGTTAAACCGGTGATGGTGGCTAACGATTTCGGAATGATAATTGATACCAACACACCTAAAGAATTAGAACATTTTAATCAACATAAAGGATTGTTAATTAATGAAAATCTTTTAAATGAGGCATTAGCCAAACATCCTGAATTAACTCCGGTTGTTAAATGTGAATGGAGTGAGGCAAATGAATTTAATTCGGGACAAACATATACATTAAAAGAATACGATGAAATGATGCGTAATGCAGATAATGATTTTTTCAAAGAGAGAGAACAGATTAGGGCGCAATATAAAAATGAAGACGATTTTTATAATACAAACAATCGGGATCATATCAAATATACTTTATACGAAAAGAATAAGTATACATTAGATTTTGGAGACGGAAGAAAAGTTACGGAGAGACAGGACATTGGAGACAATGAAGGAGGACTTATGGAGCATTTTAATAAAGTTGAGTCGTTGAATGTATACACAGATGAAATGGAAAAAGCAATTTCATTAGAAGATGAATTTGATTTACGTCAGGAAAAAATAAAAGCCGTATATGATTACGAAGAAGAAAATAATATTCCTGAAGACTTCAGAACTACGTCAGCAGAAATGGAAGTAATCAGCAATGAAATGTTGGATAAACAATATTCACTTATAGAAAAGGGAATGAATAATGTTAAGCAGGAAAAGAATCCTGTTGTTGATTATATGAAGAAGAATCTTAACAAAAACATGCTAAAAGGCAGAGAACTTGAATTATAGACTTTAAACAGAAAGGAGCAGATAATAATGCAAATCGAAGATTACATTGATGTTAAGCAAACAGCATGGCTTTTGAACTTGACTATTAGAAACGTTCAGAGTTTAGCCAAGGATGGAAAACTTACTGCAATAGACGGGAGCAACAAGAAATTAATTGCGGTTAAATCACTTGAAGAATATTTTAATAAAAAACTTGAAAAATATGAGACGGCAGTTGAATTTTTTGAAGCACCTGATAAGGATATATATTGGAATATAGTTAGTTGCAGAATTAATGTTAAATCTAACGAGACAGGATATCTGTCAATTCCTCAGGCTGCATATGTTTTAAACAATTCAAGACAAGCCATACAGGACATGATCCGAAAGAACATTTTAGATTCCAAGGAAGTAATAATTGGAAAGACTACAAGGAAGATCATAAGCATCGAATCCATCAAGAACTATGTGGATGAATATCTAGCAGATTGCTACATAAAGAATAAAAATCTGTTGGAGTATTTAAAATGTGCAGACAAGGAAAAGTATTGGCTAAGTAATCAGGAAAGTATAAGGCAAAAATATGTTGAAACGGAAAATGCAAGAAGACAATACTACAAGAAAAAATATGTAAGGAAAAATTTAAACGAATGGGAAAATTTAACAGACAATTAGTAAATGAAATAAAAAAGGAAAAAGAGCAGGAAAGCGCACAACTTAAGCTTAGGGAAAAATATGAAGTTCCTGAAGATGTAATGATTGTTGAGAAAGATAACATGATTAAGTTTTCAGTAAGAATAATTGCAACATTAATTAAAATCATAATAGGAATTATTATTTTTCTTTTGACGGTTGTGGGTATCGTTTCTCTGGTATTCCCGGAGACGAGAAATGAGTTGATTTTTCAGTTAAGCAACACTTTAATGCAGCTTAAAAAATTTCTGAACATATAAAAAATTACAGATGCCCATGAAGAGCATCTGCAATATTAAACACCATATAAGAAGCAGCTGTAAAAGCCGGTAAATACACAAAGAATTTTCACAAAAAATGTAATACCACGCTTCTTACGAGAAAAATTATATTGTAAAAAAAATACATTGTCAAGAACATTTATTAAGAAGGTATTAATTTTAGAATATTAAAGAGCAAAAAGATTGCAGCAATTGCATTATTTACTATTAAACATTAAGGAACAGAAAGGAACAAAAAGATGAAACTTCCAGTTTGGATACTAAAACAGGAAAAATTGAATAATCTGACCAACTGTGAAATGAACATGTATTTATGGCTTCTCGAAAGACAAAATGACATGGGCCTTGTACGTGGCGTAAGAGTTTCTGATTTTAAAGATATTATGTCAAAGCAGTCCTTTTATAATGCAATTAATGGATTAAAAGACAAAGAACTTATAAATTTTCTACATCATAAGAATTTTAATGATTATGATGTAAACCTTATGCTTCAAAATGAAGAATCTCATAAAGAAAGTGAAAAATTTGATGAAAAATATATCAATTTAAATAAAAAGATTTTTCAATGCAGCGAATTTAAAAAAATGTCATCAAGAGAAAAAGCCATGATGCTGTTATTATATTATCGAACATCAGTTAAGATAAATGCAAATGGATCTAGAGCAGTGTATAAAAAGAACATGGAAGATTTTTATGAATATTTCACAAAATTGTTTGACAGATCTAAAAGACGTGTCCGTGAATATTTACATACACTCAAAGAGTTCTTTAACATAAGCATAAGTGGAGCCAATTATTACATTGGTCGTAACCGCAAAACATATGGATTAGATTCTAAAGATTGTTTAAATGGTAGGATTAAGCATAGAGCATATTTCGTTAAGACCATAGCAAAACGATATGGACTTAGGGGAGTTACAGATAAGTTTGTTAATGATGTAGCAGGCATTTATAAGAATTACATAAAGTCATACGAAGAATTTCGTATTGATACAGCATTAGAAAAAGCAATTAAAATGCATAGCAAGGATGATAACCAGACGGCAAGTGCTGCAAGAGTTCATCAATTGCTTTCAGAAGGATATATTTTTTAAATAGACCACATGATGGTCTTTTTGTCGTTGCAATAAATAATGAAAAACTAAAAAATAAATTTATCCCGGAGAAAAAATCAATTTATTTCATGGTGAAACATCAAAAATTAGGAAAAATCCTGAATTTTGATGTTATTTTTTTAATTATCGCAGTCAAAAAAATATGTCATAAAAAATATTGAGTCAAAATAATAGGTTTTTAAAAATATACTTAAGTCTAAAAAATTTCCTGCTTAAATATCATGAACACACGATAAATAAAGGCAATGAAGTCATTTGCGGCCACTTTTCTAACTTATCTTTTATTTTTACATTTAATCTTTTTTAGATATGTATATCTATATCTTTCCTTTATAATGAAAGTTGCTCATTCCATATCGCCCTAACGGTCGATGAGCAACTTCGAATAGCTGACGCTATTCCTAAATTTGTTGGGTAAGTTATTCAAGACGTTAAGTATTAATAAAAACTATTCCCCTTAAAAAAGAAAAAATAAAATATATATGTTGACTTAATATATATATACGGCATAATTAACTATATAAGTAACAATTAACTTAATTTGAAAGGAGTTTGAGTATGCAAGAATATAATTTAAAAGAGAATGATGTGTTTGTTGGTGAGATTAGAGTTAAAGATAAGATTAATGATACTTTGGAGCACCTAGCAGAATCAGGAAAATCTTTTTGGAGATTAGCACAATCAAGAAAGGGGACGAGTTACGAAAAATGTTATGCAGAATATAAGGAGGGAGAGATAACAACAAGTGATAATGGTCTGTCTTTTGTGTCAGAGGATAATATTGCTGCATGCTATATGTATGGTGATGTTTTAGTTGAGTTAGATTTTGATATGAATAATGATAAATTTAGGAAAATATCAAATAGTAACTATGTTAAAACAGGTGGAAGTTTCATTGAATACCGTACTACTAATTTATTGGTAAAAAAGATATATAGTTTAGAAAAGTTAGAAACAATAAGACTTTTGTTTGAAAAGGCATCGACTCTATTGCAAATTCAAGGATTAATTAGTGGATATAATATACTCAAAGGAGAAGCAAACTTTGAAAGTAGGTTAAGGAAAATGGAATTTTATGAATCTGCTAATTTAATTAGGGTTATAAGAAATAAATATGATAATCGATATCAAGAATATCTGGATCATTTTGATGATTTTTACAAAGAAATTCTTGATTTTATTGACAATGAAATTAAAAAGAAAAATATTTAATAGATTTACATATAGGAAAGGTTGAAAAATGAAATTAAAAAAGAAATTAATGTTAAAATTATTTAAAAATGAATACAATGAGATAATTAAGGAGTGTAATGCCAAGGTAAGAGACTACAAGGATGAGTTGGATTTTGAATATATGATTAAAAATAGAAAAACAGAAAAAATGTATGATTTAATTGCTAAAAATTGTACTATAGATAATTCTGAATACGTAGCACTTATAGGAGAAAGTAAAACTGGTGATACGTTAGTTGTAACGGTTAATGGTGCAGCGGTTTGCGTATATAGTGAAAAAACAAATAATTCATTGATACCATTCACATTAAAAGAGTATAAAAGAACAATTGAATTTCCAGATGTAATTATGCGACCAATTGATGAACACTATGGAACGTATGCAATGAAAGCGTTAATAAAATATGCTAAGGATATGCATGTTTCATTGCTGGTCGGTGATTTATCTGCGGCTGATGAAGATCATAAGGATAGAAGAGATCATTTTTATGAAAAATTCGGTTTTGAAAATGATGGTCGTTTTGTAAAGTTAAGATTGGAATAAATTTAAATTTGAAAGATGGTTTACAAACAGATTAAGGTACCATTCCGACCCAGTCAGCTTACGCTGACAGCCCTGCCCGTCTCCCAGGGCATTATAAAAAGCAGTTGATATTAAGCTGTGCTTAATATCTATTATAATAATGATATGAGAAAAGTCCGATGTTTCGGACTTTTTTTATGCATCTAACCCCTCAACCCCCGGCTCATCGGGGGCTTTAGCTTGTCGCTTCTGGCCACAACTCTACATTTTCCTGATTTTTTAGAAGTTAATATGTATATTTGTCAGCAATAATCTGTCAGATTTTTTGCTTATATTGTCATATGTGCTGTCTTGCTCACTGACATACTACCACAGAACCTGCTGTTTACAGCAAGGATAAAATGCACGTTTCACGTCCTTGCTGTATGCAGAACCTGTTGTTCGGTTATGTCATCGCAAGACGATAAAGCACATTGACAATTAAATATAAGCAAAAAAACAGGACAGATTTAAGATTGCTGCCACCTACACATAACTTCTGATAAAAAATCAGAAAAATTGTAGAGCAGTTGCTTTAAGAAAGGAGCATAAATGTTAGTAGAATTTAATTCATACTCAATTAACGACAGTGTCATAAAATTGTATTGTACAAAGGTTGAGGAAACTTTTGGACGTGACAGATACAGACCACAGGAAGTAGTGTTCGCATTTGATACAACAAATATATTCAATACGAACATACTAATGAGCTGGCTGGTACGACAGAAAAGAGTGCAGAAACTTAAAGGTGAAAATCCCACATGGGGAGACGTACTAGGTGCAATATTAGGTACGGTTGTGAATGTGAACTGGTCAAGATTCCGAGTCTACGAATAGTAGGCTCGTTTCTTTTACCATAAATATATTAAATGCCAAGGGCGGAAAGGACTATAAAATGAATATTAAAGAAGAAATGATGAAAAAAGCAGAAATTTTAAATGCAAAATTAGAGGGAAAAGAGTATTACGTTAAAGTTGTGGAATGTTTTAAGAATAATGGAATGAAAAACGCATTTGTGCTAATTCACCATGACAAAGAAGAAGGACATGCATCAGCTACAATTTATAAGGAATGTATGGAAGATGTTTGGGATAATGATGAAAAGTTAATTGAATATCTGGATGCAGTTTATGAAGAAAGTAAAAAAGTTACAGTTGACATAAAAGAAATATGCAGTAGAGAACAGATACTTGCCACTGTCAAACCGAGAATGATATCTGAAACCAATTTGGAAAATGTAATCAATAATGAAATAGTGTACGCAAGATATTTGGACATGTTAATTCTATTTTATGTTGAAATTCCAAATCTTGATACAGGGAAGGAAGTTGCAAGCTATACAATTAAACGTGATAATCTTAAAATGGCAGGAGTAACAAAAGAAGAGTTGTATATAAATGCTATTAAGAACATTGAAGAAGATTATGTAATTGAAAATATGGAAAAAGTTATATGTAGAATAGTAGGAATTACAGAAGACGAACTAGAAGAATCAATGTGTAGTTCTTTTACATCTTCAATACCAATGTACGTAATTACCAACAAACAAAATGTAAATGGAGCAAGTGTTATTTTAAACAAAACAATGTTGGCAGAGCTTAAAGAGATTATAAAGGGTGATTATTACATACTTCCTTCAAGTGTACATGAATGCATTGTAGTTCCTATAGATGAAGCAGATGCTGAATCACTTAGAGAAATGGTTACAGAAATTAATGATGGTCAGGTTAAACCTGAAGACCGCCTTACGTATAATGTGTATAAATATGCTAATGGTGAAATTAAAATAGCATAGTTATTAAGAGAGAGGCTTCGGCTTCTCTCTTTTTCTATAAAAGGGAGGTAGGAAATGGAATACAAGATTGAATTAGATAATGGATTAAAAATAATTTTGAATGAAGAGCAGATAATGAAAGTGCATCAATACTTTGAAAAGCAATGCCTGTTAGAGTATGTAGGAAACAATAATACTGATTGGTCGGATGAAAAAATAGAATTTGTCACAGAAAGAGCCTTTGATATTCTTAAGGAAGTTGATAATAGTGATAATGAACATTATGCGATTGACAGTGCAGTTGAGGAATGGGAGGTCTTTAATCATGGTAAAAAAATACGGAATTGAAATGGATGCTTTAAAACATCCGTTAATGGTTGAAGAAGACACTTATGAAACATCGGGAAAGCCTCTTGACAGTCCAACTAAAATAGCAGAATTTCTAAATGCAAGTGTTGGACTTAACAGAAAAGCGGAAGAGTATGTATACATGCTTGCTTTTGATACTAAATGTAATCTTCTTGGAATATTTGAAGTAGGTCATGGTACGGCTAACCAATGCATTGCAAATACAAGGGAAATATTTATGAGAGCGTTGCTTTGCGGAGCTGTAAAAATTGTAATTGCTCATAATCATCCTTCGTTAGACATACAGCCTTCAAAAGAAGATAACAGAGTAGCAATAAAGATAAAAGAGGCAGGTAAAATCATGGGAATAAATCTGTTAGATTTCATAATTGTTGGAAATGGAGTCTATTCATATTTGAAAAATAAAGAATTGTAAAAAAGATATTAGTCTGAAGGAATTTGAGGCTGCTATCTTTTTCCTTTTTATTTGCCGCCCCTCCCCGCCTGATTTATCTACATCCTGATTCGCACATCACACGATGCGTTTCGTGCAGAATCAGTCATACAGATAAATCCAGTTGCCGTTCCCCCAACCTCGGGGCGGGGATTTCTTAAAATCCACATCCCACTATGCTGTTGGAAACGGACATTGATATTTACGTTTTTATGCACATACATTATGGCTTTCTTTAAATTGTTTCACTGTAATGTTGGCAGGTTTGCTTATTCGCACATTAAATCATTGAAAAATATCTACAAGGGTAAAATGCACGTTGCACGCCCTTGTAGATATTTTGAAATGATTTTTTCAATGTGCAAGCAAACCAAAAACCAACATATACAGAAACAATTTTAAATTAAAGAAAGTAGGTGATTTAGCATAAAAACTTAATATCAACTGAATTGGGAAGCACCCAATCCCAAACATGCCAGAAACAAATTTTAAATTTCAGACAGGGAGGTGAAGATAATGATTAGAAAAAACAGTAAAGTCAAGGTTCATTTTTATGATGAGAAGGGAAATGAAATCAAAACAAGAGTTTATGGAAATGTATTCGATGTTGTGGAAGAGAAAAAGCAAATAGGAATCATGTGGAAGGAAAAATTTAAAGCATTTAGCAGCTTTGCACCAGCTGTACATTTTGAAAATGTAAGAACCGGGACAAAATATTTTAGTAACCAGATAACAGGAAAATTAGAAAGGATTTAAAAATATGGAAGATTTACAACTTATTTGTAATTTACTTACAAAAACACTAAGAGCAACAAGCAACCTAAGCAATTTAAGCAGCTTGGAATATGACAGCAAAACAGAAACAGTAAAAGCAACATTTGAAAATGATAGTGTAAAAATTGCAAATGTTTCAATGGATTCAGGAACGTCAATGATAAATGACATTATAAAACAGATTGCTTAATAAATAACCAGCCCCGGAGGTTACGAGGTCAGAAAGGATTAAACATGGAAATCAAAGTTACAGATATGAAAATAAATAGAAACGCTGAGGAAAAATATGAAAAAGGTGGACTTATAGCAAGCTCAACAATACTTGTAAACAACATGTTTTTAATAAATGATGTAAATCTCGTGTCAGGTAAATATGGCTTATGTGTCTTAATGCCTGGAATCAGAAAAGAGAACGGAGATATTCAGGATTATGCTTTTTTCACCACTAAGGAAGAAAGAGAGAAAATTTCAATTCTTGTAATGAAAGAATACATGAACAGAATTTCACTTTTAAACGAACCATATACAAAAGGCATGGAAGTCAATCTGTTCATAGACGAAAGAGGTAAGCAAAAAGCTTATGCAACAGTTGTAATCGAAGGAAAAATGAGAATTAACAGAATACGTGTAATGGAAGATGAAAAAGGACTCTATGTTTCAATGCCTAAGAAAAAAGATGCCTGGGGAAATTATCACGAAGTTATAAGTTTACCAACACCTGAAGCGTACAGAGCATTAAATGAACTTATTTTAAATGAATATTTCAGACAAAAGGATTTAAAGAAAACAGCATAGGAGGATTAAGATGACAAAAGCACAAAGAAAAAAAGAATTAAAGGGAAACATACAGGCTACAGTGTCAGTTATAGGTTTTTTATACATTTTATTATCAGCTTTTATAGAACTCTTAGCATAAAGAATGTATAATAAAAGGAATACAATGAAAGGAGAAGAGAAATGTATTGTTTAGAAAATAGACAGACACTTTTATGGCATCTGCTCTGCGAGGGGTATGAACCACAACATTATTTAGAGAATTTAGAGAATATAGAAATAGCAATAAACGACAAAGAATATTTTAAAGAGCATCCAGAGGAAGCAAGCGAAGAAGCACAATATATAGATGATGATATTGAGACATGGGAAGAAGAATTAAGATATATGAGTGAGGGTTGGAGGCCTACGAAGGAGGTAAATATGAATAAAGAAATCGACCTAATTAAAAAGTGGGTAAAAGAAAAAGAGAATAATGAATAGAAAATACCATTTTCTATTTGTTGTCAAAAAGGAAACATGTGGATATAATAATAGTAAGAAAGTAGGAAAATCTTATTATTGGAATGTGGAGGTATTTGACATGTTGACAGAATTAAGACAGAAATCACAAATTACAATTCCTAAGGAAATTGTAACAAAGTTAGGATTAGCTGAAGGAGATAAATTGAATATAATGGAAAAGGATGGTGCAATTTACATTATGCCGGTTACAGTATATCCAAAAAAATATTTAGATGATCTAAAGGATGAAATTAACGATGTGAAGGAAAAATTGAAATCAGGAGAACAGCCTGTATTTGACAATCTGGATGCATTGTTTGATAAGTTGGAGGAATAAATGGCTTTTAAAGTAACATATACGCAAAGGTTTAAGAAAAACTATAAAAAACTTGCGGATAAAGAAAAGGAGCAGTTTAAAAGAAAGATGCGACTTTTCGTAGAAAATCCATTTCACCCATCCTTAAGAACTAAACATATACAAGGAGCTAAGGATTATTTTGAATTTAGCGTGAACATGGACATACGAGTTATATGGTTTTATGAAAACGACAAAATGATAATTATTGTCGATGTTGGACATCATGACATTTTAAAAAAGTTTTAAAAATATAAAAAGTTACAATAAAAACCTCAACAATTTGTTGAGGTTTTTTAATTGATTTAGAGGTAGATATATGAACTTAAATTATGAATGTATAAAAGAAAATGAATATAGAAAATTTATTTCGGGGAAACAAGCTGATGAATGGGGGACAAAAATATATGAAGATTGGGCAAAAAGAATGAAAGAAAATGAAAAGATAAAAATACATGCGGGGCTTTTTAATGTTGGTAAAAATGTATTTAAACCAATAGAGTTCTATTGTGCAAATGGTTATAAGTTAATTAATGAATATTTAAGAAATGGAATTTGTGTAGATGAAGAAATAAAAATGTGTGCTTATAAAATTTCAGAAGAGTTAATATTTGCCCCTCGAGTGCCAGAGAATATAATTACTTACAGATATGTAGAAAATCAATTTATAAAAGAATTATTTAATTCAAAGGAAAAGGACGAAAAATTTTGGAATGGTGGATTTACAAGTGTAAGCTTAATTAAGGAGATATATAAGTGTGCACCTGAAGGAACTTCATTATTAAAAGTATATGTTCCAAAAGGAATGATAGGGGTATATGTTAATCCATTAGTACAGAGAAATGAAAATGAATTATTGTTGCAAAATAATACTAATTTGAGATTATGTGAGAAGCCTTATTTTGATGAAGAAATCAATGGTTGGATATATGGGTGTGAAATTAGCTCAATAATAAATGTGTAAAGGCTTAGTTAAAATCATAAAAGAATCACAAAAGTAAAGTTGTGATTCTTTTTTTTCGCCCGAATATTATTTTGATTTTTCTTTTTTAAGGGAGCGTCGCAGACATAAAGCAGCGGAATTTTCTCACAGCACTTTCAAGTGTCAGTGAGAAAAAAGAGCATAAGAGGAATCTGATATCAACTGCGTTGATAGTTCGGCAGTGCCGAACGATTCCATGCTATTGCTTATGTCCATAAATCCACACTTTTGCACAAGTAACATAGTGTGAATTTATACGGAATTGCACCAAAAGTGTTGCAATTAACATGCAAAAGATATATTATTTACAATATAATAATATTGCTTTTGCAATATAAAAAGAGAGGTGGTTGAGATGAATATTTCATTAAGAAACATAGACCCGGTCGCAATCAAGAAAATAGATGAACTTGCAAAGAAAAAGGGAATCAGTCGAAATGAATATTTAAAAATGTATATACAGCAGATTGCAATAATCAAGGACATAAATGAAATGGATAATAAATATTCAAATTTAGTTGATGCAATAACAGACAGATTGGAACAGGCTAATGATGTAATACACGAAAACAATGTGATGATGGAGCGAATGATAGATAAGCTGTCTGTAATAGAAAATAAAATTGAACAACCAATAACATAAATCAGTGAAAAAAGTAATGATAAAACGTTAAAAAAGTAAGGGGTCACTAATGACCCCTAAAGTAAAACATTAGGAGAAAATATGTCATCAATAAGAAAAAACATTTATTTTACTGAAGAGGAATACGAAAAATTACAAAATGTAAAAAAAGAGTTTGGACTAAAAACAGACAGTGCAGCTGTAAGTTTTTTGCTTCAATCAGATAGTGTTTCAAAAAATATAGCTAAAGCTGTAGTGAATGAAATGGAAGAATCATATATGAAAAGTGAAAGACTTAAGTGGGCTACGAAAATAGCGGAACAGAACAGCATAGTTTTATTGGATGCGATGAACACATTTTTACACATGATAAAAGCCGATGCACTTATATCTGTTGAGTTCGCACCTCATCCAATCATTAAAAAATCAAAACAGAATATAAAGGATAAGATTGCTCATTTTAAACAGCAAAGTGATGAGAGAAAGCGAAAACAAAGTCAAAGTACAATTTCAAAAAATAAATAATACACATAAAGCATACAGGGGGTCATTAATGACCCCCTAAATAAATTTAGAAAAGAGGTAGGAAAAAATGAGAAGAATTATTAATAAATTAGTATTGATTATATTGTTAATTGTTGTGTTTTTTAGTGGCTTTAAAATTGCAGACTATTATTATGAAGCTTATAAGCAGAAACAACTTTTTAATACAGTTGAAGACAAGATTGATAAAGACCAGAAAGGAAAGACAAAAGTAAATGGTAAACAAATCCAAAAGAAGTATTTAGAACTGTTTAAGGAGAACAATGATTTTGTCGGATGGATAAAAATAAAAGATACAAAAATAAATTACCCGGTAATGAAAACACGAAAACAATTTGACTATTACCTAATGAGAAATTTTAAGAAGCAATATTCAATTTACGGAACACCATTTATAGGTGAAAACTGTACAACTAAAATAGCTGCATTTAATACGGTAATTTACGGACATCACATGAATAATGGAACAATGTTTTCAGACCTGATGAAATACAAGGATAAAACATTTTATGATAATCATAAATATGTAAGATTTAACACATTGCAAGGAAATAGAAAATATAAAATTGTTTATGCTTTTGTTTCAGAGGTAAATAAAAAAAGTTCTTTTGAATATTACAATGTAAGTAATTGGAGGAATAAGAAGCGAAAGAAAAGATATATAAAAGAACTCGAAAAGATAAAACTCTATGAGACAGGAGAAAAGATTACATTGAAAGATAAGCTGCTTACATTATCAACCTGTGAGAATACAAACAAAAACAGCAGGATGGTAATCGTATGTAAATTACTTTAGTGGTTATTAATGCTAACAGAAAAGAAAGATAGGGTGACAACTTTGTCACCTAAACCAGAAGAAAAGTAGGGTGACAATTTTGTCACCTAAACCGGAAGAGAAATAGGGTGACAATTTTGTCACCTAAACCGGAAGAGAAATAGGGTGACAATTTTGTCACCTAAACTGGAAGAGAAATAGGGTGACAATTTTGTCACCTAAACCGGAAGAGAAATAGGGTGACAATTTTGTCACCTAAATCAGAAAGGAACAGGGTGACAACTTTGTCACCTTAATAAAATCATGGGAGAAATTAAAGCAGGCGTTGTTGTGGTGACAGAATTTTGTCGTCCACATACATCAAAATATCAAGGATACATTGATTACATTAACAGAACAGAAGCAGTCAGAAATGAGAATACAGCTAAATATAATCTGTATCAGGATTACATGGGAAATCCTAAAAAAACAACATCATTGTTTACGGCAGAGAAAAACGAATTAACACTCAAGGAGAAAAATAATTTAAAGGAGATTTTTTCAGAGGCACAAAAAAATGAATCAATCATGTGGCAAACTGTAATATCGTTTGACAATAGATGGCTGAATCAATACGGAATAATAAATGATGACGGAACATTAATAGATGAGGGCAAACTGAAGGAAGTTGCAAGAGGAGCAGTGAGAAGAATGCTTGAAAATGAAAAATTAGAAAATGCTGTTTGGTCAGGTGCAATCCATTTTAATACAGACAATCTTCATATACACGTAGCAACGGTTGAGCCTGTTCCAATGAGAGAAAAGAAAGAGTATGTTCAGTATAACTACAGATATGAAAAAGGGAAGAGAATAAAAGAACCTATCCTTGATGACAAGGGAGAACCTGTTGTTAAGATGGAATATAAAGGAAGATTCAAACAGTCCAGTATTGAGAAGTGTAAAAGTCATGTTGTTAAGGAATTAGTTAATGATAAAGAAAACAACATCAAGATAAACAATATAATTCGAGACAGTATTGTAAATCAAAAGAAGGAGCATCCAATATCTACTGACAAGGAGTTTATAAATAAATTTGAAGAACTTTATAAAATGATGCCGGATGTGAGCAGAAATCTGTGGAATTATAATAATTCGATTATTGCAAAACTAAGGGATAACATAGACGAAATAACAACAATGTACATTGAAAAATATCATGCTAAAGAATATGAGGAACTTCTTGAAAGAATCGAAACACAACAGCAAGTATACAGGACAGCATATGGTGACAGTGGAAAAGATTATAAAAATAATAAACTAAAAGATTTATATACCAGAATGGGAAATGCGGTTCTTAAGGAAATACGAAATTATGACAAAGAGATAAGAAAACTCGAAGAAGAAACAATAAAGGAGATTGGTGAAGAGAACATATTTGAAAATGAAAAAGTTGAAATTGACAGAATCATTGAAGAAGCAAACAGGACAGAATTAAATAACTCAGAAGATTCTTTGGCAGAAGATGTTGACAACTTTATAGAACCGGAAGTTGAAATGGAAGAAGTGTATTATAAATGGAGCAAAAATTATAAACTGGCAAAAAGATTAATACATGATAAAAATCCTAATTATGAAAAAGCAATAAGTTTATTGATTACTGAACACGAAAAGGGAAATCTTCTTGCTACATATGAACTAGGCGAAGTCTATAGAAATGGAAGAGGAAGAAAAATCAGTCAATCCACAGCTGATAAGTATTATGAAAAAGCATTAAAAGGATTTAATTATAAGCTGAAAGGTGGAGAAAAAAATAAACAGTATTTGAATTACAGAATTGGAAAGATGCATTATTATGGCTTAGGCACTGAACAGAATTACGAAAAGGCACTTGAATGTTTTAATAATGCTCCGGACAATGTTTATGCTAAGTACATGCTAGGCAAAATGTTATATTATGGTCAGGCTGTAGAAAAGGATTATGATGCAGCTTATAAGATATTCGTTTCCATTAGTGATGAAAATGCATACGCCTCATATAAGGCTGCAAACATGATTGAGCAGGGAGAGGTTACTGAAAAATACGGTTTCACCCAAAATGAGTTATACGATCAGGCTTTTGTAGGTTTCATGACAATGGAGCAGAAAATGGAAGATGACAATTTGGAATACAGAATCGGAATGATGTACATAAAAGGTCAGGGTGTTGATGAGGATAAAAAGACAGGAATAGAATTTTTGGAAAAATCAGCAGAAGCCAAAAATGTGTATGCAATGAATAAACTCGCACAAATATATATTGAAGAAAATTATCAGGATAAAATACCGGGAGCCATTGAGTACCTGAAAGATGCAGCCGAAAAAGCAAATAACAGTATGGCAATGTATACACTTGGAAATGTATATGCATCAGAAAAATATGGAATGCAGGATTTGGATGAAGCAGTTAAATGGTATCGAATGGCAGAAGACAATGGTAACGAATTTGCTTCCTACAAGTTAGGCAAATTATATATGAATGATAATCAGATTGATAAGGCGATAGAACATTTTGAAAAAAGTGATAACAAATACTCATGGTATAACCTTGGAAAAATTTATATGGATGAGAGTTATGAACAACATGACTTTGTAAAAGGAATCAAGTACCTTGAAAGGTCTGCTGAGGACGGAAATGTTTTTGCACAATATTACGTTGGAAGAGAATATTACAGGGGAGAAAAGATTGAGATAAATATGGAAAAGGCAGAAAGATTTTTAAATATGGCATCAGAGCAGGACAACGAATTTGCTTCCTATATTTTAGGAAAAATTAATTATGAGAGAAAGGATTATGAAAAAGCAGAAAAAGAATTCATGAAGTGTTCCAACGAATATCTAAAACCATATTCAGAGTATTATCTCGGTAAGATGTATTTAGATAAGGATGGTAGTGTGTTTAATGCGCAAAAAGGTATAGCTTATTTAGAACAGTCATTTAAAGATGGAAACAGCTCTGCGGCAGTAACACTTGGAATAACATATCTGGCAGGTAATGTCGTAAATCAGAACAGAACATTGGGAATGGAATGGATTAATAATGCTGCTGAACAGGGAAATGAATTTGCACAGAATTTTTTGAAAAATCAGTATGTTTTAAAAGAACATGGTAGCAGTATCGGATTAACAAGTGCAATGCTGTTAAGTAATGCAGCACAATTTCTTAAGAAGTCAATGAAGAATGAATGGCAGAGAAGACAGAATTTAAGAGAGCATGAAATGTTGATGCAACGAGGAGAAGAGAAAGAATAATTAGAGGTCATTAATGACCCCCTAAGTTGGAATTATCAAAAGCAAGATTAAAGAGACAAAAAAGTTTAGGGGTCATTAATGACCCCCTAAGTTGGAATCATGAAAAGCAAGATTAAAGAGACAAAAAAGTTTAGAGGTCATTAATGACCCCCTAAGTTGGAATCACAAAAAGCGAGATAAAAGAGACAGAAAAGTTTAGAGGTCATTAATGACCCCCTAAGTTGAAATCATGAAAAGCAAGATTAAAGAGACAAAAAAAGTTTAGAGGTCATTAATGACCCCCTAAGTTGGAATCACGAAAAGCGAGATAAAAGAGACAGAAAAAGTTTAGAGGTCATTAATGACCCCTTAGAGTTGAAATCAACAAAAGTAAGATAAAAGAGCATGAAAAAGCAGGTGGTCATTAATGACCACATATTTCGAGAAAATGTAAAAAAGATGTATATAATACATTGACAATATAATAATACAATGATAGTATACGTTATATATTGAACAACATACAAAGGAGATGGAAAGATGAAAACAATTATATTTTTTAATAACAAAGGCGGTGTAGGAAAAACATCAACAGTAAACACAGTATCGCATATGATGGCAGAATATTTTGGAAAGAGAGTTTTGAATATAGACTTAGATCCACAGATGAACTGCTCAATGATGTTTAGTGAAATTAACTTTACTGAAATTTTCGAAGACATATGCAAAGGAAGAAATAGTGGAAATCATATAGGGGTGGAAAAGCTTCTATTAGATAAAGATGCAGACATACATGACTGTATTGTAAAAACGAAATATAAAAATCTTGATATAATACCAAGCTGCCTAACATTATCAAAGGCAGAGGACATAATTAAATCTGATGTGGCATCCCCACAACAATTCAAATTGAAAAACAAACTGGCTCAATTAGATGATGAATATGATTACTGCATAATTGATACAAGCCCTTCACTATCTTTAATAAATATGAATGGTTTAGCAGCCGCAGATGAATTATATATTCCGCTTAAATGCGATGGCGGCTCATTGTTGGGAGTAGGACTTGTTACGAGTGTTTTTGAAACTGTTTCACAATATAACACAGAACTGAAAATAGGCGGAATATTTTTTACACAATGGAATGGAAGAAAGAATGTTTCCAAAGCAGTTTACGAAATCATGAAAAGCAAGTTTGGAAATAATATATTACCTATAACAATTGGAAGCAGCAAAAATATAGAAGAATGTAGTCTTGTTCAAAAACCATTACTTGAATATGATTCAGGAAAAAATAAATGCAAGGTAACGGAAGATTATATAGAACTTACTAAATATATTTTAAAAAGAAATTCATAAAAGAACGGAAGGGTTGTGGAGAAAATTTATTATGATGAAAGTATTTGAAATTTTAGCTTTTTTTTGGAGTGTTGTACTTTTATCCTTAGGATTTATATAAGATTCAAAGATGTACATATATGGCGGATGTTTGGCTTTTATGAGCATTATTATAGTTGAAATGTTGATTTTTATAATAAACTGTTTTTAGGAGAAAATTTATGAATTATTTAGAAAAGATACTTGATAAAATGCCTTACTTTATGTTAGGACTAATGGAAGTAGCAAGTATTATAATTATGATATATGGAATATATCGGTATCGTAAGAAAAATGACAAAGAAGGATTACTCATGGCATTTAAAGCTTCATGGCAAACATTTTTTGTAGATTTAGGATTTCTCGCTATGGTAATTGGCAGTAATACAAATTTGGCGTTAATGGCTTTATATATGTTGTCAATGAATGTGATAATTATATTTACTGTGTTATTATTTATAATGACATTTTAATCGATGAGGATAGAAAAATAAGGGGGTCATTAATGACCGCTAAAGTTAAAAATATGAAGGAGAATAATTATGGGAAAGTTTAGTATAAATTCAATAAGCGGGTTTGGAGAAGAAAACAAAAAGGAAAATACAATTCCAGAAGAGAGATATATGCTTGGTGATGATTTATTGGATGACAAGAGCAGAGACATTGTTAAGCTGAAAATTTCGAATATTGAAAGAAAGAAAATTAAAAAGAATCCAAAAAATAATTACAGCATTGATAATATAGAAGAGTTAAAAGAGTCAATCAAAAACTATGGACTCGCCGAACCAATTAACGTAAGAAGACTTGAAGATGGAAATTATATGTTACTTGGGGGTGAAAGAAGAATCACAGCAATTGATATGTTAATCGCAGATGACACAGTAGAGGATTGGAATGAATATACATTGATTCCATGCGTTGTAAAAGATTTAGATAAAATTAAATTACCACTGTCAGATGAAAACAAGGAAAAATATGCAATCATAACTACAAACAAAGAGGCAAGAAAATATTCTGATGCTGATAAGTATAATGAATTGCAGGCGTGGAAAGAGATAATTGAAGAGTTAAGATTAAAAGGTGTTGAATCAATTACCGGAGAAGATGAAAATGGAGAAGAAAGCAAAGTTCAGATAAAAGGTAGATCAACCAGAGATATACTGACAGAAACAACCGGAATGTCCAGAGGACAAATAAACAAGTTCGAAAAGGTACAGAATAATGCAGATCCTGATTTGCTCAACGCAATGTTGGATGATAACATATCAGTTGGAGTTGCAGAAAAAGCATCGAGTATGTTAAAATCAAGTGAGCAGAAAAAGCTTGCGGAAGAATCAAAACATACAAAAATCAAACCGTCAGATGTTGAAAAGTTCAGGGACAAGGAAGAAACAAAAGAACTTACTTCGGAGCAGTTTGTAGATGATATTGCAAATATAGAAAATGCACTGGCTTCTGGAAAAGTTGTTTTAACGGAGAGAGAAGAAGCAGAGTATCATAAGATTATAAATAAGTTAGAAAAAATAATAGTGAAAGGATAGCCATGCAGAGAACGAGAAAAAATGCAGTTGCATTTTCAGCATACATTACTGAAGAATGCTTAAGGTTGGTAGAATACCTGACAGTCAGGGAAGAATTAACACAGGTTGTATTTATAAGAAAAGCTGTAAGAAATTTTATCAATGGAGATAATCACATAGATCCACGAATTTTAATAAAGGAAAGAACTAATCCAAAATACATAAGGCGTGATGCATTGCTTTGTGGATATATAGATAAAACACAGAAAAAAATACTTGAAGAGATTGCAGAAGAGCAGGGAGCTAATTTCTCACAAGCTTTTTTTCAGGCGTTAGTTAATTATTGTGCTTTACTTATTACGATGGATGACAGCAACATAGAAATAACAAGAAAATAAAATAAATGTTTTGGTTTAGGAAGCAGTTTTGCTTCCTAAATTTTTTAATGTACATAGGAGAATGAAGATATGGGGAAAAAGTATAATCAACTTAGGAGAGAAGACAGAATACAAATAGAAGCTTTGTATGAGTCAGGAATGAAGCCGGTTAAAATAGCTGAACAGTTAGGATATCATTATTCAACGATATATAGAGAAATTAAAAGAGGAAAGACAGTAAGAAGAAATCGTTCTGACTGGTCGGAAAAGAAAATTTACAGCTATGATAAAGGTCAGATTAAATACGAAGAAAATAAACGTAAATGCGGAAGAAAAAGAATAATGCATGAAAAAGATGAAGAATTTATCGAATATGTTGAAATGATGATATCAGATTACCATTATTCACCGGCAGCCATCATGGAAGAAATAAAAAGGGACGGAATGGAATATAAGACAAAGATATGCCTTACAACATTCTATAACTATATTAAAGCAGGTGTCTTTCCAAATGTTGTATTGGCGGATCTTCCATATAGAAGAAAGAAGAAAATCAAACGAAAACAAAAAGTACAGAAAAGATTTAGTAAAGGTACAAGCATCGATAAAAGACCTAAGGAGATAGAAACACGAGAAGAAGTAGGACATTGGGAAATGGATTCTGTTGTTGGAGCTCAGGGAGAAGTAGAGAAAACGCTGCTTGTTTTAACTGAAAGAAAAACAAGAAAGGAAATCATAAGACTTTTAAATAATCATACATCTGAAGAAGTGGTAAAGGCATTAAACAGAATTGAAAGAGATTTAGGCGAAAAGAGATTCAGGGAAACATTTAAAAGTATTACCGTTGATAACGGAACAGAGTTTTCTGACTGGGAAGGAATGGAAAGAAGCAGACGTAACAAAAAACGAAAACGTACTAAAATATATTACTGTCATGCGTACAGAAGCTGTGAAAGAGGTTCTAATGAAAATCTAAACAGAATGATACGAAGGTGGTTTCCAAAAGGAACTAATTTTGATGATGTTTCAAAATCAGAAGTACAAAAAGTTGAAAATTGGATTAATCAATATCCGAGAGAAATATTAGGATGGAAATCATCAGATGAAATGTATAAGTTAGAGCAGGCAATTTAACAATAATAATTAATGATTAATATGTAAAAACAAGAATATAATCCATATAGGGGATAGTTTGGTCTTTTATAATATATAATAAAAACAATATAAGGATTAGAGGGTAAAGATAACTGATTTTTAGATAAATTATTCTGAAAAAAGTTATTTTTTTATTTTGGAAAATTTATTTGCGTTTAAACTTGACATTTACAAAATATTAAAAAAATAAAAAAAGTGCTTGACAATTTTCGCTCAAAAGTATATATTAATAAAGCAGTTTGAAAGCAATGGGATCTTAGCTCAGCTGGGAGAGCATCTGCCTTACAAGCAGGGGGTCACAGGTTCGAGCCCTGTAGGTCCCATTTATAGTTTTCAAATGACAATTTAATAATTAACACTTATGTGTTATTCATTGTGGCGAGATAGCTCAGTTGGCTAGAGCACACGGTTCATACCCGTGGTGTCGAGGGTTCGAATCCCCCTCTCGCTACTTTTTTATTGCCCTAAAATTTTTTTTGTTTTAGGTTTTTTTTTACCAAAACTAAGGGCTTAGATAACTTTTTTCGTTTTTGTACATAATATAATGATTTTATTAAAAAGTGTGGTATAATAAAAGCATCTTTGCGGAAAAATATAATTTAATAGGAGAATACTATGAGAATAGGGATGGGATATGATGTCCATAAATTAGTAGAAAACAGAAAATTAATATTAGGCGGAGTGGAGATTCCATACGAGTACGGACTTCTTGGACATTCAGATGCAGATGTTGTTGTTCATGCAATTATGGACGCTTTACTTGGTGCAGCAGCATTAGGTGATATAGGAAAACATTTCCCTGATACTGATCCGCAGTATAAGGATATTTCAAGTATTAAATTATTGAAGCATGTAGGAAAATTATTAGAAGAAAATAATTATGTAATAGGAAATATTGATGCAACAATTATATGCCAGAAACCGAAACTTGCTCCCTACAGGGAACAGATGGTGAAAAATGTGGCAGATGTATTAAATATTAATGTGAATCAGGTGTGCATAAAAGCAACAACAGAAGAAGGGTTAGGTTTTACAGGGGAAGGACTTGGAATTTCATCACAGGCTATTGTATTGTTAGAGGAGAATATACATAACAGATAGAAGGCAAAATATGAAAGATTATCAATTACACGAAATAAAAATAGAGGACTACAACCAAATAAATGAATATTACAATTTAAGAAGACCGGAGACGGCAGACAGTAATATACTTGATTTGTTCCTTTGGGAGAATTGTTATCCAACATGGTATTTTACAAATGAACATGGATTAATGTGGGTGGCAAAGAGTGAAGATAATCAATACTATTCATCAGTGCCTTGTTGCAGGGAAGAAGACTTGAAAGAATGTTTCCTTGAAACACAGGACTATTTCAACAATGTATTAAAGAAGAAACTAACAATGTACCTTGTTGATAAGAAGGCTCTTGAAACTTTAGATTTGCCGGAAGATGAATATATAGTAATACCTGACAGAACATACTACGATTATGTATATGATGCTGAAAAACTAAGAACTTTCAGTGGCAAAAAATACCACAAGAAGAAAAATCATCTAAATGCCTTTAAGAAAGAATATGAAGGTCGATACTCATTTAAGATTCTAGGTAAAGAAAATGAAAAAGAAATTTTAGAATATTTGGAAAAATGGAAAGAAACAAAAAGTCATGCTGAAGAACATGAGTTTATAGACAGTGAAGCAAAAGGAATCAAATATATTTTGGATAATGAAGAAGTTTTTGATTACAAAATTGGCGGTGTGTATGTAGATGGCAAATTAGAGTCTTTCTGCATAGGAAATTATTATGAACAGGAAGATATGGTTTATCTGCCGGTAGAAAAGGCAAATCCGGAAATAAGAGGACTTTATCAGTATATTTGTAGCCAGTTTTTAATTGAAGCATTTCCACTGGCAGGAAAAGAAAACAGAGAAGACGACATGGGAATTGAGGGACTTAGAAAATCCAAATTATCATATAATCCTATTTATATGGTAGAGAAATACACAATAATTCAGAAGTAGAGAGAGTGGTTATGGTAAGATTACTTGAGAATAATGAAAAAACAAAAATAAGAGATTTGTATGAGCATTGTTTTGAAGAAGATACAAAAGAGTTTGTTGATTACTACTTTGACAAACGAATTCGTGAAAACGAGGTAGTGGTTAATGAAAAGGATGGTGAAATTGTATCTGCTATTCATTTGATTCCAAAAGATGCAGTTGTAGGAAACCTGAAAACAAATGTAACTTACATTTATGCAGTTGCTACATGGGAAAAATATAGAAAAAAAGGATATATAAAAGAAATATTTCAGGACGTTATTTCAAGTATGTTTTTAAATATGGATGTTTTTACATATTTAATTCCATCAAGTCCTGAAAATGCAGAAATATATAGAAAATTCGGTTTCGAATTTGTTATGGACAAGCGGGAAATGATGGAGAAAGAGCATAGAAGAAAGCCAAGCCATTCTGTTATTAGAAGAAAAGCCGAAAAGTCAGATTTAGTAAAGCTATCAATTTTTGCACAGCAGGCAATGGACAGTAACCATCGCATTGCTTTATCAAAAGATTTAGACTATTTTAAGCAAATGCTTGAGTTAGTTGAAGTTGAAAATGGCGAAATAGAGTTGTTTATCCAAAAGAAAGTAATTGTTGGGTACAGAATATTTATAGATGGTGAAATATTAGAAGAAGTGTTAGACAGCAGTTTGCAGACTCTTAGTTGGCAAAGTGATGTTAGAAAACCATACGCAATGGCAAGACTTATTAATATTAGAAAAACATTGAGGTTGTTATCTTTTAAGGATTTTAAAGAAAGAACAATAAGGATTACAGATCCGATTTTAAACGAAAATAATGGATGCTTTAAGATGAATTTCCATCATGGAAGTGTTAAGCTGGACAAAATCGAAAATCAGGAAGATGTAGATTTTGATGTTAGTATTGGAGAACTTACAGCACACATATTTGGCTATAAAAAAATACCAAATTTTCCAACGGTTTGTAAAAAAGACAGCTTTTTCATAAACGATTATGTTTAAGAAAAGTGGTATACTTTAGAAATTGTGGTATTATAAAGAATTGTAGTGTCATAATTAATTAAGTATTTGACTGATAAGATATTAAATTAAAAATATAATGCATATATAGTAATTAGACGAATTTAGTTTGGAGATTAAAATGGGATTTTTAAAATTTTACAAAGAAGAAGTAGAAGTAATAAAGGATAGAGATCCTGCAATAAAAAAAGATATTGAGGCAATATTATATCCAAGTTTTTGGGCAATTTATAATTATAGAAAAGCTCATAAGCTATATTTAAAAGGAAAAGTTTTTAGAGCAAGACGCATATCACAAAGAACAGCCAGAAAGACAGGTATAGAAATTCATCCGGCAGCCCAGATTGGTAAAGGTTTATTTATTGATCATGGTCATGGCGTGGTTATTGGTGAAACTGCAATAATTGGAGAAAATGTTACTTTATATCAGGGAGTTACCCTTGGAGGTACCGGCAAAGAAAAAGGAAAACGTCATCCCACTATAGGCAATAACGTTATGATTGGATCGGGAGCGAAAGTTCTTGGTTCGTTTACAATAGGTGACAACTCAAAAGTTGCAGCAGGCTCTGTTGTATTGGAGGAAGTACCACCAAACTGTACAGTTGTGGGGGTGCCGGGTATTGTGGTAAAACAGGATAATGTTCCGGTTCAGCACAATGATTTAGATCAGGTACACATTCCACATCCTGTACAAAATGAATTAAAGAGATTAAACGATGAAATAGAAAAGTTAAAAAACAAATAGTCTACATAAAGGAGATAATATGAAAATTTACAATACTTTAACAAAGAAAAAAGAAGTTTTTAAACCTATATCAGAAGAACAGGTTGGCATGTATACATGTGGACCTACAGTTTATCATTATGCGCATATTGGAAATCTTCGTAGCTATATTATGGAAGATGTACTTGAAAAAGAGTTGCGTTATGAAGGTTACAACGTAAAGAGAGTTATGAATATTACTGACGTTGGCCATTTATCAAGTGATGCTGATACTGGCGAAGATAAAATGTTAAAGGGTGCAAAAAGAGAACATAAGACAGTTATGGAAATTGCCAAATTCTATACAGATGCATTTTTCTCAGATTGCAAAAAATTAAATATTAAAACTCCTGACGTAGTTGAACCTGCAACAAATTGTATTGATGAATTTATTAATATGATTAAGGTTCTTCTTGAAAAAGATTATGCGTATGTAGCAGGTGGTAATGTATATTTTGATACATCAAAGCTTAAAGAATACTACACATTAACAAGTCATGATGAAGATGAACTTATGGTTGGTGTAAGAGATGATGTAGATGAAGACGAAAACAAGAAAAATAAAACAGACTTTGTATTATGGTTTACAAAATCAAAGTTTGATAATCAAGAGTTAAAATGGGATAGTCCTTGGGGTGTTGGTTACCCTGGATGGCATATTGAATGTTCTTGCATTAGTATTAAACATTTAGGAGAACATTTAGATTTACATTGTGGTGGAATTGATAATATTTTCCCACATCATACAAACGAAATTGCACAGAGTGAGTCATTTTTAGGTCATAAATGGTGCAATTACTGGTTCCATGTACATCATTTAAATGATAAGAGTGGTAAGATGAGTAAGTCAAAGGGAGATTTCCTTACAGTTTCATTATTAGAAAGTAAAGGTTATGATCCTGTTGTGTACAGAATGTTCTGTTTACAGTCTCATTATAGAAAACCACTTCAGTTTAGTTACCAGGTACTTGATTCTGTAGCTGCCGGCTATAAGAAGTTAAGAAACCGTATTGGCAAGCTTACAAATGATGGCGAAATAAATCAGGAATTAGTAAAGGAATACAAAGAAAAGTTCATTGATGTTGTTGGAAATGATTTAAATACAGCTTCAGGTATTACATTAGTATATGATGTATTAAAAGAAGATACTAATGAGGCAACAAAATTAGCTATTATAAATGATTTTGACAAAGTTCTTTCATTAGACCTTACAAAGGGTGCTATTGAAGAAAAGAAAGAAGAAAATATTGACAGCGAATTAGAAACATACATTAATGAAATGATTGCTAAGCGTGCAGAAGCAAAGAAAAACAAAGATTTTGCTACAGCAGACTCAATTAGAGATGAGTTAGCTTCTAAGGGAATTATTTTAAAGGATACACGTGAAGGAACAACTTACCATATTGAAAAGTAAGTTTAGCGAAAATGGAGATAATTCAAAACATGGATTTATTTGAGATAATAAAAAACAAAATGGAGTTAGAGGAGATAACAATTACTGATTATTCTCCTTTGACTTTGGCTTATATAGGTGATGGAATATATGAAATCATCATTAGAACAGTAATTGTTGACGAGGCAAACCGTCAGGTAAACAAAATACATAAGGCAGCTTCTAATCTAGTCAAAGCCCAAACACAGGCAGAAATGATTCATTTAATTATGGATGATTTAACAGAAGAAGAAGTGAAAATCTACAAACGTGGAAGAAATGCCAAGGCAATTACAAGAGCCAAGAATGCATCAATGTCTGATTACAGAGTTGCAACAGGTTTTGAGGCACTAATGGGATGGTTATATTTAACAAAGCAGTCAGACAGAATGATGGAACTTATAAAAATGGCTGTTAGCAGATTTAAGAATAACGAAGAAAATAAGAGAGGTTAATTTTGAGATACGAGGAATTTGTAATAGAGGGACGAAATGCCGTAATTGAAGCTTTCAGAGCCGGGAAAACAGTAGATAAGTTGTTTGTGTTGGAACATTGCAAAGAAGGTTCAATGAACACTGTTTTACGTGAAGCAAAAAAACACGATACGATAATTAATTATGTAAAAAAAGAAAGACTTGATCAAATGTCAGAAACAGGAAAGCATCAGGGAGTTATTGCATATATTGCAGCTTTTGAATATGCAACAGTTGATGATATTTTGAAAAAGGCAGAAGATAAAGGGGAACCACCATTTGTTGTTATTTTAGATGATATTGAAGATCCACATAATTTAGGGGCAATTATCCGTACAGCAAATTTAGCAGGTGCCCATGGTGTAATTATTCCAAAACACAGAGCGGCAGGACTTACGGCAACTGCAGTTAAAGCATCAGCCGGAGCAGTTAGCTACACACCGGTTGCCAAGGTTACAAACATCTCAAAAACAATAGAAGAGTTAAAAGATAAAGGTTTATGGTTTGTGTGTGCAGATATGGGTGGCACAACAATGTACGATTTAGACCTTAAAGGACCTATAGGTTTGGTTGTTGGAAACGAAGGAAAAGGTGTTAGCAGACTTGTAAAAGAAAAATGCGACTTTATTGCATCAATTCCCATGTTCGGAGATATTGATTCATTAAATGCTTCTGTGGCAACAGGAGTTTTGGCGTATGAAATCGTAAGACAGAGAATGAAATAAAAATACAAGCTACTTTCAAATGATTATGAAAGTAGCTTGTATAAATAATAAATAACTGAAATCAAAAAGAGTGCATTAAGTTTTAATGCACTCTTTTTAGCTATAAAGCTGCCTAGGGGACTTGAACCCCCGACCTCCGCCTTACCAAGGCGACGCTCTACCGACTGAGCCAAGGCAGCTTGCCACAACAAATATTAGTATATAAAATTTATATTTTTTAGTCAACAGAATAATTTTCTTTTTGCACAAGTGTGCGTCCTTAATGGAGCACTTTGGGGGAATAAGAAAATGTGGATAAATTTCTTGCTGTATAAAACAGATATGAAATATATTAAAAAAGGTCAAGAAAAAATGTTATATTCATATATTGTAAATAGGATAAATTTTTGATAAAATTTACAAGGAATGATAAATACGTTTCATTGACAAAAATGTTATATGTGATAGTATTAATTGATAGAAACTGAGAAAAGGGGAATACATTATGAACAAGAAAGTTTTATCAGTATTAGTTGACAATACATCAGGTGTATTGAACAGAATAGCAGGCTTATTTAGCAGAAGAGGATACAACATTGACAGCTTAACTGTTGGTGAAACTGAGAATCCACTTTATTCAAGAATGACAATAGTTGTAACAGGTGATGATGACATTCTTGAACAGATTATAAAGCAGATTACTAAATTAGAAGATGTTAAAAGAGTTGATGTTTTAGAACCATCTAATTCAGTAACAAGAGAACTTATTTTAGTTAAGATTAAGACAACACCTGAACAGAGACAGCAGGTTATGGCTATGACTGAAATTTTCAGAGCTAACATCGTAGACGTAGCAAAAGAAAGTGTAATGATTGAAATTACAGGTAGTCAGTCAAAGTTATCAGCGTTTTTAAGCTTATTAGAAGATTACGAAATCTTAGAACTTGTAAGAACAGGTATTACAGGTTTAGCAAGAGGTGTTAAATAAAGTCGATTTAGGAATAGGCTAGGTAAAAAAGATTATTTTATAGTTTAACTATAATAAAATAAAAATATACATATGGAGGCAAAGAAATGTCAGAAGCAAGAATTTTTTATCAGGAAGATTGTAACTTATCATTATTAGATGGAAAGAAGATTGCAATCATCGGTTATGGTAGCCAGGGACATGCACATGCATTAAACTTAAAAGAATCAGGATGTGACGTAATCATCGGATTATATGAAGGAAGTAAGTCATGGGCAAAGGCAGAAAAGCAGGGATTTAAGGTATACACAGCTGCAGAAGCTGCAAAGCAGGCAGACATTATAATGATACTTATAAATGACGAACTACAGGCAGACATGTACAAGAAGGACATTGAACCAAACCTTGAAGCAGGAAACATGTTAATGTTCGCACATGGATTTAACATTCACTTTGGATGCATCAATCCACCAAAGGATGTAGACGTAACAATGGTAGCACCAAAGGCACCTGGTCATACAGTACGTTCAGAATATCAGGAAGGAAAAGGAACACCTTGTTTAGTAGCAGTAGAACAGGATGCAACAGGTAAAGCATTAGACATGGCATTAGCATACGCATTAGGAATTGGCGGAGCAAGAGCCGGAGTTCTTGAAACAACATTCAGAACAGAAACAGAAACAGACTTATTCGGAGAACAGGCTGTACTTTGTGGTGGTGTATGTGCATTAATGCAGGCAGGATTCGAAACATTATGTGAAGCAGGATATGATCCAAGAAACGCATACTTCGAATGTATCCACGAAATGAAATTAATCGTAGACTTAATTTACCAGTCAGGATTTGCAGGAATGAGATACTCAATCTCAAACACAGCAGAATACGGTGATTACATAACAGGACCAAAGATTGTAACAGAAGATACAAAGAAAGCAATGAAGAAAGTTCTTTCAGACATTCAGGACGGAACATTCGCAAAAGAATTCTTACTTGACATGTCACCAGCAGGCCGTCAGGTACACTTCAAGGCAATGAGAAAGTTAGCTTCAGAACATCCATCAGAAAAAGTTGGAGAAGAAATCAGAAAACTTTACAGTTGGAATGACGAAAGCGGCAAATTAATCAACAACTAAGCGAAGGCAATTATTTCAAGCGAACGCTTAAAATAAAACAGAAGCAATCCCAGAATGATGCTTGCATCAGGAAGAGGTTGCTTCTGTTTTATTTTGGCGACGTTCATTTGAAAAATGCGGCTCTTTGTCAAGCATGGGGGTAACCCAAGTTTATAACCAGGTTGTGAATAACATTCATAACCTGGTATTTTTAAATCGAAGTCATTAGAATCCTGTTTCTAAAATTCTCAAAATTTCTAAATCCATAAGCATTTCGCTTAATCACCTTAATCTTATTATTTGTACCTTCAGTAAATCCATTAGAATATGGACAATCAAATGCATTGAGTATGCGTCGGCTCCGCTTGAAATATTTTCTTTTAAATGAAAGCATTTCCTTTTGAATGCGTTTTCTGACATTTTCCAAAGCCCACGTAACGTATCTGACTACGTGAAATCAATCAATAACAATGGTGGCATTAGGAAAAAATGTTTTACACAACAATCACAATGACATCTGCGTTTGGAATAAAAAAGTAATACATTTTTTCCGAGTATTGGAGTATCTTTTATAATTGATTTACGATAGTCGTGAACCTTGTTTGTTATGGCACCACAATTTGGACAAACATGATCACGTCTTTCTAATTTGAAGGAAATACATATATTTTCAGGTGTAGATTCCACATTTGTTATAATTAAGTCTTTTATTTCTAAGATATTTGATATAAAATCATTGTTAGGCATAGGCGACCTCCTTTGTGTTATTTTGTGGTGATTTAATTATAATGGATTTGGGTGTCTATGCCTATTTTTTTATGTAAAAATATAAAGGCTCTAAACTTTCCCCCCAAGTAAAGTTTAGAACCTATATAGATATCAGTTTGCAGGGGATTAGTAAAATATTTTTAAATTGTTCATAGACATTGGTGTCTAGTGAAAGATATTTGGTATTTCTCGCTTTACATCGTGTTCTTACATTCCTAAATAGAGTAACCTGTAAGTGTGAGGGAGGAGTAAACTGGATTCGAAGAAAATAGGATTATTTTTAGAACAACTTCGGAAGGCAAAGGGAATGTGTACATAAGCAGTTTTTTGAATATTAATATTGACAGATGCCATGTGAAGTTGGACTTGACAATATAGGAAGGAAAGATTACTATGAAATTATAATCAGTAACAGAGAGCGGAAAAAAGATAATGGAGTATTAGTCAAAATACTATAAAATTTTATTGGTCAATTAAGCATACTAATACAATAAATATATGTATATTCACGGAATACAAAAAGCATAAATAATATGTACGAACATGTGCTATAATAATTATTCAAAAAGTATGCGAAATTTATTGATAAAAACAAAATATAAAATCAAATTATTTTTGTTGAGATTCATATATGGAGAAATAAAAATGGCGGATTTGTAAATAGTTGGAGTTGTCAATTATAAATGACAAGATGACAGAACTAGGATGTCAAATATGAGAAAAAGGGGGTTTTTACCATAGAGAATTCACAAAAATATTATATATTACTATTAAATTTATGGTGTATAAGTAGGTAAATATGAGTAAATTTGCAAAGCATTTAATAGTTGGTATGTTAACGATGCTGTTTCTTAGTTTTACGGTCACGATTTATGCAGAAGAGCACGATTTGGTAATGTATGATTATGTTAATAAGACAGAATATCAATATTCTTCGCAAATAGATTTCGACGTAACAGAGAAAACAAAAGTGGCAGAAAAAAATAGTGAAAAAGTTGCATTAGAATATAGGAGGAATGTTGAATGAATAAAAAAAGAATAGTATACTTACTGTTAATTGTAATGTTTTGTCAATTAGTTAGTATACAAGAAAGTAGTGCTGCAACAAAAGATAAAGAAATAGGATTTTCAACTAAAAAAATAACTGTTACAGAGGGAAAGAAAATCAATATAAGATTAAAAAAAACAACAAAAAAGTTAAATGGAAAGTAACAAATAAAAAAGTAGTTAAATTAATAAGAAAAAAAGGAAAAAGAAACAATATAATTACGATAAAAGGTAAAAAAAAGGGGACATGTAGGATAACGGCTAAGTGTGGGAAAAAGAAATATAGTATTAAAGTTATAGTAAAACCAAAGGAAGCAAACATTAGTAATAGCAACAAAAAGATTGAAGCAAAAGTGGTAAAAAATGTTATTTCGAAAACAGATGATTTAGAGATAATAGTTAAAAATATAGGAAAAGAAACATACTATATTAGTCACGAACCGGGCAGATTAGAAAGAAAGGAAGGTAGTAATTATGTTGAATTAAAATTGAAAAATAATGTAAATTGGATAGAAACTGCCTTGATTTTATGCAGTGGTCAGGAGAAGAAAATAAATATTCCGATTAATGCATATTACGAGAGTGTAACTTCAGGCAACTATAGATACACTAAAAAAATTGGTAAAGAAAATGTAAGTGTTGAATTCAAAATAGATTAATTGGTAACTGTGTGTGAAATATACGAGAAGAAGACTTGGCAGAATATTCAAATTTGTTCCCTAAATATTTATAGGAAACAGAGAGGCTCTTTGTCAAGCATGGGGGTAACCCAAGTTTATAACCAGGTTGTGAATAACATTCATAACCTGGTATTTTTTATGCTATTCAGGCAAACGGCCTTCGTACATAATGCTCAATTCTCCATACACCTGAGCCCAGTTTCTTAAGGTCGTTGTCCATTTTTTCGTTGCTTCAAAGGTTGAAAGGTACAGTGCTTTCAGCAATGCCTTATCACTTGGAAATACACTTCTCTGACGATTAAGTTTCCTGTATGTTGAATTTAAACTTTCAATGGCATTGGTTGTATATATTACTTTTCGTACAGTATCTGAAAATTTAAAAATAGGCGATATCACATCCCAGTTGTCCTTCCATCTTTTCATGGAGTTCGGATACTTCGGAGTCCATTTCTCAGTTACCCTGTCTAATGCTTCGAGAGCCTTTTCTTCATTAACTGCCTGATATATTGTCTTAAGGTCTTTCGCAAAGGCTTTTCTGTCTTTGTCGGGTACATATTTAAGAGTATTTCTCACCTGATGAACTATGCACCTTTGATATTCTGTGTTTGGGAAAGCTGCCGATATGGCTTCCTTTATGCCACTTAAACCATCGGCACATATAACAAGAATGTCTTTTACACCTCGGTTTTTTAATTCATTCAATACAGACAACCAGTATTTAGAGCTTTCATTATCTCCAACACTTATGCTTAATACATCCTTTTTTCCATCCACTGTAATTCCAAGAATTACATAAGCAGCAAGTTTTCTTATTATTCCCTCATCCCTTACAGAATAATGAATGGCATCAATGTAAACAACAGGATAAACGTCATCTAATGGTCGGTTTTGCCAGTCCTCGATTTGTGGCATTATTTTATCAGTCACATCAGAAATAAATCCTTCTGATGTTTCAAATCCATAAATATCCTCAATTGTGTCGGAAATCTGTCGTGTTGTCATTCCCTTTGCGTACATTGAGATTATTTTCTGGTCAATGTCTGAAATGTCTTTCTGACGTTTCTTTACAATCTGTGGTTCAAAAGTAGAACGACGGTCCTGTGGAACATCGATTTCCATGGAACCATAACTGCTGTTGACACGTTTTGACTTGTAACCGTTTCGATAATCATCGGATTCTGAACGTTGTGATTTTGAATAACCCAAATGGTCATCCATTTCAGCTTCCATCATTTCCTTGATTGTGCCTCCAAGAAGATCTTTTAATGCATCCTGGATGTCTTCAGCTGTCTGAATGTCATATTCATCCAATAGCTGGTGGATGATGGCACGTTTGCCATCAGTCATTTGTACCTTGTGTACTTTTTTTCTTTCTCTTGCCATAATTAAGGCCTCCTATAATAATAAATTTTATCATAGAAGGCCTATTAATTATATTTAAATATTTAATTTACAGAAAAACTTTCACACTCTCGAATAACATTCATAACCTGGTATTTTTAAATCGAAGTCATTAGAATCCTGTTTCTAAAATTCTCAAAATTTCTAAATCCATAGGCATTTCGCTTAATCACCTTAATCTTATTATTTGTACCTTCAGTAAATCCATTAGAATATGGACAATCAAATGCATTGAGTATGCGTCGGCTCCGCTTGAAATATTTTCTTTTAAATGGAAGCATTTCCTTTTGAATGCGTTTCCTGACATTCTCCAAAGCCCACGTAACATCGATTGTGCTAGCACAAAGAAAACTCTCTTTTTCCATTCCATATATCCTCCAAATAACGTATAATATTATTTATACGAAAAGGAGCATATCTATGAAATTAAAAAACGTATTAATCACAGTAAGCGATATAGAAGAATCTAAAAAGTTTTACCATGACTTATTTGGTTTAGATGTTATTTTAGACACAGACGGAAATATAATTTTAACCGAAGGTCTTGTTCTTCAGGATATAAATATTTGGAAAGAAGCTTTGAATGGTGATGTGATTTTGCAAAATAATGCAAGTGAACTATATTTTGAAGAAACTAATATAGAAAATTTTGTGGATAATTTAAAACAAAAATATCCTAACATTAAGTTTGTAAATGAACTTACAACTTTTAACTGGGGACAAAAGATGGTAAGGTTTTATGATTTAGACGGAAATTTAATTGAAGTGAGAACACCAATGTAGGTAGGTTTTAATAATTTGAAATTAAGAAGATTGAAAGGAGTAGCAAAATGAGTGAAGTATTAAAAGAAATGAAGGAAAGAAGAAGTATTCGTAAGTACAAAAGTGAAATGGTTCCACAGGATGTACTTGATAAGATTATAGAAGCCGGTTTATATGCAGCTAGTGGAAAAGGCACACAAAATACAATAATTATTCAGGTAACTAAAAAAGAACTTAGAGATGAAATTGCTGAAATGAATAGAAAAATTGGCGGTTGGGAAGAAGGTTTTGATCCTTTTTATGGTGCACCTGCAATGTTAATTGTTTTGGCAAAGAAAGACTGGCCTACAGGAATTTATGATGGAAGTTTGGTTATGGGTAATCTAATGCTTGCAGCACATGATTTAGGTATTGGAAGTTGCTGGATACATCGTGCAAAAGAAGAATTTGAAACACAGTGGGGAAAGGAATTGCTTAAATCACTTGGAATTGAAGATGAATACGAAGGTATAGGTCATTGTGCTTTAGGTTATGTTGATGGAGAATATCCTAATACACCGGAGAGAAAAGAAAATAGAGTTTATTATATAAGATAGAGAGAAAAATATGGATAAAAATAAGAAAAAAATAATTGAAGTGTGTAATTTAACAAAAGAATATAAGAATAAGTTGGCAATTGATGACTTGTCTTTTGATGTGTATAAAGGAGAAATTTTAGGTTTACTTGGTCCTAATGGAAGTGGTAAAAGTACCTGCATTAACTCAATTTTGTCATTGCTTAAATATCAAAAAGGCACAATTAAAATTTTCGGAGAGGAAATGAAACCTGATTCCTATGATATAAAGGAAAAAATAGGGGTTATATTTCAGGATGTTGCTGTTTTTGATGAATTAAATGTATATGATAACATAAACTATTTCTGTGGCTTATATATTCAGGATAAGAAAATCAGAAAGCAGTATGTAGAAGAAGCCATTGAGTTAGTAGGTCTTGGTGAATTTAAAAAGTTTTTACCTAAACAATTGTCAGGTGGTCTTTTAAGGAGATTAAATATTGCTTGTGGAATAGCCCATAAGCCAAAATTAATTTTTTTAGATGAGCCAACAGTTGCAGTTGATCCTCAAAGTAGAAACAACATTTTAGATGGCATAAAAAAGTTAAGGGACAATGGGGCAACAATTGTTTACACAACTCATTACATGGAAGAAGTAGAAATTCTTTGTGACAGAATTATTATTTTAGATAAAGGAAAAATAATAGCTCAGGGAACAAGCGAAGAGTTAAAACAGCAGGCTAACATTGAAGAAAAAATAGAGCGTGTAGGCCCTACATTAAATGATGTATTTTTGAAATTAACAGGAAAGGAATTAAGGGACTAATGTTTATTCATAATTTGAAGTATACAATACAAACATTGTTCAAAAATAAAATATTAATATTTTGGACCTTTGCTTTTCCTATTATTTTAGGAATCTTCTTTAATATGGCGTTTTCAAATATTGAAAAGGATGAGCAGTTAAAGGTATTTGACATTGCTGTTGTTAATGACAGTCAATTTGAAAAACAGATAATTTATAAGGAAACCTTGAAAGAGTTATCTGATAAAGACAGTAAGAATCAATTGTTTAATATTAAATATGTTACAAAGAAAAAAGCGGATTCTCTTTTAGATGACTCAGAAATTGAAGGTTATATTCAATTTAAAAATAATGAACCTAATGTTGTGGTAAAAGAAAATGGTACATACGAAACTTTGCTTAAATTTGTTGTAACAGAAGTTAAACAAAACAAAAGTGTTATTGAAGAATTGTGCAATAAAAATATAGAAACACAAATTGCAAAAGGAAATACATCTTTTGATGGAGAAAAAATTGCCAAAGAAAATTTGCTAAAAATTAATGACACACATGTTAAATTAATGGACAAATCAAGTGCAAATTTAGGTTATATGCAAATTGAATTTTATACTTTAATAGCTATGGCATGTTTGTATGGTGGGACTCTTGGACTTACCGCAATTAACACTTGTTTGGCAAATATGAGTAGCAAAGGAAAAAGAATTTCAGTATCGCCTAACAGAAAAAGTATAATCGTGCTAAGTTCGGCAGTTGGCTCATATATAGTAAGCCTTGTTGGAATAGCAATTTTGATGGCATTTTTGAAATTTGTTATTAAAGTTGATTTCGGCGGTAATCTGCCATTGGTTCTTTTACTTACATTAATTGGTGATTTGGCAGGTATATCATTAGGTGTGCTTATTGCATCTGTGTTAAAGGTGTCTGAAAATGCCAAAGTAGGTATAACAATAGCTGTAACAATGTTTTTCTCTGTTTTGTCGGGCATGATGGGTGTAGCTCTTAAATATGAAATCGATAAAAACGCCCCAATAGTTAATCTTGTTAATCCTAACAATTTAATAACAGATGGTTTTTACTCATTGTATTATTACGATACATTAAACAGATATTTTAGGGATGTTTTCTATTTATTAATATTTATTGCAGTCTGTTTGATAATTTCTTTCGTAAGTTTAAGGAGGGAAAAGTATGACAGTCTTTAAAACAATATTAAAAATATTAAACAAGAAAAAAGGAATGTTGATTCTTTATACAGCAATACTTATTTCAATTACGGTTTTAAACCAAACATCAGGCAGTAATGCAGTTGATTTTGAGGACTCAAAACCGGACGTATTAATTGTAAATAAAGATGGAGATAATGCGATAACAAAAGGATTTACAGATTATATAAGCAAACATTCAGAAATAAAAGACATTGATATTAACAATGAAGAAAACGTGGATGATGCACTTTTTTATCGAGATGTTAATTTTATTATTTACATACCGAAGAATTTTGGAAAGGATTTAATGGAGGGTAAGATGCCCACATTAGAATATAAGTCTACAAAAGACCAATATTCCTCATATACCAAAATGCTGGTAGAAAAATACATAAAAATGATAAACATATATAAGGATTATTACACGGGAGAAGAACTTATAAGTAAAGTAAACAAAGTGGTAAATGATGAGGTAAAAGTAGAATTAAAGACTTCTCTAGATACATCAAAGTTAAGCAGTATGACAAGATATTTCAATTTCTTAAATTATGCTCTTTTGGCAGGTTGCGTATACTGCATAAGTATGATTTTAGCAAGTGTAAAAGAAAATAATGTTAGAAAAAGAACAATAATCAGTAGCTACAATTACAAAAAGTTTAACAGAATTGTTTTACTTACTAATGGTATTCTGATTCTGGTAATGTGGATTTTCTACATGGTACTTAGTGGAATTTTATTTAAAGATTTGCTTATAAGTACCAATGGCTTAGCTTACATTTTAAATGCCCTTATGTTTTCAATTTGCAGTTTAACCATAGGATTTTTTATTGGAAATATTACTCAGAATAAAAATGCCATAGGCGGAATTGTAAATGTGGTGGCGCTAGGTTCATCGTTCTTATGTGGATGTTTTGTGCCGGTAGAGTATATGCCTGATTATGTTATAAAAATAGCACACGTTTTACCAACGTATTATTTCGTTGCAAATAATGAATTAATAAAAGGTATGGAAAGATTTAATTTCACTGCTATTAAACCATTACTAATTAATGGAGCAGTAGTTTTAGGCTTTAGTATCTTGTTTGCTGTCGCCACAAATATTGTAAGCCGTAAGAAACAAACAATTGCTTAAAAAAACTAAAAAAGTTATAATAGGAGAAAACAAAATGAACGAAGTTCATTTTCTAGGAATTTTTTCGACGAAATGCCGCCGACTGAAAGGAGAAATGATTATGGCAAGTGAAAAAGATATAGAAAACCTTATGAAAATGTTAGATGGTAAGGTGGAAGCAGGAACAAGCAGAATTAACGTAACAGCTACAGATGCTTTTGCTGATGGTGAGATAAAGGAAGTTCATCATCATGGAAGATGTGATGTGGGTAGTGCATGGGCAAAGGGAACAGTGAAGAATCCTGAATGTATTGATATACCTACGGAAATCGAACCAGAGGACTAGATTAATTAGAACAAAAAATGACTAAAACAAAATAAGCCAGCCTTCAATAGTTATAACATAATTTGGCAAAATGAAGGCTGGTTTATTTTTTATAATCTTTTTAGCAGTTTATTTGTTTCTTGTATAAAATAAATGTTACAAATGCAGTTATAAACTCAGTAATCCAAAAACTGTGCCATACACCGGTTGAACCTATCAACAGATTCAAAATAAAAGCAAAGCCAAGCATTACGAAAATATATCGTAACATTGAGATTATCAAAGAAGAAAATCCCTTACCCAAAGCTTCAAGACTTCCTGATACAGTAATTGATACAGAGGAAATAATAAAGCCAATACTAATTATTCTTAAGGCAGTAAGTCCAATTGAAATTGTATCGGGATTAGCAGTAAACAAACCAATTAATTTTTCTGGAATTAATAAACAAAGAACTGTTCCAAGTGCCATTACTGTCAATATAATTGAAAGAGCAGTTTTGAATATTTTCTTAACTCTTGTATATTCTTCGGCACCGTAATTATATGAAATTAACGGTCTCATGCCCTGCACAACTCCATTTGCAGTTAAATACAAAAACGTCTGTAATTTATAGTAGGCACCAAGCACTAGCACATAGCCTTCTGAATAAACAGAGAGAATACTGTTTAAAACTGATACCTGTAATGAAGGTAAAGCCATGTTTAAAGTAGCAGGAAAACCTATTGAGTATAGCTTTTTAACTAAATTCTTATTAAATTTTAAATCTTTCACCGTAACTTTAACAGGGATTGGTCTAAATATATAAAAAAGAATATACCCAAGTAAAGTTGCTACCTGTCCGATTACAGTGGCAATTGCCGCACCTTTAATACCAAGTTTTGGAAAAATACCTAAGCCAAAAATTAATATAGGGTCAAGAATTATATTGGTAACACAGCCTAAAATCATGCATATCATGGAAACCTTCATTTGACCCACAGCCTGAAATATTTTTTCAAAACTAATGGAAATTGCTATTGGAATTGAAAAAGCAAAAACAATATAAGAATATGTTAAGCCATTGGAAATTACATTTGCATTATCAGTAAATAGTCCAAGATACAATTTAATTGTGGAAATACAAATAATTGTTAATAGTATTCCATGAAAAATATTGCATAATAATCCTAAAGTAGTTGCGTTGTTTGCTACTTTTTGATTTTTTGCCCCTAAGTAAAAAGCAACAAGGACGTTAATACCTATTCCAAATCCTACAGTAACAGCTGTTACAATGTTTTGGATTGGGTAAACTAACGACAGGGCAGTCATTGCATCTTCACTTATTTGCGCAACAAAATAACTGTCTACAATATTATATAAGGCATTTACCAGCATTGAGATTGTCATTGGTAATGCCATGGATAAAACCAACGGAAAAATTGGTTTTGTTTTCATAAAAGTCTGTTCCATTTCTTTTCTCCAATACATAAAAATCAAGTCTCAAAAAATTATAATAAAAAATTAAATTTAATGCAATAAAAAAGAAATAGCCTTCGTATAACAATTGAACAACAAAAAAGAAAAGGGTATGAAAAGCCCTCAGTTTGTTTTCGAAAACAATGAAATTACAGGTAAATCAAAAGATTACATCAAATTTCTACGTTTAATATATGTTTGACTTAATAAACTTTAAATTGTACTATTGTATAGGAAAACAAAAAAGGTAGGAATGGAAGTATGGATGAAAATAAAAAGCAGTATGGTAATGATGCCATAAACGAAGATTGGTTTGAAGCTATTTCAAAAGGCGATGACCAGGCATTCACAGAATTGTATTATTCCAGTTACAAGGAATTGTTTGGTTTTCTCTTATCACTAACAAGGAATAAAGAGGACGCGGAGGATTTGCTTCAAAATACATATATAAGAATTAGAAATGGTAGTCACTTATATAAAAAACAGGGTACACCAATGACTTGGATGTGTGCCATAGCAAAAAATCAATATTTAGATTTTGTTAGAAAAAATAAAAAGAATAACAGTGTAGATTACGACGAAGTTGAAAACTATGTTTCAGAGGGCATGGAAAAACAAAGCCCGCAAATGAAAAATGTAGAAGACAAAATGTTAATAGAACATATATTTAACATTTTGGGAGAAGAGGAGCGAACCATTGTTACCTTACATATGATTGATGGCTTGAAGCATAGAGAGATTGCAGAACTCGTAGGTTTATCTTTATCGACGGTGTTATCGAAATATAACCGGTCGCTTAAGAAATTGAAGAATTGTCTTGTGGATTATTAGAAAGGAGGTCATTATGCAGGAAAAAGATATTAGAGAAAAACTTAATAAGGAACTGGAAGAGATGGCTCCAGATATGTTACAAAAGATATTAGATACTCCAATTGAACCTATAAAGAGTGAAAAGGAATTATTTGGAAAAGACAGACCTTTATTTAAAGAGAAAAGTAATGTTATTCATTATTTTAAAGTACCTGCTATAGCAACATTAGTAGCAGCATGTTTCGTGGCATTAATTATGATTATGCAACCATTATTTAATTTTGGTGGAAATCAAAAACAGTTGGCATTTTCAATTGTAATTGATGTAAATCCAAGCATCACAATTGATGTAAATGACGATGGAAGTGTTAAGAAGATTAAAGGTGGCAACAAAGAAGGAAAAGCGATTGCCAACTACACGTTAAGTGAAATGCAGGATAATGACGGATATGAAAAAGCAATTAATCTTGTTGTAAAGAATCTTCGAAAAGAAGGTTATTTAAAGAAAAATAAGAAGAATGTAATGCTTGTTTCAGCGATAAATAAGCCATCAGACAACAAAGAGGAAGCAAAGAAACTTGATAGCGAAAAACTTGCACAAATTAAAACAGAAACAAACGAAGCAATTAAGATTCGTAAGTTAAAGTGTAAGGCAGTATACCAAAACGTTAAAGTTACTAAGAAAATAAAAAAGGTTGCAAGAAAGAATGATGTTTCTCTTGGAAAAGCTAACCTTTGTATTGAAATTTCAAAAGAAGATAATGAAAAAATCAGTACATTATGTCAAAGTAAAATCAGCACTTTAGTTGATAAGGCTGAACACAACAAAAATATTGTAATTGATACAGTTGAAATTGCGGATGAAGATTTTAATACAGAACCGGTAACTAATGGCGGTGAAGCTGAATCTGTTTCAGATGTTCAGGAAAGTGTTTCAATGACAGAAGAAACAACAGAAATGGAAACACAGGAAACAGTAGTAGAGAAGACAACAGATTCCACTCCTACAGAAACTCAAATACAAATAGAAAGCATTCAGGTTGCTACTGAAGAAACAAACTAAGTGCTTTCTGTTAAAGGTATTTACCTTGGATAATATCCATATCATTAAAATATTTATTAATATAGTTAAGAACTAATTTCTTGTTGCCGCTCCATTGAGGTTCAATGAGTAGTGACTTAGGACCATCACCTGTTAGTCTGTGAATAACAATATCAGATGGAATATTACAAATACATTCACCAAGAAGTGAAGCGTATTCTTCAAGTGAATAAATATGAAATTGATTTAAGAAATACTCCTTTTCTAAAGGGGTATTTTTTAATACATGAAGAAGTTGTAACTTAATACCTGAAATTGGTTTAGAACAGACATATTTTACACTTTCTAAAATCATGTCATTTGTTTCATTTGGAAGTCCAAGTATTAAATGGACAATAACATCTATGTTTAATTTGTTTAAATTTGCTACAGCCTGATCAAAAACATCCAAAGTATAGCCTCTATTTATATAACGGGCTGTTTTTTCGTGAATAGTTTGTAGTCCAAGTTCTACCCATACGGGCTTAATCTGATTTAATCTGTTTAACAAATCAAGAACATCATTAGGCAGACAGTCAGGTCTTGTGCCTATGGATAATGCTACAATATCAGGATGATTAATGGCTTCTGTAAATATTTTTTTCAGATAATCCACATCCCCATAAGTATTTGTAAAAGATTGAAAATATGCAATGTATTTTCCGTTAGTAATTTTTTTTGATACTTTTTCTTTTGCCTGTTCAATTTGCTCCGTAACGGAAAGAGCAGCAGAAGTTGCAAAGTCTCCTGAACCACCGTTACTACAAAAAATACAGCCTTTAGTGCTTAATTTGCCATCACGATTGGGACAGGAAAGCCCTGAAGAAATGCTTAATTTATATACTTTACAGCCAAATTTATTTCTCAAATAATTATTTAAAGAATTGTATCTCATATTTTTCCTTTCCTGTAGAACATATCCCTAATGGAATATTTTTTATAATAGAACTTCTTGAGAAATTTCTTATTACATAAATAAAGGGATTTCAAAATTGAAATCCCTTAAACGGAGGAGAAGGGATTTGAACCCTTGCGCCGCTATTAACGACCTACTGGTGTTCGAAGCCAGACCCTTCAGCCACTTGGGTACTCCTCCTAAAAAGTATTTTAATACCATTAGATTTTATATCATATTTAGAATATATTTTCAAGACAATCAAAAATCATAAAAGTATTTTTGTGGGTTTTATGGAAATAGTGAAAAATAAATAAAAAATGAAAAACAACAAAAAAGGTAAAAAGAATAAACTATATACAAAAAACAAAAAGTTGAAAACGATTCATATCTTAATAAGATGTACAAAATAACAAAAAAATAGGGAAAACCAAATAAAAAATGTGAAAATATTGTGAAAAACATTTTCATTTTCTAAACTTAAAGCACATAGAAAGGGCGTAGGTTTTGTGTTATTTATCTGCAAAGAGGGGGAACAATTATGATTGTATAGGCACATATACAGGTGGCGTTACATTCCAAAATGGAAAAGGCACAGTAACATTAAACAACTGTACTGTAAATGACAATGCATATGGTGACCTGGATGAACAGACAGCAAAGGATATGTTTATTGGTGGTGAATATAAAGTTACAATTAACGGTGGAACATATGGCAATGTATTTATGAATCAGAATTATTATTCAGAAACACATGACACTGGTTATTTACACATAAATGATGGTACATACGATTTGGTTTATACAGAATACAATGAAGATTTAGCTCATGTAGTTATAAATGCAGGATATGTAAAACATTTGTATATAAATGGTGATGAAAATGGAAACTCACAGACAGGCGAGATAATGAAGGGTGGAACATTTGACAAAATCACAATAGCAGATGCAGGAAAAAAATTAGATGACTATAGACAGCAAGTACAAGTTTATAGATGTTAAAAATTCAGGCTGGCTAAATAATCAAATAGGAAATTATGCAGCCGCAGTAGTCAATATAGACAAGAGCAATTATACAAGAGAGTTTATTGCTACAGCTTATGCACAGATACATTATCAGGATGGTTCAGTTGAAACAATATATGGAAGTGAAGGTGCAAGATATAGCGACTCATGTTCAGTGTCTTATATTGCAAAGCAGATAAAATTAGATTCAATTATTACAATAGTTTATCTACAACAAATAAAAACATAATTGATAGATTTGCAAATAATTAGAATCTGCAAATAATAGATTTATTGACAATATAGCAATATAATGATATTCTCTATTTAAGAGAATAAATGAGCGAAAAAGATTATGAAAGACATTATGAAAGATATTAATTAGGGACAGAATTATAAAATCCAGACATTACATTAATTAATGAATCAGATTATCTGAAGTTCGATGTGATGGTTGGATTTTTTTATATAACAAGACATTTTTCGCATAAGATGACAATAGTGAATGGGTGGGAAGATGGATTGATATTCAAGAACGATATTTATAAGTTATGTTTATTTATAATTAATTTAAAAGGCCTTAAAAATAAACATATTTATTTATATGAAAAAATGGGAAAGAACGAAAGATAAACAAATTGTGGTTATTGTTATTGCAACCAATATATCAATAGCATATTGGGGCAAAATAAAAAACTACGAAATGTAATGTGCAGTTAGACAAGTTATGATTAGATTCAAATACCAGGAGCAGATGATCAGACAGTTGTAAAAGGACGTTGGGTAGTTGCAAAAGCTGCAATAGACTATAGTATAGCCTGTTTAGGATCAAATAATATTGGGAATGCAGCAGAGATAATATATGCATTAGAAGATCAAACCTATACAAGCAATAGTCAATTATTTTTAAAAAAACGTTTGACTAAATATGTTCAAGATAACGGCTGGTATATATCAAAAGATGTGACAACTGCAAATATTGATTAAATTTGTCGTGTAATAGTTTATAATTAACAATTGCATTTGAAAATATATATTGCTTTATATTTGAATAGAAAGGACAAGATTATGAGTATAAATTTAAAATCGAAGTTGGGAATTTTTATAAAATCTATGATAATAGTTTTTATGTTAATTGCTGTGGGAGTAATGCCCACAAAGTTGGTTAGTGCCAAAGTAATAAAGAATGACAAGACAGGAATACCTGATAAAGCTTTATATCAGGCAATATTGTTTGAAACAGGAAAAAATAGTAATCAGAAGATAACAGAAAAAGACCTGGAAAACGTATATTCTATTGGAGATTATTTTATAGAAAAAAATGAAAATAGAAAAATAAAAAGCTTAAAGGGAATTGAAAAATGCAAAAAATTGTTCAGTTTAGAAATACCTATATGTGGATTAAAAAACTTAAAAGGAATTGAAAAATGTAAAAATTTAGAATTCTTAACAATTAGAAATGGAAAATTAGAAGCGGTTAATAATCTGGCACAGTTATCAAAATTACAGAAATTTACCATGAAAAATGTAAAAGTAAAAGATTGGAATGGTCTGGGAATGCTAAGACAAATAACAAATCTTGAAATTTACAAAGGCAATTTGAAAAATTTAAAACAAATTAAAAAACTTGGAAAAATTGAGTATATAACTATTAAAAAAACAAAAATAACCAATGTAAAAGGTATTGAAAAATTAAAGAACTTAAAAGGAATGTATTTTGCTGATAATAAATTGAAAAATTTATCAGGAATTCAAAATTTGAAAAAATTAGAGGATGTTGATGTGTCTAATAATAAATTAACACAATTACCATCTATGAAGAAACTGAAAAAATTCAATTTAGAATTCTCAAGTTTTGCCGGAAATAAACTTAGTAAAAAAGAGCTGAAAAAGAAACTTCCATCTAATGTGCCAAATTGGTGGATAGATGATGAAGCAATTTTGCAAAAGACAAAAAAGAAATTAGAAATAAAAAATAAAAACAAAATAACAGCATCAACTAAAAGTATTAAAGGAATGACAGAGAAGAATACAAAGGTAAAGTTGATGACGTTAAAAGGAGAAAAAATAAAGGAAGTTAAAGCAAATCAAAAAGGAAAGTTCAAATTGAATGGATTGGATTTGAAGCAATATCAAGGGAAACAACTAAAAATAGTAGTATGTAAGCGACTTCATGATTATATAAATGGTGAAGGAGGGGATTGTATATTAAAAACTATAAAATTTAAAGTAAAAAAATAGATATTCTATTACAAGTGATGGAGCTGTAAGTTTATGAAATGGACTTACAGCTCCTGTTGATATAGTTACTATATAAACATCAATGTTAGAAGATTTATATTTTTTCTAATAAATTTTATGTATATAAACTGGAATCCTCCTTTTTAGGAAAAAACTTTTTGTCATCCACAAAAACTAGTAAAAGTTCAAAAAAATAATAAAAACATTAATAAAATTGTGAAAAACATTTTCATTTTCTAAACTTAAAGTACAGGAAAGGGAAACGTTATTGTGTTACTTCACTCAAAAAAGGAGGGAAAGTAATATGAGACGATTGCATTCAAAAATGCTAAAAAAGACAGTAGCCGCTGTACTTAGTGTGGCAATGGTTATAGGAACAATGAACTTGCAGCAAACTAATACATATGCTGTAGACAGAAGTAAGTGGTGGTTGTTATCAACAAACAGACCAGCATATTCATCTTCTGCAAACGGTGGAGATGTAGCAAGTTTTGCTACAGATGGCAAGTATTCAACACAGTGGGGAGCTGCTGCAAACAAAGCAGATCAGTGGCTTGATGTTGACCTGGGAGGAAAAGCTGATATAAGCAAAGTTGTTATCGACTGGCAAAATGATGCCAGCTACGGTGTTGCTTATCAGGTTTTAGTATCAGATGATGAAATAAACTGGAAAAAAGTTTACGAAACTACAACAGGTAATGATGGGGATAAGAAAAATGCAATGAACAAAGAAGGTACGGCAGTTGATTACAGTTATTATGAAGATGTACTTAGTACAGGTTCAGCAGACAAAAAACTGACACAGTCTACAGGACGTTACGTTAGAGTGTTAATCAACTACAGTAAGTCTCAGTCATACTCAGATGACAAAAAGTCAGGCTGGGGTGCATCAATCAGAGAAATTGAAGTATACGGAATTGGAGACGAAAATTGTGTTCAGCCTGTTTCAGATGCAGCAAATATTGCATTGAACAAAGAAGTTAAGGTGACTTCATATGCTCAACCATGGTGGGCATCAAAAGCTTTAGATGGCTCAAATGCAGTAGATGGTGATTATGAATCTTACTGGTTGTCACAGTCACAGGATTCTGTGAAGGATTCAAGCAATCAGGCACTTACTGTTGATTTGAAGGATAAGCACACAATTGGACGTGTAAAAGTACAGTGGCAGACAGAATACGGAAAAGATTATGACGTTATGGTATCAACAGATGGAAACAACTGGACAACCGTTAAGGAAATGAGAGACCAGGATGGCAGTGATGATACTATAAGTTTTACACCGGTATCCGCAAGATATGTAAAAATCCAGGGAATCAAACGTGGAACAGGATATGGTTATTCACTGTACAGTATGGAAGTATTTTCTGTAAATGGTGGATCAGATACACCATCAGAAGATATTACAGGAAAGAACCTTGCAGAAAATAAGGAAGCATACAGTTCAAGCAAAGAGGGTGACAACGTGTCATCAAAATATGCGGTAGATGGAAATGATAATACACGTTGGAGTTCCAAGTTCGCTGATGATGAATGGATGTATGTAGACCTTGGAAAGAATTACAATATTAATAAAGTTGTTCTTACATGGGAAAATGCTTATGGTAAAGATTATAACATTCAGGTATCAACAGATGGAAATAATTGGACTACCGTAAAGGAAATGAGAAAACAAAATGGTGGTGAGGATACTGCTGAATTTAAGGCTGTAAATGCAAGATATGTAAAATTCCAGGGAATTAAGCGTGTAATGGGCTATGGATATTCTATATGGGAATTTGAAGTATATGCGCAGTAGAAGAATCAAACTTTATTAAAAGAAATCAAAACAAATAATTAAATTAAAATACATCCTTTGTAGCGCATGCAAAGAAGGATGTATTTTTTTTTGGAAAAAAAATAACTTCGTGCAATATTTGAAAAAAAAACTTCGTATAATATGTGTGAACAAAATAAAATAGTCAATTCTCTTAGAGGATTGGTTACAGAAAAAGGAGGAAGAAATGAAGAAATGGAAAGTTATTGCTAGTCTTATAGCTACTATGTCAACAACAATATTTAGTACGGTTAAGGTGTTACCACAAGTAAATAGTGCAACAATTGTTAGTCCTTCGCAACAAATATTAGAGGGACGTTGTGGTGATAATGCGAATTATTTGTATGATGACAACAAAAAGACAGTATTTATTACGGGAAGTGGAAAAATGTGGAATGGATTAATTCTTGAAGGATCTGCAGAAAAGGTTGTTATAGAAAAAGGAATTACATCAATAGGAGAAGGTTGGTTTTGCAGACATAGTCTTAAATCTGTAGATATGCCTGACACTTTGAAAATTATTAATAGTAGAGCATTTTTTCAAATAATAGGAAAATTTACTATTCCTAAAAGTGTGGAAAAAGTTGAATCGGGTGCAATACGGAGAGCAAAAGAAATAGTCATTGAGGGTGATATGAAAGATTATGGATATGGTGCATTAGGGGAAACAGTAAAATCAATACAAATTGGTGGAAGTGCAAAAACATTGGGATACGCGTTAGCAAAAGTTTATAGGAAAAATATAGATATTACATTATCAGAGAACAATGTAAAGACAAAAGAGTTAAATGGTTGTTTAATGTCAGCAGATGGAAAAGATTTATATTATTGTACTACAGATAAGGACAAAATTGTGATACCTGATACAGTTGAAAAAATTGAATCAGCAGCATTTTATAAAAAAAATATTAAGGAAGTTGTGTTAGGAAAGAATGTAAAAGTTATAGGAGATTATGCTTTTAATAAATGTAGTATTAGTAAACTGAGAGTAAATAATAAATTAAAGAGTGTCGGAAAAATGGCATTTGCAAACACAAAAATAAAAAAGATAACATTTAAGAGTAATGTTAAAATGGGACCGAAAGCATTTGATACGTCAGTGAAAATTAATTTTAAAAATAGCGGCATAAAATTTAGAACAACAATGACAAAAGCTAAAATAGGGAAAAAGATTAATATTACTTTTTGTAATTTGCCTAAAATCAAAAAGTATCAGGTTAAAATAAGCAAGGGAAAAAAATCACGAAAATATATTATAGATAATAATAAAATAAGTTTAAATGAACCTAAAAATTTACTTGGAATATATGATATTGAGTATAGTTATAAAATAGATCAGTCGATGTATACTTTAAGTGAAGAACTTGCTTATGTAACCGTTCGCCCATTTAAAACATTAAAAAATGGGAAAAAGGTTTTTGGCGCATGGAGCAGCAAAATGATATTAACAAAGTAATTTTAAAAATAAAGAATATTATATAATAGTAGGAGGATAAAAGTTGAAGAAAGGAAAAAATTTAATAGTATTATTTCTAATAGTTGGCGTATTTTTTTCTAATATAGATAATGTAACAGTAAAAGCTAAAGAAAAGGCTGCAAATAGTTCTTTTGAAAAATGTGTAGAATTCATATACGATAAAGAAAATGAATGGTTTACAAGATGCATTGTGAAAGGAGATATGAAAGGGGTTCCTACAGGATTTTTTGGTGAATTTCCACCGGAAGTAATTGAACTTGGTGGAAAGGCAGATGAACTTGGCAGATCATTGGCAAATTGGCATGGAGCTGAAGATAGTATTTTTACAATAGTAATCGGAAAAAATAACAGGCAGTGTAAAGTAGTTGATGGATGTCTTCTGTCTGCTGATGAAAAAACTTTGTATTATTATATGCCAAAGGGGGTTTATACAAACAAAGTTGTTATACCTGATAGCGTAAAAACAATTTCCCCATGGGCATTTGCAAATGCTTACGTAGGTGAAGTTGTGTTAGGCAAAAATGTAGAAAACATTGGAGAATATGCTTTTTCAGATACATGTCGGACATCTAAATTTAAATTGACAGTGAACAAAAAATTGAAAAAAATTGGGAAAAAAGCTTTTGAAAATTCGCTTATAAAAAAGGTTAAATTTATTAATAGTGTTAATTTGGATCCTACAGCATTTGATTATTGTAACGTAATCCAGTATGAAAAAAATAATGTTAGAAATTTTAGCACAGTTTTAGATAATGCGTATTTAAAAAAAGACAAGATGCATATTTCTTTTTGCAAAATATCAAAAGTGAATGGATATCAAATAAGAGTAGCAAGAGGAAAAAATACATATAATTATTATACTAAAAATAATGATGTAAAAATTAAAGCTCCGAAAAAAATAAAAAAGAAATATAAAACAAAATTTTCTTATGGTTGGTTTGACGAAAAGGATAATAAAATACAGGGAAAACCTGCTTATGTAACAGTCAGACCATACAAAGTATCAAAAAATAAGAAAAAGATTTATGGTAAATGGAGTAAAAAAATGGTTATGACAAAGTGATAGGAAAGAGTAATCATATGAGAAGATGACAAGGTGTTGTAGTAAGTCTGTTGCAATGAAAAACATTACAACAGACTTATTTTTTTCATACTGCTTAATTTTACAGCATTGACTATAGGGGAGTTTTCGTCTAAAATAATAAGGATTGTAAATAAATGAATATTTATCAAATGATAAGATTAAATTTGTCTCATTACATAGAAGGAGGAACAAGTTATGGGAATGACTATGACTCAAAAAATTCTTGCTAAACATGCAGGACTTGATAGTGTTGTGGCAGGACAGTTAATTGAAGCTAATCTTGATTTAGTTTTAGGTAACGATGTAACTGCACCGGTTGCTATTAAGGAAATGGAAAAGATGGATGTGGATTGTGTATTTTGCAAAGACAAGATCGCTTTAGTACCAGATCACTTTACACCAAACAAAGATATTAAGTCAGCAGAACTTTACAAATGCGTAAAAGATTTCGCTGAAGAAAACGAAATTACAAATTATTTTGAAACAGGTAGAGTTGGTATTGAACATGCCCTACTTCCGGAAAAAGGATTAGTAGTTGCAGGTGATGTTGTAATTGGAGCTGATTCACATACATGTACTTACGGTGCACTTGGAGCATTTTCAACAGGTGTTGGTAGCACAGATATGGCAGCAGGTATGGCTACAGGTCAGGCATGGTTTAAAGTACCATCAGCTATCAAATTTAATCTTACAGGAAAGCCTGCAAAGTGGGTTAGTGGTAAGGATGTAATTTTACATATTATAGGAATGATTGGTGTTGACGGTGCTCTTTATCGTTCAATGGAATTTATGGGCGATGGTGTTAAATACCTTTCAATGGATGACAGATTTGCCATGACAAACATGGCTATCGAAGCAGGTGGAAAGAATGGTATTTTTGTAGTTGATGATTTAACAAGAGAATACATGAAAGAACATTCAACAAAAGAATTTACAGAATATACGCCTGATGAAGATGCAGTATATGACGAGGAATATACAATTGACTTAAGTCAGTTAAAGCCAACAGTTGCATTTCCACATCTTCCTGAAAATACAAAAACAATTGACAATGTTGGTGATGTTAAAATTGATCAGGTTGTTATTGGCTCATGTACAAATGGTAGAATCGAAGACATGAGAATAGCTGCAAAGATTCTTGATGGAAGAGAAGTTAAAAAGGGAGTAAGATGTATTATTTTCCCTGCTACACAGGCTGTTTATTTACAGTGTATAGAAGAAGGTCTTGCTTCAATATTCATTAAAGCAGGTTGTGCAGTAAGTACACCAACATGTGGTCCATGTTTAGGAGGACACATGGGTATACTTGCAAAAGGCGAAAGAGCAATAGCAACTACAAACAGAAACTTCGTAGGTCGTATGGGTGATCCTGAATCAGAAGTTTATCTTGCAAGCCCTGCTGTTGCTGCAGCAAGTGCTGTTACAGGTAAGATTTCAGGCCCTGAAGAATTAGGATTATAGGAGGTATAATATGAAGGCAGAAGGAAGAGTATTCAAATTTGGAAGCAATGTAGATACAGACGTTATTATACCGGCTAGATACCTAAATGTACCTGATCCGGCAGAATTAGCAAAACATTGCATGGAAGATATTGACAAGGAATTTGTAAATAAAGTAAGTGAAGGTGATATTATTGTTGCTGATAAGAACTTTGGTTGTGGCTCATCAAGAGAACATGCACCAATAGCTATTAAGGCGGCAGGTGTTAGTTGTGTAATTGCAGAAACATTTGCAAGAATTTTTTATCGTAACGCAATTAATATTGGTTTACCTATTATTGAATGCCCTGAGGCAGCAAAGAACATAGAAGAAGGAAATGAAATTGAAGTAGATTTTGATAGTGGTAAGATTTATAACAAAACAAAGGATGAAGAATATCAAGGTCAGGCTTTCCCTGAATTTATGCAGAAAATTATTTCAAATGGCGGACTAATTAACTATATTAATAATAAATAAAAAATGAGGAGAGACTATGAAAGAGATACTTTATAAGAGCACAAGAGGTACAGGAGAAACATTAAAAGCATCTGAAGCAATTTTAAAGGGATTAGCGGATGATGGAGGATTATTTGTACCAACAGAAATCCCAAAACTTGAAGCAACAATTGATGAGTTATCAAAGATGACATATCAGCAGGTTGCTTATGAAGTAATGAAGTTATTCTTTACTGATTTTACAGAAGAAGAATTAAAGAATTGTATTACAAAAGCCTATGATTCAAAGTTTGACACAGAAGAAATTGCACCTTTAGCAGAAGTAGATGGCGCATATTATCTTGAGTTATTCCATGGAAAGACAATTGCTTTTAAGGATATGGCATTATCAATTTTGCCACATTTACTTACAACTTCAGCTAAGAAGAACAATGTAAAAAATGAAATTGTTATCTTAACAGCAACATCAGGTGATACAGGAAAGGCTGCCATGGCAGGTTTTGCTGATGTAGAAGGAACAAGAATTATTGTTTTCTATCCTCATGGTGGTGTAAGTAAGGTACAGGAAAAGCAGATGGTTACACAGAAAGGTAATAACACATACGTTGTTGCAATTGAAGGAAACTTTGACCAGGCTCAAAGTGGTGTAAAGGCAATTTTCGGAAATAAAGAATTAGCTAAAGAAATGGATGAAAAAGGCTTCCAGTTCTCATCAGCTAACTCAATTAACATTGGTCGTCTCGTACCACAGGTTGCTTACTATGTATACGCTTATGCAAAATTATATGCAGAAGGTAAGCTTGCAAAAGATCAGAAGATGAATGTAGTTGTCCCTACAGGAAACTTTGGTAATATTTTAGCAGCATACTATGCAAAGAACATGGGACTTCCAATTGCTAAATTAATTTGTGCTTCAAATGAAAATAAAGTATTATTTGATTTCTTTAAGACAGGTGAATATGACAAGAACAGAGATTTCATTCTTACATCATCACCTTCAATGGATATTTTAATTTCAAGTAATCTTGAAAGATTAATTTACAAAATTGCAGGAAACAGTTCAGAAAAGAACAGTGAATTAATGAATGATCTTGCTACAAAAGGTAAATATACAATCACTGATGAAATGAAAGCAGAACTTGATGACTTCTACGGCAATTACGCTACAGAAGAAGAAACTGCAAAGGTAATTAAGGACACGTACGAAAAAACAGGTTATGTAATGGATACACATACAGCTGTAGCTGCAAGTACATATAAGAAATATGTTGCAGAAACAAATGATGATGCGGTAACTGTTATTGCTTCAACAGCAAGTCCATTTAAGTTCGCAAGAAGCGTTATGGATGCTATTAATCCTGAATACGATAAGCTTGATGATTTTGAATTAATCGATGAATTAAGCAAGATTGCAAACGTTAAGATTCCAAATGCAATTGAAGAAATCAGAAACGCAGAAGTTCGTCACAACAACTTAGTTGAAGTTGATGGAATGGAAGCTATAGTTAAGAAATTTTTAAATATTTAATTTTATAGTATACTGGGATATGCTAATAGAAATAAGAGCATGTTAAGGTGAATGTTGTATTTGCTTTAATATGTTCTTATTTTTTCGTAACAAAGAGAATGGGTAAATTTTAATTGGGGTAGTAAAAACAAGGTAAATTTGCTATAATTATAAAACTGTTATTTCGTGTATAGAGGAGATTAAAATGAATAATTTTTTTGGTATGTTATCAAGAATGAAATACATTAACCGTTGGGGATTAATGCGCAATAATTTAAATGAAAATATTGCAGAGCACAGTTTACAGGTTGCTATCATTGCTCATGGGCTTGCAGTTATTGGAAATAAGCGCTTTGGCAGAAATTTAAATGCTGAACATATAGCCATGATGGGAATAATGCATGATACCACAGAAATTATAACAGGTGATTTACCTACTCCAATAAAATATTATGCACCTGAAATTAGGGATGCATACAAGAAAGTAGAAAACATAGCAGCAAATCAACTTCTAAAGGAATTACCCGAAGATATGCAGGAAGCATATGAGGATATATTAATCGAAGATGATTCTATCGAGTGGAAATATGTTAAGGCGGCTGACAAGCTATCAGCATATATTAAATGTATAGAAGAAAAAAATACCGGCAATACAGATTTTGCTAAGGCAGAAGATACAATAAGAAAAGCCTTAGAAGATATGCAAATGGAAGAGATAGATGTTTTTATTGAAGAATTTCTTCCGGCGTATGTAATGACTTTAGATGAGATTAATAAGTAGTTAATGAAATAGGAGAAATAATGAAAAAAGCAGTATTCATTGCGGAAAAACCAAGTGTTGCCGCCGAATTTGCAAAAGCATTAAAATTAAATACAACAAGAAAAGATGGCTATATGGAAAGCGATAATGCAATAGTCACCTGGTGCGTAGGTCATTTGGTGACAATGAGCTATCCGGAAGTCTATGATGAAAAATATAAAAAATGGAATTTAAGAGATTTGCCCTTTATTCCAATAGAGTGGAAATATGAAGTTATCCCATCTGTAAAGAAACAGTTTGAAATAGTCAAAACAATTCTTAATCGTGATGATGTTGAGACGATTTATGTTTGTACCGACTCGGGACGAGAGGGAGAATATATCTACAGATTAGTTGCACAGGAAGCAGGGGTAAAAGATAAGTCAGAGAAGAGAGTTTGGATTGATTCCCAGACTGAGGAAGAAATTCTACGTGGTATAAGAGAGGCAAAAGACTTAAAGGAATACGACAATCTCTCAGATGCAGCATATTTAAGAGCAAAAGAAGATTATTTAATGGGAATTAATTTTTCCAGATTACTTACATTAAAATATGGAAATTCAATTCAAAATTATTTAAAAGACGGTTGGAAATCCATAAATGTTGGTAGAGTAATGACTTGTGTGTTAGGGATGATTTGTAACAGGGAACGTGAAATAAGAGGGTTTGAGAAAACTCCTTTTTACAGAGTTATGGCACAAACTGACATTGCAGGCAGAATAATAGATACAGAATGGAAAGCTGTTAAAGGTTCAAAGTTTTTCGAATCGCCATTACTTTACAAAGAAAATGGATTTAAAGAAAAAACTACGGCAGTGGCGTTAATTGAGGCTTTAGAAAAATATGGCCCAATGGAGCTTGAAAACAGTGATTTGGCTAATGAACTTAATGTAAAGCCACCATATCCTCTTGAAATGACAATTAAGTCAATTACAATGAAGGATGAAAAAAAGCAGGCTCCGTTATTATATAATCTTGCTGAATTACAAAACGATTGTTCAAAAATGTTTAAGATTAGCCCTGATGAAACTTTAAATGTTGTTCAGCAGCTATATGAGGCTAAACTTGTTACATATCCAAGAACAGATGCAAGAGTTTTATCAACGGCTGTTAGTAAGGAAATTTCAAAAAACATAAGTGGTTTACAAAATTATGGTCCTTGTAGTGGTTTTGCAAAAAAAATATTGCAGGCAGGCTCTTACAAAGGTTTGGAGAAAACAAAATATGTTGATGATAAAAAGATTACAGACCATTATGCCATAATTCCTACAGGTCAGGGATTGAACGGTTTAGCTAAACAAAAAGGCATAAATCAAAAAGTTTATATGGTTATTGTAAGAAGATTTTTAAGTATTTTTTATCCACCGGCAATTTACAAGAAGGCTACATTAATAGGCATAATGCCTGGAACATATACAGATGAAACTACTACAACAGAGCAGTTTTCATCTAATTTCAAGATACTTGTACAAAAAGGATACTTTGAAATTGTAGGTGTTCCAAAAGAAAAAAAGAAAGCCGAAGCAAAATCAAAAGATAATAAAGAAAAAGATAGTGAAAACAACGAAAATGAAGCTAGTGAAAATCAAGGAAAAAATCTTGATGAAGAATTCTTTAATTTGTTGTATAATATGAAAAAAGGTGACAAAATACCAATTACACAATGCAATATTAAGGAAGGTGAAACAACACCACCTAAGCGATATACATCAGGTTCTTTAATTTTGGCTATGGAAAATGCAGGCCAGTTAATTGAAGATGAAGATTTAAGAGCACAGATAAAAGGTTCAGGAATTGGCACAAGTGCAACAAGAGCTGAAATTATTAAGAAACTGACGAATATTAAATATATTGCATTAAACAAAAAAACACAGGTTATAACACCTACTCAATTAGGTGAAATGATATTTGGCGTTGTTCATGGCTCAATTAAGTCATTACTTAATCCGGAACTGACAGCAAGTTGGGAATTAGGTTTAACTCAGGTTGCAGAAGGAAAGATAACGGCAGATGAGTATATGGATAAATTAGACAGCTTTATTAAGGGAAGATTCAAGAATGTAATTAACCTTAATAACGCAGGTCAAATGGTTAGTTATTATAACTATGTGGCGCAATTTTATAGGAGGAAAAAATAATGTGCGGAATAGTTGGATATATTGGTGAAAGAGATTGTACAGAGGTACTTTTGAATTCATTATCAAAATTAGAATATAGAGGATATGATTCAGCAGGAATTGCTGTATTTGAAAATGGAAATATAACAGTAGAAAAATCAAAAGGTGAGTTAGCTAATCTTAGAAAAAAAATAGAAGAAGACCATAAGCCTGATGGACATTGTGGAATTGGTCATACAAGATGGGCTACACATGGTGAACCATCAGATATTAATTCACATCCACATGGAAGTAAGAGAGTATCTATTGTACACAATGGTATTATTGAAAACTACAAGGATATTAAGAAATTCCTTATTGGAAAGGGATATTCATTTATTAGTGAAACAGACACAGAAACAGTTGCAAAATTATTAGATTACTATTATGAAGGTGATCCTATAGATGCAATTATTAAGACTTTAAATGACATAAGAGGAGCTTATGCTTTAGGAATTTTATTTAAGGATTTTCCTGATAAAATATTTGCAGTTAGAAAAGACAGCCCATTAATTATTGGTGTTGGTGATGAAGAAAACTTTATAGCATCTGATGTGCCTGCAATTTTACAGTACACAAGAAAGTATTATCTTCTTGAAGAGAATGAAATTGCAACAATTAAGGCAGACAGAGTTGAATTCTGTGATATACACAAACAGGAAATTGTAAAAGAAGTAAAAGTTTCAGATTTAGATATGGATGCTGCTGAAAAAGGTGGATATGAACATTTTATGTTAAAAGAAATCCACGAACAGCCAACTGCAGTTAAGACTACAATTGCACCAAGAATTGTTAATGGAATGCCTGATTTGTCAGAATGTGGTTTAACAGATGAAATGTTAAAGAATTACAGAAAAGTATTTGTAGTTGCATGTGGTACAGCAAGCCATGCAGGTATGGTTGGAAAATATGTTATTGAGAAATTAGCAAGAACAGAAGTAACTGTTGATATTGCATCAGAATTCAGATATAGAGATCCAATCGTAACACCTGAAGATTTAGTAATTGTAATTTCACAGTCAGGTGAAACAGCAGATACAAAGGCAGCCTTAAAATTAGCAAAAGAAAGAGGTGCAAAAGTATTAGCTATTGTTAATGTAAAAGGCTCTTCAATTGCAAGAGAAGCAGACATGGTTCTTTACACACATGCAGGTCCTGAAATTTCAGTTGCATCGACAAAGGCATTTTCAGTGCAGATGGCAGTAATGTATTTGTTAGCATTTGAAATGGCTTATGCAAAGGGATGCATTGACAAGGAAGAATGCATGAGACTTACAAAGGAATTATCAGATATACCTGATGTAATCGAAGAAACAATGAAGTGTGCTGACAGATGTCAGTATGTTGCAAGTAAGTTAGTAACATCAACAAGCTTATTATATATCGGTCGTGGACTTGATTATATATTAAGTATGGAGGGTTCACTTAAATTAAAAGAAATTTCATATATTCATTCAGAAAGTTATGCTGCAGGAGAATTAAAACATGGTACTATCTCATTAGTAACTGATCAGATGCCTGTAATTAGTGTTGCAACACAGAGTGAATTACTTGAAAAAATGGTAAGTAATATTGTAGAAGTAAAATCAAGAGATGCTTTCACTATTACAGTAACAAAAGAAGGAACAGAATTTAGTGAAGGTGTTATGGATGAGGTTATAGAAGTACCTGCTTTAGAAGATATTCTAATGCCATTAGTAACTGTAATACCACTTCAGTTAATTGCATACTATACAACAGTATTAAAAGGCTTAAATGTAGATAAACCAAGAAACCTTGCAAAATCAGTAACTGTAGAATAATCGCGAACACATTAAGCGATACAAAAACAAAATGGAAGAGCATTTGCAAGTTTACTTGCAAATGCTATTTCATTTTTGTTTTTACAGCGCGCATGCGCGCGTGGTTATTGAAAAAGAATTGTGAATACAATTCTTTTCAATAACAATCGCTTAATGTAAGTAGATTTAAACATCTGTTAAGCGATTAACACTAATCGCTTAATGTAAGTAGATTTAAACATCTGTTAAGCGATTAACACTAATCGCTTAATGTAAGTAGATTTAAACATCTGTTAAGCGATTAACACTAATCGCTTAATGTAAGTAGATTTAAACATCTGTTAAGCGATTAACACTAATCGCTTAATGTAAGTAGATTTAAACATCTATTAAGTGATTAACGCTAATCGCTTAATGTAAGTAAATTCATAGACATAATAATCACTTAATGTAAACAGATTTGCAAAATATTAAGCGATAACAATCGCTTAATATTAATGGAAAGAAAGGAGACAATATGTACACAATAAAAGACATGTACGATTTAAACGAAACAATCGCATCAGATTTATTTATAAACAAAACATATCCATGGGAGGTTCTTGGTGACATCGAGCAGTTTATTTTAAAATTAGGCCCAACACTTCCACAGGATGAATTCGACCATCCTGAAGAAAATATTTGGATTCACAAATCAGTAACAGTAGCAAAAACTGCTACATTAAACGGTCCATTAATTATTGATGCAGATACAGAGGTAAGACCGGGAGCTTTTATTAGAGGAAAAGCAATTGTTGGAAAAAACTGCGTTGTAGGTAATTCAACAGAATTAAAGAATGTTGTTTTATTTAATACAGTACAGGTTCCGCATTATAACTATGTTGGAGACAGTATTTTAGGAACACATTCACATATGGGAGCAGGTTCAATTACATCAAATGTAAAATCTGATAAAACATTAGTTGTTGTCAAAGGAAAAGACGAACAAATTGAAACCGGTTTAAAGAAGTTTGGGGCAATGCTTGGCGATTACGTTGAAGTAGGTTGTAACTCTGTTTTAAATCCGGGAACTGTAATTGGCAGACATTGTAATATTTATCCATTGTCAAGTGTAAGAGGTGTAATTCCTGAAAATCATATATTTAAAAATAAAGATGAAATAGTAGAAAAAAATTAGAAAAAACTATATTTTGTAAAATAAAAATTATTGCAAAATTGTTTTCAGTAGACTATAATAATCTTACCTGAGATGTTGGTTTGAAACCTGTTAATTTTGAACCTACAGTTTGATTAAAGGGATTCCTATATCTCTAAAGGGATGTCAAGCCTCCTTGTGAGTGGAAGGCAGTAACTTTAGATGCGGTTGCCCACCTGGCGTTTGCTAGGACTCAAAACACAGGACGGCATTTCGGGTATTACTAAAGAATAGAAAGCGTAGTATACCATGTATGCTACGCTTAATTTTTTATATAATAGAAATTATTTGGAAATTTCTATTATATAAAACGTTCCACTATGGATGCTCACTGGTGCGAAAAGAAAATAGTTGCGTGGCAACACGCACTTGGTGCGTATAATGTCGCCAGCGATATTCTTATTTTGTAATAGAAATTCTTTTAGGATAGTAACTAATTTTATTATATAAGGGAGTATAGAATGAAAAAAATTATAATACCAATACTTATATTTTTAGTAGTAAGTTTATGTTTTCTAAACTATGAATGTCAGGAAACTGTAATGAAAATTGATGCTGCATTTAACAGTGATACTCCTAAAAATCAAAACTTGGAAAAAACTACCAAAATACAGGAAACAAAAGGAAAAGTTAATCTAAATACATATAAAAGAAAGTACGTAAACATATTACTTACAAATAATTTTGATACTAATATTTATCAGAAAAAAATTATATTAAAAGGAAAATCATTAAATGTTTACTATGGAAAAAAATACAGTAACAAAACAAATAAAAGAAAGATAGAAATTACAACAGAAAGTTACATGTTCAAAAAGAACAATGTACTAAAAATTTATTCTAATAACATTGAGTGGGCCAACCATAATGTTGAGCATAATTCCCCAGTGTATTCAGGAACTTTTTACATATATAAGACTTCTAAAGGGATGGTAATAGTTAATCGGGTAGCAGTAGATGATTATATTTCAAAAGTTGTATCAAGTGAAATAGGTGGAGAAGCTCCTATGGAGGCTTTAAAAGCGCAGGCTGTTTGTGCCAGAACCTATATACTCAAATGCTCAAAGTCAAAATACAAAAAATATAATGCGATAGCAGATGACAGTACATCTTATCAGGTATATAACCGAATTGGCGAAAATAATAAAACAAAAAAAGCAGCTAAGGCAACCAATGGTATTGTTATGACTTATGAAAATGAACTGATTAACGCATACTATTTTTCAACTTCATGTGGCTATACTACAGATTATAGGATATGGGGCAAAGAAAAAAAGCTATACCTTCAAGGAACGAATATTACAAAAAATAAAACAGATATTATTGAAGAAAAAAACTTCAAAAAAATAATAACAAAAAATATAAAATCGTATGAAGACAAATATCCATTTTACAGGTGGAAAACTATTTTGACTTCAAATGAAATTAGTCAGACTATTAGTGCCACATATAGAAAGAATCTGGGAAAAATAGAAAAGATTGAAATTTTAGAAAGAGGAACTGGAGGTATAGCATCACAAATTTTAGTTAATGGAAACAAAGGAAAAATAATTATAAAAGGACAAAGTGATATTAGAAAAAATATATATCATTATGGTATGAAAATAAAATTAAATGGTGGAAGTGAAGTTAATAATATATCAATGCTACCAAGTGCGTTTATTTATATAGAAAAAGCCGGAAATAATTACATAATTTGGGGTGGTGGATTTGGTCATGGTAGTGGCATGAGTCAAAATGCTGCCATTGAAATGGCTAAGGATGGACGCACATACGATTACATTTTAAAAAAGTTCTATCATAAGATAGAACTTTCTAAATAATCTGCCATATTTGGTTTTCCATATAAAAGTATATAGAATTTTTTTAATAAAGATATATAATTTCCAAAATGAAAATTAATAATATTTAAATGCAATCCAATAAAATTTATAAAATATTACTCGTATCTAAATATTTTGCTTCAGTTTCAGGGTATATTTTTTTATTAATTTCTGCACCGATAAAGAAAATATAAATACAAAAATAAACCCATAACATAAGAATAATGAAGGCTGTTAAACTGCCATACATATAAGTCATGTTTGCAAAATTATCAATATACAAAGAAAAAACATAAGAGAAAACCAACCAGCCAAGAGCGCTAAACATTGCCCCCGGTATTGATTTTGCAAATGTTGTAAGACGTATATTTGCAAATTTATAAATAGTCATAAAGAATATTGTTAAAATAATGAAAGACAGAGAATATCTTAACATTAATGTTAGAAGTGTAATGTTCTTTAAAACCGGAAACAGTGAAATAAGCAATGTGAAAATTTTATTTCCAAATACAAGTAAAACCATTGTAAGAATAATTGCAACTACAAAGAAAACTGTATAAATCATAGAAATAAATCTTGAAATAAAATAGTTTCGGTTTTGATGTATTTTGCTGATTTCATATAAGCCGAACATTACTGATAATACCCCTTTAGAAGCTGACCAAATAGCAATAATAGCTGTAATTGAGATGGCAGTTCCTGAAACGTGGGTATAAAGTTCTCCAACAATTTGTACCAGTAATGGTTTAATGGTTTCAGGCGCATAATAGTTTAATAGTCTAATTATGTAGTTAGAATTCAAACTTGTCATACCTAAAACATTAAGAAACAGAAGCAAAAAAGGAAAAATTGACAAAATAATAAAGAAAGAAGCCTGAGCTGTATAAATGCCAACTTTGTCTTTTGCCATTCTGAAACAAAAGTCATATATTCTAAAAAAAAGCCTGCTAACTTTTTTCATGTGAATCTCCAATCGTAAAAAATTTGTTCTTGATGTACATGTTGAAATACCTATGGTAGCTTAACTTTTTCAACTAATATAGTGAGTGCACAGGTGTGCTAATCATTTCAACACTGCAATCTTGTATATATTATGTTTTTTTTCAAACAATATATGTGAAATTATAGCATTAATTTCTTAAAGTAACAATCAAATAAATTTAAGAGAAAACACGCAGTTAAATTTAAGGCAAAGCATGCAATTAATCAAAATGACTTGCAATAATTTGTATGAATACATATGCGAGAGAACCATAAAAAATGTGTTTAACATAGAAAGAAAAAGTGCCTTATATACAGAACTAATATATAGTAAAATATGTGCTGACTTGTAAAAGTAAATTCCGTGTGAAAGACTAAATTCCACCCACTGTTAAAAATCAACCTAAATTTAAAAGTTTTTGATTGAAGGTTTGGAATCGTCTTTTCGTAACCTAAACTTTACCTTACGTTTTAAATCAATGTTTCTGGTAAGAAGGACACCCTGTTCAATGTAGTTGTAAAGTGTTTTCACACTGATGCCCAGTTCAGGATGATTGGTGACAATTACATATAGAGACTGTCCCTGTTCTATAAGGGGCGCAATCACGGCATTCATTTGAAGAGCCTGGTGTTTTGTGAGGTTTACACCGATTCTTGAAGAAGTACGGAGTTCCTCATATTTACGTTGTGCAAAAACAGCATCATAGCGATATTTATGTGGAATGCTACAGAGATGGAGTGGTTTATCACAACCATTGCAAACATAAGGAGCCCGGTCCACTCGTGAACAGGATTCCTTTACGAAAGATTTGCATACCTGATTACATTTATTGCAGGACGAACATTTGATATCACATAGGATAATCTTTTCACATACATTTGTCCGTTTACACCTAAATCTTCTGGTGCAAAAGTTGTGTGGATTATTAAATATCCGTTTGGGTTGAATGTCATCAACCCGGTGAAGACGAATCTCTTTTGAAATGGTAGTAGGATCCTTACAAAGATATTTGGCAATCTCCTTGAAGGAAAGACCTTCATTTAGAGAGTCTTCAATAAATTTACGGTCATCTAAAGTTAAGTGTTTCTGGTTTCCCGGTATAAGGTTAGACATGTGTACCTCCTTCTACCGTTATCAGAGAGCATGGAAAAAGCATACAGGTAAAGAGACAAATATGCAAATGGGTAGATGAAAATGGTGTGAAAGGTTAAATTCCACTTATGTAAAAGTAAATTCCACTGTGAAATGGGCATGCGGACGAAAAGTTGGACTGTGTAATGCCTGATATGTTATGAGGTACACACAAGAACAAATATCGACAGCACTTGTATTGTTAAAAGCCACAGGATCACCTGATAAAGTAATCCAGATCTTAGGTTATCCATCTTCACCGATGCTTTATCATTGGCGTAAAAAATATCCTGAATATTACGATGTTCCAAATCAAAAACATTGGAGACAAGCTCCAACTGAATTGAAACATAATGTAATTAAACGTTGCCTTATTAAAGGCGAGCCTGTAAAATTAGTGGCAGAAGAAATCGGATACACACCTTCCTTGGTATATAAATGGATTAGGGAGTATCGGGAGAAGGGATGTTTTCAACCCATGAAAAAAACTACTGCCAACATTAATGTAAGTCCAAATGATATCACATCTGCAGAAGATATCAATGAGCTCAAAGCTCAGATGCTCGATATGCAGATGGAAATAGATATTCTTAAAGAAACAATCAATGTATTAAAAAAAGACCCCGGCATCGATCAGACAGCTCTCACAAATCGGGAGAAGGCAGTGATAATCGATGCCTTGAAAAATAAGTATTCACTGCTGAATCTTCTTAAAAAACTTAAACTTGCAAAAAGCAGCTATTATTATCAAGAAAAAACCATTTATGCAGAAGATAAATACTCTGATCTTCGCAAAAGAATCATACAACTGTTTCATGAAAATCGAGATATATTTGGTTATCGAAGAATTCATATGCTGCTTCATCGTGAAGGTATAAAAGTTTCTGAAAAAGTGGTTCGCCGTATTATGAAGCAGGAAAAACTAATTATCAGACGAAAACGCAGACAGAAATATAACTCCTATAAAGGTGAAATAACACCTGCGGTGGAGAATGTTATAGATAGAGATTTCCATGCTACAAAACCGAATCAGAAATGGCTTACTGATATCACAGAGTTTTCTATCAAAGCAGGGAAAGTATATCTTTCTCCGATAATTGACTGCCTCGATGGTATGCCGGTGAGTTGGACTATAGGCACTTCTCCAAACGCAGAACTTGCCAACACTATGTTAAGGAATGCTATTGCTACTCTTAAATATGCGTTGGTATTGCAAAGATAGAATTAAATCAACACTCGGAGGACTTAGTCCTCTAGATTATAGAAGGAGTATAGGCATAGCGGTCTAAAAAAATGTCCGCATGCCCGGTGGAGAGTGAAATTTAAAATTTTAATTTTGGTAGTAAAATATGTTTTATTAGTTTGGTTGACACTAAAAAATATCTATGTTAAAATATTTTTCGTTGACAAAGGCATTGAATGTGCAAAGTAGGATATTTTTATTCTTTAAGAGAGAAAGACTCATCGGCTGGAAGGTCTTTTAAGTAACAAAAATATTTGAATTTCCCACAGGAGCCTCACTTGTGAAATCAAAGTAGCATGTGACGTTTAATACGCGTTAAGTATTTTGAGAGTTCACGTTTGTGAAAATAAGGGTGGTACCGCGGATAGATATTTCGTCCCTGCATTTTTATGCAGGGACTTTTCTTTTGCATAAAAATTTTTTAATTTTACATTTGTTTACCGTAAATATTAAATGGAAAACAAAGTGTAAAAAATATACTATATCTTATAGAAAGGATACTGTACAATGAAGGAAAGATTAGAAGCAATTAGAGAACAGGCAATTGCAAAAATCAAAGATGCCAAGGACATTAGTGTACTTAATGATGTAAGAGTAGAGATTCTTGGTAAAAAAGGACAGCTTACTGAAGTATTAAAAGGTATGAAGGATGTTGCCCCTGAAGACAGACCAAAAGTTGGTCAGCTTGTAAATGATACAAGAAAGCGTATTGAAGAAGAATTAGAAAATGTAAAGAAAGACCTTGAAGCAAAAGCAAGAGAGGCTAAGCTTAAAGCAGAAGTTATTGATGTTACTTTACCTGCAAAGAAAAATAAAGTAGGTCATAAGCATCCAAATACTTTAGCTTTAGAAGAACTTGAAAGAATTTTCGTAGGAATGGGTTACGAAGTTGTTGAAGGGCCTGAAGTTGAATTTGACCATTACAACTTTGAAGCTTTAAATATACCTGAAAATCATCCTGCAAAAGATGAACAGGATACATTCTATATAAATAAAAATATCGTACTTAGAACTCAGACTTCATCAGTTCAGGCAAGAGTAATGGAAAATACTCAGCCACCTATTAGAATTGTTAGTCCAGGTAGAGTATTTAGATCAGACCAGGTAGATGCAACTCATTCACCATCATTCCACCAGATTGAAGGTTTGGTAATTGATAAGAATGTAACTATGGCTGATTTAAAGGGTACTTTAGAGCAGTTTGCAAAAGAACTTTTTGGTGAAAATACAAAGATTAAGTTTAGACCACATCACTTCCCATTTACAGAACCAAGTGCAGAAGTTGACGTTACATGCTTTAAGTGTGGCGGTAAAGGATGTAGATTCTGTAAGGGTGAAGGCTGGATTGAAATTCTTGGTTGTGGTATGGTTCATCCACATGTACTTGAAATGGGTGGAATTGACCCTAATGAATATCAGGGATTTGCATTTGGTGTAGGTCTTGAAAGAATCGCATTACTTAAATACGAAATCGATGACATGAGATTATTATATGAGAACGATGACCGTTTCTTAAATCAGTTTTAATTAAAGGAGGGAATTATAATGAATACACCACTATCATGGATTAAGGCATACGTTCCTGACCTTGAATGTACTGATCAGGAATACATGGATGCAATGACTTTATCAGGAACAAAGTGCGAAGGTTTTGAAAGACTTGACGCTGACCTTGATAAAATTGTTGTTGGACAAATTGAAAAAATTGAAAAGCACCCTGATGCAGATAAATTAGTTATTTGCCAGGTTAATATTGGAACAGAAACAACTCAGATCGTTACAGGTGCAACAAATGTAAAGGAAGGTTTAAAAGTACCTGTTGTATTAGACGGTGGTAGAGTTGCAGGAGGACATGATGGAAAGAAAACTCCTGGTGGAATCAAAATCAAAAAAGGAAAACTTCGTGGTGTTGAATCAAACGGAATGATGTGTTCTATTGAAGAATTAGGTTCAACTACAGAATTTTATCCTGAAGCACCTGAAAATGGTATTTATATTTTTGATGACAGTGTAGAAGTAGGAGCTGATGCTGTAGAAGTATTAGGTTTACATGATACAGTTTTTGAATATGAAATTACATCTAACAGAGTAGATTGCTATAGCGTATTAGGAATTGCTAGAGAAGCTGCAGCAACATTTAGAAAGCCATTTGTTGCTCCTGAAGTTAAGGCTGTTGGAACAACAGGTGATGTAAATGACTACATCAAAGTAGAAGTAAAGGATGCAGAGCTTTGCCCAAGATACTGTGCTAAGGTTGTTAAAAATGTAAAGATTGCTCCATCACCTGAATGGATGCAGAGAAGACTTAGTGCCTGTGGTATCAGACCAATTAATAACTTAGTTGATATTACAAACTATGTTATGGAAGAATTTGGTCAGCCAATGCATGCGTATGATCTTTCAACAATCAAAGGAAACAAGATTGTGGTACGTCGTGCAGAAGACGGTGAAAAATTCACAACATTAGATGGACAGGAAAGAACATTAGACAGAGATATGCTTATGATTTGTGATGAAGAAAAAGCAATCGGTTTAGCTGGAATCATGGGTGGAGAAAACTCAATGATTACAGATGATGTTCAGGATATGTTATTTGAAGCTGCATGCTTTGATGGTACAAATATCCGTCTTTCATCTAAGAGAGTTGGTCTTAGAACTGACGCATCAGGAAAGTTTGAAAAAGGACTTGATCCTAACAATGCAGAAGCAGCTATTAACAGAGCATGCCAGTTAATCGAAGAATTAGGCGCAGGTGAAGTAGTTGAAGGAATGGTTGATTTCTATCCTGAAAAGAAGGAAGAACATCAGATTAAATTTGATCCTGATTATGTAAATAATCTTATTGGATTTGATTTAACAGAAGAAGAAATGATTAGCTACTTCCCAGCTTTAGAATTAGAATATGATAAAGAAACAAAGATGATTACAGTTCCTACATTTAGACAGGACTTAATCGGCATGTGTGATATTGCAGAAGAAATTACAAGATTCTACGGATATGATAAGATTCCTACAACATTACCTTCAGGAGAGGCAACTTCAGGAAAATTATCAGAAAAATTAAGAATTGATGAACTTGCAAGAAGTGTTGCTTTATACTGTGGTTTCTCACAGGGAATGACATATTCATTTGAAAGTCCAAAGGTATTTGATAAATTACTTTTACCTGAAGACAGTGAATTAAGAAAAACAGTTACAATCTCAAATCCTTTAGGAGAAGACTTCAGTGTTATGAGAACAACATCTCTTAACGGTATGCTTACATCACTTGCAACAAACTACAACAGACGTAACAAAGATGTAAGATTATTTGAAATGGGTAATATTTATATTCCAAAGGCATTACCTGTAACTGACCTTCCAGATGAAAGAATGCAGTTTACATTAGGATTCTACGGAAATGGAGATTTCTTCACAATGAAAGGTGTTGTAGAAGAATTTTTAGGACAGGTTGGAATTGACAAAGACATTTCTTATGATGCAAAGGCTGGTAAGACATTCTTACATCCTGGCAGACAGGCAAATGTTGTATACAATGACACAGTTATTGGATACTTAGGAGAAGTTCATCCAACAGTTTGCGAAAATTACAATATGAAAACAAGAGCATATGTTGCTGTTATTGATATGCCATACATTTACGAAATGGCTAACTTTGATAAGAAGTATGAAGGAATTGCAAAATTCCCTGCTGTTTCACGTGATATTTCAATGGTTGTACCAAAAGAAATTTTAGTTGGTGACATTGAAGCAGTTATTAAGCAGCGTGGTGGAAAAATCCTTGAAAGCTATAGCTTATTTGACATTTACGAAGGTGATCAGATTGAAAAAGGATTTAAGTCAGTTGCTTACAATATTGTATTTAGAGCAAAAGACAGAACTCTTGAAGAAAACGATATTGCAGGAGCAATGAAGAAAATTCTTAACGGATTAGAGCGTTTAGGAATCCAGTTAAGAGGCTAGGGTTTGACTATTATCCGATAAATGTTTATAGTCGAATAGTTATATTAAAAATATAAAAAAGATGAGTATTATTTTTTCCATATGAAGTGGGAGAGAAATATTCATCTTTTTTTGCTAGAAGAAATACTTTATTCCACCAACTAATGACAAAAATATAAGAATAGTGTAAAATAGATTAGTTGAAAATAATATGCAAGGAATGGTTTAATATGAAATTTGTAATTCAAAGAGTAAATAATGCAAGTGTAACAATTGATGAAAAAATTGTTGGAAAAATCAATAAAGGTTTTTTAGTGTTTATTGGGGTGTCAAATGATGATACAAAAGAAATCGCTGATAAGATGATTAAGAAATTAATAGGTATGCGTATATTTGATGATGAAAACGGAAAGACCAATTTGGCTTTAGCAGATGTTGATGGAGAACTTTTATTAGTGTCTCAGTTTACATTGTATGCAAATTGTAAAAAAGGCAACAGACCATCTTTTATTAATGCAGGTGCACCTGACATGGCAAATGAAATGTATGAGTACATAATTGAAAAATGCAGGGAAATGGTTAAGGTTGTTGAAACAGGCGAGTTTGGCGCTGATATGAAAGTTAAACTTGAAAATGACGGTCCATTTACAATAGTATTAGATAGTGAACAGCTATAAAAATAGTCCGTTTAATGTTGGAATATATTATTTAAAAAATTTAAAGTTAGTTTAAAAACAAAAATTAGATTTGATAGTTTTAAGTATAGATGAAAAGAGGAACAGTTATGAGTGACGCAGATAAAATGAGTTTACATGATTATTATTATGATTTACCGGAAGAATTAATTGCACAGGATCCATTAGAAGACAGAAGTAGTTCAAGATTAATGGTTCTTAACAAGAATACAGGTGAAGTGCAACATCATATTTTTAAGGAAATAATAGACTATTTACATGAAGGTGACTGCCTTGTTATAAATGACACAAAGGTGTTGCCGGCAAGACTTTATGGTAGCAAAGTAGGTACTAATGCAAAGATTGAAGTTTTATTATTAAAGAGACGTGAAAATGACGTTTGGGAAACTTTAGTAAAGCCTGGAAAGAAGTGTAAGCCGGGAACGGTTATTAGTTTTGGTGATGGACTTTTAATGGGTGAAGTAATTGACGTGGTTGAAGAAGGCAATCGTCTTATTCAGTTTAAGTACGAGGGAATATTTGAAGAGGTGTTGGATCAGCTTGGAGAAATGCCACTTCCACCTTATATTACACACAAGCTTGAAGACAAAAACAGATATCAGACAGTTTATGCAAAGTATGAAGGTTCCGCAGCTGCACCAACAGCAGGTCTTCATTTTACAAAGGAGTTGCTGGAGCAGATTAAGGAAAAAGGTGTAAAGATTGCACACGTTACACTTCATGTTGGACTTGGAACTTTTAGACCTGTAAAGGTAGAAAATATTCTGGAACATCATATGCATTCTGAATTTTATATGGTGGACGAAGAAGATGCCAAAATGATAAATGATACAAAGGCAAATGGTGGACGAGTTATTTCTGTTGGAACAACCAGCACAAGAACTCTTGAAACTGTGGCAGACGAAAATGGTGTGATTCATGCCGGCAGTGGTTGGACACAGATTTTTATTTATCCAGGTTACAAATTTAAGGCAATTGACTGCCTTATTACTAACTTCCATTTGCCAGAATCAACATTATTAATGCTTGTATCAGCGTTAGCTGGAAGAGACAATATCCTTAATGCTTACAAAACTGCTGTAGAAGAAAAGTATAGATTCTTTAGTTTTGGTGATGCAATGTTTATTACTAATGAAAGTGATGTAAAGTAATAGAATAAACTTTATAAGGGTGAAAATATGAGAGGATACAATGTAATAGTAGTATATAATGAAAATGCAGATAAAATATTGATGTGTAAAAGAAAAAAAGATCCGTATAAGGGATTAGCAAATTTTGTGGGTGGAAAAATAGAAAAAAACGAAAATGGACTTGATGCTGCATATAGAGAACTTGAAGAAGAAACAACCATAACAAAAGATGATATTATGCTTTTACATATAATGGATTTTACATATTATATTGAAACACTTAAAGGCGAGCTATTACAATTTTAAAACTAAATAATCAATTAATTAGGCGAAAATATTATAGTATCTTCTTAAATTTAAAAAACTATGATATTTTCGCTTATTTTTTTCATAATATATGTAAATACCACTTTCGAAAATGAAAAAAATTTAAAGTTACGAAAGTGATACCTTGAATAAGAAGTGTATTAAATGATATGATAGTAGCAGTTTGTAGGTTAAACGGATGATAGAAAATATATGACGTTGCAAATAGGTTATTAGAAAACGAATAATTTATCAAAAGAAAGAATAAGAAATTATGGAAAAATATACAGTAAAAAAAGTTATAAATAAGAAAGATATAAATGTTGAGGTACCGGGGTCAAAAAGTATTACAAACAGAGCATTAATGTTAGCTGCAATTTCAAATGGAAAATGTAAGCTTAGTGGCGTTTTATTTAGTGATGATTCAAGAGCTTTTTTGGACTGCCTGGATAAACTTGGCTTTAAACTGGAAATTGATGAAAATGCAAAAACAGTTGTGATTCAAGGGGAGAACGGAAGAATTCCAAATAATGAAGCTACAATAAATGTTAGAAGTGCAGGAACTGCAGCAAGATTTATGACAGTGTTACTTGCCGTATGTGGTGGAAAATATACATTAGAATCTTCTGAGCAAATGAAAAAAAGACCAATGAGTGAGTTACTTAACAAGCTTATGGAAAATGGTGTAGAAATAGAATATTTAGAAAAAGAAGGACATTTTCCTTTTAAATTAAATTCAAAGGGGATAGGTGAAACAAAAATATCAATCGATACCTCTAAAAGTAGTCAGTATGCAAGTGCATTGCTTATGGTAGCTGCAGTTAACGGAATGGAAGTTAATCTGACAGGTTCGAGACCAAATGGTGCTTACATAAAGATTACCCTTAGAATGTTAGAACAGTTTGGCATTAAATTTGAAAAAAATAACAATACATATAACATAAAAAAACAGGAAGTAAAATTGGATGCTTATGAGGTTGAGCCTGATATGTCGGCAGCATGCTATTTTTATGCCATGGCAATTTTACTTAAAGTGAAAAGTGTTGTAAAAGGTATTCATTTAAACTCTATGCAGGGTGATATTAAGTTTTTAACGGTTTTGGAAAAGTTAGGCTGTAAATTAACAGATACATCTGCTGGTGTTGAAGTTGATGGAGCAAGTATTGACAGCTATCCGGGAATCGAAATTGATATGTCTGACTTTTCAGATCAGGCACTTACAATGGCTGTTGTAGCTGCATTTGCAAACTCAAAAACTATTATTAAAAATATAGATCACATTAGAGGTCAGGAATCAGACAGAGTGGCAGTAATTGCAACAGAGCTGAAGAAACTTGGTTGTAAGACAGAAATTATTGAAGAGCCAGAAACGGACGTAGTTATTGAGCCGGGCGTTCTTCATGGATGTGAAATTGACACTTATGAGGATCACCGTGTGGCAATGAGTTTTGCAATGGCAGGGCTTGTAATTGATGGTGTCATTATAGACAATCCAATGTGTTGTAGGAAAACATTTGAGAATTATTTTGACGTATTGGAGAATATTTATTAAAATATAAGATTTAATATAATAGTAGTGCTATGAATTAAAATCAAATTTAATCTTAATATTAAAATTAAAACGTACTAAAGTATAAATAAATTTAAATTATAAGGAATGTCACTGAAACATTTTACATACTGAATGCGTGCTCATTTGCATCTAATTTATATTTGCACTAGGGGGGATTCCCAGTGGAATGTTTTTATGTAATAGAAAAATTAGAGAATTTATTATTATATAGAAATAGATGCGTAAAAATTTGTTGTTATTTTTTGTGCATTTCAGGAATAAGATTACTATAGTATTGAGTTTTACCAGATAAAACTTCGTCATAAAAGTTCTGTTTCCAATCTATATATTCAACTGCCTGTTGAAGCTTATTAATAGATTGAATCAGAGCTTCTTTTTTGTGGTTAAGTATGATTGTTCTCTCTGGAATTGAGGATTCTCCTTTTAAACAAAGTGCAAGATATTCTTTCATTTCAGCAATACTCATGCCACAGTTCTTTAGACAGTTTAAACTTTGAATCCATTTAATATCATGGTCATCGAATATTCGATAATTTCTTTTATCTCTTTTTACATTAGGTACAAGTCCTTCATTACAATAGAATTTTAAAGTCTCGTAGGTCATATCTGTCAATTTGCAAGCTTCTTTCATTGAATACATAAAATCCCTCCAAAAATTTAAAAAAAAACTTGACCGGTAGTAACTACCGACTGCTAGAATTGTATCATGACATAAATAGCAAATCAAGAAGGAGGTCAAAAAATGGAGTATATTACTTTAAGTAATGGTGTAAAAATGCCACAGCTGGGATACGGTGTTTATCAGGTAACAAAAGAGGAATGTGAGAGATGTGTTTTAGATGCTTTGGAAGTTGGCTATCGTAGTATAGATACAGCTCAAAGTTATTTTAACGAGGAAGAAGTAGGTCATGCGATTGAAAAATCTGGTATTGACAGAAAAGAAATTTTTTTAACTTCAAAAGTATGGATTGAACATTTTGGTTATGAAGAGTGTAAAAAATCTGTTTTGGAATCAATGGAGAAATTGCGTACCGACTATTTAGATTTAATGTTATTACATCAACCTTTTGGAGATACTTATGGAGCATGGAAGGCACTGGAAGAACTTTATGACGAAGGAAAACTCCGTGCTATTGGAATTTCTAACCATTATGTAGATAGAATGGTAGAGTTTGCAAACTTTACAAGAGTAAAACCTATGGTAAATCAAATGGAAACACATCCTTTGAATCAACAAAATAATTTAAAAGAATGGGCAGACAAATATGACGTTAAACTGGAAGCATGGGCACCATTTGGAGAGGGTAGAAATGGTCTTTTTGAAAACAAGGTTTTACGACAAATTGGTGAAAAGCATGGTAAAACAACTGCTCAGGTTATGCTAAGATGGCATATACAACGTGGTGTTATTGTAATTCCAAAATCTGTACACAAGGACCGTATGATTGAAAATTTCAATGTATTTGATTTTACATTGGACGAGACAGATATGAATAAGATTGCACAGATGGATACTGCTACAAGTTCGTTTTTCTCTCATCAGGATCCTGCAATGGTTGAATGGTTTGTAAAAATAGTAGAAGAGCGTAAAACACAACACGACAGTAGTAAAGAAAAGAAGAACTGGTAAGCAAATAGTGTATTTATGAAGTTTTTTGATTTTAAATGCTCATAAAGCATAATAAAGAATTTAATATAGACATTCAAATAATATTAGGTATAGAATGTAGGTGTTAAGTAAAGCACCTACATTTTTTAATTAGAAATAAATTGTAGGCATTGGTAAGTTTATATTTAGGAACTCTTTAAATATAAAATTGAGAAAGAAACGAATTAAAAAAATCCAGGGAGTACGACTTGTATTCTCAATATTACTTGCTATCGTTTTAAATCTTGGAGTAATTGGAATTGCCTATGCAATGTGTCTTGACTGGATTACAAGAGGCATAATTTTCTGGATTAGATTTAGAGGTGGAAAATGGAAGCAATTTAAAGTTATATAAATTAAAAGGTGAAAATTATGAAATTTAGAGTTTTAAAAATTTTTTAGCAGTTGCAATATGAAACAAATATTAGGCATTTATGTTTAGTAAATTAAATATTACAAGGAGGATTTGAAATGAGAAAATTAATTATGTTGTTATTGGCAGGTGTACTTATAATATCTATAGTAGGTTGCGGTAATACCCAAAGCAAAAATCAAAAAGTAACTACAGAATCGTCATCAGAATAAACATCAAAATAGGAAAATGCAAAAGATGATTCGACAAAAGATACAATAGCTGAAAATCAGAAAAATGCAAAAGCAGATAAGAAAGATATTGTAGTTTATTTTTCAGCAACGGGAACTACAAAAGGTGTAGCAGAAAACATTAATTTTTGTTCCGGGAATTATTACGTTAATCCCATTTTGTTATTGGTTGTGGATATTGGTATGTATGATGATTTCACTTGTGGTACATACTTTACAATAAGTCATGAGATTAAGTAAATTAAAAATAATTTCCACAAATTAGAAATACGAGATAATATATTTAATAATTTAACCTAGCATTTATATTACGGAATTACGATATAGAAACATTAGGAGAAAACTAGAGATGAAGATTAAAAAAGCAGCAATATTAGGAGCTGGAGCTGTGGGTTCTTATGTTATATGGGGACTGTCAAATAAGGACGGCATTGAATTAGGTGTTGTTGCAAAAGACAAACGAAATAAGAGATTAAAGAGTGAGGGCATTACAATAAACGGCGTTAAGTATAAGCCGAATGTATGGACACCTGAAGAGGCTGAAAATATTGACCTTTTAATAGTAGCTTTGAAATATGGCAATTTACCTGATACATTAGATGATATAGAAAAGATTGTAGGTGAAAACACAATTGTAATGAGCCTTATGAATGGTGTGGATAGTGAGGAGATTATTGGAAAAAGAATTAACCCTAACAATATTTTACATTCTTTTATTAAGGTTGCTTCCCAAAAGAAGGAGGATGGCTTTCATTTTGATCCTGAAACAACAATTGGGATAATTTTTGGAGAATTACAGCCACCTTATGAAAGTGAGCGAATAAAAGCAATAAACCATCTTTTTGATAATACGGGAATTCATTGGAGAGTGACAAAATTTATACAGGAAGAAATATGGGGAAAATTCAGACTTAATGTTTGCAACAACTTACCACAGGCAATTCTAGGTGCAGGTGTTGGCTGTTATCACGACAGTGAGCATATGAGTTTTATTAGAAAAGCCTTAAGAAGAGAAGTTGAAAGTATTGCAGAGGCTAAGGAAATAGATTTAAGCGTGATTGATGATTCCTCAGGTCGTGGAAGTGCAGTAAAAGCATCGGCACGTTATTCAACATTGCAAGATATAGATGCAGGCAGGCACACAGAAATTGATATGTTTTCAGGGGCGTTGGTTCGTATGGGAAAGGAACTTGGGATTCCTACACCGCACAATGAGTATACTTACCACATAATTAAAGCATTAGAAGAAAAAAATGACGGTATGTTTAATTATGAGGGTGATAATGACAAAGTTACATGGTCAAAATAAAAAATAAGTCAGAAATATTTTGAGTTAGATATTACTTTTCTTACCGGTTTGTCCGGTAAAAAATTTACTTATCAAGCATATAAAATATTTCTGATTTTTTTAATTTTAGCTCTTTTTTAATTTTATGCAATAAAAATTATTTTTTGTGAGTATAACAATTGAATAAGAAAAACTTACAAAAGTATTAGGAGAAAAGGGAGGAGTTTATATTGAACAAAAAATTATTAAAGTTATGCATTTCAATAGGGGTACTTTGTGGGATTATATTTATATCAAGTGGTAACGTACAGGCAAAAAATCAAAATTATTATGTGAACGGGAGTACGTTAACAGTGACAGGAAAAATTCCTAAAAATGCAAAATTTAAAAATGCAGGGAAAATTAAAAAGGTTGTTGTGAAAAAAGGGGTGAAAAAACTTCCAATAGAACCTTTTAAGAGTTGTAAAAAAGTAAAAGTGTTAGAAGTTCCGGGTGATTTGAAATTTTATGAATCATATTATACTCATTATTATCCGATAACAGTGAATATGGTAAAGTTTAATTCACCATTAACGTCTGAAAAAATGGTATGTTATTACAAAACAAAGACATACAAGGTTAGTAGTAAAGACAAAAAATACAAAAGTTTTAAAGGGATAATATACACAAAAAATGGCAAAAAATTCGTAGCAATGCCAACTGAAATGAAAAAATTAACAATACGAAAAGGGTGTAAAATAATAGATGTGAGCGGAATGACATATGAGTGTAATAATTATGCTAAGTATAATGATTGTGATGATGAGGGAGAAGATACTTCGTGTAAAAAGTTAAAGAAGATTGTATTACCTTCTTCTGTAAGTAAGTATGTTGGAAATGTTGAATTTAATCACATTATACAAGATGCAAAGGTAGTAATGAAAAATAAAAAATTAAAGCATGATAGCATACAGGTATTATTTAACTTTTTAGGTAAGGATAAATTCTTTTCAACATTAAAAAAGTACATAATTAAAAAAGGAGACTTTTATATTTACAACAAAAGTATATTGGTGGGATATACCGGTTGTATGTCAGTGGTTAATATTCCAGAAGGAGTTAAGTATGGAATCTGTCAGGCGCTAGGAAAACCATATGCAACATATGTAGTTTATGACCCAACGTATGCTATGATAAAGAAAGTAAATTTCCCATCATCGTATAAAGGAAAAAAATCTGATATTTGGAAAAAAAATAAGGATTGTTATGATTTTAATAATGAAATTGTAAAATGTGATCCTAAGCTATTTAAAATAGAAAGAGAATTATATTATTGCAAACATTACAAATCAAAAAAGGTAAAATTTGTAGCAACGAATGATTGTATAATGTCGTTTGACACAGGTGGAGGTATAAAAGTTTATGACATAAATGGTAATCTTTTACCTGATGCATCTTATTATAGTATAAAACTCAAAGAAGGTGAAAGTTTTACAGTACAGGTACCAGGGGATAAATTCTTTAAAAAATATGATTTTTTTGAAATTGGCGAAGTTGAAATGAAATTATATAATCAAAAAAATATATTTGAGTTTACTGATACGTATGACGAATTAATTATTGGTACAGGAGAACCACAATATTGGAATTTTTCTGTAAAAAAACAAAGAGCATATGTATCTCTAGTTTTTGGAGAAAACATAACCGGTAAAAAAATAAATGTTAATGTTAAATTACAAAAAAAGGAGAATAACAAGTGGAGCGATGTTACACATAATATAGGTAATTGGGAAGAAAATAAAAAATTAATAGAATGTGAATTACCAAAAGGTGAATATAGAGTTTACTTAGAAAGTCCTCTTGATTCTCAATACGAAATAAATACTCATCTGTATGGTATTAATAGAACACCAATATGCAAAGACAGGGGAAAGGCTGCTGATATAAGCGGTAATGATTATAACGAATTTCGTTTCTCATATAATGACGGAAAAGATGCATGGTTTAAATTAAAAAATAACAAAAAGAAGAAAATAATTATTAGTATTAATTCTATATGGGATGGTAAAGTTAAAGCTGAAGTGTTTAAGAAAGGTAATAATGTTGCAGAAAAGACAGTTACTCTTGATTGTACAAATCAGCCTGATAAATCAATTTCTAAAAGTATTACAATAGATAAGGGTGAATATTATCTTAGAATCCAGAGAGAAGATGTCTTAGATTATACTAAAGTAGGAATAGAACAAAATTCAATAAAGTAATCTTGAAAGCAAGTAACAAATTATTAATATAGTTGTTACTTGCTTTTCTTGATATATAAGTAAATAAAGAATAAAATAAATATGTTTATTAATAAATATGTTTATTTTATTATATTATGGAGGAAAAGAAATATGCCTGCAAAAAAGAAAATTTGTGGAACAGTTTTTACTAATGTTTGTTGGTATAGCTGACACTTTTGTTGTAAGTTTTTCCAGTGAAGCAGACATTTCAGGTGTGTCATTAGTTACATCGTTTAACACAGTGTTGATTTTTTGTTTACAGCAATATCATCAGGTGGTGCTGTAATTATTAGCTAATATATAGGAAGTAGAAATGAAAAGAAGGCTTCTCAATCATCAAGTCAGTTACCTTTAATTTCAATAATTATATCAGTGGTTTTGTCAGCATTAATTATAATATTCCATTCTCAATTATTAAGACTGCTATTTGGGAAAATTACAAAGGAAGTAATGAGTGCATGTGACAGTTATCTTATAATTACAACATTTTCTTTACCGGCATTAGCAATTTATGATGCAGGAGCAGCTTTATGCAGAAGTATAAAGAAGACTAATGTAACTATGTATATTTCCGTAATATCAAATGTACTTAATGTGGTTGGAAATTGTGTTGGGGTATTTGTTCTGCATATGGGAGTTGCAGGTGTTGCATATCCATCTCTTATTACAAGAATTATTTCAGCAGTTGCAGTGACAATTTATTGTTTTAATGGTAAATTGCCAGTAAGTTATCGTCTGAAATATATCGTTAAATGGATGGGATCATACCAAAAGAAAATTATGCGGATAGCAATTCCAAATGGAGTAGAAAATGGTGTGCATCAGTTAGTAAAAGTAGCCCTTTCAAGTATGGTTGCATTGTTTGGTTTAGTACTTGATATGGGGGTAATTGGCATAGCTATTGGCATGAGCATGGATTTAGTATTTAGAGGAATAATTTTTATTGGAAGATATAAATCAAAGAAGTGGACTCAATTTAAGTTAATATAATTCTTTAATTTTAAATAAAATTTGTGGAGCAATACAAAAGAACATGAATAGAAATAATAAAAATAAATATAATAAATAATTAAAAAACCATCAATACAAAAATAGTTTAAACAATTATTTTGTATTGATGGTTTTAATTTACATAATTAATTAACAACCAATGTTAAAGAAATTACAAATAGCGTTAAATAATTGAGTACAGTTACTAAATTTAAAACACATAGTTATGTCCTCCTTATTTCAAATTTGTCTTGGCCAATTACAAAAAACAGTGTAACAATTTTGTAACATTTAGACAATAGGAGATTACTGGAAAACATTAGTGTTTAAAAACTTTGTATCTGTGTCTTTCTAACTGTTCCATAGCTTTCTCTGATGAAGCCTGGTCATAAAATGAAATCTTTAAAACGCCTTCTTCATATTCACGGTTATGAATAATACCGATGTTCTTAATACTAACACCATTTGTAGCAAGAATTGTAGCAATAGTGGCAATGGCACCTGATTCATCAATAATATCGCAGAATATGTTGTAACTTCTTTGAATTATACTGTTGTTATGCTCGTCAATATTATCTCTATAATCTCTACTTTCTGCAATCATGTGATTAATAGCTTGTCCGTTCTTTGTGTCTAACTCATTCTTAACTTTTTCTAAGTCTTTTATGTATAAATCAAGGATTTCACTTATGTTATTATTGTTTGTCATGCATATCTGCTCCCACATTTCAGGAGAAGAAGAAGCAATTCTTGTAATATCCTTAAAACCGCCGGCTGCTAATGTTTTCATGTATTCTTTGTTACTGTCATTATGTTTTACCAAATTAACAAGGCTTGAAGCAATTAAATGTGGCAAATGACTAATGGCTGCAACAACTCTGTCATGTTCCTTGTATGAAATTCCTACAGGAATTGCACCAATGTCAGAAACAATTTCAGTGTATTCTTTAACATATTCCTGTTTAACTTTTTCGGTAGGAGTAATGGCATAGTAGGCGTTTTCAAGCAAACGGTCACTTGCATGTTCGTAACTTGTTTTTTCTGAACCTGCCATTGGATGGCCACCTATGAAATTATCTTCTAAAGAAAGAGCCTTAACTGCTTCGTGTATATTTGTTTTTACACTGCCAACATCTGTAATAATGCATGTTGGTTTTATTATATCTTTTAAAATAGTTAAGTATTCTACATTACGTTCAACGGGTGTACACAGAAAAATATAATCGCATTCAGAAAATCTTTCATCAACAGTATCTAATGCAATGTTTGCTGTGCCGTCATTTATTGCTAAAACACGAGGTTTCGCCCCTCTATTATAAACTATGATTTTGCAACTTGGATAGACACGTCTTAAAGACTTTGCAACCGAGCCACCAATTAGTCCAATACCTACAAAACCAAATGTTAAATCATCTTTTCTTCTCATTATGTTCTCCTGTCATGTATAAATTGCTTAGTTAAGTCTAATATAGATAATTATGTTAAGCAAGCTTAAACTTAAAAACTTTAAGGTGTAAAACTTCAACGCTTTAAAGTTTAACACTTTAAAGTAAATATAGCAACACTTTGTTAAAAATATAACCTTTCTTGTATTACGTTTATAAGTAAAGTAAAATAGTATTTAAGTAATAAAACCTTAATAAAATATTAAATAAGGAGGAAAGTTAAGAGGTTTTAGTTCGGTGAAAAGACAATTGAATAAGGAGGCTTGTTATGAAGATTTATGAAACACAGAATATTAGAAATGTTGTTTTTTTAGGACATGGCGGAGCCGGAAAAACAACATTTGCTGAGGCAGTAGCTTTTGCTACAAAGACTATTTCCAGAATGGGACGCATAGATGATGGAAATACAATTTCAGATTATGACAAGGAGGAAATCAAGCGTAAGTTTTCCATAAGTGCATCTGTTATACCAATAGAGTGGAACGGATTGAAAATTAATATATTAGATGCACCGGGATATTTTGATTTTGTCGGTCAGATGGAAGATGCCATGAGTGTTGCGGACGCTGCTGTAATTGTGGTTAATGGAAAGACAGGAGTAGAAGTAGGAACGGTTAAAGCCTGGGAAACATGTGAGCGTAGAAAAATCCCATGTATATTTTTAGTTACCAATATAGATGATTCCAATGCAAAATACATGGAAATTGTAGAACAGTTAAAGTCAAGATTCGGCAAGAAGATAGCACCATTTCATTTGCCAATTATGGAGAATGACAAATTAATTGGTTATGTAAACGTAGTGAAAATGGGTGGTAGAAAGTTCATTGATAATTTGGGTAATTATGATGAAATGGAAATTCCTGAATCAGTTACAAGTAAATTAGTTCCGGTTAGAGAGCAGTTAATGGAGGCTGTTGCAGAATCTGATGAAGAATTAATGGATAAGTATTTTTCAGGTGTAGATTTTACATACGAGGAAATATCAAAAGCATTAAGAAAGAGTGTAATTAATTGTGATATTGTTCCCGTACAAATTGCATCAGGAGTAACCTGCCAGGGTGTAAATAGTTTCTTACAGACCTGTGAAAAATATTTTCCATCAGCAGATAAGGCAGAAGTTTTGAAAAAAGCAACAAACATAGAAAACGATGAAGAAGTGGTTGCAGATTTTGACAACTCAAAACCTGTTTCTGCTTATGTATTTAAAACAATAATGGATCCATTTGTTGGAAAATATTCTTTAGTAAAAGTAAGAACAGGCATATTAAAAACAGGTGATGTTGTTTACAATCCAACAAAAAATATAGAAGAAAAATTAAACAAACTGTATGTTATTTGCGGAAAGAATGTTACTGAAGTAAGTGAATTGCACTCAGGAGATATTGGGGCAATAGGTAAGCTTACAAGCACAAGAACAGGAGATACTTTATCAACGAAACAGTGGCCAATTGTATATCATCCAACAACAATGTCAAAGCCTTATGCGTATATGGCATATAGAGCTGAGAAAAAGGGGGATGAGGACAAATTAGCTCAGGCACTTACTAAATTATGTATTGAAGACTTGACTTTGAAGTCAGTTATTGATGCGGAAAATAAACAATCTCTTCTTTACGGAATCGGTCATCAGCAATTGGAAGTTGTTGCATCTAAACTGAAAGACAGATACAAAGTAGATGTTATTTTAGAACGACCAAAAGTTCCATTTAAAGAAACAATAAGGAGTAAGGCACAGGTTCAGGGTAAACACAAAAAACAGTCAGGTGGTCATGGACAATATGGTGATGTTGTAATTGAGTTTGAACCATCAGGTGACTTATCAAAACCTTATATTTTTGACGAAAAAATATTTGGTGGAGCTGTGCCAAAGAATTATTTCCCGGCAGTTGAAAAAGGAATTCAGGAATGTGTAAAAGAGGGGCCATTGGCAGGTTATCCTGTTGTCGGCATTAAGGCTACATTAACAGATGGTTCATACCATCCTGTTGATTCTTCTGAAATGGCATTTAAGATGGCAACAATAATAGCTTTTAAGAAAGGCTTTATGGAAGCTAATCCTGTACTGTTAGAACCAATTGCTATGGTTACAATTACAGCACCGGAAAAATATTCAGGTGATATTCTTGGAGATTTGAATAAAAGACGTGGTCGTGTATACAATATGAATTCTGATAATGGAAAACAGATTATAGAAGCTGAAATACCATTACTTGAAATGTATGAATATTCAACTTCACTTCGTTCAATGACAGGGGGAAGTGGTGAATTTGAATATGTTGTATCCAGATACGAACAGGCACCACCTGATGTACAGGAAAAAGAAATAGCAAAATCCAAACAGGGTTAAGATTTTAAATAGAAATTATATAATCACTCCTTAAGGGCAGGGGATTAGTTGTATTGATTATAGTTGCAAGGCAGCAATGATTAGTGCAATTAACCTCCTGTTTTTTTTGTAATAAAGTATATACTTGGTATCTGGAGTGTTACAAGCAGTATTTTATAATTAAAATATTTAATTCATATAAAAATAGTATGTTTTAGTTGACATTTATATAAAATAAAGGTAATATACTTCATATCCTACTAAAGATATAGGATTAATTCAAAAAAAGGAAAAGAGATGTAATATGAAGTTATCAAAGAAAAGCAGATATGGAATAATAGCATTAATAGACTTATCTATTAATTCAAAAAACGGTCATGTGAAACTTAGCAGTATTGCAGAAAGAAATGATATATCTTTACAGTATCTTGAACAGGTTTTTGCAGGACTAAGAAGACATGGAATTATTAAAAGTATTAAAGGTGCCCAGGGTGGATATTTATTAAATCAGAGTGCTAAGGACATTACTGTGGCATTAATTATTGAAGCACTTGACGGAACTTATAAGATTGAAAAAGAGTATGAAGGCCAGGGCAATATAGCAGAACAGGTTATTGAAGAATCAGTAATTGATAAAGTAAATGAAAAACTTGATGAAGTATTACTTAATATTTCATTAGAAGACTTAGAAAAAGATTATTTACAAAGTAACGATTTTAGTCAGTACATGTATTACATTTAAGCTTATTTAAAAATCACAGTTATTAAAAATGAACACATAACACCAATGTGATTAAGTTGGAAGGTTCCACCCCCCCTAGTATATTTAACTAGAAAACAAAATAAGAAATAGGAGAAAGAAGGATGAATTACAATATAGCAACAAAATGCATACATGGAGATAATGAAACCAATAAGGACGTATTTGGTTCAGTGAATGTTCCAATATATCAGACTGCAACTTTTGCACATCCCGGAATTGGAGAATCAACAGGTCATAACTATACAAGAGAAAGCAACCCAACAAGAGATACATTAGAAAATATTGTGTCTTCTTTAGAAGGGGCAATTGATACTGTAGCATGTTCCAGCGGTATGGCAGCAATAAGACTTTGCATGGAATTATTTAGCAGAGGGGATCACATAATATGCACAGAGGATTTATATGGTGGCTCAGTTAGAATATTTGACACTATAGGGACTAATCAGGGATTGGAATTCTCATATATTGACACATCAGATATTGAAGTTTTGAAAGAAACAATAAAAGAAAATACAAAGGCAGTTTATATAGAAACTCCAAGTAATCCTACAATGAAAGTAACTGACTTGCACGAAGTTGTTAAGTTGGCAAATGAAAAGAATTTAATTGTAATAGTAGATAATACTTTTTTAACACCATATTTTCAAAAGCCACTTCAGCTAGGTGCTCATATAGAGATTCACAGTGGAACAAAATTTCTCGGTGGTCATAACGATACTTTGGCAGGTTTTTTGTCAACTAATAATAAAGAAATTGCAGAAAAAATACGTTTTGCATACAAGACTACAGGATTTTGTCTTTCACCATTTGACAGTTTTTTAATTATACGTGGAATTAAAACTTTATCAGTAAGACTGGAAAGACAGCAGGAAAATGCAATCAAAATAGCTAACTGGTTAAAGAAGCAACCAAAGGTAAAAAAGGTTTATTATATTGGTTTAGAAGAGCATCCGGGATATGAAATCAACAAAAAACAGGCAACAGGTTTTGGCAGCATGATTTCATTTAAAGTTGATTCAGAAGAAACAGCAAGAAATATTTTGGAAAAAGTTAAGGTCATAGCCTTTGCTGAAAGTTTAGGTGGTGTTGAATCATTGATAACATACCCAATGTTTCAAACACATCCTGATGTTCCAAAAGAAAAAAGAGAACAGTTAGGAATTACGGAAGACTTTTTAAGAATATCAGTAGGAATTGAAAATGTTGATGACTTAATAAGAGATTTGGAACAGGCATTTCAATAGTTTGGAGGAAAAATGAAATACGATTTTAATAAAATAATAAATAGAAATAATACAAAAAGTTTAAAATATGATTTTGCAAAAGAGAGAAACATGCCAGAAGATTTGTTACCTTTATGGGTTGCAGACATGGATTTTCAAACTTCACCTGAAATTATTGAGGCATTAAATAAAGCAGTAAGTCACGGTATATATGGCTACAGTGAAGGTAAAGAAGAATATTTTGATGCAGTATACAATTGGTATAATGATAATTTTAATTGGCAGGTAAAAAAAGAATGGCTAATAAAAACACCGGGTGTAGTATTTGCCATAGTATTGGCAATTAATGCACTTACTAATGAAGGTGATAGTGTATTAATTCAAAATCCTGTATATTACCCATTTACTGAAGTAATTATTGATAATAATAGAAAATTAGTGAACAATTCTTTAGTTAGAAATGGCAAAAAATATGAAATTGATTTTGAAGATTTTGAAAAGAAAATAATAGAAAATAATGTTAAGTTATTTATTTTATGTAGTCCACATAATCCGGTTGGTAGAGTCTGGAAAAAGTGGGAGTTAGAAAAGATAGGAAATATTTGTCTTAAACACAATGTAAAAATTGTAAGTGATGAAATTCACAGTGACTTTGTTTATCCTGAAAATAAGCATATTGTATTTTCATCATTAGATGAAAAATATCAGAATATAACAATTACATGTACAGCACCAACCAAAACATTTAATCTTGCAGGACTTCAAATTTCAAATATTTTTATTCCTAATCTTGAAATTAGAAAAAAAGTATTAAAGCAACTGGATAAGGTTGGTTACAGTCAGGTTAATTTAATGGGACTTGTAGCATGCGAGGCAGCATATAAATATGGTAGACAATGGCTGAATGAATTGAAAGAATATTTATTAGATAACCTTAATTTTTTAAGAGATTATCTAGAAACAAATATACCACAGATAAAATTAATTGAACCTGAAGGAACATATCTGATTTGGCTTGATTGTAGTGCGTTAGGTTTTGAGGACAAAGAACTTGAAAAGTTTATCGTTGAAAAAGCCAAACTGTGGCTTGACTCAGGACATATCTTTGGAAAAGAAGGAGAAGGCTTCCAGAGAATCAATATTGCATGTCCAAGAGAAACATTGAAAAAAGCATTAGAACAGCTAAAAGAGGCAGTTGATGAAATAAAAAGCATAAAATAAATCAAGAATACATTAAATATGTGGGTTGACATTAACGCTTTAGTAAACTAAAATCTTAACATATTGTGAAACCGTTGATTAAGAGTAAGTAATCGTATGGGACGTTTTTCAGAGAGTTGTCGGTTGGTGTGAGACAACAAACTAACAGCGATGAATGGACTTAAGAGGGCAGCTTGAAACCATATTATTAGGTAGTAGACGCTGACGGAGACTCACCGTTAAAAGAGTAAGCATATGATGGTATGCTGTTGAGAGAATGTGTTATACATTAATTTGGGTGGCACCGCAGAAGTTGAATTTATAAGGCTTTTGTCCCTTTACGTTATATACGTGAAGAGACAGGAGTCTTTTTTTTGTTACTGTTTAGAACAGCGTTTTCGTATAAGTGAATATTTTTTTGAAGCTTGCTTATAAAAAAATATTCACTTATACGAAAACATTGAGCGGTCAGCTCAAGTGAGATGAAGTACACAAAGTGTACGGAATCGAACTGTTCTAAACATAGATGAATTTCTAAAAGAAATATTTTTGAAGCTTGCTTATAAAAAAATATTCACTTATACGAAAACATTGAGCGGTCAGCTCAAGTGAGATGAAGTACACAAAGTGTACGGAATCGAACTGTTCTAACAAGCGAAGACCAACTTTAACAGCCGGAAATCATAGGCGCTATTTAACTGAAATAATTAAACAGTCAGATATGCGAGAGGAGAACATATGAAAACACAAAGCTTTGAAGAAATCGAAGAATTAACAAAGGACTATAGCATGATTCCTATTTGCAAGGAAATATATGCTGATGTTATTACTCCAATTTCACTTTTAAGAAAAATGGAAGAATTTGGTAAAAACTTTTTCTTGCTTGAAAGTGTAGAAGGTGGAGAAAAATGGGCAAGATATTCTTTTTTAGGTTATGAACCTGTTTTGCACATAACATGCAAGAATGGAAAGGTAACCCAGAAAAGTGGCGAGATTGAAACTACTGTAACAATGGATCCAATGGATGCACTAAGAAAACAGTTAGAAAAATATAAGTCACCTAAAATTGAAGGAATGCCAACTTTTACCGGTGGTTTTGTTGGATATTTTGGATACGAAATGATTGGCTATGCTGAACCTAAATTAAATTTAAAAGAAAGCAATGTTGATGATTATCATTTAATGCTTTTTGACAAGGTAATTGCTTTTGATCATTTAAGACAAAAAATATTATTAATTGCAAACATGAAGTCAAAAGATGGTCATCAGGGATATAACGGAGCTTTACTTGAAATTGAAAAAATGATTTCACTTATAAATGAACAAAGTCCATTACCTGAGTATCATGCACAGGAAAATGTAGATTTTAAATGTAATGTTTCTAAAGAAGAATATTGCAACATGATTGAAAAAACAAAGGCATATATCAGAGAGGGTGATATTTTTCAGGGCGTTATTTCAAGAAGATTTGAAGCTGAATATAACAGCAGTTTAATGAACGCCTATAGAGTTTTAAGAACTACTAATCCTTCGCCTTATATGTATTTTATCCAGTCAGAAGATATGCAGATAGCAGGTGCCTCTCCTGAAACAATGGTTAAATTAGTAGATGGCAAATTAACAACATTTCCTGTTGCCGGAACAAGACCAAGAGGTAAAAATCAGGAAGAAGATAAAGCTTTAGAAGAAGGTCTTTTAAAAGATGAGAAAGAATTAGCAGAACATAATATGTTAGTTGATTTGGCACGTAACGACATTGGAAGAATTGCAAAATATGGAAGTGTTTATTTAGAAGATTATATGAAGATTCATAGATTTTCAAAAGTAATGCATATTGCTTCAACTGTATGTGGAGAGTTAAGAGAGGATAAAGACAGTTGTGATACAGTTTCAGCACTTTTACCGGCAGGCACATTGTCAGGTGCACCAAAGTTTAGAGCCTGTGAAATTATTGATGAATTAGAAAAAGAACCAAGAGGTGTATACGGTGGAGCCATTGGTTATATTGATTTGTCAGGAAATTTAGATGTATGTATTGCAATTAGAACAGCAGTTAAAAAAGGAAATAAGGTATATGTTCAGGCAGGTGCAGGAATTGTTGCAGACAGCGTACCTGAAAGCGAATATATGGAATGTGCTCATAAAGCAGGGGCAGTAATAGATGCAATTAAACGAGGAAGTGAGGTAAACAAGTAATGGTTTTATTAATAGATAATTATGATAGTTTCTCTTATAACCTTGTTCAATTATTTGGAAAATTAACTGACGGAAAAGTTAAGGTAGTAAGAAATGATGAATATAAAATTGATGACATTAGAAAATTAAATCCTACACATATTATTTTATCTCCGGGACCTGGAAAGCCGGAAAATGCAGGTATATGCGAAGAGGTGGTAGAAAAGCTTAAGGGCGAATATCCAATTTTAGGAGTTTGCTTGGGACATCAGAGTATTTGTGAGGTATTTGGTGCACAGGTTACTTACGCAAAACAATTGATGCATGGGAAACAAAGCAACATGACAATTACAAATGACAGTCCGATTTTTAAAGGGATGGATTCACCATTTAAAGGTGCAAGATACCATTCGTTGTCGGCTAATCCTGATACAATACCCGAGGAATTGGAAGTTATAGCTATTGATGAATGTGACAATGAAATAATGGCTGTCCAACACAAAAAATATAAAATTTACGGTTTACAGTTTCATCCGGAATCAGTTATGACACCTGAAGGAGAAAAAATCGTAGATAACTTTTTAAAGATTAAAAAATAAATTAAAAAGATTATTATTTATAGATAAGTATACGAAATTAAATTCAATAAATAAAAAAATTGGAGGTTTAAGTATGATTAAAGAAGCCATAGATAAATTAGTGAATAAACAGGACTTAACTTTTGATGAAGCAAAAGAAGTTATGAATGAAATTATGAGCGGTGAAACACCTGATACATTAATTAGTGCTTATTTAGTAGCACTTAGAATGAAAGGGGAAACTATTGAAGAAATATCAGGTTCAGCGAAAGGTATGCGTGATAATGGAACAAAATTGTCACATGACATGGAGGTCCTTGAAATTGTAGGAACAGGTGGAGATAAGGCAAATACATTTAATATTTCCACAACATCAGCATTTGTAGCGGCAGCGGCAGGTTGTAAAGTGGCAAAGCATGGTAACAGAGGCGTTTCAAGTAAGTCAGGTGCTGCAGATGTTTTGGAAGCCTTAGGGGCAAACATAACAGTAGAACCTGAAAAGAGCAAAGAGTTGTTAGACAAAGTTGGTTTTTGCTTCTTATTTGCACAGAAATATCATCCTGCAATGAGATTCGTTGGTCCTGTTAGAGGAGCCTTAGGACTTAGAACAATTTTCAATGTTTTAGGACCTTTAACTAATCCGGCAGGTGCATCAATGGATATTATTGGTGTGTATGAAGAAGAATTAGTAGAGCCGGTTGCACAGGTACTTATAAATCTTGGAGTTAAGAAAGGTATGGTTGTTTTTGGTCAGGACACAATGGATGAGATTACACCTAGTACAAAAACAACAGTTTGTGAAATTAGAAATGGTGAAATAAAATCTTACGAAATCAATCCTGAAGACTATGGAATCTCAATTTGTAAGAAGTCTGATTTGGAAGGTGGAGACGGAACAGAAAATGCTCAGATTACAAAAGACATTTTAAGTGGAAAACTTCAGGGACCAAAGAGAGACGCAGTTTTATTAAATGCAGGTGCTTGTATTTATGTTCAAAATGACCATTTAACATACGAAGAAGCAATTAATATTGCAAGAGAAACAATTGACAGCGGAAAAGCATACGAAAAATTACAGGCTTACATAGAAGAAAGCAATAAGTAAAGGAGTTATATGATTTTAGATAAACTAGCACAATCAACAAGAAAAAGAGTTGAATTGGAAAAAGCAAACATTCCTTTAGAATTAGTAAAAGAGAAGGCTTTAAATATGCCAAAAGGAAATTTAGAATTTGAAAAAGCTTTAGCCAAAAAAGGCATTAATTTTATATGCGAAGTAAAAAAAGCCTCACCATCAAAAGGAATTATTGCCGAAGATTTTCCTTATATAGAAATAGCAAAGGAATATGAGAAGGCAGGAGCAAGCTGTATTTCAGTTTTAACAGAGCCTGAGTATTTTAAAGGTGATAAAAAGTACTTAAAAGGAATAAGCGAAAATGTATCAATACCATTAATTAGAAAAGATTTTGTTGTTGATGAGTATATGATATATGACGGAAAAATTCATGGTGCATCTGCTGTACTCTTGATTTGTTCATTGCTTGATGAAAACACAATAAGAAAGTACATAGAAATCTGCGACAGTCTTGGTATGTCAGCATTAGTTGAAGCCCATGATGAAGAAGAAATTGAAAAAGCAATAAAAAGCGGTGCAAGAATAATCGGTGTAAATAACAGAGATTTAAAAACTTTTACAGTGGATATTGGAAATAGCGAAAGATTAAGAAAGCTTGTGCCGGATAATATTTTATTTGTTGCTGAAAGTGGTATTAAAAGCAATATAGAAATTGAAAGATTAAAAAAAGCTAACGTAAATGGTGTGCTTATTGGAGAAACATTTATGAAAGCTGAAAATAAAAAACAAATGTTACAACAATTAAAAGGAGGAGACCATGAGTAAAGGAAGATTTGGTATACATGGTGGACAGTATGTTCCGGAAACATTAATGACAGCGGTAAATGAAGTTGAAGAAGCTTACAATCATTACAAAAATGATTCGGAGTTTAATAAGGAATTAACAGACCTTTTAAATAATTATGCAGGAAGACCTTCATTATTATATTATGCAGAAAAAATGACAAAGGATTTAGGTGGTGCAAAAATCTATTTAAAGAGAGAAGATTTAAACCATACAGGTTCTCATAAAATTAATAATGTTTTAGGTCAGGTTTTACTTGCAAAGAAAATGGGTAAAACAAGAGTTATTGCAGAAACAGGAGCAGGTCAGCATGGTGTGGCAACAGCAACAGCTGCAGCACTTATGGATATGGAATGTGAAATCTATATGGGAAAAGAAGACTGTGAACGTCAGGCTTTAAATGTGTTTAGAATGGAACTTTTAGGCGCTAAGGTTCATCCTGTTACAAGTGGTACAATGACATTAAAAGATGCAGTAAATGAGGCAATGAGAGAATGGACAAATAGAATGGATGATACATTATACGTATTAGGTTCTGTTATGGGGCCACATCCTTTCCCAACAATTGTTAGAGATTTCCAGAGTGTTATTAGTAAGGAAATTAAAGAACAGATTATGGAAGCAGAAGGTAGACTTCCTGATGGGGTTATTGCCTGTGTAGGTGGTGGCTCAAATGCCATGGGTGCATTTTATAATTTTATTGAAGACAAAGATGTAGCATTAATCGGATGTGAAGCAGCGGGCCTTGGCATAGATAATCCTAAAAATGCTGCAACTATCGCAAATGGTACAGAAGGGATTTTCCACGGAATGAAATCTTTATTCTGTCAGAATGATGATGGACAGATAGCACCTGTTTATTCAATTTCAGCAGGATTAGACTATCCGGGAATTGGACCAGAACATGCAAATTTACATGATACAGGAAGAGCAAAATATGTTCCAATTACTGATGTGGAAGCAGTTGAGGCTTTTGAATATTTATCAAGAACGGAAGGTATAATTCCAGCAATTGAAAGTTCACATGCCATTGCTTATGCAATGAAGTATGCAAAGACACTTGATAAGGACAAAATTATTGTAGTAAATGTTTCAGGTCGTGGTGACAAGGACGTAGCAGCAATAGCAAGATATAGAGGAGTACAGATTTATGAGTAAAGTAAGTGATGCATTTAAGAATGGAAAAGCTTTCATAGCTTTTGTAACAGGAGGAGATCCTGATTTAGAAACAACACAAAAATTAATTATAGAAATGGAAAAAAGCGGAGCAGATATCATTGAAGTTGGTATACCTTTTTCTGATCCAATAGCAGAAGGACCTGTAATTCAGAAAGCAGATTTAAGAGCCCTGCAGGGTGGATGTACAACAGACAAATTGTTTGATGCCATAAAGGAAATAAAAGAACAGGTAAATATACCTTTAGTATTTATGACATATGTAAATGTAATTTACCGTTATGGAACAGAAAAGTTCATGGCAAGATGTGTTGAATGTGGAATTTCAGGTGTTATCGTACCTGACTGCCCATACGAAGAAAGAGATGAGTTAGCACCTTTCTGTAAGGAAGCAGGTATTGACTTAATACCACTTATTGCTCCAACTTCAGAAGAAAGAATTACAAAAATCGCAAAAACAGCAGAAGGTTTTGTATATGTTGTATCATCTCTTGGGGTTACAGGTATCAGACAGAATATTACAACAGATTTAGGGGCTATGACTAAACTTGTAAAAGAAGCAACAGACGTCCCTTGTGCAATTGGATTTGGTATTGCCAAGCCTGAGCAGGCAAAAAATGTATGCCAGTATGCAGATGGTGCAATTGTAGGAAGCGCCATTGTAAAAATTGTTGCAGAACATGGAAAAGAAAGTGTTCCTTATGTTGGGGAATATGTTAAGAGCATGAAGGATGCAATAAGATAGAAACAATAAAAACAATATAATGAAAGTCACCTTGAAAAATGCTTACAATGTTGTATAATAAATTAGTATGCATAGGCTCAAGGTGGCTTTTTGCGTATAAAAATAAAATGGAGTACGAAATTGGATATTAAAAAGATTGTCAAAGAAAAAAGATTTAAGAATACAGTTATTACTCTTCTTGAAATTTTAATTGTTGCAGGTATTATTTTTGGTGGTCTTATGTTTATTCAAAATAAGGTTACGTCAGAGGCTGACAAAGCAAGTAAACTTTCAGGAAAAGGTGTAGAAGAAGAAACAGAAAATAAAAAGACAGCTTTTTCAGATAGGTATTATATAGAAGTAAATAAGAAACTTAAGGCAGTAATTGTTTATCAGTATTCAAAGGATAAGAAAACAAAAGTGGCTGTTAAGTCTTTTAGATGTTCAGTTGGAAAGAGTCTTCCTAATGGAAATTTTAGAATTAAGTCCAAATATACATGGCTTAATAAATACAGTGGTTGGCACAAGTATAATTCATATTTAGATAAGAATGTATGGATTCAGTCACCATCATACTCAGGTAAGGAAGATTACAAACTGGTCAAATCATCTTATAGAAGCATTGGAAAAAAGAAAGCTTCAGGAAAGAATATTGTTTTAACAGCAAATGACGCTAATTGGATATTTGAAAATTGTAAGAAAAACACATTGGTATCAGTAAAAAAAGGCAAGAAAAAAGATACATTGCCTATAGATTTTTCACCGGTTGTAAAAGTATCCGGAAAATGTGGCTGGGATCCTACAGATCCAAGTGAGAACAATCCTTACAAGAAGATAAAAAACGGTACTGTTGTTAAAGGTTCTCAGACAGTTACTGTTGAAAAAGGACATCAGTTTAATTATTACTGTAATTTAATAGCCTTTGGAACAAAGGGTAAAGATATTACCGGAAGATTGAAACATAATACAGTAGATACTTCAGCAGTTGGAAATTATACTGTGAAATATAAATACAAGTCAAAAGACGGTAAGAAGTACAGCATTTCACAGAAAGTAAAGGTGGTAGATACTACACCACCGGTAGTAAGTTGTAGTAAACAGGTATTTACATTAGAAGTAAAAAGTAAAAGTCCAAATGATATTAATACAAAGAAGAATGTTCAAAAAATCATAGACATGGTTAAGTCTACAGTAACCTGTAATGAACCTACAAGTGAAATAAAAGTATATACACTTGAAAAGGAACAGCTTCGAGAAAGCGAAAAAACACCTGTTGTTGTTAAGGCAAAAGATCTTGCAGGAAATGTTGGCTCATGTCAGGTGCTTTGTGAAATAAAAGTAAAAGAAGATACAGTAAAGAAGAATTTCAAAGTCAATAAGAAATTAGAACAACAGAGAAAAAAGAAAGCAGGTATTGAGCCTGAAACAACCAAAAATAAAAAGAAGTCATCTAAGAAGAAATAATTAATATTTATGATTTTTAGGGACTGTTTATTGAAATTATAAAAGGTAATTATTTAAAGTGCTTATAAGCGCAATTAAGTTTAATTTACATATAAATCTAGGAGGAAAATAAGTTATGGCAACACCTTATAATCATAAGGAAATTGAGAAAAAATGGCGTCATAATTGGGATGTAAATCCTATTAACGCTGACAAAACAAAACCAAAGTATTATTGTCTTGACATGTTCCCATATCCATCAGGATCAGGACTTCATGTAGGACACTGGAGAGGATATGTTATTAGTGATGTTTGGAGTAGATATAAGATGCTTCATGGATATCATATTATTCATCCAATGGGCTGGGATGCATTCGGTTTACCAGCTGAAAACTATGCTATCAAAATGAAAACACACCCATCAATTTCAACAGCAGCAAATATTAAGAATATCAAAAGACAGATTAATGAAATCGCTGCACTTTATGATTGGGACATGGAAGTAAACACAACTGATCCTAACTTCTACAAGTGGACACAGTGGATTTTCGTTCAGATGTTCAAAAAAGGACTTGCTTATCAGAAGCAGATGCCAATTAACTGGTGTCCTTCATGTAAAACAGGTCTTGCAAACGAAGAAGTTGTAAACGGCTGCTGTGAAAGATGTGGAGCAGAAGTTACAAAGAAGAATTTAAATCAGTGGATGTTAAAGATTACAGCATATGCTGACAGATTATTAGCAGATTTAGATAAGCTTGACTGGCCTGAAAAAGTTAAGAAGATGCAAAGTGACTGGATTGGAAAGTCATATGGTGCAGAGGTTGACTTTAAGGTTGAAAATACAGAAGACGTTATTACAGTTTATACAACAAGACCTGATACACTTCACGGGGCAACATTTATGGTATTAGCACCTGAACATGAAAAGGCTTTAGGTCTTGCTACACCTGATCAGAAGCCAGCTGTAGAAGAATATATTCAGATGGCAGCAAACAAGTCATCAGTAGACAGACTTCAGGGAAAAGAAAAAACAGGTGTATTTACAGGTAGTTATGCAATTAACCCACTTAATGGTGCAAAGGTTCCAATCTGGCTTTCAGATTATGTATTAGCTGATTACGGAACAGGTGCTATTATGTGTGTACCTGCTCATGATGATAGAGACTTTGAATTTGCAAAGAAGTTTGATATTCCTATTATTCAGGTTATTGCAAAAGACGGAAAAGAAATTGAAAATATGACAGAAGCTTATACAGAAGCTGTTGGAACTATGATTAATTCAGGCGAATGGAATGGTATGGAATCATCAGTTCTTAAGAAGGAAGCTCCTCATATTATTGAAGAAAAGGGCTTTGGTAGAGCAACTGTTAATTACAAATTACGTGACTGGGTATTCTCAAGACAGAGATATTGGGGGGAACCAATTCCAATTATTCATTGTCCTGACTGTGGTCCTGTACCGGTACCTGAAGATCAGTTACCATTATTATTACCTGATGTTGAATCTTATGAGCCAACAGGTACAGGTGAATCACCACTTGCAGCAATTGATGAATGGGTAAACACAACATGTCCATGCTGTGGAAAGCCTGCAAAACGTGAAACAAATACAATGCCTCAGTGGGCAGGTTCATCATGGTATTTCTTAAGATATGTAGATAACAAAAATGATAAAGAACTTGTTTCAAAGCAGAAGGCTCATGATAATTTACCTGTAGATATGTATATCGGTGGTGTTGAGCATGCAGTTCTTCATTTATTATATTCAAGATTCTACACAAAATTCTTATATGATATAGGTGTAGTTGATTTTGAAGAGCCATTTAAGAAGTTATTTAACCAGGGTATGATTACCGGTAAAAATGGTATCAAGATGAGTAAGTCAAAAGGTAACGTTGTTTCACCTGATGATTTAGTAAGAGATTACGGTTGTGACTCATTAAGACTTTATGAAATGTTCGTAGGACCACCTGAACTTGATTCTGAATGGGATGAAAGAGGTATTGATGGTGTTTATAGATTTATCACAAAATTCTGGAAATTAGCAACTGACAGCATCGAAAAAGATGTTAAGGCTACAAAGGAAATGATAAAGATTCGTCACCAGATGGTTCACACTATTACCAAACGTCTTGAAGACTTTAGTTTAAATACTGTTGTTTCAGGATTCATGGAATATAATAATAAGTTAAATGAAATTGCAAAGAGAGAAGGTGGAGTTGATAAAGAAACTATTCAGACATTTACAACTCTTATTGCTCCATTTGCACCTCACATAGCTGAAGAACTTTGGGAGAAACTTGGAAATACAGGTAGCGTATTTGAAAATAACTCATGGCCTGAAGCTGACCAGGAATTAATGAAAGATGATGAAATCAAGATTCCTGTTCAGATTAACGGTAAGACAAAAGAAGTTATTGAAGTACCTGCGGATATTTCAAAAGAAGATGCAATTGCTGCCGGAAAAGAAGCTATTGCAGACAAGATTAACGGAAACATTGTAAAAGAAATCTATGTTCCAGGAAGAATCATTAACTTAGTAGTAAAATAAAATAACAGTGGCAATTAAATCAGTTGTTATTTTGAAAACTATATATTATAAAAGAGAGAAAGCCTTTAGTGCTTTCTCTTTTTACTTAAAGAATTTACAATTTGTTTTACCATATCAACCCGTTTGATTTCTTCAGGAGACATATCTTCTTTTAATACATTAAGAATCAATTCGGTTTCGGCATTTGTGAAATTAATGCCTTGTTTTCCAGCCATGTTAGATTGTCTGATAAAATATGTAAACATATCCTTAGGCTCCATACCTTTTGCCCCTTCGATAATATTAGTAAGAACTTCCAGACGTTCTTTTGATATGCCATCTAACACAGGATCATCCATCCATTTGTTGTTGCTCATAAAAACTCCTTAAATTTATTATTTATTTTTATTCTTTAAATAGTATTCAGTTTTATATTGAAAAATACCATTATAATATTATTAATCGTAAAATTACTAATTTAATTAATTTGAACTTGAAAAGTCATCCATAGTTTGGAAAATATCTGCCGTATCCATATCTTTAAACATATCCATCATTTCCATCATGGATTTAATATTTTCCATAGATTCTTTTGTATCCTCATCCATAAACTCCATAATATCACTTAGCATGTTTTCGGTAGATTTACTATGATTTTCATTCATTGTGGTTATTGCTATATTGGAATTAATAAAGGAGGCATTTTCCAATTCTTTAAATTTTATCATTATTCCAAGAAGATTACTTATAGGACCGTCAATGTAAGGAATTACAGCCTTCATAAGCTGCATGGTTTCGTTAGTGACCATACAATCAAATTTTGTTTGTTTATACCTGTTTTTGCACATAAGACTGTAACTCCTTTTGGTTTATTGAAACATAATTATATTGGTAAATTTTATGCCATATAATTAACAAAGATTAATCAATGGCAACAATTATTATAAGCAAAGTAAAAAAATTGCCGTTATATAAATTTAGACTGTTTAATGATTTGTTTAACAGGCAAAATAAATCATATTCGTAATAATCACTATTATTAACTAACAGCCACAACCGCAACCATTACCGCCGTTTCCACCAAAGAAATTTCCGTTTCCACAACCACAACAGCTAAATAAAATAAATAACCAGATTATGCTTGAACAGCAGTCATTTCCGCCGAAGAAGCCATTGTTTCCACAGCCATTACCGCATCCACCGCAGAATAAGAGAATAAGAATAAGGAAAAGGCAGTTGTTGTTTCCTCCATCATTACCGCATCCGCATCCACAGTTTGTTGCTGCTAAATCACTCATGTTAAATCTCCTAAAATTTTTACTTACACTAAATAATATGACCTAATGCCTGTCATGTTTACAAAAAAATCAAAAAAGTATTAATGTTCTATTTAATATGATTGTGATGTTATAGCTCCTAAATATTTATTACAGATATTGTTACAAAATGATTATTCATAATTGTGAGAGTATGGGCGTGATGAACTTTGGGAAAGGCAATCTCCATAGACAATTAAAATGTATACGCATATATTAAATTAGAAATAATTAGAAAAAAATAATCTAGGATTTAATATGAATATTGTTAGGAATAAATTAAAAATAAATATAATACATGAAAAGAAAATTATGGGCGAAGATATTGTTGTAGCAGTTTTGGATAGTGGAATTGCCAATCATCCTGATTTTGAAAATAGAATTGTTCTATTTAAAGATTTTACAAAGGAAAGAAGTTTTGATGAAATAGCAGAAAACAAAGTGTATGATGATGAAGGTCATGGAACTCATGTGGCAGGAATAATTGGTGGCAATGGCAATTTGTCAAAAGGTGTGTTCAAAGGTATTGCTCCAAAATCAAACTTAGTATCTTTAAAAGTATTAGACAAAACAGGTAGAGGAATAGAAGAAAATGTAATTGATGGTATACATTGGATTATTGACAATGGAAAAAGTTATGGCATAAAAATTGTTAACATTTCTTTTGGTACTTTGGGTAATGAAAAGGATGAAAACAAAAGACTGCTAAAAGAAGTGGAACTTTTATGGGATTTAGGTTATATAGTAGTGGCTGCCGCAGGTAATAACGGGCCGGGACCAAGTTCAATTTCCACGCCTGGAGATTGTGGCAAAATTATAACTGTAGGTGCAGAAAATGATAATGTACAGATGAAAGTTAATGGAAAAATTATTTACAACTATTCAGGGCGCGGTCCTACAAAACAATGTATAGTAAAACCTGACATTGTAGCACCGGCAAACAATATTATTAGTTGTTGTAATTTGTGGAGAAAAAAATATTTGTATGTGAAGAAAAGTGGCACATCTATGGCTACACCAATTATTACGGGCATTATAGCTTTAATGTTAAGTTATAATAATAATCTTACAAATACGGAATGTAAAAAAATCCTAAAAAGCAGTGCAACGGATATGTTTATGGACAGAAACAGACAGGGGGCAGGTCTTGTTAATGTATGTGAAATTTTTAAAATAATATAGGGAAAAAATAAGCCTAATTTATCATGTGATAGCGTAAAGGGCATGTATGGAGATTCTTTACTAGTTACTAAAACAAGTGTAACAATTAAAAAAATTGAAGTCTAAAAAGAAATATTACTTCAGAGTAAAAGCTTATAAAAAGTATGGAAGTAGAAAAGTTCTTTCAAAAAAATTGAGTAATGTTAAGAGGGTAAAAATAAAATAAGATTCTTTGCGACAAATAATGTTTTGTTTAAAGAATTACTGTGAAGTCTCTTTGACTTTACATTCCTGTTGAATTTAGATATAATCTACAAGGATACTACAGTAGATTTAGGAGGACTTATGATGGAAAAAATTAAAATGACTACTCCATTAGTAGAAATGGATGGAGACGAAATGACAAGAATTCTTTGGAAAATGATTAAAGATGAGTTATTGTTACCATTCGTAGATTTAAAGACAGAGTATTATGATTTAGGTTTAAAGTACAGAAATGAAACTAATGATCAGGTTACTTTTGATTCAGCAGAAGCTACAAAGAAATACGGAGTAGCTGTTAAATGTGCAACTATTACACCAAACGCAGCGAGAATGCCTGAATACAATTTAAAGGAAATGTGGAAGAGTCCTAACGGAACTATCAGAGCTATTTTAGATGGTACAGTTTTCAGAGCACCAATTATTGTAAAAGGTATTGAACCTTATGTAAAGAATTGGACAAAGCCAATTACTATTGCACGTCATGCATACGGTGATGTTTATAAGAGTGTTGAAATGAAAATCCCTGCTGCCGGAAAAGCAGAACTTGTATATACAAATGAAGCAGGAGAAGAAACAAGAGAATTAATTCATAACTTTGAAACACCTGGTATTATTCAGGGTATGCACAATATTAATGAATCAATTGAAAGCTTTGCAAGAAGTTGTTTTAATTTTGCCCTTGATACAAAACAGGATTTATGGTTTGCTACAAAAGATACTATTTCAAAGAAGTATGACCATACATTCAAGGATATCTTTAATGATATTTTTGAAGCTGAATATAAAGAAAAATTTGATGCTGCAGGAATCGAATATTTCTATACACTTATCGATGATGCAGTAGCACGTGTTATGAGATCAGAAGGTGGATATATTTGGGCTTGTAAGAACTATGATGGTGACGTTATGTCAGACATGGTTGCTACAGCATTTGGTTCACTTTCAATGATGACATCTGTACTTGCTTCACCAAAGGGATATTACGAATATGAAGCTGCTCATGGTACAGTTCAGAGACATTATTACAAATACTTAAAGGGAGAAGAAACATCAACAAACCCTATTGCAACAATTTTTGCATGGTCAGGTGCTCTTAGAAAGAGAGGCGAAATTGATAATCTTCCTGAACTTATGGCATTTGCAGACAAACTCGAAAAAGCTTGTATCGACACAATCGAAAATGGTGAAATGACAGGTGACTTATATTTAATTTCAACATTAGAAAACAAGAAGAAATTAAATACAGAAGAATTTATTTTAGCAATTAGAAAAACATTAGAATCATTAATGGACTAATTATACATAATAAATAAAGTAAAAGAACTCCTTTGCCGTATAAATTAATTTTATATGACAAAGGAGTTTAATTGCGTTTTACAATATAGAAATATTTTAGAGGACAATATTATGAAAGAAAATCTTAAGAAAATGATTAGCTACTATAAACCGTACAAAAGAGTGTTTTTTGCAGATACTCTTTTTGCAATTATAGCATCTATAGTAGCTCTGATAATACCTTTGGTAGTTAGATATATTACTTCAACAGTTGTGCATATGAACCCACAACAGGCATTTAAACAAATTATGTACATTGCAATAGCTGTTTTTGTATTAATAATAATTCAAATTTACTGTAATTATTTTATATCAAATTATGGGCATGTAATGGGGGCAAAAATAGAATATGACATGAGAGCAGAAATTTTTGCACATTTTCAGAAAATGCCTTTTTCATTCTTTGATGACCAAAAAGTAGGTCAGTTAATGTCCAGAATCACATCTGACTTATTTGACATAACAGAATTACTACATCATGGACCTGAAAACGTAACTATTTCAGTAATAAAAATTATTGGTGCTTTATGTATTTTATTAAGTATCGATAAAAAACTTGCATTAGCTGCATTTGCTTTAGTTCCATTTATGATTGTCTATGCATATTTCTTTAATAAGAAAATGAAGCAGACATTTAGAATCAACAGAAAGAAAATAGCAGCCATTAACGAGCAGATAGAAGATAATTTGTCAGGTATCAGAGTAGTAAAATCTTTTGCCAACGAACAGCTTGAAAATGAAAAATTCAAAATTGGTAACAAGGCTTTCTTAGAGGCAAAGAAAAACAACTATAAATACATGGGTGGTTATAATGCCGGTCTAATAGGTTTTAATACCATGATTAACTTGGTGGTTATAGTTGCAGGTGGCATTATGTTTACAAAAAATATGGTTAATGTAACTGATTTTGTAACATTCCTTCTTTATATAAATATTTTTACTGATCCTGTTAAAACATTGATTGATTTTACAGAGCAGTTCCAAAATGGATATTCCGGCTATGAAAGATTCAGACAGATTCTGGATATGGAACCTGAAATTAAAGATAAAGAGGGGGCTAAGGAACTGACAAATGTTGTAGGGAATATTAAATTTGATGATGTATCTTTTAGATATAATGATAATGATCATAGAGTTTTAAAGCACATTAATCTTGAAATTCCGGCAGGCTCCTATATTGCCTTAGTAGGTTCGTCAGGTGCAGGCAAAACAACACTGTGTAATCTTATACCGAGATTTTATGATGTAACAAAAGGAAGTATATCTATTGATGATGAAGATATAAGAAATGTGAAATTAAAATCTCTTAGAAACAATATTGGTATGGTACAACAGGATGTTTACCTTTTTGCCGGTACAATTTACGAAAATATTAAATATGGTAAGCCTACGGCAACAAAAGAAGAAGTAATTGCTGCTGCAAAAGAGGCAAATGCATACGACTTTATAATGTCACTGCCAAATGGTTTCGACACAGACATTGGACAACGAGGTATTAAACTTTCAGGTGGTCAAAAACAGAGATTATCAATAGCAAGAGTATTTCTTAAAAATCCACCAATTCTAATTTTTGATGAGGCAACATCAGCCCTTGATAACGAAAGTGAAAAAGTAGTTCAGGAGTCAATGGAGAAACTTGCAAAGAACAGAACAACTCTTGTAATTGCCCATAGACTATCAACTATTAGAAATGCTGAAAAAATCCTTGTTCTAACCGAAAATGGTATAGAAGAGCAGGGAACTCATAATGAACTAATAAATAAAAAAGGCATATATTACGATTTGTACAACATGACAGAAGTATAAAATAATAAAGTGTTTTTTAGGGCCTTCTAGTAAATAAAAGTGGTCATTCACAAATTAACGAAAGCACGCTCCCGCTGCCAAACGCTGGTAGTGGTTCTATCAAGCCAGCTACGCTGCCTTAATGAACCAACCGCGTTAGAGCACTTTCTTTTTAATTTGTGAATGACCACTTTTAAGCTTGTATAGAACAAAAAATACTCTCGTTACAAAATAGTAATGAGAGTATTTTTTGTTCTATGAATTTATTTGATTATTGTACCAATTTTTCCACGAATTCCTTCTTTAGCTTTTGAAAGATTTGTGATAATTGCTTCACGGCCTTTACCGGCCTGAACAAATGATAATGACGCATCAATCTTAGGAAGTGAAGTTACAGGATCAAAATAGCCTTCTTCAATTAATTTCTCTGCATCAGAAGCAGTAAGTTCTTTTAATTCTTCTGTGTGACCGTCTTTTTCAATTGTAAGATAGTCGCTTGATGTAAGAATCATAAGAGTAGAAGCGTCTAACATGTCTGCAAGTTTTGCTGCTGTGTAATCTTTTTCAATGATACCGCTGGCACCCTTTAAACCTGTACGCTGCTGTAAAACAGGGATACCGCCGCCACCTGCTGCTATAACTAACTGGTGAGCATCAACTAAAGCCTTAATGGCATCAATTTCGTAAATATCAATTGGCTTTGGACTTGCAATAATTCTTCTGTAGCCGTCTTCGCCTTCTTCATATTCAACGTAGTTTCCTTTTTTCTTTTCGTTATCAGCTTCTTCCTTAGTCATTAAACGACCAATAACTTTTGAAGGTGCGTTAAATGCCTTGTCAAAAGGATCAACTCTAACCTGTGTAATAATTGTACTTACAGGTTTGTAAATGCCACGTGATAATAATTCTGTGCGAATGGCATTCTGTAAATCAAAACCAATATATCCCTGACTCATAGCACCACAAATTGACATTGGTGCAACAGTTCTGTTTTCGTCAAGTCTTGAATATTCAGTCATGGCTGTCTGAATCATTCCTACCTGTGGCCCGTTACTATGAGTGATGATCACTTCATATTTTTCTTCAACTAAATCTGCAATAGCTTTTGCAGCGGCTTTAACTCTTTCCTGCTGCTTTGGAAATGACTCGCTAAATGCGTTTCTTCCAAGGGCAACAACTACTTTTTTGTTATCCATAATACTGTCTCCTTATCCGTTAAAATCAATATATATAGTATAAGATAAAATCACTTAAAATACAATAAAAGACATTAATTTAACAGGATTAAAAGATAAAATTATCATGCTTTAGAGGCATATTTAGCTTATGAATTAAAGTATTTGTTATTTCTGGATAAAAAGACTAGCTTAATGTAAGCAAAAAAATATTTGGAGGCATTATGAATTATTCCTTTGATAAAGTAGTAAATAGAAGAAATCCCCTAGAAGGTCCTTTGAAATATAATGGAAAATATGAAATGAATTTTGCAAAATTTAAAAAATTCCATACAAAAACTACACAAAAAATAAGACAGCAACGCCCGCTGTCTTATTTTTGCTTTAAATGAAACTTTTTTAGAATTTCTTACTAAATCACCATTACTTAAAATAATTTTAGAATGCCAAGTGACATAAAATGTAGTTAAATTATTTAATGATTTTCTGGAGAAGGGCAAGTAGTTCTTCAACCTTTTCATCTTCACCATTTCTAATGTCGTCAACAATACATGTTCTAATATGATTATTTAAAAGTTCTTTATTGAAAGCCGTTAAAGCTGCAGATACAGCAGAGGACTGTACAAGAATGTCAACACAATAAGTGTCATTTTCAACCATACCTTTTATGCCTCTGATTTGTCCCTCAATACGACTTAATCTGTTAATTAATTTTTTTCGTTCATCATCACTTCTGTGTTTAGTGTGACAGCTACAACAATTATCTGACATATACAATACCTACCTTTACAAAGTTATACTAAAAACGTATAAAATTTTACATAATTATAAATAGTATATAAAAGGAAAATGAGAGTGTCAAATATAAACTTGACAAATACCCCTAGGGGGTATAATATAAAGGTGAAAAATGAAAGGAAAAGGTATGTTGTGCTCAAAATAGGGCAGGCATATCAGGTAAATATAATGAAACAATATAATGTTACAGGAATGCACTGCGCAGCCTGCAGTGCCAGGGTAGAAAAGGCTGTATCAAAAGTAGAGGGAGTGACGTCCTGTTCTGTTAGTCTGCTAACAAACTCCTTAGGGGTTGAAGGTGATGTTAGTGACAAGGAAATAATTAAAGCTATAAAAAAGGCAGGCTATGGAGCATCAGTTAAAAAGAAAGACAAAAGTGAAAAAGCTGTAGAAGAAATCGATGATTCTCTTGAAGACAAGGATACACCTGTTTTAAAGAAAAGATTAATATGGTCTTTATTCTTTTTAATTATTTTAATGTATTTTTCAATGGGTCACATGATGTGGAATTGGCCACTGCCTTCGTTCTATGACAACAACCATGTTGCAATAGGCTTAACTCAGATGTTACTTACAATAATTATTATGGTTATTAATCAACAGTTTTTTATTTCAGGTTACAAAAGCCTGTTTCAGTTAGCACCTAATATGGACACCCTTGTGGCGTTAGGTTCATCGGCAGCTTTTGGTTATAGTATAGTATCATTATTTTTAATGACATCTGCACAGGTTAAAGGCGATGAGGCGTTGGTTATAAAATATATGATGGAATTGTATTTCGAATCGGCAGCAATGATTTTAACATTAATTACAGTTGGAAAAATGCTTGAATCTCACTCTAAAGGTAAGACTACGGATGCATTAAAAAGCTTAATGAAACTTGTTCCTAAAACAGCAAATGTTATACGTGACGGTAAGGAAATAAATGTTAATGCATCAGAAGTTTTAAAGGACGATGTATTTGTTGTAAGACCGGGAGAAAACATACCCGTTGATGGAGTTGTAATAGAAGGTCATAGTGCAGTAAATGAATCTGCCTTAACAGGAGAAAGTATTCCTGTTGACAAAGAAGAAAACAGTATGGTTTATGGGGCAACAATAAATCAGTCAGGTTTGTTAAAATGCAAAGCAACCAAGGTTGGTGAAGATACAACTTTATCTCAAATTATTCAAATGGTAAGCGATGCTGCGGCAACAAAGGCACCAATTGCAAAAGTAGCTGATAAAATTTCAGGTATATTCGTACCGGCAGTTATTTTAATTGCAATTGTTACAATGATTGGCTGGCTAATACTTGGAAAAGAAATAGGTTTCGCTCTGGCTAGAGGAATTTCAGTTTTAGTTATAAGCTGCCCATGTGCATTGGGACTTGCCACACCTGTTGCCATTATGGTTGGAAACGGTAAGGGTGCAAAAAACGGGATTTTATTTAAAAACGCAGTAGCATTAGAAGAAACAGGAAAAATCAATGTTATAGCATTAGATAAAACCGGCACAATTACTGCAGGAACTCCAAAGGTTACAGACATTTATCCAATGGAAGGGATTACTGATAATGAATTACTTCAAATGGCATACAGTCTTGAAATAAACAGTGAGCATCCTTTGGCAAAAGCTGTTGTGGAAAGAGCAGAAGGTGACGGTATAATTTCAGAAGAAATAACTGATTTTCTGGCTTTAACGGGTAATGGCTTAACAGGCACATTAAATGGTGAAAAGTTATTAGGCGGTAGTATTAAATATATGGATGAAACTATTGGTTTAAATGAAAAAGCCAAAGAAATATCCCAAGAGTATGCAAGTCAGGGTAAAACACCATTATTGTTTGCAAAGAATAATAAATTAATGGGTATTATTGCAGTTGCTGATATTATAAAAGAAGATAGCGCTCAGGCAATTAAAGAATTACAAAACATGGACATAAAAGTTGTAATGGTAACAGGTGATAATGAAAGAACAGCCAATGCAATTAGTAAGCAGGTTGGAACTGATGATGTAATTGCAGGCGTTTTACCGGATGGTAAGGAAGAAGTTATCAAACAGCTTAAATCAGGTGGAAAGGTTGCTATGGTAGGTGATGGCATTAATGATGCACCTGCACTAACCAGAGCTGACATTGGAATTGCCATAGGAGCAGGAACAGATGTAGCAATAGATGCAGCTGATATTGTATTAATGAAAAGCAGTTTAATGGATGTACCGGCTGCCATAAAGCTAAGTAAAGCAGCACTTAGAAACATTCACGAAAACTTATTCTGGGCATTTATATACAATGTTATAGGCATACCTTTAGCCATAGGTTTGTTTATACCATTTGGAATTACATTAAATCCCATGTTTGGGGCAGCGGCAATGAGTTTAAGTAGCTTCTGCGTTGTATCAAATGCATTAAGATTAAATTTTGCTAAGATTTATAGCAAAGAAAAGTAAAAAAATAAAAAACAAACATAAAACAGAAAGGGGACAAATTACTACTTAACAGTAGAAAATCTTGTCCCGTTTTTGTAATAGAAAAATCTTTAGTGATTCTTATAACTGATCAGAAAGAATTTCCCATTCCTCCATAAGCTTATCTAGTTTATCACTGATTTCATTTTGCTCTTTGCCGATTTCATTTAACTTGGCTGAATTGGTTGAAACACTTGGATCAGCAACCATTTCATCAAGTTCATTTAAGCGGTCTTCGTATTTTTTGATTTTTTCTTCTACTTTTGAGATATCATTTTTCAATTTTCTAATCCTTGCGGCTTCCGCCTTCCTTTCTAAATAATCCTGTTTGTTGCTGGAAGTAGTTTTCTCAGCATTTGCTTTTTCTTCCTTAGGAGCAAAAGTAGCAGTAAGTTCTTCCTTTTTCTCCTCATAATAATCATAGTTACCAAGGTAATTAATAAGTTTTGTGTTTGTTAATTCAAGTATACGACTGGCAGTCTGGTTTATAAAATATCTGTCGTGCGATACATACAAAACTGTTCCTGTATAATTATTTATTGCATTTTCCAAAATTTCTTTTGAAGCCATATCCAAATGGTTTGTGGGTTCGTCCAAAATAATAAGATTAGCTTCCGATAACATTAATTTGGCAAGGGAAAGGCGTCCTTTTTCACCACCACTTAAATCTGATACACGCTTGAAAACATCTTCCCCTGTAAACATAAAAGCAGCCAGAGTGTTTCGGATTTTTGTATTAGTCATATTTGGATATGAATTTGCTATTTCTTCAAATAAAGTATTTTCATCTGTAAGATTGTGTTGTTCCTGGTCATAATATCCAATATGTACATTTGTGCCCAACTTAATCATACCTGAGTCTGCATCAACTAAGCCGTTTATTATTTTTAATATAGTGGTTTTTCCTGTGCCGTTATCACCAATAATTGCTACATGTTCACCACGTTTTATTTCAAAACTTATATTCTTAAAAAGAAGAGTATTATAAGATTTTTCAAGGTTCTCAACAGACAAAACATCGTTTCCACTGACAATGTCAGGCTCCAATTTAATGGTCATGTTATTTTTTAACTCTTCAGGCTTTTCAATTAGATCTATTTTTTCTAATTGCTTTTCACGGCTTTCTGCACGCTTATAAAATTTTTCCTGTTTGTAAGAGCGAAGTTTGGCAATAACTTCTTCCTGATGTTTGATTTCACTTTGCTGTTTTAAATAGGCATTCATTGTAGCAACTCTTAATTCCTGTTTTTTTACAGCAAAGTCAGAATAGTTACCACTGTATACATGTGCTTTATGGTTTTCAATTTCTATAACTTTAGAAACTATCTTGTCTAAAAAGTAGCGGTCATGGGCGATTATTAAAACAGCCCCGTTATAGTTAAGCAAATATGTTTCCAACCATTTAATTGAATTTAAATCAAGGTGGTTAGTAGGCTCGTCCAACATAATAATATCAGGTTTTTCTAACAAAAGTTTGCAAAGGGCAACACGAGTTTTCTGACCACCTGAAAGATTACCAACAGACTTATTAAAATCATCTTCCGTAAATCCAAGACCTTTTATTACACCCTCAATTTCACTTTTGTATGAATAGCCATTTAATAACTGAAAACGATGTTCCAGGTTAGTGTAAGTTTCTATTAATTTAGAAAGTTCATCACCTGAAACCTTTGCCATTTCTTTCTCGTATTCCAAAAGTTTTTGTTCCATGTCAATTAAGTTCTGTTTAACAGATTTTACTTCTTCGTAAATAGTAGTGTCTGAACCTAAATCCTGATACTGGGCAAGGTAACCGATAGTTTTATCCTTGCCAATAATTACGTTTCCCTCATCAGGTGAAAGTTCCCCCATTATAATCTTCATAATGGTAGATTTGCCGGCACCGTTATTTCCAACAATGGCTGCTTTTTCATTATCATTTATGAAAAAAGAGCAGTCATTTAAAATTGTTTCAACACCGTATGATTTGCTTATATGATTACATGATAATATCATGAGAATCCTCCTGTTTAATTGAATTTCACTAATTAACTAGTTTATCATAAAATGCTGAAATTTAAAACAAAATATAGAATGACAAATATTTGACAATCTTTTGCTATATCCTTATAATTAACCATATATATATAAGGTAGGAGAATGTGATGAATAAAATCTCAAAAGCGGTAGTTTCAAGACTACCACGTTATTATAGATATTTAGATGAGTTAAAAGCTCAAAACATCGAAAGAATCTCGTCAAAAGAGCTAAGTCAGATGATGAATGTTACAGCATCTCAGATTAGACAGGACTTAAATAATTTTGGTGGTTTCGGTCAGCAGGGATATGGGTATAATGTACAATATCTTTATGACGAAATAGGAAAGTTACTTGGTCTTAATGTACCCCACAAAATGGTTATTGTAGGAGCAGGAAATTTAGGTCAGGCTATTGCTAATTATGGCAACTTCAGAAACAGAGGCTTTGAAATAACAGCATTGTTTGACAAAAATCCTGATTTAATTGGTAAGAAAACACAGAATGCGGAAATTTTAGATATTTCTACACTTTATGATTATGTTAAGGAAAATAATGTTGAAATTGTTGCGTTAACATTACCAAAAGGACCGGCTAAGGAAGTTGCTGAAAAATTAGTAGAATGTGGAGTAAAGGCTTTTTGGAACTTTGCTCATACAGATTTAGGCTTTGGCGGGGACATTTTAGTTGAAAATGTTCATTTGTCTGAAAGTTTAATGAAGCTTACATATAGAATATCAGAAAAGAATAAACAGGAGAGTTTATAGATAGGAGTGGCCTATGAAAAATATTCTTACAAGCAGTGAAATGAAAAAAGTTGATACTGAAACAATTGAAAGAATCGGGATTCCGGGAATTGTTTTAATGGAAAGAGCGGCTTTAAGTGTTACTTCTTTAATTATGGAAAATGAGCCGGTAACAAAAACTGTTCAGGTTATAGCCGGTGTAGGAAATAACGGAGCAGATGGTCTTGCTATATGTAGAATGCTTCATTTGAAAGGCTACAATACATGTACATGCGTTATTGGTGACATTAATAAGGCAACAGAGGATTTTAAAACACAGCTTAGAATAAATGAAAATCTTGGCATAAGTATTGTTGAAGATTTTGCTGATTGCGATATTTTTGTTGATGCAATTTTTGGCGTTGGTTTATCCAGAAAAGTAGAAGGTAAGTATAAGGATGCCATTGAATATATAAATAATCAAAGGGCAAAGGTTTATGCAGTGGACATTCCATCAGGCATTGACGGAAGTACAGGAGAAGTTCTTGGAGTTGCGATTAAGGCGGACTATACTGTGACTTTCGGCTTTCATAAAGTTGGTACGGTATTGTATCCGGGAGCAGATTATTGTGGGAAAGTCATTGTAAGCGATATTGGATATGAATCATGGGAAAACAGTGATTTTATAAAATATGCTACAAGAGAAGATTTAAAATATCTGCCAAGAAGAATTAATTATTCTTATAAGGGTAATTACGGTAAGGTTTTAATTATTGCAGGCAGCAAAGAAATTTCAGGTGCCGCGGCACTGTCCGCTTTGGCTGCTTTTAAAACAGGTGCAGGTATGGTTCGCATATTTACACACGAAAATAACAGAAATATTTTAGGGAAGCTTTTACCGGAAGCAATGATTAATACTTATACAATTGATAAATTTGATATTAAGTCATTACAGGCAGCAATTAAGTGGTGCGATGTAATAGCAGTAGGTCCCGGAATGGGAACCGGTGAAGTTCAAACAGAAATTGTTAATGAAGTGTTAGAATCAAAAATACCTACAGTTATTGATGCTGATGGTATTAATACAATATCAAGACATAACGAAATAAAAGAAAAACTTCATGATAAAGTTATTTTAACACCTCATCTTGGAGAAATGAGCAGATTCCTTGCAGTACCGGCTAAAGAAATTGCACAGGATTTAATTAAATATACAAGAAAAGTCAATTATAAATATGGCGCCACAGTTGTTTTAAAAGATGCAAGAACTGTTATGGCTAATAAGAAAGGGACTTATATTAATTTAACAGGCAATAGTGGTATGGCCACAGCAGGAAGTGGAGATGTTCTAACAGGTATTATGGTAGCTTTGCTTGGTACAAAAACAGATTTTGAAAAAGTTCCGGCACTGGCTACGTTTTTGCATGGAGTAGCAGGTGATTTGGCAGCCATGGAATCAAGTAAGGAATCCATGATGGCAGGAGATATTTGTAATAATATTACAAAAGCTTACAACGGCGATTTTTAGAATTAAGATTAGAAGACAATGAAAGGTTGTGGAAAAAGTGGAAACAGTAGATATGGATAAAAAATATTTTAGAGTTTATGCAACAGTTGATTTAGACAAAATTCACAGAAATGTTGAATTAATGAAATGTAAAATGAAAAAGGAAACAGGAATTGTTGCAGTAATAAAAACAGACGGTTATGGACATGGAGCGGTTCCAATTGCAAAAGCATTAGATGATATTTGTTATGGTTATGCAGTTGCTACAGCTTACGAAGGACATAATTTACGAAGACATGGAATAACAAAACCAATATTTATTCTTGGTTACACACCTGAATGTACTTACGAAACTGTTGTTAAGGAAGGTATGATACCGGCAGTTTTCTCAATAGAAGATGCTAAGAAATTGTCTGATATAGCAATTAGCTTAGATAAACATGTAAATATTGATATAGCAGTAGATACAGGTATGAGCAGAATCGGCTATATACCAAGTGATGAAGCTGTGAAGGAAATTGTAGCCATTGACGCACTGCCAAATGTAAAAATCGAGTCGATTTTTACTCATTTTGCAAAGGCTGATTATGTTGACAAAAGTGTAGCTTACAATCAGTTTAAGGAATTTAATGATTTTGTGGAAAAAGTAGAGTCAAATGGTGTAAAAATACCGGTTCACCAGTGCGCTAACAGTGCAGCCATTATGGAAATGCCTGAAACATCATTAAGCCTTTCAAGAGCAGGAATTTCAATGTATGGTCTTTATCCATCAGATGAAATGGACCATGAGGCAATGAAACTAGAACCTGCAATGAGTATATATTCACATGTAATATATGTAAAAGAAATTCCGGCAGGCAGAGGTGTAAGTTACGGTCATACTTTTGTGTCTGATAAGCCGATGACTGTTGCAACAATTCCTGTAGGTTATGGTGACGGCTATCCAAGAAACTTAAGCAACAAAGGCTATGTTTTAATTAATGGTAAGAAAGCTAACATCATTGGAAGGGTATGCATGGATCAGTTTATGGTTGATGTTACAGGTATGGATGTAAAAGTTGGCGATAAAGTTACATTAGTAGGTACTGATGGGGACGAAACAATATTAATTGATAAATTAGCCGAAGAAGCAGGTACTTTTAATTACGAATTTATTTGTGATTTAGGAAAAAGAGTGCCAAGAGTTTATTTAAAAGATGGAAAAATAGTTGGCACAAAAGATTATTTTGAAGATGATTATAATCTTGAATTTTAATTTATAAAATTGAATACACATTCCAAAAAGTGGAATACTATAGTTATTATAATAGATTTGGAGTGTGGAAATGATAATAAAAAGAGGCGATATTTTTTATGCTGACTTAAGACCGGTTATTGGCTCTGAACAAGGTGGTATAAGACCGGTTTTGATTATACAGAATGATACAGGAAACAGACATAGTCCAACAGTTATTGTCGCAGCAATTACATCTAAAATGTCAAAGGCAAAACTGCCAACTCATATTAGAATAGACAAAAATAAATGCGATATAATTAAGGATTCGGTTATTTTACTTGAACAGTTAAGGACTATAGATAAACAAAGATTAAAAGATAAAGTCTGTCATTTGGATGAAGAAATGATGGGGACGATTAATAAGGCATTGTGCATTAGTCTGGAATTAGATACATAGATGTGCAAGTTGACTATTAAAATATAAAATGTTACACTTTAGAGTGCGTGTAAAATAAGAAATACAAAGGAGTGGAATTTTATGTCAGGACATTCAAAATTTGCGAATATTAAACATAAGAAAGAAAAAAATGATGCAGCAAAGGGAAAACTTTTTACAATTATCGGTAAGGAAATTGCTGTAGCAGTTAAGGAAGGCGGAGCTGATCCGGACAATAACAGTAAGTTACGTGATGTTATTGCAAAGGCAAAAGCTAACAACATGCCAAACGATACAATTGACAGAGGTATTAAGAAAGCTGCAGGTAACGCAGCGGCTGTTAATTATGAAACAGCAAGATATGAAGGATATGGACCAAACGGTACAGCTATTATTGTTGATGCCTTAACAGATAATAAAAACAGAACAGCAGCAAATGTTAGAAACTGTTTCACAAAAGGTGGCGGTAATGTAGGAACACAGGGTTGTGTATCATATATGTTTGACGAGAAAGGACAGATTATCATTGATAAGGAAGAATGTGATATGGATCCTGATGAACTTATGATGGTGGCATTAGATGTAGGAGCTGAAGATTTTTCAGATGAAGGAGATAGTTATGAAATCTTAACTAATCCTGATGCTTTCAGTGAAGTTCGCGAAGCTTTAGAAAAAGAAGGAATTAAGATGGCAAATGCTGAAGTAACAATGATTCCTCAGAATTATGTTACATTAACAGACGAAGAAGCTATTAAGAAAATGAACATTATTATTGACAGATTAGATGAAGATGAAGATGTTCAGCAGGTTTACCACAACTGGGACGAATAGGATTAGATATTAATGAACACAGTATTATTTGATTTAGATGGAACATTACTTCCAATGGACATGAAAGAATTTACCGACATGTACATAAAACTTTTAAGTAGTAGACTGGAATCATCCAATTTTGATTCAAAGAAAATTGTTGCCGGGCTTTGGGTTGGCGTGAAAGCAATGGTTGCAAACGACGGTATTATTACAAATGAAGAGTACTTTTGGAAAGCTTTTGCTAACTTCATGACAGGTGGCGGTGGAAAAATGGATTCCAAAGAAAAACGTAAGATTCAAAAAGAAATTACGAAGTTTTATAAAGAAGATTTTTCCATAGCAAGATATGTTACAAGCCCTCTTGAAACAGTAAATGAATGTATAGAAATTTTAAAAGAAAAAGGTTATACATTAGTTGTTGCAACAAACCCTATATTTCCGGAAGTGGCAATTTTAGAACGTTTGTCATGGACAGGATTATGTCAGGATGATTTTTCATTAATAACTACTTATGAGAATTCATGTTTTGCAAAACCTAACATTGAATATTATAAACATATATTAAAGGTTCTTGATAAGGATGCTGAAGATTGTTTAATGGTTGGAAACGATGTTACAGAAGACATGTGTGCTTCTCAAATAGGAATGGATGTATTTCTTTTAGAAGGTAATGTTATAAATGAAAATAATATTAATGTATCAGAAATAAAAAAAGGAAATTGGAATGTATTTAAGCAGTATATATCCAATCTTCCTACTTTAAAATAAAAATATAAAAAGAAGAAAAGTTGTTAATAATGACTTTTCTTCTTTTTACGTAATAGGAAATTGTTACAGCTAATTCATGCTTTTTAGGCATAAAATTGTATATAATATAGGCATTTGCAACAGATTTATATATATTTTAAAATATAAAATAGTTTAATAAAAAATATGTCTATTGGAAGGAACTGATTAATATGGATAAGGATTTAGAGGTTAAATACAATAATTTAAAAGAATATTTAAAATCATTAGGAAGCGTGGCAGTAGCATTTTCAAGTGGAGTAGATTCTACATTTCTTCTGAAAGTTGCTCATGATGTATTAGGAGATAAGGCAATAGCCATAACATTAAATGCGGTGGCTTTTCCTGAAAAAGAAACTAATGACGCAAGAGATTTCTGTAAGAGTGAAGGCATTAAGCACATAATATGCGGTTATAATCCTTTGGATATTGAAGGCTTTGCCGACAATCCACCTGACAGATGTTATATTTGTAAGAAAGTAATTTTTTCTGAAATAAAGAAACTTGCAAAAGAAAATAATATTGCCTATGTGGTAGAAGGCTCAAATATGAGTGATAACGGCGATTACCGACCGGGCTTAAAAGCTATAGAGGAGCTTAAAGTAGAAAGCCCACTTCAAAAGGCAAATTTATATAAATCAGAAATTAGAGAATTGTCTAAAATTTTAGGTTTAAAGACTTGGGATAAGCCAAGTAAGGCGTGCTTAGCATCAAGATTTGCATACGGCGAAAAGATTACAGAAGAAAAACTTATGATGATTGATAAGGCTGAAGATGTTATAATTAGTAAAGGTTATGTACAATCAAGAGTAAGAGTCCATGGAAATATTGCCCGTATTGAAATTCTTCCTGAACAAATAAATGATTTTATTGTAAATGACAGGGAAGAAGTAGCTACATTGCTTAAAAAAATCGGCTTTTCATATGTAACCCTTGATTTACAGGGCTATAGAACAGGTAGCATGAACGAAATTTTAAATGAAATATAAAAAGAGAGTTAGTATGGATACAAAGGAATTATTACAGTTAGTTGCTGAAAAAAAGGTTTCTGTAGATGATGCATTATTAGAATTAAAGAAAGAGCCTTTTGAGGACTTAGGTTTTGCCAAGCCTGATTTTCACAGAAAACTTCGACAGGGAGTTGGGGAAGTGATTTATGGCACCGGTAAGACACCTGACCAAATAGCAAAGATTTCAGAAAGCTTCATAAAAAATAATCAAAGCAATATTCTTATTACTAGAATGAGTAAGGAAGCGTCAGATTACGTAGAGAAGTATTTAGAAGCTTTGGAAGTTACATATTTTTATGATGAAACATCAAAAGTTGGTATTGTTGGAAATTTGGTAGAAAAGGATGGCCTAGGCAAAATTGTTGTTGCAACAGGTGGCACAAGTGATATGCCTGTGGCAGAAGAGGCGGCTCTCACGGCAGAATTTTTAGGAAATCATGTTGAAAGATTATATGATGTAGGTGTGGCAGGTTTGCATCGTTTGCTTGATAATGTGGATAAAATAATGGAAGCGAAGGTTATAATTGCCATTGCAGGTATGGAAGGGGCACTTGCCAGTGTTATAGGCGGTTTGGCAGATTGTCCGGTTATTGCCGTACCTACAAGTGTAGGTTACGGGGCAGCTTTTGGTGGTATAACCCCACTTCTTTCAATGCTTAATTCATGCGCAAGTGGTGTAAGTGTTGTTAATATTGATAATGGTTTTGGAGCAGGCTATATGGCAAGTCTGATTAACCATATAACAAAATAATTTATAAGGATGATGAAAATGAAAACATTATATTTGGAATGTAATATGGGAGCAGCCGGCGATATGCTTATGGCGACTTTAGTTGAGTTACTTGACCAACCAGATGAATTTGTAAATGAATTTAATAATTTGAATATACCTAACATTAAATTAATAAAAGAAGAAAGCACAAAATGTGGAATTGTTGGTACTCACATGCGAGTAATGGTTAATGGTGAAGAAGAAGTAAGTGAAGATGTTAACGTACAGGAAAACAATGATTTACATGAACATGAGCACGAGCATACCCATGACAATGAACATGACCACGACCATAGTCATGGACACCACTCACATAGTAGTCTTTCTCATATTGAAGAGATTATTAATGGGTTAGACATTCCTGCTAAAGTGAAAAAAGATGCAGTTAATGTATATGGTTTAATTGGCGAAGCAGAAGCTAAAGCTCATAATAAAAGTATCAAAGAGATACATTTCCATGAAGTAGGTACAATGGATGCCATTGCCGATGTAGTTGGTGTGTGTATGTTGATTGACAAAATCAATCCTGACAGAATAATGGCATCACCTGTTCATGTAGGCAGTGGTAATGTTAGATGTGCTCATGGAATTTTACCTGTGCCCGCACCTGCTACAGCGTATATTTTAAGAGAGGTTCCTTCATATTCAGGTAACATAAAGGGTGAGTTGTGTACACCAACAGGGGCAGCTTTACTTAAATATTTTGCAGATGATTTTGATGCAATGCCTATAATGAAAACTCAGAAAATAGGCTACGGTATGGGAAATAAAGATTTTCCAGTGGCAAATTGCATTAGAGCTTTCTTAGGAGAAGAAGAGCAGAAAATGGATGATGTTCTGGAGTTGGTATGTAATATAGATGACATGACTGCTGAAGAAATAGGTTTTGCTACAGAAATCTTAATGAATAATGGTGCCTTAGATGTGTACACTACAAATATTAATATGAAAAAAAATCGCCCGGGAACAATGATTACATGTATGTGTAAAAATATAGACAAGGAAAAGTTCCTTAAATTAATTTTTAAATACACAACAACATTAGGCGTTAGAGAGTATATTTGTAAACGTTACGGACTTACAAGAAATGTTAAAACAATTGAAAGTTCATTAGGTGACATTTCATTAAAGGAATCTTACGGCTATGGAATATCAAAAGAAAAATTAGAATATGAAGATTTGGCTAGAATTGCAAAAGAGAAAAATCTTTCATTAAAAGAAATAAAAAAAGAAATATTAAAGGAGATTTAATAGATGCATATGGCAGATGGTTTGTTGTCACCTGAAGTTGGCGTAGCAATGTGGGCTGTAACAGCAGGGGCAACAGCGTATGGTATAAAGAAAATAACAGACAGCGATTTGTCTGAAAAAAAACTACCGGTTATGGCTGTGTCAGGCGCGTTTGTTTTTGCAGCCCAGATGATTAATTTTACCATACCGGGGACCGGTTCAAGTGGTCATATAGGCGGTGGAATTTTACTGGCAATGTTACTTGGAGAATTTCCTGCTTTATTAACTATTGCATCAGTTTTAGTTATACAATGCCTTATTTTTGCTGATGGAGGTTTGCTTGCGCTAGGAGCTAATATTTTTAATATGGGTGTCATTCCATGTTTAATAGTATTTCCAATTATAAGAATGTTTTTGAAAAATAACATATCCAAAACAAAACTTTCAGTATCGGCATTTTTAGGACCTGTGGTTGCACTTCAAATAGGTGCTTTTGGTGTTGTAATGGAAACACTTTTATCAGGTATAACAGAGTTTCCATTTAAAACATTCGTGGCGTTAATGTTACCAATTCATCTGGCAATTGGAGTAGGTGAAGGAATTGTAACAGCTGCAGTTGTTTTATTTGTTTGGAAAATGAGGTCTGAAATAATTAATTCGGCTTTATTTAAACAAAAAATAGACAAAAAAGTATCTTTAAAAAAAGTTACAGTGATTATTGGTATTGTTGCTGTTATAACAGGTGGTGTTTTATCTCTTTATGCTTCTTCTAATCCTGATGGATTGGAGTGGTCAATGGAAAAAACAGCAGGTACTTCAGAGCTTAAAAATAGTGATAAAACTCATAGTGTAATGAATCAGATTCAGGAAAAATTGTCAATACTGCCTGATTATGATTTTAAGTCGCAAAAAGGAAATGGAACATCGGCTTCAGGTATTATAGGAGCGGGTATAACTTTTTGCCTTGCGCTAGGAGCAGGTGGAGTAATAACTTACGTTAAGAAGAAAAATAAGTAATAGGAGATAGCTGTTACGGAAGGGGTAACCTATAAATTTAATGAGTGGTATAAGAAGTAAAGTAAATGAAATTTATTCGTTAGAACAGTTAAGTATAAAAAATACTATAATACATAATATACATCCATTAATAAAGATGATAGTTACAGTTGTCTATATTGTTTGTATACTTAGTGTCAGACGTTATGATTTACTTAGATTTTCATATTTTTTGTTTTATTTGATAATCACTACAGCCTTAGCAGAATTACCTTTAAAAATTATTATAAAAAGAACAATGATTGCTTTGCCTTTTGTACTTTTTGCAGGTATAAGTAATCTAATTATAAACAGGGAAACAGCATTTTTTATTGGAAGAATTGCTATTACTTATGGTTTGATTTCTTTTGTTGTTTTGATTATTAGAACTATGTTTTCGGTTTGGGCTTTATTAATACTAATTGCTACAACGCGGTTTTCTGATTTGACAAAGCAGTTAATAAGATTACATATACCACCATTAATCGTTAATTTAATGGAAATGATATATAGATATATTGGGGTTTTGGCTGAAGAAGTTTCAACAATGCTTGTATCCTATAGGTTAAAGAATCCGGCATACAAGTGGCCACATATTAAGCACATGGGCCCCTTTGTTGGAAATCTGTTTTTAAAAAGCATTAACAAGGCAGAAAGAATATATAACGCCATGAAATGCAGAGGTTATGGAACCAAACAGGTTGCATATCAGAAAGAAAAGATTGCATTGAAAGATATAGTATTCTTTTTGGTATGTACTGTGTCCAGTGTGATTTTTGTTATATTATAGAGAAAATGCTTTTGCATTATAGTATTGAATTTTGAGTGTTGAATTTTTAGTATTTAAATTTAAGTATTTAAGAGTTTGCTATTATATTTGAAAACAAGAGGAAGAAATATGCTTACAATTAATAATGTTACAGTTGAATATCCTGACGGAACAAAGGCAATAAATAATTTATCCCTGAATGTTAAGTCCGGGGAAAAACTTGCACTAATAGGAGCTAACGGTGCCGGTAAGTCTACATTAATGTTAGCCATTGAAGGAATATTAGATAGTACAGGAGAAATTAAAATAGGTGATTTAGTTGTGAACTCAAAAAACATTGTTAAAGTAAGACAGCAGGTGGGGATGCTTTTTCAAAATCCTGATGATCAGTTATTTATGGCTACTATATATGATGATATTGCTTTTGGCCCTAGAAATGCAGGTTTAGATGAAGAGTCTGTAAAATATAGAGTAGAAGACAGATTAAAATTATTGAATATTGAACACTTGAAGGACAAAACAGCCCTTAAATTATCAGGTGGCGAGAAAAGAATGGCAGCCTTAGCTACTGTTTTGGCAATGAAACCAAGTGTTATGTTATTAGATGAGCCAACAGCTTTTTTAGATCCTAAGGCAAGGCGTAATCTCATTAATGTCTTAAATTCCCTACCACATACAATGCTTATAGCCACTCATGACTTAGCCTTTGCAAAAGAGGTTTGCAGAGAAGCCGTTGTTATTAAAGATGGTAATTTCTTTGCAAAAGGAAACTGCGATGAGATTTTGTATAATCAGGAATTAATGGATGAGGGTGGCATAGAAGCAATTATGTAAATAAAAGAAAAGACGAAAAAAGAGATTGTCTATTACTAAAAATAGACAATCTCTTTCATTATGTTTATCAAAAAATTCTGTTACATTAAAAGCATTCCACTAGGGATATGCATATTTGCTCCAATTATTGGAAAAGCCACTAAAAAATTTCAAAACACTATTCATAAATATTTTGATAAATTTGTTCAGTGTATTCATAAATTAAAGCTTCGTCAGCGTTTTCAAACTGATGCATTAATAAATCTTTAATTTTGTCAGCACGACTAAAATATAATATTTCTTCAGGTTCCCTTAAATCTAAACCTTCATCTAAAAGTTCTTTTGAAATATTGTCTTTTGCCCAAGCTAAAATTTCTTCAATTAACTTATCTTCGGCTTCAGCATCGATTTTTACCTGCTTTGCATGCATAAAAGAAACAATGCCTGCAATAATAAATATAATGAAAATTCCACCCATTACAGAATCAAACAACCATGCCGTAGATGCGTTGATTGGAAGTGGTATAATATCAGCAAAAACTAAAATCATAAAAATAATTCCTACGATACCAACAATAAGCATTGTTAAGGCTGATGATGTAATGTCCTTATATTTATCTGATAGTCGTATAAAGGAATGGACTTTGTTATCTGTATAATCGTACAGGCTTTCAGGCAATTTGTTTTCCTGCACATCTGAAGTATTGTTGTTTTTGAAATTGCTATCTTCCATATTGTGCCTCCTTAAAAAGTAACTGATATTCATAAACTAACACTATTATAAACTATTAAATGGTTATAAACAAGTAAATGATATTTATTTTTGCTTTCAAATAGAGTACAATAAGTCTATTGCAAATAAGGAGATACAGATGAAAATTACATTATTAACAGTAGGAAAAATTAAAGAAAAGTTTTATGTGGATGCAATAAAAGAATACAGCAAAAGATTATCAAGATATTGTAAATTAAATATCATTGAAGTTGCTGATGAGAAAACAACAGAAAATTCAACGGAAGCAGAAATCAATATTGTAAAAGAAAAAGAAGCAGCAAGACTTAGCAAGCATATATCGGAAGGGGCTTTTGTCATAACTCTTGAAATCCTTGGTAAACAGTTGGATTCAGTGGAATTATCAAAGAAAATTAATCAGTTAGGAATAGAAGGAAAAAGCCATATTATATTTATAATAGGCGGTTCCCTTGGATTACATGAATCAATATCAAAACGGGCTGACTTCAAATTAAGCTTTTCAAAAATGACATTTCCACATCAGTTAATGAGAGTTATTCTTTTAGAACAGATTTACAGAAGCTATAGAATAATAAATAATCAGCCATATCATAAATGATGGTGTGGCTGATAAAATAATAGTGTGGTTGATAATTTGTAATGATTTAGCAGATTACATAGAACAAGAGATAATAATTGATTTATATTGGAATGGATATTCGTAAACAGTTATATGAAAATAGTCATAAAAAATAGAGGTGTAAGTTCACAAATTGACTTACACCTCTATTTTCTATTTAATGTAAATTTTAATATTTATTCGAAATAATATCTTTTAATAATTTGGTCCAAAATACATAATACCATTCTTCATGGTCTTTCCTTTAATCTTGTAAAGTTCACTAACGGTAACAAGCTCGTAACCTTTTTTTCTAAGCTCCGGTAGGGCTTTGATAAATCCGTTAACAGATGTTGGATGAATGTCATGTAACAAGATAATTTGGCCATCGCCTGCATGATTTATAACATAATTTTTTATGTATTTAACATTACGATGTTTCCAATCTTCTGTATCAACAGACCAATAAATCATAGGTGCTTTTGCATTCTTGCTAACTATGGAGTTGTAATTTCCATAAGGTGGTCTAAGTAATGTTGGATATTCTCCGGTTACATTTTTAATATCATTTCTTGCATAAGAAATTTCTTTCTTAACATTTTTCTTAGATAAAATCTTTAAGTTCTTATGTGACCATGTATGTGAACCAATCTCCATGCCAAGATTATATTCTCTTTGTAACTGTTTTTTAAATGAATTAGCACGATTACCTAATACGAAGAAAGTAGCTTTGCTTTCGTACTTTTTCAATGCTGATAAAAGTTTGTCTGTGTATTCACCAGGACCGTCATCAAAAGTATAAGCTACATATTTAAGTTTCTTTACAACCGTAACTTGGCATTTTGCAGTTTCATTTGTGTATTTAGAACGAACCTTAATATAAGCTGTACCTGTTTTTTTACCTTTAATAACACCGTTTTTTACTGTTACAACTTCGTTGTTTGTGCTTATCCAAACAACAGGTTCATTTTTGTATTTTTTATTTTTATCATAAGTTGTCTTTAAGTCTAAAAATCTTTTTTGATTTTTACCAACACGCAAAGAAGTAGATGTTAATTTTAAAGTCTTAATCTTGTTGTAAGGATCTCTTACTTCAATTTTGCATCTTGCTTTTATTTTGCCGGTTTCACCTTTGCAGACAATATATGTAGTTCCTGCTTTTAAAGCTGTAATCTTGCCTTTGCTATTAACACTTACAATGGAAGTGTTTTTGCTAACCCAGACAACAGGTTCTTTTGGTGAAGATGAATCCTGTTGGTATTTTAAACTGGCTTTGATAATTGCTTTCTTTCCTTTAGTTATGGAAAGAGATAACTTGTCTAACTTTATGCTTTTCAACAGTTTGTAATTAGTTGTAGCTGTGTTAGGTTTTGGATTAGCTGTTGTTTCATTTTCTTTTGCAACTGTATTAATCATGTGATTTGTCGTCCCTAAAAAAGTATATCCGAGACTACAAAACAGACCTAGCACAAGAAAAACAATTAATGCTTTCTTTAGTTTCTTCATATAAGTTACCATCCTTTTTGTTTAATTATTTTTTTCATCTCACTAATTGTAACACATATAAAAATAAATAGAATATATTTTTTTATCTTTCATATATTTTTTTAAGGAGAATTATAAAAATGGAAAATATATACAGATATTTTAATTGTAAAATAAGACAAGTTTTAGAAAAATATGAAATAAAAAACATATATGAAATTAGAATCAGAGTAAACAAAAATGTGATTTTAAATACAGGTATGGGTGAAATTATACTTGATGTTATATGTAATGAAAAAGATGTTATTGATACTTTTAATTTGATTACAGAATATTCTGCCTACGCATACGAGCAGAATATGGCTGAAGGGTTTATTACAATTCCAGGCGGACATAGAGTAGGCATTGGTGGTTATATGGCAGGAACTATTTATGATAAGCCCATTGTTAGAAATATTAGATTTATTAATTTTAGAATAAATCATCATATAAAAAATTGCAGTGAAATGATTTTTCCTAAATTATACAAAAATAATCACTTGTGTAATACATTAATAATTTCACCACCGGGACTTGGCAAGACAACATTACTTAGAGATTTAGTTTATAAAATTAGTGAAAATTTCGCTGGTACAAGTTTATGTGTCATTGATGAGCGAAATGAAATCAGTGGTTGTTATAAAGGCGTGCCAACAATGGATTTAGGAAAAAGAACAGATGTTATAAGCAACTGTTCCAAATCAAAGGGGATACTTATGGCAATAAGGTCAATGGCACCAACATTAATTGCAGTAGATGAAATAGGAACAGCACAGGATATTGAGGCGTTAGAATATGCTAATTCGTCAGGAATTTTTATAATCGCCACAGTCCATGGAAAAAATCAGGCGGATGTAATAAAAAAGCTTGGAAAAGATTTTGTAGATTTGTTCGAAAAAAAGATTTGTATATTAAATATTGGAGAGTACCTATGTGTTTAAAAGTAATTGGAGTGCTTATTGTTGTAACAGCGTGCAGCTTAATGGGTTTTGCTCTGGCAAATGAGTATATAGCAAAAATAAATAACTTAGATGCATTTAAGAAAAGTTTAAGAATTCTCAAAGGGAAAATTAAATATGATAATTTATCAGTTTTTGAGGCAATGGAACTTATAAAAATAAATAATAATGTAATAGAAAACTTTTACCATAAAGTAAGCGAAGTTTATTTTATGGAAGAAAAAACATTATTTGAAAGCTGGAAAATGGCAGTTAACAAATATTTGAAAAAAGAAATTAAATTTGATAAGCAGGAAACGGACGTAATACTTACTTTTGGAACTAATCTTGGTGTAACAGATAGGGAAACACAACTAAGTAACATTGATGAATGTATTAATGATATACAGGAAGTGATTTTGCAATTAAAGGAAGAAAAGAATAATAAGTGTAAATTATACAAATGCCTGGGAACCTTTTCAGGAATCCTAATTGCTGTTTTATTAATATGAGATGAAAGGAACAATTATGGAAATAAATATGATTTTTAAAATAGCGGCAGTAGGTATAATTGTGTCGGTTGTAGGTCAGATTTTAAAACACAGCGGTAGAGAGGAACAGGCTTTTTTGACAAGTCTGGCAGGTCTTATATTAGTCTTAACGTGGATTGTCCCATACATATATGAGCTTTTTGAAACAATAAAGAAATTATTCAGGTTGTAAGGACAGGTAAAAGATGATTGCAGTAGGAGTTATTAGTATTGCCACGGTGGTTTTAGGAATTCAGTTTAAAAATGTTAAACCCGAATATGGAATATTATTATCCATAACAGGATGTTTAATTATATTTATAATGATGCTTACAAAACTTACTTACATTATAAATATATTTAACCAGATATCAGAATTGACCAATGTTAGCAAAGAGTACATTAAAATATTGTTAAAAATAACAGGTATAACCTTTATATGCGAAATTACTTCAGATATATGTAAGGACTGTGGATATGTTGCCATATCCAATCAGGTTCAGATATTTGGAAAAATATCAATTCTGGTCATTAGTTTACCTATTTTTTCAGAGTTAATATTAAAAATAGGAAAAATGTTATCTTAGGGTTAATTGATTTATGAAAAAGATTATTTTAATTATAATGTGCATCACTGTTACTTTGTCAGTTGGCAATGTTGCAAAGTGTAGTGATAAAAATATTAAAGAAAAATCATATAATGAAGAAACGTTTATCAGTATGGATGATTTTCAATTTGATGAGCCACAAAGAATTCTTAGAGAGTCCGGTAACAGAGATATAAGTGTTAAGGAAATTATAAACAATATTATAAAAGGAAAGGTCATTACTATTTTAGGAGAAATAGTTAAAAGTATATATTATAAGACTTTTGGAAATAATTCTTATCTGTTTAATATTATTTGGCAATTATTCTTAACAATAATTATCTCGTGCTTTTTTACAAATTTTACAAAAGTTTTTTCAAAGGACGATGTTTCAGAAACAGGTTTTTTTATATGTTATCTTGTTTCAGTTACGTTTATGTTTGGTCTTTTTAGTGAACTGTGTAATATTGCTGTTGATTTTGTTGAGATGTTACTTAAATTTATGTATGGAATTGTACCAACATATTTTTTGTCAGTGGCAATTACGGGACAAGTTTCTGCTTCAGGTTTTTATCAGCTTTGTTTGGTAATTATATCAGTAGCCCAATTTGTTTTCCTACATATAATAATTCCGCTAATTAAAATATATGTTGCAGTTAGCATAGTGAACAACATATCAAAGGAAGACTTTTTGTCAAGAACAGCAGTGGTGGTTGGAAATATAGTGAATTTTCTTATGAAAACTTTTGTGGGAATCGTAACAGGACTGAATATAATACAGGCTCTTATTTTGCCATCAATTGATAGCACAAAAAATCAAACCATAAGAAAGGTAATAGGAAGTGTGCCGGTTGTTGGAAATAGTACAGATGCAATAACAGGCATATTTTTAGGATCTGCTAATTTAATAAAAAACGCTATTGGAACAACGGCTATTATAGTGATTGTTGTTTTATGTGCGGTGCCTTTTTTGAAAATTCAATTGTATTCTTTTTTGATGCAAATAGTGGCTGCTTTGGTTCAGCCTATTGCAGATTGTAGAATTGTTGCCAGTTTTAATTCCATGTCCATAGGAATGCGAATGCTTTCAAAAGTCATAACCGGTTGCAGTCTCTTATTTATAATAAGTATTGCTATAATATGTATGTGTACAGGAAAGGGGTAAAATGGAATTTATATATAGTTATATTAAAAATATTTGTATATTTATGTTGGTAATTACCATTATTACAAATATTTTTCCAGAAAGAAGATACATAAAATATATTAAATTTTTTGCAGGTATCCTTTTGATTTTGATTGTTTTGTCTCCGGTTTTTAAGATTACCAAAAAAAATATTAATGTGGATAGAATAATTACAGAAAATATTAATATAGATGCAAAAAATCAGTTAGACACCCGTCTAAATGATTTTGAAAAGAAAATAGAAGAGAGGCTAAGTGAAAAGTATGGAAATGAAACAGGAAATAATTGACAAGCTTACTAACCTGAAAAAAATAGGAAAAGAAAAAATAATTTTATTGGCACTTGCTGGCATATTATTAATTGGTTCATCATATTTTGAAAAAGTAGATAATAAAGAAAAAACAGTCAAACACACAGAAAAAAGCATATCAAAGGAAAGCTATGAGAACAAAACTAAAAAAGAAATAATAAATATTATAGAGAGTATAGATGGAGTTACAAATGTAAATGTAATGATTACTTTCAAATCAGGTAATGAAAAAATTTTACAGGTTGATAAAGAGGAAAGTCAAGAATCCGGGGAGAAAAAATCTTCTAAAGTTTCAACAGTTATCTTTAATGGAAGTCAGGAAGAATATCCTTACATTATAAAAGAAATATATCCGCAAATTGAAGGTGTGGCAGTTACGGCAAAGGGACTAAAGGATGCTGAAAAAATAAATGAGATAACAAATATGATTAATGCATTATTTAATATACCCGTTCATAAAATATCTATAATTAGTAATGATTAAAAGGAGGAAATATGAAAAAAATCTTAAAGAAAAACCAATTCATTGTTACGTTCTTAGCTGTGTTAATTGCAGTGGCAGGATATCTTAATTATTCTGCAAACCTTGATAAGAAAAATGAATCAAAAAAGGTAACTAATGATACATACGAATCAATTTATTCCAAAGATAATTTACTTACAAATAATGAAGACATAGAAAGTATGGATAAAGAAGAAGAGACTACAGAGGAACCGGGAGCTGCTGTTCTTACAAATGGAAGCACATTAAGTTCTTATATGGTTCAGGCAAAACTGAACAGAGAGCAGACAAGATCTAAAAACAAAGAAACACTGTTAGAAGTAATTAACAATAACGATATAGGCGATAAGGAAAAAAAGAAAGCTGTTAAATCAATGGTTAAAATTACTGAAAACAGTGAAATGGAAAACAATATTGAAACATTGCTTAAAGCAAAAGGATTTAACGATATTATAGTTACCATAAATGATAATCAGGCAGATGTTATTTTATCAGACACAGAAGTAAGTGATGAGAAAAGAGCACAGATTGAAGATGTTATAAAAAGAAAAACAAATATATCTGTTAACAATATAACTATTACACCGGCAAAATAAAAAAAGAAAAACGATATATGAAAGTCTTTATTAAAATATAAGAATCATATATCGTTTTCTTTATTTATGCATATGTTTTTTTATGGCATCAATTGTTTCCTGACTAATAACATGTTCAATTCTACATGCATCTTCAGTAGCAACATCTTCAGATACACCAAGTTTTATAAAACATTCAGTTAAAATCTGATGACGTTCATATATCATTTCCGCAAGACTTTTTCCGTCATCAGTTAAATATATAAAACCGGAATCTGTTACAGTTATATAGTTGTTTTCTCGAAGATGTTTCATGGCGATGCTGACACTTGATTTCTTAAATCCTAGTTCATTAGCAACATCAACAGAACGAACAACAGGAAGACGTTTACTTAAAACAAGAATTGTTTCTAAATACATCTCTGAAGATTCATTACTTTTCATTAATAAGCTCCTTTTCACATTTATAACAATGATTATATCAAAAAATAAGGCAAAATTCAATTTGTGTATTAGTGTGGTTTGTGTCAAGTAATCGTTGGCAACTTTCCTTTTCTCTTTTTCTATACGATTATTATCTACTTTTTTGTATGCCAAATAAACCCTGTCGGGTTTCTCTTTATGTTTTTTAACAGAATACTTTCTTAAATATTTTTCTTGATTCAGTCTGCACTGCATCCCTTATCGGTACATTTCCATTCATTAAGTCAATGTATCTGTTTCCCTTTCCGTCTTTTTTCGGAGCCTTTGCTGCACTTATGGTTTCTATTATTTCCTGCATCTGCATCGTGAATAACAGTCCGTCTGTATATCTGTCTATAGTTTCTATCAATTCCCTGTTTTCCCTTCGATACAATGCCTTTGCCAGGTTATTTGCTCCTGATTTTGACCATCTCATTCTACGATGTTTCATTCTTAATGTTATTACCGTACAGTTCTGGTTTTCCTGAACTCCCAACCCCTTATATACCATTCCTTTTGGTGGGGCAGATATTTCTATTCCCCTTTTGTCATAAGGTAACAGTCCTTCTTTGTTATTGGCAAGATATTTATATAACTTCATTGCTTTATTACTTCGGTTGTCTTTTTCATCCGGACTTTCAACACTTGTTGCGTATATCTGGATGTATTTAAGCATTTCTTCCATTTTCTCTTCCTCAAACAGTTGCCTTATGTCTGTCTGTGCCTTCTTATCCGTTATTTTTCTCAGTATTTCCTGATATATGTGATAACGGTCAAGCTGAAAAATTACATCAGGATCGTATTCGTCTTTTATCCAACTCCCTCCATCTCCGTTAAGTATTCGCTGTCCGATTTCATCAGCATTGTATTTCTTTCTGATGCATGCCTCACGTTTTTGGTGAAACTCACTGCTTTCTTCCATTCCCGCAAGCATGTGTTTTCCCACAAGAGTGCTTCGTTTCTGTTTTTCCTTTTCCTCATCCCAACCTTCATACATCGTGAAAACTTTCATTTCCTGCTTCTTTGTCTTTTTATGCTTTTTGTCCTGCATGTTCAGCCACACACCGTCCATTTCCTCAAACAGCACTGGTATCTCCCTTTTCCCTTCCGACTGATCCGCATTCATCTGTTTTACCGCATGTTTTTCTTCCTCACTTATTTTTTCTCCAAGACGCTGTATCACGTTCCACACACCTGCGGCACTTATGCTCTGACCGCACGTACTGCTTATTGTTTCCGCAGTTACACGATATGGTGTCTCCGTTACCGCCATTACAATCTTTTCCGCAAGATTTTTGGAAATCATACCTATCTTATCCATCTGCATTGCCTCATCCAACAGATATACATATGCCTTTTCTCCATCCGGTGTGATTGTTCCGTATATTCTCCGACTGTATTCAACAGTACCGTAAACTGTCTTTATGTTGGTTTTTCTTTTTCCCTTATCCCTGTAAGATTTTCTTTCTCTTTGTTTTGCAAGCTCGTCATCATATGTTTCCAGAATCATCTTTGTAATTTCACAACCAAGTTCACATACATGTTTAAACACTTTTTTCTCTAACTCCTTGAAAGAAATCTCTTTTTCAGCTAAACTATTAAACATCATACAGTCTCCTTTACGTATTTTTCTGAGCAGTTAATATCATAAAGAAAAACTGTATGATTGGGAAGTGGTTTTTTCTACTTCCCATTTTTTTATTTATTTTTTGCCAACTAAAATTTTACACTAACATTAGTGTGTTTTTTTACTATATTTACAATAAGGAATATACATAACAAACAAAAATTAGTAAGGACGAAAAAATATTATTGACATCTAATGAAAGTTAGACTATACTAACTAGAGTAAAAAATAGCAACAGAGAAAAGAGGAACTTATGATGCCTTTAACAATGGTGAATTCAGGGGAAGAAAATGAAATAAAAAGAGTTGGTGGAAAAGAAGAAACTAGACGCTTCCTTGAAAACTTAGGTTTTGTACAAGGAGCAAAAGTTACTGTTGTGTCTCAAATTGGAGGCAACGTTATTGTTAATGTTAAAGAATCCAGAGTCGCAATTGGCAAAGATATGGCCAATAAGATAATGGTTTAATTAATACATAAAGGAGAGGAGCTTTTTATGAAAACGTTAAGAGAAGTAGCAGTAGGTCAAACTGTTAAAGTTAAGAAACTTACTGGCGACGGCCCTGTAAAAAGAAGAATCATGGATATGGGAATAACTAAAGGCGTGGAAGTATACGTTAGAAAAGTTGCACCACTTGGTGATCCTGTAGAAGTAACTGTTAGAGGTTATGAATTATCTTTAAGAAAAGCAGATGCCGAAATGATTGAAGTAGAATAATTTTTTTTACTATACAGTTAGAAAACACTAACAAAAGATAGCAAAGACAAACAATGGGAGGAAAATAGTAATGTCGATTAAAATTGCATTGGCTGGTAATCCAAATAGTGGTAAAACAACTTTGTTTAATGCTCTAACAGGATCAAACCAATTTGTAGGTAACTGGCCCGGAGTAACAGTAGAAAAAAAAGAAGGTAAATTAAAAGGACATAAAGATGTTAAGCTTATGGATTTACCTGGTATTTATTCTTTATCACCATATACTTTGGAAGAAGTTGTGGCTAGAAATTATCTTATTAACGAGGTACCTGATGCAATCATCAATATTGTTGATGGTACAAATATAGAAAGAAACTTATATCTTTCAACACAGATTATGGAACTTGGTATTCCTGTAATCATGGCTGTTAATATGATGGATATCGTTGAAAAGAAAGGTGATAAGATTCATATTGACAAACTTAGCGAAAAGTTAGGTTGTGAAGTTGTTGAAATATCTGCTTTAAAAGGAAAAGGTATTAAAGAGCTTGCAAACAAAGCAGTTAAACTTGCTGAAAGCAAGCAGGAAAATAAAATAGCACATAAATTTAATGAAAAGCTTGAAACAATCATTGATGAGACAGAAGCTCTTTTATCATCAGAAGTTCCTGATGCACAGAAAAGATTCTTTGCAATTAAGTTGTTAGAAAAAGATGATAAGATTTCAGAAAACTTAAAGGATGTTCCAAATGTAAACAATCAGATTGAAGCATTAGAAAAAGAGTTTGATGATGATACAGAAAGTATTATTACAAATGAAAGATACGAATACATATCTTCAATAATTAACGGATGCTATACAAAGTCAAACAAAGAAAAATTAACAACATCTGACAAAATTGATAGAATTGTTACTAACAGATGGGCAGCTCTTCCAATTTTTGCAATTGTAATGTTTGTTGTATATTATATTTCAGTTACAACAGTTGGTACAATTGTAACTGACTGGACAAATGATGTATTGTTTGGTGAGATTATTCCACCTGCGATTGAAAAAGTATTAGTAGCGCTTAACTGTGCTGACTGGTTACAGGGACTTATCCTTGATGGTATTGTTGCGGGTGTTGGTGCTGTTCTTGGTTTTGTTCCACAGATGTTAGTATTATTCTTCTTCTTAGCTGTACTTGAATCTTGTGGTTACATGGCAAGAGTAGCGTTCATCATGGACAGAATTTTTAGAAAATTCGGTTTATCAGGTAAATCATTTATCCCTATGCTTATTGGTAGTGGTTGTGGTGTTCCTGGTGTAATGGCTTCAAGAACAATTGAAAATGACAGAGATAGAAAAATGACAATTATGACAACTACATTTATTCCATGTGGTGCTAAATTACCAATCATTGCGTTAATCGCAGGTGCGTTATTTGATGGTGCCTGGTGGGTAGCTCCAAGTTCATATTTTGTAGGTGTTGCAGCAATTATCGTATCTGGTATTATTTTAAAGAAAACTAAATTGTTCGCAGGAGATCCTGCACCATTCGTAATGGAACTTCCAGCATACCATTTACCAACAGCAGGTAATGTTTTAAGAAGTATGTGGGAACGTGGATGGTCATTCATCAAGAAAGCAGGAACAATTATTACACTTTCAACAATCTTACTTTGGTTCTTAATGAACTTTGGTTGGCTTGACGGACACTTTGGCATGCTTGATATGGAAACACAGTTAAATGACAGCATTTTAGCAAAAATCGGTGGTGTTATCGCGCCAATCTTCAAACCTCTTGGATGGGGTAACTGGAAAATGGCAGTTGCTGCTGTTACTGGTCTTATTGCTAAGGAAAACGTTGTTAGTACATTTGGTATGTTATTCGGATTTGGTTCTGAAATCGCAGAAGACGGTCAGGAAGTTTGGGGAACACTTGCTCATAGCATGAGTGCTATTGCAGCTTACTCATTCTTAGTATTCAACTTATTATGTGCTCCATGTTTTGCAGCTATGGGTGCTATTAAGAGAGAAATGAACAATACAAAATGGTTCTTCTTTGCAATTGGATACCAGTGTGGTTTAGCTTACTTAGTTTCACTTTGTATTTTCCAAATCGGTTCATTATTTACAGGAGCAACATTTGGATTTGGTACAATTTTTGCCGTTGCAATAATAATCGCATTTATTTACTTATTATTTAGACCTTATAAACAAAGTAAAACTTTAAAATATTAATAAAAATGGCAGACTTGCCGTGTAAATCATTATGAAATATGGAAATGAAACTGGGCATTTCGTTTCCGACTTGAAAGGAGAGGGTTTTATGAATGGAATAGTAGGAACATTTATTGTTTTAGCTGTTTTAGTAGTTATTGTGTGTTTAATAGTTAGAAGCATGATAAAGGATAAAAAAAGTGGAAAATCTCTCCAATGTGGTGGAGATTGCAGTAAATGTAGGGGCTGCCACTAAGGCTTAGAAAAGGACTGGATAGGTAATTGAAATTTAAAGTTCGTTACTTATTCAGTTTTTTTCTTTAATAATAAGATTAAGATTTAAAATTGAAAGTTTCAAATTGCCATTATATTAATATACAACTTAAAGTATAAACTCCAATAATATAAAAGGTTGTAGATTTTAGAAATAAATTGAAAACTTAATGTAAGTATTAATGAAGATTATTTTAAGAAAGGAATAAAGATGTTTTTAGAGGTAAAAAATTTAAAGAAAAGTTTTGGACAGGGAGAGAACTCTGTAGAAGTTTTAAAAGAAATTGATTTTAATGTAGCTAAAGGTGAAATCTGTGTAATGTTAGGACCTTCAGGTTCAGGTAAATCTACACTTCTTAACATAATAGGAGGTATAGATAACGGCGATGAAGGATATGTAGCAATTAATGGAGAAAAAACTTCAAATATGAGCGAAGGCGAATTAACGAATTACAGAAGAAAACACCTTGGCTATATTTTTCAAATGTATAATCTTATTCCTAATTTAAATGTAAAAGAAAATATTGAAGTAGGTGCATATTTAAGTGACAATCCTTTAGATATTGATGAACTTCTTAATACTTTAGGCTTGTATGAACACAGAAATAAGTTACCAAATCAGTTATCCGGTGGTCAGCAACAAAGAACAGCCATTGGAAGAGCTATTGTAAAAAATCCTGATATTTTATTATGTGATGAGCCAACGGGAGCTCTCGATTACAATACTTCAAAAGATATTTTACAGTTAATTGAAGATGTAAACAAAAAATATGGCAATACAATTATCATGGTTACACATAATGATGCAATAAAAAATATGGCAGATAAAATCATTAAATTAAAAGATGGACAAATAAGAAAAATAGTTGAAAATGAAAATAAAATATCTGCTAAAGATCTTGACTGGTAGGGGGGGATTGGTATGAGAAGTCCTTTACTGAAAAGATTACCAAGAGAGTTAAAAAGTGAACTTGGAAAATATATAGCAATATTTCTTTTTATGACATTAACAATCGGTTTCATATCAGGTTTCCTTGTTGCCGGTTCAAGCATGAAGAAAACTTATGATGACAGTTTTGAAAAATACAATATTGAAAATGGTCATTTTGTTTTAAAAAATGATTTGTCACATAGTGATAAAAAAGAAATAGAAAAAAATAATATAAAAATATATAAAAATTTTTATAAAGAGTTACAAAGTGACAAAAAACTATCAGGAAGTGAAAATGCAACTTTACGTTTGTTTAAAAACAGAAAAGATGTAAATAAAATCTGCATAATGGATGGTGAACTTCCTAAGAAAAATAACGAAATAGCTCTTGATAGAATGTTTGCGGATAACAATAAAATCAAAATAGGCGATACGGTTGGTTTTTCAAAAGAAAAATACAAAGTTACAGGTTTAGTGGCGTTGTCAGATTACAGTGCACTATTTTCAAATAATACAGATCTTATGTTTGATGCTGTGTTGTTCGGCGTGGCAATTGTTACAGACGATCAGTTTGATGCCATTGACAAAAATACATTTTATGATTATGCATGGAAATACAATAATGAACCTGCAAATGAAAAAAACGAAAAGAAGAAATCGGACAAGTTAGTTAAGGAAATATCAAAAGTAGTCTATGCAGGCGGAAATGAAATTAATGAATATGTACCAAGATATACTAATTCGGCTATTAATTTTACAGGCGATGATATAGGTAGTGATCATTCTATGATGATTGTGCTTTTATATATTTTAATTATAATTTTAGCATTTGTATTCGCTGTTACAATTAATCATACAATTGTAAATGAAGCAACGGCCATAGGTACACTTAGAGCCATGGGCTATTCAAAGAAACAGTTGGTAGTACATTATATGGCACTTCCAATCATAATTTCGCTTATAGCTGCAATTATTGGAAATGTTTTGGGCTATACAATATTTAAAAATGTTGCGGCAGGAATGTATTATGGAAGTTACAGCCTTACAAAATATAAGACAATTTGGAATGCAGAAGCGTTTATTTTAACTACGGTTGTTCCTTTGATAATTATGCTTGTAATTAATTTTATTACATTAATGTCTAAACTTTCCATAAGTCCACTTAAGTTTATCAGAAAGGATTTAACAAGAAAGAAGAACAGGAGAGCATTAAAATTACCAAACTTTAAATTTATTACAAGATTCCGTTTGAGAATAATTTTACAAAACAAAGGTAATTACATAACTTTATTTGTTGGTATTTTGTTTGCCAATATTATGCTGTTATTTGGTATGATGATGCATCCTTTATTAACACATTATCAAAATGAAATTGTAGACAATATGATTGCAAAAAATCAATATGTGTTAAAGAATTCTGTCCAGGTAAAAAATAAAGATGCTGAAAAATACAGTTTAACATCTTTACAGATTAACAGACGTTCTCTTAGTGAGGATATAAGCCTGTATGGTATTGAAGAAGACAGTAAATATTTTAAAAAGAACGTAGAAAATGGAATGTATATTTCCGATGGCTTATCAGAAAAATACAAAATAAATAAAGGTGATACTTTTACATTAAAAGATAAATACAGTGGTAAAAAATACAAAATAAAGGTAGCCGGAGTAATTAATTATCCGGGTAGTCTTTCAGTATTTATGACAAGAGATAAACTAAATTCATTAATTGATAAGGACAAGAATTATTTTTCAGGCTATTTTTCAAATGAAAAATTGTCCATTGACGACGAAGATGTTGCAAGTATAATAACAGAAAAAGATATGACCAAAACCTCCAGACAGCTAAACGTTTCAATGGGGAATATGTTTTATCTTATAAATGTTTTTGCAATTTGTCTGTTTGTTTTACTTATTTATCTTTTAACAAAATTAATAATTGAGAAGAATAAAAATTCAATCTCAATGGTTAAAATTTTGGCTACAATAATAGGGAAGTCGGTAAACTTTATATAACAGCAACAACCTGGATGGTTGGCTTGTCAATAATTATAAGCCTTATTTTATCAACAGAAATTATTGATCAGATTTATTTTGAAATGATGAAAGATTATAATGGTTGGCTAACTTTATATTTGGAACAAAAAACTTATGTTGAAATGTTTATCATAGGAATTGTCTGCTATGGTATAGTTGCATTTTTCCAGTTTAAAAAAATTAAGAAGATACCAATGGACAACGCACTTAAAAACGTTGAATAGGAAATTAAAACGTTAATATGGAAAATGTTTAAAAAAATCAAAAAAGTTGCATATTTTTTTCTTGTTTTCATATATCATAAAAAAGAATTGAATTATATTTCATAGTATGGTAATTATATACGTGAAAGTATATTTTCAAAACAAAAAATATTTTATAGAATGAGGCATGAATAATGAGAGATGAAATTATTGAAATTTTGGAGATGATTAGTCCGGGAATTAGTGTGGAAAACAATAATTTAAACCTTGTAGAATATTTAGAATCTATGGAAATGATTGAATTTATTGAGGAGCTGGAAAACAATTTTGACATCGAAATTCCTTCAGAAGAAAAGATTGAAGAAAATTTTGAAAATATTGAGTCAATAATGGAAATGATAGTGAAACTTCAATAAATTTATAAAAACAAAAACAGCCATTTGAAGGTAATGTGGTACCTGTCAGATGGCTGTTTCTGTTTTGCCTAAATGGTTGTAAATTTATATTATTAATGATATACTATCGTTAGTTTATAAGGTTATCCTTAAGGTAGGAGGTTTGAAATGGAAGATGTAAGAAACACATATAGAATAAACGAAAAATCAGAATTAGGTGATGTTCATATTAGTGATGATGTACTTGCTGTTATTTCAGCAATGGCAGCTTTAGAAGTTGATGGTGTTGTTGGTATGGCTGGTAATATCACATCAGAGATTGTTGCAAAACTTGGCATGAAGAAACTTTCAAAGGGCGTTAGAGTTGATGTAGCTGAAGGTAGCGTTATGGTAGATGTTTCAATTATTATCAGAATGAACGAAAAGATTATTGAAGTATCTAAGAAAGTACAGGACAGAGTTAAAACTACAGTTGAAAATATGACAGGCTTGAAGGTTGAGAATGTTAATGTAAACATTTCAAGTGTTTTATCAAAATAATTTAGATTAACGTAGGGTGTCTGTTAGGACACCCTTTTTGAACGTAATAACATAATTAATAATCAGATATGTGGAGGAAATATGAAGAGAGCCGAAATCAGAGAATATGTTTTTAAATTGTTATATTGTACAGAGTTCCATGAGGATGAAGATTTACAAAAACAATATAGATTATACATGGAGAATTTAGAACAGTTAGGCGAAATTAAAGAAATAAAGGAAAAAGATAAAGAATATATAATTAATCGTGTTACAGATATAGTTTCAAGAATTGATGATATTGATAAAGAAATTGACAAGGTAGCTGTATCATGGAAAACAGACAGAATGGCAAAAGCTGACCTAAATATTCTTAGATTAGCTTACTATGAAATGAATATTGATGATGATATACCAAAGCCTGTTGCCGTAGACCAGGCTGTTGAACTTGCCAAAAAGTACGGAACAGATGATTCACCATCATTTGTTAATGGGGTTCTTGCAAAATTATTTTAGGAGATAATATATGCCGTCTATATACACAGTTGGTCAGGTAAACACATATATAAAGCAAATGTTTAGTCAGGATTTTATGCTGGCTAATATTTGCATTAAGGGAGAAATAAGCAATGTAACTTATCATTCTTCAGGTCATATATATTTTACATTGAAAGATAAGACAGGTGTAATTTCAGCCATAATGTTTAAGGGTAACAGAAACAATTTGAAATTCACATTAGAAGAAGGACAGAAGGTAATTGTTTTAGGCAGCGTTAACGTCTTTGAAAGAGATGGAAAATATCAGTTATATGCAAAAAGTATAACCTTAGAAGGTGCAGGCCTACTATATCAGCGTTTTGAACAGTTAAAAAACGAACTTAGTGAAATGGGACTTTTTGATAACATGTATAAGAAACCCATACCTAAGTATTCTTTAAAAATTGGAATTTGCACAGCAAAAACAGGTGCTGCAATACAGGATATTATTAATATTACAAAGCGAAGAAATCCTTATGTGCAGTTATATTTATATTCAAGTCTTGTACAGGGGGCAGAGGCTGCAATAGATATTGTAAACGGTATCAGATATTTAGATTCATTGTCTCTAGATGTAATTATTGTGGGCCGTGGTGGTGGCTCCATTGAAGATTTGTGGGCTTTTAATGAGGAAATAGTGGCAAAAGCTATTTTCGATTGTAATACACCTATTATTTCGGCGGTAGGTCACGAAACTGATACAACAATTGCTGATTATGTGGCAGACTTAAGGGCACCAACTCCAAGTGCTGCGGCTGAGATAGCTGTATTTGATTACAATGAATATTTACTTAATATCACACGTTACAAACAGTTGTTACTATCTCAGATGGTTAATAAAATTTCAAACACACGTAACAATTTGAAATATATACAGACCAAACTTAATCTATATAATCCAATTAATCAGTTAAATACCAAAAAACAGTATTCAGATGAATTATATACAAAACTTAATGATGCTTTTAATAGTTTATTCACTAACAGAAAGCATATGCTTGCAATATATGCGGAGAAACTTAACGGTTTATCTCCTTTAAATAAAATTTCAAAAGGCTTTGCTTATTTTGCTAATGATAAGGGCGAAGCAATTAATTCTGTAAAACAGGTTAATGTAGGTGATGATGTTATGTTGACTGTTAAGGATGGACAAATAAAAGCAAAAACCTATGATATAACTGAAGGAGTTTATAATGGAAAATAAAAAAAATATAGAACAGAACTTTAATGAAGTTGAAAAAATTATTGAAGCAATGCAAAAAGAAGATGTTACATTAGATGAGTCTTTTAAATTATATAATCAGGGCTTGAAAATAATAAAAGACTGCAATCAGCAGATAGAGACTATTGAAAAACAAATTAAAATAATAAATGAAGAAGCACAGCAGAACGTTTAACAGACATTTAGGAGTTATTATGAACGATTTCAATACAAACTTAAAGTTAAAAACAAAAGAAGTAGAAGATATTATATATAATTATTTTCCAAAAGAAGAAGGCAAACAGAAAATAATTATTGAGGCAATGAATTACAGTCTTAAAGCAGGTGGAAAAAGACTTCGTCCAATGCTTATAATGGAAACGGCAAAATTGTTTAAAGACGATGTTACAAATGTTTATCCTTTTATGGCAGCGATAGAAATGATTCATACTTATTCTTTGGTACATGATGATTTACCTGCAATGGATAATGATGAATATCGTCGTGGCAAAAAAACTACACATGCGCAGTATGGCGAGGATTTGGGTATATTAGCAGGAGATGGTCTTCTTAATATGGCCTATGAGATTATGTCTCAGGCTGTAATAAAAAGTGATAAGCCTATGAAAGCTGCAGAGGCAATGGGTGTAATTGCAAAGAAAGCAGGCGTCTATGGCATGGTTGGCGGTCAGACTGTTGATGTAATAAATGAAAATAAAAAGATGGATATGGATACAATTATGTATATCCACAATTTGAAAACGGCAGCTTTAATAGAAGCTTCCATGATGGCAGGTGCAATTCTTGCAGGGGCAAATGAAGTTGAGATTCTAAATGTAGAAAAAATAGCAAAAAACGTTGGTATAGCCTTTCAGATACAGGATGATATTTTGGATATTACAAGTACAACAGATGTTTTAGGCAAACCTGTTCACAGTGACGAAAAGAACAACAAAACAACATACGTTTCTCTTTGTGGCATAGAACAATCAAAAAAGGATGTTGAAAAATATTCAAAAGAAGCAATTGAAATTTTAGATAATATTAACGGCAATAATGATTTCCTAAAACAATTAATAATTAAATTAATTAATAGGAAAAAATAAAACTAAAGCGTAAGAAATATGGGACAAATATTAGATAATATAAATAAAGAAAATGATATAAAAAAAATAGATAAGGATTTATATCCTATTTTGGCTGAAGAAATAAGAAGTTTTTTAATAGAAAAAGTCAGCAAAACAGGTGGTCATCTTGCGTCAAATTTAGGTGCTGTAGATATGACTATAGCTCTGCATGCAGTTTTAAATTTCCCACAGGATAAAATTGTATGGGATGTAGGTCATCAGTCATACACACATAAAATTTTAACAGGTCGTAAGGAACAGTTTGATACATTAAGACAGCTTGATGGTATAAGTGGTTTTCCAAAACGACACGAAAGCGATACTGATTCTTTTGACACAGGGCACAGCTCAACATCAATATCTGCGGCGCTTGGTATGGCTATGGCAAATAAGCTTAATAATAACAATAATAAGGTTGTGGCGGTTATTGGTGATGGAGCACTTACCGGTGGCATGGCTTTGGAAGCTCTTAATAATGTTGCAAGTTTAGGAAAGAATTTTGTAATTATTTTAAATGACAACAATATGTCTATTTCTCAAAATGTTGGCAGTATGTCAAACTATTTAAATAAGTTAAGAGTTGGAGAACACTACAATTACCTGAAGGAAGATGTTGAAACATCTTTAAGCAAAATTCCAAAAATCGGTAAAAAAATAGTTAAAAAAGTAAAGAAAACGAAAGATAATATTAAGAACTTTATTATACCAGGTGGTTTGTTTGACGATTTAGGAATCACATATATTGGACCCGTTAATGGACATGATATTAATGGAATGATTAGTATTTTTAAAAATGCCTTAAAAATAGACCATCCAATTGTTATACATGTAAAAACAACAAAGGGAAAAGGATATTTACCTGCGCAAAATAATCCGTCAAAATTTCATGGCATAGGAAAGTTTGATGTTGAAACAGGAGAGGAAGTAAAGTCTTCAGCTGCAGGAACAATGTCTTACACAGAAGTTTTTTCAAGAACATTAGTTAAATTGGCTAAGAAAAATAAAAAAATATTAGCTATTACAGCAGCAATGCCTGATGGCACAGGTCTTTCAAGATTTCAAAAAGAATATCCTGACAGATTTTTTGATGTAGGTATAGCTGAGGAACATGCAGTAACTTTTGCGGCAGGACTTGCAGCCAGTGGCTATAAACCTGTTGTTTCAATTTATTCATCTTTTTATCAGAGAGCTTATGATCAGATACTACATGATGTGTGTCTTCAAAACTTACCTGTTGTAATGATTGTTGACAGGGCAGGTCTGGTAGGTCAGGATGGTGAAACACATCAGGGAATATTTGATGTATCTTTTATGTCAGCAATTCCTAATTTAACAATAATTGCTCCAAAAGATACAAAGGAATTAATTGAATCTGTGAAATTTGCAATGGAATATAATGGTCCTATTGCCATACGTTTTCCTAGAGGTACAGCTTATGTGGCAGAGAAAAAAACGACTAGTCCGGTTGAACTTGGAAAAAGTGAAATTGTAAATTATGGTTATAATATTGCCATAATCGCAGTTGGAAATATGTTTGAAGAAGTAGAAAAAACCTATAATTTGCTTATGAAAGAAAACATTAATCCAACAATTGTAAATGCAAGATTCGTAAAACCATTAGACAAAGATATGATTGAACATGTTGCAAAAAGACATAAACAGATTATTGTAGTGGAAGAAGCTATAAAAAAAGGTGGTTATGGCGAGGCAGTATCCACATACGTTCAGGAAAACTGTTTAGATTGTAATGTAAAAATCATGGCAATTGAGGATTGTTTTGTTGAGCAGGGCTTGGTTGATGAATTAAGAGAAAAAATCGGCATTAGTAGCAAAAAAATATATGAGAAGGTTAAAGAGTTAGTATAATGAAAGAAAGATTAGATGTTTTACTTGTAAAAAGAGGTTTGGCACCTTCAAGAGAAAAAGCAAAAACAATAATTATGAGTGGCATTGTTTTTGTGGATAATCAAAGAGAGGACAAGGCCGGAACTTTTTTTAAGGATGATGTTAATATTGAAGTAAGAGGTAAAACTCTTAAATATGTAAGTCGTGGGGGCTTAAAGTTAGAAAAGGCAATGGATTGTTTTGGAGTACAGTTAGATGGAAAAATCTGTATGGACGTAGGTGCTTCAACAGGCGGTTTCACAGACTGTATGTTACAAAACGGAGCTGTAAAAGTTTACTCAGTTGATGTAGGTCATGGACAGCTTGCCTGGAAACTGGTTCAGGACGAAAGAGTTATATGCATGGATAGAACAAATATCCGTTATGTAACACCTGAAGATATTGATGAGGTTATAGATTTTGCCTCAATTGATGTTTCATTTATATCACTTACAAAAGTTTTATTACCTGTAAAAAATCTTCTTACAGAAAATGGTCAGATTGTTTGTCTTATTAAACCACAATTTGAGGCAGGAAGAGAAAACGTGGGAAAGAAAGGCGTTGTAAGAGATAAGAAGGTTCATAAAGATGTTATAGAAAGTGTTATAACATTTGCCATGAGTATTGGATTTGATATTATTAATTTGGATTTTTCACCTGTGAAAGGCCCTGAAGGAAATATCGAATATTTATTATATTTACAGAATACAAATAAAGAACAAGGCGAAAAATTATCAGATATAATACCTGAAGAGGTCGTGGAAAAATCACATCAGGAATTGGATAAATAGAGGATTACATGAAAAAGTTTTGCGTTATAACAAATAGTTTAAAAGATAATAAACTGGAAATTTCTTATAAAATATTAGATTATATTACAAAAAGTGGTTGCCAGTGCGTGCTAATCGATAATGTGGATTATAGCACAGGGGAGTACAAAGTTCTTAAAAGTAAGGATATACCAGGTGATACACAATGTGTAATCAGCATTGGTGGAGATGGAACTTTACTTCATGCCACAAAGGATTTTATAGACTTAGATGTTGTTTTTGTTGGTGTAAATAAAGGAACCCTTGGTTTTTTGGCTGAAATTTCACCGGACAATGTAAAAGAATCTTTAGACAAGTTAATAAATGATGATTTTAATATTGAGTCACGAATGATGCTTGATGGTAGAATTATAAGAGATGGCAAGCAGGTTTACTCATCAACAGTATTAAATGATATTGTAATACATAGAGGTGGAGATTTAGCCATTACTGACTATCAGGTGTACGTTAATAAAGAAATATTAGGTAACTATCATGCAGATGGCATAATTTTATCAACGCCAACAGGCTCTACTGCGTATAATTTATCGGCAGGTGGTCCTGTTGCAAGACCTGATTCAAATATGATTATACTAACACCTATATGTCCACACACACTTGCAAACAGAAGTCTTATTTTGTCAAGACACGATAATATAGAGGTTAAAATTGGTAAAAGTCGTATTGCAAACGAAGAAAATCGTAGGATTTCCTTTGATGGAGATGGCATTTTCAAAATTATATCAGGAGATATAATTAGTATAAGTGAGTCTGAAAAAACAACAAAGATTGCTAAGTTAGATGAAGGCAGCTTCTTACAGGCAGTAAAAGATAAACTAAATTAAGGTATGGGTAATTATGAAATCAAAAAGACAAAGAAAAATTATAGATTTAATTGGAGAATATGATATTGATACACAGGAGGAACTGGCAAAAAAATTAATTGAAAGTGGTTTTAAGGTAACTCAGGCAACAGTATCAAGAGACATAAGAGAACTTAATTTAATAAAAACATCATCTGCAAACGGTGGTCAAAAATATGCTGTGCCCGTTAATACGGCAATTACACATGACAGTAAATACATGAGAGTTTTAAATGATGGAATTGTTTCTATGCAGTGCGCAGAGAACATTTTGGTCATTAAGACAATTGCAGGCATGGCAATGGCAGTTGGAGCAGCAATAGATGCAATTGAAATTAATGAGATTGTAGGCTGTATTGCAGGTGATGACACAATTTTTCTTGCAATAACAAGTAAGGAAAATGCAAAAAAGGTTAAAGGAATTATTACGGAAATAATTGCTTAGTGGGACAAATGGAGAGAAGCACATAAAGGAGGAAATATGTTAATAAATTTACACGTAAAAAATCTGGCATTAATTAAAGAGGTTGACGTAGATTTTTCTAATGGACTTATTGTGCTTACAGGAGAAACCGGTGCCGGTAAATCATTACTTTTAGGTTCCGTTAATATTGCACTGGGGAATAAGGTTTCAAAGGACATTATTAGAAACGGTGAAGACTTTGCATTAGTAGAGCTGACTTTTTTAACGAAAAAAGAACAAGCCGATTTTATCAGAAATATGGATATTTTTGTTGATGATGACAATATTATTACTGTTTCAAGAAAAATAACGGAATCCAGAAGTGTTTCAAAAATTAATGGTGAAACAGTTAATGTTAAAACTCTTAAAACCATTATGGAAATGTTAATCGATATACATGGTCAACATGATCATCAATCATTATTATATCCTGCAAAACATCTTGAAATTTTAGATAAATTTGCAAAGGACAAAATTGAAGATAAGTTAGCTGATTTAAAAGAATTAAATAATAATTATAAAAAATTAAAACAAAAATTAGATGAATATTCTATGGATGAGGCACAAAGAGCCCGAGAAATAGAATTTGCCAAATTTGAAGTAGATGAAATAGAACAGGCTGATTTAAAAGAAAATGAAGATGTTGACTTGGAAACAACTTATAAAAAAATGGCAGGCGCAAAGGATGTGGCGGTGGAACTTTCGTCCATATATCAGCTTATAAGTTATGAAAATGAAAATGGTGTTGGTTCGCAAATTAACAGAGCTATTTCGCTTATTAATTCTGTTAAGTCTGATGATGAAAAGATTACACAGTTTAAAGAGTGCCTTTATGACATTGACTCCATGTGTAAGGATTTAGATTCTGACATTGTAGATTATACAGAAAGTCTTGAGTTTGATTCTAATTATATTAACGAAATTGAAAACAGATTAAATACAATTAATCATTTAAAAATAAAATACGGTAATTCAATTGAAAAAATCCTTGAATATCAAAATGAAAAACAAAATTATTTAGATGAATTAATTAATTATGAAGAGGAAATAAATAATATTAAAAGCGAAATTGATTCCATATATTTGGATATGGAAAAAATATCATTGGACATATCTGAGGAAAGAAAAAAAGCAGCTTTAGTTTTACAGGAACAGGTAACTAAATCTTTAATAGATTTGAATTTCATGGCTGTTAATTTTGAAATAAGTATTGAAAGAAGTAATACAATTACGGATAATGGATTTGATAATGTTAATTTTATGATTTCTACAAATCCGGGAGAGCCTGTAAGGCCGTTAAATAAGGTAGCATCAGGTGGTGAACTTTCACGTATTATGCTTGCCATAAAATCAATTCTTGCCTCAGAAGATGAGATAGATACTTTGATTTTTGATGAAATCGATACAGGTATTAGTGGTAAAACAGCCACTATGGTAGCAGAAAAAATGGCAAACATCAGTAGGCATCATCAGGTAATATGTATTTCTCATTTATCACAAATAGCTGCTATGGCAGACAATCATTATCTTATTGAAAAGAAGTTGGAAAATAATAGTACAATTACCAACATTAAGAAATTATCAGGTGATGAGTCAATAGAAGAACTTGTTAGAATTAATGGTGATGGTACTGTTAGTGAGGCGGCAATTTCTCATGCAAAAGAAATGAAAGAAATGGCAGAACGAACAAAAAGTTACTTGATTTAAAATTGAAAAATTAGAGATATTAAAAAGGAAGGCGAAAGTCTTCCTTTTGTTTATTTATGACGTAAGAAAATTCTCTGTAATTTCTTGCTACATAAATAAACGTTCCCCTAGGGATGCACATTCGTTTAAAAGAAATTAGTAATTTGGAGGTTATGTTATGAGAAAAATATATAGAAATACAATTATTGCATCCATATGTATTGCTGTTTTAATAATAGTTGTTTCAGTAATTTGGAATGTACAGAAAAATCTTCCAAATACTATTTTTGTTAATTCAAATGATAATGCTAATTATGAATTTGGGATTCCTGTTTCTTTAAATATTAATAAAACTACCGGAAAGGATAAAATAACTCTTACTGGCAAGAATAATATTATTACGGGAAAAGTAGGCTCTTATAGGGGAAAATATAAGCTTTTCGGGATTCTTCCTGTAAAAAACACAAAAGTAAATGTTATTGATAAAACTTATGTTTATCCTGTTGGCCTTCCCATAGGGCTTTATTTAAAAACTCAGGGTGTGATGGTAATTGGTAGTGGATGTTTTGAAAATGTTAAAGGAGAAAAAATAAATCCTGCCAAGGATAAAATTGAATCAGGAGATTATATTATAAAATTTAATAAACATATAATAAGTAATAAGGCACAATTAGTTTATTTGATTAAGGAAAATAAGAATAAACCGGTTGTTTTTACTATAAAATCAAATAGTGGAATTAAGTTAGTGAAACTAAAGCCTGTTAAAGCAAAAAATGGCAATTATATGTTTGGCATCTGGGTTAGAGATGATTCTCAGGGAATTGGAACAATGTCTTTTATTTACGAGAATAAATATTTTGCCCTAGGTCATGGAATAAGTGACATTGATACAGGTAAGCTTTTGTCCTCAAAAAATGGTTCTATTTATAATGCAAATATTTGGGGAATTAAAAAGGGACAAAACGGAGAGCCGGGTGGTCTTTTGGGAAGCATTATATACAATAATGAAAATTATTTAGGAACCATAAAGTCTAATAATAATTGTGGTATTAATGGCGAGATACAATATAATCTTGTAAAAAAATACAAATTAAAGAAAATGGAAATGGCATTAGGAAATAATGTGCATACAGGAAAAGCAAAGATTCAACTTATTTGGGACAATAAAGCCACCTGGTACAACATAGAAATCTTAAAAGTAAATAGAACAAATAAAGAAAAAAATATGATTGTTAAGATTACCGATAAGAATTTATTAAAAAAGACAAATGGAATTGTTCAGGGCATGAGTGGTTGTCCCATTGAACAGGACGGAAAAATAATAGGAGCAGTAACACATGTATTAGTCAACGACTCTACAAAAGGATACGGTATATTTGCAGAAAATATGTTTCTTGCAAATTAATATAATTTATAAAAATATTTCAAAAGAAAAAATGAATATTTCATATATAAATAAGTCGAAAAATGTAGTATAATGTATAAATAAACAAATTTAAGGAGACCTAAAATGGCAAGAAATAATACAGAAATTGTATATAAAATAGAAGAAATGATAAAAAAATATAACAAAAAACCTGAAAAGAAGGTTAAGAAAAAAGATATTGTAGATTTATTACAAAAAGCAGATATCATTATGGCGATGAAGAGTGATTTTGAAGATGCTTCTTTGTCATATGAAACTATAGAAGGTGTTTCAATGAAACCTGACATTGTGAAAGATGGTGGAAGAAGCAGATTGCTTCCGGTATTCACATCTTATGCACAGATACCTGATGATTATATGGAAAATTTTTCTTTTGTAAAGGTTTCTGCAACATACGCATACAATTTTATGAATGAATGTGAAGATTTAAACGGTATGGTTCTTAATCCGTTTACAGAATATAATTTAGAACTTAGAAAGAAACATCAGACATCAAAAGAAAACCTGGCTGCAACAAAGCATTACAAAACTCCAAAGAAGGCTGCTGCAAAGTCTGTGGAAAATGAAGTTCAGGCAATGATTATTTATAACAATAAGAAATATCAGATTAATAGAATTCCGTTTACAATTGGGAGAGAAAATGCAAATATTGTTGTGCCGGAAACTTACATATCCAAGATTCACGTGGTTATTTCATGTAAGGATGGAAAATACCGTATTGCAGATTATGATTCAACTAACGGAACTAAGGTTAATGGTACACAGTTGCGTCCGAAAGTATATTACGAACTTAGAGACGGCTATAGAATTGAACTTGCTGAAAAGGAAGAAATGGTAGTGTACATTAACTAAGAAAATATTGACATTATTTTAAAAAAATCGACATTTATATATGGTTTTTATAAGCTTTTTTACATTTTTTAACACTGTGAAAAAATATATGTAAACTTAATTGTCGAAAAAAGGATTTTTATGCGAATTCTTTAAGTTGAATATCTTCATCTAACAAACTATAATCTTCTTTGTCAAAAGAATTTAAACAGTGCTGTGTTTTGACAAAATTAGGAGGAATGATGAACACGAACTTAAATAATCGCAATATAAATAAAACATATACCGGAAACTCAGAAAAAATATCTGTTATTATTGTTGATGACAATGAAAAAGTAATCGAAAACATAGATTCAGCATTATCAAAAGATACAGCAATTCAGATTATTGGTAAGGCTAAAAATGGTCAGGAGGCTTATGAATTAATAAGAAAGTCAACACCTGATGTTGTTATTTTAGATTTAATTATGCCAAAGATGGATGGTTTATCGCTAATGAATAAGGTTAATGAAGATGGTGCAATGATTAAGATGCCTTTTTTCATTATAACTTCAGCAATTAGTAATGAGAATGTTATTCAGGATGCATTTGGTTATGGAGCAGGGTATTATTTACTAAAACCATTTGAAACAAACATGATAGCAGATAGGGTAAAAGGTGTAAAATCATACAACAAGAGAATACCTGAAACTAAAAAAATTATTGGTGCAGGAGAAGATAGAAAACATTTTATGGAGCGTAACATTGAAAATGATGTTACATCAATTATTCATGATGTTGGAGTGCCTGCACACATTAAGGGATATCAGTATTTAAGGGAAGCAATTATTATGTCAGTAAATGACAATGAAATGCTTAATTCCATTACGAAAATATTGTATCCTTCAATTGCAAAAAAATTCCAGACAACATCCAGCAGAGTAGAAAGAGCCATAAGACATGCTATTGAAGTGGCATGGAATCGTGGAAGAATGGATACTATTGATGAGTTGTTTGGATATACTATAAATGCAGAAAAAGGTAAGCCTACAAACTCTGAATTTATAGCATTAATAGCTGATAAGATTAGACTTGAATACAAATGTAGATAATTAATCATATAATACAAAAGAATTAATCTGGAGGAGGAAGATATGAAGAAGATATTATTTGCAGCATCAGAATGTGTACCTTTTATTAAAACAGGGGGATTGGCAGACGTTGTAGGTTCTTTACCAAAATGTTTTGACAAAGAAAAATATGATGTTAGAGTTATGATTCCAAATTATATGTGTATTGACCAGAAATGGAAAGAAAAAATGACTTATGTTGATCATTTTTATATGGACTTATGCTGGAGAAGACAGTACGTTGGAATTATGGAAATGGAATATGAAGGAGTTAAATTCTACTTCATTGATAATGAATATTATTTTTCAGGAGAGAGACCATACAGTGATCCAAGATATGATTTAGAGAAGTTTGCTTTCTTTTCAAGAGCAGTATTATCGGCTCTTCCAGTAATAGATTTTAGACCGGATATTATACATTGCCATGATTATCATACAGGTTTAATTCCTGTTTATTTGAAAGACAGTTTTGCCAATGGAGAATTCTATCAGGGCATTAAGTCTATTATGACTATACATAACTTAAAGTTCCAGGGTGTTTGGGATATTGATACAATCAAGGATTTAGCAGGTTTATCTGATTATTATTTTACATCAGATAAGTTAAAAGATTACGATAATGGTAATTACCTTAAGGGTGGTATTGTATATGCAGATATGGTTACTACAGTTAGTGATACTTATGCAGAAGAAATAAAAACACCTTTCTTTGGAGAAGGTCTTGATGGATTAATGAGAGCAAGATCTAATTGTCTTAGAGGTATTGTAAATGGTATTGATTATGATGAATATAATCCGGCTACAGACAAATTAATTGTAAAGAATTTCAGCAAAGATAATTTCCGAAGAGAAAAAGTTAAGAATAAAACAGCTTTACAGAAAGAGTTAGGCTTGGAAGTAAATCCTAAGAAGATGATGATAGGTTTGGTAAGCAGACTTACAGACCAAAAAGGTTTGGATTTGGTATCCTGTGTTATGGATGAAATGTGTCAGGATGAACTTCAGTTTGTTATTCTTGGTACAGGTGAAGAAAGATACGAGAATATGTTCAGACATTTTGACTGGAAATATGGAAAAGATGTTTCTGCTAATATATATTATTCTGAAGAACTTTCTCATAAAATATATGCAGCCTGTGATGCTTTCTTAATGCCATCATTGTTTGAACCATGTGGATTAAGTCAGTTAATGAGCATGAGATACGGTACATTACCTATTGTTAGGGAAACAGGTGGCTTGAAAGATACAGTAGAACCTTATAATGAATATGAAAATACAGGTACTGGATTCTCATTTAAGAATTATAACGCACATGAGATGATGGGAACTGTTAGATATGCAGAGCATATTTATTATGATAAGAAGCGTGATTGGAATAAGATGGTGGATAGAGCCATGGAAGTAGATTATTCATGGAATACATCAGCTAAGAAATACGAAAAATTATATGACGAATTAATCGGATAATAGTAGAACGTTTATATAAGTTTATAATTTATAATAGGGAATCTTAAGGAGATTCTATTAACTATAAAAAGCAGAGCTTTTATGGCTCTGCTTTTTAAGTACCTTCTTTTAGAATTAATATTTTATTTTTAGTTTAGGTTGTTAATGTTTAGCAATATTTAGCTACATTTATATTGTCGATATTTTGCCTTACTTTAGATTTCTTTTATATTGTTGATATTAGGCTCCGCAATCATGGAATAATTGGTATGATAAATAACAAATCCCGGCATTGCACCGGCAACTTTCTTTACATGCTTTTTCTGAATATAGTCTATTTCAACTTTATCCTGGTTTGAACCTTTGGAATAGAAAGCTGCAAGTCTTGCGGCCTCTTCAAAAGTGTTATCAGGCAATTCCTGATTGTTGCATTTTACAATTACATGTGAGCCAGGAAAGGATTTGCTGTGGAACCACCAGTCATTTCCGGTTGCAACTTTAAATGTAAGATGTTCATTTTGAATATTATTTTTGCCAACGTACATATCAAAGCCATCTGATGAAATAAAGTGTAAAGGTTTGCTATTGTTTTTAGCTTTCTTATTGGTATGTTTTTTCTTTATAAAACCTGTCTGAACCAATTCTTCGTTTATTGCTTTTAAGTCATCTTCAGTTGTTGCCATGTCTATTGCAACGTTAATTGACTCAAGATAGTCAATTGAATTTTTTGTTTCGACTATAATTGTTTCCAAGGCCTCGCTGGTTCGCTTTAATTTGGAATATTTATTAAAATATTTTTTGGCGTTTTCAATAGGCGAAATAGTAGGATCCAAAGTGATTTTAACTGTTTTACCATTATAGTAGTTGACAGTTTCAAATTCTTTAGAACCTTCTTTTATTGAGTAGCCATAAGTTGTTAAAAGGTCGCCATATTCTTTGAATTTGTCTTTTTTTTCTGTGTCCTTTAACTGCTTTAACTGTATGTTGTATTTTTTGTTATCTCGCTCTAGAGCATTAGTTACAATTTTTCTTAAATCTACAGATTTCTGTCTCATTCTTGTGTATAAGTTCTTTTTAGAATAATATGTTTCAAGTAAAGTGCTTATACTTTCAAAGGATGTTGTTGTGCAGTCACTGTAAGTTGACAAAATGGTTACACCATATTCCTCAGGTTTTCCGTTTTTCTCGTAAATTGTAGGTATAAAATCACAATTTTTAACTTTGTTAATTAGCTGATAAAAATACATCCAAACGATGTTCTGGTCCCCATGTTCTAAAACATTAGCAGGCATTGATGAATCAAATTTGCCCTCATAACAAATGTTTTCAGCAATAGTAGGACTGATACCTGTAAAAGATGTATAAATAGCTTTTGACAAAGGCATAGGCTTTGAAAAAACTGTTTTAAAGAAAACTTCCTTTTCTACATCAAGAGGGTTAAGCTTTTCAGAGGTATGAGGAATGAAATATTCTTTTCCCGGTAGAACCTGTCTGACTGAACTCATAATTGAATTAACATGCTTAATGCTGTCCAAAATGGTTCCTTCGTTTACAAAAATAATATTGCTGTGTTTACCCATTAATTCTATGATTAAATGTTTGGTTTTTATGTCGCCTAATTCATCTAAATGCTGTATTTCAAAATCAACAATTCGTTCCATCCCCGGCTGGGTAATTGAAATAATACGTCCATTATTTATATGTTTCCTAAGAAGCATACAAAAATTAGGTGCGGTAAGAGGAGCCGGTTTGTTTTTATCTGTAAGATATATTAAAGGAAGACTTGCGTTAGCACTTATCAGTAAACGATATTGATTTTTACCATTCTTGATTGTAAGTAATAATTCATCGCTTTCTGTCTGTGCAATTTTGTATAATCTTCCATTAAGTAATTTATCATTAAATTCTGCTACCAAAGCAGAAATGGTAACACCATCAAATGCCATATAATAATCTCCTTTAAAATTAAAAAATAAATTTTTTTACATCACACTTATTTTATAGGTTTTTAATGTTATTTGCAAATTATTATGTTATTAAAATTCAACATTAAAACTTGTACTTGATTTTTCTACATTTTATTAGTAAATAATATTCCTGTTTAGATGCAGTATTTGAAAAAATATCTGTATTAAAGGGAAAGTGTTACTTATATTTAAGTGTAACTTGACGGTCGTGTTTATATGAATTATAATAAATAGAACTGTGGATAGATGTACACAGAGGAGGAAAGATGCTAAAAAGTATGACAGGATTTGGCAGAGCTGAGGTTTCAGAGGGTGATAGAAAAGTCACTGTTGAAATGAAATCTGTTAATCATAGATATTTGGAATTAGGTATAAAGGTACCTAGAAAACTAAATTTCCTTGAAGGAAGTGTTCGTAATGAAATGAAGAAATTTGTTAGCAGAGGAAAAGTCGATGTATTTATTTCTTATGAAAATCTTGGCAAAGGTGACGAATGCATAAGATACAATTCAATGCTTGCAAAAGAATATTTTGATTGTTATGAACAAATCAGCAGGGAACTTGGGTTAGAAAATGATGTAAAAACAAGTTACATAATGAGAAGCCCTGATGTAATTACAATTGAAAATGCACAGGATGATGAAGAGGCAATTGAAGCTTTGGTAATTAAAGCAATTGATGAAGCTGTTATTAAGCTAATAGAAACGAGAGAAGAAGAAGGCAAACGTTTACAGGTTGATTTAATTTCAAAACTTGACGGTATGATTGAAAATGTTAAATTTATTACAGAAAAATCTCCGGTTATTGTTGCTGAGTATAAGGAAAAGATTACAAATAAGATTCACGAGTTGCTGGAAGATAACCAAATTGACGAGTCAAGAATCGCTCAGGAAGTCACTGTTTTTGCTGACAAGGTATGTGTTGACGAGGAACTTGTAAGACTTGACAGTCACATTAAGGCAATGCGTGAAGATTTAATAAAAGGTGGAACTGTTGGTAGAAGACTTGATTTCATTGCACAGGAAATGAACAGGGAAGCAAACACCACATTGTCAAAAACAAGTGATTCTGAAATATCAGACCATGCAATTATGTTAAAAACTGACATTGAAAAAGTCAGAGAACAAATACAAAATATAGAATAAAAGAGTGTGTATTATGAAAAAAGGTAAATTATTAGTAATTTCCGGTTTTTCCGGTGTTGGAAAAGGGACTGTTGTTAATTATCTAAAGGAACACAAGGATACTTACAAGGTTTCAGTTTCCGTAACAACAAGAGAACCCAGACCAAATGAAATCCCCGGAGTTCATTATCATTATATTTCAAATGAACAGTTTGAAACAATGATTAATGAAAACAAGCTTTTAGAATATGCTGGATATGTTGATCATTATTACGGAACACCAAGAGAATTTGTAGAGGAAAATCTTAACAGTGGAAATGATGTAATATTAGAGATTGAAACAAAGGGTGCTTTGCAGGTAAAGAAAAACATGCCTGAAGCTATTTTGATTTTTATATTACCTCCAAGTGCTGATGAACTTAGAAACAGATTAGTTGGTCGTAATACTGAAACAGAAGAAGTTATTAATGACCGTTTGAAAAAGGCGGCAGAAGAAACTGACAATATGGAAAAATACGACTATTTCGTATTAAATGATGAAGTTGAAAAATGTGCAAAGCACATTGAAAATATAAAAAATGACAACAATCCTCAGTCTCTAGACATGGATTTTGTTAATCAAATAAAAAGCGAAATATTAAAATTCGCCGAAAGGAGATAAAAATGTTACACCCATCATATTCAGATTTAATGGCAGTAGCTAATAGTGATGTAGAGGACGGTGAACAGCCGGTTGTACAGAGCAGATATTCAATTGTTATGGCTACATCAAAGAGAGCAAGACAGATTATAGCAGGTGACAAGCCACTTTTAGACAAGGACGCTGAAGGTATGAAACCATTGTCAATTGCTGTAGAAGAATTAGCAGAATCTAAAATTAGAATTTTAGGAGATGACGAAGAAGAATAAAGTGTCAACAGACACTTTATTCTATTTTAAAGTTTAAGGAGTTTATATTTTTGAAGGTACTTTTTATTTCATTAGGTTGTGACAAGAATTTAGTGGATTCAGAGCATATGTCTGGAATTTTATCTAAAGCCGGTTATGAATTTACTGACGATGAAAGAGAAGCAGACGTAATTGTTATTAACAGTTGCTGTTTTATAAATGATGCCAAAGAAGAAAGTATTAATACTATTTTTGAAATGGCAAGATACAAAGAAGAAGGAAATTGCAAGGCGTTAGTTTTAGCCGGTTGTCTGGCTCAAAGATATTATGAAGAAATGGATGAAGAAATTCCTGAAATTGATATTTGTATAGGAACTACAGCCATAGACAGTATTGCCAATGCCTTAAATGAATTTTTTATAAACAGGAAAAATATTCATGTTATTAATGATATAGATAAATTAGCGGGAGTTAATGCTCCAAGAAACCTTTCAACACCAGGCAATTACGCATATTTAAAAATTGCCGAAGGTTGTGATAAATATTGCACATATTGTATTATTCCAAAGATTCGTGGAAATTACAGAAGTGTAGATATGGATGTACTTATTGAAGAAGCAAAGGATTTAGCAAACAGAGGTGTAAAAGAACTTATATTAGTGGCTCAGGAAACAACAATGTATGGTAAAGATATTTATGGAAAAAAATCTTTGCATATTCTATTGAAAAAATTAGCTGAAATACAGGGAATTCAGTGGATAAGAATTTTGTATTGTTATCCTGAAGAAATCTATGATGAGTTAATAGAAACCATAGCTACTGAAAAGAAGATATGCCATTATTTGGATATTCCAATACAGCATGCCAGCGACGATATTCTTAAACGTATGGGAAGAAGAACTTCCAACAAACAGTTAAGAGAAATCATTGGTAAGTTAAGAAAAAGAATTCCTGATATAATTTTAAGAACAACTTTAATTTCAGGTTTTCCCGGAGAAACACAGGAAGACCATGACATATTAATGAAGTTTGTAAATGAAATGGAATTTGACAGACTTGGTGTATTTACTTATTCACCTGAGGAAAACACACCTGCAGCATCAATGCCTGATCAAATAGATGAAGAAGTTAAAAATTTCAGAAGAAATGAAATTATGGAACTTCAGCAGGATATTGTTTTTGACACTACAGAAAAATATGTAGGAAAAGAATTTATAGCAATGATAGAAGGAAAAATTTCTGGCGAACATGCCTATATAGCAAGAACATATATGGATTGTCCGGGAGTTGACAGTAATATATTTGTTATGACAGATGAAGAACTTATGACTGGTGATTTTGTAAAAGTTAAAGTCACAGGTACAAATGATTATGACTTAATAGGCGAACTGATATAGCCGGTAAGGAGACAAAATGAATTTAGCAAATAAATTAACAACATTCAGAGTTTTATGTATTCCAATTTTCGTTGTATTTATGTTAATTGAATCAATTCCATATAATTACTATTTAGCGGCAATTGTTTTTATTGTTGCAAGTATAACTGATTTGTTTGACGGAAAAATTGCACGAAAGTATCATTTAGTAACCAATTTTGGAAAATTTATGGATCCTTTGGCAGATAAAATGCTTGTTAGTGCAGCACTTATTTGTTTAACACCAAAAATGATACCATCATGGGTGGTAATAATTATAATTAGTAGAGAATTATTTATTAGTGGTTTTAGAATGCTTGCCGCTGATCAGGGCATTGTTTTAGCAGCCGGTTGGTGGGGCAAATTTAAAACTGCTTTCTCAATGGTTATGATTATTGTACTTATTGTTAATACACCATTAAACAATTCTGTTTTATATATTATTGGACAGATTTTAATATGGATATCATTGGCACTTACAATTATTTCTATGATTGAATATGTGTCTAAAAATTTTAATGTTTTAAAAAATTAATTTGGAGGAAATAATATGTTAGCTTACAGTGAAATGAGCAAGGATGAACTAAAGAAAGAACTTGAAGGTTTAAAAAAAGATTATGAAGAGATTTGTAAAAAGAATATAAGTCTTGATATGTCTAGAGGTAAACCTGGCAAAGAACAGTTAGACTTAAGTATGGATATGTTAGATGTTTTAACAAGTGAGTCTGATGTACATGCATCAAATGGAATTGATTGCCGTAATTATGGCGTTTTAGGTGGTATTCCTGAGGCAAAGAAGATGATGGCTGATATTATGGGTACAACAGAAGATCATGTTATTATATACGGAAATGCAAGCTTAAACATAATGTATGACTCTATTTCAAGAGCCTATTCACATGGTGTATTAGGATGCACACCATGGTGCAAGCTTGATAAAGTAAAATGGTTATGTCCTGTACCGGGATATGACAGACATTTTGCAATTACAGAATACTTTGGTATTGAAATGATAAATATTCCTATGAAGGCAGATGGACCTGATATGGATATGATTGAAAAATTAGTTGCAGAAGATGATTCAATCAAGGGTATTTGGTGTGTTCCAAAATATTCAAATCCAACAGGTGTTTCATATTCAGATGAAGTTGTAAAGAGAATGGCAGCACTTAAACCTGCAGCAAAAGATTTTAGAATTTATTGGGATAATGCATACGCTATTCATCATTTATATGAAGATAGACAGGATGAAATATTAGATATTATTTCAGAATGTGAAAAGGCAGGAAATCCTAATTTAGTATATGAATTTGCATCAACTTCAAAAGTAACATTTTCAGGTTCAGGTGTAGCTGCAATGGCTTCTTCAAAAGAAAATGTTAAGTCTATTTTGGAACAGATGGCAATTCAGACAATTGGTTATGATAAAATGAATCAGTTACGTCATGTAAGATATTTCAAGAATTTTGATGGTGTAAAGAAACATATGATGAAACATGCAGAGAAAATGAGACCAAAATTCAAAGCTGTTCTTGATATGTTAGAATCTGAATTAAAGCCATGTGGAGTTGGAGAGTGGACAAATCCTAACGGTGGATACTTTATTTCTTTTAATACAATGGAAGGTTGTGCAAAGAAAGTTGTTTCAATGTGTAAGGATGCAGGTATGGTATTAACAGGTGCAGGTTCACCTTTCCCTTATGGAAAGGACCCTGAAGACAAGAATATTAGAATTGCACCTTCATTTGCAACGCCAGATGAATTAAAGGAAGCTAGTGAAATCTTAATAATTTGTACAAAGATTACAGCTCTTGAGAAAATTCTTGGTTTATAAGAGAAGTATAAGATTATAAGTTTTAATAACATGGGTTATTGCATGTTGCTTTAAATTTAATTATTTAAAGATAACTTAGTAAAGTGAAACATATAAAGAGAAAATATATAAAAGAAAAAACTATTATAGAATGATTTATTTAAGATGACAGTTAAGTTGTTTGCGTAAATTTTTTATAATAGTTTTTTACATAATGGAGATAAAAAATAATGTCAAATAAATTTGTAGATGACCTTTTAAAATTTGAAATTATTAAAAATAATGATTTGGTTTGTAAAGATTGTGAATATTGTTTTGATGATGAAAAGTTACCTTGTAATACATCAAAATGTATGATATATGAAATGAAACCGGACGAAGTAATCGATGGCGGTGATTGTATAGAATATGAAAAGAGAATATAATTACCTTAACACAAAGCAACATAAAAGTAAAAATTAAACATATAAGTAAAGTGTTGCATAATAGTAAAAAAACATATATAATATTTATTAATTAATTGTTGACACAAAGAACGGATTGTACTATTATACTTATATGACGAACATAGGTTCGAACAGAAAGGACGAATTATGAATAAAGAAGAAAAATTAAAAGCATTAGATGCAGCAATATCTCAAATAGAAAGACAGCATGGAAAGGGTGCTATTATGAAACTGGGAGATTCGGGAAAGATTAACGTAGAAACAATTCCAACAGGCTCTCTTAGCTTAGACTTAGCATTAGGTTTGGGTGGTATACCTAAGGGTAGAGTAGTAGAAATATACGGACCTGAATCAAGTGGTAAGACTACAGTAGCTTTACATATGATAGCAGAAGCACAGAAAAGAGGCGGTGTGGCAGGATTTATTGATGCGGAGCATGCCTTAGATCCTGTATATGCCAAGGCAATTGGTGTAGATATTGATAATTTGTATATTTCGCAGCCAGATTATGGTGAACAGGCATTGGAAATCACAGAAACAATGGTTCGTTCAGGAGCTGTAGATATCATTATTGTTGACTCTGTTGCAGCATTAGTTCCTAAGGCAGAAATCGATGGAGATATGGGCGATTCTCATATGGGACAGCATGCCAGATTAATGTCACAGGCATTAAGAAAATTAACAGGTATAATGAACAAAACAGGTTGCACAGTTGTATTCATTAACCAGTTAAGAGAAAAAATTGGTGTAATGTTTGGTAATCCTGAAACAACAACAGGTGGTAGAGCGCTTAAGTTCTATGCATCAGTCAGACTTGATGTAAGAAGAGTTGAAACATTGAAGGCTGGTGGAGAAATGGTTGGTAATAGAGCCAGAGTTAAAGTGGTTAAGAATAAGATTGCACCTCCTTTTAAAGAAGCAGAATTCGATATTATGTTTGGTAAGGGAATCTCAAAAGAAGGCGATATTTTAGATTTAGCTGCTAAGAGTGGAATTGTTATAAAGAGCGGTTCATGGTATGCATATAATGGCGAAAAGATTGGTCAGGGACGTGAAAATGCAAAGAAATATTTTATGGAACATCCTGACATCATGGAAGAAGTAGATGCAAAGGTAAGAGAGTTTTACATTCATCCTGAAGATGAGGAAGAAACAGAGGCAGAAGCTAATAACACTGAAAAAACATCTGAGGAAGAATAATGCATAGAATCATTAAAATGGAACCTGTTGGAAATCGCTTTAAAATAACCTTGGATGGAGAGTTACAGTTCTATCTATATAAAGGTGAGGTAAGAAGATTAAAATTAATTGAAGATAATGAAATTTCCGATAGAGAATACAACGATATTATGGATATTTTATACAAAAGAGCCCGAGAAAGGGCTCTTTATATTCTAGATGATTCGTATAAAACAAGAAAACAAATTATAGATAAATTAAAGTCAGGTTTGTATCCTGAAAATATAATTTACAAAGTTATTGATTATTTAGAAGAGTATAATCTTATTAATGACAAGAGATATGCCATGTTATATCTTGATTACAAGAAAAGTGTTTATAGTAAACGAAAAATTATACAGGATTTATATACTAAAGGAATCTCAAAAGAACTTATAGATGAAGCTTTTATGGAAAGTGATTTTTCGGAAGATGATTCAATTTCTAGTGTATTAAAAAAACGTGCAAAAAGATATGATTTGTCTGATTCAAAGGATTTGCAAAAACTTTATAGGTATTTAGTTGGAAAAGGATATTCTTTTTCAATGGTAAAAAAAGCAGTTGATAACTATATTTTGGAACAGAAAAATTCTTTTTATGAGTAATGAAATCACATAATGTAAATATATATAAAATCAGTGTTTTAGAACTACTACTTTGCTTGACATTAAACGGGTAATAAAGTAAAATGGATATGTTGTAATGTACAATGAAAATTAAATAAGGAGGTGCTCCTGTGAATACTACTACTTGGATTATCATACTTGTTGCAGTGATTCTCGTGGACACTTTGATTTCAGCATTAGTTGCAATTTCTATAAAGAAAAATTCTGATGCCAAGAAAATTGGTACTGCTGAGGATAAAGCTCGTGGAATTATTGACGATGCAATTAAAACAGCAGAAGCAAAGAAAAAAGAAGCTCTTTTAGAAGCTAAAGAAGAGAATTTAAAAACTAAAAATGAGCTTGATAAAGAAATCAAAGAACGAAGATCAGAAGTTCAACGATATGAGAAGCGTGTTCTTAACAAGGAAGAAGCAGTTGAGAAAAAATCAGATGCCCTTGATAGGAAAGAAAATAGCTTAAAATCTCGTGAAGAAGAATTAAACAAAGCTAAGGAAAAAGTAGAACAATTAAGCGAACAGCGCATACAGGAACTGGAGAGAATCTCTGGATTAACCTCTGAACAGGCAAAAGAACAATTATTACAAACTGTTGAAGAAGAAATTAAGATTGAAACTGCAAAAGTAATTAAGGAACATGAAAAACAGGCCAAGGAGGAAGCTGATAAGAAAGCTAAGGAATTGGTTGTTAATGCAATTCAGAAATGTGCAACAGACCATGTTGCTGAAACAACTATTTCTGTAGTTTCATTACCTAATGATGAAATGAAAGGTAGAATAATTGGTAGAGAAGGAAGAAACATCAGAACTCTTGAATCTCTAACAGGTGTTGATTTGATTATTGATGATACTCCTGAAGCAGTTGTTTTATCAGGATTTGATCCAATTAGGAGAGAAGTAGCCCGTATTGCTCTTGAAAAACTGGTTGTTGATGGAAGAATTCAGCCAACTAGAATTGAGGAAATGGTTAATAAGGCTCAAAAAGAAGTTGAGACTATGATTAGAGAAGAAGGTGAGGCAGCAACTCTTGAAGTTGGTGTACATGGAATTCATCCGGAACTTGTTAAACTTTTAGGAAAGATGAAGTTTAGAACAAGTTATGGACAAAATGCCTTAAAACATTCTATTGAGGTTGCTCTTATCTCGGGTCTATTAGCTTCAGAGCTTGGATTGGACGTTAGAGTAGCAAAAAGAGCAGGCTTATTACATGATATTGGTAAGGCTGTTGACCATGAAAAAGAAGGTACACATATTCAGTTAGGTGTTGATTTATGTAGAAAATATAAAGAATCAGCTACAGTTATTAATGCGATTGAAGCTCACCACGGTGATGTTGAACCTGAAACATTAATAGCATGTATTGTACAGGCTGCTGATGCTATTTCTGCTGCAAGACCTGGTGCAAGACGTGAAACAGTGCAGACTTACACAAACAGACTAAAACAGTTAGAAGACATAACAAACTCATACGAGGGAGTTGATAAATCTTTTGCCATTCAGGCAGGTAGAGAGGTTCGTATTATGGTTATACCGGAAAAGGTTAGTGATGCTGACATGGTATTAATGGCTAGAAATATTGCAAAGCAAATCGAAGATGAGCTTGAATATCCTGGTCAGATAAAGGTTAATATCGTGAGAGAATCAAGAGCCATAGATTATGCAAAGTAAAATCTACGATAATAGGAAATGTGAGAAATCGCATTTCCTTTTTTTATGTAATAAGAAATTTCTGCAGAATTTCTTATTACATAAAAACGTTCCACTAGGGATGCACCCTCGCACAAAAAGAAAAATATTGCAAAAGCAATATGTGCTGGGTGCGTAGAATGTCGCAAGCGACATTCTTTAATCCATAATAAGAAATTCCACCACAGGATAACAGAATTGTGCTATAATTTTTATAGACTGAAAAAATAGGAGGAAATATGTTTAAATTAGGTTTTATTGGAATGGGAAACATGGGCAGTGCTATATTAAATGGAGTTTCTAAATTATATAATAAGGATGATATAGTATTCCATAGTAGTACCAAGAAAAAAATGGAAAAGATAAGTGAAGAAACAGGTGTTAAGTTTTTAAATAACAACGAAGATGTTATAAAGAATAGTAAGTACATAATATTAGCTGTTAAACCACAGATGTTTGATAGTGTTTTGCCACAGGTAAAAGAAAATGTTGCACAGGAATCTGTAGTTGTTTCACTGGCACCGGGGGTTACAATTGAGCAGTTGGAAGATATGTGTGGAACTAAGAAGATTGTAAGAACAATGCCAAATACTCCTGCAATGGTAGGGGAAGGCATGACAGGCGTATCCTACAATGAAGAATTTTTCTCTCAAGAAGAAAAAGAAGAAATTGAGAAAATTTTCTCATCATTTGGGAAAATGAGAGTTGTTGAGGAAAAAATTATGGATGCAGTTGTATGTGCAAGTGGTAGCTCGCCGGCATATGTATTTATGTTTATAGAAGCATTAGCAGATAGTGTTGTTAAATGCGGAATGAAAAGAAGTGATGCGTACGAGTTTGTGGCCCAAACTGTTTTAGGTTCTGCAAAGCTTATGCTTGAAACAAACGAACATCCGGGTGTACTGAAGGATAATGTATGTTCTCCAGGTGGGACAACAATTGCAGCGGTTGAACAGTTAGAAAATAATGGTTTTAGAAAAGCACTTTTTGCCGCAAGTGATGCATGTTATAAAAAATGTAAGGGTATTGAATAGGGTGATGAAATGGAAAAGTTTAAACGTATTAATAGAGAAAAAGTTTATGATGGAGCAATATTAGAATTCTGTAAAGATGAAATTATTACACCGGAAGGAAAGAAAGTATATTGGGATTTCTTGCAACATAAAGGTGCCGCGGCTGTTATACCGGTAATGTCTGATGGTAGAATTATTATGGTAAGACAGTGGAGAAATGCCATTGACAAGTATACTTTGGAAATCCCGGCTGGTGGAAAAGATTCGATTGATGAACCAACATTGAAATGTGCGGCTCGTGAGTTGGAAGAAGAAGCAGGATATAAGTCAGAGAAAATTGAATTTTTACAAACATTAGCTCCGGCAGTTGCATATTCAGGTGAAAAAATAGATGTGTATGTTGCCTTTGATCTTGAAAAAACACATCAACATTTAGATCCTGATGAATATATTGATTTAGAAGTTTATACTGTAGAAGAATTAATTGAGAAAATTTTAAGCAATGAAATCAATGATGCAAAAACAATATCATCTATTTTGACTTACTATCATAAATATTGTACAAAGTAATATAATATATAAAAGTATTAAAGGTATATTATGATAAATGAGCTTAAATAAAGTATTTGCAAATTATAAAGTCTATGGAATTGTAATTGGAGCTATTATTGGAATAATAGTTTACAATACAATAGCCATAGATTTTTTTGCAAGAAGAGAAGAAATTATATATACTGAACAATTAATTAATATATTTATTATTATGCTATGCAACAATCTGAAAAGATATATTTTTATATGTATACCCAATTTCTTGAAACATAGAGAAGCTTTTTGGGCGGTTTTAATATTTGTATATACAATAAAATTTACAGCAACACTTGTTATTGCAATAAGGCTGTCAGATGTCTCATGGGTTATATGCAGTTTTAGATGGTTTGCATTTTTAATAATGATTATGTATGAAACATATTGTAAGAAAAAATATAAAAGATTAGCATCTATATCTTTTCTTGTTGCAACTACATTTATTGAAAGCTTTCTTATAAATATTTTCTAAAATAATACAAATTAATTAAAAAAATTCCGAACTATAAAATAATTAAAATAGTTCTCAAAAACTATAAATAATTAAAATAATTCTAAAACTATAAATAATTAAAATAGTTCCCAATTTTATAATAGTAAAATATTACAAAGTTAAATATAAAATCAATCTAAAAGCATAGATGCAAAAATATACAATATGATATAAAAATATTAAATGGACTATTAAAAACAGTAAAAAAACATTTAGAAAAATATTATGAAAAATTATTAAGAAAATTTATCAAGAAAAAATATTAAAAATATTGAGAAAATCACAAAAATTACTATATATTGTTTCTTTCAAAAACCTCAATAATATATGTTGTATAATGTACATATTATGGTAAAAAGATAGATAAAAAAACAATTTGATTTTATAAAAAAACACTTATATAATAGGGAATACAGCGATAAGAAAAGGGATAAGTATATGCAGGATTTAATAAATGAATTTGTTTTACAATTGCATAAAAAGAAGAATATATCTCCCAATACAGAAGAATCGTATATTCGAGATGTAAGGAAATTATTTGAATATTTTGAAAAGGAAAATAAGAAAGTTCAAATTAACACTATTTTAAAAGAAGATTTGGAAGAATATATTATTCATTTACAAAGTATAGGAAGAGCGCCAACAACAATTTCCAGAACAATTGCATCCATTAAAGCGTTCTTTAATTTCCTGTATACAGAAGCATATATAGAATTTAATCCGGCGGCTAATTTAAAATCACCTAAAATAGTAAAGAAGACACCGGAAATCCTTTCTGTAAAAGAAATTGACTTGCTTTTAAGTCAACCATCGGGAAAAACACCAAAACAGTTAAGGGATAAGGCTATGCTTGAATTATTGTATGCAACAGGTATGAGAGTTACAGAACTTATTACATTGAAAATAACAGACGTTAATATTAATGTTGAAAAGATTACATGTCATGATCGAAAAAAAGATAGGGTTCTTGAATTTGGTCAGGAAGCACACAAGGCTTTAACTGAATATTTGGAAGAGGGAAGACCACAGTTGATAAGCAAGAACATAAAAAGTGATGTGCTTTTTCCTAATTGCACCGGTGGAGAAATGAGTAGACAGGGGTTCTGGAAACTGCTTAAAAAATACGGTGAAAAAGCTGGAATTAACAAGGATATAACACCTCACACATTAAGACATTCGTTTGCAGCACATTTAGTTGAAAATGGTGCGAATTTAAAGGTTATACAGAAAATGCTGGGGCATTCAGATATATCAACTACACACATGTACATGGAAACAGGTAGTAGTAGAGTAAAAAATATATATGATAAGACACAAAATATTGTATAATGACTTATGGTAAGATTAATAATCAGCTTTTAGTGTGCAGATTGTGATATATATATATTAAAGAGGGAAAGGGAAACTAAAGATGAATAAAAATTATGCTGAAAAAATGACGTACATAGCAAGAATTATAGGTGTTATTGTAATGGTAATTGGCATTGCAATTGCTTTTGTGATAAATATTAAATATCAGAACAGATATGAACTAGATGCATTATCAGAAGTTAATTATGGCATTGGCATTGCAACAGTATTTTTCTCGATTGTTTTAGGAACTTTGTTTATTTTTATTGGTGAGATTTTTAAGTTTTTTAATGCACAGAACGATAATAAATAATATAACATAAGTAGAACAGACAGTTAAAAAAGGAACGTTTACTTAACAATTATATTTAACCGATAAAATCGGCTAGGTATAATAAAGTAAACGTTCCTTTTATTTTCAGAATTATATATAGAAATTTAATGTATTAAAATTCTATAAAAGATTTGAATTCCAATTTAAATCACATTGTCTTTTTTTTATGCTTCTTCAGCAATGAGGTAAAGTAATTTTTCTGTATCTTCCCAGCCTAAACATGGATCAGTAATAGATTTACCATAACAATGACCATCAACAGGCTGATTTCCACCTTCAATGTAGCTTTCAATCATTAAACCTTTAACAAACCCTTTTAAGTCCTTTGAATGTTTACGGTTATGCATGATTTCTTTTGCAATTCTAATTTGTTCCATATATTTCTTGTTTGAATTTGAATGATTACAGTCAACAACAAGAGCAGGATTTGCAAAACCTTTTGCAACATATTTTTCATGTAAATTCACCATATCTTCATAATGGTAGTTTGGAATGCATGAACCATACTGGTTTACGGCACCACGTAAAATTGCATGGGCTAAATCGTTCCCTTCAGTTTGAACATCCCAACCTCTATATAAGAATGAATGTGAAGCCTGTGCAGCTTCAATAGAGTTTAACATAATTGAAATATCTCCACTTGTAGGATTCTTCATACCAACAGGAATATCTAAACCACTTGATGTAAGACGATGCTGCTGGTTTTCAACTGAACGGGCACCGATTGCAACGTATGATATGCAGTCTGAAAAATATCTTGCATTTTCAGGATAAAGCATTTCGTCAGCAATTGGTAATTTTGTATCTTCCATAATCTTTAAAAACATCTGACGAATTGTGATTAATCCCTGCAATAAATCAGGTTTCTTTTCAGGATCAGGCTGATGTAACATACCTTTATAGCCTTTACCTGTTGTACGTGGTTTATTTGTATATACTCTAGGAATAATATAAAGTTTATCTTTAACTTCTTCCTGAACTCGTGCTAATCTTTGAACGTAATCCTCAACAGCATCCTGATTATCTGCTGAACAAGGGCCGATGATAACAGCAAATTTGTCACTTGCACCTGTGAAAATATCACGAATTTCGGCATCGTTCTTTTTCTTTTGTTCTGCTACAGCCTCAGGAACAGGATACATAGTCTTGATTTCCATTGGTGTAGGTAATTTCCTAAAAAATGTACTTCCCATAATGTCTCCTTAAATATTAGTTATATAAATTTATCTAAAATTATGATGCATAATCATAAAGCAACATAAAATATGCTAAACAATTATAACATAAATTCATAATTATGCAAAAGTAGTATAACATATATATAAAATAATTCAACGGTTTAAAGTGTGAAAATCATAGCAGGATACTTGGATTTTTATAAAAATACTATCTAATAAAAATAGTTCATATTTTTTTCAAATATTTTGTTTATAGTAAACACAGTTACTATCTTATTATTATAAATATATAAGTAATCTTTCAAGGAATACAATGAAGTGCAATAATTATATTTACTATATTTATATAGGAACAAGATGAGAGTAAATATTAAAAATAACTTGAAAAAAATGTGAAATGTTGTATCATTGTGAAAGGGTACGCCCTAAAAAGAAATGTTTTTCTATATATTTATGTAATGGAGGAAGAATATTGGATAACGAAAATAAAGATATAAAATCAAATGAAAAAAAATCGGACAATGAAAATGTTGATAAAAAAATAGATGAAAAGAAATCAGATAATGAAATAGATGAAACAATATTAGATAATGAAAAAATAAAAAAAGATATTAGTGATATTGTTCAAAAAGGGAAAGAAAGATACAAAACTTACAGAGCTTTCTTTGCTAAAACATACAATAAACACATAATTTATATGTATATAACAATTGCTCTGTTGGTCAATCTATTAATCGAAATGATGGCAAGAGGTTCTTTTCTGAAAGGAATTTATTTCTTGATTGGTTCACCTTATGTATTTTTATGCAATTCAGTAATTATTTTGATGACACTGTCGGTTACATTGTTAATGAGAAGACGACTTTGGGGGTTATCTTTAATCTCTGTTATATGGATTATATCTGGTATAACAAATGCTGTTTTACTTGCAAACAGAGTAACGCCTTTTACTGCAGTGGACTTAATGCTTATTGATAGTGGCTTGGGCGTTATTACAAAGTATTTTTCATTTTTTCAAATTATTTTAGTAATTCTTGCTTTAATATTTGTAATTGCATTATTGGTTTACGGATTTTTTAAGGCACCAAAAGTCAGACATAGAATAAAATATCCAAGAAATATTATTGGAATTTTAATAATATGGTTAATAGGTTTTGGAACTTTATCCCTTGGTTTAGGTTCAAATTTAATATCGCTTAAGTTTGGAGAATTAAGAGTTTCCTATTACCAGTACGGTTTTGTTTATTGCTTTTCAAATAGTTTGATTAATACAGGAATTGCAAAACCAAACACATATTCAAATAAAGAAATTAAAAAGATTGTAAAAAAGAAGGATACAACCAAATTAAGCAAGGCAAAGAAAAAACCGAATATTTTATTTTTGCAGTTAGAATCATTTTTTGATATGAACAATATGAAAAATATTAAGTTGTCAAAGAATCCTGTTCCTAATTTTGAAAATCTTCTTAAGAATTATCCAAGTGGTTATTTTAATGTGCCAATTGTTGGTGCAGGAACTGTAAATACAGAATTCGAAGTAATGACAGGTATTAATTTGGATTTCTTTGGACCGGGAGAATACCCTTTTAAAACAAAATTAGTTGATACTACCTGTGAAAGTATTAGTTATAACCTGAAAGAATATGGTTATAAGTGTCATGCCATTCATAATAATACAGCTACATTTTATGGTAGAAATCAGGTATTTGCAAACTTAGGCTACGATACTTTTACAACAATTGAAAATATGGATGTAAAGAAGTTTACGCCTATGGGCTGGGCTAAAGACAAAATATTAACTAAATATATTATGGAAGCTCTTAATTCCACAAAAGATCAGGATTATATTTACACAATATCGGTTCAGGGACATGGAAGCTATCCAACAGATGGTAACTATAAATATCCTATAAAAGTCAGTGGTGATGTTGATGAAGCTACAAAGAATAAATATCAATATTATGCTATGGAAACATATCAGATGGATAAGTTTATAGGAAAACTTGTTAAGACTTTAAGTGAATTCGATGAAGACACAATTCTTGTAATGTATGGTGACCATCTACCAAGTTTCGGCTTAAGTGGAGAAGATTTGGTAAATGGGGATGTTTATCAGACACAGTATGTAATTTGGTCTAACTTCAAAAATGATTACTACAAAAATGAAGACATTGAAGCTTATCAGTTAGAATCAAAGATTCTTGGTGGATTGAACATGAATGCCGGTGATATTAATAAATATACACAGGAACACAAGAAAGATGATAGCAAATCGTATCAGGAAGGGTTAAAAAATCTTGCTTATGACCTGCTATATGGTGATAATTATGCCAGCAATGGTAGGAATCCTTATAAGCCAACAAATATACAGCTTGGTTTGCATGAAGTGAAAGTTAGTTCGGTTACACCGATGTATAACTCTGACGGTGAGGTTTGTGTATACGGAAAATATTTTACAAACTACAGCAAAGTTTATGTGAACGGTGAAAAGAAGGAAACAACATTTGTTGACAAAAACACCTTGACTATCGATTATCCTGATTTGAAAAATGGCGACCAGATTTCGGTTTACCAGCAAAATTCTGATGATCATGTATTGTCAAAAACTGAACCGTATACATTTACTGATGATGAATTAGCACCGGAAACAACTTCTTCTAAAAAAGCTGTTTCATCATCAAAAAATAAAAAACAAAAAAATAGCAAGAAAAAAACTAAAAATACAAAATAAAATAGCATATAAGTTTTAAAACTCCATTACAATATATAAAGATGTAATGGAGTTTTTTTATGAAAAAAATTATTACGTTTATATTAATAATGACTTTGACTTTAAATTGTACACAGGGGAATGCAATGGTCAAAGGACAAAATAATGATAAAAGTATGTCTAAAAACATTACTAAAAATGTTGCTAATTCAAATGTGGAAAATGATACTGCAAAGGATGAATATAATGCAAAGTCCTATGTTTTAATGGAAGCTAAATCAGGTAGCATTATTAAATCCAATAACGAAAATGAAAAATTAAGTCCTGCAAGTATTACAAAGATTATGACTTTGATTTTGATATTTGATTACATACATAGTGGCAAAATAAAGTTAGGGGATATGGTTACAACAAGTGCAAAAGCTAAAAGCATGGGTGGGTCACAGGTTTTTTTAGAAGAAGGAGAACAACAGAATGTGGAAACTTTAATAAAATGTATAATCATCGCTTCCGGTAATGATGCTTCAGTTGCTATGGCAGAACATATTGCAGGAAGTGAGGAAGAATTTGTAAAACAAATGAATACAAGAGCAAAGAAACTTGGTATGAATAATACAAACTTTATAGACTGCTGCGGTCTTACTGATTCAGATGATCATTATACTACAGCAAAAGATGTGGCAACAATGTCCAGAGAGCTTATTACAAAGTACCCGGAAATATTTAAGTATTCAACAATATGGATGGAAATGTTTACTCATAAAACTGCTAAAGGTGAATCAAAATTTATGCTTACCAATACAAATAAGTTACTTAAAGTAAATAAGTATGTAAAGGGCTTGAAAACGGGCAGCACCTCTAAGGCTAAATATTGTGTCTCTACAGTTGCTGAGAAAGATAATGTGGAATTAATTGCTGTAGTAATGGCTGCTGCTGACTACAAGGAAAGATTTAATATATCCCAAAAACTTATAAACTATGGTTTTGCAAATTGTAAAGTTTATACAGACAATAAAAAATATAATGGAAATATTAAAATATCCAATGGGAAAAAGGAAAGTTTAAAAATTAAAAAAACTGATTTTAGTTATGTTGATACAAAAAATAATGATTTATCGAAAATAAAAAGAAAAATCAGCATCAAGAAAGACCTTCAGGCACCGGTAAGAAAAGGTGAGATAGTAGGCAAAGCCTCATATTACTTAAAAGGAAAGAATATCGGAGAAGTAAATATAGTATCAGAGGAATGTGTAAATAAAATGAACTACGGTTTTTCATTAATTAAATGTATGCAGATGTTTTTTAGAATTGGATAATTAGGTATATGATAAAATCAGACAACTACAATGCATAATCATATTATATAAATACACTGGATAACTATGTTAGATAACTACATTAGTTAATTGCGTAAGATAACTGGATTTGATAACCGTATGTATAGTTAGTGTAAAATTTTAGTTGGCAAAAAATAAATAAAAAAATGGGAAGTAGAAAAAACCACTTCCCAATCATACAGTTTTTCTTTATGATATTAACTGCTCAGAAAAATACGTAAAGGAGACTGTATGATGTTTAATAGTTTAGCTGAAAAAGAGATTTCTTTCAAGGAGTTAGAGAAAAAAGTGTTTAAACATGTATGTGAACTTGGTTGTGAAATTACAAAGATGATTCTGGAAACATATGATGACGAGCTTGCAAAACAAAGAGAAAGAAAATCTTACAGGGATAAGGGAAAAAGAAAAACCAACATAAAGACAGTTTACGGTACTGTTGAATACAGTCGGAGAATATACGGAACAATCACACCGGATGGAGAAAAGGCATATGTATATCTGTTGGATGAGGCAATGCAGATGGATAAGATAGGTATGATTTCCAAAAATCTTGCGGAAAAGATTGTAATGGCGGTAACGGAGACACCATATCGTGTAACTGCGGAAACAATAAGCAGTACGTGCGGTCAGAGCATAAGTGCCGCAGGTGTGTGGAACGTGATACAGCGTCTTGGAGAAAAAATAAGTGAGGAAGAAAAACATGCGGTAAAACAGATGAATGCGGATCAGTCGGAAGGGAAAAGGGAGATACCAGTGCTGTTTGAGGAAATGGACGGTGTGTGGCTGAACATGCAGGACAAAAAGCATAAAAAGACAAAGAAGCAGGAAATGAAAGTTTTCACGATGTATGAAGGTTGGGATGAGGAAAAGGAAAAACAGAAACGAAGCACTCTTGTGGGAAAACACATGCTTGCGGGAATGGAATAAGAAGGCACAGACAGACATAAGGCAACTGTTTGAGGAAGAGAAAATGGAAGAAATGCTTAAATACATCCAGATATACGCAACAAGTGTTGAAAGTCCGGATGAAAAAGACAACCGAAGTAATAAAGCAATGAAGTTATATAAATATCTTGCCAATAACAAAGAAGGACTGTTACCTTATGACAAAAGGGGAATAGAAATATCTGCCCCACCAAAAGGAATGGTATATAAGGGGTTGGGAGTTCAGGAAAACCAGAACTGTACGGTAATAACATTAAGAATGAAACATCGTAGAATGAGATGGTCAAAATCAGGAGCAAATAACCTGGCAAAGGCATTGTATCGAAGGGAAAACAGGGAATTGATAGAAACTATAGACAGATATACAGACGGACTGGTATTCACGATGCAGATGCAGGAAATAATAGAAACCATAAGTGCAGCAAAGGCTCCGAAAAAAGACGGAAAGGGAAACAGATACATTGACTTAATGAATGGAAATGTACCGATAAGGGATGCAGTGCAGACTGAATCAAGAAAAATATTTAAGAAAGTATTCTGTTAAAAAACATAAAGAGAAACCCGACAGGGTTTATTTGGCATACAAAAAAGTAGATAATAATCGTATAGAAAAAGAGAAAAGGAAAGTTGCCAACGATTACTTGACACAAACGTATGTATAATAAAAGTTGAAAAAAATCTGATTTTTTTGTACAATACTATTTTGAGTAAAAATATAAATTATGAGGATTAATATTTAATGGAATTAGAAGTAAAGTTAGAAGCGTTTGAAGGTCCGTTGGATTTGCTTTTACATTTGATTGAAAAAAATAAGGTTGATATATACGATATACCAATTGTTGAAATTACAGAACAATATTTGGATTATGTAAGTAAAATGCCAAAAGATGATTTAGATCTTGCAAGTGAATTTCTTGTAATGGCTGCAACTCTTATTGATATAAAAAGTAAAATGCTCTTACCTAAAGAAATTGACGAAAATGGGGAAGAGATTGATCCAAGAGCCGAACTTGTTGAAAAATTAATTGAATATAAAATGTATAAATATGCATCTGTTGAGTTACGTGACATGCAGGTTTATGCCGGAAAGTCCTTATACAAAGAACCTACAATTCCTGAAGAAGTTAGCAAGTATCAGCAACCTGTTGATTTAGACCAACTTTTAGAGGGTGTTGATTTATCTAAACTTAATGAAATATTTCAGATGGTTTTAAAACGTCAGGTAGATAAAATTGATCCTGTTCGTAGTAAATTTGGAAAAATTGAAATGGAAGAAGTAAGTTTGCCGGACAAAATTGATTATGTGGCAAACACTGTAAGGAAAAAGAAAAAATGTAGCTTTAAACAATTACTTGAAAAATCAAAGTCAAAAGTTGAAGTTATTGTTTCTTTTTTGGCTGTTTTAGAATTAATAAAGATAGGAGAAATTGAGGTTCATCAGGAGAAAACTTTTGGTGATATATATATTGACTCAATAGTATAATTATGGAAATAAGTTACAAAGCACAGGTAGAGGCGATTCTTTTTACAATGGGAGAATCAGTTGAAAAAAATAGAATTGCAAAAGCTCTTGACATAACACAGGGACAATTGAAAAAAATTGTAAAAGAAATGCAGGAAGATTATGCAAAGGATGAAAGAGGAATTAAAATCATAGAATTGGAAAATTCCTATCAGTTATGTACAAAGCCTGAATTATATGAAACTTTAATAAAAGTGGCTAAGCAACCTAAGAGACAGGTTTTAACAGATGTCATGATGGAAACATTGTCAATTATTGCATATAAACAGCCTATTACTAAGTCAGAAATTGAAAGAATAAGAGGCGTTAAATCTGATTTCGCAGTTAATAAATTAGTAGAGTATATGCTTGTTGAGGAAGTTGGCAGATTACAGACTCCAGGAAGACCCCTTCTTTTTGGAACAACGGAAGAATTTTTAAGAAGATTTGGAGTTGAGTCTTCAGATAAATTACCAATTATATCTCCTGATATGATTGAAGAGTTTAAACATGAGGCAGAAGACGAAATAACATTGAAATCAAATGACTAATAAAATTATGCCTAAAAAGTCAGAAGAATAATTAAAGTTAAGACATAGATATGTATTTTAGCAACAATGTAAGAAGAATAAATAAGTAAAAAGAAAAATGATATGTATTCCTGTAATAAAGTAAGGAGACATATCATTTTTTTGTGTAATAAAAAATAAAACCATGAATATATTTAATAGATAACAATTAAACAGGTATATGGTATGCTACGTGAGAAAACAATATTTATTAAATTAACTAAAATAATATTTACTAAATCAACTAAAATATCAAAAAGAAAAATAAGTAGAATGGTTATATTTGCTCTTTTGTGTTCTTCTATAAATTTTGTAAATAATACATATGCAAAAGAGAGAAGTATAGATGAAAGTGATTTGTCAGCCAAGGCTGCTGTCTTAATTGATGGTGAAAATGGTAGGATTCTTTTTGGAAAAAATGAAAAAGAAAAAAGAGCAATGGCAAGTACCACGAAAATTATGACTTGCATTGTAGCACTGGAAAACTGCAAAGCAAATCAAGTTGTGGAAATAAGTTCAAAGGCTGCATCCATGCCGAAAGTGAAAATGAATGTTATAAAAGGTGAGCAATATTACCTGAAAGATTTACTATATGCAATGATGCTTGAATCTTATAATGATGTAGCTGTTGCAGTGGCAGAGAGCATTGGTGGAAATGTTGAAAACTTCGCAAAGATGATGAATGAAAAAGCAAAAAAAATCGGTGCAAATAATACAAGTTTTGTAACTCCAAACGGATTAGATGCAAAGGAACATTATTCCACAGCCTATGATATGGCAAAAATCGGAGCCTATGCCATAAAAAATAAAAGTTTTTTAGAAATTATAAATACAAAAAAATATAATTTGACGGAAATAAAAAACAAACGTAACATAACGGTGTTTAATAAAGACAATTTTTTGAATTTAGAAAATGATGCCATAGGAATTAAAACAGGCTTTACATGTAATGCAGGATATTGCTTTGTAGGTGCAATAAAAAATAATAGTCGGACATTTGTATCCTGCGTTTTGGCTTCCGGTTGGCCACCAAATAAAGGGTATAAATGGAAGGATACTATTAAACTTATGGATTACGGAAAAGATAACTACGAATTCAAGAATATTATTGAAAAGAACAAACCGATAATGCTACCTGTTGAAAACGGAATAAAAAGTGAAATAAAGTGTACTTTAGATTCTTCCCTGAAAGCACTTGTTAGTAATGAAGATAAAATAAACATAAAAACAAAAATAGATTACAAACTTCCTATTAATGTTAAAGATAAAGTAGGAAGTGTGTGGGTTTATATAAACAACAAAAAAGTAAAAAACATTAAAATTATCTCAAAAGAAAAAGTATATAAATTTGATTTTACTTATTGTTTAAGAAAAGCTCTTTCGTATTTTATTTTGTAAGAAAATAGTAAAAGGAATAAAGCAAATATATTGTAATATTAACTTTATTTATATAGTTAGATGTGGTATATTTAAAGCTAATGTGGGTGTAAAAAAACTTACATGAATAATGGTAGATGACGCATATTTAGGAGGCATTATGGAATTTACAAAAATGCAAGGGTGTGGAAACGATTATGTTTACGTGAATGGCTTTGAAAATAAAATTGATAATCCAAATAAATTATCAGAAATAGTTAGCGACAGACATTTTGGCATTGGCTCAGATGGACTTATTGTTATTAATCCTTCAGAAAAGGCAGATTTTAAAATGAGCATGTATAATGCAGATGGCTCAGAAGGAAAAATGTGTGGCAATGGAATTAGATGTGTGGCAAAGTATGTTTATGATAACAAGATGACTGATAAAACAACAATTACAGTTGAAACTCTTTCAGGTATAAAAACTTTAGAATTAAATGTTAAGAATGATAAAGTTGAAACTGTAAAGGTTAATATGGGAACACCTATTTTGTTACCAAAATATGTGCCGGTTGTTTCTGATAAAGATAAGGTTGTTGACGAACCTATTGTTATTGATGATAAAGAATATAGAATCACATGTGTTTCTATGGGAAATCCACATGCTATAACATTTATAGAGAACACTGATGATTTGGAAATAGAAACAATTGGACCGAAGTTTGAAAATAATCCTATTTTCCCAGACAGAGTTAATACAGAATTTATTCAGGTATTAGACAGAAATACTGTTAAGATGCGCGTGTGGGAAAGAGGTTCAGGTGAAACATTTGCCTGTGGTACAGGTGCCTGTGCAACAGTTGTGGCCTGCGTGCTTAATGGATTAACAGACGACAAAGTTACAGTGAAACTTTTAGGTGGTGACTTGTTTATTGAATATAACAGAGAAGAAAATACTGTTTATATGACAGGTCCGGCAAAAGTTTCTTTTACAGGAAAAATTGAAGTTTAAGTTAGTGGAAAATGTACTAATAGCTTTATGTGTAGGCAATGTTATACAGAAGGTTTGTACACGAAAATATTTATACAAAGTTTTTTAAAGAAGGCGGAAATATGTTATTAAAAGATTTATTGGAAAAACTTGAATATAAAGTTGTAAATGGTGATGATTCCGTAGAAATCAATCACTTACAGAATGATTCAAGAAAAGTAGAAAAAAACGATGTTTTTGTTTGCATTAAAGGTGCAGGTTTTGACGGACATAAATTTGTCAAAGATGTTTATGATAAAGGCGCAGTAGCTGTAGTAGTTATGGAAGATGTAGAACCTGTAGAGGGGCTTACAATAATTAAGGTTGAAGATACAAGACTTGCTTTGGCATATATGTCTGCTGCATATTTTGGCAATCCTGCAGAAAAAATTATTACTGTAGGTATTACAGGAACAAAAGGTAAAACAACTACTACATATATGGTAAGACAGGTTCTTGAAAGTGTTGGTATTAAAACAGGTTTAATTGGTACAATTGAAACTATTATTGGCGATAAAGTTATACCGGCAAAAAATACAACCCCTGAGTCCTATGTTGTACAGGAAACTTTTGCTGAAATGGTAAAAGAAGGTTGTAAGTGTGTTGTAATGGAGGTTTCATCACAGGGACTAATGCTTCACAGAGTGTCAGGCTTTACATTTGATTATGGTATTTTTACAAACATTGAACCGGACCATATTGGCCCAAATGAACATAAGGATTTTGATGATTATCTAAGATGCAAGAGCATGTTATTGAAACAATGTAAACATGGCATTGTAAATATGGATGCAGATTTTATTGATCAGGTTCTTGAAGGCCATACCTGCGATTTGGAAACATTTGGCGTTAACGGAGATTATGATTTTAAGGCTTCTGATATTAATTTGTTTACTAAACCCGGTTGCCTATGTGTTTCATATAATTTGTCAGGCAAGATGAACTTCTCGGTGGAAATTCATGTTCCGGGAAATTTCAGTGTATATAATTCCCTTTGTGCCATTGCAATTTGCAGTCATTTTACACAGGATATTGAGGCGATAAAACAGGGACTTTTAGATGTTAGGGTAAAAGGCCGAGTTGAAATTGTACCGGTTTCAAAAAGATTTACTTTAATGATTGATTATGCTCATAATGCCATGAGCTTAGAAAGTCTTTTGACAAGTTTAAGAGAGTACAATCCTAAACGTTTGGTAACTGTGTTTGGCTGTGGTGGTAACAGGTCAAGAGACAGACGTTTTGAAATGGGTGAAGTTTCATCAAAACTTGCAGATTTTACAATAGTAACATCTGATAATCCAAGATTTGAAGAACCTATGGATATTATAAATGACATTTTAGTTGGTATTAAAAAAGGTGACGGAGAACATGTTACCGTTCCTGATAGAAAAGATGCTATCAGATATGCAATACAACACGCAAAAGACGGCGATGTAATTGTTCTTGCAGGTAAAGGACATGAAGATTACCAGGAAATTAGAGGTGTTAAACATCCAATGGATGAACGTGTTTTAATAAAGGAAATTATTAATGAAGATGAAATAAAAGCAATTTTGTAAATAATAACTAATGAAAGAGAGAATTTATTATGTGTGGAATTTGTGGCTTTATAGGAGAAGTTGAAAACAGTAAAGCAGTTTTAAAAAGAATGATGGACAAGATTGCCCATAGGGGACCTGATGACGAGGGAATGTATGTTGATGAACATGCTGCAATCGGTCATAGAAGACTTAGTATTATTGATTTAAATCATGGTGCACAGCCAATGTACAACGAAACAGGAGACATTGCTATTGTGTTTAATGGAGAAATATATAACCATTTAGATGTAAGAAAAGAACTTATTGCAAAAGGACATGTTTTTGCAAATGAGTCTGATACAGAATGTTTGGTACATGCTTATGAAGAGTACGGTACAGACATGCTGTCAAAACTTCGTGGTATGTTTTCTTTTGTGATTTGGGACAGCAAAAACAAAACAGCATTTGGTGCAAGAGACCATTTTGGAATTAAACCTTTTTATTATTCACAAATTAATGGCTCTTTAGCATTTTCATCAGAAATAAAAGCAATTTTGGAATTTCCGGGCTTTAAGAAGGAAGTAAATGAAGAAGCTCTTGAACAGTATTTAAGTTTCCAGTATTCTGTTCTTCCTGAGTGTTTCTTTAAGGGAGTGTATAAACTTCCGGCAGGACATTATATGATTTATAAAAATGGTGAAATGACTGTTAAAAGATATTTTGACCCGATGATGGAACCAAAGGAAAAGGGTGATTTGGAAAAAACTGTATCAAAGATAGAAGAAATTGTTGACAATACAGTAAATGCGCATATGATTGCTGACGTAGAAGTAGGTTCACTTTTATCAAGTGGTGTTGATTCAAGTTATGTTGTTTCAGAGTTCCCTGGAACAAAAACTTTTACAGTAGGATTTCTTGATAAACAAAGCAAGTACAATGAAATACGTTATGCTGAAAGTCTTGTTGATGAATTAGGAAAAGAAAATTACAGTAAAACAATTGACAGTGATGAATATTTTGATTCTATTTCATCAGTAATGTATTATATGGATGAGCCTTTAGCAGATCCATCATGTATAGCTCTTTATTTTGTTGACCAGCTTGCGGCTGAACAAATTAAGGTAGTTTTATCAGGTGAGGGGGCTGACGAATTCTTTGGGGGGTACAATATTTATCATGAACCATTGTCATTAAAAGGTTATCAGAAGATACCTAAGTGTATAAGAAAAGGTTTAGCTAAAGTTGCAAGTGTTATGCCTGATATAAAAGGGCGTGATTTTATTATAAGAGGTAGCAAAACAGTTGAAGAGAGATTTATTGGTAACGCTAATATGTTCTCAGTAAAAGACAGAGAAAAACTTCTTAAGACAAAATTAACACACAAGTCACCACAGGACATCGTTGCTCCAACATATAAGAAAGTAAGTCATTTAAATGATATAGCTAAAATGCAGTATATTGATACAAATTTCTGGCTTCAGGGAGATATCCTATTGAAAGCAGATAAAATGAGTATGGCTCATTGTCTGGAATCAAGAGTACCTTTCCTTGATGTTGAAGTGTTCAATTATGCAAAAACATTACCTATTGATTTTAGATGTAATGAAGAGGCTACAAAGAGAGCTTTTAGAATTGCAGCTAAGAGACATATACCTGAAAAAACAGCGAACAAGAAAAAATTAGGCTTCCCTGTTCCAATCAGAGTATGGTTAAAAGAGGAGAAATATTACAACAAAGTAATGGAAACATTAACATCAGATGCATCAAAGAAATTCTTTAATACTGACATTTTGGTTAAGTTAATGGAAGACCACAGAAACGGAAAAGCAGATAACAGCAGAAGAATCTGGACTGTATATGTTTTCCTTGTTTGGTATAATGTTTACTTTGAAACAGAGGACTTTAAACCTATTAATAGTGAATGGATTAAAAACAGAATAAGAACAGCATAAAATAATTAAGTTTTTGTTTGGAAAAATTTTGAAATATAAATTGCTATTTGACACGAAAAGTGTTAATCTATACAAGGCGAAAAAGTGGTTGTTTTTTGCAAACACAAGTAAAGCCAATGACGGTATTTAGAATATTGTCAGTGGCTTTTACTATGTAAAACTTTATTAATATAATGGAGGACTGATTATGAGTACATCAGCTAAAACTTCAGCAAGAACGAGAATTGAAGCTCTTCTTGATGACAACAGTTTTGTTGAAATCGGTGCATTAGTAACAGCTAGAAGCACAGATTTTAACATCAAAGCCATTGATACTCCATCAGACGGTGTTGTTACCGGTTATGGATTAATTAATGGTAGATTAGTTTATGTATTTAGCCAGGATTCATCAGTGCTTGGTGGCTCTGTTGGTGAAATGCATGCTAAGAAAATTTCAAATATCTATGATATGGCTCTAAAAATGGGAGCACCTGTTATTGGTTTAGTGGATAGCACAGGCCTTAGATTACAGGAATCAGTAGATGGACTTGAAGCATTTGGTTCAATTTATATGAAACAAAGCGAAGCTTCAGGAGTAATTCCTATGGTAACAGCCATATTTGGAAATTGCGGTGGAGCATTAAGTGTAATGGCAAATCTTTCTGATTTTACATTTATGGAGAAAGATAATGCTGCATTATTTGTTAACTCACCTAATGCTATTGATGAAAACAGAAAAGAAGTATGTGATACTTCAGCAGCTAAATTCCAGAGCGAAGAAGCTGGTAATGTAGATTTTGTTGGAACAGAATCAGAAATAATTTCAGGTATTATTAACTTGGTTTCAATTTTACCTTCAAATTATGAAGATGAAGTTTTGTCAGACTGCACAGATGATTTAAACAGAGCAGCAACAGGCTTTGATTCAGGATTAGAAGATACAAAGTTAGCTTTAACAGCTATTTCTGATGACGGTTTCGTTGTTGAAACAAAGAGTGCTTACGCACCTGAAATGTTAACTGCATTTATAAAATTAAATGGAGCAACAGTTGGTGTAGTAGCTAATAGAACAAAAGTTTACGACGACAATATGGAAGTTGTAGCAGAATACGAACCTAAGCTTACAGCTAATGGTTGCGATAAGGCTGCACAGTTTGTATATTTTTGTGATGATTTTTCAATTCCTGTTCTTACACTCACAAATGCTACAGGATTCAAAGCATGCAAGTGTCAGGAAAAACGTGGCGCTAAGGCAACTGCAAGATTAACTTATGCATTTGCAAGTGCGACAGTTCCAAAAGTAAATGTTATTATTGGTGAAGCTTTTGGTAGTGCCTATGTAACAATGAACAGCAAGTCAATTGGTGCAGATATGGTATTTGCTCTTCCAACTGCAAAGGTAGGAATGATGGATGCAAACGCTGCAGCAAAGATTATGTATGCAAAAGAAATTGAAGAAGATGCAAGCGTTCTTGCTGAAAAGACAGCAGAATATGCTCAGTTACAGGGAAGTGTAACAAAGGCAGCATCAAGAGGATATGTTGATAATATCGTAGAACCTGTTGATGTAAGAAAATATGTTATCGGTGCCCTTGAAATGTTATACACAAAGAGACAGTAGGAGGATATTATGAAGGTTATGAAAAGATTGCGTTTAGTAATTTCTCTTGCTTCATTACTTATGTGTTTAGTATTTTCAAACACATGTGTTTTTGCAGATCAAACTGTTGATTTAGGTGGCACAAATGCTGCTGAAACAACTTTATCAGCAGAAGATCAGAAAACATTTGCAAACGGTAAAATTACAATGGCACAGATTAAGTCATTGTTTGAAAACTATGTAACAAACGGATTAGCTAATTATGGAGAATGTTCTAAGGATGAGTTAGACTATCTTGGTGAATATTATAGTTCACAGACAGATATGTTTGAAAACTTTGCTAAAACTGTTGGAGATGAACCTTGTGGTACATACAAAGACTATGGCAAGATTGAAGTAACAGAAAATGAAGATGGAACAATTGATGCAACTTCAATGTTACATTTTGAAAATAAAGATTTAAAGATGATTATGCATATTTCTTTATTTGATACTTTAGGACCACAGGCTACATCTGTAGAATTCAGTTTGCCTGACACAGCAGAAAATTCTATCGGAGCAAAAATGGCTTCTGCAGGAGCTAATACATTAATGGGAATGGGAACAGTATTCGCTGTACTTATTTTTATTTCATTAATTATTTCATGCTTTAAGGTTATTCCAAAGATTACTGAAGCTAGAGCAAATAAAAACAAAAAAGCAAATATTACAACAGAAGAAGGCAAGTCTGAAACTGTATCAGCAAATGAAACAGTTGATGCGTCAGATGATTTGGAATTAATTGCTGTTATTGCATCAGCTATTGCAGCCAGTGAAAATACATCAACAGACAGCTTCGTTGTAAGATCAATTAGAAGAAGATAAATTACTTTTGTAAATTTAGGAGGAATTTAAAAATGAAAAGTTATACAATAACAGTAAATGGTAATGTTTATGACGTTACTGTAGAAGAAACAGGTTCTACACCTAGTGCACCTGTAAAGGCAGCTGCACCTGCAAAGGCTCCAGCCGCTGCTCCAGCTCCAGCTGCAACAGGCAGTGAAGGAAGCGTTAAGGTAACAGCACCAATGCCTGGTAAGGTATTATCAATTAATGCTAACCCTGGACAGTCAGTAAAGAAGGGTGACACAATTTTAGTATTTGAAGCAATGAAAATGGAAAACTCTGTAGTTGCTCCTGAAGATGGAACAGTTGCAAGTGTTGCATTTGGCGTAGGTGATTCATTTGAAGCAGGCGCAGTTATTGCAACATTAAATTAGTTGTTTTACAAAGAACTGGAGGTAACAAATGAACATCTTAGATACATTGGGAAATTTGGTAAACCAAACAGCATTTTTCAGCTTAACTGTTGGAAACTACATTATGATTTTGGTTGCCTGTGTTTTCCTATATTTAGCAATAAAAAAAGGATATGAACCATTGCTTTTGGTTCCAATCGCTTTTGGTATGCTATTAGTTAATATGTATCCGGACATTATTAAAGCTCCTGTAGGAGATGAAGCAGGTGGATTACTTCACTATTTTTATATTTTAGATGAATGGAGTATTTTACCATCACTTATTTTTATGGGTGTAGGTGCAATGACTGACTTTGGTCCGCTTATTGCAAACCCTAAGAGTTTCTTACTTGGTGCTGCAGCACAGTTTGGTATATATTCAGCATACTTTTTGGCAATTTTCATGGGATTTGGTGGAAAGGCAGCTGCTGCAATTTCAATTATCGGTGGAGCTGATGGACCTACATCAATCTTCCTTGCTGGTAAATTAGGTCAGACAGATCTACTTGGACCTATTGCTGTTGCGGCTTATTCATACATGGCATTAGTTCCAATTATACAGCCACCAATTATGAAATTGTTCACAACTGAAAAAGAAAGAAAAATCAAAATGGAACAGCTTAGACCTGTTTCAAAGTTAGAAAAGATTCTTTTCCCAATTATTGTTACAATAATTGTAGTAATGATTTTACCTACAACAGCACCATTAGTAGGTATGCTTATGTTAGGTAATTTATTTAGAGAATCTGGTGTTGTTAAACAGTTACAGGAAACAGCTAGTAATGCACTTATGTATATCGTAGTTATTTTACTTGGTACAAGTGTAGGTGCAACAACATCTGCTGAAGCATTCTTAAATGTTAGTACAATTAAGATTGTTATTTTAGGACTTGTAGCATTTGCTGTTGGTACAGCGGCAGGTGTACTGTTTGGTAAATTATTGTGTTTAGCAACTCATGGTAAGGTTAACCCACTTATTGGTTCAGCTGGTGTATCAGCGGTACCAATGGCAGCAAGAGTTTCACAGAAGGTTGGAGCAGAAGCTGATCCAACAAACTTCTTATTGATGCATGCTATGGGACCAAACGTAGCCGGTGTAATTGGTACTGCAGTAGCAGCCGGTACATTTATGGCTATTTTTGGAATCTAAAGTTATCCTATTACATGAGAAATATTGGAGGAAAATTAAAATGGCAGAAAAAAGACCAGTAAAAATTACTGAAACTATATTACGTGATGCTCATCAGTCATTAATCGCAACAAGAATGCCTACTGAAGAAATGCTTCCTATCATTGATACAATGGATAAGGTTGGATATCATGCTGTAGAATGTTGGGGTGGTGCAACTTTTGATGCTTCACTTAGATTCTTAAAAGAAGATCCATGGGAAAGATTAAGAAAATTAAGAGATGGATTTAAGAATACAAAATTACAGATGCTTTTTAGAGGACAGAATATTTTAGGATACAGCCATTATTCAGATGATGTTGTTGAATATTTTGTTCAAAAGTCAATTGCTAATGGTATTGATATTATTAGAATTTTTGACTGCTTAAATGACTTAAGAAACTTAGAAACAGCAGTAAAGGCTGCTAATAAGGAAAATGGTCATGCACAGATTGCATTATCATACACACTTGGTGATGCGTATACACTTGATTATTGGAAAGAAACAGCTAAGAGAATCGAAGATATGGGTGCTAACTCACTTTGTATCAAGGATATGGCCGGCCTTCTTACACCATATAAGGCAACTGAATTAGTTCAGGCTTTAAGAGAAGGAACAGATATCCCTATTGATCTTCATACACACTATACATCAGGTGTTGCAGCTATGACATACATGAAGGCTGTAGAAGCAGGATGCGATATTATCGATACTGCAATTTCACCATTCTCAATGGGTACATCTCAGCCTGCTACAGAAGTTATGGTAGAAACATTTAAGGGAACACCATACGATACAGGCTTAGATCAGAAGTTATTAAAAGAAATAGCAGATTACTTCAAACCATATAGAGAAGAATGTTTAGCTAATGGATTATTAAATCCAAAGGTTATGGGTGTTAATATCAATACACTTCTTTATCAGGTACCAGGTGGTATGCTTTCAAACCTTGTTTCACAGTTGGATGAAATGGGTGCGTCAGATAAGTTTGATCAGGTGTTAGAAGAAGTTCCTAGAGTTCGTAAAGACTTTGGTGAACCACCACTTGTTACACCATCAAGCCAGATTGTTGGTACACAGGCAGTTCTTAACGTAGTTATGGGCGAAAGATATAAGATGATTAACCAGCAGGCTAAAGATCTTCTTGCAGGAAAATATGGCCAGACAGTTAAGCCATTTAACGAAGAAGTTCAGAAGAAGGCTATCGGTGATGAAGAAGCTATTACATGCAGACCTGCAGATTTACTTGAACCATCACTTGATAAGTTCGAAAAGGAATGTGCTCAGTGGAAACAGCAGGATGAAGATGTGTTAACATACGCTTTATTCCCACAGGTTGCAAAAGAATTCTTTGAATACAGAGAAGCTCAGCAGACAAAGGTTGATCCATCTGTAGCAGACAAAGAAAACGGAGCATATCCAGTTTAAATTTGTATTATATGACACCTTATGCTTTAATAGGCATAGGTGTCATATTTATATAACGATTAGGATGTTTTAATATATGAGTAGTGTTTTAATTATTGGCGGTGGAGCTGCTGGAATGATGGCTGCGATTGCTGCCGGATATAATGGAAATGAAGTTCATTTATTTGAAAAAAATGACAGATTAGGTAAAAAAATTTTTATAACAGGAAAAGGCAGATGCAATATTACAAATGCATCTTCAATTGAAAATCATTTTTCGAATATAATTTATAATGAAAAATTTCTGTACAGTGCATATAATAATTTTTCCAGTGAAGATATATGCAATATGATAGAAAGTACAGGCGTAGAAACAAAGATAGAAAGAGGGAACAGAGTTTTTCCTTTAAGTGATAAATCATCTGACGTTATATGGGCGCTTGATAAAATGATGAAAGATATTGGCGTTAAGGTTCATTTAAAGTCAGAGATTATTAAAATTGAAAATTCTAACAATAAGGTTATTTTAATAGATAAACACAATAATAAGTTTGCAGGTGATAAATGTATAGTGGCTACAGGTGGTATGTCTTATGAGTCTACCGGGTCAACAGGTGATGGCTATAAGTTCGCAGAAAAAATGGGACATACTGTAAGTAAAACATATCCATCACTTGTGCCTTTCAATATTAAAGAAGAAATGTGCAAGCGATTGCAGGGGCTTTCCCTGAAAAATATAAAACTTACTATAACCGATGAAAAGGGAAAGGTTTATTTCCAGGAACAGGGCGAAATGCTTTTTACTCATTTTGGTATAAGCGGGCCCCTTGTATTATCAGCAAGCTGTTATATATGCGATAAATTTAAAGAGCATGATTTTTATGCATATATAGATTTGAAACCAGCATTGGATAAAGAAACTTTAGATAAGAGAATTCTAAAAGATTTTAATGAAAATATAAATAAGAATTTCAATAATTCTTTGGACAAGTTATTGCCTAAAAAGATGATTGAACCAATTATTGAATTGTGCAATATAGATCCTTATAAAAAAGTCAATGAAATTACAAAAGAAGAACGAGAAATTCTTATTGAAAACATAAAAAACATACCTTTAACAATTTCAGGAACGAGAGGATTTAATGAGGCAATTATAACCAGAGGAGGAATTTCTGTTAAAGATATTAATCCGAAAACAATGGAGTCGAAAATTGTTCCGAATATGTACTTTGTTGGTGAAGTATTGGATTTGGATGCAAAAACAGGTGGCTATAACCTGCAAATCGCCTGGAGCACAGGATATTTGGCAGGAAGTAGTATATATTAAATAGTGGAGGAACAAATGTATAATATAGCAATTGATGGTCCTGCAGGAGCGGGAAAAAGTACAATAGCAAAAATTGTGGCAAAGGAGTTAGGCTTTATTTATGTTGACACAGGTGCAATGTATAGAACAATGGCTTTAGCTTGTTATAGAGAAGGCATTAGTGCAAAAGAACATAAAAAGGTGGCAGAAAAATGTGAGTCCGTAGATGTTTCCCTTGGCTATGAAGATGGAACACAGAAAGTATTTCTTAATGGAGAAGATGTGAGTACATTAATTAGACAGGAAGAAATTGGTAATATGACAAGTGCTATTGCAGTATATCCTGAAGTTAGAAAAATTTTGGTTGAAATGCAAAAGAAACTTGCAAAAGAAAACAATGTAGTTATGGATGGCAGAGATATTGGTACAGCAGTATTACCAAATGCTGATTTGAAAATATATTTAACTGCCAGCTCAAGAACAAGAGCAATGAGACGTTATAAAGAACTTGTGGAAAAGGGAGAACAATGTGATGTTGATGCAATAGAGGCAGACATCAAAGACAGAGATTATAGAGACATGCATAGAGAAGTTTCTCCCCTTTGTCAGGCAGAAGATGCAGTGCTAGTTGATTCATCTGACATGTCAATTGAACAGGTTGTGGAAAAAATTACAGGTTTAGTTAAATAAAAAATTACACAGGTGTTTAAATGGAAATATTAGTGGCAAAAAGCGCCGGATTTTGCTTTGGAGTTGAAAAAGCGATTGAAAGTGTTTATAAAGAAATTGAAACAGGAAAGAAACCGATATATACTTTTGGACCGATAATTCATAACGAACAGGTTGTGGAAGATTTGGAGAAAAAAGGCATTTCGGTTATTGATACAGTTGAAGAACTTGAAAATCTTCAATCAGGAAGTGTTGTAATCAGATCCCATGGTGTTCCAAAGAAAATCTATGATGCCATAGAAAAACAAAATTTGGAAATAGTAGATGCTACCTGTCCTTTCGTTAAAAAGATTCATAACATTGTTAAGAAAGAAAGCGAAGAAGGTAAAAGAATTGTAATCATAGGAAATGACAATCACCCTGAAGTTGAAGGTATAAAAGGTTGGGTTGTAGGTGAAGCTATAGTTATAAAAGATGAGGAAGACATAGAAAAAATAGATTCCTTTAGAAATGAAAGTATATGTATTGTTTCACAAACGACATTTAACTACAATAAATTTAAATATTTAGTTGAAATTATAACTAAAAAGGGTTATGATATAAATGTTGTAAATACGATTTGCAATGCGACACACTTAAGACAAGTTGAGGCAAAAGAAATTGCATCAAAAGTGGATGCAATGATTGTTATTGGAGGTAAGAATAGTTCCAATACACAGAAGTTATATGACATATGTAAGAATGAGTGCAAGGATACTTATTATATACAAACTGTTAGTAACCTTAATTTGAAGAATGTCGATTCATTGAGGTCTATAGGTATTACAGCAGGGGCATCGACCCCAAAGAAAATTATTGAGGAGGTCGTTCTTAATGTCAGAGATGAGTTTTGAACAAATGTTGGATGAATCATTCAAGACAATTCATAATGGAGAAGTTCTTGAAGGAAAGGTAATCAGTGTAAGAGAAGACTATGCAGTTCTTAATGTTGGATATAAGGCTGACGGTATTCTTACAAGAGATGAATACTCTAACACACCAGTAGATCTGACAACTGTAATTTCAGTAGGCGATGAACTGACAGTTAAAGTTCTCAAGGTAAACGACGGCGAAGGTCAGGTTGCTTTATCTTATAAGAGACTTGCTGCAGAGAAAGCAAATGAGAAGATTAAAGAAGCTTTTGAAAATAAAGAAGTTCTTAAAGCACCAGTTGTACAGATTTTAAAAGGTGGTTTGAGTGTTGATGTTGAAGGTGGTAGAGTATTTATACCTGCAAGCCTTGTATCAGACGTATTCGAAAGAGATTTAGATAAATATTTAAATCAGGAAATCGAATTTGTAGTAACTGAATTTGATCCAAGAAGAAGACGTATTATTGGAGACAGAAAGCAGTTAGTTGTTGCAGAAAAAGAAGCAGCTAAGAAAGCTTTATTTGAAAAGATTCAGGTTGGAGACACAGTTGAAGGTGTAGTTAAGAGCGTTGTTGATTTTGGAGCATTCATTGATATCGGTGGTGCTGACGGACTTTTACATATCTCAGAAATGTCATGGGGTAGAGTTGGAAATCCTAGAAAGTTATTTAAGCCGGGCGACAAGGTTACAACATTTATTAAAGAAATTAATGGTGATAAGATTGCATTAAGCTTAAAGTTCGAAGATACAAATCCTTGGGCTAACGCTGAAGAAAAATTTGCAGTTGGAGCAATTGTTACAGGTAAGGTAGCAAGAATGACAGACTTTGGAGCATTCGTTGAAATCGAACCTGGTGTTGATGCTTTACTTCATGTATCACAGATTGCAAAACACCATGTTGAAAAGCCATCTGATGAATTAAAGGTTGGTCAGGAAATTGAAGCTAAGATTGTTGATTTTAATGAAGAAGAAAAGAAAATCAGCTTAAGTATCAAAGCTTTACTTCCAGATGAAGACGAAACTGAAGATGTTCAGGAAGATGTAGCTTCAGAAGAAGAATAATTTTTAAACAATATAGATTAAAGGCAGGCATTTTTTGCTTGCTTTTAATTTTATAAGGCTTATGGAGAATTAATGAGAGTAATAGCAGGAACAGCAAGAAGAATACAATTAGAAACAGTTAAAGGAAATAATACAAGACCTACAACTGATAGAATTAAAGAAACATTGTTTAATATTATAAATAATGATTTATATGATATTGATTTTTTGGATTTATTTAGTGGAAGTGGCGCTATTGGAATTGAAGCTTTAAGTCGTGGAGCTAGTAGTGCAACTTTTGTAGAAAATAATAGAAATGCTATTAAATGTATAGAGGCTAATTTGGAAAAAACTCATCTAAAAGAACAGGGAAATGTTGTTTTTGGTGATGTTATGCGAGCACTTGAAAGTTTACAATTAAAAAAACAGACATTTCACATTATTTTCATGGATCCACCTTATAATAAGCAATTAGAAAACAAGGTTTTAGAGTTTCTAAAAGATTCATGTATTTTAGATAATGACACTTTGATAATTGTTGAAGCTTCGTTGGAGACTGATTTCTCTTTTGCTTTGAATTTAGGATACGAAATTATAAAAGAAAAAATATACAAAACAAACAAACATATATTTTTGAAAAAACTAGGAGAATAATATGACAAGAGCAATTTATCCTGGAAGTTTTGACCCGGTTACGCTAGGACATTTAGATATTATTAAAAGAGCATCTAAAATATTTGATGAACTAATAGTAGGTGTTTTAAATAATAATTCTAAATCTCCGTTGTTTTCAGTTGAAAAACGTGTTAAAATGTTAAATGATGTTGTAAAAGATTTACCAAATGTCAAGGTTATGTCTTTTGAGGGATTACTTGTGGATTTTGCAAGAAAAGTAGATGCTCAAATTATTGTTAGAGGTTTAAGAGCTGTGACAGATTTTGAGTATGAACTTCAAATGTCTCAGACAAACACAGTTTTAAATGAAAATGTAGATACAATATTTTTTACAACAAGCTTGGAATATGCTTACCTTAGCTCAAGTACAGTAAGGGAAGCAGCGTATTTTGGAGCTGATATTAGCAAATTTGTACCAGAATCTGTTGTACAACAGGTTTACGATAAATTTAAGGAAAGAGGAGAATAAAAATGAGTAGTAAGATTGAACAGATTATTACAGAAATTGAGGAATATATTGATAACTGTAAGTTTCAGCCTTTATCAACATCTAAGATTGTAGTAAATAAAGACGATATTGATGAATTATTAGCTGAATTAAGATTAAGAACTCCTGATGAAATCAAGAAATATCAGAAGATTATTGCTAATAAGGATGCAATCTTAAACGATGCTAAGGAAAGATCAGAAGCTATGATTGCTGAAGCTACAGCACACATTAATCAGTTGGTTAGTGAACATGAAATTATGCAGAAAGCATATGATGAAGCTAACAAGGTTATTGAACAGGCACAGCAGGAAGCTCAGGATATTTTGAACAATGCTACATCAGAAGCAAATGATTATAGAATGAGAGCTATGCAGTATACAGATGATATTTTATCAAATGTTCAGAGCATACTTACAACAGGTATGAATAGCTTTGAAAATGCACAGAGCCAGATGATGACATCGTTAAACAGTTCATTAAATGTTGTTGTTGAAAGCAGAAAAGAATTAAATGGTCAGGATGAAGATAATTCACAGCCTGAAAATAATGATGACATTGCAGTTGATTTAATGTAATTATTATACTTTATACAGAAAAGAAAGCTATGTTTAGCTTTCTTTTTTGTATATTTAAATAACACTAAGAAAATTATTTACTATTTCTATTTATGAAATTGTTATTTGTTATTACCGTTGCATAAAAAATGTTGTTTGTTATAACTATCACACAAAATTACAAACTATAGATAATTAAATATAAAATAGTAAAAAATAAACAACATTCTATTTTGCCTAAAACATAATATAACATAATTGATTTATCTTTTATTTGGGATAAGGATTGCATAAAAATAGAAATACCACCCAATATTACACATAGAAGCATAAAATATATTTTATAAACATCCTCTAATTGACACTTTGTTATAAGAAAGCAACCGTTTGTAATTTCTAAAAATGAAATTGCTATTTTTTTGAAAAAAAGATAGTGGTATGATATTGATTAACTGCGTTAATGCTGAAAAAAATATAACGTATGTACATAATGTCATTATAGAAAAATATGTTTTTTTAATTATGTTTTCGTTTTTGCTTAATGTGTTTATGCTTGTTTGAAAAGCGGGATAATGTGTTTCTCTAAAATTTAGAATTAATTTATTTAATATCCCGGTTATGATGGAAGGCAGAAAAACAAACAAAACAATATGCAAAGTGGTAAGTTTAGTATCACCCAAAACTGGTAACGAACTTTTCAAACATGTGCATATTATATAATTTATAAGAAAAGAGATGCTTGTGTTATTACAAAAAGTTATAAGGTATTTCCCTTCGGCTTTTGAAATATTGCCCGATGAGACCATTTCTCCAATAACTTTTGCACCTAACGGATAGCCTGACAAAAAGCCCACAAGTATAATGTAAGCACCATTTATTGTTACTTTGAAGAAAAAATTTAGTAATGGATACAAAAGTTTTCCGATGTAATAGCATAAACCTTTTTCGTACATATAATTAGTAATTAGTATGAAAGGTAATAGCGATGGAATTACAGAGTACAATGAAAGTATAATGCCTTTTTTTATACCTGCAGAAATTTCAACGGGAAAAGTTAAAGTTAAAGTTATGCATAGTGCACAAAATATTAATAAATATAATTTTTTCATAGGCCTTTTTTATTATAATATTATTTTGAAACAAATTATATTACTTTAATGTGTTGAAATTAATTGCAAAATACAATAAAATATATGGAGAAGAATTGAGGTATATATATGGAATTATTTTCAATTTCCAGTAGCAGTAAAGGAAATTGTATTTTATTAGATAATAAAGAAACAACATTGATGATAGATGTTGGAATAAGTAGGAAAAGAGTTGTCGAAGGGTTTGAGCATTTTGACAAAGATCCGGAAGATTTAGATGGGATATTAATTTCTCATGAACATAGTGACCATATTAAAGGGTTGGGAGTATTTTTGAGAAAATATCATATTCCTGTTTATGCTACTGAAGATACAATAGACTATATTTTAAATAAATCATCCATTGGAGAAGTTGATAAAGAATTATTTTTTCCAATAGAAAAAAATAAAAGCTTTTACATAAAAAATACTAAAATATCACCGCTTCAAATTAGCCATGATGCTGTTGATCCTGTATGCTATAGGTTTGATGATGACTCTGTGGACAATTCATCAGGTGCCATAGTTACGGATTTAGGTACATATGATGGAAAGTTGGTTAATGGCTTACAGGAGTTAGACAGTATTTTAGTGGAATCAAATCATGATGTAAGAATGTTACAGATGGGCCCATATCCCTTTCGTTTGAAACAAAGAATATGGGGAACTAAAGGTCATTTGTCAAATGAAGCATGTGGTGATTTTCTTAATAAAATCATTAATAAAAGAATGAAACATATTATTTTGGGTCATTTAAGTGGCGAAAATAATTATCCCGAATTAGCGTTTCAGGCTGTAAAAAACGAGTTGAATTTTGCCAAGGCGGTAGAGGATGTAAATCAAATTGATTTAAAAGTTGCAAGTAGGTACGAACCTTCCTGCAATATTAAATTTTAAATATATAATATCATAATTACTAGGAGGAACTTATGAAAAAGACAATTATTACAGTGGTAGGTAAAGACACAGTAGGCATTATAGCAGCGGTATGTTCATACTTAGCAGACAATAAAGTAAACATACTTGATATTTCTCAGACAATTGTTCAGGAATATTTTAACATGATGATGATTGTTGATTGCAATAACGCATCAAAGCCTGTGCATGAATTATCAGATGATTTAGAAAAAATCGGCGATGAAATCGGTGTTGTAATTAAAATGCAGCATGAAGATATTTTTAACAGTATGCACAGAATCTAGTTAATGGGAGAAAAAACATGATTAATAAATTTGAAGTTATTGAAACTAATAAAATGATTGACGATTACAATCTGGATGTAAGAACTATTACATTAGGTATTAGTCTTATGGATTGTATTAGTAATGATTTAGAAACGTTAAATAATAATATTTATAATAAAATTAAAAAACTTGCAGGTAATTTAGTTCAAACAGGAGAAGATATCTCAAAAGAATACGGTATTCCTATTGTTAATAAAAGAATTTCCGTTACACCAATTGGTTTAGTTGGGGCAAGTGCCTGTAAGACACCTGATGATTTTGTGACTATTGCAAAAACATTAGACAAGGTAGCAAAGGAAGTTGGTGTTAATTTCCTTGGTGGATACACAGCATTAGTTAGCAAGGGTATGTCAAAGGCAGAAGAAAATCTTATTAAATCTATACCAAAGGCTTTAGCTTGCACAGAACGTGTATGCAGTTCAGTTAATGTTGGTTCAACAAAAACAGGTATTAACATGGATGCTGTAAGATTAATGGGAGAAATTGTTAAGGAAACAGCAGAAGAATCAAAAGAGGATGATTCATTAGGTTGCGCTAAACTTGTTGTTTTTTGTAATGCTCCTGACGACAATCCTTTTATGGCAGGTGCTTTCCATGGTGTTACTGAAGCAGATGCAATTATTAATGTAGGTGTTTCAGGACCTGGCGTTGTAAGACATGCATTAAAGAAAGTTCGTGGAGAAAACTTCGAGGTTCTATGTGATACAATCAAAAAGACAGCTTTCAAGATTACAAGAGTTGGCCAGTTAGTTGCAAAGGAAGCTTCGAAGAGATTAAATGTTCCTTTTGGTATTATAGATTTATCTTTGGCACCTACACCTGCAATTGGTGATAGTGTGGCTGATATTTTAGAGGAAATTGGTTTACAGAGAGCCGGTGCGCCTGGTACAACAGCAGCTCTTGCACTGTTAAACGATCAGGTTAAAAAAGGTGGCGTAATGGCATCTTCATATGTTGGAGGTTTAAGTGGTGCCTTTATTCCTGTAAGTGAAGATCAGGGTATGATTGATGCTGTAAAAGAAGGCGCTTTAACTATTGAAAAATTAGAAGCAATGACATGCGTATGCTCAGTTGGACTTGACATGATAGCAATTCCGGGAGATACAAAGGCTACAACAATTGCCGGTATTATTGCAGATGAATCAGCAATTGGTATGGTCAATGCTAAAACAACAGCTGTAAGAATTATTCCTGTAATTGGAAAGGGAGTTGGAGAAACAGTAGAATTTGGTGGCTTACTTGGATATGCACCTATTATACCTGTAAATAATTTCTCTTGCGATAATTTCGTAAATAGAACAGGTCGTATTCCTGCACCAATTCATAGCTTTAAAAATTAATATTATATTTGAATTTTATAATATATAGAAAATATAGAAAAATAAAAAAGTTGGCTTATGTTTTCTATCAAATTTAATATAAGTACAAAAAAGAAGATTATAAAACAATTGCTTTTATAATCTTCTTTTTGTTGTGAATACAAGTGATGATTATTCTAAAATGTTTATTTTAAATTACATATTATAAAACAATAATTTTTCTTTGAAATTCCCTTGGAATCTTCTTTTGGCATTTATTCATGTAAACTAATCGGTATAAATCATCAGCCTGCAAGGATAAGTTTAACATCTTTTTTGTTAAACCTGATGAATAGTTGTAGTAGCTTGAAAATTTTCCAATTAAGTCTATGGATGCGTTCTTTTTTAATAATCTCATTATAGATGAATCTCTGTTAAAACCTAAAACTCTTGCGTAGAAAACATAGCCGTTGGAAATAAAGGAATTTACGTCTTCCTGCTTAATGTTAAGTGCAATATGCATTAAAACTCTTGATAATCCGGCACAAGTATAATTTTTTGATTGTAAATCTTTTATAAATTCTTCTACATTACAAAAATTATATTTCAAATTATTGATTCGATTGCTTAAATCTTCGTTTATATCATAATAAACAGTAAAATCTTCTTCGCTTAAAAGTTTGTAAGCAAGTATTTGACTAAAATCATTTAGTTCCAAATAATTGTTACCATATAAATTATTACAGTTTGAAGGAATCAGGCTTTCAATGGGATTACCTGATGCTATTTCATTTCTTATACCTGTAGCAGAAGCAAAAGTTGTGTTAGTCTTTTTAGAATTATATCCTGCACCCACTCTTTTTATGGCAACTGGTTTGATACTTGAATTTAATCTTTTAATAGCCTTTAAATATTCAATAGCAAGAATATTATTAGGTTTGTTAAGAAGATTATCCAATTCATCAAATTGTAAAATATTATTTTCTAAACAATAATCTGTAAGAGCTTTGGCTCTTGCTTTTGGAAAAGAATATCCGTTTTTTAAATATAATGACAGCATATTTTTGAAATCATCAGGTTCCTTTAAAAGAATACTTACGATATTAGGTAAAACTTTTATGTTGTCAGTTTCGCAGCCGAAACACAAATAGTCCACACAATTTAAACTGTCCAAAAGTTTAACTGCTGATGCTGCGAAAGTTTCTGCAGAAGCAGTTGCATAGCAACATGGAAGTTCTAAAACAACATCTGCACCATTTCTCAATGCTGCTTTGGTGCGAAGGGATTTATCATAAAAAGCAGGCATCCCCCTTTGAACATAATTGCCGCTGCAAACTATAATGGCATTTTCGGCACCTGTAATTTTTTTAGCTTTTTCTATTAAATATTTATGTCCGTTGTGAAACGGATTGAATTCTGCTATAATTCCCATTGTTTTCATATATTGTCACCTCACAAGTGAATATTTTATCATTATTGCACCAACCTTTCAACAAATTAGGGCACTTTTAGGTGTTGTTTAAAATTTATGCTTATACTATAATAAATATTGGATTGAAGAATAATTTTTAGAAGGAGAAAAATATGAGCTTTATTGAAGAGTTAAAAGAAAAAGCAAGAAAGAACAGAAAAAAGATTGTATTACCGGAAGGAATGGACAAACGTACATACGAGGCTGCTGAACAAATTATAAAAGAAGATTTTGCGGACATTATAATTTTAGCAACTGACGAAGAATTAGAAACATATGGAAGTGGTTATAACATTGAGGGTGCTACGATAATTAATCCTTTAAATTATGAAAAAACAAAGGAGTATGCTGAAGGTTTTTATGAGTTAAGAAAAGCAAAAGGAATGACACAACCCCAGGCTTTAGCCATGGTTGTTAGTGATCATATGTATTTTGCATGTATGATGGTTAAATGTGGAGATGCAGACGGCGTAGTATCAGGTGCGTGCCACTCATCAGCTAACACACTTAGACCTTCACTTCAGATTATAAAGACAAAACCTGGTAGCAAGTTAGTATCAGCATTTTTTGTAGTTTGTGTAAAGAATAAAGATATGGGAGCTAATGGTGTATTTGTTATGGGAGATTGTGGTCTGAATCAGAATCCTAACCCAACACAGCTTGCAGATATTGCTGCAAGTAGTGCAGAGTCATTTGAATATTTAGTTGGTAAAAAGGCGAGAGTAGCAATGTTATCACATTCTTCATACGGAAGTGCTGCTCATAACGATGTGGATAAAGTTGTTGAAGCAACAGCTATTGCAAAGAAAGAATATCCACAGTTCTTAATAGATGGCGAATTGCAGACAGATGCAGCTTTAATTCCTGAAATTGCAGAATTTAAAGCACCGGGAAGTCCTGTTGCAGGAAAAGCTAATGTTTTGGTTTTCCCTGATTTGGATGCAGGAAATATCGGTTATAAATTATTACAGAGATTAGGTGGTGCAGAAGCTTACGGACCATTATGTCAGGGAATTGCAAAACCTATTAATGACTTATCAAGAGGTTGTAGTGCAATGGATATTGTTGGTGTAGTAGCAATTACAGCAGTTCAGGCAAAAATAGTTTAATTTTTATTTGAAAAATCTTTTGAATTTGATATTATAATATATGTATTTATTAGCTTGTATTTTTTTAATACAAGCTAATTTTTAGGATAACAGAAAATATAATTATATTTAAAACAATTTATATGGGAGGAGCAAATGGAAGTATTAGTTATAAATTGTGGAAGCTCATCACTTAAATTTCAGTTAATTGATTCAGAAAAAGAGCATGTTTTAGCTAAAGGTTTGTGTGAGAGAATAGGAATTGATAAAAGTTCTATTACATACCAGAGCGATAAATGTGAGAAAATGACTAAAGAAGTTGACATGCCTACTCACAATGAAGCAATCAATGCGGTTATATCTGCTTTAACAGATGAAAAAACAGGTGTTATAAATGATATGAGCGAAGTTAAGGCTGTTGGTCATAGAGTTGTTCATGGTGGAGAATATTTTTCATCTTCAGCTATTGTTGATGAAGATGTTCTTGAAAAGATTGAAAAGTGCAATTATTTAGCACCTCTTCATAATCCGGCAAATGTAATTGGAATTAAGGCGTGTATGAAGATAATGAAAGATACACCAAACGTTGTTGTGTTTGATACAGCCTTTCATCAGACTATGCCAGAAGAAGCATATTTATATGGTATTCCAAGAGAATACTATGAAAAACATAAGATAAGACGTTATGGTTTCCATGGTACTTCGCATAGTTATGTATCAAAGAGAGTTGCTCAAATTATGAATAAGCCTGTAGAAGAACTTAAAACAATTGTTTGCCATTTAGGAAACGGTGCAAGTATTTGTGCAGTAGATGGGGGAAAGTCGGTTGATACAAGTATGGGACTTACACCCCTTGCAGGAGTTATGATGGGTACAAGATCAGGTGATATTGATCCCGGAATTTTAGAAGTATTAGCTAAAATGGAAAACAAAGATGTATCTGAAATAACTAATATTCTTAATAAAAAATCGGGTGTTGCCGGCTTGTCACAGGTTTCAAGTGACTTCAGAGATATAACTAAAGCTATTGAAGAAGGCAATGCAGTTGCAAAATCAGCCCTTGATGCTTACATTAGAACTGTTGTAAGATTTGTTGGTGCTTATGTTGCCGTTATGAATGGTGTTGATACAATTGTATTTACAGCAGGTGTTGGCGAAAATAACAGTGCAGTAAGAGCAGGAGTTGTAAAGCATCTTAAATATTTAGGTGTAGAGTTAGATGAAGAAGCTAATAAGATAAGAGGTGAAGAGAAACTTATCTCAACTGCAGACTCAAAAGTTAAAGTTTATGTAGTGCCAACTAATGAAGAATTAGCTATTGCAAGAGAAACAGTAGAACTTGTTAAGTAAAGCAATTTTGTAAGATATAAGCGTTTTTCAAGCTTGTTATTACAAAATTAAATATAAAACAATTCTTAAATTATATAAAAAAATAATGACGCTTGACAAATATATGATGGATATGTATAATTGTTTAGGTGTCTTTGAAGAAGGAATATTATGATAATTGATTTATATGAACTTCTACAGGAAGAAGACGGGGAGAAAGTTTTTTCTCCAACTTATGAAAATGAGAAATTCAAAACTAAAAGAGAATCATATCCTGTAAAGGATTGTGATATTAAGTTTATTTTTCATAATGATGGTAAGAAGCATATTGCTTTTACATCAAAGGGATATGTTGTATTGGCTATTCCTTGTAATAAGTGTTTAGAACCTGTAGATTACAAGATTAATATTGACAGTTTCAAGGACTTAGATTTGAATAAAACATCTGAACAACGTATAGCAGATCTGGATGAAACTAATTATCTGGACGGTACAAAGATTGATTCAGAGGTATTTATTAATAACGAGATTCTGGTTAATTTTCCTATGAAAGTTCTTTGCAGTGAAAACTGTAAGGGAATTTGTAATAGATGCGGCGCAAATCTCAATTTGAGATCCTGTAATTGCGAAGACGCAAAACCAGGAACGGGAATGTCGAAAATATTAGATGTTTTTAATCAGTTTAAGGAGGTGTAAACCATGTCTATCTGTCCAAAGAACAAATCTTCAAAAGGAAGAAGAGATAAGAGAAGAGCAAACTGGAAGATGTCAGCTCCAAACCTTGTAAAGTGCAGCAAGTGTGGAACATTAATGATGCCACATAGAGTATGCAAGGCATGCGGAAGCTACAACAAAAAAGAAATAGTTTCAGTTGACTAATTATAAAAATAAGACTTTGTGAGTTTTCACAGAGTCTTATTTTTGTGTGATAGGAAGTTTTGATACTGTATATTGCTATACATATAGCATGTACAGTATTTTTCTTTTAGTATATGTTTCTTGATTTTATTAGGATTTTTTAGTATATTATCATTATGCGTAAAAGGAGGACTATATATGTCGAAGACTATAATTGCATTAGATTGCATGGGTGGAGATAATGCACCTGGTGAAATAGTAAAGGGAGCTGTTTTAGCTGCTAATGAAAATAAAGATATGCTAATAAAGCTTGTTGGTAGGGAAGACGATATAAAAAAAGAACTTGAAAAATATCCTTCATCTGACAAGTTGGAGATAGTTGATGCTAAAGAAGTTATTGAAACAGGAGAACCCCCAGTGGCAGCTATTAGAAAGAAAAAAGATTCTTCTTTAGTGAAATGTATGTATATGGTCAAAAAAGGTGAAGCAGATGCTATGGTTTCCGCAGGTAGTACAGGAGCCAATCTTGTTGGTGGACATGTTATTATTGGCAGAATAAAAGGTGTCGAAAGACCTCCTCTAGCACCATTAATTCCCACAAAAACAGGTTTTTCTTTATTAATTGACTGTGGAGCAAATGTAGACGCAAGACCATCACATTTATTACAGTTTGCTAAGATGGGTTCCGTTTATATGGAAAATGTTGTTGGAGTAAAGAATCCAAAAGTCGCACTTGTTAATATTGGTGCTGAAGAAGAAAAAGGAAATGCTTTAGTTAAAGAAACATACCCACTATTAAAAGAAATGGAAGGCATTAATTTTATTGGCAATATAGAAGCAAGAGACATTCCTAACGGGGATGCAGATGTTATTGTTTGTGATGCTTTTGTAGGTAATGTAATTCTTAAATTATATGAAGGTGTTGCAAGTGTTTTAATTGACAAGATTAAAGGTTCTATGATGAATTCTATCAAAACAAAGATTGGAGCACTTTTAATTAAGAAAGATTTAAAGAAAACTCTTAAGGGATTTTCTTTGGAAGAACATGGTGGAGCACCGTTATTAGGACTAAATGGGTTGTTAGTTAAGACACATGGAAGTTCAAAAGCAATTGAAATTAAAAATTCAATTTTACAATGTATAACATTTAATGAATTGGATATTAACAATAAATTTAAGGAAAAGCTTTCATTAGAAAGCAAGGAGGATTAATTATGGAATTAGATAGACTTATTAATGCCATTGCAGAGGTTTTAGATTTAGACAAGGATAAAATTACTGCCGACAGTAAGTTTGTAGATGATTTAGGAGCAGATTCACTTGATGTTTTAGAAATAATTATGGGAATTGAAGATGAATTTGGTATTGAAATTCCAACAGATCAGGCAGAATCAATTGTAACAGTTGGAGATGCTTACGAAAAGATAAAGGAAGCTCTTTAAGAACAAAACATTACAAGTATACTAAAGCCCTATTTTAATAGGGCTTTAAGTTGCGTTATAGAGGTATTTTTATGAACACAGATTATTCTATTTTGGAAGACAATATAAATTATGTATTTAAAGATAAAGATTTATTGATAAATGCTCTTACACATACGTCTTTTGCAAATGAACATAAGGTTAAGAAAATCAAAGATAATGAAAGATTGGAATTTTTAGGCGATGCCGTACTTGAAATGGTTTCAAGCGAATTTTTATTTGAAAACATGAATGAAATGCCTGAGGGAGAAATGACAAAACTTCGAGCAAGTCTTGTGTGTGAACCTACTTTGGCAATTGACGCAAGAGAAATTGAATTGGAGTCTTTTATTTATCTTGGAAAAGGTGAGGAAGCAACAGGCGGTAGAAAACGTGATTCCATAGTTTCAGATGCTTTTGAAGCTTTAATCGGTGCAATATTCCTAGATGGGGGTGTTGATGCTGCAAGAAGTTTTATTTTACAGTTTGCATTAAATGATATTGAAAAGAAAAGATTATTCCATGACTGCAAGACTGTTTTGCAGGAAAGAGTAAATATGGTGAAAATAGGAAATCTGTCTTATGAGATTGTAGGCGAAAGTGGACCGGACCATGACAAAAATTATGAAGCTGTTGCCAAAATTGACGAACAGGTAATTGGACGAGGTAGTGGTCATACTAAGAAAGCTGCTGAACAGCAGGCAGCGTATAATGCACTTAAAACTTTAGATAACAGGAGTTAGTATGTATTTAAAAAATATAGAAATTCATGGATTTAAGTCCTTTGCAAATAAAATAAATTTTCAGTTTCATAACGGAATTACAGGTATTGTAGGACCAAACGGTTCAGGAAAAAGTAATGTTGCTGATGCGGTAAGATGGGTACTTGGTGAGCAGAAAACAAAACAGCTTCGTAGTTCAAAAATGGAAGATGTTATTTTCGCCGGTACAGAAAACAGAAAACCTATGGGTTATGCTTATGTGGCAATTACTTTTGATAATGCAGACCATAAGCTCAACATTGATTATGATGAAGTTACAGTATCAAGAAGACTTTTCCGTTCAGGTGAAAGTGAATACATGATTAATGGTACACAGGTGCGATTAAAAGATGTAAATGAACTTTTCTATGATACAGGTATTGGTAAAGAAGGTTATTCCATTATTGGACAGGGGCAGATTGATCAGATTCTAAGCGGTAAACCGGAAGAGAGAAGAGAACTTTTTGATGAAGCTGCAGGAATTGTTAAGTTTAAGCGTCGTAAAAATGATGCCATGAAAAAACTTGATGACCAAAATCAGAATCTTGTTCGTGTTACGGATATTTTAGGAGAACTTGAACGACAGGTTATACCTCTTGAGAAACAGTGTGAAAAGGCTAAAAGGTATTTACTTTTAAAAGAAGACTTGAAAGTAAATGATGTAAATATGTTCTTAATTGAATTTGATGAAATTAAAAACAGATTAGTTCAATTAGATGAAAAAATAAAAATTGCTTCATCAGACATGCAAATTGCAAACGATGAATTTGAAAATATAAAGAAAGATTACACAAAGTTAGAGCAGATAATAGAAGATATTAATAGTTCAATTGAGACTAAAAAGGCTACTTTAAATGAGACAATTTTAAACATTGAGAAATTTGAAGGTCAGATTAATGTTATTAAGGAACAGATTAATTCTGCCAAAAACAATGAGTCATATATTAACCAGAGAATTGATTCAATTACAAAGGAAATTGAACAACAGTCAAAAGAATTAGATGACTCCACAAAAGAAAAAGAAGAAAATGAAAAGCAGTTAAATGAGATTATCGAAACACAAACAAAGTCTAATGGAGAAATTGCAAGTGTTAATGACGAAATATCTCATTTAGAACAGGAAATTGAGCATGATAAAGAAGAAATAATTAATCTTTTAAATACAAAGTCATCTATCAAAAGCAAAATTCAAAGATTTGATACTTTGTTAGAGCAGATTAATATTAGAAAGTCACAGCTTAATCAGAAACTGATTGATTTTCAAAATAGAAAAGATGGTCAGGAAAATGCTATTAAACAGTTTGAAGAACAGTTAGAAGATGTTAATAAGGAAATTAAAGAAGTTCAGGGAAAACTTCAGGAATACAAAGAAAAAATAGTTTCTCTTAGAATTGAAAACAGTAAATTAAGTAAACGTTTATCTGAAAATCAGGAGAAATATCATAAATTAAAATCTAATTTAGAAACTTTAAAGAATATTACTGAAAGATACGAAGGCTACGGCAATAGTATTAAGAGAGTAATGGAACTTAAGGAATCTAAAAAAGGTATCATTGGTGTTGTTGCGGATATTATTAAGGTTGATAAAAAATATGAAGTGGCAATTGAAACAGCCCTTGGCGGAAATATTCAAAATATTGTAACTGATACAGAAACAACAGCCAAAGGTACAATTGAATATTTGAAGAAAAACAGATATGGTAGAGCCACATTTCTTCCTTTAAGCAGTATGAGTAATAAGACAAACTTTAATGCTCCGGATGCTTTGGAAGAAAAAGGAGTTGTAGGTCTTGCCAGTGACTTAGTGGAAATAAAGAAAGAATATGAGGGTGTTGCTAAATATCTTTTAGGAAGGGTTATGGTTGTTGATACAATTGATAATGCCATTTCCATTGAAAGAAAATATAGATACACTGTTAGAATTGTAACTCTTGAAGGTGAATACTTAAATGTAGGTGGTTCTATTTCAGGTGGTGCATTTAAGAATAACAGCAATCTTTTAGGAAGACGTAGAGAAATTGAAGAAATCGAAAAGTCTTTAACTAAATTAAAAAAGGAAAAAGAAGATTTAGACAAACAACTTTTAAAAAATAAAAGTGAGTCAGGTGTTTTAAGTGAAGAGGAAGAAAAAATAAATAAAGCTCTTCAGGAACAAATGATTATTAAAAACACATTGGAAATTAATCTTAAGCAGGCTAATGCACGAAAAGACAGTATTATGCTTGAGTATCAGAGTTTCGAACAGGAAAATTCTGATATGCAGTCTGAAATTAGTGACATTAGTAAAAACAACACACAGTTAAACGAAGAACTAACCGGAACTGAAAATAAAAACAGTGAATTAGAAGAACAGGTAGTTGAAAAGACTAAGAAGTTAAATTCTCTAAAAGAAAGTATTGGTGAGAAGAGCTCAATTTTAGAAGAAATTAACATTGAAATTGCTAACTATAAGCAAAAGCATGAATTTATTGTTGAAAAAATCAATAAGGCAAAAGATGTTATTAATTCCCTTACAAAAGAACTTGATAACATAAAAAATAATTCGGAAGAAAACAATGTTGAAATTTCTGCAAGATTGGAAGCTATAGAAAATCTCACGAAAGAGGCTAATAAAGCAAGAGATTTAACTGAACAGTTAAATAAAGAGATTGAAGAGGCAATTACTGAAAAAGAAAATCAAAGTAAAGAACATAAGGAATTCTTTGAGAAGAGAGAACAATTGTCAGAAAGAATTTCATCTCTTGATAAAGAAATTTATCGTTTAAGTAGCCAAAAAGAAGCTCTGGAAGAAAAGAGTGAAAACAAAGAAGCTTATATGTGGAATGAATATGAAATCACATATAGAACAGCTGCTGAAATGAAAAATTCTGATTTTACAAATAAGAGTGAAATTAGAGACAACATTAATTCAATTAGAAAGCAAATGAAGTCTTTAGGTGATGTAAATATTAATGCCATTGAAGAATTTAAGGAAGTAAATGAGCGTTATCAGTTTATGAAATCGCAACATGAAGACTTAATGGAAGCAAAAGAAAATCTTCTTAAAATAATTGATGAGCTTGAAGTTGGAATGCGTAAGCAGTTCAAAGAAAAGTTCGAAGAAATAAAAACAGAATTTGATATTGTGTTTAAGGAATTATTTGGTGGTGGAAAAGGAACAATTGAATTAACTGATGCTGAAGATATTTTAGATGCAGGAATTAATATTATTTCTCAACCACCAGGCAAAAAACTTCAAAATATGATGCAGTTATCCGGTGGTGAAAAAGCATTAACTGCCATTAGTTTGTTATTTGCAATACAGAATTTGAAACCATCGCCTTTCTGTCTGTTAGACGAAATTGAGGCAGCGCTTGATGGTTCTAACGTTGTAAGATTTGCTGAATATTTACATAAACTTACAAAGAACACTCAGTTTATTGTAATTACACACAGACGTGGTACAATGAATTGCACAGACCGCTTGTATGGTATTACAATGCAGGAAAAGGGTATTTCAGCTCTTGTTTCTGTAGACTTACTTGAAAATGATTTAGATAAATAAAATAGGAGGAAGTTATGGCAGGAAAATTCTTTTCGAAACTTGTATCAGGATTAACAAAAACAAGAAATAATATTGTTTCAGGTTTGAATTCTATTTTTACAGGTTTTTCTCACATTGATGAAGATTTCTATGAGGAATTAGAAGAAATCCTTATTATGAGTGACATTGGTGTTAATACAACAGAAGAAATCCTTGATAATTTGCGTGCTCAGGTAAAAGAAAAAAATATAAAAGAGCCTATGGAATGTAAGGAATTACTTATTGAAAACATAAAAGAACAAATGTACATTGGCGAAAACGCTTATGATTTTGAAAATGAAAAATCTGTTATTTTAATGATTGGTGTAAATGGTGTAGGTAAAACAACATCAATAGGTAAACTTGCAAGCCAGTTTAAGAATAATGGTAAGAAAGTAGTTTTAGCTGCTGGGGATACATTTAGAGCTGCTGCTGCGGATCAGCTTATAGAATGGGCTAATAGGGCAGGGGTTGATATTGTATCAGGAAAGGAAGGTTCCGATCCTGGTTCAGTATTATTCGATGCAATTAGTTCTGCTAAAAATAAAAATGCAGATATTTTACTTTGTGATACAGCAGGCAGACTCCATAATAAGAAGAATTTAATGGAAGAATTAAAAAAGTTAAATCGAATTATTGACAAAGAATTTCCAGGAACAAGACGTGAGAATTTTATTGTACTTGATGCAACAACCGGTCAGAATGCTCTGGAACAGGCAAGACAGTTTAAGGAATGTGCTGATATAACAGGTGTAATTCTTACTAAAATGGATGGCTCGGCAAAGGGTGGTATAGCAATAGCAATACAGGCTGAACTTGGGATACCGGTTAAATATATTGGTGTTGGTGAACAGATTGATGATTTACAGAGATTCGATTCAAAAGAGTTTGTAGAGGCTCTATTTACAGAATAAAAAGAAAGTGTGGACAAAAATGAGTGACAAATTAGATTTAAAAAAATTTGAAGAAGCTAGTGAAATAGTAAAAAAAGTAACATTGAATACTAATTTAATTTACAGTGATTATTTTAGTGAACAGACAGGAAATAATGTTTATATTAAACCTGAAAACATGCAGTTTACAGGTGCCTATAAGGTAAGAGGTTCTTACTACAAAATAAGTACTTTATCTGAAGCAGAAAGAGAAAGAGGTCTTATTACTGCTTCGGCCGGTAACCATGCACAAGGCGTTGCCTATGCTGCAAAACTCTTTGGCGTTAAGGCAACAGTAGTTATGCCAACTATAACACCTTTAATGAAAGTAAACAGAACAAAGAATTATGGGGCAGATGTTATTTTATATGGGGATGTATATGATGATGCATGCAAGTATGCTCTTAACCTTGCACAAAAAGAAGGTTATACATTTATTCATCCATTTGATGATTTAGATGTTGCTGCGGGTCAGGGTAGTATTGCAATGGAAATTTTCAAGGAACTACCAACAGTTGATTATATTTTAGTTCCAATTGGTGGTGGTGGACTTGCAACAGGTGTAAGTACACTTGCCAAGCTTTTAAATCCTAGAATTAAGGTAATTGGTGTTGAACCTGAAAATGCAGCCTGCATGAAAGCAAGCTTAGAAGCAGGACATATTGTAACTTTACCAAGTGCCAACACTATCGCTGACGGTACAGCTGTAAAAACACCGGGAGAAAATATTTTCCCATACATACAGAAAAATATTGATGAAATTATCACCATTAAAGACGATGAATTAATAGATGCGTTCCTTGATATGGTAGAAAATCATAAATTAGTTGCTGAAAACTCAGGTCTTCTTACAATTGCTGCATTAAAGCATTTGAAATGTAAGGATAAGAAGATTGTTTCAATTATCAGTGGTGGTAATATGGATATTATTACAATGTCCTCTACATTACAGCATGGTTTAATTCAAAGAGGACGTGTATTTACAGTTTCTGTTTTACTTCCTGATAAGCCAGGCGAACTTGTTAAGGTTGCAAATACAATTGCAAAACAGCAGGGTAATGTAATTAAGCTTGACCATAACCAGTTTGTATCAGTAAACAGAAATGCGGCTGTGGAACTTAAAGTTACATTAGAATGTTTCGGTCATGACCATAAGGAACAGATATTAAAAGCATTAAGCAAAGCAGGCTATAATCCTGTAGAGCAGGCTCCAAACTTATAGAAAATAAATTGCTGAAAAATAAAGCTGGAAGGTGTCAAGAAAAAATACTTGACACCTTCTTTTCTTTAGTGTAATATATGTCAGGTAGGCAAGGTGCGTTTTTATGAAAGATATATTTAAAAGTTCTTTATTATATGATTTTTATGGAGAACTATTAACTAATCATCAAAAAGAAATATATGAAGATTTTATTTTAAATGACTTAAGTTTAGGAGAAATCGCAGAAGAAAGAGGTATATCCAGACAGGGTGTACACGATTTAGTAAAAAGATGTGACAAGACTTTGAATGGTTATGAAGAAAAGTTACATTTACTTGAAAGATTTTCCAAAACTAAAGAGGATGTTGAAAAAATATGTCAGTTAGCAGACAGCGGTGACAAGAACAACATTCATGAAATAAAAACAATTGCACAGGAAATTTTAGATAATTACTAGGAGGTAGGGCTTTGGCATTTGAAAGCTTATCCGATAAATTACAAAATATATTCAAAAATTTGCGTGGCAAGGGGCGTCTTACAGAAGAAGATGTTAAAGTAGCTTTAAAAGAAGTAAAGATTGCTTTACTTGAGGCTGACGTAAACTTTAAGGTTGTTAAAGATTTTATTAAAAAAGTAAATGAAAGAGCCATTGGTCAGGATGTTTTAACAAGTTTAACACCAGGTCAGATGGTTATAAAGATTGTAAACGAAGAACTTACAGCTTTAATGGGTTCTGAAACAACAGAACTTAAATTGTTACCGGATAATGAAATTACCGTTATTATGATGATGGGACTTCAGGGTGCCGGTAAAACTACAACAACTGCTAAGATTGCAGGCAAGCTTAAAGGAAGAGGTAAGAAACCTTTACTTGTAGCCTGTGACGTTTACAGACCGGCTGCCATTGAGCAGTTAAAGATTAACGGTGAAAAACAGCAGGTACCTGTTTTCTCAATGGGAGATAAACAAAAGCCTTTAAATATTACAAAGGCAGCTATTGAACATGCAAAGAAAAATGGCAACAATGTTGTAATCCTTGATACAGCAGGTCGTTTACATGTAGATGAAGACATGATGAACGAACTTGTGGAGATTAGAGATAATGTAGACATTACACAAACTGTTTTGGTTGTAGATGCTATGACAGGACAGGATGCAGTTAATGTTGCAAAAGAATTTAACGATAAGATTGGTATTGACGGTATTATTGTTACAAAATTAGACGGTGATACAAGAGGTGGTGCTGCTCTTTCAATTAAGGCAGTTACAGGCAAGCCAATTTTATATATAGGTATGGGCGAAAAGTTATCAGATTTAGAACAATTTCATCCGGACCGTATGGCATCAAGAATTTTAGGAATGGGAGATGTTCTTTCTCTTATTGAAAAGGCTGAGCAGTCAATTGATCAGGATAAGGCAAAAGAAATGGAACAGAGGCTTAAGAAAGCCCAGTTTACTTTTGATGATTATCTTGAATATATGGCTCAGATTAGAAACATGGGTGGTTTATCATCCTTGCTTAAGATGATACCGGGAGTTGGTGGTCAGATAAAGGAAGATATGCTTCCTGATGATAAACATCTTGGAAAGATTGAAGCAATTATTTATTCGATGACGAAAGAAGAAAGAGGCAATCCTGACCTTATGAATCCTTCAAGAAAGAAGAGAATTGCAAAGGGTGCCGGTGTTGATATAAGCGAAGTTAATAAGCTTGTAAAACAGTTTGAACAGGCAAGAAAAATGATGAAGACCATGCCTGGCATGATGGGTGGAAAAGGAAAACGTAAAGGTGGATTTAAAATGCCTTTTGGCTTTTAAACATAAATATTAGAAATTAAATTATTTTACGGAGGTAAAGAAAAAATGGCAGTAAAGATTAGATTAAAGAGAATGGGAAAGAAGAGACATCCAATCTACAGAATAGTAGTTGCTGACTCAAGAGCACCTAGAGATGGAAGATTCATCGAAGAAATCGGAACATACGATCCAAATCAGGAACCAAGTATATTTGATTTAAACGAAGAAGCTACAAAGAAATGGTTATCAACAGGAGCACAGCCAACAGAAACAGTTGGAAAGCTTTTAAAGATTGCTGGTATTGAAAAATAATATCGGAGGGCAAATTCATGAAAGAATTGGTAGAAACAATTGCAAAAGCACTTGTTGACTCTCCTGATGAAGTTGTAGTATCTGAAACTGAAAACGAAAGAGAAATACTTATTACTTTACATGTTGCCAGTGACGATATGGGAAAAGTAATCGGAAAGCAGGGAAGAATTGCTAAGGCTATTCGTTCAGTAGTTAAGGCTGCATCTTCTAAAAGCGACAAAAAAGTTAAAGTTGAAATTCAATAAAATCACTTTAGTACAAGTGCAACAAGGCTGGAAAATTTTCCAGCCTTGTTATGTATAGAAGACAATGTCCAAGTTCATTTTATGTGAGAGGGAGAAATTATGGAACAGTATTTAAGAGTTGGAGTTATTACAAACTCTCATGGAATAAAAGGAGAAGTTAAAGTATTTCCTACTACAGATGATATAAAAAGATTTGATTATTTAGAAGAAGCTGTAATTAATACGGGAAAAGAATATATAAATGTAAATGTAACAGGTGTAAAATATTTCAAAAATATGGTTATTTTAAAATTTAAGCAATACGATAACATTAATGATATTTTGAAATTTAAAGGGCTGGATTTGCTTGTGTCTAGAGAAAATGCAATTCCATTAGGCGAAGATGAACATTTTATCGTTGATTTAATAGGGTGCAATGTTGTTGATGAAGAAAAAAATTACATTGGTGAACTGGTTGATGTAATGGAAACAGGCGCCAATGGGGTATATGTAGTAAAAACACCTGAAGGTAGGGAAGTACTGTTCCCTGTTATAGAGCAATGTGTTTTAAATAAGGATATTGAAAATAAAACTATTACAGTTCATGTTATGAAAGGATTAATGGATTAATGAATTTTCATGTTTTAACATTATTCCCTGAAATGATTAATCAGGGAGTAAATACAAGTATTACCGGTCGTGCCATTAAAAACGGTCTCATTAGCTTGAATGCTATAAATATAAGAGATTTTGCCGGCAATAAATATGGTCAGGTAGATGATTATCCCTACGGTGGTGGGGCAGGCATGGTAATGCAACCATTACCTGTATATAAAAGTTATGAATCGGTAGTAGAACAAATTGGTTATAAACCAAGGGTTGTATACTTAACTCCACAGGGAAAAGTTTTTAATCAGTTAATGGCGGAAGAGTTTTCAAATGAAAAAGATTTAGTGTTTTTGTGTGGTCATTATGAAGGCATTGATGAAAGAGTTCTTGAAATGATAGTTACAGATAATGTCTCAATAGGAGATTATGTCCTTACAGGTGGTGAATTGCCTTCCATGGTTATGATTGATGCAATTTCAAGACTTGTTCCCGGAGTGTTAAATAATGAGGTGTCTGCAGAGTTTGAGTCATTTAATGATAATTTACTTGAATACCCACAATACACACGACCTGCTGAATTTATGGGCAAGGAAGTACCACCTATTCTTTTATCGGGGAATCATCTGAAGGTTGATGAATGGAGAAGGAAACAATCTATTATTAGAACAATTGAAAGACGTCCTGATTTAATGGAAGAAGCTAATTTGACAAAAGAAGATATAAAATTCATAAAAACACTTGATAAATAAAGTTTTTTATGTTATTATAACAAACGCTGTATAAAAAAAGATGGTCCTCTGTTACATTATGTATTAAGAACATCGGAATAAATAAGGAGGAAATTATGCAGGAATTAATTAAAGAAATTGAAGATGCACAGATTAAGGAAGTAACACCTTTTAACGTAGGTGACACAATTAAGGTTCACGCTAAGATCGTTGAAGGAAACAGAGAAAGAATTCAGATTTTCGAAGGTCTTGTACTTAAGAAACAGGGTGGAAGCAACAGAGCTACTTTCACAGTAAGAAAGAATTCAAACGGTATTGGTGTAGAAAGAACTTGGCCTTTATACTCACCAAACATTGCTAAGATTGAAGTAGTAAGACAGGGTAAAGTAAGACGTGCTAAACTTAACTACATTAGAAGCAGAGTTGGTAAGGCTGCTAAGGTAAAAGAATTAGTTAAATAATTATTACTTTAAAAAAGGAGCGGGTTTATTCTCGTTCCTTTTTTATTTAATAGAAAATTTAGGAGAAAGATTATGGATTATCAATGGTTTCCGGGACACATGACAAAAGCCATGCGTCAAATGAAGGAAGATATAAAATTAATAGATTTAATAATTGAATTATTAGATGCAAGAATTCCGTTAAGTAGTAGGAATCCTGAAATTGACAATCTTGGTCAGAATAAGGCAAGACTTGTTTTATTAAATAAAGCTGATTTAGCAGATGAAAAGCAAAATAATAAATGGATTGAATATTTTAAGGAAAAAGGAATTGTTGCTTTAAAAATCAATTCTAAAAATAAGCAGGGCATTAAGGAAATTAATAATGCTGTTAATATTGCCTGTAAAGATAAAATAGAAAGGAATTTAAAAAGAGGCATAAAAAACAGACCAATTAGAGCTATGGTAGTTGGTATACCAAATGTTGGTAAATCTACTTTTATTAACGCTTATGCAGGAAAGAACTGTGCAAAAACAGGTAACAAGCCGGGAGTAACAAAAGGAAAACAATGGATTCGACTTAATAAGAATCTTGAACTTTTGGACACACCGGGGGTTTTATGGCCTAAATTTGATGACCAGAAAATCGGTATGCATTTAGCTTTTATTGGCTCAATGAATGATAATATTTTAGATGTATCTGAACTTGCATTCCAGCTAATTAAACTATTAGAAAACTTATATCCAAATGCAATCAAAGACAGATATAGTATTGAAGGCGATGATAACATTCTACAGATTATGTATCAGATAGCAGAGGTAAGAGGTTGCAAATTGAAAGGAAATCAGCCTGATTTGGACAAAACAAGTAAGATAGTTTTAGATGACTTTAGAAGTGGAAAATTAGGCAGAATCACTTTAGATAGAAATTAAAAGGTAGAAACAATGGGAAAAAGTATTGTAGATATTAAAAAAGAATTATCATTTTTGGATGAAAAAGACTTATTACAGTTTGCTGAAGAATATAAAAGTGATGAAAGAAGCGGTGTTTTAAAGTTAGTTGAAAAGGCAAGGAAAGACCATCAAAAGTATCTTTTAGAGTTAGAAAGAATTTATAATTTACAATATTTTGAAAGAAAATATTCTGATTATGAATTAATATGCGGTATAGATGAGGTTGGTAGAGGTCCTTTGGCCGGTCCTGTTGTTGCAGGAGCTGTGATTTTACCAAAAGAATGTAATATTTTATACATTAATGACTCAAAAAAACTTTCTGCCAAAAAAAGAGAAGAGTTGTATCCACAAATAATGGAAAAAGCCATATGTGCAAAAACTGCTCAATCAAGTCCTGAGAGAATAGATGAAATCGATATTTTACAGGCAACATACGAGGCAATGAGAAAAGCAATTGCTTCAATGGAAAAACAGCCTGATTTGTTGTTAAACGATGCTGTAAACATTCCGGGGCTTGATATGAAGCAGGTTCCCATTATAAAGGGTGATGCAAAAAGCATTTCCATTGGTGCAGCAAGTATAATAGCAAAAGTTACAAGAGATGCAATGATGGTTGAATACGATAAGATTTATCCTGAATACGATTTTGCTTCAAACAAAGGTTATGGTTCGGCAAAACATATTGAAGCTTTGAAAAAAGTAGGTCCATGTCCTATACATAGAAAAACTTTTATAAAGAATTTTGTGTAGATTATTATAATTTACCCTTTATTTGTTTGTAAAAAGATAAATGATTTATTAAATTATTTTTGTAAGATAATGATTTTAAGGGGGACTATGAATACAAGAAAAGTTGGTAGTTTTTACGAGAAAAAAGCCATTGAATATTTGAAAAAAGAGAATTTCAAAATTATTGCATCAAACTATTCCTGTAAAATAGGGGAAATCGATGTAATTGCATCTAAGGAAGATACATTGCATTTTATTGAAATAAAATATAGAAAAAATCTTATGTATGGCAATCCTTTAGATGCGGTAAATTATAGAAAACAACAGAAAATCTACAAAACAGCAATGTGGTTTTTAAATGAAAACCAGATTTTTATGGATTTTCAGTGCAGTTTTGATGTTATAGCAATAACAGAGGAGCAAATTCGGTATATTTATAATTGTTTTGGAGTAATGTAATGAATATAGTATTGTTAAACAAAAAAAGCAGAAATTCAACTGTTATAAAATTTAAAAACGATGTTCCATATATTTCATATAAAGCAATGGATGAAATACCATGGCTTACACATGGCTTTTCCACAAGAATAGGTGGTGTAAGCCAGGGAGTTTTAAGTTCTATGAATTTAGGCTTTGGTCGAGGCGATTTAGAAGAAAATGTAGTAAATAATCACAAGATAATTGCAAATGCAATTGGGTTTGAAAGTAAAAATATCGTTTGTAGTAAACAGACTCATACTACAAATGTAGCTGTAGTTGGAAAAGAATTTAAGGGAAACGGTATTTATAAAGAAAATTGTTTTACTGACATTGATGGAATGATTACAAATGAAAAGAATGTAGTTTTGGCAACATATTTTGCAGACTGTGTTCCATTATATATGGTAGATGTAAAAAACAAGGCCATAGGTCTTTCTCATTCCGGCTGGAGAGGTACAGTTGGGAAAATAGGCGCATGTACTCTAAAGAAAATGAAGGAAAACTACGGTACTGATTCCAAGGATGTTATTGCCTGCATTGGTCCTTCAATATGTATGAGTTGCTATGAAATTAGTGAAGATGTGGCTAATGAATTTAAGATGGCATTTCCTGACAATATAGACAATATCCTTTTGAATAAAGGAAATGGTAAATATATGTTGGACTTATGGGAGTGTAACAGAATAGTTTTCAGGGAATGTGGTGTATTAGAAGAGAATATTCATTTACCTGATATTTGTACATGCTGTAACGATAAGATGCTCTTTTCCCATAGAGCCACTAACGGAAAAAGAGGAAATCTGGCGGCTTTTTTGGAAATAAAATAAGCAATTTACAAATAATGGTACTTATTGTAAAATCTAATGGTGAGGTGAGAGAATATGAGTAAACCAATTGTGGCTATAGTAGGTAGACCTAATGTTGGAAAATCAACATTATTTAATGCTTTAGCAGGACAAAAAATTTCGATTGTAAAAGACACACCGGGTGTCACAAGAGACAGAATATATGCTGATATTGATTGGCTTAATTATAATTTCACAATGATTGATACAGGTGGTATTGAACCTGACAGCAGTGACATTATTTTAGCACAGATGCGTGAGCAGGCGCAGATTGCCATTGATACAGCAGATGTTATTATATTTATGACAGATGTAAAGCAGGGCTTAATTGATGCTGATGCAAAGGTTGCAGATATGCTTCGCAGAAGTCAGAAACCGGTTGTTTTAGTAGTAAATAAAGTAGATAATTTTAATAAAATGATGGCAGATGTTTATGAATTCTATAATTTAGGTATAGGTGATCCTGTTCCAATTTCTGCATCACAGAGAAGTGGTATAGGTGACATGCTTGATAAGGTTGTTGAACATTTTAAATCACTTGATTTAGAAGAAGATGAAGATGACAGGCCAAAGGTCGCCATTGTTGGTAAGCCAAATGTTGGAAAATCATCAATTATCAATAAACTAACAGGTGAAAGCCGAGTTATTGTTTCTAATATTGCAGGCACAACAAGAGATGCCATTGACACTGATGTTAAATGGAATGGAAAAGAATATGTTTTTATTGATACTGCAGGTATTAGAAGAAAATCAAAAGTAAAAGAAGATATTGAAAGATACAGTGTTATTAGAACTGTTACTGCTGTAGAAAGAGCAGACGTGGTGGTTATTGTTATTGATGCAACTGAAGGGGTTACTGAACAGGATGCAAAAATTGCTGGGATTGCCCATGAAAATGGAAAAGGTATAATTATTGCCGTAAATAAATGGGATGCAATTGAGAAAAATGACAAGACTGTTTATGAGTATACTAATAAAGTAAGACAGATTCTTTCTTTTATGCAGTATGCAGAAATTATGTTTATTTCAGCAAAAACAGGTCAAAGATTACCTAAGTTGTTTGATATGATTGATATGGTAATTGAAAATCACACTATGAGAATAGAAACAGGTGTTGTAAATGAAATTATGGCAGAAGCAGTAGCAATGCAACAGCCACCATCAGATAAGGGTAAACGTTTAAGACTTTACTATATTACTCAGGTATCAGTAAAGCCGCCAACATTTGTTATTTTTGTAAATGATAAGGAATTAATGCATTTCTCCTATACAAGATACATTGAAAACCGTATCAGAGAAGCTTTTGGTTTCAGAGGAACTCCATTAAGATTTATTATTAGAGAAAGAAAAGAAAAATAAACATTTTAATTTAAGGAGTATTTGCGATGGTTTGGCAGAAAATAATTTGCATTGTTATCGGTTATATTTTCGGCTTATTTCAAACAGGTTTTATAATTGGTAAAATGCATAATATAGACATTAGAGAATTTGGCAGTGGCAATTCAGGAACAACGAATGCCATGCGTACACTTGGGAAAAAATATGGTTTTATGACATTTTTTGGCGATGCACTTAAAGCTGTTTTTGCCGTAGGTGTTACATATTTACTTTTTAGAAATTCATGTAATGACAGTTTAATTGCAATTGCCTTATATACAGGGCTTGGGACAATTTTAGGCCATAATTTTCCTTTTTATATGAATTTTAAAGGTGGGAAAGGCATTGCAGCATCATCAGGAGTTATTTTCTCACTTGTCTTTTTTGACTGGAAATTTTTAGCTCTTGGCATAATAACTTTTTTTGTTGCACTTGCTTTAACTAAATATGTTTCGTTTAGTTCATTATGCTTAATGACAGGTTTCTTTTTGGAAATGATAATATTCGGTCAGTTAAACATGGTGCATAACTTAAATCAAAGTGAAAAATTAGAATCGTATATTTTGGTTGGAATCATGATGGTTTTGTCTTATATACGACATAAAGATAATATAAAAAGACTGGCCAATGGAACAGAACGAAAAATTGGTCAGAAAAAGGAGGCGTAATATGTCAAAAGTTACAGTATTAGGCGGTGGTGGTTGGGCCATTGCTCTTGCAAAAATATTATATGGAAACGGACATAATGTAACAATATGGTCTGCATTGCAGAAAGAAGTAGATTTATTAAGCAAAGATAGAGAAAATAAAATAAGTTTGCCTGGAATAAAAATTCCAGAAGATATTATAATTACAAATAATATTGAAGAAGCTGTTAAGAATTCTGAATTAATCGTTATGGCAGTTGCTTCATCATTTGTGAGAAGTACATCTAAATTATTAAAAGATATTATACCTGACGGTCAGATAATTGTTGATGTTGCAAAAGGAATTGAAGATAAGACTTTTGATACAATGACAGAAATTATGGAAGAAGAATTACCAACATGCGAGGCTGTTGTACTTTCAGGTCCAAGCCATGCTGAAGAGGTAGGACGTAACATACCTACAGTTGTAGTTATTGGTGCTAAGAAGAAAGAAGTAGCACAGAAAGTTCAGACAATGTTTGCAAATAAATATTTTAGAACATATATAAGTCCTGACAGAAAGAGTATTGAATTAGGTGGCTCTTTAAAGAATGTTATAGCCCTTGCAGCCGGCATAATTGACGGCCTTGGTTTTGGTGATAATACAGAGGCTGCTTTAATTACAAGAGGTATCAAGGAAATTACAGCTCTTGGTGTTAAAATGGGTGGTCATTCAAGAACTTTCAATGGCCTATCAGGAATTGGAGACTTAATTGTAACATGCAACAGTAAGCACTCAAGAAACAGAAGAGCCGGTGTCCTTATTGGCAAAGGCTACACATTAGATGAGGCTGTTAAAGAAGTAAAAATGGTTGTTGAAGGTGCAGTTTCAGCTAAAGCCGCTTTAGAACTTGCAAAAAAATATAATGTGGACATGCCTATAGTAGAAGCTGTAAATGAAGTCCTTTTTGACAACAAACCTGCTGAAGAAGCAATGTGGGAATTAATGGAGCGTGAACAGACAAACGAATTTCATGATTTAGAATGGAGATAAATTAATATAATATAACATATATTATATTCAAGGGGAGTTTAATGGATAAGACCAAATTAGATAAGACAAAAAATAAAGGAAAAAAAGGCATTGCAACATTTTTATTTAGTCGAATTTTTATATTTGCCTTAATGATTATCATACAAGTTTTATTTTTTTGGGCAGTTGCCTACAATGCTGTTTTAGATAAAAGCGTTTCTTACGTTGTAACATTGTTACAGGTTTTATCGGTTGTATATATAGTTAGCGATAAATCAGATCCCACAATGAAACTGATATGGGTTATTTTTATCGTTGTAGTTCCGGGATTTGGTGTTTTGATGTATTTGTACACTAAATTGCAACCTGGTTCAATAAAACTTCGAAAAAAAATAGAACATATTGATTTAAAGTCTCAACGATATTTGCAACCTGAACAGCAAATATACAATGATTTACAAATACAGGATAAACAGGTCTCGATGATTGCAAAGTATGTTTATGACTACACCGGTTGTCCTGTTTATAAAAATACTGATGTTACATATTTTAGTTGTGGAGAGGAAAAGTACACAGCCTTAATTGAAGAATTGGAGAATGCCACAGATTTTATTTTTATGGAATATTTTATTATTCAGCAGGGAAAAGTCTGGGACTCAGTTCTTAATATTCTTGAAAGAAAGGCAAAAGAAGGCGTAGAAGTAAGAGTAATGTATGATGGCCTTTGTTCCCTTACAAAGTTACCGGTTGGCTATTATAAGAAACTACGTCAAATGGGCATAAAGTCAAAAACCTTTGCTCCTGCGAGACCTTTTTTTACAACTGAGCAAAACAACAGAGATCATAGAAAGATTCTTGTTATTGACGGTAAAGTTGCTTTTACCGGTGGTATTAATCTGGCAGATGAATATATGAACCTTGTTGAAAAATTCGGTTATTGGAAAGATACTGCGGTTATGTTAAAAGGTGATGCAGTAAAAAGTTATACACTTTTATTCTTACAAATGTGGAATGTAACAGAGCGGACAATTGGAAATTTTGACAGATATTTAGATATAAAAATTCCAAAAATATATGACGATAATGGTTATATAATAGGCTACGGTGATGAGCCGGTTGGAAAAGAAAGAGTTGGTGAATCTGTTTATTTTCATATGATTAATACAGCCAACAGATATCTTCATATTGTCACACCATATTTAATTTTGGATAATGTTATGATGTCTGCGTTAAAATTTGCGGCAAAACGTGGTGTAGATGTAAAAATTGTCATGCCAGGTATACCTGACAAACCATACGCTTATTGTATAGCAAGAACATATTACAGTGAGTTAATCGAAGCTGGTGTGGAAATTTATGAATACACACCCGGTTTTACTCATGCTAAAATGTTTATTAGTGATGATGAAAAAGCAACTGTTGGAACAATTAATTTAGACTATAGAAGTTTATATTTACATTTTGAAAATGGATGCTTTATTTATAAAAATAATGTAATTTATGATATAGAAGCCGACTATGAAAATATGCTTGCTGTATCAAAAAAGGTTTCTTTAATAGAATGTAGAAACAGGCCTTTATGGTATAAAGTATGTGGGAAATTATTAAGACTAATTTCTCCGTTAATGTAAAAAGTAATAAAAAACCTCTCATTGCCATATATTTTAGTATTAATATATGCACTGGGAGGTTTTTATGGATTTTAATGTATATAATGACATTGAAAAAAGAACAAAGGGGGAAATTTACATAGGGGTTGTGGGGCCTGTTAGAACTGGAAAATCAACTTTTATTAAGAATTTTATGGATGTGGCTGTAATGCCAAATATAAAAGATGAAAATGAGGTTAAACGAGCAATGGATGAGCTGCCACAATCGTCAGCCGGTAAAACAATAATGACAACAGAGCCTAAATTTATACCTAATAAAGCGGTGACAATTAATATTGGTAACAAAGCTAATATTAATGTTAGACTAATAGACTGTGTTGGCTTTATGGTTGATGGGGCTACAGGTCACATGGAGGAAGATTCTGAAAGAATGGTAAAAACACCTTGGTTTGAACAGTCAATTCCTTTTTCAAAAGCTGCTGAAATTGGTACAGAGAAAGTAATTTCAGAACACTCAACAATTGGTGTAGTTATAACAAGTGACGGAAGTTTTACTGACTTGAATGTTGAAGACTACAACAAGGCATTAGATAAAACAGTTAATGAGTTAAAAAAAATTAATAAGCCTTTTATTATTCTTGTTAATTCAATGGAGCCTACATCAAAAGAGTGTCTGGAATTGAAAAAAACTATTGAAAGCAAATATGATGTATCAACAATAGCAATAAACTGTCTTAAATTAAACGAAGATGACATTAATAATATTTTAGAAAATATATTATTTGAATTTCCAATTACCGAAATAGTATTTAATGTTCCAAAATGGCTTGAAATAATCAATTTAGACAGTGATCTGATGAAATACATAATAGAATATTCTAAACAGATTTTAGAAAAAATTACTAAAATTAAAGATATAAAAAATTTTATTTTTAGTCCTGACAAAAATTATGTAAAAAACATGTCTGTATCAATGGTTGAGTTATCCAATGGTAAAGTTGTTATGGACTTTTCTGTGGACGAAAGTTCTTATTATGACACATTATCAGAAATTACAGGCAGCAAAATTGAAAATCAGTTGCATCTTATAAGATTTATCAAAGAGCTTGCAGCAAAAAAAACAGGTTATGATAAAGTGAATTCTGCCATAACAAAAGTGAAGGAAACAGGTTATGGAATTGTTATGCCTGACAAGGAAGAAATAGTTTTAGATAGTCCCGAATTAATAAAGAACGGTAGCAATTATGGTGTAAAAATAAAAGCAACAGCACCGTCTATTCATTTTGTAAAAGCGAATATATTAACTGAAATTTCTCCAATTATAGGTAACGAAGAGCAGGCGAAGGATTTAATAGAATTTATAAATGCCAATGAAGAACATGATGATATTTGGGATACAAATATTTTCGGAAAAACAATTGGTCAGATAGTGGAAGAAGGCATTAGCAATAAAATTGATAATTTAACTGAAGATACAAGAGCCAGAATGCAGGGGACTGTTGAAAAAATAACAAATGATCAAAGCAAAGGAGTTATTTGTATTTTGCTTTAAATAACGAAAAGGGGTTATTGTAAAATTTTAACTACTATGATAAAATTGTTATTTGATTGAGCATAAATAATGCTATAGAAGGAGAAGATAAGATTATGAACACATACGAAGAGTTGAAAGCGCGTGGCCTTATAGCACAGGTTACTGATGAAAAATTAATTAGTGATTTAATAAATAAAGGTGAAGCTGTTTTCTATATTGGCTTTGATCCAACAGCAGACAGTCTTCATGTAGGTCATTTTATGGCTTTATGTCTTATGAAGAGACTTCAAATGGCCGGCAATAAACCAATAGCTCTTTTAGGTGGCGGAACTGCAATGATTGGTGACCCATCAGGAAAGACTGATATGAGAAAAATGATGACAAAAGAAACTATTGACCACAACATTGAATGTTTCAAGAAACAGATGAGCAAATTTATCGACTTTTCTGACGGAAAAGCATTAATGGTAAACAATGCAGACTGGTTAATGGATTTAAATTATATTGATGTTTTAAGAGAAGTTGGACCACATTTCAGTGTAAACAGAATGCTTACTGCTGAATGTTACAAGCAGAGAATGGAAAGAGGACTTAGCTTCTTAGAATTCAACTATATGATTATGCAGAGTTATGACTTCTACAAATTATTCCAGGATTATGGTTGTAATCTTCAGTTTGGTGGAGATGACCAGTGGAGTAATATGCTTGGTGGTACAGAACTTATTAGACGTAAATTAGGAAAAGATGCCTCAGCTATGACAATTACATTACTTCTTAACTCAGAAGGTAAGAAGATGGGTAAGACAGTTAGTGGTGCAGTTTGGCTTGATCCTGAAAAAACATCACCATACGAATTCTTCCAGTATTGGAGAAACGTTGATGATGCAGATGTTATTAAATGCTTGAAGATGCTTACATTCCTTCCATTAGAAGAAATTGAAGAAATGGGAAAATGGCAGGGTGCTGAACTTAATAAGGCAAAAGAAATTTTAGGCTATGAATTAACTAAGTTAGTTCATGGTGAAGAAGAAGCTAAAAAAGCATTAGATGCAGCTAAGAATATATTTGCTAAAGGAGGAATTTCAGGTGATATTCCTACAACAACATATGCAAAGGCTGAATTAGAACAGGGAATTGATATTTTAACAATTTTAGTAGATACAAAACTTGCAAAATCAAGAAGTGAAGCAAGAACTTTAGTAAACCAGAACAGTGTTTCTGTTAATGGTGAAAAAGTAAATGCTATAGATAAAACATTAACTACAGCTGATTTTAATGATGAAGGTGTTATCTTAATTAAGAAGGGTAAAAAAGCTTTCCATCAGATTAAAGCTGATTAGTTTAGGAGGAACTTACAATGAAGAAATACGGATTAAATGAATTAAGACAAATGTTCCTTGATTTCTTTGAGTCAAAAGGACATTTAGTAAAAAGCAGTTATTCATTAGTGCCACACAATGATAACAGTTTATTGCTTATTAATGCAGGTATGGCGCCTTTAAAGCCTTATTTTACAGGGCAGGAAGTTCCACCTAGAACAAGAATGGCGACATGTCAGAAATGTATTAGAACAGGCGATATTGAAAATATTGGTAAGACTGCAAGACATGGTACATTCTTTGAAATGCTTGGTAATTTTTCATTTGGAGATTATTTTAAACATGAAGCTATTCATTGGTCTTGGGAATTTTTAACAGAAGTTGTTGGACTTGAAGCTGACAGATTATACCCTTCTGTTTATTTAGAAGATGATGAAGCTTTTGATATTTGGAATAAAGAAATGGGTATTCCAAAAGACAGAATTTTCAAATTCGGTAAAGAAGATAACTTCTGGGAACATGGTGCAGGCCCTTGTGGTCCTTGTTCAGAAATTTATTATGACCGTGGTGAAAAATATGGTTGTGGTAAACCAGATTGTACTGTAGGTTGCGAATGTGACAGATATATTGAAATCTGGAACAACGTATTTACTCAGTTTGAAAATGACGGCAAAGGAAATTATACAACATTAAAGCAGAAGAACATAGATACAGGTATGGGACTTGAAAGACTTGCAACAGTCGTTCAGGATGTTGATTCTATTTTTGATGTTGATACTATTAAAGCTTTACGTGATAAAGTATGCGAAATTTCAGGAAAAGAATATAAGAAAGAATATAAATGGGATGTTTCAATAAGAATCATTACTGATCATATCCGTTCAGCTACATTTATGATTTCTGACGGTATTATGCCATCAAATGAAGGTAGAGGATATGTATTAAGAAGATTAATCAGACGTGCTGCAAGACATGGAAGATTATTAGGTATTGATGGAATGTTCCTTTCAGACCTTTCAAAAACTGTAATTGAAAGTTCTAAAGATGGTTATCCTGAACTTGAAGAAAAGAAAAATATGATCTTCAAAGTATTAACTGAAGAAGAAAATAAATTTAATAAAACAATTGATACAGGTCTTAATATTTTGGCTGAAATGGAAGCAAAAATTTCAGAAGAAGGAAACAAGACTTTATCAGGGGACGATGCCTTTAAGTTATATGATACTTATGGATTCCCACTTGATCTTACAAAAGAAATTCTTGAAGAAAAAGGATTTAGCGTAGATGAAGAAGGTTTCAAAAAAGCTATGGAAGTTCAGAGAGAAAAGGCAAGAAATGCCCGTAAGACAACTAACTACATGGGTGCAGATGAAACAGTATACGAAAGTCTTGATAAGAATTTAACATCAAAGTTTGTTGGATATGACAAATTGGAAAATGAATCAGAAATTACAGCTTTAACAACAGAAAAAGAAGTTGTTCAGGCATTAGCTGAAGGCGATAATGGCACAATTCTTGTAAATGAGACTCCATTTTATGCAACAATGGGCGGTCAGACAGGTGATAAAGGTATTATTGAAACAGCTAACGGAAAATTTAAAGTTGTAGATACAATTAAGCTTCATGGCTCAATGATTGGACATGTTGGATATGTTGCAGAAGGTATGGTAAAGGTTGGAGATAAAGCAGCTCTTAAAGTTTACAGTGCTAACAGAGAAGCAATTGCTAAAAACCATAGTGCAACACATTTATTACAGAAGGCATTAAAACTTGTTTTAGGCGAACATGTTGAGCAGGCAGGTTCTTATGTTGATGCTGAAAGATTAAGATTTGACTTTACACATTTCCAGGCAATGACAAAAGAAGAAATTGCCAAAGTTGAATCTATTGTCAATGAACAGATTGCTAATGGATTAGATGTTGTCACAAAAGAAATGACATTAGAAGAAGCTAAGAAAACAGGTGCTATGGCATTATTTGGAGAAAAATACGGAGATACAGTTAGAGTTGTATCTATGGGAGATTTCTCTATTGAATTATGTGGTGGTACTCATGTTTCAAACACAAAGGAAATTTCATACTTAAAGGTTATTTCTGAAGCCGGTATTTCTGCAGGTGTTAGAAGAATTGAAGCCTTAACAGGAAATGGTTTAATTAAGCATTTTGAAGAAATGGAAAAATTATTAAATGAAGCTGCAAAGGCTGCCAAAAGTGATGCACATAATTTAACAAAGAAGATTCATTCATTAAATGATGAAATCAAATCATTATCAAGTGAAAATGAAAAGTTAAAAGCAAAATTAGCTAACGAATCTGTTGGAGACGCATTAGACAACGTTGTAGAAGTAAAGGGAGTTAAACTTCTTGCTACAAAGGTAGCTGATGTGGATATGAATGGTTTAAGAAATCTTGGTGATCAGTTAAAAGAAAAAATGGGTGGCGGAGTTGTTGTTATTGTTTCAACAACAAATGACAAAGCCAATGTAATTGTTATGGCTGATGATGATGCGATTTCAAAGGGAGCTCATGCCGGAAATATGATTAAAGAAATTGCTAAATGTGTCGGAGGTGGCGGCGGTGGTCGTCCAAACATGGCTCAAGCAGGTGGTAAAAATCCAGCTGGTGCTGATATGGCAATTGAAAAGGCAAAAGAGATTTTGGAAAGCCAGTTATAATTTTGTATTATTTCAAAAATAAGGTTGACGCATTGAAAAAATATGTTATAATATTTAAGGTGTTTTAACACAAATACCTACAGTTTTAGGAATCTATAACTGAAGGGAGGGAAGAACAGATGTCAAGCGTTATCGTAAAAGAAAACGAATCAATCGACAGTGCATTACGTCGATTCAAGAGAAATTGCGCAAAGGCTGGTATTCAGCAGGAGATTCGTAAAAGAGAACATTACGAAAAACCAAGCGTAAAGCGTAAGAAGAAATCAGAAGCTGCTAGAAAGCGCAAATATAATTAATTATAAAAAGTCAGGACTTAAATGGGCAGTCAGAAGTTACCTCAATGGCTTCATTTAGTGCATTCATCACATTTGCTGCTGAAGGACGTTTATCTATTCCATAACTTATTATTTCACCATTGAACATATCCATGAATGGATCTAAATATAGCTTATGCATTGTCATTTTACCTTTAGAATCTACTTCATAGTATTTAAACTCTGTTGTATCAGTTGTAATCTTCTGATGAGGTATATGTGTATTAAATCTTCTTTTGATTCTATTAGGAGCAACAGTTCCAATTCTACCTTTGTAAGAACTATATTTACGGCTCTTCCTCGTAAATGACATCACCTGAAGATTATATTTCTGCATAATGCGTTGAACCTTCTTCTTGTTCACGATATAGCCTTGATTACGGAGTTCACCACACATGCGACGGTAGCCATAATCTTTGTTACGTTTATGTATTTCATGAATCTTTTCTTCTAATTCTATATCTGGATTTTCTCTATCAAATCTTTTTTGCCAATACATATATGTTGCCTTTGGAAAACCAACAACTGCGAGAATGTCTTTTAGTTTGAATTCTCCCCGGAGGCTGTGGACGATTCTCGCTGTTTTTTCAGAAGAGCTTCCTCCTCTAAACGCAGCCTCCTCAGTTCTTTTAAATATGCATACAGATTTGAGAGGGATTATATATTCCTTCACGAAGAGCCAGCTCCTGATATGAGAGTTCACTTGTTAAATATAATTCTACAACAGAAAGCTTCTTTTCAAAAGAGTATTTATCTTGTTTTCGCGAACGCATAAGTCCTTTGTCACCATGAGTTTCATAATTCCGAACCCATTTCTTAATGTTTGACCAGGCAGGTACACCATATCGTTTGGCTAAGTATTCATAGCCACCTTCACCGCTAAGATATGCTTCAACAACCTGCTTTTTGAATTCATAACTGTATTTTGCCATAAAAATACCGACCTCCAATCGTTAGATTTTTAGGTCTAACTTTTGGGGGGCGGTACATTATGTCCTGGCTTTTTTATGTAATAAAATCTTTACCTTTAACATAATCTAATAAATATAAATAATCTGCTTAATACTGCCTAATTAATTCCAAAGGAGCAAACGCCATGTTTAATGTTGATGATAAATACGACCTTCCAAGAGACGTTGTACATAAAGATTCGTTAATAGAAATTATTGGCAGAAATGAATTTGTTGTAGAAAACTATAGATGTTTAAAAGAGATAAAAGATAATGAAATATTAATTATGTGCAAAAAATATAATTTATTAATAAAAGGCGAAAAGTTAAACATAAAATATTACAATAGCGAGTCTATGGTTGTAAGTGGGGTATTAAATGAAATTTCATTTATATAGAATAACAATAAATTCCAAACATATTTACAGATTCTTAAACAATACTAAAGAGATAAAAATAAGAGATATAACTTTCAATCAAAATGGAAATGATTCCCTGGCATCTTTTACAATTAATTCGTCAGATTATAATACTGTTACAGAAATAGCGAAAGATAATAATATAAAAATAATAAATGTTCACGAGTTTGGTTTGTATAAAACAATTACTCATAGTTTTTTTATTAAATTAGCTGCCACATTTGCTATATTTTTTATTTTATTTATAGTTATTTGCACTCAATTTATTTGGAAGATAACAATAAACGGCAACTATTCATATACCCAAAAAGAAATTTTAGATTATGTCAGCTGCCTTAATGTAACAGAAGGGGTTTTGAAAAATAAAGTAAATTGCGAAAATATAGAAAAAAACATCAGAGAAAATTATAATGACATAAGTTGGGTATGTGCTGAAATAAAAGGCACTAATCTTATAATTCACATAAAGGAAAATTATATTACTGAAATTGCAAAAAAAGAAAGCCGTCCTTATAACATTGTTTCCAAATATTCAGGAAAAATTCAATCTATAGTGGTTAGAAAAGGTACGCCATTAGTTAAGAAAAATCAATATGTACATAAAAATCAAATTCTTATTAAGGGTGTAACAGACGTTGCAGATGAATCAGGTCAAAAGCTTTACTCGGTTATTACCGGCTCTGACGGAGATATTTTAGGGAAAATTAAATTTAATTATAATGACCAAATTCCTGTTAAACATAAATATAAAATATATAATTCGTCTAAAACCTATTACATCCCTTTTATAAAAAACTACAGATGGCATATTAAAAGTAAAAAAAATAAAGATATTGAATACAGCGAATCAAAAATAAAATTTTTTGAAAATTATTATTTTCCAATAGGCTTTAGCAAGTATGTAAGCAAAGATTATACAATAAAAACTGCAAATTATTCAAAAAAGCAGGCAGAAAAAGTTTTATCCTCTAAGTTAAACAATAAATTAGCAATATTAGAACAAAAAGGCTACAAAATATTAGCAAAAAATGTTAGAATAGTACGGAAAAAAGAATTTTACCAATATAAGGGTGATGTTATATGCATTTTACCAGTTGGCAAGGTGCAATACATAAAAGATTCAACCTTAAACAAAATAAAACAAGAAAAGGAATCTGTTGAGCAGACAACAGCAGACAGGTAAATTAATGAGTGTAATAGAAAATATTATAGATATTCCTGCAGAATATGAGAAAACTGTATTTGGTCAATTTGATTATAATATTAAGAAGATTGAAAAGACCTTACATGTTACGATTATTTCACGAGATGGAGATTTGAAAATAATCGGTGGTGAAACGGCCACCAAAAGAGCTAAAAGCGTGTTTAACCAATTAATTGAATTGGCAAAAAGAGGAAATGAAATCACAGAACAAAATGTTGATTATGCATTGTCTTTAAGCTTTGAGGAAAAAGAATCTGCAATAGTTGAATTAGATGATAACATTATTTGTAGAACAATAATGGGGAAGCCTATTAAACCCAAAACATTAGGTCAAAAGAAATATGTAGACTTAATAAGAGATAAAATGATAGTTTTTGGTGTAGGGCCTGCCGGTACAGGTAAAACCTATCTGGCAATGGCAATGGCAATTACAGCCTTAAGAAATAATGAAGTAAATAAAATTATTTTAACAAGACCTGCCATTGAAGCCGGTGAGAATTTAGGCTTTTTGCCAGGAGATTTACAAAGCAAGGTTGATCCCTATTTGCGCCCGTTATATGATGCCCTTTATCAGATTATGGGAGCCGAAAGTTTTATTTCTAATTCAGAAAAAGGAATTATTGAAGTTGCACCACTTGCTTACATGCGTGGTAGAACTTTAGATAATGCTTTCATAATACTTGACGAAGCTCAAAATACAACACCTGCTCAGATGAAAATGTTCTTAACCAGAATAGGTTTCGGTTCAAAGGTTATAGTTACCGGTGATAGAACCCAGAAGGATTTACCAAGAGATGTTGTATCAGGTTTGGATATAGCACTTAAAGTTTTGTCGAAAGTGGATGATATTGGCTTTGCCTTTTTAGATAACAACGATGTTGTCAGACATCCTTTAGTTCAAAAAATTGTCAAGGCATACGAAGAATATGAAAATAGAAAATCATCATATTCAAAAAATAAAACAAATGGCAAAACTAAGGATAAATAAAAAAGATTGGCAAAAAAATAATTAAAAACTCGTACAGAGTTAATTAATAATGTTAATTCAATCAGATAATAAAAAAGGAAAAAACATGAATATATATATTGAAAATCAATACAAAAATAATATTGACATTGATTACGAAAATTTAATTAATATGGTTGTATCAGAAGCTATTGATTATGTAAAATGTCCCTACGAATGTGAGGTGAATGTTACTATAGTTGACAACGATGAAATACATGAAATAAACAACAGTCAACGAAATATTGACAGACCTACAGATGTTTTATCATTTCCAATGCTGGAATATGATAAACCAGGTGATTTTGATAAATTCGGAAATGATTTATATGCTTTTGATCCTGACACAGGAGAACTTACATTAGGAGATATTGTGATTTCCTACGACAAAGTGATTTCTCAGGCAGAAGAGTATAATCATTCTGTTAAAAGAGAGTTTGCTTTTTTAGTGGCACATAGTATGCTTCATTTATTTGGCTATGACCATATTGATGATAACGAAAGAATGGAAATGGAACGAAAGCAAAAAGAAATTTTAAATAATTTAGGAATAACAAGGGAGTAATTATGAAGAGAAACAAAATCATAGCTATAACAATTTTAGTTGCAGTAATAATAGTTGGTGTTATTCTTGCAGTTGTGTTTGGTAGTGCCAAAAAGCAGACAAATACGCCTACAACAACACCTGAACAGACAACAGTTACTGAAACAACTACAGCAGATCCAAATGCAGGCAAGGTAATCAGTAAATTAACAGGAGAGTATGTTAAGAAATCTATTGCCAATAAAAGACCTGTTGCTTTAATGTATAACAACATTATTAACGCAATTCCACATTCAGGACTTTATAATGCAGATGTATGTTATGAAGCACCGGTAGAAGGCTCAATTACAAGAATTATGGGCATTTTTGAAAATTATTCAAAACTCAAGAAAATGGGTTCGGTTAGAAGCTGCAGAATATATTATTGTGCCTTTGCAAATGAGTGGGATGCTATTTACAGTCACTTTGGACAGTCAAAATATGCACTTGATTATTTAAAAAGTGGTTCAATTGACAAAGTAGGTTCACTAAATGCTGAGTCAGCTTTTTATCGTACATCAGACAGAGTTGCCCCTCATAACTGTTTTACATCAGGAAAAGGACTTGATTCTGCAATTAAAAAGTTTAAATATAGAACTTCATACAAGAAAAAATATACATCTCATTTCAACTTTGCAAAAAGTGGAAGCAAGATTGCTTTAGACAGTAAAAAAACAGCTAAAAAAGTTGAAATTGGTTATAGAATAAATCATACATATTTTGTATATAACAAAAAAGACGGTCAATATTACAGATATCAATATAACCAGAAGCATATTGATGATCAGAACAAGAAGCAGTTACATTGTTCTAACATTATTGTTCAGTTTGTAAACTATACATTATATCCTGATAATAAGAGCTTGGATATTACTCTAACAGGCAAGGGTAGTGGCTGGTTTATTACAAATGGCAAAGCCGAAAAAATTACCTGGTCAAAAGATAAAAAAATGACAGGCAGAACAAAATACCTTGATAAGAATGGAAAAGAAATAACATTAAACACAGGTAAGACATGGATATGCGTTGTGGGAAATGATGACAAAGCTAATTTTAAAATTTCAAAATAAACAACCAAATATAACAAGACAATAACATAAGGAAAATGGAAGATAAAAAAATGAGTAGTAAGTCTAAAAAAGATAGTTTTATAATACAGGGCAGCATTTTGGCAATGGCAGGTATACTTGTTCGTGTAATAGGATTAATTTATAGAATACCTTTAAACAGAATTTTAGGGGATGTTGGTTTAGGATATTATGGCACAGCTTTTGAGTTTTACAATGTGTTGATTTTGTTATCATCACAAAGTATGCCATTAGCCGTATCAAAGATAGTATCTGAAAAGCTTGAAAAAAAGGAATATAAAAACGCTCACAAGGTTTTTAAGGGAGCATTATTTTATGGTGGTTTTATAGGACTTGCCTTTGGACTATTCTTGTTCTTTGGAGCAGATTTCATTGCAGGAGTTTACAAACAGCCACCAATAGCAATAGCATTAAGAGTATTGGCACCAACCCTTACAATTGCCTGTGTTTTAGGTGTAGTAAGAGGCTATTTTCAGGGTATGGGCAATATGGTTCCAACTGCTGTTTCGCAGATTTTTGAGCAGATAGTAAATGCCGTAGTCAGTGTTATAGCTGCTTATGAATTAGGTGCCTACGGTTATACTTTATCAAAAATTGCCAGTGAGCAGAAAGTATTAAAAAGTTCTTATGCTGCTGCCGGGGGAACATTAGGAACATTATCAGGTGCTTTAATTGCATTGATTTTTATGTTCTTTATAGTATATGTAAATAGAAATTATTTCCGCAAAAAAATGAAGAAAGACAGAACAGGAGTCCAGGACAGCTATGGTCAGATTACCAAAGTTATTCTTTTAACAATTACTCCGGTTTTGTTTAGTACAACAATATACAATATTGGGAATCTTTTGGACAACCCAATATATCAGAATATAATGTCAAGTATCTTCCACGTAAGTGAAACAACCAATAGTGCTGCATGGGGCGTTTATTCAGGCTATTACAGACTTTTGACTACAATGCCAATAGCAATAGCCTCTTCCCTGTCGACGGCTATTGTACCATCATTAGTTAGGTCGTATATAGCAAAGGACAAAGTAGTCGTTAAAAGCAAAGTTATGTTAGCACAGAAGTTCTCAATGTTAATTGCTTTTCCTTGTGGTATGGGATTATCAGTTTTAGGTGGGCCAATTAACTCACTTTTATTTGGTGGAAAAATTGAATCCACATCAATTATTATGATTTTCAGTATTTTTACTGTAGTAGCTTTTAGTTTATCAACAATCAGTAATGCAATATTACAGGGTATAGATAAATTAAATGTGCCAATTAGAAACTCGGCAATATCACTTGGTATACACATTATTTTCTTACTGATACTTTTATTAGTATTCAGACTTGGTATATATGCCGTTGTAATTGGAGACTTTACATTTGCAATGACAGTTGCAGTACTTAACTCATTTTCCATTAAGAAATACCTTGGCTACAAGCAGGAAGTACATTACACTTTAGTTTGCCCATTTGTTTGTTCAGCCATAATGGGTATCTTCTGTTTAGTAGTTTACAAACTTGGAATGATGATTCTACCATCTAATTTCATTTGGACAGTTTTATCAATACTTATTGCAGTGGTAATATATGCTGTTTCTTTAGTATTTACTAAGACAATAACTGAGGATGAGTTGTATTCTATGCCAAAGGGAAATCAGATTGTAAGAATTTTGAAGAAATTCAGATTATTGAAATAATTAAGGTATAAATATACAAATATTGTAAAAAATATATGCAGGTAAAGGAATATTTTATCAGATAAAAGGAGTGGTAATTTATGAATAAGCGTGCATATATTTTTTATTTAATTATATTTGTTGTTGGATTCAGTATTTCATATTTATGTGGATACAAAATGGGAACTTCAGATTTGAAAAATGTAACCATTAAGTCTGATGTGGTTAAAGCTAACAATGAAAATAAAAAAGAAGGCTACTGGCTTATTGCAAAAGATAATATTTTGTATGTATATAAAAGTGATAAAGAAACAGAAATTGCTGAAACGGACATAAACATATCGAATATGTCTTTAAAAGATAGAAAAGTAATTATAAATGGTATTTATGTTGAAAGCTCTGAGGAACTGTTTAAATTTCTCGAGGCAAACACCAGTTGATGAAAGGACAATAAATGAAAACAATTGTTATTGGTGCAGGAGCATCAGGTCTTGTGGCAGCGATAGCTGCTGCTAATGCTGGCTCAAGTGTTACGGTAATTGAACATAACAAACAGGTAGGGAAAAAAATACTTATAACAGGAAACGGTCGTTGTAATATTACTAATGAGGCTATGGATGAGAATAAGTTTTATGGCGACAGTTCTTTTATTAAAAAAGTATTAGAAGCTTATTCAACTGATGATATACGAAGTTTTTTTGAAAATATTGGTATATGCACAGTGTCGAAAAAAGGCTATATTTATCCTTCAAGTATGCAGGCACAGACCGTATGCGAATTTTTAAGAGAATATGCCATGGAGCTTGGTGTTAAAATCAAAACTAACAATAATATTAATAGTATACAGCAGATTAATGGGAAATATGTTGTTGATATAGGTATACCTTTGGAATGTGATAATTTGATTTTGGCAACAGGTGGAAAAAGTTATGAAGTTACAGGCTCTGATGGAAGTGGTTATGAATTAGCCATGAAATTTGGGCACACTATAACAAAACTTTCCCCAGCTCTTACAGCTCTTGTAATAAAAAAAGATATTCTCACAAAAAGCTCAGGCGTAAGGGTAAAAGGTACAGTTTCAAAGGGAAATTATAAGCACACCGGTGAAATTCAAATAACAGATTATGGTGTATCAGGAATTCCGGTTTTTAATATAAGCAGAACATTAGAAACAAATGATAATTTGGTAATAGATTTTGCACCTGATTTTTCTACAAATGAATTAAGAGAAATAATATTAAAATTTTCAAAAATATACAAAGATTTAGCAACTGAAAAAATACTTAAAGGCTTATATAATGAAAAACTGGCATCAGTTTTAGCTGAGAAATCAGGTTTAAAGAAAATTAAGGCAAAAGATTTATCAACAGAAAACATTGAAAGTCTTATTAATACTATTAAGAATTATAACGTTATTATTGATAAAAAAAGAGGTTTTGATTACGCCCAGGTAACAGCAGGTGGTGTAGATACATCCGAAATCAATGCTGAAACCATGGGATCTAAATTATCACCTAATTTATATATTGTTGGTGAAATGTTGGATGTAGATGGAATCTGCGGTGGCTATAATCTTCATTTTGCCTGGTGTACAGGACTTATTGCAGGAGGAAATTGTAACTAATGAAACTATTACAGGTATCGAACATAAAAGTTGACATAACAGAAGATGAAAAAACAGCCTTTAAAAAAGCTCTCAAAAAGGCAGGTCTTTCAAAAGATAAAGTCAGTAGTTGGAAAATAATAAAACTATCCATAGATGCAAGAAAAAAAGCGGAAATACATAAGGTATATGTTATTGGTTTGTATGTAAAAGAATATAACAAAACAAGAAAAGACGTGCAGATAATTGCAAAGGATAAAGAATATACATACGAAATTTCAGGCACGAAAAAAATCACCTTTTCACCTGTAGTTGTTGGCTTTGGACCAGCAGGTATGTTTTGTGCATATCTTCTTGCACTTAATGGCTACAAACCTATTATTGTAGAACGTGGCAGTATGGTCGAAAACAGAACAAAAATCGTAGAAGACTTTTGGAACACAGGCGTTTTAAATACAAACTGCAATGTCCAATTTGGTGAGGGGGGAGCCGGAACCTTTTCTGATGGTAAATTAAACACAGGCATTAAAGATAAACAAAACCGAATAAAATTTGTTCTTGAAACTTTTGTTAAATTTGGTGCAGACGAAAAAATTCTATATGAAGCCAAACCACATATTGGAACGGATATATTGAAAAATGTTGTAAAAAACATGAGAGAATTTATCAAGGAAAAAGGCGGTAAGTTTTACTTTGATACAAGATTTGAAGGCTTTGAATGTGAAAATGGTAACCTTAGCAGGGTTATTTTAAGTAGCAAAAAAGTAATTGAGACAAACCTTTGTATTCTGGCAATTGGTCACAGTGCAAGAGACACATTTGAAATGTTATATAACAACGGTGTAGAAATGACACAGAAACCGTTTGCGCTAGGTGTAAGAATAGAACATAAACAGAGTACAATTAATAATAGTATGTATGGTTTTCCTGATGACAGATTAGGTGCGGCAAATTATAAACTTACTCATACAACAACAGCAAACAGAGGTGTTTATTCATTTTGTATGTGCCCAGGTGGCTTTGTTGTTGATTCTTCTTCAGAAGAAGGTGGGAAAGTTGTTAATGGCATGAGTTACTCCAAAAGAGATGGAGAAAATGCCAACAGTGCTATTGTTGTTACAGTTACTCCAAATGACTTTGATGGAGATAGTCCCTTAGCAGGGATTGATTTCCAACGTGCTCTTGAAAGAAAAGCCTACAAAGAAGGAGCTGGCTCAGTTCCATTACAAAAATATGGAGATTTCAAGAATAATGTTAAAACAACAGATTTAGGTACAATTACAACAAACATAAAAGGTAAGTATACATTATCTAACTTAAACAACATTTTTCCTAACTTCATTGTTAAATCCCTAATTGAAGGAATTGAAGCTTTTGGAAAAAGAATAGAACATTTTAACGATGATGATGCTGTTTTATCAGCTATAGAAACAAGAACATCATCACCAATTAGAATTACCCGTGATGAAAACTTTAATTCAAATATAAAAGGGCTAATTCCTGCAGGAGAAGGAGCCGGTTATGCAGGTGGAATTACATCTGCTGCCATTGACGGCATGAAAATTTTTGAAGAAATTATAAAAAATTATTGGGTGTAAGATACTAAAATATTTCGTATAGGTTATTTTAATATTTTGCAAATATTTCGTATAAGTTGTTTTAAAGTGACTTTTTTACAAATATGTAGTATTATATAAAGATGTATGTGAATAATTAGAAAGGTTATTGGGTTTATTAATTTTAAAAGAACCAACTAACAACATACATAGATTTTGTTAGTTAAGGAGAGGCATTATGAATATACGTTTTTTAGCGCAGTCAGAATACTTCAACGGATTACATATAAAGGACGACATAGTTTTAGAAAAAGAATACGAACAGGGTCCTTTTACTAATTTACCAAAGGTAAGATATTATCTATATTATTTAGAGGAAAATGTAAGAAAAGAAGTTATGCCATTTTCTGACAAAGTAGATGTGTTTAATATTACTAATTGCCAAAATGAATCAGAATACTTATATTTTACAGAATATTCTGACATGCATGACGGTACATATGTGTTTAGTATTGTAAGATACAATATTACAGATCATACCCATACCAAAATAATATCTTTGAAGGATAATATTAATTTATATCCTGACAATAAGCAGATTAAGATTTTTATATTGGATGAGTCAAATCTTATAATACAAAGAGCTCTTCCAAGAATCAGCAAAAACGGAATTTTAAAAGAGTTTTTTGATTATTCACTTATTTTATTTAATTTTGATAAAAATAAACAGATTTTCATTAAAGATGAAAACTTAGTAAAAAATGGAATTGAATTTATTCTTCCATATAATGAAAAAAGCTGTATAATGAAAACCGGCTATTCTGTTGCGGAAAATAACAGACATGAGAATCTTACAAAAGAAGAGGCAGCAGTTGAATCATTATTTGTTTTAAACATACAGCAGTTTATAAGTGACTTACAGCTTGACCAGTCTAATTTAATAATGAATGCTGTAGATCAGGCATATTATGACACAACAATTGTAAGTGCAAAAATCATAGAAAACTTTTTGATTTATTCGAAAGTAAATTACGAAAGTAATGACGAGAATATTATTTTCTATGACATTGAAACAAAAGAAATATATACATGTATTAATAAGACAACTTCAGGAGAGTATCTTCTAAAAAATGCAACAGTAATAGAAGATATACCATATATGATAATGAATACTGCATCAGGAACTCAATTTTTCAATTTAATTTCCAACGAAATTGATGCAACTTATTCAGAAGAATATGATATTAGATTTGTAAATAATAATACAGTGATTTCAACAACAACAGAAAAAACATTGTTTGGTAAAGAATTTCAGGTGGTTTGCATCCACAAGTTTCCAAACAAAAAAGTAATTTTACAGGAGAAAGGAGAGTATATAGGATGTGTTACCTCAGATAAGAATACATCATATATATTTTTAAAATAAATGGACAAGAAAAAAATAAACAGAATTAACGAGTTATATCATAAATCAAAAGAAACAGGACTTACCCTTGAAGAAATTGAAGAACAAAAACAGCTTAGAACAGAATATAGAATGGCTGTCATTAATAATCTGTCAGCTAATCTTGATAATGTTAGAATCAAGAATCCTGACGGTTCAATTTCAAAAGTAGAGCCAAAAAGAAAGCATTAAGATGAATATTAGTGAAGAAAAAAACAGATTAAGAAAAGAAATAAAACAGAAAAGATTAAAAATGACTGAAAGTGATGTACAGGTAAAAAGTAATATTATCTGTAATAAGATTATTAATAGTCAGTTTTACAAAGAAAGCAAGTGTATTTATTGTTATATGGCAATTCAAAATGAGGTTGATTTAAGTTTAGTTATAAGGGATGCACTATTGGCAGATAAAACTGTGGCAGTCCCTAAAGTTGTCAATAAAAACGGACAAATGTACTTTGCTGCAATAAACAAAAATGATAAATTTGAAAATGGTCTATATAACATTCCGGAGCCAAGCAACACAGAAATTGCACCTAGTGCCGACTTAATTTTGGTTCCCGGAGTGGTTTTTTCGACTAAAGGGGAAAGAATAGGTCAGGCAGGTGGATTTTACGACAGATATCTTAGAAATAGCAGTTGTCATTCAATTGGTGTAGCGTATGATTTTCAGGTATTTGATAAAATTCCAACCGAGTTACATGATGTTCCCGTAAATGAAATTATAAGTAATAACTAAAAAGATAAAATAGGAGATTTATATGAGTTTTACAAGCGAAGGCGAAAAGCAACAATATTATATTGATAAATGTAAAGAAATAATCAAGGCAAAAGAGGCTGCTTTAGGAAGAAAATTAACAGCGTGTGTCTGTACATTCGGTTGCCAGATGAATTTCAAGGATTCAGAGAAACTTCTTGGTATTCTTACTGAAATTGGCTACGAAGAAACAGAAGATGAGCATGCTGATTTAGTTTTATATAACACATGTACCGTAAGAGAAAACGCCAATTTAAAAATTTATGGCAGACTTGGATATCTTTCAAAAATTAAAGAGAAGAACCCTGACATGATTATCGGCCTTTGCGGTTGTATGATGCAGGAGCCACAGGTTGTGGAAAAATTAAATAAAAGCTACAAGTTTATTGATTTGATTTTTGGTACACATAATGTATTTTTATTAGCTGAATTATTATATGAAAGATTAATAAGCGGTCACAAAATCGAAGATATCTGGGATGGCACAACAGAAATTGTAGAAGATTTACCTGCTGTTAGAAAGTATGACTTTAAATCAGGCGTTAATATTATGTATGGTTGCGATAATTTTTGCAGTTACTGTATTGTTCCTTATGTAAGAGGTCGCGAAAGAAGTAGAAATCCTGAAGATATTATTAACGAAATAAAGGATTTAGTTGCTAATGGAGTTGTAGAAATCATGCTTTTAGGTCAGAATGTAAACTCTTATGGAAAAAATCTTGAAAATCCTATTACATTTGCTCAGTTATTAGAGCAGGTTGAGAAAATAGACGGCTTAAAGAGAATCCGTTTTATGACATCACATCCAAAGGATTTATCAGATGAATTAATTGAAGTAATGGCAAAATCTAAAAAGATTTGTAAGCAGATGCATTTACCACTTCAATCAGGTAGTACAGCTTTGCTTCAAAAAATGAACAGACATTACACTAAAGAACAATATTTAGAATTAGTAAGAAAACTTAGAGAAGCAATACCTGATATTGGGATTTCAACAGATATAATTGTAGGTTTTCCGGGAGAGACAGAAGAAGATTTCCTTGAAACCCTTGATGTTGTTAAAAAGGCTGAATATGAATCAGCATTTACATTTATTTATTCAAAGCGTTCGGGAACACCTGCTGCAAAAATGGAAAATCAGGTAAGTGATGATGTTATTAAAGACCGTTTTGACAGATTACTTGCAGTAGTTAATGAAATTTCAAAAAAGAAAACTGAAAAATATCAGGGGACTGTTCAGGAAGTTTTAATAGAAGAAGTAAACAAAAAGATTCCAGGCTACGTTACAGGAAGATTAAGTAATAATGCAGTTGTTCACTTTGAAGGAAACAAAGAAGATATTGGTCAGCTTGTAAATGTTAGATTAAACGAAGCTAAAGGATTTTATTATATGGGAGAAATAGTGAGATAGTTATGAGTTTACCGCAGATGATGAAAGATGTGTGGGACAATCATTTTGAAAGTCTTACACCAATGATGAAAAATTACTTAGAAACAAAGAAACAGCATGAAGACTGTATAATTTTCTATCGTTTAGGAGATTTCTATGAAATGTTTTTTGACGATGCCTTAGAAGCATCAAAAGTTATGGAAATCACTTTAACAGGAAAAAGTTGTGGTTTAGAGGAGAGGGCACCAATGTGCGGTGTTCCTTACCATGCCGTTGACATATATATAAATAAATTAGTTACAAGAGGTTATAAGGTCTGTATTGTAGAACAGGCAGAAGATCCTGCACTTGCAAAGGGCTTAGTAAAAAGAGAAGTTTCAAGAATTGTTACACCGGGTACTAATTTAAACCTTACTGCAATGGACGAAGGCAAAAACAACTACTTAATGTCAATTGCGTATATCGGTGGTAAGTTTGGCATATCAATAGCTGATGTTACTACAGGTGATTACTATGTAACAGAAGTTTATTCTGAAAGAAATGTTCTTGATGAAATCAATAAATTCATGCCTACTGAAATCATCTGTAATCATGCATTTTTAATGTGCGGTATGGATATTGACGATATTAAGAACAGACTTTCCATTTCAGTATTTGAGCTGGAAGAATGGTATTTTGACGAAAATAATTGTTCAGAAGTTTTAAAAGATCATTTTGGGATTATGGACTTATCAGGTCTTGGAATTTCTGAAATGTCACTTGGTGTTATAGCATCAGGTTCCTTACTTAAATATTTGTATGAAACACAGAAAAATTCATTAACACATTTATCTAAGTTAGTACCTTATTCAACAAGTACATTTATGATTCTTGATACATCTACAAGACGTAATCTTGAGTTATGTGAAACCTTAAGGGAAAAACAAAAACGTGGTTCACTTTTATGGGTACTTGATAAAACAAAAACAGCAATGGGTGCCAGAACTTTAAGAGGCTACATTGAACAGCCACTAATTTCTAAAGAAAAAATAATCAACAGACAAAAAGTAATTGAAGAGTTAAATAAGTCCATTATAACAAGAGACGAATTAAGAGAGTATTTATCTCCAATTTATGACTTGGAAAGACTTCTTAGTAAGATTTCCTACAAGTCAGCTAACCCAAGAGACTTAATCGCTTTTAAAACGTCATTGGAGATGTTGCCCCATATTAAGAATATTATAAAGGATTTTAAATCACCTTTATTTATAGAATTATATGAGCAGCTTGATACATTAGAGGATATAACTTCGTTAATTACTAATTCAATTACAGATGATCCACCGATTAATATCAAGGAAGGCAGTATCATAAGAAGTGGTTTTAATGAAGAAATTGATAAGTTACGCTCTGCTAAAACAGAAGGCAAAGGTTGGCTTGCTGATTTAGAAGCTCAGGAAAAAGAAAAAACAGGCATAACCAAATTAAAAATCAAATTTAACAAAGTATTTGGTTATTACATAGAGGTATCCAATTCCTTTAAAAATCTTGTGCCTGATTATTATGTTAGAAAGCAGACTTTAACTAATGCTGAAAGATACACAACTGACAAATTAAAAGAACTGGAAGAAATTATTGTTGGTGCTGAAGATAAGCTTTTCTCATTGGAATATAATATTTTCACATCAGTAAGAGATGAAATCTATAATCAGATTAACAGAATTCAAATGACTGCAAAAGCCATAGCGAAAATTGACGTTTTTGCTTCTTTAGCCTATGTTGCAGAACATAATAACTATGTAAAACCAAAGATAAATGAAAAAGGTGTTATTGACATAAAAGACGGCAGACATCCTGTGGTTGAAAAAATGATACCTGACAATATGTTTATATCAAATAATACATTTTTAGATACAAACAAAAACAGATTGTCCATTATAACAGGTCCTAACATGGCAGGTAAGTCAACTTATATGAGACAAACAGCCTTAATAGTTTTAATGGCTCAAATAGGTTCATTTGTGCCTGCAAAAGAAGCTAATATTTCTATATGCGATAAGATTTTCACAAGAGTAGGTGCTTCAGATGACTTGGCAAGTGGACAAAGTACATTTATGGTTGAAATGACGGAAGTGGCAAATATTTTAAGAAATGCTACTGCAAACAGCCTTTTAATATTGGATGAAATTGGACGAGGTACAAGTACCTTTGATGGTTTATCAATAGCCTGGGCTGTTGTTGAGCATATATGTGATAAGAAAATTCTTGGAGCTAAAACATTGTTTGCTACACATTATCATGAACTGACAGAATTAGAGGGAACTCTACCAGGTGTAAATAATTACTGTATTAGCGTTAAGGAACAGGGCGATGATATCGTCTTTTTAAGAAAAATCATCAAAGGCGGTGCAGATAAAAGTTATGGTATACAGGTAGCAAAACTTGCCGGCGTCCCTGACAGTGTTTTAAACAGGGCAAAGGAATTAGTTGCAGAATTAAGTAATGCAGATATTACTGCAAAGGCAAAGAATATTGCAGCTTCCTTACAGCCTGGTACAAACGTGCTTCCATCCATTAACGATGATTTAGAGGCGCACCAGATGACTTTATTTGATGCAGTAAATGAAAATGAAATAATAAAAGAAATTCAGGAATTGAATTTAGGTGAAATGACACCAATTGAAGGATTAAATTATTTATTTAAGTTACAAAATCAGTTAAAAAACCGTTGGTAAAGGAATAATATGGGAATAATAAAAGAATTAGATCAAGGTACAATCAATCAAATAGCAGCAGGTGAAGTAGTCGAAAGACCTTCTTCAATAGTTAAAGAATTACTGGAAAATTCCATTGATGCAGGTGCTACACGAATTTCAGTGGAAATAGAAGAAGGTGGTACTAAATCCATTAGAATAACTGATAATGGAAAAGGCATAAACAAGGAGGACATAAGAATCGCTTTCCTACGACACACCACAAGCAAAATTAAAACTGCCATGGATCTGCTTACAGTTTCATCTCTTGGCTTTAGAGGTGAGGCTTTATCAAGTATAGCAGCCGTTTGTCAGGTTGAACTTCTAACAAGAACAGCTGATGCCATGGAAGGAATCCGCTATAGAATTGAAGGTGGAAAAGAAGTTGGTTTTGAAGAAATCGGTATCCCTGTGGGCACAACATTTATTGTTAATAATATTTTCTTTAACACACCTGCCAGAAGAAAATTTTTAAGAACTGCTCAAACAGAAGCCGGTTATGTATCTGATATAATTGAAAAAATTGCTCTATCCCATCCTGAAATTGCAATAAGTTTTAAAAGTAATGGCAAGGTCAAAATTCATACCTCAGGTAATGGTAATTTGAAAGATGTTATTTACAGCATCTATGGAAGAGAAATTACTGAAAATATTCTTGAGATAAACGAAGAAAATGACTTTATGAAAATTTCAGGGTATATTGGCAAAGCAATAATTTCCAAAGGAAACAGAACATTCGAGAATTATTTTATTAATGGAAGATATATTAAAAGCAATATAATTTCAAAAGCAATAGAAGATGGTTATAAATTTATTTTAATGCAGCACAAATATCCATTTACGGTAATTGATTTTACAATTAAACCTGAATATTTAGATGTAAATGTACATCCCTCCAAAATGGAATTACGTTTCAGAAAATCAGAAAGTATTTATCCTATGATTTCAGAATGCATCAATGATGCATTAATAGAAAAGCCAAATATTATTGATGTTACTTTCGAGAAGAATGTAGAAAAAGCTGAACAGATAAAATATGTCCCTGAACCTTTTGAAAATAAAAGACAGGATATTGTTAATTCAATAAATAACAAATTATCAAACGATAATAGTTCAAATGTAAAATATGATTTTTATAATTTTGGCGAAGGGCCAAAAGAGTTAAATATGACACCATCTGAATTTGGGAACAATACCTTACAAGAAGATGTTAATTATAACGCAACAGCAAATAACATCAATAATATTACAAATAATAAAATGGTTCAAAGAGAGCTTACTGAAGAGTATGACAACTTTTTAAGTGAAGTGGCAAAGCCAAAGCATAAAATAATAGGTCAGGTATTTGACACTTATTGGATAGTCGAATATAACGACAAAATGTATATAATTGACCAACATGCAGCTCATGAAAAAGTAATGTTTGAATCTCTTATGAACAAACTGGAAAATAAAGAAATTAGCAGTCAGATGATTAATCCTCCAATCATACTTTCTTTGTCTATGAGTGAAAGTCAGTTACTGGAGAAATATTTAGAAAACTTTAAAAATATAGGTTTTCAAATAGAACCATTTGGTGGTCAGGATTATGCTGTAAGAGCAGTTCCATCAGACCTTTACACTTTAGACAGCGAAGATGTTTTAATGGGCATAGTTGACAATCTTTCTAATGAAACAGGCAAAATGGTGCCTGACATAATTAATGAAAAAATTGCGTCAATGTCCTGTAAGGCAGCTGTTAAAGGGAATAGCAAATTGTCTTATGAAGAGGCTGACAAACTAATAGAACAGCTTCTGCAATTAGATAATCCATATAATTGTCCTCACGGAAGACCAACTATAATTTCCATGAGTAAATATGAATTAGAAAAGAAGTTTAAACGAATAATTTAGGAGAAAAAATGAATAAATTAGTTATTCTAACAGGTCCTACCGCAGTAGGAAAAACTGACTTGTCCATTCAATTAGCAAAAAAAATAAATGGAGAAATAATCAGCGCAGACTCCATTCAGGTTTATAAGGGGATGGATATAGGTTCTGCTAAAATTACAAAAGAAGAAACCGATGGTATTCCCCATCATTTAATAGATATATTAGAGCCAAAAGAAGAATTTAATGTACACATTTTTAAGAAACTGGCCACAAAGGCGATTAATGATATATCTAGCCGTGGTAAGATTCCCATTATAGTTGGTGGTACAGGTTTCTATATACAGGCTGTGTTATATGATATTAATTTTGATGATACAGAAACAGATTATGAATATAGAGAATATTTAGAACAACTTGCAAAGGATAAAGGTAATGCCTTTTTACACGATATGCTAAAAGAGGTTGATCATGAATCTGCCGCAGCAATTCACTGTAATAATTTAAAACGTGTCATTAGGGCTTTGGAATATTATAAACAAACAGGGAAAAAAATATCAGAACATAATGAAAAAGAACGCGAAAACAAATCACCTTATAATTTTGCTTATTTTGTTTTAAATGACAAACGTGATAAATTATATAATCGTATAAATCAAAGAGTTGATATTATGTTTGATAATGGTCTTTTAAAAGAAATGGAAACACTAATTGCCAAAGGCTACACAAGGGATTTGGTTTCTATGCAGGGTATCGGCTATAAAGAACTTTTTAATTACTTTGACGGAAAAACATCTTTAGATGAAACAAAAGAGTTAATCAAAAAAAATACCAGACATTTTGCTAAAAGACAGCTTACCTGGTTTAGAAGAGAAAAAGATGTAACAATGTTAAATATAGATGAATTTAATTATGACAGATTAAAGGTCTTAAATGAAATGTTAAATTTTTTAAAAAACAAAGAAATTATTTAGTGGTAAAGATTATTTAACAATGTAAATTATTAACTTTTATTAATTTACAAATTACATAATTAAATATTAATTATATGCAATTGACAAATAAAAGTTATTATTAAAACAAGAAAATAAAGTATTATACAGAGGTAAAAAAATGGATAATTTAAACAAAGAGATACAGAAACAATATGAAAGAATGGGCATAAACAGTGATGTATTAAATATATCAGATGAAATTATTAACGATTTATCACAGAGATTTCAAAAAATTGACAAAATTGCAGAGTACAATCAGTTGAAGGTGGTATCTGCTTTCCAAAAAAATAAAGTGGCAGAGGAACACTTTAACACAACAACAGGCTATGGCTATAACGATATAGGTAGAGATACATTAGAAAAAGTTTACGCTGATGTTTTCCACACAGAAGACGCTCTTGTAAGACCACAGATAACATGTGGTACACACGCACTTGGGTTAGCCTTGTCTGCTAATTTACGTCCAGGTGATAAACTTATGTACATAAGTGGAAAACCTTATGATACTTTAGAAGAAGTTATCGGTATAAGACCATCAAAAGGAAGTCTTGCTGAATATGGTGTAAAGTACGATCAGGTTGACTTGCTTGAGAACGGCGAGTTTGATTTAGCAGGCATAAAAAACAAATTAGACGGTGTAACTTTAATTGGTATACAGCGTTCCAAAGGATATGCAACAAGACCTACATTATCTGTAGAAAAAATCGGCAATGTAATAAAATTTATAAAAGATATTAAGCCTGAAATTAAGATTATGGTAGACAACTGCTACGGTGAATTTGTTGAAACCATAGAACCATCTGACGTAGGTGCAGATATGATAGTAGGTTCATTAATAAAGAATCCAGGTGGCGGTCTTGCTCCTATTGGCGGTTACATTTGTGGTACAAAGGATTGTGTTGAAAATTGTTCATATCGTCTTACAACACCGGGACTTGGTAAAGAAGTTGGCGCTAACTTAGGTGTTATGAGTCTTTTATATCAGGGCTTGTTTTTGGCACCGACAGTTGTGGCAAGTGCCTTAAAGGGTGCAATTTTTGCGGCAAATCTTTTTGAAAAATATAATTTTAATGTAATTCCAAATGGAACAGAAAGCAGACACGACATTATACAGGCTATAGAATTTGGAAAACCTGAATGTGTTATAGCTTTTTGTAAAGGCATACAGGCAGCAGCACCTGTAGACAGTCACTTAACTCCTGAGCCATGGGATATGCCGGGCTATGATGCTCCTGTAATTATGGCAGCAGGTGCTTTTGTGTCAGGTTCTTCAATTGAACTTAGTGCTGATGGTCCAATTAAGCCACCTTATGCTGTATATTTTCAGGGAGGTCTTACCTGGCAGCATGCAAAACTTGGAATATTAAAAGCATTCCAAAACATGGTTGATGACGATTTAATTACAATAAAATAGTAAAAAATTTTTATTTGTCTTTTATTGTAAAAAACATATACATGCTTTTTTTATTGTGCTACAATAACAAAGGTTAAAATTTTCACAACTTTCTGTACTTGGAGAGAACGGAAAGGTTGAGAAATGAATACAATTAAACAATTACCGGAAGATGAAAGACCATATGAGAAATCATTAAAATATGGTGTGGAAACATTGAGCAACAGCGAATTATTGTCGTTGATTTTACGAAATGGTACAAAAGGCGTTAATGTTAAGGAACTATCGTCCTCCTTAATAGACAGTGACAACGGTTTATTGTCACTAACACGTATTTCTTTTGAACAACTTACCAAAATTAATGGTATAGGCAAAGTAAAAGCAATACAGATTCTAGCTGTTGTAGAAATTGCTAAGAGAATTTCCATGTCAAATTTTAATAATTCAGTGAAGTTTGAAACTCCTGAATTAATCTCAAATTATTATATGGAAAGATTAAGACATTTAGAACAGGAACAAATGCATGTAATGTTCCTTGACACTAAATGCAAATTAATTAAAGATAAACTAATTACATCAGGAACCATTAATCAGTCATTAATTTCTCCAAGAGAAATTTTTGTTGAGGCTTTAAGATGTAATTGTGTAAACATTGTTTTAATACATAATCATCCAAGTGGTGACCCAACACCCAGCAGAGATGATATCAACAGTACCATTAGGGTTCAAAGAGCTGGAAAAATGATTGGAATTAAATTAATTGACCACATTATTATTGGTGATAATACTTATTCCAGTTTACGAGCTTTGAAACTAATATAGACTTTATGAAAAAAACTTGAATTCAAACTAAATGATTTAACAGAAATTAAGTCATTGAAACTGAGCTGAAAGGATTAAACATGAGTAAAAGCGTTTACGGAATAGATTTTGGTACAAGCAATATAAAAATTTATAATGGTGTTACCAGAACAAGTTTAAATGAAAAAAATATTATAGCAATAAAAAATAAAACAGACCTTTTTGAAATAGGTGATGAAGCTTTTAAAATGTACGAGAAAGCTCCTGATAATATCGAAGTAGTATTTCCTATTAAGTATGGTGTTATTGCTGACTTAAAGAAAATGAAAATGCTTTTTGAGCAGTTCTTCAAAAAATTAACAGGTCCAAGAGGCAGTAAAATGGGTAGATTCTGTATTGCAGTTCCTGCAGACATTACAGAAGTTGAAAAAAGAGCATTTTATGAAGTAGTTGCTAAGTCAGATATTAAGGCGAGAGAAATTAAAATCGTAGAAAAGCCAATAGCAGATGCTGTTGGTTTAGGCATAGACATATCAAGCTCCAAAGGTAACATGATTGTTAATATTGGTGCTGATACAACCGAAGTTTCTGTTATATCACATGGTGGTATAGTAATAAGCAGAATTGTTAAGATTGGTGGCAATATGTTAGACCAGTTAATTTGTGAAAGCGTTAAGAAGCGTTATAATATTTTAATAGGTTTAAAAACAGCTGAAAAGATTAAAATAGCTTTATCTGATGCAATGTATGTGGAAGACGGTGTAACAGACGAGGACATCTTTTATGTATACGGAAGAAATGTTATAACAGGTCTTCCATCTGAAAGAGGTATTTCAAAGGATACTGTTTATGAAGCAATAGAGCAGTTCTTTGATGATATTGTTGATGCAATAAAGAATCTTTTAGAAAGAACTCCACCGGAACTTACTGCTGATATTGTTGATGCAGGTATTTATTTAACAGGTGCTTCATCATCAATTAAGAACTTAGATAAGTTAATCAAAAAAGAAACAGACTTGAATGTGAATGTTATTAAAAATCCGGGCGAGTCAGTAATTAGAGGTATTTCGATTATTATGTCAGATTCAAAATACCGTAAATTAATGTATGAGCCAAAAGAAAGCACATTCTAAATAGTAGACAAAGGAAAATATAACAAAAAGAATAAGGTGATTAATATGAAAAAGCCAAGTAAGATAAATATAAAACCTAAAATTTTAATATTCGTTTTGACTCTGTTATGTATAGGTTCGCTTATACTTTCTGTAGTTGCACCTAGTTTTTCAAATCCAATAAAAACAGTTGCAGGTACAGTGGTTATACCTTTACAGGACGGAGTAAATTCTATTGGAGGCTGGTTTACTAACAAAGCCGACCTTTTAAAATCAGTTAAATCCCTAAAAAGTGAAAATGCAAAACTAAAGAGGCAGGTAAATGAATTATCTCAGGAAAACAGTTTGCTTGCGCAAAACAAATATGAACTTACACGTTTACAGGATTTATACAAATTAGACAAGGATTACTCAACTTATAAAAAAATTGCTGCCAGAGTAATTGGTAAAGACACAGGTAATTACTTTAATTTATTTACAATTGATAAAGGAAGTGATGATGGCATCAAAGTTGACATGAATGTTATAAGTGGTGGTGGCCTTGTTGGAATTGTATCCAGTGTAGGAAAGAACTACGCAAGAGTTCGTGCAATTATAGATGATGAAAGTAGTGTAAGTGTATCTTTCGCTAATACATCCGACACAGCAATTGCCAGTGGTGATTTGAAACTTATTACAAAAGGATACATGAATTTAACTGAAATTCCACAAAACACAAAAGTTTCAGAAGGTGATTTGGTTGTTACATCAAGAATTAGTAACAAATTTCTACCGGGTATACCTGTCGGTTACGTTACAAAAACAAAGAAAGATGCAAACGAACTTACCCAGTCAGGTCAGTTAATGCCAATTGTGGACTTTGAGCATATTGATGAAGTTTTAGTTATTACAAAATTAAAAGAAGTTTTAAAGGATTAATGAATAGAAGGATTTTTCATGAAACACAGAATTATTAGAGTTATTATAACAGCAATAATTATAATTATGGCATTTATATTACAAAGTGAATTTTCGCTGGCTAACTTTAACATTGTTGCCACACCTAATCTACTTTTATTTGTAACCTGTATATTTGGTTTTATGCGTGGTTGCAATTATGGAACGGTTACAGGCTTAATATGTGGTTTACTTGTGGATATTTTCTTTGGGGATGTTATTGGTTTATATGCATTAATTTATATGTATATAGGTTTTTTCAGTGGCTTATTTAAAAAGATGTTCTACAGCGACCATGTTTTTATGCCAATGGTTTTAGTTTTTACTAATGATTTAATATACAATCTATTAGTTTACACTTTTAGATTTATATTGAGAAATAAATTAGATTTTTCTTTTTATTTCTGGCAGATAATGTTCCCTGAAATGATAGCCACAACATTTATAGCCTTTTTATTCTATAAGTTATTTTATTTATTAAATGAAAAAATATTAACAATAAAACAGGAGAGTACATTAAGTTTTGATAAGTGATTTTTTATATACAATTTTAAAAATAATTAAATCAAGAATATTTATCGTAAGCGTAATAATAATAGCTTTATTTTCAGGTTTGATTTATAGAATATTTGACTTACAGATAATTAACGAAAATTATTACATGAGCACATATATTCAAAAATCTGAGAAAACTGTTTATAAATCAGGTACAAGAGGAAAGATTTTGGACAAAAAAGGCAAAGTTTTAGCTTATGATGAATTAGCTTATGCCGTAAGAATTGAAGATAAAATCGACAGTTCTGACAAAAAGAATAGTCAGTTAAATGCTATTGTATCAAAAGCAATTAAAATAATTGAAAAAAACGGTGACAAGATTTCAGTAGATTTTCCAATTATATTAAATGACGATGGAAAATGGGAAGAAAATTTCACATCTGATGCTTCAAAGAAATTATTTATGACAAATCTTTTTGGTAAAACCTTAAAGAAAAACAACCATGATTATTCAAATGCTTCAGTAGGCGAAATCATTTCTTATTTGAAAAATGATTTATTTGAAGTTACAGAAAAATGTAGTGACCAAATGTTACTTAAAATTTTGGCAATCAGATACAATGTTTATGCCATATCATCACAAAAATATGTTGGTGTAACAATTGCCACTGATGTGTCAAATGGAACGATGGTTGGTATTTCTGAAAATGAAGCTGACTTAACAGGGGTTACAGTAGAAGAACAGACAATTAGAAAATATAATATGAGCAAATATTTTGCTCCTATTATCGGTTATACAGGAACCATTTCAGATGCCCAGTTAGAAGAATACAAAAAACAGGGCAAAAATTATATTGCAAGTGATATAGTTGGTAAATCAGGTCTTGAAGCCTCAATGGAGGAATATCTTCAGGGGAAACGTGGAGAAGAAAAAATATTTGTTGACAACACTGGAAAAGTTTTAAGTGTTATATCAAAGAAAAATTCTGCTGCAGGTAATGACATTTACCTAACAATTGATTCTAAATTGCAAAAAGCTGTTTATACAATGCTTGAGAAAAAAGTAGCGTCAATTTTAATATCAGAAATTGTAAACTATGATATTGATGAATCAAAAGAAACAGATGACAAATTGCATTATATACCTGTAAAAAAAGTATATGCACAGCTTGTAACTAACAATGTAGTAAGTTTGAAACACTTATCAAAGAAATCTACAACAAACGAAGCAAGAGTATATAGTAAATACAAATCAGGTGTCCAGACAGCCACAGCCAAATTAAAGGCCGACTTAAATTCTAACGGTGTAGTTTATAATGACTACAGTTCAGAATTTCAGGAATATTGTGATTATATTTATGATTTACTTAAGAATGATGGTATATTAATTTCATCTTCCATAGATACTAACGATTCCACTTACAATAAATATGTAGATGGAAAGATTAGTATAAATGCATTTATAAAATATGCAATAAAGAAGAACTGGATTAGTTTAGATAACCTTGATGTACAGGACGAGTATCTTTCAACAAGTGAAACTTATGATTTAATTGTAAGTCATATTATAAAAGACGTTAAGAAAAATACATCTTTTGGTAAGCTTGTTGTTAAGTATTTGATTAATGACTCAACAATATCCGGCAGTGAAATATGTATGCTTTTATTTGATCAGAAGGTTCTGAAAATGGACCAGAGTGCTTATAACACTTTATCAACCTTTGATAAATATCAGACTTTCCGCTTTATTGTAAAGCAGATAAAAGAATTAAAGATTACACCGGCACAGATTGCTCTTGATCCATGTTCAGGTTCGGTTGTAATTACAGATCCAAGAAATGGTGATGTTCGTGCAATGGTAACATATCCAAGTTATGACAATAATATGTTATCAGGTTCTGTTGATTCAGAATATTGGGCAAAATTAGTTGATGACCAATCAGATCCTTTGTATAACAGAGCAACTCAGGGTGCAACAGCTCCAGGTTCAACTTTCAAGATGACAACTGCTTTGGCTTCATTATCTGAAGGTATTATTACACCTGGTAGTACAGTTGATGATACAGGTGTGTTTAAGAAGATAACACCGTCACCAAAATGTTGGATTTATCCAAAGGGGACACATGGATATCAGAACGTTAGTGAAGCTTTGGCAAATTCATGTAACTATTTCTTCTACGAAATGGGTTACAGATTAGGTAAGTCTAATGGCACATCCTATGACAGTGCAGTTGGTCTTGATAAAATGGAAAAATATGCCACAAAACTTGGCTTAAACATGAAATCAGGTGTTGAAATTACTGAGAGAGAACCTCATTTTTCAACAGAAAGTGCTGTCCACTCAGCTATTGGACAGGGTAGCAACGCTTATACACCGGCGCAGCTTGCAAGATATGTATCTACAGTAGCTAACGGCGGTAAAAATTATAATTTAACATTACTTGATAAAGTTAAATCAAGAAAAGGTAAACTTGTTTTAAACAACAAAGCTAAAATGACAAATAAGGTAGAAGCATCACAAAGTACATGGAATGCAATTCATTCAGGTATGAGACAGGTAGTTACATCGGGTACTGTGCGTAATTATTTTACAGATACTAAAATAACTTTTGCCGGTAAATCCGGTACTGCTCAGGAGAATTTGCATCGTAATTCCCATGCTTTATTTGTGGCTTATGCGCCTTATGACAATCCAAAGATTGCTATATCAACTGTATTACCTTTTGCCAACTCATCACACGATTCAGCAGAATTGGCAAAGAACTGTGTACAGTATTATTATGGTGAACTTACTGATAAAGATTTAAAGAAAGCTGTTAAAGGTGAAGATTTAAAAAATACTACTCAGGATTAATTTTTTCCAAAATAAAGTACAAAAGATAATATAAGTATTTTATTTTAGGAGGGAATAATGGGAGAAGTAATTGTAATCACTTCAGGAAAAGGAGGTGTTGGAAAAACAACCATCACCGCCAATTTAGGAATAGCTTTATCTAAATTAGGAAAAAGTGTTATCGCAATAGATACAGATATTGGTCTTCGTAATTTAGATGTGGTTATGGGACTTGAAAATCAAATAGTTTATAATCTTGTAGACGTACTTGAAGGGACGTGCAGATTAAGACAGGCTGTTATAAAGGACCGGCGATACAACAATTTGTATTTATTACCAAGCGCCCAATCCAAAGATAAAGATTCAGTTACACCACAACAGATGATTGATTTGACTTCATGTTTAAAAGAAGAGTTTGATTATGTTTTAATCGACTGTCCTGCCAGTATTGAACAGGGCTTTAGAAATGCCATTGCAGGTGCAACAAAAGCAATTGTTGTAACCACACCTGAAGTTTCGGCTATAAGAGATGCTGACAGAATAATAGGGCTTCTTGAAAAAGATGGCATTAATCCTATTTATTTATTAATAAATAAGTTACGACCTGACCTTATTAGAAAAGGTGAAATGATGTCCGGTCAGGACGTAAAAGAAATTCTTAACAGCGATGTTATCGGTTGCATAAATGACGATGTAAATATTGTTATCGCAACAAATAAAGGTGATTCTGTAGTAAACATGAACACATCATCTGGAAAAGCAATCAACAAAATTGCAGAGAAAATCGAAGGTACATATCCTCTTTATGAAAAAGAAGAACACAAATTTTCATTAATGTTTTTCAAGCAACTTTTCGGTAAGGGGGTAACAAGATGATTTTCAGAAAACTATTCAGACGTAAACGTTCAAGTAAAATTGCTAAGGAGCGTTTAGAAATATTATTAGTAACAGATAGAATTGGATGTAACCCATACACAACTGAGTCCATAAAGAAGGACTTAATTAGGGTTATTTCAAAATATATTGAAATTGATACAGATAAATGTATTGTTGAAATACATCATGAGAAAGGGCCATGTCTAATGGCAAACATACCAATTAAAGAGGTTAAGGTTTAATGATACGAAAAATATTTAGCACAATTAAAAACTACAAATTATCTAATTTGAATTTTAGATTACTGATTTATGTATTAGCAGTAACATTTATAGGAATTTTTTGTATAGGAAGTGCAACAGAAGGAGAAGACTTTCAATTTAAACAAATTCTAGGATTTGCACTTGGAATTATTGTTCTTATTATTTTTACATTGCTAAGCTATAAATTTGTTTTTAAGTTTTATTGGTTAATATATGCAGCAACAATTGTTTTACTTGCACTTGTTATGGTTGCCGGTACAACAAGCAAGGGAGCTAAAAGATGGATAGATTTGGGCTTTGTTCAATTCCAGCCGTCTGAAATTGCAAAAGTATTCCTTATTATATTCGTTGCAACTTATTTGTATAAAAGAAGAGAAACACTTAATACATTTAAAACAATTGCCGGTGTTACATTATTTGCAGCCATGGTATTCGGTTTAATATTTTTAGAGCCGGATTTATCAACAACTATAGTTATTTTTATAACATTTTGTGCTATAATGTTCTTATCGGGAATTCATTATAAGATTGTTACCGGAGTTATAATTATTTCTATACCAATTGTTTTGGTTTTAGGATATTATGTATCACAGCCTAATAACAAAATATTAAAAGGCTATCAATATTTAAGAATTGTTGGTTTCTTTCAGGAAGATAACGCTAAAGCAAAAGATTTACGTTACCAGCAGGAGAACTCACTTCTTGCAATTGGTTCCGGTGGCTTAACAGGTAAGGGACTCGATAATAACGATATTACATCAGTAAAAAACGGTAATTTAATATCAGAATCCCATACTGACTTTATCTTTACAATTGTTGGTGAAGAGTTAGGTTTTATTGGTGGTGCTGCGGTTATTATATTATTATTACTTATTGTATTAGAATGTTTTATAACCGGCTCCAGGGCTCCAACCTATTCGGGACGGCTGTTCTGTTATGGTTTTGGTGTTTTAATAGGGACCCAGACTCTTGTAAACATAGCAGTTGCTACAATGCTTTTACCGAATACAGGTGTTACTTTACCATTTGTAAGTTATGGTTTAACATCATTGTTAAGTTTGTATTTTGGTATAGGTGTTGTATTAAATATAGGATTACAAAGAACGAAAGCCATGCTTTAATAAAGCGAAAATATACTGTAAAATATAAGGAGGATGTTTATGAATATTGGATTAATTGCACATGACTCTAAGAAGAAACTAATGCAGAATTTCTGCATAGCATATAGGGGAATTTTATGTCAGCATTCATTATACGCAACAGGCACAACAGGAAGATTAATTGAGGAAGCAGCAAATTTAAATGTTTACAAATATTTAGCCGGTCATTTAGGTGGTGAACAGCAGATGTGCTCTCAGATAGAACAAAATGACTTGGATTTATTAATTTTTTTAAGAGATCCTGAAAATCCAAAATCTCACGAGCCGGACATACACAAAGCAATTCGTTTATGTGATATTCATAATATTCCGTTAGCAACTAATGTTGCTACAGCAGAGCTTTTAATTAAGTCATTAAATCGTGGTGACTTAGAATGGCGTGAAATGTATAAGAATTAAATAATAAATCAATAAAAGGAAGTAAAAATGTTAACATCATTTAGCAAGTTGGTTAATGATGTTATTTGGCATAGATACTTCCTTTTATTAATGTACTATTTAGTTATTTTTCTCCGAGAGATAATACTCTTCCAAATAAACTAATTAAATATAATCCACATAAACCGACTACTGCATAAACAATTCGTGAAATCCATGACATTTGGCCAAATAGAAATGCAACCAAGTCAAATTTGAAAAAACCAATAAGTCCCCAGTTAATTGCACCTATTATAGTAACAACTAATGCAAAATAGTCTAATCCTTTTGAATTCATATACTTACCTCCTTTATCAGCTTATTTATATGTTTTCCCATTATTACAAAAAAATACATTCCTAGTTTTTTTATTTAAAAACAGCCTATTTTAGTTGACTTACAATGTATTTTATACGATAATTATATGAGGTTTAAGGAGAACTTATTATATATGAGTACACAAAAAGACAGACAAAAAACTAAATTTTTAAATATTAATGTTGGAATCGTTATATTCGGTCTTATTTTAATATATTTGTTTATAAATATTGTTATATATTTTACAACAGAAAGGACAAAATACTACGAAGTAACTGCAGGTTCTAACGCAGAGAAATTGGACAATTCTTATCAGGGAATTGCCCTTAGAAAAGAAATTATAAAATATGCCTCTCAGACAGGTTACATTGATTATTTTATAAGAGAAGGTTCAAGGGTGTCAAAGAACTCTACTTTATATAGTATTGATTCAACAGGTCAGTTAAGTGACATACTTTTAGATTCCAGCAAAGATAATTCTAAGCTAACAGATGAAAATCTCTCTAAAATAAATGATTTATTAAATGATTTTACAAATAATTTTGATGACATGGATTTTTCATCTATATATGATTTTAAAAGCACAATTAAGGGCACGGTTGTTGACTTAATAAATATGAATTCTTTACAAAAGATGGCAAAAGAAAAAGGTGATATTTTTTCAATTCAGAAATCTCAGGCAACAGGTATAGTGCTATATAGAGTTGATGATTACGAAACAATAACACCTAAGAAAGTTAAAGAGTCCGACTTTGATAAAACTCATTATACAACAGCTCATTTTTCTTCAGGTGACAAAATAGAAAAAGGTTCACCTATTTATAAAACAATAAATGATGAAGAATGGAACATTGTTTTAAAGTTTAACAAAAGCGATATAAAAAAATACAAAAACACTTCAAAAATTTCAGTTAAGTTTTTGAAGGACAATTTAACAACAACAGCTAATTTCAAAATTGTAAAAGGAAAAGACAAGAAGAAATATGGTGTTATTACATTATCTAAATATGCAATAAGATATGCAACAGACAGATTTTTGGATGTAGAAATTGTTGAAACACCTGTATCCGGATTAAAAGTTCCTAAATCTTCAGTTGTTACAAGCAAATTATATGTTATTCCAAAAGAATATAGCAAAAAAGGTGAGAATGGCAACAGTATAGGATTTAACCTACAGAATTCAAAAACTAATAAATCTGAAATATACTATCCACCGATCGCATACAGCGACGATGACAACTACTATGTAGCCCAGTCTTATTTTGAACCAGGGGATGTGATAACAAAATCCGATTCACATTCAAGCTATGTAGTTGAACGAACAAGGGATTTTATGGGCGTTTACAATATAAATAACGGTTACACCGTATTTACAATTGTTAACATATTAGATACTTTAGATGAGTATTACATTGTGGCAAATGAAACATCCGGTCTTGAAATATATGACCGTATTGTATTAGATGCAAGCAAAGTTTCAGAAAATCAGATAATTTTCCAATAGAAAGGGTGAATATAAATGATACTAGATAATATAAAACAGGTAGAAGAAAACATTATTAAATCCTGCGAGAAAGTTGGACGTGATCCAAAAGAAGTTACTTTAATTGCAGTAAGCAAAACCAAACCTTACACAGCAATAGAAGAGGCTCTACCATCTGGAGTTTTGGATTATGGTGAAAATAAAGTACAGGAATTAACTGAAAAATACGAGATTTTACCCAAAGACATAAGATGGCACATGATTGGTCATTTGCAGCGAAATAAAGTTAAATATCTTGTAGGTAAAGTTGAATTAATCCACTCTGTTGATTCTTTAAGACTTGCAAATCAAATTGAAACAGAATTTGCAAAGAAAAATGAAATTGCCAATATCCTTATTGAAGTTAACATGGCAAATGAAGAAAGTAAGTTTGGTATTACATCTGAGACAACAGAACAATTAGTACGTGAAATAAGTAAACTTGAGCATGTACGAATCAAAGGCTTAATGACAATTGCGCCATATACGGACAATCCTGAAACTAATAGAGAATATTTCCGTAACATGAAGAAATTATCGGTTGACATAACAGAGAAAAACATTGATAATGTTAGTATGAATGTGCTTTCAATGGGAATGACTGGTGACTACCAGGTTGCAATAGAAGAAGGAGCAACAATGGTTAGAGTTGGAACCGGAATTTTTGGAGAAAGAAACTATAATATTTAAATTAGGAGAATAATATGTCAAAATTTGGAGATAAAATAAAAAGCGTATTTACAATGGATTATAATGATGAATATGATGATGATTACTATGATGATATTGACGATGAAATCGAAGAAGAAATAGATCATCCAACACCATCCAGAAGATCTGCCGCAAAAACTGAACGTCATGAGGAAGAAGAAGCTCCACGTTCAACAACACACACACGAAGCAGAGCCGCTCAATCCACAAGAAGTTCCAGAAGTTCAAGAAACAGTAAGGTTGTACCTATGAGGGGTTCTTCATCAGGAACAGATATGGAAGTATGCGTTATCAAACCAACACATTATGAAACTACAAAGGAAATTATCGATACATTATTAGATGGCAAGTCAGTTGTACTTAATTTAGAAGGTATCAAAATTGATTTAGCACAGCGTATTGTTGATTCAGTTATTGGCGGTTGCTATGCTATTTCAGGAAATCTTCAGAAAATCAGTGGTTACATTTATTTAGTAACTCCTCATTCAGTAGATATTACGGGCGATTTTCAGGACTCTGTAAACGACAGCACAAGTGACTATTCATCACATAATTATTCTTCCAGAGGAAGTTATTAGAACCGGGACATGTTAATATTATGAACAAAGACGAATTATTTTTAACTAACAGAATCAAAGAATTAGCTCGTATTTCATACGACCGTAATATTTATACATATTCTGATTTTCTAAATATTAATGAACTTAGTATATTTAATCAAATAAAAAATACATTACCTCCTGTTAATATAGATGTTACAGGAGGTAATAATTATGCAGAAAGAAAGATTTTAGTATTTTCTCCACAGGAGATATATTATACTGAACATATTCCTATTTCTGTATTACACATAGCTCCTATTAATTCCAAATTTTCAGACACTTTAAGTCACAGGGATTATTTAGGTGCTATTTTAAATTTAGGCATTAACAGAAGTAAAATCGGCGATATTTTTACTAAGGGAAAAGATGCTTATGTTTATTGTAAAGAAGATATTGCTGATTATATAATTGATAATTTATTTAAAATAAAACACACTCAAATAAAAATCAATTTGTCAGATTCAACTGATTTAGAAATTGTTCCTAACTTAAGAGAAGTAATGGGAACTATTTCAAATGTACGTTTAGACAGTCTTATTGCAACTGCTTTTAAAGCAACCAGAAACAGTATTATACCATTAATTGAAGAGAAAAAAGTTTTCATCAATGGAAAATCAACCACATCTAATGGAGCAACTGTTAAAGAAGGCGATATTGTATCTGTAAGGGGCAAGGGTAGATTTATTTATGATGGTGTGCTTAAAGAAACGAAAAAAGGCAGAAATTTAATTAAAATAAGAGTTTATGAATAATTAATATTTAATATCAAATACATAATAAATAAGGAGACAGAAATGATAAAGGCATTAGAAAACTTATCAAACAGAATAACAGTAAACTACGAGGAAAAGCCATGCTACCACATAGTTTTCTCAGATTCTTTTACAAATCTTTTAGAAGAATTAGAAAAATTTAATATAAAAAACAGAAAATTATGCATTGTTACAGAATCAAAAGTTGGTCCTTTATATGGAGAAGAACTTTTAAATCTCCTAAAGCCACACTGCAAACAGATTATTTTACATGAATTTAAAGCTGGAGAACAGTATAAGAATTTGGACACAATTAACAACATTTACGAAGATTTAATCGTAAATAAATTTGACAGAAACGATATGCTTCTTGCTCTAGGTGGCGGTGTTACAGGAGACATGACAGGTTATACTGCAGCAACATATTTAAGAGGTATTGATTTTGTTCAAATTCCAACAACATTATTATCTCAGGTAGATTCAAGCATTGGTGGCAAAACAGGTGTTGACTTTAAAGCTTATAAAAATATGGTTGGTGCTTTCTACATGCCTAAATTAGTTTATATGAATTTAAGCACTTTAAATTCCCTTCCTGAAAGAGAATATTTATCAGGCATGGGCGAAGTTATCAAGCATGGTATTATTAAAGACGGTGAATATTTTAACTGGCTTAAAGAAAATATTGACGGTGTTTTAAATAAAGATTATGAAACATTACGTCAGTTATTATTTGTTAGTTGCAATATAAAAAGATGTGTTGTTGAAAATGATCCAAAGGAAAAAGGCGAACGTGCACTACTTAATTTTGGCCATACAATTGGCCATGCTATTGAAAAAACAAAGAACTTTTCTCTTTTACACGGAGAGTGCGTTTCAATTGGAATTAACGCTGCATCATACATATCATACAAGAAAGGTTTTATTACCAAAGGCCAGTACGATGAAATATTAGATGTACTTAAATTATATAAGTTGCCAATTGAGACATCAGATATTAAGGCTAAAGAAGTTGTTGAAGCAACTTTAAACGATAAAAAAATGGATTCAGGAATTATTAAGTTTATCGTAGCTAATTCTATAGGCGAAGCCTCAATCAACCGTGAAATTTCAAAAAATGATTTGTTAGAAAGTGTTAAAAAGGTAATTGTAAATGAATAAAACATTAATATTAAACCTAAAAATGCTTGTTTTTGCATTGTTTTTAGTTGTCATTGATCAGATAAGCAAATATGCTGCTATAATTGCTTTAAAAGGCAAAAATGACTTTCACATTATAAAAGATGTATTATTATTACATTATTTAGATGGTGGAAACAGAGGGGCAGCCTGGGGAATGTTCTCCGGCAAAATATTAATGTTTATTATATTTACTTTAATTGCAATATTTTTTATATGTATTTTCAGTAGAAATGTTAATTTACTGTATCAAAAAACAAATAATAAAATATTCTTAATTTTAAATATATTTTTATCAATGTTGCTGGCAGGAGCAGTAGGGAACTTAATTGACAGAGTAGTAAGAGGCTATGTTGTTGATTTTATCTATTTTAAACCAATTAACTTTCCTGTTTTCAATGTTGCCGACTGTTATGTAACAATTTCATGTATTGGAATTGTTTTATTATGCATATTAAAAATTAATGAAGAAGATTTTAACACAATAATTTCTTTAAAGAAACATTAAAAATAATAAAATGATATATACTTGACTTGAAAGGAATTAATAGATTAAATATGTGTGAAACTTATTACGTGGATTCATCTAATAAAAATATACGTTTAGACAAATATTTAACAGATTTATTAGATAATAATTCCCGCAATTATATACAGAAATTAATTAAAAATGGCGATGTTTTAGTTAATGAAAAATCATCTAAGGCAAACTATAAAGTTCAGGAAAATGATTGCATAACAATTAATATTCCTGAGCCGGTTACAGCTAATATAGAGCCTGAAAACATACCTTTAGATATTATATACGAAGATGATGATGTCTTAATCGTAAATAAACCTAAAGACTTGGTTGTACATCCTGCACCAGGACATTATACAGGTACTTTGGTTAATGGAATAATGTATCATTGTAAAGACAATTTATCAAACATTAACGGTGTTTTAAGACCTGGAATTGTACATCGAATTGATAAAGATACAACCGGCGCCTTAATAATTTGTAAAAATGATTACAGCCATAATTTTATTGCTGAACAATTAAAAGAACATACAATTACAAGAAAATATTGGGGTATAGTTCAGGGACGTTTCGATGAAACTGAAGGTACAATAGATGCACCAATTGGCAGACACCCTACAAAACGTAAGGAAATGGCAATTAATGAACGCAACGGAAAACATGCAGTTACCCATTACAAAGTTTTAAAACAATTTGATAAATACGCTTTATGTGAGTTTCAATTAGAAACCGGTCGTACACATCAGATTAGAGTTCACATGGCAAGCATAAATCATCCGTTACTTGGTGACGATGTTTATAACCATAACAAATGTCCCTTTAAATTACAGGGACAATGTTTGCATGCAAAAACAATTGGGTTTATACATCCTACAACAAAAGAATATGTAGAATATGAAGCACCTATTCCTGAATATTTTAAGAATTTAATTGAAAATGTGCTTTAAAAAGCTTATTAAGCTATATTTATACTATTTTCTTTGGCATACTTTTCGTTAAACTTGTCTTTTGCGAATAGTTGTGTTATTCTAATTATAAGTTTTATTATGTTATAAGTAAAAAAAATCTAATTAATAATGTAAAATAGATAAAAAAATTATCTGCTTCTTGAAATTATAATTTGCTATATATAACGTTATTTAAGGTTGTATTAAATATTTATATTTAATACAATAAGCATAAATGAATATATTAGTTAAATTAGTCTATTAACAGAATTATCAATTGCTAGTTCGATTTATATTTAGATTAATACTATAATTAAAAGACGAATAAAACTGTAAACGGTTTTATTCGTCTTTTTCAGATTCTTAATAAACGCAGCATATATATAATTCACTATATTGTTTAATTGGGAGGTTTAAATTTGAAAGAACAAAAACTATTTAGTTATGTCCGCCAGGCAATAGACAACTATAATATGATAAATGATGGAGATAAAATTGCTGTGGGTATATCCGGCGGTAAAGACAGTTTAACTCTACTTTATGCATTGAAAAAACTTCAACGATTTTATCCTAAAAGCTTTGATTTAATTGGTATAACAATTAATTTAGGTTTTGGTATACAAGATTTCCATCAAATTAAGAACTATTGCTCTAATTTAGATGTTGATTTACATATTGTGGAAACACAAATTTCAGATATTGTTTTTAACAAGCGAAAGGAATCTAATCCATGTTCTTTATGTGCAAAAATGCGTAAAGGGGCTTTAAACAATCATGCAAAGGAGCTTGGTTTCAATACAATTGCTTATGCTCATCACAAAGATGATATGATAGAAACAGCAATTATGTCTTTGTTGTATGAGGGGCGGTTCCACTGCTTCTCTCCTGTTACTCATTTGAGTAATACTAATTTAAAAGTCATCAGACCGTTAATGTATGTGCCTGAAAAGGAAGTAATTGGCTTTGCAAATAAATATCAGTTGCCGATTGCTAAAAATCCATGTCCAGTTGATGGTCATACAAAACGAGAATATATAAAGAATTTAGTTAAAACATTAACCAAAGAAAATCCAGGCTGTAAAAATAGTATTTTTACAGCTTTATGTAACAAGAGTTTTGATTAACCCAAATATTTAAGGAGTTTAGATATGCCAAACATTGAAAAAAATAACACAACGAGAAATTACCATGATCAGGTAATAATAAATAACGAATTAAAATTAAGAGAATTACAAAAAAAATTACCATGGTTTTGCAAGGATTTTTTTAGAGGAATTGAGCCTACTACTTCTTCCCGTACACGTATTGGTTATGGATATGATTTAATTGTTTTCTTTAATTATTTAAAGGAAAATAATCCTGATGCGGAAGATAAAGAAATCACCTCTCTACCACTGGATATTTTAGATAAAATTACTGCAACAGATATCGAAGAATATCTTGAATATTTAAAGTATTATGTAACTGAAGATGGCAAGGAGCATATTAACAAAGAACGTGGCATAATGCGAAAACTTGCCTGTCTTAGAACATTATACAAATACTTTTATAAAAAAGAGATGATTAAGACTAATCCTGCTTCTATTGTAAGTATGCCTAAAATCCATGAAAAGGAAATTATAAGATTAGACGCAGATGAAGTGGGCAATTTACTTGATGAAGTTGACACAGGCGATAAGCTAACGAAATCTCAACAGAAATTTCATGCTAAAACTAAAACACGAGATTTAGCAATATTGACTCTTCTACTTGGAACTGGTATTCGTGTTTCTGAATGTGTTGGTATTGACATAAATGATATTGATTTTAAGAATTCCGGTATAAAAATCCGTCGTAAAGGTGGCAACGAAACCGTTATTTACTTTGGTGAAGAAGTTGAAAAAGCTCTCTTAGACTATATTGAGGAAAGAAAATTAATTGTTCCTATATCCGGTCATGAAAATGCACTCTTTCTTTCTATTCAAAAAAAACGAATCGGTGTTAGAGCTGTAGAAAATTTAGTCAAAAAGTATTCTTCCTTAGTTACTAACTTGAAAAAAATTACGCCTCATAAATTGAGAAGTACCTATGGCACTGCTCTTTATAAGGAAACCGGTGATATTTATCTTGTAGCAGATGTTTTAGGTCATAAGGATGTAAATACTACAAAAAAACATTACGCAGCTATTGAAGACGAACGTAGACGCAAAGCCAGAAACGCCGTCAAACTAAGAAAAGATTAAAAAATAAGAAAATCTAAACATAATTTAATAAAAAAGCGATTCAAATACTACTCACAAAATATTACTACTCACAAATATTGTAAATATATAAAAAAATTGCCGCAAATGAATATGTGCGTTAAACATTTGCGGCTAACTAAAGATATATATGGTATAAAATAAAGGCAAGCTTTATTTATACTCGTTTGAATAATATGAAACAACTAAATAACTTCCACTGTTAATCTTATCGCTAACAAGATTATTATTCTTCTTAACCTCATCAATATAATCCTGTACAGATACATCACTATTAATTGTGTACTTCTGAGCAATAGATGTTAATGTATCACCTGGTTCAATCTGGTAACTTGTGTAATATTTATATAAAGGATTCTTACCTGTATTATTTGCATTCACATTATATAAATTAACAAATGTGGCACATATTAAAAACATTGCTATACATGTAACACCAACAATAACTATTCTTCTCCGTAACAGATTAACTCTTCTTTTCTTAATCACGTCTCTTCTGCCTGTATTCATTATATCTTCCTCCTCGCATAGCTCTTTTAGTATGTATTGCTTATCCCTTTGAGAACATCTGTTCTTGTTCTGTAATGTTATATTATCATCCGAACAAATGTTTGTCAATATATTTTCGAACATATTTTCGAAATCTTGTTGTTTTTTATCAGGAACTATGTTAATATTATCATATAGGTAGTCCCATAAATGGTACTTTTGAAAAAAGGAGGTAAAAAATTTTATGCCAGGAAAAATTAGTGAAAAGCAGCAATTGATTTTAGATTACATAAAAGAAGAAATTTTGAAAAAAGGTTATCCACCTACAGTTAGGGAAATATGTGAAAGAGTTGGCTTACGCTCTACTTCTTCCGTTCACTCACATCTTAATACATTAGAAGAGAACGGATATATAAGACGAGATCCTACTAAGCCACGTGCAATCGAAATAATTGATGATGAATTCGGTTTAACAAGAAGAGACATGACTAATATTCCAATTATTGGACGTGTTGCTGCCGGTGAACCACTACTTGCAGTTGAAAATATCGAAGATTATTTTTCTCTTCCTACAGAATTTCTACCTAACAATGAAACTTTTATTTTAAAGATTCAAGGTGAAAGCATGATTAATATTGGTTTTTATGACGGTGATTTTTTAATTGTAGAGAAGGTCAACTCTGCTAATAACGGAGACGTTGTAGTTGCTTTAATAGATGATTCGGTTACAGTTAAGACTTTTTATAAAGAAAATGGTTATATTCGTCTTCAGCCTGAAAATGACAATATGGATCCTATTATAGTTGATGATTGTACAATCGTTGGTAAAGCATACGCTTTATACCGTAAGATAGTTTAAGAAAAATAGTTTAAGAATCGTAAGACAGTATAAAAAGAATTTTAGAACTAATATAGTTGTAACGATTGCAATTATATTAAACTTATTGAATTAAAAGTTATATTAAGACAATTATATTAAATTAATTCTTTTAATAATTAATTCTTTTAATAATTGATTGTTTTATTATTATTTTATTATTATGAGGTATATAAAAAACGTAGTTTTTAGATGTTTAAAAACTACGTTTTTTACTTTATATAAGCTTTTAATTGCTTATTACTATAATGAAACAATAATATAATTATTTATATTGTTACTCATATTATCTGATTAATAAGCTAAGCATTTATCAAGGCTTTCAATAATTGCCTCTTTATCCATATCATGGCCAATAAATACAACCTTAATCATTCTGTCTCCTACTTCTTCGTCCCAATCATTTACCAATGTAGGATCTTCTTTCATCATTTTAGCTCTAACTCTACGAGGAGCTGTTGCAACCCACTGTCCCGCATTGCTAATGTTAATCTGTTTTCCTGCCTGTTCAAACATATATGCATCATTGTTATTTTCAGCAGCCCAGATAATACCTTTTGCTCTAATGATTGTTTTTGGCATTTCATCTAACCAGTCTTCAAATTTTTCTTTTGCAAATGGTTTTCTTCTGTAATATACAAAAGTTCCAATACCATATTCCTCAACTTCACCTTCTCCATGGTGATGATGGTGATGGTGTCCATGATGGTGACCTTCTTCATGGTCATGATGTTCGTGTTCATGGTCATCTTCTTCGTCATGATGATGTTTATGGTGCTCGTCCTCATGGTCGTGGTCGTGATGATGTTCATGTTCATGGTGATGGTGATGCTGGTGTTCTTCATGGTCATCTTCTTCATGATGTTCTTCATTATCAAATGATTCTAATTCCTGAATCCAACCTGCTGACATACTTGCCTGTTCGAAATCAAATCTCTTTGTATCAAGAATTTCATCAACATCAATTTCACCATAGTTAGTTTCAAACATAACAGCCTTAGGCTGAAGTGTTCTAATAATCGCTTTTACTTTAGCTAATTGTTCAGGTGTAACTGTGTCAACCTTATTTAAAATAATCGTATTACAGAATTCAATCTGCTGAATTAAAAGATTTTCAATATCTTCTTCATCAATATCATCTTTTACAAGATTGTCACCACAACCAAATTCGTCTGCCATTCTAGCTACGTCAACTACAGAAACGATATTATCAAGTCTTGCTAATTTTGCTCTCTTGTCATAAGAACCATCTAACATACAAATTGACTGAGCAATTGGAATAGGTTCGCAAATACCACTTGCTTCAATTAAAATATAGTCAAATTTTCCTGACTGTACCAAATCTATAATCTGATTAATTAAATCTGCACTTAATGTACAACATATACATCCATTCTGAAGAGGTACAAGATTCTGATCCTGTAATGTAGCCTGTCCGCCCTTTGCAATAAGAGATGCATCTACATTTACTTCACCAATATCATTAACGATAACGGCTACTTTATAACCCTTCTGGTTTGTAAGTACCTGATTTAATAATGTTGTTTTACCTGCTCCTAAATATCCTGTAAGTAATGTTACAGGAACCATTTCTCTTGCCATAATAGCACTTCCTTTCCTAGTATTACATATATTAATCTATAATAGTTTTATTAATTAAATATGAAATTTATTTTAAACTTAATTAACTAAATAAAATGCACTATATCCCGGCATTTTAAAGCATTCTCCTATTTCCATAGGCTTATTTGTAATTAAATCCGTATATGTGTGATTTTTCACTTCACAGTATGCATCAAAGGCATTTTCTTCTGCGTTAATGCAAACATAAACTGTTTCATTTTCAGTAGCGCGCTTAAAAATACACTGTTTATTTGTTAAAAGCACTGATGTAAAATCACCATAATTTAAGCCAACACTGTTTTTCTTTGCTGCACTTAAATTACTAATAAATTGTGTAAGTTCATTAAATTCCGGTTGGTCAAATGAAGGTCTAAGTGCAGGATCTCCCTGAGACTTATCTGCCTTTGTTCCCCATTCGCTGCCATAATAAACACATGGTATCCCCGGCATGCCAAACATTAAGGCATATATAAGTGGTAAATGCTTTTCATTTGTCAGAATGCTTGCAACTCTTGTAACATCGTGATTGTCCACAAAAGACAATAAATGTTTTCCTTTATACAATGTCCATTGCTCAGGTCCAAACTGACGTAGCAATGAATGATTAATCTCAAACATATTCATACTGTTAAAACTTGAATAAAGACCTTTATAACATTCATAATTTGTTGCTGAATTAAGCATTTCATCATTCATTCTCTGGTTATAGTCACCATGAAGCATTTCTCCAACTAAAAAGAAATCTTCTTTTAAAGAATCAACATGTCGTCTTAATCTTCTTAAGAAATCAAAGTCAAGGCAATATGCAACATCTAATCTGATACCATCTATGCCAAATTCATTTATCCAAAAAGAAACAGCATCTAATAAATATTCCACAACATCGTTATTTTGAAGATTTAATTTAACTAAATCATAGTTGCCTTCCCAACCTTCATACCATAAGCCGTCATTATAGTTGGAATTGCCGTTTAAGTCTATGTGAAACCAGTTTAAGTATGGTGAATTTTCTCTATTCTTACATACATCCATAAATGGTTCAAATCCACGTCCCACATGATTAAAAACACCGTCTAAAACAACTTTTATGCCATTATTGTGTAAGTCCTCACACAACCCTTTAAAATCTTCATTTGTGCCTAATCTTACATCTATCTTTTTGTAATCTCTTGTATTATATCCATGAGTATCTGACTCAAATAGCGGAGAAAAATAAATTGCATTTGCACCAACTTTCTTTATGTGTGGAATCCAGTCATGTATTTTTTTAATACGATGCTGTAAGTTGCCATCATTTTCCAAAGGTGCGCCACAAAATCCTAAAGGATATATTTGATAAAAAACACTTTCATATGCCCACATTTTTTTTCCTCCTAATAAATACAATAATATACTGAAAATTATATAAACAAATATATCTAACGTTAAAAATACAATATCTTAAATTTTAAACTATTTAATTATTAATATAATTTTAAAAACTAATATTATAAAAGAAACGTTATCTAAATTTCTATACATAATTTTATAAATCTGTAACTTCCAAATGTTTTCCATCACGCCAGATTCTTTCTAAATCATAGAATAATCGGTCTTCTTCATTGAAAACATGAACAATAATATCACTAAAATCCATTAATATCCAATTAGCGTTATCAAAACCTTCAATATGTTTTGGCTTGCAGTCAACTTTATACATTTCTTCTTCAACGCTGTTAGCTAATGCCTTAACCTGATTTTCGTTATTACCACCTGCAATAATGAAATAATCAGCTAAAGTTGAAATTTCTGAAATATCAATAATTGAAATATTAATTCCCTTTTTCTCATCTAATGCATTATATGCAATTTTTGCTAATTCTCTTGATTCCATTTTATTCTCCTAATTTGTTTTTATAGTAGTCAAATGCTTTCTGCGTATAGCTGTCAATAATTTGATTTTTACTTTTCAAATAATCCAATGTATCTTTTAAAATACTATAAGTCAGCAAATCTAAATTTTGAAGCGAAATACTTCTTAGATATTCTAAATTAGGCTGCACAATTCTACCTGGTTCAATATAGTCAGCACAGAAAATTATTTTTTCTAAATCAGACATGTTTTCCTTACCGGTAGTATGCCAAATAACAGCATTTAAAACATTCTCATCTACTATACCATATTTTGTTTTTGCAATAAAAGCGCCAACTTTTCCATGTAGAAGATATGGTGCTTTTTCTTCATAGTCTGTCACTAAAATATTGTTATCCTTACAACATTTAAGTAACTGTGAATCTGAATAGTATTTAGCACAGTCATGTAATATACCGGCTAAATACGCTGTATTTGGATTAACGTTAAAGGCTTCTGCCATTTTCTTTGCTGTTTCTGCCACACCTAAAGTATGTTCATATCTGTGTTTGTTTAAGATATTTTTCAAATCTGCCTTAATTTTGCTAAGAGACCATGCCTTATTTATATTTCCATCTGTATAGAGATTATTTTCTACAATATACTCATATACACCTTTAGGCAATAAATCTTTTGCAGCTTCTATTTTATGTGTTCGTATATCACTGGATGAAATATCAGACTCCTTAACATTAAGTAAATAAACATTAGCAGCCACTTCTTCTTTAATCTTTTCAACTATACTTTCTATATTAAATTGATTTTCATCCTTTCTATTAATAATAACCAAATTGGCATTTTTTAGAATCACAGCTGGCTGATACCAGCTAGTAAAAGTTGCAGCAGAATCGCCGCCAATTATAAAATAAAGATCATCTTCTTTATGCTCTGATTTTAGTTTGGTTAAAGTATCAGCTGTGTAACTTAAGTGGTTCTTTAACTCGTAGTCAAAAAGCTCAATATTTTTTTCATTAGCTACCGCCAACTTAATCATGTTTACACGATGAAAATCTGATGTAATATTTTTTGTATTTTTGTGTGGTGGACATGGTGAAGGCATGATATATACTTTATCTAACTTTAGCTGTTTTAAAGTTTCTTTTGCCATATATATATGTGCCTTATGAATGGGATCAAATGTACCACCTAAAATTCCTATTTTCATAATAACTCCACTAAACTTATGGAAGAATAATCTTTCTGTCTTTTTCATCCTTTGCAGGTCTATATAAGACAATTTTTCTTCCGATTACATGAACAACTGTAGAACGGGTTCTGTCAGCAATAACCTCTGCAATGTTCTTTGGTTCATATAAGCAGTTTTTCAAAACATTTAACTTTATAATTTCACGTTTCTCTAATGCTTCATCAATTGCTGCTGTAATTTCAGGTGTTACAGCAGATTTTCCAACCTGAAAAATTGGATCGATTGTAGCAGAGATTTTTCGTAAATAAGCTCTTTGTTTGCTATTCATAATCCACTCCTTACTTGTAATATTCAAACTGGTGACCGTATAACTTAACTGTGTCACCTTCTTCGATTCCTAATTCTTCTAACTGTTCAAGAATACCATTGTCCTTCATAAATTTCTGGAAGAACAAGAAACCTTTTTCAGACTCAAGGTTAGTATAACCAAGCATTCTTTCGATTTTTGGTCCTTCAACAGCATATAAACCATCTTCAACTTTTTCAACTGTGTATGGTAATTCTGATGTAATAATGTAGTCTTCAGGATTATATTCCTGTTCGTATACAACAGGTGCATCATCAAACTGATCTAATAAACTTCTTACATAGAAAAGAAGTTCTTTTAAGCCTTTACCACTAACTGCCGATATAGGATAAACCTTAATATCAGGTTCAAATTCAGCTTTAATTTTGTCGATTACTTCATTTGTATCACCATAAATTGCATCAATTTTGTTAGCTGCAATAACCTGTGGTCTTTTTAATAAATCAGGATTATATTTTTCTAATTCATTATTAATTGCCTTAATATCAGCTATTGGATCTCTACCTTCCACTGAGGCTGCATCAATCATATGAATAATAACTTTTGTTCTTTCAATATGTTTTAAAAACTGATGTCCCAACCCGACGCCTTCTGAAGCACCTTCAATAAGTCCCGGTATATCAGCAATAACAAATCCTTTTCCACCATCTAAATCTACAACACCAAGGTTTGGATTCAATGTTGTAAAATGATAATTGGCAATCTTTGGATCTGCATTTGTCACTCTTGAAAGCAAAGTTGATTTACCAACATTTGGAAATCCTACAAGACCAACGTCTGCAATACTTTTAAGTTCAAGTGTAACATTTAATTCCATGCTCTTTTGTCCAGGCTGTGCATACTGTGGTGCCTGCATTGTTGCTGTTGCATAATGCTGGTTTCCTTTACCACCGCGACCACCTTTTAAGATAATCATTCTCTGATTATCACCACTCATATCTGCTACGATTTTTCCTGTTTCTTCTTCTCTGACAATTGTTCCTTCAGGAACTTTTATAATAAGGTCTGCACCGTTTTTTCCTGTTTTGTTCTGCTTGCCGCCTTCCTGTCCCGGCTCTGCTTTAAAATTATGTTTATGTCTAAATTCGTATAAAGTGTTAAGTCCTTTGTCTACCTGAAAAATAACGTCTCCGCCTTTTCCACCGTCTCCGCCGTTAGGACCACCATTTGGAACATATATTTCACGTCTGAAAGATACATGTCCATCTCCACCTTTTCCTGACTGTATGAAAATTTTTGCAAAATCTGCAAACATAATAATCCTCCACGATTGTATTGTTAATATAAATAATGAGTTACCTTTTAATGTTAAAATAGGCTTCAAATCAAAACTGACTTGAAGCCTAATAGTGTCTGTGTTTAATTATTCAGCTACAGGGTATACAGAAACCTGCTTTCTGTCTCTACCTTTTCTTTCAAATCTTACGATTCCGTCTGAAGTAGCAAATAATGTATCGTCACCACCACGTCCAACATTTACGCCTGGGTGAATCTTTGTTCCACGCTGTCTATAGAGAATGTTTCCAGCCTTAACAAACTGTCCGTCTGCTCTCTTAGCGCCAAGTCTCTTTGATTCTGAGTCTCTACCGTTCTTTGTAGAACCCATACCTTTTTTATGAGCGAAGAACTGAAGGTTCATCTTCATCATAGCTATACCTCCTTATAATCTAATGTTATAAAATCTTTGTATTCTTTCTCTAACTGCTCTAGTCCTAAAACTAAAGACTTTATTAAAAGTTCAGCTTCTTTACTAATATTATTGGAAAATTCAAAATCAATTATACCATCATCTTCATGCTCAAACTGAGTATATTCATCTGATGTTAACTGTTCAATTGAATTCACAAAATTAATAGCGAGAACTGATAGTCCTGCACAAACAATATCTTCTCCTGCCTCTGCATATCCGGAATGACCTTCCATACAAAAACCAACGTATGTATTGCCTCTGCAATAAATGGTTATTCTTGTCATAAAACCACCTGATTAAGCGTTAATCTTATCGATTGTAACTGCTGTATACTGCTGTCTATGACCATTCTTTTTATGATAACCAGTTTTTCTCTTATACTTGTAAACGATAACTTTCTTAGCCTTACCATCTCCAACTACTGTAGCTTCAACTGTAGCTCCTTCAACTGTTGGATTTCCAACCTTACCGTCAACATAAAGAACCTGATCAAAAGTAAACTTAGAACCAGCTTCAGCACCAAGCTTTTCTACCTTGATAGTTTCGCCTTCTGAAACTTTGTACTGTTTACCACCTGTTGCTATAATTGCGTACATTATGGGCACCTCCTATTACTCATTACTCGCCAGTTTCGGTGATTGCAAAAGCAATGCTTATAACCACACTGAGCGGCATACCATAGTATAATAGCATACACTAATTTACTTGTCAATTTTTTTCTCGTTGTTTTTTATTTATTTTTTTGTTTTTTTACTTGCCTTAATCTTAAAAGATTTTTTTACCCACTTGCTATAAACATCCTCTTCAATAAGATTCAACTTCTTAGCTCTAACTCTTACATAATATTTCTTGCCTTTTTTAAGTTTCTTAACTGTATAAGAAGTTTTCTTTGTAGTTAAAGTTTTAGCCTTTGTAAACTTTTTACTTGTTGAACACTGAACTTCATAAGAAACTGCATCACTTACTTTCTTGAATTTAATTGTAGCCGATGTAGTCTTTGCCTTAGCTGAAGTTTTCTTAACTTTTGTTTTAGTTATTTTTGTATTTGCAATTGTGTTTGCCTTCTTAATTTTTGCTTTAACACTTGCCATTGTTTCATTTTTATTTGTTGTAGCAAAAAGTTCTGTTGTTTTGTCTAATGCCACCTTATATGATACTGTTTTCTTATCTGCAGATAATGTACCGTTAGTTGATACAATTTCTTTTGGGAAAGTAAATGTAATATTCATTTCAATATCATCTGTGTTTACTGCAGATAAATCCGCAGCACTGTCTACAGTTTCAGGTTTAATTAACTGATAAACTGTTTCAGTTGATAAAAAACTGTTTGGACCTGCACCATAGTCAACAGTCAGCTTGCCTTTTCTTAATGTTTGCTTGTTCTGAAGTTTTATGTAAGATTTTCCATCAATAACTTCCTCACTATATGTTACATTGCTTGATGCGGTATTTTTTTTAAGCTGATTTTGATATTCTCTCCAAAAATCATTAATCTGGGAATCAGTTGCCCCCATTTTTTTAAGCGTTTCGTTTGCCTGTGACTTATTAATAGTGATTAGCATTTCTGCATTACCTGTGCCGTTTGAATTAAGTTTCATGTTTAAATCAACCTGTGCACAGCCTGTAAATACCATAATTACAGCTAATAATAATGCTGCAATTTTTGTTATACGATTTTTCATATAACCTCCTCCTTTAATTAATTTATTTTTACGTGGTCAGATTCCGAAACCGGAATAACCACACAATTAACACCGTCAATGTTTTCTCTTCGAATCAACTCTTTCTTTTCTGAATTAACAGTGATTATTATTTCACCTTCATCAACGGTTAATTGTTCATTGTTATCATTTGTCTCTTCAATTGAGGCAATTTTTCTATTTAAATCTTTAATTTCTTCTTTGAGAAGTTCTTTTTCATTATTGTCCTTAACGATTTTTTGTGCTTTGTTTGGAACAATGTCGCCAATTAAAGGAACTTCCTCTGTATTAATTGATGCCATATATTGATCACCAATATTTACAGCTTTGTTTTCGGCAATACCGGCATGTTCTAAAGCACTTTTTATATGTTCTTTTGACACGTAAGATTCAGGATTTTCGTCTGAAACATGAGCAAGTTCAATGTTTACAGTATCCATTACATCTTTTACCATATCCTCGCCTGTAACTTCAAGTACCATGTCTGTTAGAACGTCCTGTTGTTGAGCGTATGTTAATTTTTCTCTACAACCAAGAATATCTTCAATCATATCTGTATGAACATTTTTTGAGTCGGCAGTATACATTAAAACTGAGTGAATATCACTGCTTCTATCAATAAATGCCGGGAAAACAAAACCTGTTTCGGGCATTCCCACAAACCACTCACGATTTAATGTGCTTATTTTATTTTTATCCTTGTTATAGCCAAGTCCCGGCTTTGATAAAACCATAGGGCAAATGGCACAAATTATATATTCGTAAACTTCTTCTGACTCATCAAGTTTATTGTTATCTGTTGTTTTTGTCATAACATCGTATACGTCATGGAACAATAAAATTAAGTAATTGCCAAGAGAATTGTATTTTTCAATTACCATATCGTAAAAAGTATCAAGAAGCCCCTGATCCTTCAAACCACTTTTCTTTAGTCCTAAAAGAAACTGCTGATGACCACCCGGCTTTTCTTCTTCTAATGGGAAATTAAGTTCTAAAATATTATTTCCCACGTTTGTTGACAAAACTTTTTTTGCAATTTCTAAATATTTAAAGTATTCTTCATCTTCAAGATTTAAAAATATTTCGTCCAAATTAGTTACTTTATTTTTGTTATCGTCAATGTAGCAGCCGCACATTTTTGTAAAAGTACAACCGTCTTTTTTAAGTCTTCTTCTTAATTCATTAATTGATTTCTTGTCCACAATAATCTCCCTGTCCCTGTTTTTATTTTACCAATGATATTAATTGTATATATATTATTATTTGTCGTTTGTCACATCGCCACTGCCTGTTAAATCTATTTTGTCTCCTAAATATTTAGAAGTAGGCTTTGTAATGCATTTATCAAATGATTTAACTCTGGCAAAACACTCTCTAAATCGCCAATAAGTCATTTTCTTGCTATATTTTCTTAAATCGCATGGTACACCATAAGCATCCAACCCAAGTTTCTTTGCAATATAGAGTGCTCTGTATAGATGATATTTTTGAGTTACTATAACAACTTTTTTTGCTCCAAAAATATTTTTGGCTCTGTACATTGTATCATAAGTCTCAAAGCCTGCGTGATCCATAAAAATATCTTCAGATGGTACATTTTCATTAATTGCATAGTCTTTCATTGTATTGACTTCATCATGGCTGGCTCTGCCATGGTCGCCTGACATAATGATTTTTGATGCGGCACCATTTTTGTATAATTGGTCTCCCACAATAATTCTGTCTTCTAAAATCCATGTAGGACTACCGTCTTTTCTGATTCCTGCTCCAAGAACTATTATGCAGTCAGCATCTAAATTCTTACATTTTTCAACTGTAACTATTCTGCTTTTTACAGAACCTGTAACGTATAAATTAATTCCTACAACTGTTAATGTTCCAATTACGCCTAAAAATATAATTACACATAAAATCTTTATTATCATCTTTTTTTTTCCTTTTTTCATAATATCTCCTTTTTTATCTACCTAACATAAAACTGTTAAAATTCTTATGTTATCTATGTCTTACAGTCCTTATTTCGTATTATAAGATTAACCTGTTATAAGACTAACCTAAATTATTTCTGTACTGTGATGGTGTAAGACCGGTTATACTCTTAAAAGTTTTCATAAAATGTTTCTCATGCTCGTAACCAACAGCTCTTGAAATTTCATTTACCTTCATATCTGTTTCTGTTAAAAGTTTCTTTGCCTGTCCCACTCTGAAATTCTTTAGATAATTTACGAAATTAGTACCTGTGTATTGCTTGAAATTAAATGAAAAAAGTGAATAATTCATTGATATATAATTTGAAACTACTGCCATATTCAAATCTGTAGCATAATTTTCTTTTATGTATTCAATGGCTTTTTGCATTTTTAAGCCTGTTTTCTGCTCATCAATGTTGTCACTTACCAGTTCATCAAAACCTTTAATCCAACCACGTACAACATCCATGTATTCATCAATATTCTGGTATGAAAAAATATCAAGAAGTTCGAAAACTTCATGTTCCTTGTTTTTTAATGATTTCTCGTAAACTTTCATTGTAGTTAAAATAATAAGCTTCATTTGTTCCTGAAATTCATTTATTGGATACTTTCTATTCTTCACACCTTCAACAAATATCTCCAACTGCTCCAAAGCTTCATTTAATTTGTTTGAACAGATAAGATTTGCTGTTTGCATCATCAACTTAACACCATAACCGTATTCTTTTTCCATTGCTGTATATGTAGTAGCATCCACAATTGGTGTACATGTTTCAAATGCTGTTCTACGCATTTCAGCAGCTTCACAAAATGCCTGTTTTACATCCATAAAATTGTAATAAACATTACTTATACCAATATTATGCTTTTCAAGCTTATTTAAAATTTCTTCTTTATAATGTGGATTACATATAATAACATCCATGTGCTCCTGCCCCTGAACATAATAATATTTGTTAGTAACAGTTAAATCAATATCTTCATCTTTTTTTCCAAAGCAAATTACAACAAAATTATTTAAAGGAATGTAACGGTTAACAATCAAACAGATATTTTCGATTTCAATGTCTGTAACATTATCATAAAATAACATATACTGAAGTTGTCTGTATGCATTCTTTTTATTTTTTATCTGCTGATTTTCTCTTTCATTTATTATGTTATCAAATTTTTCCAATACTTCCTGAATCTTGTTTCGATCAACAGGCTTTAAAATATATTCCTTAACACCATTTCTAAGCATTTCCACTGCATATTCAAAATCATCAAAACCACTAATTGCCGCTATAAGTGGTTTTTCATCCAATTTTTGGACTTCTCCTACCAATGTTATACCATCCATTTTAGGCATTCTAATATCTGTAAACATTACATCCACAGGTTGTTCTTTTAAAACTTCTAATGCTTTTTCACCATTATTACACTCAATTATTTCTTCAATATCTACGCCTGAACGTTCAATCATGGAGCGAATTCCCTGCCTTATTAGTTTTTCATCTTCCACTAATAAAAGTGTTTTCATATTAATACCGAACCTTTCAAAATTTTTTTAAGTCTTTTTGTAAAAATGTTTTATCAGAAATGAACATCCATAAAACAAAGACTCTTGTTTCTTAAGTAACAAAAGAATTACATAGAATCATCAAAGGGTATACATATTGAAACTTTTGTATAAGCACCTTCCTGAGAAAAAATCTGCAAACCATATTCTTTTCCGAAATACATCTTTATTCTCTGCTGAACATTATACAAAGCTCTTCCATGTTCTTTGTCATCCGAAATCTGTTCTTTTGAATTAATGCTTCTAATTAATTCATTAAGTTTTTCCTGACTCATGCCAATTCCCATATCAGATACTTCAATTATAACATTATTTTCTTCTTTAAAAACTTTTATGTAAATTGTAGTGTCCTCAGCCATTTCCTCGATACCATGATTTACGGAATTTTCAACAATTGGCTGCAAGGACATTTTAGGAATTTTGATACGTAAAAGTTCTGCCGGTACATTTAACGACAAAAAGATTTCGTAATCCTGTCTTAAATTCATTAAGCTTAAATAATTTTGTATGTTAAGAATTTCCTGTTTTAATTCTACCATTCCTGATGACCATTTCATACTATATCTAAACATATTTCCTAAAGTAGTAACTGCGTCACTGATTACATATTCTTCTTTTATTTCAGCCATCATTTTTATTGTTTCCAAAACATTATACATAAAATGTGCATTAATTTGGTTCTGCAGGGAACGTATCTCTGCATTTTTGGCAAGCAACTGTCTTTCAATATTCTCTTCATTTAATTTTTCCAGAGAATCTACCATTTTGTTAATTTGTTTACCTAACTCTGATATTTCATCATTACCCTTTTCAGTTAATTTAATGATGTTGCCATTTTTTATTTCACTTACTTCTTTTGTTAGGTTATTAAATCTTGAAAAAGAATTCTTTATTAAAATTGCCACAATAAAAATAAAGACAATCATTGATAGAAATACAACTATAAAATAAAGAAGCTGACTTTTATAATAGGAATTAACAATTTTCTTTGTGCCAACAACTCTAACATAAGTTCCACCTAAAGAATTAGAATATACTGTAGAAACTATTGATGTTTCACCATTAAATTTTCTTGTAATTGTATTATTTTTATCTGATTTACAAATTTGTTTAACTTCATTTATATTCTCATCTACTGTTTTCTTATTTTTATCTGAAGCATAGACTTCACCTTTATTTGAAATAAAACATGTAAATTCATTGTTATCGTTTTTGTCAAAGTCCAAAAATAAATTTTTTAATTCCGTAGACACTTCTACTACAGCAACCAATCTTCCTGTTTCATCAGTAACATTTTTTATAATAGCTGCCAGTCGTGTTTTACCGATTACTCCATACTTGTTTTCCTTAAAATCAAACACCCATTTATTATTTTCATAACTATTTGACCATTCCTGTTGCTGCAAACGGTTAAGTTTATAAAAACTTGGAGCTTTTTCAGTAACATTTGCATTGGCATAAACCTTAACATTATATATGTATGGATTAATATCTACCATTGCATCTATTGAGCCAATTTCATTTTTATAAAAATCTAATTTTTTAACACCTTTGTAATCCTGGTTATTTTGTACCTTCTGAATATATTCAAAAATTCTGTTTTTCTGCAAAACTAACTGTCTTACCAGATAGCAGGTTTCTTCAACATCTTTTAACTGAGCCGAAACATTATACATATTGTTTTTTTCGTCAGTTAATGCTACTTCTCTGGCATTATTCGAAATATTAAAAAACATAACAGATGTCCAAAGACAGGTACATACAAATAAGGCAACTACAATTATAAGTATTATTTTATTACATAATGAAATTCTTATTTTCTTATTCTTCATTTATCCAATCCTAATTTTTTTATGTTAATTTTCATCTGTTTCGTATACGCCTTTAAAACCTGTTCAAAGCCCATATTGTATCTTTTTTTCATAAACGTGTTGTATATACTGTCAAATTCTTTGTCACTATCTGCCAGTAATAATTTAGGAAGTGTTGCTCCCCACAAACCTTCAATTGAATTCTTTGTTTTTCCTATTTTTGTTGAATCATCAAATGTTATTGTATACTGCCCTACATAGGTAGTATATGGATACGTCCATTGCTTCAACTGGGTTACCGGATTATCCTCATCGTCTTTAATCCACTGTGCACCCATTGCATCGTTTTGCATCATCCAATAACATGAATCAGCACCATATTTTTTATCAAAAGTTGTTCTGTCTGAATATAGTAATTTTTTTACTTCTTTTTTCATTTCAGGCCGGCCTTCTTCATTATAATCCCAAGTTTTACCTTTTACACCCAGCCATGTCATTTTCTGACCTTCTTCACTAATCAAATAGGACAAAAGTTTAATAGCTTTATCAGGATTCTTGCAGTTTTTTGAAATTAATGTAACTGTCCAACCATTTACACTTGTACCCGGCAGTGTATAATCATCACCATTTAAATTTTTCGGGCCATCTACAGCTATGTAAATGCTATCAGGATTTTCTTTGTATAAAACTTTTTCCTGGTCAGCCATGTCAGTGTATTGATAAATCATACAAAAATACTGACCATTTAGTATTTTCTCTGACATTTGCGCTCTTGAATCAACAAAAATATCATCTTTTAACAAACCTTTACGGGCAAGACGATTATAGGTTTTAAGCCATGCAACATAACTTTCGTCTTTTAGTCTGTCAATGGCATTACCATTTTTGTCTGTATAAGGAACTGCAAGAAAATCTAAAAGATAATTGTCAAAAGAATCACAACCTATGTCATTAAACTGGGTACAGCCCACCGGTATCATTTCTTTTCCATCTACGGTAGGATACATTTTGGCAGCTTTCTCAACAGCTTTTTCAAACCCTTCAGGAGTTGTCATGTCTGGTGAACCAATTGCCTCATATATATCTTTTCTTACTAAAAAAGTCTCATTGGAAGCTAAATTATCGTACTTGCTGTAATCAGAAGGGGCACATGCAGAGTTTGGATATTTATATAAATGCCCATCATCGCTCTTATGCCAGCTCACAACTGCATCATCTACTACTTTCATAAAATATGTATCATATTTTTCTGACAGTTCATCTAAAGCATAAACCTTCCCTTCATTTATCATCTGATCAATTCCAGATTCCCACCAGCCTAACGTTATAAGGTCAGGCAAAGTATCACTGGAAATCATTGCATCTAATTTTTCGTTAGGATCACCTGTTGGTGTAACAAAAGATATGGAGCAACCTGTTTTTTCTGTGATAGCTTTTGAAACCATATTATTTCCCCAGTCACCTGAAAACCATGAAAAGTTAATATACCATGACAAATCAACTGTGGAGTTTTTTTTGACTTTTTTTCCACATCCAATAAATATTACACATATAATTACTGTCAAAAATAAATATGCTATTTTTTTTAATTTTCTCATAAGCAAATTCCTTTCCGTAACTTTTCTCTTTAGAAAAGACACTTTAATTATCATTTAGCTTCACTAAATATTTCATATAATGGCTGTTCCTGTTTCTTTCTTGTTATTTCCATTAAACCAAGTTTTGTAATATCAACAACACTACAACTTACATAATCTTTCTTAACTTCCTGCCTCATTACAGCTATAAGATTTCCGTTTTTTAATTCATCTGAACCAATAAAATCAACAATAATTGTTCCTGATATATTTCTAATTTGCAACTGTCTTGCAATTTCTTTTGCAGCCTCTTCATTAATTTTCTGTATTGTTTTATCTCTGTTTGATTTGAAATCAGCCTTACCTGTGTTAACGTCAATTACAGTCATCGCCTCAGTATGTTCTATTATCAGATAACCCCCTGATTTCAACCAGACATGCCTGTTTAAACTGTTTTGCAAATGTTTTTCCAAAGAATATTTATTAATAAGATTTATTTTCTTTTCGTCGTTAAAAGAAGCACAAATATCAGCTGCTTTCAAGCTTTCATATATCTGCTCAACATCTGTAATAACCATGCCATCTTTTTTTAATACAAAATCTTCAAGTACTTCCAACTGTTTATCTTTTTTGTAAACAAGGGTTTTAGCCTTTAAGAAATTAAATTTATTAACTGTTTGATTGTATATTTCAATAGCTTCATTTATATTATTTTCTAAATTCTTTAAGTCTTTGCTTTGGGCATTTGTTCTTAAAATAAAACCATATTCATCAGTACAGAAATGGGAGAAACTATTCTTGTACTGTTCTCTTAACAAACTGTCATCTATTTTTTTTGAAATGCTAAAATTATTGTTTCCAACAGTCAAAATAACACTACCAACAGAAATATTAAGTTTCCAGGTAAGAAGATAATCCTTAGTCTTAACCTTATCACCGGCTACCTGAACAAGAATTTTATCACCCTGTTTTATTTTATAAGGAAAATTTTTGAGAGATAAAAAACCTTTACTTTCTCCATCAATTTCCACAAAAGCCGCATTAAGATTTTTTACAATATCCTTAACGTAACCAACATAAATGTTTCCAACAAGAGATTTGTTTTCCAAATTATAAATTCTACTTAATTTATTTTCTTCAAATTGAAAACCTAATATTTTATTTCTTACTTTTGATACTACTAAAATATTACTCAATGTTTCCTCCAATTTCACTAAGAGAAACCAATTTATCATTTTCTAAACAATACATATCCAAACGCTCATATTGAACAAATTCCGGTAACTTAGCTCCTTTAAACTGTTCTAATGCACTCATTACCAAATCAGGTTTCAGGTTAGCCGCACTACCCTGAGATACTTTCATAAAAATACCATCTTCATTAAACTTCATTTCATGAATCATTGGCTTTATGTCTACTATTTTCTCACTTTTCTTTGTTTTCTTAAGAATGTTGATTTCATCCTGTGCATAAAAGTCATTAACCTGTTCTTCGGTAAATAAGTCTGTGTAAACAAAATAATCTGCTCCTGCCACAATTGACATGGCGTTTTTTGCACCCTCTGGTAACTCTTTATAACTTACAACTTTTACACCCTCTACATTTTTAGCATTGATGTTTTTAATCATTTCTTTACTTGAAAGAGAGCTGTTTACCTCAATATCAAAATACTCTCCTTTGCTAATTACGCCAACACTTAAAGGGGCAGCAAAAGACATTTTCTGATGTGGGGAAAAGCCTTCTGAATAACAAATGTCAACATTGGCACGTCTCATAACTTTTTGAAAATATCTAACCATATCCAAATGACCTATAAATTTCATTTGGCCCTGTTTTTCAAATCTAATTCTAATTTTCAAAACATACACCTCCTCCAAAACTTGCAGCTCCGCAACCTGAGCACTGCATTCTACAGTTCGGAGTTACCTTTTCATTTTGAGCATTGTGCCATTCGTTTAATAAAAATCTCTTTGTTACTCCTGTATCTATAAAATCCCAAGGGAATATTTCGTCATCGCTACGTTCTCTTGTAATATAGAAATCCATGTCTATATTAGTTTCTTCAATTGCCTCGTCCCAAATCTGTCTGTTGTGATACTCTGACCAGGCATCATAAATACCACCTTTTTCGTATACTCTCAAAAGAGTATTTGATAATTTTCTATCACCTCTTGCAAGTAAACCTTCCAAAATACTAATGTCAGATTCATGCCAGTGATATCTGATACTTTTTCTATTTAATAAAGTTTTCATTTTGTCATTTACTTTGTGAGCCTTATCTAAAAATGTTTTAGCTGTACACATTGGTGCCCACTGAAAAGGTGTAAATGGCTTTGGCACGAAAAATGAGGTACTTGCTGTAATCTGGCACTTTCCATGTCGTTCTTCTTTTGGAACTGTTTCATAATAAAGTTCAGCAATTTTTTCGCACAAATCCATGATACCATCTACATCATCATTTGTTTCCGTTGGCTGACCTAACATAAAGTATAATTTTACCTTATTCCAACCACCTATAAATGCCTGTTTACAGCCATTTAAAATATTTTCTTCTGTAAGACCTTTGTTGATTACATTTCTCATTCTCTGAGTTCCTGCTTCAGGTGCAAAAGTAATTGAACTCTTTTTCACATCCTGAACCTTACTCATAACATCAAGAGAAAAAGCATCAATTCTAAGAGAAGGTAAGGAAATATTTATTTTTTTCTTCTTACATTCTTCAATTAGGAAATCTATCAATTCCTTTAACTTGCTATAATCACTTGTACTAAGAGAACTTAATGATATTTCATCATGGCCTGTACTTTGTAACTGGGTAAGAGCAATTTCTTTTAATGTCTCAAGACTTTTTTCTCTTAAAGGCTTATACACCGAACCTGCCTGACAGAACCTACACTCTCTAATACAGCCTCTTTGAATTTCAAGAACACATCTGTCCTGAACAATTTTTGTAAAAGGTACTACAGGCTTATCAGGGTAGCATACATTATCAAAATCAAGAACAATATCTTTTTTTACTACATCCTGAATATTAGGATTATTGCATTTCATTTCTTTAATCGTTCCATCTTCATTATAAGAAACATCATAAAACATAGGCACATACATACATGGTATGTTTGCTGCTTTTTCAAGAAACTCTCTTCTTGTACCACCATTAGCTTTGTTTTCTTTATATAAATCAATTAAATGGTAATATTCTGTTTCACCTTCACCCATATAAAAGATATCAAAGAAATCTGCTATAGGCTCAGGATTATAAGTGCATGGCCCACCACCAATAACAATTGGATCATCTTCACTTCTATCAACTGACAAAAACGGTATATTGCTTAAGTCAAGTAACTGCAAAATATTTGTGTAACACATTTCGTACTGAAGAGTAATGCCTAAAAAGTCAAAATTCTTTACAGGTTCCTGAGACTCCAGTGCAAATAATGGTATGTGTTCCTCTCGCATGATTTTATCTAAATCAACCCATGGAGAATAAACTCTTTCGCAGTAAATATCATCACGTCTGTTTAATAAATCATATATAATCTGAATTCCTAAATGAGACATCCCAATTGTATAAACATCAGGAAATGCCATTGCGAATCGAACGTCTACTTTTTTAGGATCTTTTTTTATCATATTAACTTCTCCACCTATATACATAGATGGCTTTTCTATTTTCATTAGTATTTCATCACTAAGTGCTAATTTTCTCATTAAAACTCCTCTTAAATAGTTTATTATTTCCCCATCAAAATAAAATGACGAAATTTTTACACAAGTATTTATATTATAATACAGATTAAGTTTTTTCACAATTTATATGTAGTATTTTGCCATAAACTTTTTGCTGAAATATGGTATACTTATAAATATTAAAATATAGAGGAAAAAACAATGTATAAATACGAAACTCACTTACATACAAACGCTGCCAGTGCCTGTGCTTCTATTTCAGGCAGTGAAACAGCTATAGAATTTAAGAAATTAGGCTATACAGGTATATTTGTTACAGATCATTTTTTTAGAGGCAATTCTAATATCCCTCATAACTTTCCTTGGATTAATAGAATTAATATGTTTGCACAAGGTTACGAAGAAGCAAAAAAAACAGGCGATAAAATTGGTCTTCAGGTTTTCTTTGGTTGGGAAGAAACTTATGAAGGTCAGGATTTTCTAATTTACGGTTTAGATAAACAGTGGATGATTGAACACCCCGAAATGGAATATTGGACAATTAAAGAACAGTTTCAGGAGATAAATGATGCCGGCGGCATGGTAATTCATGCACATCCTTTTAGGGACAGACCTTATATACCTGAAATCAGATTATTTCCAAACTATGTAAACGGCGTAGAAATATTTAATGCTAAAAATAATCAGGACGAAAACGACCAGGCATACATGTACGCAAAAAAATATAATCTGCCAATGACTGCCGGGGCGGACAACCACCACATTCCTATTGTTAATTCTGGAATTGATGTTATGAAAAAATTTAACAGCGAAAAAGATTATGTGAATCTTATAAAAAATAATTTGCCAAAGGATTTGATTATATAAGAAATCACGAAGAAATTTCTTATTCCATAAATAAAAGGTCTAAACCCATTATTGTTTTACACAATTGATTTAGACCTTTTTATGTAGTATAAAATTTCCGTTACATGAAAATTTATTATTCATTTCTATCTTCTTGATAATTCTTTTGTAATTTCCTTCCAGTTTACTCCTTTTTCAGCCATAAGTACCATTACATGATATAAGAAATCAGATATTTCGTATTTTACTTCCTGTGGATCAGAATTCTTAGCAGCTATAACAATTTCTGTTGCTTCTTCTCCTACTTTCTTAAGAATCTTATCGATGCCCTTGTCAAATAAGTAATTAGTATAAGACCCTTCTTTTGGATTCTCTTTTCTATCCAAAATTACGTTAAATACATCTTCAAATACTTTCATTGGATTAGTATCGTCATATTCTTTTTTCACAAGATTATTAAAGAAACATGTATCTGCTCCTGTGTGACATGGCACACCAACCTGTCTTACTTTTGCAAGCATTGTGTCCAAATCGCAATCCATAGCAAGTTCCTTAACATACTGGTAATGACCTGATGTTTCACCCTTTACCCAAAGTTCATTACGGCTTCTGCTAAAATAAGTCATTTTGCCTGTTTCGATTGTGTTATTAAATGCCTCTTCATTCATATAAGCCAACATAAGAACCTTGTTAGTTTTATAATCCTGAACTACAACAGGAATCATACCGTCTGAATTTGTCTTAAAATCAGCAAACTTCATAGGACTTTCAAAAACATTAACCTTAATGCCCTTTTCCTTTAATTCTTTTTTATATTTCATAAAGTCAAAATCATTTACAAATGTCTCAGAGCAAACACCGTAACATTTATTGTCTGCTACAGCTTCAACATTGTTGCTTATATAGAGCACATCTTTCAATGACTCAATATTTTCTTTTGTAGTAATTACTAATGAAATTTTCTTCTCAATATCTTCTGACAAATTGTAATTTGAAATAAGCGCTATGTTATCGCTACCAAATCTGCTTGAAGCTTCTTCTAAAAGATGCATATCTGTATCAACATTTAGTACAGCCTTTTTAGCACCTGTATAAATGTATTTTTTTACATCTTCAAGTCTTTTAATATTGCCACCAACAAGCATTGGTATATCAACAGAGTCTGCAATATTAATCATGGCACTAATATTTGCTTCGTGTTCACTGTCATTTGAAGAAATGTCAAAAACAAGAAGTTCATCTGCTCCATTATTGTCATAAACAGTTGCTATTTCTACAGGATTACCTGTACCAATAACTTCCTTTGTATCTTTATTTACCACCTTACCTTCAAATAAATAAATTGAAGGAATTAAATTTATGTAATTCATTATAATGTTCCTTTCGTAGATAATACGTCTTTAATTCTGTCATCAAATAAAGTTGCCTGGTCAAGAGCTTTCGCAAAAGCTTTGTATATGCCTTCAATCATATGATGATTGTTGCCTGGTTCTAAAATATTAATATGTAAATTCATTCCTACCCCATAAGTAATTGCATGGAAAAATTCCTTAACCATTTCTGTATCAAAATCACCAACTTTATCTGTTGTAAATTCCCCCTTAAAAACAAGATATGGTCTGCCTGACAAATCAAGAGCACATAAAACCAATGACTCGTCCATTGGTAAAATCATGTTGCCATAACGCTTAATTGATTTCTTGTCTCCCAAAGCTTCTTTTATAGCCATACCAAGAGCGATACCTGTATCTTCAATTGTATGATGACAATCCACATACAAATCGCCATTGACCTTAACGTCTAAATCAAAGAAACCATGTTTTGCAAAACTTATAAGCATGTGGTCAAAGAAACCAATGCCTGTATGTATGTTTGATTTTCCACTACCGTCTAAATTAATGGAAATTTCTATTTGCGTTTCACTTGTATTACGAACACATTTACCTATTCTACTCATTTAATATTCCTTTCTGTTAAAACAAAAGTTAAATATCTCTAAAACAAGAGACTTATTTGATCATCTATTTAGTCATCAAATCTGACTTTAATTGAGTTTGCATGAGCTGTTAATCCTTCAGCCTTAGCAAATTTCTGAATATTCTGACTCATTGGCTCAAGTGCTTCTCTTGAGAATGAAATAATACTTGATTTCTTAATAAAATCATCAACACTAAGTGGTGAGAAGAATTTTGCTGTTCCATTTGTTGGTAAAACATGGTTTGGACCTGCAAAATAATCTCCCAAAGGTTCAGAACTGTATTCACCAAGGAACATGGCACCTGCATTTTTTACTCTTGTCATTGTATCGAACGGATTCTTTGTTAAAATTTCTAAATGTTCTGATGCTATTTCATTTGCTGCATCAATGGCATCATCCATAGTTTCAGCAACAAGAATATAACCATAATTTTCTAAAGATTTTTCCATGATTTCTGTTCTGCTAAGTTCTTTTACAAACTTGTCTACCCACTTTGAAACTTCATTAGCAAGTTCTTCACTTGTAGTAACTAAAATTGCTGATGCAAGTTCATCATGTTCAGCCTGTGAAAGTAAATCAGCAGCAACATATTTTGGATTAGCTGTTTCATCTGCTAAAACTAAAATCTCACTAGGACCTGCAATTGAGTCAATACTTACAAAGCCAAATACTGCTTTCTTTGCAAGAGCAACAAAAATATTACCAGGGCCAACAATTTTATCTACTTTCTTAATAGATTCAGTTCCGTAAGCTAAAGCACCAATAGCCTGTGCCCCACCAACTTTATAAATCTTATCAACGCCTGCTTCATTTGCAGCAATTAATGTGTTAGGATTAACTTTTCCATCTTTTCCAGGTGGTGTAACCATAACAATTTCTTCAACGCCTGCAACTTTTGCCGGTATAACGTTCATTAAAACAGATGATGGATAAGCTGCCTTGCCCCCCGGTACATAAACACCCACTCTTGCAATAGGTGTAACTTTCTGTCCAAGTAAAGAGCCATCAGGCTTTGAATCAAACCAGCTATATTGTTTTTGCTTTTCGTGATAAACTTTTATATTATTTAATGATTTTCTAATAATATCTACTAATTCTTTGTTTTCTAATGAATCATACGCTTCCTCTATTTCTTCTTTTGTAACCAAAATGTTTTCAGCGTTAATATCCGCACCGTCAAATTTCTTTGTGTAATCAAAAATAGCCTTATCGCCATTTTCTTTTACATTAGAAAGAATTTCATTTACGCTGTCTGCATACTGATCATAGTTGTTAGGACTTCTTTTTAATAAATCCTCTAAAATATTTTTCTTTGAATCTTCATTTAATTTTACAATTCTCATGTCTATCACCTTTCCCAAAAACAATAATATTTTTGCTATGTTGTATTTTAAACTGCAAATCCACTTAGTAATAAATTTTTAATTGTTGATTACTTCCTTTAAATCAGCAATTATTTTTCTAATTCGTTCATCTTCCATTTTCATGCTTACCTGATTAACTACCATTCTGGCTGATAATGGACAAACTTCTTCTAAAACACCTAAACCGTTTTCTTTTAGGGTTGTACCTGTTTCAACAATATCAACTATTACTTCTGACAAACCTACAATTGGTGCAAGCTCTACAGAACCGTTAAGTTTGATAATTTCTACAGTCTGATGTTTTTTATTATAAAAATAATCTTTGGCAATCTTTGTGTACTTTGAAGCCACACGAATCATACCGTGATTATTAAGCAATTCTCTTGCTGATTCAGGTCCGCATACACACATTTTACACTTTCCAAAGCCTAAATCCAATACTTCATATAATTTTCTGTCTTCTTCTAAAATTGTGTCCTTTCCAACAATACCAATGTCCGCCGCACCATATTCAACATAAGTAGGAACGTCACTTGCCTTTGCTAAAAAGAAACGTAATTTCAATTCTTCGTTAACAAAAATTAATTTTCTTGTTTTTTCATCTTTCATTTCTTCGCACTGGATACCTATTTTTTCAAACATTTCCATTGCTGTCTTTGCTAATCTGCCCTTTGCTAGAGCGAAAGTTAAATATCTCATTTTATCTCCTATAATCTTATGCCTTATTCGTTAATATATGTTACTTTTGTAGCACCATCCTCTGTCTTAAACTGCTTATATTCTTCTATGTCAATGTCTTTTTTCTTTAACATTAATTCAGTTTTGACACTTTTATCTCTTAATTCAGTTGCGTACACAAATGCTTTTTTTCTATATTTGGGTTCATAAATTACTACTTCATATTCGTAATCTGTTTTTTCGTTTTTACCACTGTGTGCAATAAGAATCTGGTCCATATAAATTGCAAAACCAATGGCTGATGCGTTTTTACCAAACTGTGCTAAAAGTTTATCATATCTTCCACCTGCAGCAATTGGTTCACCTGTTCCATAAGTAAAACCTTTAAAAATAATACCTGTGTAATAACCATAATTGCTAAGAGATGCTAAATCAAAACTAATATATTTTGTTACACCATATTCTTCTAATATAGCATATAATTTTTCTAATCTTCTAATTGCATCTAATGCTTTCTTATTAGTTGTTAAAGTCTTTGCTGTATTTAACACTTCTACTGAACCGAAAAGTTCAGGTAACTTTAACATAGCATTTTTTACTTCTCCAACTACAATATTTTCATCAAGAATTTCTTCTACACCAAAGTCGTTCTTATTAACAATCATTTCTCTTAATTTTTCTTCTGCTTCTTTATCAAGGCCGCTTTCTTCAATTAAACCATTGTAAAAATCTACATGACCGATTTCTACAAGAAATTCTTCAAGGCCTGAGGCTTTCAATGATTCAACAGCTAAGGCTATCATTTCAGCATCTGCTTCAACAGAATCATCATTAATTAATTCGCAGCCAAGCTGTGTGTTTTCTTTTAATTTTCCCTGAAGTTCAGAATTATTTACGTATGTATTTGCATTGTAACAAAGCTTAATTGGAACGTTCACGTCCATATAATATTTTGCTGCAAGTCTTGCAATTGAAGGAGTTATGTCAGGTCTTAAAACCAATGTATTACCTTCTCTGTCAAAGAACTTATACAAATTCTTTGAAGCAACAGAACCTCTTTCTTTATTAAAAATATCAAAAAATTCAAATGTAGGAGTTTGAATGTTATGATATCCATATAAATTAAATACCTTGTTAATATTATTTTCTATTGTTAATTTTACAGCACATTCTTTGCCATAAACATCTCTTACTCCAACAGGAGTATGTAATAATGCCTTACTCATAATTCCTCCAGTATATTTCCTTTTCACTTTAGCATTGTAAAGCGGTAATTCGTTACTATGTTAGTGAGTTGAATCAATTTTACAACAATCTATTTTTTATGTCAAGTTCGTTGTCTCTTATTTATTATTTATTATTTATATCTTACCGTTTATGTCATATTAACTGTCCATTATTAATTACCTTTAATAGATATTCCTTATTAACTATCTCTTAAAGATAAATCTCTTTGAATGCCTTCCAAATAATGTACAGGTGCTCCTGGTGCACTTTTTAGTTTAAACGCTTTATCAATTTCTTCAAATCTAAAACTTTTTCTACCACCATTTATGCTTCTCTCATAGAAAGCTTTAATTTTGGTAAATGGCAAATAATAAATTTCGTTTCTATGAGAATAAAACAAAATAATAAAAGATATGCCACCCTGTTTTTCAAAATCTTCCATAAACTTAACCTGATGCTCATGTATATTCATCATTGGAAAAGTATCAACCGCACACTCTTTAGCATCAAAACAAATTGGTATTCCCTGAACTGCTCCAATATAGTCAACTGTACTTTGCTTTTCAAAATAGGCTAAAGTAATATGTCTTGTTTGCTGATCTATTTTTACGGGCGTTATAGGTGTTGGTATTTTCTGAATTAAAGCAAGCTTTTTATCTCTATAATTTTCGTTTGTCATATTAATCATGTCTTCAAGGGTTGAACCTCTAAGACCTCTGGATGACCAGGTACCCATTCTTCTTCCTTTCCAATTGAAAATTGTTTAATTTAAATCAATGAAATTTGTGTATTCTTTCGGAGGCTTAGCCACAAAAATTTTGTCTGATAAATTCCTGCAACTACCCTCTACCTTTTCAAAAACCAACTGCCATGAATGTAACATTTGATTTTTTATACCATATGTTTCTTTGTATTTATCGTTAATCTCTTTTTTGCCATATTTGTAATCACCAATAATCGGATGATTAATTGAAGCCAAATGTGCTCTAATCTGATGTGGCTTGCCTGTAACAAGTTTTACTTTAAGAACTGTAATTCCAGCCTGTTTAAGTCCCTTCTTATATTCTAAAGGCTCATAAGCCGTTTCAATATAGTCACCATTATTTTCAGCCTGTGAAATTGTAACCTTGTTTGTTTTGCTATTCTTACTTAAATAACCTTTTATGGTCATGGACGAATCAACATATCCACTTACAACAGCTAAATAATACTTATCCATTGTACGTTCCTTGAACATTTTAGACATTATCTGTAATCCTTCCAATGACTTTCCGGCAACAATTAAACCACTTGTATTTCTGTCTAATCTGTTACAGACTGCCGGTTTAAAAGTTTCTAAGTTCTGCTCTGTTATCTGACCTGAATTTACTAAATAAGAAATAACGTATTCATTTAAAGACACATCGTTGTCATTTGCTTTTTGGCTTAACATTCCTGCCGGCTTATTTATGAATAAAACATTTTCATCTTCATATACAATATCTAACTTAACCGGCTTAACAATATTGGTTTTATGCTCACCTTTAAATTTTGCAATGGTGTCCTCAGCCATAAAAATTTTAACACAATCTTTTTCTTTTAGCTTATCTTTTCCATCAGATTTTTTCCCATTAAGAACTATATTTTTCTTTCTAAGCATTTTGTATATAAAACTACTTGGAGCTTCCTTAAAATACTTAAAAAGAAATTTATCGAATCTCTGTCCTGCCTGATTTTTTTCTATAATAATTTCTTTCATTTAAATTCCTTATTTTTATATTCTAATCTTATACATTGCTATTTTTAATTAAACCTATCTGCCATATATCTCATATTATGATTTGCATTTCAGCTAAACCTTTTATGAAACAACTTTAATTGTTTAATTATCCTTATGTTTTAGTAAAAAATTAATTTCATCTTTACTTAATTCTCTATATTCTCCCGATGCCAAATCATCATCTAAAACCAGCGGTCCCATTTCCAAACGTTTTAAGTAAGTAACCCCTAGGCCGAAATGCTTAAACATTCTCTTTACCTGATGATATTTTCCCTCTGTTATTGTAACATAAGCTTTATTTTCATCTATGATTTCAAGGAGTGCCGGCTTTGTATTGTTCTTTAAGCCAATATCAAATCCATTCTTGAATTCAGCAATATATTCTTTTCTTATTTCTCCATCTGTTTCCACATAATATTTTTTTGAAACATGCTTGTTAGGAGAAAGTAGACAATGGGATAATTCCCCATCATTTGTTATAAGCAATAAGCCTTCTGTATCTTTGTCTAATCTACCAACCGGAAACAAACCCTTCTTAGGCTGGACATCCATAATATCAATAACCGTTGTATATTGAAAATCTGACACAGCAGTAACTACGTCCTTTGGTTTGTTTAACATATAATAATAAAATCTATGATAATTCAAATCCAAACCATCTAAATTTACAACGTCTTCTTCCTCATTTATATGAGTTTCCGGTTTATTTACCGTAATATTATTTACTTTTACTTTGCCTTTTTTTATTAATTCTTTTGCCTGACTTCGTGAGCCAATTCCAAGTGTGGTTAAATATTTATCTAATCTCATAAAACACCAAAATGCGCTAAGCTTTATGCCTAGCGCTTATTTACCTTGTTATATAATTCAACAATTTTATTGCTTTGTTCCTTTGTAATTTTGATTTTAGGAGAATTGTCATCTGTTGTATTTTTATTTTCAACAATTAAACATGTACAGTTCTTTTCAGGTGTATGTGTGTGAAAAGTTCCTTTCTTAACATTGTACAATTTCAATGGTTCTAATTTAATGGCTTCTATTTCTCCAATCTCATTACCATTTCCACCAAGAAATAATGTAAAATCCCCTTCTAAAACAACAAAAATTTCATCTGTTTCATTATGCTTTTGCATATTATCAATTCTATCTGGTTCAAGTTCATCAATATATCTTAATTCAGCGACTCTCCAACTTTCAAAATCGATTAATGGTAAATAGCCTTCACCATTAAAACTTGAAACCTCCAATGTGTCATTAAACATGTTTTCCTTCTTCATATAAAATTTTCTCCTATATCCTTAATTTCAAAAATTATAAATTAAATTTCTGCAATAACTTCTACTTCACATAAAACATTCTTTGGTAAAGTCTTTACAGCAACACAACTTCTTGCAGGTTTTCCTGTAAAATACTCTCCATAAATTTCGTTAAATGCTCCAAAATCATCCATGTTATCTAAAAAGCAAACAGTCTTTACAGCATTTTCATAAGTTGCTCCAGCTTCTTTCAAAATAGCTCCAAGGTTCTTCATAACCTGTTCTGTCTGTTCTTCAATTGTTGTTCCAACAATTTCACCTGTTGCAGGATCAAGTGCAATCTGACCTGATGTAAATAATAAATTTCCTGTCTTTACAGCCTGTGAATATGGTCCAATAGCTGCAGGTGCATTATTAGTATTTAATTTTTCCATTATAAATTACCTTCTTTCTTTTAAACTAATAGTATTTTACACTTTATATTAATTTATATCAAGACACATACTGAATTAATATAAATTTTTATGCATATATAAACATATTATTCAAATGTTTTATGACCATACTATGGCATTTATTTAATTTTTTAAGCTTTGTGACATTTCTTTTCAATAATTTGCATAAAGTATACAATTTTCCAAATATTTCAAAATATAATATGGATTTACGCTTAATTCCTCATAATTATCAGTTTTAATATATATGCCAAAATGCAAATGGACATCGAACTTGCCTTCTGTGCCAATACTTCCATAACCGGTATTACCCATATAGCCCAGCAATGTTCCGGCTTTTACCACAGCTCCTTTTTTTATATTTGAATAACAGGACAAGTGTGCATAATAAAAATAACCGCCATTAGTGCTTCTAATTCCTACCCTGTAGCCGCCTTTTGGTAGCCACCCTATATTTTCCACAATTCCATCTGTAGAACTTATTATGGGATAAAAACCTGATACATTATTTTCTGCCATAATATCGCAACCTTCATGTTTATATTTTCCCATAAAATTTCTGTTTTCACCAAAGCCGTTCTCATAGCCAACCCAGTAATTTGTATTTCTGCCTTTTGCTACCGGAAAATATTTTAAATCATTGTATATTGCAGAGAAAGCTTTTAATAATTTATAATATTCCTCTTTGTTATTAAAAACAAATTGCTTGCTTATTCTTTTAATATTATTTCCATCTACTTGCGTTTTTCTCAAAGAATAATCATTCAGTAAATAATTAGCTGTTATAAATTCGCTAAAATCTCTATTACTGTTTAATGAATTTTCCTTTAACTCCTTTAAGACTTTTTCATTTATGTAAGGATTCCTAAATTTATTACTTTCTACAATATTCTTTTCTATAGTAAAGGATTTACTAAGTATTTTGTTGTAAACTAATACATTTCCAATAGCAAAAACTATCACTAACACAACAATGTTTATTTTGTTAATTTTCATACTCATAAAACTATCCAAACCTAAAAAGAACACTCACATATTAATATATGCAAGTGTTCCTTAAAACTATATTATTTTGAGCTTCCTGTTTGAAGTCTGTAATATGTTCCTTTTTGTTCCATTAATTCATCGTGACTACCACGTTCAATAATTCTTCCCTGTTCAAGTACCATAATACAATCACTGTTCTTTATGGTTGAAAGTCTGTGGGCAATAACAAATGTTGTACGACCTTCCATTAAGGCATCCATACCCTCTTGTACAATTCTTTCAGTTCTTGTATCAATACTTGATGTAGCTTCATCTAAAATTAATGCAGGTGGGTTAGCAACAGCTGCTCTTGCAATAGCAAGTAACTGTCTTTGACCTTGTGAAAGGTTTCCACCATCACCTTTAATTAAAGTATTGTAGCCTTCAGGTAATCTTCTAATAAAACTATCGGCATTAGCTAATTTTGCAGCAGCTATTACTTCTTCATCAGTTGCATCTAACTTACCGTATCTGATGTTTTCCATAATTGTTCCTGTAAACAAATGTGTATCCTGTAAAACAATACCAAGGGAACGTCTTAAATCATCTTTTTTGATTTTATTAATATTGATTCCATCATATCTGATTTTTCCATCCTGTATGTCATAGAATCTGTTAATAAGGTTTGTAATAGTTGTTTTTCCAGCACCTGTTGAGCCTACAAAAGCAAGTTTCTGGCCAGGTTTTGCATATAATTTAACGTCATGTAAAACAATCTTGTCATCGTTATATCCAAAATCAACTCCATCAAATACAACTTCCCCCTTCATTTCCTTATAGGTTGTTGTATTATCTTCCTTATGGTAATGCTTCCAAGCCCACATACCTGTACGTTCCTTACATTCAACGATTTCGCCGTTTTCTTTTTTACAACGTACTAATGTAACATAACCGTCATCAACTTCGGGTTCTTCTGTAAGAAGTTTAAATATTCTATCAGCACCTGCTAATGCCATAACAATACTGTTCATCTGCATTGTAACCTGATTAATTGGTTGGGCAAACTGCTTATTATATTGCAGGAAACTTACCAAAGCTCCCGGAGATAAAGTAAAGCCCATAAATCCGTTAATTGCAATAACAGCACCAAAACATGCACATAAAACATAACTTAAGTTACCAAGCTGTGCATTACAAGGTCCTATTACATTTGCAAATTTATTTGCATTATTAGCTGAATGATAAAGCTTATTATTGATTTCATCAAATTCTTCTATTGCCTCATCTTCATGACAGAAAACTTTTACAACTTTCTGACCTGCCATCATTTCTTCAATATAACCATTTACAGCACCTAAGTCCTTCTGCTGTGCCAGGAAAAATCTGCCTGAAAGACTTGTAAGCTTCTTTGATACAAACATCATTAAAGCCACCATAATAATTGTAAGTATTGTAAGTGGAAAGCTTAATGAAATCATGGCAATAATCACACTTACTACTGTAATAACACTGTTAATAATCTGTGGCAAAGACTGACTTACCATCTGTCTTAATGTATCAATATCATTTGTATACATTGACATAATGTCCCCATGTGCATGTGTGTCAAAATATTTAATTGGAAGTGACTGCATGTGGTTAAACATTTCTATTCTTAAGTCTTTTAATGTTCCCTGTGTAACGAAAACCATTATTTCAGACTGTGCAAAGGTTGCTATAATACCAATACCATAAAAAACACCAACTCTACCCATGGCACCAAGAAGTGGTCCAAAGTCATTACTGCCTTTTGTTATCATTGGTAAAATGTATTGGTCTATTAAAGCCTTCATAAACCATGTTCCCTGAACATTTGCCAAAACGTTTGTAACAATACATATAAGAACAATAATTAAATGTGGTGCATAATGCTTACCCATAAACTTTAATATCTGGCCCATTATTCTAAATGGATGATCAATTTTCTGTCTAGGTCCCATCTGATGTTTTCCAGGACCCTTAACTGTTTTTGCCTGTGCCATTACATTTCACCTCCATTCTTGTCAAAATCACCACTATCGTTTGTCTGCTGTAAATAAACTTCTCTATAAATTTCGTTATTATCTTTTAGATAATCATGTGTGCCTATTTCGTTTATTTTTCCATCGTCCATAACAATGATTCTGTCTGCATCCTGAACTGATGAAATTCTCTGTGCAATAATAATTTTTGTTGTGTCAGGAATTTCTTCCCTAAAAGCTTTTCTGATTTTTGCATCTGTAACTGTATCAACAGCACTTGTTGAGTCATCCAAAATCAAAATCTTTGGATTCTTTAGTAATGCTCTGGCAATACATAGACGCTGCTTTTGACCACCTGAAACATTGGTACCTCCCTGTTCAATATGTGTATTATATTTATCAGGCATTCTTTCAATAAATTCATCTGCACATGCCAATTTACAGGCTCTAACACACTCTTCATCTGTTGCCTCAGGATTTCCCCATCTAAGGTTATCAAGAATACTTCCTGTAAATAAAACATTGCTCTGTAGCACAACACTAACTTCCTGTCTTACAGTTTCCAAATCGTAAGATCTAACATCTTTTCCACCAATGCTAACGTAACTTTCGATTGGTTCTTCACCATCTTTTACCGCCTGCTCTTCAATGTCATATAATCTACTGATTAAGTTTACCAAACTTGACTTAGCACTACCTGTACCACCAATAATACCTATTGTTTCACCTGACTTAATTTTAACATTAATATTTTCAAGTATTGGTTTTTCGCTTTTACTGTTATATCTAAATGTTACATTCTTAAATTCAATACTTCCGTCAGGTACATCAAAGTCAGGGTCTTCCGGATTTGTAATGTCAGGCTTTTCATTTAACACTTCTGCAATACGTTTTGCACTTGCCATAGACATTGTAATCATTACGAATACCATTGATAACATCATAAGACTCATAAGAATGTTCATACAATAAGCAAGCATTGATGTTAAGTTACCTGTTGTAAGACCAAGTGCTGCGTTATTACCACTTGCCACTATCATGTGTGCTCCAACCCAGCTGATTAACAATATACATGTATATACTGTTGTCATCATTACCGGATTGTTTAAAGCAACAATGCCTTCAGCTTTTACAAACATTTTGTAAATAGCTTCGCTGGCTTTTCCAAATTTTTTCTTTTCATGGTCCTCTCTAACGTACGCCTTAACAACTCTCATGGCTGTTACATTTTCCTGAACGCTTTCATTTAAGGCATCGTATTTCTTAAATACCTGATTAAAATATTTAAAAGCGAACTTAATAATTAATGCACAAATACAACCTAAAATAATAACAGCAATTAAGTATATAGATGCTAATTGTGGGGATACCGTTAATGCCATAATCATGGCAACAATCAAACTAAATGGGGCTCTAACAGCCATTCTAAGTATCATCTGATAAGCATTCTGCATATTTGTTACATCAGTTGTAAGTCTTGTAACCAAACCTGCTGTGCTGAACTTATCAATATTAGAAAAGCTAAAAGTCTGTATGTTTTCAAACATTGCTTTTCTTAGGTTTCTTGCGAAGCCGGCTGAAGCATTAGCTCCAAATACACCACCAAGGTATCCGGAAATTAAACCTGCAATTGCAAGGACAACCATTATACATGCTGTTCTGTAAATACTGTTTAAATCACCTGAACCAATTGAATCAATAATTGTTGCCATCAAAAGTGGTATAAAGTTTTCAACAATTACTTCTGCTAACATGGCAATAGGTGTAAGAATGGATACCAGTTTAAATTCTTTAATCTGTTTTCCTAATGTCTTTAACATTTTAATCTATCCTCCTACTTAAATTCTTCATATAAAAATTTACTTCCTAATTGTTTTATGGAAACATTTTAAATCTTCTTCGTTAAGCTGACTGTCATCTAATAAATTGGCATACAATCTTTCAAGAAAGTTTTCCAATTTGTTTTTTTCATCATCACTGAAACCCTTAACCAGGATTTCTTCTGTTTTAGATTTATATAAATCTAACTTTTCCTTAATACCGTATGCTTCTTTCGTAACATAAATATTTTTGAATTTCTTGTTATCCTCATCTATTTTAATGTCAATTAAATTTTTGTCCTCCATTCTATTTAAAATTCCTGACATGGTAGAATGCTTAACTTCAAATTCCTGACACAAACATTTCTGTGTTACTTTCTGGTCGGGATGATGTAATAAATACATTAATACATGCATCTGACTGTTAGTTAATCCACTCTTTTCTAAATTGCGGTCCATACGCAATTTAAATAACCTATCAATACGTTTAATCTGATGACCTAAATCCTCCATAAAAATTCTCCTTAACATAATAAAAGAGCTACGATATGTAGCACGCTACACATCTTAACTCTTTTTAATATTATAGTCAATATATTTTTTTATTTTTTAGTTAAATAATATAACAACCTATAAATAGATTATAAATCAAACTATTTATATACAGGCACTTGTATTAAGGATTAAATCAATCTGTTCTCTTGTGTTTTCTTCTGAATATGAATTGTCAATAAATTCATCTGCCCCTTTATTATATTCTTCATCTGCCGGCTGACTTTCAATAACACTGATACACTTTTCTTTAGAGTAACCTCTTGTCTGCATTAGTCGTTTAATTCTTGTATCCCTGTTACAAAAAACAAACCAAAGTTCGTCACAATATTGTTCAACTCCGGAACCTAATAAAATTGCTGACTCTACAACTATAATTCTTTTTTTGGATGACTTAATTCTTGAGATAATTTCCTTAACAGCTCCCGGGTGGGTAATACTGTTTAATTTTTCAAGTTGTTCCTTGTCATTAAAAACAATCTCCGCAAGTTTTTTGCTATCAATCTTATTATCAACTATGACTTCAGGAAATGTTTTCACAATTTCATTGTATACATCATTTCCGGGAAGCATAACCTCTTTTGCCACCTTATCTGCTTCAATTATGTTTGCCTCATAGTTATTTTCCAAATAGTTAAGTACTGTTGACTTACCTGAGCCAACGCCTCCCATTACACCAATAATCATTTTTATATCCTTCGTTATCTTTTATATTTTAATGAGCTTCATCCCAATTATTTCCTACTTCTGCTTCAACAAGAAGTGGTACTTCAAGATTTGCTGCCTGAGACATTTCATTTATTAAAATATCTTTTACCTGTTCCACTTCTTCCTTTTTTGCCTCGATTAAAAGTTCATCGTGAACCTGTAGAACAATTCTTGATACTAAATTGTTATTTTTTAAGGCTTTGTCCACATTAATCATGGCAATTTTCATAATATCTGCAGCAGTTCCCTGAATTGGAGCATTCATTGCTACTCTTTCACCAAACTGTCTTCTCATAAAATTAGACTCTTTTAATTCAGGAATAGGTCTTTTTCTGCCAAACATTGTAACAGAATAACCTTTTTCTTTTGCACTGTTTACAGAATTATCTAAGAACTGCTTAATGCCCGGATAACTTTCAAAATAATTGTTAATGTACTGCTGTGCTTCTTTTTTGCTAATTGATAAATCCTGACTTAATCCAAAAGAACTTATGCCATAAACAATTCCGAAGTTTACAGCTTTTGCATTACTTCTTTGTGTTTTAGTAACTTCTTCAATTGGCACACCAAAAACAAGTGAAGCTGTAGCAGCATGTATATCTTTTGAATGTTTATAGGCATTAATCAAATTAGCATCACCTGACATATGGGCTAAAATTCTAAGTTCAATCTGAGAATAATCGGCATCTACAAATACGCACCCTTCTTTTGGAACAAAAACTTTTCTTAGCTGTCTGCCAATTTCTGTTCTAACAGGAATATTTTGTAAATTAGGTTCTGTACTGCTGATTCTTCCTGTTGCAGTAATTGTCTGGTTAAATTTTCCGTATATTCTGCTGTCATCTTTTATAAAAACACTTAATCCATCTGCGTAAGTAGATTTCAACTTAGTTAATTGTCTATACTCCAATACATCTTTAACAAATGGATAATCCGGTTCTAATTTTTCCAAAACAGAAGCTGATGTGGAATAACCTGTTTTTGTTTTCTTACCACCTGGTAATCCCATTTCTCCAAAAAGTATTTCACCTAGCTGTTTTGGTGAATTAATGTTAAATTCGTGACCGGCACTTTCGTAGATTTTCTTTTCTAAATCAGCAATTTTGATACCAAGTTCATCGCCATATTTCTTTAAGGCCTCACCATCAACTTTTATACCAATGTTCTCCATGTTAAATAAAGCAATTGATAAAGGTTTCTCGATGTTATTGTATACAGCCTCCATTTCCAATTCTTTTAATTTCTCCTGAACAGGCTGAAAACCTTTATAGAAAATAAATGCGTTATAGCAGGCATATCTCATTTGATTTTCAACTATTTCAATAGATGGTGTTTCCTTCTTTTTTGTCTTTGGAAAAATTTCCTCATAAGTTGGAACTGTCATTGAAAGATAGTCCCTTGCAACATCATCATAATTATAAGAATGACCATTTGGATTAATTAAATATTGCATTAAACCTAAATCTTCAAGATTTACATATTTTTCATCAACTAATGATGTTTCAAAAAGATTATTGTTCTCTTTTATATCAGTTGTGTAAATCTTTGTTTTATCAACCATTTCTTTTAACTTATCTTTGATATATTCTTTTGTAATAAATCCTACTACCGGTATATAATATATTTTTTCTTCACTTAAACATAAACCTATACCGAAAATATCAGTTTCATTTAATATAAATAAGCCTACCTGCTCACTGTTATTTATACATTCGTTAAAAATTTCTTCTGCTTCAACGTAATCATTAACTAATTTAAAATTCTCCTCTATGTCCATTGATGCTGAAACATTAGAAAATCTTGATATCATACTCTTTAATTCAAGTTCTTTTATGATGTCTAAAGCTTCTTCTGTATAAATATCTCCAAAAACACACTCTGACGGTTTAACACCTACAGGTGATTCAATATTAATTGTTGCCAAAACTTTACTCATTTTTGCCAATTGGAAATTATTAATTAAGGCATTTCTGTTTCTTGTGTTTGAAATTTCATCTGCGTGTTCTAATGCATTTTCAATTGAACCAAACTGGGAAATAATGGCAGTAGCTCCCTTTTCTCCAATTCCCGGCACACCCGGTATGTTGTCAGAAGAATCCCCCATTAAAGCCTTTACGTCAATAAATTCAAAAGGTGTTACCTTATATAAAGCCTTTACGTCTTCTGTATTATATCGTTCAATTGTTGTTTGACCTTTTTTAGTTTTAGGAATACAAACAGTTATTTTTTCAGATGCAAGCTGCAATAAATCCCTGTCACCGGAATAAATGCACACATCCATACCTTCTTTTTCCCCTTCTTTACACATAGTTCCTATTACATCATCTGCTTCATAACCTGGAAGTTCAATTACCGTAATATTCATTTTCTTTAGCAAATCCTTGATAATTGGAACCTGCTCCCTTAATTCAGGTAACATAGGTTTTCTTGTTCCTTTATACTCCTTAAACATTTCATGTCTGAACGTTGGCTGATGAACATCAAATGCAACTGCAAAATGAGTTGGCTGCTCGTCATCTATAAATTTAAACATCATATTAAGGAAGCCGAATACTGCATTAGTATGTACTCCTTTTGTATTTCCAAATAAAGGAACTCCATAAAAAGCCCTGTTTAATATGCTGTGTCCGTCAATTAATAATAATTTATTCATGTCTACCTCGTTTTAAATAATATTTGTTAAAATAAAATAATTTTCACTATAACATAGGAAATTATGGAAAGAACAATTGCTAAAATGGCAATAATTGAAATTCGTGCAGCTTTTTTATAGGACTTTTGCCTTTGCAAATATTCATCATAGTATTCAATTAAATCCTGCAATTCTTCCTCTGCCTTCTTCGTCTCCTCACCCTCAAAAGGAGCCGGCACATCTTCCAAACCTCTATGTATAGTATAATACAATTGTAATTCTTCCATACAATCTTTGCATTCTTTTGCATGACTGAGAAAATCTTCTAAATCTTCTGAATATTCAATTCTATCAAAAATAAAATCATTTATTTTCTCCTGAAACACTTCGCAATTCATATTTACCCTCGTTTCATCTTACATTTATTCGCTCATTTTGTACTTTTTTATTTAAAATCCAATTGCTCATTTTGTTTTTATTCAATTCAAAGCTCATTTTTCTTTTTTAAGATAATTAAAAATTTTTCTGAAATCAATTATACATTTTTATTGACATTTATACAACAAAATGATAAGATTTTTATTGCTTGCGGATATGGCGGAATGGCAGACGCATCAGACTCAAAATCTGACGCCCATAAAGCGTGTGGGTTCAAGTCCCACTATCCGCATTGATTAACACCACATAATGTGGTGTTTTTTTATGTAATAAGAAACGTTCCACTAGGGATGTACACTCGCGTGAAAAGAAAAATGTTCCACTAAGAAAGCACCCTGGTGTAATAAAACAATAGTTATATGATAACACGCACTCAGGTTATACATTGATGCAAAAAAGCCAATTTCTACTGTAAATCATAATACAATTAACTATATTCAACAGTTTTAATTGTATTGCTACTTACATAGAAATTGACTTTTTTTAGTTTCTTTTATTTTGACTTTTTATAGTAACTGTTTTTTTATTATTCTTGCTAATTTTTCTCTGCATATTTGAACAATTATTGAAAACAATGTAATATCTTTAAATTAATCCAAACTGTAAGAACCACCATTATACTTTACTCCATACACGGTACCTGATTCGCAGGATACTGCATATGACTGTGAAGACACACTCTTTCCATCCTTGTCCTCAATTTCACAATTAATAATATAATATTCTTCTGAAGAAATTTCAGTTATCTTTTTATATTCCAAATAACCTACATCGCCATTTTCAAATTCGCCATAATTATTTTCAAATTCACCATTTGAAACAAGATAATCTGTAAGGCTGTTAGATGCCTGACTGTATGATATTCTCTTAGGTACATAATTATATGCTCTTGTAACAACTGAGCTTGTTATACCCTGATTATCTATTGCAACAAAATAGTAAATAGAATTCTTTTTTGGAATTTTAATTGGTTCTGTATACAACTGACTTTTCTTTGTTGGAGTTGTACCGTCTGTTGTATAGTATATACTACAACCACTATCAGCAGTTACGGTAATCTTCTCCTGAGTCGAGTATTCACCACTCTTCAAATCTACTGTAGGCTCATTTATTTTCTTAAATTCTAATATATACTTGTAGGCTGCTTCTTTGCTTTTCTTTTTATTTTTGTCAACAGAATATGCTCTTAAAGTATATGTTCCTTCTGTTGCAAAAGAAATTGTACCTGAATATTTTTTTCTTGAAACACTGTCACTTGGATCTGAACCATCTGTTGTATAGTAAATCTTTACATCATCACTGGCACTTAGTTTCACTTCTATTGGTTTATCATAAGTTCCTGCCTTTACGCTGGCTGATGGAACTGTGCCATCAAAATTCTCCAACTCTTTTCTTAAATTTGCAGGTGCAGAATTAACTAATGTTTTGATGTTCGAATCCATGTCATTATTCTGATAAAGAACAATCAGTTTCTTATAATAGTCAATATTCTGATTATCAACGTCAATTAAATATTCAAGATATTTCATTTCTTCTTCATCATATTTCCCAAGAATTTCGTCTACCTGACAAACCTTTTCATAGGCTTTAATTTTCTGTTCTTTTGTAAAAGCATTACTTGAAGCTAAAATATACTGAGACTTGGCATACTCATAATTTTCTTCTTTGTAATATTTTTCACCAATATTATAATATTTGTCAAACTTACCTGTCATAATTGATTTCTTGACAGCTAATGTTCCCACAGATGTAGCTGCCATTAGTACAATTACCAAAACAATTAAACCAAGCACCTTCTTCTTTGACATTTTCTTCTTAGGTGCCTTTTTCTTTGAAATATTCTTTTTTGTTGTGTTCTTTTTAACTTTATTGCTACTTGAGTAATTATGTGAAGCACTTTTGTAATTATGCTCTTTAGAGCTGGATATGTAAGAGTCATCAAATTCCTCTAAATCCTCTTCAACCTCATCATCTAACTTCTGTATTTTATAACTACTCTTCTTATTTTCGTTTTCACTATAACCTTCTCTGCCTGACTCTATTTTAATACCGGCAAAAATATCTTCTTCTGTCTTATCTATTTTATCTATTGATGTTTGTGTAATATCATTATGAAAGCCATTGATTTTTGTACCACATTTTCTGCAAAACATAGCATTATCATCACACTCACATCCACAATTTGGACATATCATATTTTAATTCCTTTCTGTTTTGAAAATATAATATTTACAGCCTAGAATATATCATATAATATTCTATCTTTCAAATATATATTTTATCTATATATTATACTAATTTCATTCATCCCTTTTAGAGAATACACAACCACAAAAATTTTGTCTATACAAATTATGTTCTTTTGACAACTCAATAGATCTCTTATAACCGTTTTTCTTTTTAAAATCAGAAAATAAATAATCTATATTATACTTTTCAGATATTTCTTTTCCAATTTCATTTAATTTCTGTGCGTTTTTAAGGGGACTAATTGACAGAGTTGTTGTAAAAAAGTCGTACCCGTTATCCTTTGCATACTTTCCGGAAAATTCCAATCTTAACCTATAGCATTTAAAGCATCTTTCGCCACCTTCTTTTGCTTTTTCATATCCTTTTACATATTCATAAAATTCTTTAGAATCATAATTAGCAATAATGGGTTTTACACTATGTTGAAATTCCATTTCATTTATAAATCTGATTAACTCTTCTGCTCTATGATTATATTCCTCTGTTGTTGAAATATTAGGATTATAAAACAACACATCTATCTCAAAATATTTAGACAAATATTCTAACACATAACTACTGCAGGGTGCGCAGCAGGCATGAAGAAGTAACCTTGGAGTTTTATTTTCGTTAATATTATTCTCTATTGTCTTTTCAAGTTCTTTTTGATAATTTATTTTGTTCATTTATTATCACACTTTCATATAAAAGATAAGACAGGATCTGTCCTGTCTTATCTTTTGTTCTTTTTCTTATTTAATTCTAAATATTGCTTATAAGCTTTCTTGAGTATCATTCTTTCATTTGGAAATTTCAACAAATGATACGCTTCAATATACTTATAATATCCAGAATCGTAAAAATATTCTTCGCGCTGTGGTTTACTATAAAAGCTATTAGAAGACATTAGGTACCAATGCACCTCTTTTTCAACAATATCTCCAGGAATATTAAATGTATATTCGCTTTTTCCCACATACTCATTAATTTTTGCACTTACGCCGGTTTCTTCTTTCACCTCACGTAAGGCAGTTTCTTCATGAGTTTCTCCTGGTTCAACTGTTCCTTTTGGAAGAACCCATCCTTCATACCTATTCCGAAAATTTTTGTATAAAAGTAATATTTTATTTCTATATATAACCACACCGCCACAACTGACCGCCTTTTCCATAGGTTGTCCTCCTGTTTTGTAGTGTGTTAAATTACTTTTAGTATACAGTAATAGAGATATCATTGCAATATTTCATCTAATTAAAATATTCATCAAATACTTCTTTTGCACAATTTACTGCAGAGTTGCTTCCTTCCGGCATATTTTCTAAAACTACTGCAATTGCAACTTTCTTTTTGCCTTTCTTTGCATAGCCTACAAACCATGAATTAACATTGTCTTTTTTGTCAACTTCTGCAGTACCTGTTTTACCGTAAGCCGTATAATCTGAATAAGCCATCACTTTACCTGTACCGTATTCACAAACAGCTCTCATATATTCCTGTAACTGCTTTGCCTGTGCCTTTTTCATCAAACGCTTATATTCTGTTTGCTCTGTGGATTTAACCACAGTTCCATTACTGTTTTGTACGTGGTCTACAATATAAGGTTTCATTAAAACACCATTATTTGCAATAGCTGACGCAATCATTGCCATATGAGCCGGTGATACCGTTGTTTTACCCTGGCCTATACTTGTCTGTGTAATATCAAACTGTGAAGACTTCTTTGTTAGTGGAAAAACACTTTCGTTATAATCCATATCCAATGGCAATTCCTGATTAAACAATAACTTCTCTGCTGTCTTTCTAAACTTTGACACATTAAGTTCATTACCAATTGTTGAAAATGCGCTGTTACATGAATATGCAAAAGCGTGTGTTAAATCTTCACTATAATGGGCTGTTCCGTCAAAACATTTAATTGAAAAATTATTAAAGTTTGCCTTACCATTACAATTATAAGAAAAATCAGAATAATTCTTATTTTCTTTCATGTATTCTAATGTAGTAATAATTTTAAAAATCGAACCCGGTATATATTTACCCTGTGTGGCTCTGTTTACTAATCGTGAGTCACTTGAATCAGATGTGATCTTATCCCATATATCATCTATACTTTCAGGATCATAAGATGGTCTTGAAACCATTGCTCTAATTTCTCCTGTATTAGGATCTATTACAAAAACTGCTCCTTTATACCCTGAAAGACTATTATATGCAGCTTTTTGTGTGCTAACACTTAAAGTTGTATATACATCACATCCCCGCTCTTCTGTGTCAGAGAAATCATCAATAATCTTCTGCACTGCTGAAGTCTGAGATGACAATAAATCATAATTGCACATTTTTTCCAAACCATACTTTCCATGTGTGGTTATTCCTATTGCATGAGAAAAAATCTTACCGTATGGATATTTTCTTTCATCGTCAGACAAATCTGTCTCTGTCCCTTTCGTATCAGTATAAGCAAGTCTTTTTTTACTTTTACTGTAAATAGTGCCTCGCACTACTTTAGATGCACTTCCATCAATTCGTCTGTTATATGTATTATTAATAATCTTTGGACTTTGATTAACAACAAAATTAGCATAAAAACCTATCATAAATACAAAAATAAGGGAAATTACTACAGTTGTAACCATTGCCTGTCTATTAAGTTTTTTTCTTTCTATTTTAGCGTATTTTGATTTCCTGCGTTCTATCGAGGCCTTGGATTTCCTGCGTTCTTCTTTCCTTGACATGTCTTGCTCCTTTTTCTGTTACTCTTCTTCTTGTGGACTTTTGCGCCGTTCCCACAATTGCCAACCCTTGAATAATTGCAAATACAATCAGCGTACTTAGAATCGAACTTCCACCATAACTTAATAATGGGAATGTAACACCTGTTGATGGAATCATGTTAATTGCCCCGCCAACTGTAACGATAATCTGTACTGCATACTGCATTCCTAAACCAATACATACCAACTTGTTAAATAAACTTATTTGCTGCATAGCTGTATTTAAAAAGGCAACAAAACATGTTAAACATAACAAAAGTAAAAGTATTGCAAATATTGCACCAAGCTCTTCACCAATAGCTGAGAAAATAAAATCCTGATCTACAACCGGTACATCTTTTGGTCTGCCCTGATATAATCCTGTACCAGTTAAGCCACCATTACCCAGCGCAAACAAAGACTGTGTTACCTGAAATCCTGTATCTCCGGGATCAGCCCAAGGATTAAGCCAAACGCTCACTCTTACTCTAACATGAGCAAAAACCTTGTATGCGAAAACTGAGGCAATGGAAAGTCCTGCAAAGCAGATGAAAATATAGCCTACTTTTCTTGTGCCAACATAAATCATAAAAACATAAATCATAAAGAATATTAATGCACTACCTAAATCTCTTGAGGCTACTAGCAATAACACATGGATACCAGCCATTATGGCTGATAAAACTACGTTTTTAAAACTTGTTGATTTACTTAACAAGCCTGCAATAAAGAAAACAAAAATTATTTTCACAAATTCTGATGGTTGGAAAGTAAAGAATTTTCCAATTGGTATTGCAAGCTTAGCTCCATTATCTGTTTTACCTACAGCTAAAACCAATGCCAGTAAGGCTATCCCTACAAAACAATAAATCCATGTAAATGATTTCCATAATTCATATTTGCTCATTAAATAAGGCACAATTAGTGACAGCATCGTTACCACAGCTACGATTACAAACTGTCTTATGCTATTGGCAAACTTCAATCTTGCTAACATAATAAAACCGATTGTCAATAACATGCACATATTACTTAAAATTGCCTTATTAATATTAGGATAAATGATTGGAAAAATTCCAAGCACAACTATCAAATAACAAAGTTGTGCACCTCCTAATATTATTACTCCTATTTCCGTAGTATCCTGTTGGTTCATGTAAATTGTCGCAATTCCCAAAAAATACGTTAGAAATATTATTCCATTTTGTCTTTGAAAAATACCTGACGCCTTGTATGGATTCTTACATCTAAGTGCACTAAAGCATTCCCATACGTAAAAAAACATAAGTAAAATAAAAAGGTATTTTGTCACAATAATTAAAAATGTACTCATTTTTCAATCTCCATATTACTCTACAGAACTCCTCTTTTAAAATGTCCCCTAGTTGAATCTGTTTTATCAATGATATTCTTATTATATAAAAATGAATCAATATAATCTTTAGCTATATTTTTCACTTCATCCTGAGATTCAATTGTAAAATTCAATCTGATTGTCTGAGGACTTAATTTGTTAATATTATCCCTATATCCTAACAAAGATAAAGGTTTGCAATTATACATTAAATTATAACAGTAATCGCATACACACTTTATATTAAATATATTATTTAATCTGTCTTTAATTCCATATATATCATTGCTCTTTCTACAATTGTCTACTGTTTTTAAGCAACAGTTGGCAGAAATCATTGTAGGTATATAACCATAAGCAACAAAATTCTCACCCCCACAACCGCGCTCTCTTAATTCTGCATAATTAAGTTCTAACGGGCTTGTAGTTGTTATGTGATCATCACAATAATATTTTTTCGAAATACTGTTATACGCATAAACATTATAATCAAAAACATAAAGAGTTTCCATCTTTTTTTCTTTCAAATAGAAATATTCCTCTATATTTCTTATTAAAAATCCGTCAAAATTTTTTAATGCTTCACCAAATTTAGCATTAAACTTTTTAACGTCCTGTTTTCTAAAAACATACGGCATTGCCAAATATACTTCTTTTTTTACGCGCCTGCATTGCTCAATTATATCACTTATGTCATTAGAAAACAAAAACTCTTCCAAATATACTTTTGAAATTTCTTTAAATGATAAAACGGCATTTAATTGTTTCTTGTTAGAAACCATTGCTACAAAATTATATTTCCCATCATTATTATTATAATTATTAATTTCTGACGAATCTTTACGTTCAAATAATATATTCTTTCCTTCCGTTTCCTCTATGGTTCTATTATATTTAACTATAATTTCATTGTATGTTTTTTCAATGAAATCACGTCTTAAATTATTCAATGCTCCAACAGGTACGAATAAATTTTCATCTATATTTATTGATAAACTCCTGAATTTAAAATCTGTGTTTCCGAGTTTACTTAATTGTTTAATAACTGTTTCTTTAGTTATCGGCTTATTTTCAGCAATAAACGGTACCTGTCCTTGTGCTACAACCTTCTTATGATTAATTGTTGTACTAATTTCTATAGGATAGTTTTCCTTTATTACTACAGTCGCATCTAATAGATATTTTTTTCTTTCTTTTAAATATTTTTCTCTAATATAACTAATATATTCTGTATTTTCTAATCTAAAGGATGGCTTCTTTAAAGAAATCATGTTTCTTCCATTATGTTGTTTAAAATAACTTTCATTAAAACCATTCCTGTTAAATAAATCCCATAATTTCTGTAAATCTGATTGTTCTACTTTATATTGTATTTGGGAATTTTCCTGAGTCTTCAAATATAAATCTACATATTTTCTGTAAATACTTACCACTCCCGCAACATACTCAGGTTTCTTCATTCTGCCTTCTACTTTCAGTGAATACACACCACTTTCTATTACTTCCGGCAGAATTTTTAATGTACAAATATCTTTTGGACTAAGTACATATTTTTCATTCTTTTTATTTAATACTTTTCCGTTTAATGTAACATCATACTCCATTCTGCAAGGCTGGGCACATTGGCCTCTGTTTCCGCTACGACCACCTATAAAACTACTTAGGAAACACTGGCCTGAATAACAATAACATAAAGCTCCATGAACAAAACTTTCGATTTCGAGATTTGTCTTTTGATGTATATATGATATTTCATTTAAAGAAAGTTCTCTTGGTGTGACAATTCGTGACACGCCAAGTTTTTTCAGATATTCAACTGTCAAATTACCGAAAATTGTCATCTGGGTACTTGCATGAATATGCATCCCTGGAAAATTTTCTTTTATAAACAATAATACTCCCATGTCCTGTACAATAACGGCATCCAACCCATTAGTATACAGTGGAAGTAAATAATTATATAGTTTTTCTTTTATTTCATTATCTTTTACTAAAGTATTAACTGTTAAATAAATCTTTCTATTAAATAAATGTGCATACTGTATTGCACTTATTAATTCATCCTCCGATAAATTATTTGCATTAGCTCTTGCTCCAAATAATTCTCCACCGGTATATACTGCGTCAGCTCCGGCATTTATGGCTGCTATAACGCTTTCATAATTTCCACCCGGTGCAAGTAACTCAACTAACATAAATTTCTCCTATAACTGTTTTATTAGTAAGAAACGACCAGGCCGAAGCCTGATCGTTTAATTTACTTTTCAAGTTCTGTCTGAAGTTTAACAATCTCTTTTTCGAGATTCTTAATTTTTTCAAGAGCTTCATCTAATTCTTTAGTTGCTGTCTCAGCTTTCGAATCTGAAACTATCAACTCATGTTTTAAATCGTATACTTCTTTTTCCTTTAGTTCTAAATCACCCTCAAGCATGTCTGCCTGTTTTTTTGCTTTAAAATAATCATTTGCTATGTTAATTTCAAGAAGTATTCTCTGCATATCCATATTCTGCATACGATAGCTTTCATTCTGTTTAAAGTCCTGTATCATATTATTGATATATGTAGCAACCTTCTGTAGATACGCTTCACTCTCAAATCCACCTATATTGTAAATCTTCCCATCAATAATAACATCCACGTAGTTCTTTGATGACATAATTATCTCCTTGTACTAAAATCATTGATTATAATATCACAAAATCTTTTAAATTAAAAGAAGTATGTAATTTATCACTTTAATTATTTAACCTTAATGCTCTTTGCCTTTGACCATACTGTGTATCCAGCACTTGTTTTAACTCTTGTTCTAACATAAATCTTCTTCTTTGATTTAATCTTCTTACCTGTTAATTTAACAGTGTTCTTCTTTGAAGTAACTTTTGTCTTTGAACTAAAGTTCTTCTTTGTTGAATACTGGAATTCGTATGACTTAGCACCTTTTACTTTCTTAGCTGTAGCCTTAATGTAAGCTTTCTTAGCTTTCTTTGTCTTAAGTTTTGGAGCCTTTGATGTTGCAACTGGATTTCCTGCGACTACCTTAAAGTCTTTAATTTCAACCTGACCGCTCATGTCGTTTTCATCTGGGAATTCTTTTAAGAAAGCACCCATAGCTAACATAACGCCCATTGTCTTCTGCTTATACTTAATTGTATCGCCAGGCACTGTAACCTTAGTTGTGACTGTAACATAATCATCATTTCTGCTATCTAATTTAATCATGTTCTTGAAATCTTTTGTGTTTGAAAGAACATTTGCTCCCTTATATGTAGCCTTAACAGCATAAAGATTTACTGCTGGATCTCCGTCCTTTGTGTTATTTCTGTAAGCTTTTAAATGAACATGCTTAATGTAGTTCATCTTACCTGTTCCTACATTGTATCCTGTTCCATCTTTACGTTTCTTTGTCTGTTTAATTTCATTCTTTAATGTTGACTTAATCTTAAATGAAATTGTGTAAGTACGTCCTCTATCAATGTTAAGGATTTTCTTTAATGTAACACCCCAAGGGTTGCTCTGTGCTACAGTTCCCATTGGTGTCCACTGAGCACTATAACCTGTACTTGTAATGTTAAGTAATGCATCTCCGTTTGTTGAAGCTGCAGCAAGCTTAGCATTTTCGCCATAGCTCTTGAAAGCGTTCTTCTGGTTGTTGTAAACCTGACCATCTTTCTTTAATTCATCTTCCCATTTTCCACCATCTTCTCTAGTGTGAATTGAAAATGCCTGCCACTTAACTCCGTTAGAGATATCTGTACCTGTTTTAACTGCGGCTGGTACTGTACCGACCATTCCTACTACCATTGTTAAAGATAATGCAACGGCAGAGATCTTTTTGAAAAAATTCTTTCTCATTTTATACACCCTCCTAAAAAATTTCATCTCTTTTATATTACCATTTTTAAACGTTTTTTTCAACACCTATATGTGTATAAGCAAAGTCTGTTACCACTCTGCCTCTCGGTGTCCTTTGAATAAATCCGTTTTGAATTAAATATGGTTCATAAACATCTTCTAAAGTGCCTGCATCCTCGCCTAAAGCAGCCGCTAAAGTATCAAGTCCCACAGGTCCGCCTGCGAACTTGTAAATTATGGTTTCCAGTATGCTTCTATCACCTTTATCAAGACCTAACTTGTCAACTTCTAAAAGGTTCAAAGCATCATTTGCCACTTCATATGTAATCTTACCGTCGTATTTAACCTGAGCAAAATCCCTTACCCTTTTTAACAAGCGGTTTGCAAGACGTGGTGTTCCTCTTGAACGTCTAGCCATTTCAACAGCTCCCTGTTCATCAATTTCAACATTAAGTAAGCCAGCAGACCTTATAATAATCTGCTTTAATTCATCTATTGTATAAAACTCCAGCTTATTAATAACACCAAATCTGTCTCTAAGAGGGGCTGTTAATAGTCCTGCTCTTGTTGTTGCCCCAACCAAAGTAAACTTAGGCAAATCAAGTCTAATAGATCTGGCCCCCTGACCTTTACCAATCATAATGTCAATTGAATAGTCTTCCATGGCCGGATACAAAACCTCTTCTACCTGTCTGTTTAATCTGTGAATTTCATCTATAAACAAAATATCATTTTCCGATAAATTATTAAGTATGGCAGCCATCTCTCCCGGCTTTTCAATTGCCGGTCCTGAAGTAATCTTAATATTAACGCCCATTTCATTTGCAATTATAGTTGACAAGGTTGTTTTTCCTAGTCCCGGTGGTCCATAAAACAATACATGATCTAACGGTTCATTTCGCGATTTTGCTGCTTCTATAAAAATTTTCAAATTATTTTTTGCTTTCTCCTGACCAACATATTGATCAAGAGAAGATGGTCTAAGACCTTTTTCTATTACAACATCCTCGGATGCTGCTTCTGTTTGAATAATTCTTTTCGCCATTTATCTTTCCTTCATATTATAAAAGTTATATTATATTCTTCAATGCCTTTTTCAATACTTCCTCAACATCCATGCTTTCAGTAATTTCTATCTTCTTAACTGCGCTGAAAGCATCGCCCTTAGAATAACCAAGCGCTACTAATGCGTCAACTGCGTCTGACTGGACACTGTTTGAAATATCATCATTTCCTGATGTATGAATCATATCTTCCAAATCTATCTTATCTTTTAATTCTATAATAATTCGCTGAGCAGTTTTGGCACCTATTCCCTGTGCTTTTGAAATTGCCTTGGCATCACCTGAAATTATTGCCATTTGAAGTTGTTCTCCAGGCAATGCAGAAACAATGGCAAGGCCGCCCTTTGGACCAACACCACTTACACTTATTAATTTTTTAAATAATTCTAATTCTTCTTTAGAAAAAAAGCCAAACAACTGCATTGCGTCTTCACGTACATTAAAGTATGTGTAAATCTTGACTTCTTCTCCTATACCTAATGTTTCAAGTGCCGTTACCGGCATTAGAATATTATATCCTATCTGATTATTTTCAATAACAACTCTGTCCAATTCAACCGAATCAACAACACCTTTTATGTATGAAATCATTATCTGTCTCCCTTTTTCACTTCGTTCATTAATAGAACAAATGTTTACCTTGAAGATATAATAACACATTTTTTTATCTATTACAATTCAAATTATAATTTAAAACAGGATTCTCTTTCAACCAGTGTACAAGGCATTTTTACCTTAACCGCAGTTGAAATACTCAAATTTGAGGCTCCATATAAGAAATTAACACCATATTGTCCCATATCATAAGCCGGTGCATGTAACGTTGTAAGTGAAGGTGTTGTGTAGTTACAAATACTGGCATCATCAAATCCAACAATAGATATATCCTCTGGCATCTTTAGTCCTTTTTCATTAATTGCCTTCATTGCGCCAAAAGCAATGTAGTCACTTGCACAAACAACAGCTGTGGGTATTTCATCTGAATCTATCAAATTCTTCATCATTTCATAACCTGATTCGATACTGTAGTTACCCTGTCTTAAGAAAGTATCACAGTCCATTTCATTTTCCCTGCAAAATGACACATAAGCATTTAATCTCTCATCTTCTACAATCTCATTTTCATCTAACACTTCTACTCCTGCAAGGAAGCCTATTTTTTTATGACCTAAAGATAAAAGATAATCCATTCCCTTGTAAATTGCATCTTTGAAGTCCATGGAAAAAGTTGTCACATTGTAGTCAGGCATTTCCATATCCAAAAATACTGTGTTTGACGTGATTTTAGTAATAGACTTTATATCTTTTTTACTAAATTTTCCAATGCAGATTATTCCATCTACGTCATTTAAATTTTCAATATAGTTCTCGTCACTTTTAAATACTCTTATAATTTGTATTGAGTTTTTAAGACAAAAATCTTCAATTCCATTTCTCACAGAAAGATAATATGAATCCTGCATCTCCTGTTCTGCTGAAAACCACTGTACAATCCCCAAAGTAAAATTACTTTTCTTACTTCTACCTGTTTTTTTATAATTTAGTTTTTTTGCAGCCTCCATTACCCGCATTTTTGTTTCTAAAGATGTACTAAGACTGCTGTCATTATTTAAAATTCTTGAAACTGTTGCCATGCTCACATTTGCCATTTTGGCAATATCTTTAATCGTAGCCATTTTTTACCTCCAAAATTATGTATCTAATATGTATTTCATTATCTAACTTGCATTATGAAATTTTCATTATTCTATTTACTCAAACCGTTAATTAGTAACTATCCTAAGTTGCCTAATAAATAGCTTTTTTTCAATACTTATATATTACAAAACCTATTTACTTTTTTCAATAATTTTTTTACTAAATTTTACTAAAAGTTTACCACAAAAAAATAACGATTTTATACGTACATTTATACTAATTTCCTTTTATTATATTTATTACTTTTTCACAAAGATTTTTTATTTTAGTAAACTTTGTTGATTTTTTAGTAAAATAATTTTATATTTACCTTAACAGAAGAAATTTAAAAGTTTTCAACTAATTATTTGTTACGGTTTCACTACATATTTTGGAGGTATTTTATGAAAATAGACGAATTAAAGAAACAAATATTAAATAACAAATTCAACTCTACTTTAGCAGATATATACTATGACGATTCTGAAATGATTGATTATCAGAAAAATCGTTATATTAATGCATTAAGTAAATACGAAAAATTTTTCGACGATGAAGATGTTGAAATTTACAGTGCTCCCGGCAGAACTGAAGTTGGTGGCAATCATACAGACCATCAGCATGGTATGGTTCTTGCAGCTTCAATTAATTTAGATGCAATAGCCATTGTTGGAAAAACTACCGAAAACACTATAGAACTTATATCTGAAGGTTATGACCCAATTTCAGTTTCTGTAGAAGACTTGAATGTAAACGAAAAAGATTTTGGCACTACTTCTTCTTTAATTAAAGGAGTTCTTGCAGGAATGAAAAAAGAAGGCTATAAAATAGGACCTTTTAAAGCTTATATTACAAGCGATGTAATAAACGGTGCCGGTCTTTCATCTTCAGCAGCTTTTGAAGCAATTATCGGAACCATTATTTCAGGTATGTATAACAATATGGAAGTATCTTCCACTGAAATTGCTCAAATCGGACAATATGCAGAAAATGTTTTCTTTGGAAAACCTTGCGGCTTAATGGACCAAATGGCTTGTTCCGTAGGGGGTTTTGTACATATTAATTTTAAAAATCCTGACTCACCAATAGTCGAAAAAGTCGACTTTGATGTTGAAAAAGAAGGCTATAGTCTTTGCATCACAGACACCAAAGCCTCACATGCAGATTTAACAGATGATTATGCTGCCATTCCTGCTGAAATGAAAGAGGTTGCCCAGTATTTTAACAAAGAATTTTTAAATGAAATACCTGCAGATGATTTTTATGATAAAATTCCTGAACTCTACTCTGCTGTTAGCAATCGTGGGTTATTAAGAGCAATTCACTTCTTCGGTGAAAATGCCAGAGTTCAGAAAGAAGTTGATGCATTAAAAAATAATGACTTCACAAACTTTCTTAATTTAGTTAAAGAATCAGGTAATTCATCTTATAAATATTTACAGAATATTTATTCAGGAAAAGATTATAAAAATCAGCCTGTTTCAGTTGCATTGGCGGTTAGCGAACTTGTATTAAAAGACAACGGTGTTTGTCGCGTACATGGTGGTGGTTTTGCCGGAACAATACAGGCATTTGTAAAAAATGAATATGTTTCAACTTACAAGGAGCAAATGGAAAAATTATTAGGTGAAAACACATGTCATGTTTTAAAGATTAGAAAATATGGAGGAATTAAAGTATTATGATTAATGTAGTTATAGATGAAAATATAAAAAGACTTGTACAATATGGAATTGATAATAATTTAATTCCTGAATGTGAAAGAATTTATTCTACAAATATGTTGTTGGAAGTTTTTGGTAAAGAAGATTTCAGCGATCCTGATGTAGAATATAATTTAACTTTAGATGAAATATTAGGAAACTTGCTTGATGCAGCAGTAAAACTAAATATAATAGAAGATTCCGTTACTTACAGAGACTTGTTCGACACAAAAATTATGAACTGTATCACTCCAAGACCAGGGCAGGTTATTTCAACTTTTTTTGAAAAGTATGAAAAATCACCAGAAGAAGCAACTAACTTCTACTACAATTTTTCAACAAAAACAAATTATATAAGGAAATCAAGAATTGAAAAGAATAAAAATTGGAAATACCAATGCGAATATGGAAATTTAGATATTACAATCAATTTATCTAAACCTGAAAAAGATCCGAAAGCTATTGCCGCAGCTAAAAACGTAAAAGCATCTTCATATCCTAAATGTGCATTGTGTATTGAAAATGAGGGTTATGCCGGCAGAGTTAATCATCCTGCAAGACAGAATCACAGAGTTATTCCTTTAACTCTTAATAATTCTAAGTGGTGCTTTCAATATTCCCCTTACGTTTATTACAATGAGCACTGCATAGTTTTTAACGGTGAACATACACCAATGAAAATTGAAAAAAGCACTTTTGTAAAATTATTTGATTTTGTAAAAATGTTCCCTCATTATTTTTTAGGTTCAAATGCAGACCTACCAATTGTAGGCGGTTCTATTTTAACACACGACCATTTTCAAGGGGGCAACTATACTTTTGCCATGGCAAACGCACCTATAATTAAAGAATTTTCTGTTGGCGATTTCCATGATGTAAAATGTGGAATTTTAAAATGGCCTATTTCAGTAATAAGACTTGAGTCTGAAAATTTGGATTCTTTAATTAATCTTGGCAATCATATTTTGGAAGTTTGGAGAAACTACAGTGATGAAGAATATTTCATTTTCTCTGAAACTGATGGTACTCCTCATAATACTGTAACTCTTATAGCAAGAATTAAAGATGGAAAATATCAGGTTGACATTGCTCTTAGAAACAACATTACAACTAAAGAACATCCATTAGGTGTATTCCACCCTCACGAAAACCTGCACCATATAAAGAAGGAAAACATCGGTTTAATTGAACTTATGGGACTTGCTGTTTTGCCGGCAAGACTTAACAAAGAAATGGACATTCTATCTGATTATATTTTAAATAACAAAGATATCCGTTCAAATGAAGAAATCAGAAAACATGCTGACTGGGCATACAATTTTATTCCTAAGTATGAATCAATTACTAAGGATAACATTAATGAAATTCTTCAACAGGAAATCGGAAAAACTTTCGTTAAAGTATTAGAAGATGCCGGAGTATACAAATGTACCCCTGATGGAATGAAGGGCTTTATGAAATTCATTCAGCAACTATAAAACAATAAGCTGTTAATATCTTATCTGATATTTTTTTATCAAAATATCCACAGTTAACAGATAATAATTAAAAATAACAGGAGATTTCATTTATGATTATTGAAGATTTTGGCACATTAAGTAACGGTAAGGAATGTAAATTATATACTTTACAAACCCCTGCTCTCGATTTATCAGTTACAGATTATGGCACTACTCTTGTAAACCTGATTGTTAAGGATGGTGACAAAAAAACTGACATCGTTCTTGGTTTTTCAAATGCAAAAGATTATGAAACTAAAAACGATCCATGTTTCGGTTGCAATGTAGGCAGAAACGCCAACAGAATAAAAAACGGTAAATTTACTTTAAACAATGTTGCATACAGTCTTGACCAAAACGATGGTAAAAACAATTTACATAGTGGTAACAATCCTTATTTTAAACGAATATGGAATGTTGAAACTTATGATGATAACCACATTACATTTTCACTGAACAGTCCTAATATGGATCAGGGATTCCCCGGTGAGATAAAAGTATTTGTAACTTACAAAATTATAAACAATAATTCATTTGAAATAATTTTTGAAGGTATACCAAAGGAAGATACAATAATTAATATTACTAATCACTCCTACTTTAATCTTAACGGTGAAGGTTCAGGTTCGGTATTAGACCATAGCGTACAGATTTTTGCAGACTACTATACTCCTGCCAACAGGGAATCGATTCCTTTAGGAACTGTTGAATCGGTAAAAAACACGCCTATGGACTTTACCAGCCCTAAAAAAATTAGGTTAGAAATAGAGAATGATTTTCAGCAATTAATTTACGGTAAAGGTTATGACCATAACTTTGTAACCGTAGAACCTAATAAGGCAGTTAAATACGAAGATTTACCTTATAATGGAAAACTTCACAAAATTGTTGAAGCTACCGGTGATAAGTCAGGAATTAAACTTTCCGTAGAAACAGATTATCCGGGTGTCCAAATGTATACAGCCAATTATGTAGAGAATATTTCAGGAAAAAACGGGCATGTATACAACCAGCGGGCCGCTGTTTGTTTTGAACCACAATTTTTCCCTGATGCAATTAATAATCCAAATTTCATCAGTTCAGTATGCCCCAAACATAAAACATTCAAAAAACATATTTTGTACACACTAAATACATAATTTCGGACTACTATATGATTATAGAACAGTTAAATAATTAAAACTCCCCTTTAAAATATATTATTTAACTAAATGGGATTGTGGATTTCCCTCTCACACAATCCCTAATCATATAGATATTTAACTTTTAATATAGACGGCGCATGTGTTGTATTTTATTTCTCCTTTTTGTTAGCACATGCGTTAATTTTTGTCTTACATTTTCTTTTTTATTGAAATTCTAAAAAATCTAAGAAGAAATTTTTTCAAATCAAAAGGATATAATGGATATATATAACTTGTCCTTGCAATGGTTCTGTTAGAAACTATTGTTAAAACCGTAATCACCAATCCTATAATTAAACCTGTTAAATTAAATAGCTGTGTCAAAACAAGCATTATTAATCTCAAAAATTTAATAGAGTATGCAAGCTCATAATTTTCATGAGTGAAATTAGCAATGGCTACTACCGCCATGTAAAGCATTGTCTGTTCATTAAACCACCCTGTATTAACTGCAAACTCCCCAATAATTATTGCTGCAATTAATGACAGCGGGGTATTCAATGTACTTGGCGTATTTATGGCAGCCAGCTTTAAACCGTCTACCGCCAGCTCTAAAATTAGCAATTGCAGGAAAATAGGGACATATTGTGGCTCAGTTATTTTTGTAAAAAACAGCCAGTCTGGCACAAACTCAGGATTGTTTGCGTAAAGCAAAAATAACGGCGTTAATATTAGGGATACCAACGTCACAATTGTTCTTGCCAGTCTTAAATAAGTTCCTGTAATTGGTGGAAAATAATAATCATCTGCTTCTTCTATTACGTCAAATATAGTTGTGGGAAGTAACATTGCAGCAGGTGAATTATCAACCAATATACAAATTTGTCCCTCTAATATTTCCGCAGCAACTGTGTCCGGTCTTTCCGTATATCTAAACTTGGGAAAAGGATTAAACCAATGTCCTTTATGCAAACATTCTGACAAACTTTCCTGATTCATGGGAAGGGCATCTGTTTTAATTTCACGAAGTTGTTTCTTTATATAATTTAAAAGTTTTTTGTCAGCTTTATCTGACATATAACACACTGCTATATCGGTTCTTGAACTTCTACCAACCTGTACAACCTCGCACATATATTTAGGATCACGTATTCGCCTTCTGATTAAAGCAGTATTCCTTATTATATTTTCCACGAAACCATCTCTAGAGCCTCGCAAAACCTTGTATTTTTCAGGTTCTTCTATACTTCTGTCAGGATATTTTCTAATATCAATAAGCATTGCCTTGGGGAAACCTTCAACTAAGAGACATACAACACCTGACAAAATAAAAGTAACAACATTATATTGATCCTTATATAAATCTATTTGTACATAAGGAATTTTATCTCTGACAAATCTTTCAGGCGTATCCGGTATTTCATCGGCTTTAAGCTTACAAAAAAATTCCTCTATTTTCTGAATCATGTCACTGTCACAAAAGCCGTTAATATAATACATTACAGCTTTTCTATTACCTACTGTAAGTTCTCTTTTTAGTAAATCAAAACTTTGTTCCACATAAAGCAGTTTATCTATTTTTTCCACATTCATTTGTAAATTATCTGATATAAAATTTACATCGTTATATTCAATGCTATTATTACCATTTGTATTTCCTTTTGGATAAATATTCACTCCATTATTACCATCATTCTTAGAACTATCACTATCTATTGTATCCAAGAAAGGATTTTTTCTTTTATTATTTTTTTCCATAAAAATACCTCACACTAAGTTATAGTATAAGGTGATTTTTATTAATTATTCATTTAAATATTTTCAATAACTTTCTTAGGACATTTTTCTGCACAAATACCGCAGTTTTTACATTTGTCCTGATTAATAACTGCTAAGTTAAATTCAAAATCAATAGCTTCGTTTGGACAGTTCTTTGCACAAAGTCCGCATCCAATACAGCCTGCTGTACAAGCCTGCATTACATCTCTACCTTTATCTTTTGAACTACATTTAACAACATATTTTGAATCATATGGAATAATTGAGATTAAATGTTTTGGACACGCCTGAACGCATTTACCACATGCTTTACACTTATCTCTGTCAACCACAGCCTTACCGTTTACAACATGTATTGCATCAAACTCACACACTTTCACACATGAACCTAAACCTAAACATCCATAACCACATGCCTTTGCACCGCCACCAGGTATGTTTGCAGCATCTTCACATGACATATTTCCATAATAATTATATTTATCTTTTGCCTTATCACAGTCACCGGAACAGGCAACGTAAGCAACTTTTTTTACTACGTTTGCTTCCACACCAATGATTTTGGCGATTTTCTTTGCAACTTCTGCTCCACCAACAGGACAGGCTCCCGGATCACATTCGCCTTTTGCAATTGCAGCAGCTAAACCGTCACAGCCCGGAAATCCACAACCACCACAGTTATTTCCAGGAAGCTCTTCTCTTATTGCAGCTTCTGTTTCATTAACTTCAACTGCAAAGAATTTTCCTGCAATTCCTAAAACTATACCAATTATAAGTCCTACACCACCAACAATAAGAACAGCCAAAAGTATTCCTTTTATAGTGGCACTTAATGCTAAAATTCCCATGTTCTACCTCCTTAAATAATGCCGGTAAAACCGGTAAATGCTATTGCCATTAATCCAGCTGCCAATAAAACCATAGGTGTTCCCTGAAATGCTTTTGGTATATTATTATTTTCTGATTTTTCTCTAATGCCGGCTAAAATAACAATGGCAATTAGAAAACCAACAGAAATACCAAAAGAATTTGCCATACTTTCAGCAAAATTATATCCGCTGTCAATATTAGAAATTGCAACACCAAGTACAGCACAGTTTGTTGTTATAAGTGGCAAGTATACACCTAATGCCTGATATAAAGGTTTAATAAATTTCTTTAATATCATTTCAACTAACTGAACTAAAGCTGCAATAACCAAAATAAATACTATAGTCTGTAAGTATTCTAATTTAAAAGGCACTAAAAGTGCATAATATAATCCGTAAGTAACTGCTGACGCAATCATAATAACGAAAATAACGGCAGCTCCCATGCCTGCAGCAGTATCTGTTTTCTTTGATACTCCAATAAAAGGACACAAGCCTAAAAACTGGCTTAATACAACATTATTTACTAATGCTGCAGCAACAGCTATTAACATACAATTAACCATTTATTTGTCCTCCTTTTCTTCTTTATCACAGGAATCAAAATTAATACAGCCCTGACAACTTGCACAGCCTTCTTCACAATGCAATTTTCTTGGCTTTTTACCATGACTAATTCTAATCTGATTCTGAATGGCAATTAAAAATGCCAATACAAAGAAGGCACCTGGAGCCATAACGAAAATTCCAATTCCATCCCAGTTAGGAATGTTAATTCCAAGAATTGTTCCTGCACCTAAGATTTCTCTGAAGCCACCTAAAATTGAAAGGGCAATTGTAAATCCAAGTCCCATACCCACACCATCAAAAATCGATGGTATAACAGGATTCTTTGATGCATAACTTTCTGCTCTACCTAAAATAATACAGTTTACAACAATAAGAGGTATATAAATACCCAACGCACTATTTAAGGATGGTAAATAAGCCTCTAATAAGAACTGTAAAATTGTAACGAAACTTGCAACGATAACAATGTACGCAGGCACTCTCACACTGTTTGGAATAATATTTCTTAAAAGTGAAATTACACAGTTAGATAATATTAAAACAGCCATTGTACTAAGTCCCATACCTGCACCGTTAATTAATGAAGAAGTAACCGCAAGCGTCGGACACATTCCAAGTACCAACACAAATGTTGGATTTTCTTTGATAATACCGTTATATAATCTCTCATCTATCTTTCCCATTACTTGCCACCTCCTGTAATATATTTCACACAGTAGATAGCAGCATTAACACCATGAGTTACTGCATTACTTGTAATTGTAGCACTACTTATAGCATTAATTTCATTATCTGCTGAAGCTCCACTTTTTGAGTAAACAAAATAATCTGCTTTTTTATTTTTAAACTGATTCTTAAAACTATCTTCATTTGCCTTCATACCAAGTCCAGGTGTTTCAGATAAAGATAAAAATGAAATACCAAGAACCGTACCGTCATTTTTTATACCAACTGTCATCTGAAGACTTCCATCGTAGGCCTCATTATCAGTTACAGTTACAATATAGCCTAATGCTTCTCCACTATTATCTTTCGCCTCTACCACTTCATTAATATCACAGTTAAACTCTTTGATAGTAGTGATGTTATTGTCTGTTTCGTTTTTCTTAACCTGTTCTTTAATGTATTTAGCACAGGCGCTGTCAACTTTCACATTTTCAAAGCTTTCCATACCAGGCATTACTGACTCGTAAGCAGTCATTTTAGTTTTTTCTTCCTGGTCATTTCTAGCCTTTGATGTAACATTATAAACAAAGCCAAGTCCTAAGCCTGCCACTAAAGTAATGGCAAATAATATTAATGTGTTCTTAACAATATTCTTCATATTATCTGCCTCCCTTCTGCTTAACAATACCGAAAGCTCTTGGAATTGTGCATTTCTCAATTAAAGGCACTAAAAGGTTACAGAAGATAATTGCATAACTTACACCTTCTGCTGTGTTTCCAAAAGTTCTGAATATAGCTGTTAAAATACCTAAGCAGGCTCCAAAAATATAACGACCTGTTTTTGTAATTGGTGAAGTTGTGTAATCTGTTGCCATAAAGAAAGCTCCGAAAATTAAACCACCACCACAAAGATGCATTGCAAGGAAATCAATATCTGTCTTACCATTAAATAACATAATACAAATTGCAAATACAACTATATATGTAAGTGGAATTCTTAAATCTATTACCTTCTTAACTACTAAGTATAAAGCGCCAATTAAAAGTGCAATTATACTTGTTTCACCTATTGTACCTGCATGGTTACCAATAAACATATCAAGTAAAGATGAAGAACTTTCGCCTACATTCTTTAATGCTGTCAGCGGTGTTGCACTTGATGTAGCATCTATTCCACTAACATCTGTAGGGTAGAAAGCTGTCATGTTACCTGCAAAACTTAACATTAAAAAGCATCTTGCTCCAAGTGCAGGGTTCATAAAGTTCTGTCCAAGTCCGCCAAATAACTGCTTTACAATTATAATTGCAAACACACCACCTAATGCAGCTTTCCAATATGGAAATGTGCAAGGTAAATTAAGTGCTAAAATCATACCTGTTACAACTGCGCTTAAATCGAAAATTGAAACAGGATTATTTGTAATTTTGTTATATATGTATTCAGAAGCAACACATGTAATAACTGTTAAAATTATTAATAATGCTGAGTGAATACCGTATTTTATGCCAAAAAGGTTGGCTGAGTTATATATTCCAAAAATTGTAGCCGGTAGTAACGCAATTATTACATCTCCCATAATTGACATAGTTGTAACTTTTGCTTTTACATGAGGGCTTGATGATACATTATACATTTCTTTCACTCTTACCCTTTCCTACGTGCAGCCTGAACTTTTCTTTTCATAGTTCTAACTGATTGTGTAATATTTCTGTTAGCAGGACAAATAAAATTACATGTACCACATTCAATACATTCCATACCATGCATTTTAATAAATCCTTCCATGTCATCAGCTACAGCAGCCTGTGCTAATTTGGCACAAACTAACCCTTCAGGACAAACCTGAACGCACTTGCCACAATTTAAACAATTAGTCATTGTGCCATGTGCAACCTGATCATGTTTAAACACAAGTAAGGCTGATGAACCTTTTATAACAGGCACATCCAAATTGAACATAGCCTGCCCCATCATAGGACCACCGGATAGAATTTTTTCTGTATTTTCATCAATTCCACCAGCTTCGTCAACTATTAACTGATGCATTGTTCCAAAAGGAACTTCCAAATTACAGGGATTTTTGACTCCGTCACCTGAGACAGTAACAATTCTCTCTGTTAAAGGTTTGTGTAATTTAACAGCTCTGTAAACATTGTATACAGTATCAACATTGTCAACTATGCAGCCTGCATCAGCAGGTAGCATTGATGAATTAATTTTTCTTTTTGTTACTGCATGAATAATATGTCTTTCAGAACCCTGTGGATATTTTGTTTTAAGTGTTGCCACCTGAATTCTGTCTTCATTGGCTGTAAGCTTTGTTAAATTCTCTATTACATCCATCTTATTATTTTCAATTGCAATAACACCTTTTGCATTGTCAAATAATTGAAGAATAATCTTTAATCCTTCTATAACTTCCTTAGGATTCTCAACTAATCTTCTGTAATCAGATGTAATATATGGCTCACATTCCGCTCCATTAACAATAATATAATCAATGGCATTTTCATCTTTCGGTGCAAGCTTAACATGTGTTGGAAAACATGCTCCACCTAAACCAACAACACCACACTCTTTTACAGATTCTCTTATATATTCCTTAGTGAAAGGCTCACTTGGAACTTCATACTCCATTTCTTCATATTGTTCATCATTTTCAATGATAATAGATAAAACTTTTGAACCATTTGGTACAAGTCTTGGTTCTATCTTCTTAACAGTTCCTGAAACTGATGAATGAATATTGGCTGAAACAAATCCATTTGCCTTGGCAATTAGCTGTCCCTTAAGCACTCTGTCACCGATTTCAATAACAGGTACTGCCGGTGCTCCTATATGCTGAGATACAGGAATTACAACTTCTTTTCCCGGATTTACTTTTCTAACAGCCACATCTTTTGAAAGTTCTTTTCCATCGTATGGATGAACTCCTCCTTTAAATGTTAGAATAGACATTTTTTTACCTCTCTCTATTTTTTATAGCCTTCTCTTATAATAATACTTTTGATGATTTTCTTCAATAAATACATTAAATTTATCATATTTTTATGTTAAAATCGCTCTTATCCTGAAATATTTTCTTTAGACATTTTCTATAGACTACTTTTAATTTTTGTCTGCACTTTTTCTTTTTTTAATCCTATGATAAAATACACTTATGATAGTTATAAGAAATAAAGCAGATGTAAAAATTGAATACCCTATAGAAACACTTTCGTCTAAGGACAAAGTTATTTTTTTTGACATTGAAACAACAGGTTTTTCCAGAAAATACTGTAACATATATTTAATCGGCTGTATGTATTATGCAGGTGAGCAGTTAATGTATACACAGTGGTTAGCAGAAAATTTCAATGATGAAGCTAACGTTTTAATGGCATTTAACAAGTTCATAAAAGATTTCGACACGATAATTCATTTTAACGGTAATTCTTTTGATATTCCTTTTGTAAAAGAACGTGGCGAAAAATATATGCTGGATTTTAATTTTGAGAAATATAAGCAGATAGATATTTATAAGTCAGTTAATTCAATTAATCATATTTTAAAAATGGAAAATCAAAAACAGAAAACTTTTGAAAAACTCTTAAATATCGAAAGAACAGATCCATTTTCAGGCGGTGATTTAATTGAAGTTTTTAAGCAATATGTAGAATCTAAAGATGAGCGTTTACTTTTCCCACTTCTGCTTCATAATAAAGAAGATGTATTTAACATGGGATATCTACTCTCACTTTTGGCTTTCAATGACTTGTTTAATTATAAATATAATATTAAGAAATATGATTTTTATGATTACACTGATTCTAACGAGAATCCACAAAAAGATTTGTGTGTTAATTTTGTTTTAGATAATCCCCTTCCAACTAATATTTCTTATAATATTAGTGGCATATCATTAATAATAAAAGAAAACGTTGGTGAACTTACTGTTAATGTTTTAAATGGTACTTACAAATATTTTTATTCAAATTATAAAGATTACTATTATCTTACTGCCGAAGATGTTGCCGTCCATAAAAGTGTTGCCCACTATGTTGACACAAAATACCGCAAGCAGGCTACTGCTTCCACATGTTACGAAAAGCACACAGGAGAATTTCTTCCGGTAAAAGATTCTACTGATTTTAAATATTTATTTAAAGAAGAATATAAAGATAAATATCAGTTTATAAAAGCTGATTCAATTAATGATGAAACCATTAAAGTTTATGTTAATTCCATTATTGATTTCATCAAAGTTAAACCTAAATAATTTATTTTTTAAGCTTAAATTGTTTTTTCAAAATTTGTCAAAAAAACAACAACTTACCAGTTTATATTTTTTATATTTCCACATAATAGTAGTGTAACAAATATTCAATTGAAAGTTAGTTACTATTAAACAAAAATGTGGAGGTGTATTATGAGTAACACAAATAACGTTAATGTTCCAGAAGCAAAGAGTGCAATGAACAGATTTAAAATGGAGTGTGCATCAGAAGTTGGTGTACAGCTTACAGATGGTTACAATGGTAACTTAACATCAGCTCAGGCTGGTTCTGTTGGTGGCCAGATGGTTAAAAAGATGATTGAAGCTCAGGAAAAACAGATGAGCGGAAAATAATCGGATTTTAACGCTGTTAAAATTCAATTAAATAATAGACTTTTCTATTATTAAAAAGAGAGACTGCTAATTGTATGTTAAAGATTTTTCTAAACTATACAATTCTCAGTCTCTCACTTTTTACTTCTGAAATTTATTTACAATTTCTTTAAACTTCATGCTGTTTGAAGCCTTAATTAAAACTGTATCGCCTGTTTTGATAATGTCATCCATCTGTTCAAGAAATTCTTCCTTTGTCTCAAAATGAAGACATTGACCTGCACCAGCAAGCGCCCCCTTATGTATTTCTTTTGCAAGTTCACCGATAGTAATTACCAGATCAATTTTTAACTGACCTGCAGTTTCTCCAACCTCTCTATGAAGTTCAAGCTCTTTAGCTCCAAGTTCAAACATGTTACCAAGAATAGCAACTTTTCTACCTGTTGCGTGAGATAAAACTTCAAGACTTGCTTTCATTGACATTGGATTAGCATTGTAGCAATCATCAATTACTGTAACTCCATTTACTTCGAACATATTGTTTCTGCCACCTATGGCTTTTAACTTTCTAATACCTTTGTCAATTTCATCAAAACTCATACCAAAATGAACGCCTATACATGTTGCCGCCATGGCATTGTAAAGCATATGGTAGCCCGGTATTGGAATTACTGTTTCAAACTTATGACCAAAATAATTAATAACAGCCTTTGTACCCATTACTCCTATTTGCTCATATTCATCTATAGATACATTTTGTTTTGTTTCAACACCAAAGAAAACAGGTTTGCTTCCTTTTACTTCCTTAACATTGATAAGTTTGTCATCATCACCATTTAAAACAACAAAAGGATTTTCCTGTGCGTAATCAAACATTTCTGTTTTAGCCTTAAACACACCATCTCTGTCACCTAAATTTTCAAGATGACATGTGCCAATATTTGTAATTACACAAACATCAGGTTTAGATACTTTTGCAAGTCTGTGCATTTCCTCAAAATCACTAATACCCATTTCGATTACAGCAATTTCGTGGTTATCACGAATTTTAAGAACTGTAAGGGGTTCTCCAATTTCATTATTATAATTTCCTTCTGTTTTTAAAACACTGAACTTTTCAGACAATACAGAAGCGATAATTTCCTTTGTACTTGTTTTACCAACACTGCCTGTTATACCAATAACTTTACAGTCAAGCTGTTCTCTGTAAAACTCAGCAATATCCTTTAAAGCCTGTGCTGTTGATTCAACCAAAATATATGGTCCGTTAACATTATCAAGTTTCTTTTCGCTTAAACTGCAAATTGCCCCTTTTTCAAAACACTGATTAATAAAATCATGACCGTCTACTCTTGCCCCTGCAAAAGGCACATAAAGAAAGCCATCCTCAATTAATCTGCTGTCTTTTTCCACACCTGTAATTATATTGCTCTTTAAACTTTCATCGCCAATGTATTCACCATTACAGGCTTTAGCGATATTTTCCAATGTCATATTTTTCATTTTCATGTTTAATTCCTATTTCTTTCTGTAAAATTATTTCTTATACAATTTATCTTATATGCATGCTATTTGTATTAAGTAATGAAATTATCTTTGTTTAGTTATATTTTTTAATAATATATTTTTTTGTTTACTAATGTTTCTTAGATAACTGCCTTAATTTACTGATATTTCTTAAGTGAAATATTAATTAAGTTATCGCATAAAGTTGGATAATCAATTCCAATTGCTCTTGCTTCATCAGGAATAAGACTTGTTGCAGTCATACCCGGTAATGTATTTACTTCCAAACAGAACATATTGCCATCCTTATCCATCATTACATCTGCTCTTGAATAGGCTTCACAGCCAATGGCATCACAGGCACCTTCTGCAACTTTCTGCATTTTCTTTGTTAATTCTTCATCAAGCTTTGCAGGACATACATGAGTTGTAGCACCTTCTTTATATTTATTTTCGTAGTCATACCAACCTTCATTTGGAATAATTTCAACAATAGGATATGCCATGCCATCAACTACACCAATTGAGAATTCTCTTCCTTCAATAAAGTCTTCTACCAAAATCTGATTATCATATTTAAAGCACTCTTCTACGGCGCTATCATATTCAGAAGCTTCTTTGACCAAAACAACACCTACGCTTGAACCACCGTTACATGCTTTTACAACAACAGGTGCTTTCATACCATGTGCCTCTAAAGATGTGTCTTCACCTTTTTTAATCCATACACTTTTAGCTGTTGGGACTCCTTTTGCAATAAAAATCTGTTTTGTAACAGCCTTATCCATACCAATTGCAGACGCAAGTGCACCTGAACCTGTATATTTAATTCCGTGTAAATCTAATGTTGCCTGACATTTTCCATCTTCTCCGTTTTTTCCATGTAAAGCAAGAAATACAATATCAGCCTTAGCGCAAATTTCCAATACATTTTCTCCAAAGAAAGATTTTCTGATTTTCTCTTCTTCCTTTACTTTTGAAGATAAACTTCTAATATGGTCTCTTTCTGCTATTACATCATATTCTTTCTCTGATTTTTCAAATATTGAAAGATCCTTGTTTCCAAAAAATGCATCTAATAAAATTGCGTTATGACCTTTTTCTCTTAAAGCTCCGCAAACATTATAACCTGAGTTAATTGATACTTCTCTTTCTGTACTATTTCCACCACATAAAACTACAATATTCATATTAAATCGTATGTAAAACATACGCTCCTTTCTATATATTAATAATACCAGTATCCTGATATTTTAAAATTTCTTTTTCTTCGTCTGTTACTTCCACCTGATTATTTTCTATTAAATCAGCAGCCTGTGCCGCCTCTTTTAAAACTTTGGCATCATTCATAATGTCTCCGATTTTAAATTCAAAATCACCACTTTGTCTTACACCAAAGAAATCACCGGGACCTCTAAGTTTTAAATCTTCACTTGCTATATAAAAACCATCATTTGACCTATTTAATATATCAAGTCTGTTGCTGGCGTCTTTCTTGCCTGAACCATTAATAAAAATACAATAAGACTGATGTTTTCCTCTACCAACACGACCTCTTAACTGATGAAGCTGTGCCAAACCAAATCTCTCAGCATTTTCTACCATCATTACCGTAGCGTTTGGAACATTAACACCAACCTCAACTACCGTTGTTGAAACCAGAATTTGAATTTTATTTTCGGCAAATAGATTCATTTTTTCATTCTTCTCTGCCGGTTTCATTCGACCATGTAAAAAGTCTACTTTTACAGAGGGTGGCATGACAGCCTGTAACTTTTTGGCATATTCAATAACGTTTTCCCCTTCCACAGCCTCGCTGTACTCAACAGTAGGACAAATAACATACGCCTGTCTACCCGCGGCAATTTGCTTCTCAATAAAATCATAGGCTCTTGGTCTATAATCAGTACCTACAACGCAGTTTGCAATAGGCTTTCTTCCACTTGGCAATTGGTCGATTATTGATATGTCCAAATCACCATACATAATAATTGCCAAGGTTCTTGGAATTGGAGTTGCACTCATTACCATTGTATGAGGGTAATCTCCTTTTTCTGCTATTGTTTCTCTTTGTTTTACACCAAATCTATGTTGCTCATCTGTTACCACCAATGCAAGATTTCTGTATTTTACCTTGTCCTGAATAAGGGCATGTGTACCTATAATTATGTTGGCATAACCTGTTTCAATAGCCTCATAAGCCTCACGCTTTTCTTTTACCTTCATTGAGCCAACCAAAATTACAACTTTCAGGTTAAGGTTATTCTTCTTAATTAATTCACAAATATCTTCATAATGCTGTCTTGCAAGAACTTCAGTTGGTGCCATTAAAACACCCTGCTCACCATTTAACGCAGCAGTTAATAGCCCTAAAATAGCAACGATTGTTTTACCTGAACCAACATCACCCTGAACTAATCTGTTCATAACCTTCTCAGAAGCCATATCATTTTTTATTTCATTCCAGGTTTTCATCTGGGCATCAGTTAATGTAAAATCCAAATTATTAATGACCTGTTTAATTTCTTTTGGTTCCTTCAAAACATGATGATTTGAAACAAAACTGTTATTTTCTTTTAGTTCTCTTAATGTAACAATAAATCTGAAAAATTCTTCAAAAACAAGTCTTTTTCTTGCAATCTGAAAATCCTCGTTATTGACTGGAAAATGTATCTTCTTAATTGCTTCCTGACAATTAATTAAATCAAATTTTTCTCTAATAGATTTTGGAATATATTCCTTTTTCTCAACAAGAGAAAATGCCTGTTTAACCGCCTTAATAACTATATTGTTTGTAAGCCCTGAAACTAAAGGATACACCGGTTGCATTTTGCCCATTTTCTTTTGATACTGAGCTTTCGTAAATGTTTTCGGCTGATCAATAACGTAACTGCCTCTGCTCTCATGTATAAATCCTCTAAATATTAAAATATCACCATTATGTATAGTATTTTTAATATATGGAGCATTAAACCATGTTGCCTTAATTCCGTTACCTTCTAAATCCCTTATATAAGCCTCTACAATTTGAAGATTTCTAACTCGCCTTAAAGAAATCTCCCTAACAACTGTTCCAAGTACAGCCTGAGTTCTATTTTCTTCAAGATTTCTAACTAAAACAGGCTCCTCATAGGTATCGTAATATCTTGGATAATAATCAAGTAAATCCTCTACTTTTTCAATGCCTGCTCTGTTCAATGTTTTTTCAGTTTTTTCGCCAATACCTTTTAATTGTTTTAATTCCATAAAGAAAACCTCAATAGCTTTTTTGCCATGTTTAATTATACTTAACTGATAGGGAGAAATCAACCTCTTCCTGATGCAAGCATCATTCTTTCAACGCGAACTCCTTTCTTATAGGAAATGAACTTTTTCTTTAGAAAAACTTCATTTCCTATAAGCGACGTTGCATTAGCTGAAATGCCCGCCTATAAATCAAAAACAACACACAGTCTCTTGTGCTAGCACAAGCGATGTCACACGAACGCTTTCTTATAGAAAATATATTTTTCTGTGAAAAATTATATTTTCTATAAGCGGCGTGCATTCCTTAAATGCACGCCTATAAACCAAAAACAACACACAGTCTCTTGTGCTAGCACAAGCGATGTCACGCGAACGCTTTCTTATAGAAAATATATTTTTCTGTGAAAAATTATATTTTCTATAAGCGACGTTGCATTTTTCAAATGAACGTCGCCAAAATAAAACAGAAGCAACCTCTTCCTGATGCAAGCATCATTCTGGGATTGCTTCTGTTTTATTTTAAGCGTTCGCTTGAAATAATTGCCTTCGCTTAGTTGTTGATTAATTTGCCGCTTTCGTCATTCCAACTGTAAAGTTTTCTGATTTCTTCTCCAACTTTTTCTGATGGATGTTCTGAAGCTAACTTTCTCATTGCCTTGAAGTGTACCTGACGGCCTGCTGGTGACATGTCAAGTAAGAATTCTTTTGCGAATGTTCCGTCCTGAATGTCTGAAAGAACTTTCTTCATTGCTTTCTTTGTATCTTCTGTTACAATCTTTGGTCCTGTTATGTAATCACCGTATTCTGCTGTGTTTGAGATTGAGTATCTCATTCCTGCGAATCCTGACTGGTAAATTAAGTCTACGATTAATTTCATTTCATGGATACATTCGAAGTATGCGTTTCTTGGATCATATCCTGCTTCACATAATGTTTCGAATCCTGCCTGCATTAATGCACATACACCACCACAAAGTACAGCCTGTTCTCCGAATAAGTCTGTTTCTGTTTCTGTTCTGAATGTTGTTTCAAGAACTCCGGCTCTTGCTCCGCCAATTCCTAATGAGTATGCTAATGCCATGTCTAATGCCTTACCTGTTGCATCCTGTTCTACTGCTACTAAACAAGGTGTTCCTTTTCCTTCCTGATATTCTGAACGTACTGTATGACCAGGTGCCTTTGGTGCTACCATTGTTACGTCTACATCCTTTGGTGGCTTGATGCATCCAAAGTGAATGTTAAATCCATGTGCGAACATTAACATATTTCCTGCTTCAAGGTTTGGTTCAATGTCCTTCTTGTACATGTCTGCCTGTAATTCGTCGTTTATAAGTATCATTATAATGTCTGCCTGCTTTGCAGCTTCTGCAGCTGTGTATACCTTAAATCCCTGCTTTTCTGCCTTTGCCCATGACTTACTTCCTTCATATAATCCGATGATTACGTCACATCCTGATTCTTTTAAGTTTAATGCATGTGCATGTCCCTGGCTACCATAACCGATGATTGCAATCTTCTTTCCATCTAATAATGATAAGTTGCAATCTTCCTGATAAAAAATTCTTGCTTCTGACATAATAATAAAACCTCCTATTTATCTTTGTCTATGTTGGTATTATATTCCTTTAGTTGTCTTATGTCAATAACGTTGTCTGCTCTCTTTGTAATTTCCCCAATTTATTTATTTATTGTCTAATCCCAAACGCTCTATTGCATGAATAATATGAACCTTCATTGCGTTTTTTGCGCCCTCAGGATTTCTGTTTTTCATAAAATCTGTTATTAATTTATGATCAGACAAAATTTCTTCCATTTCCAAATTTTCATGTTCATAAATGTAAACACCTTTTTGGATTGACTGTTGTAAGACAGGCTCCAGTTGATTTATAAATTCATTATGTGTAGCTTTTGCTATGGAGCAATGGAATGCCTTTTCTTCTTCTTCATAATCGATGCCTTTTCTAATAAGCTTTTCAATTTTTTCAGAAATAGACAGTATTCTTTCAATCTCTTTTTCTGTTGCTCTTAATGTTGCATAATATGCTACTTCAGGTTCGAAAATCAAACGCATTTCATATAAATCATTTAAACCTACCTTCGCTGTTGAACCTACTTCCAAACCTTTAAATGTATATTGCTTAAAATCTTCTTTAACAAATGTTCCTTTTCCTCTTTTTATTTCTAAAACATTTGCTGTTACTAAAATTCTAATGGCTTCCCTTAATGTGATTCTGCTTACGCCTAACTGCTCAGATAATTCCATTTCATTTGGCAACTTATCGCCTGGATTATATTTCTTTTCTACTGTTATCATAGACAAAATCACATCAGCAATGTCATCTGATAGTCTTTTGCTCTTTGCCATTTATATCACCTCTAATATGTTGCTTTTAGAGTTGATTATAGCACACTGTTTTAACTTTGGCTAATAAAAAAGTATCAGTCATCTATTTTAAACGAATTTTCCATCTAAAATATCTGACTGACACTTTTATTATTTACTGTGAATTATTTAGCTATGATTTCCTTTCAATCCTTCAGTTTAACTAAACTATAACCTGTTATTGAATTGGTAATCAAGCACTGAATATATATTTTTTATTATTCACAATTTATTATTTAACTCTAATTTTCTTACTATACTTACCGTAATAATACTTCTTACCAACTTTCTTGTAAGCACGAACTCTTATATAACCCTTAGGCATTTTCTTTGTTCTCTTAACTGTTACTTTTAATTTCTTTGTTTTCTTTGTAACAGTATTTTTCTTCTTGAAGTTACTCTTTGTTGAGTATGAAACTTCATAACCTGTTGCCCCAAGAACCTTTGATAGCTTTAATGTAGCTTTTTTCTTAGTAATTTTTTTCTTTGCTACTTTTGCTTTAGCTGGTCTGATCTTTAATGTAAATGTTGTAGACTCTCTGTATGCATTTATACCTGTAATAGTAATTTTTCCATTACCGATATTTTTGTTGTTAGTGTATTTAACAGTATAATCAACACCGTTTCTTAACTTCAAGCCATCAACAGTTACTACAACCTTAGGAGTAATATTCTTTCCTGTGTAAGTTTTTGTATAAACTCTTTGCATATTTGAATCATAATCAAAATCTCCTGAAATCTGAATATGGTTCTCATAGATTCCTTTTCTTGCTTTTTCATAAGTTTTATCTAACTGTGCTTTTCCATTTACATAAGATAAAACCTTACACATGTTACCACTTCCGTAAACTCCGTAGCCTGCTTTGTTAATAGCGTAATCAATACCGCCATTACCGACTAAACTATATGTACAAACATTTGTAAATTTAACATTTGCAGTATTTGGACATTCAACAGCTGACTTCAAGTAACACTGTGCTTTCTGATAACAAGAGTAAATACCAATACCATAGCCTTCATGGCTTGTTACATTGCTATTTACCTTGTAATCTGCATATCCATATGTACCAGGTGCATTCCATACACTCTGGCTTGTAATATCGTATGGTAATTCACTTTGATACATATAACATTTTCCACCGTTACCATTCCATACAGTCTGGTATTTCTGGAAATGCTCAACCATTAATCCATAAGTTGTAATGTTATCACCATTGAAGATTACACCTGTATCTGCAGTATTCTTGTCCCACGCTACGCCTGCACCATGGTCAGCTCTCCAAATCCAGAAGTTATCACCGATAACATTATTGCTGTTAATTACAACACAATTTGTTGTTTTACCTGGTGTGCTGTCAGCTCCACCAACTCTATAGAAAGTATCAATTAAGCAAATTGGATTATCAGAATTATCATTAGTATTCTTTTCTGTACCAACTGTTAATAAAGTACTTGATTTCTTACTTCCTGCATCAAATAAAACACCTGCAACCTTAACGCCTTTAACGTCAGCAATAGTCATACACTGATTTCCTTTAGTTGGTTTGAGAGTTGCATAACCAAGACCTAATACAACTGTATTTTCATTTGTAATTGTAATAGGTTCACTGATTTCATAAATACCAGGTGTTAAAATTAAATTCTTTCCGTCTTTAATTTCACCATTAATTTTTGCTGCTGTATCACCAGGTTTTGCAACATAAAATTTATCTAAGCCAATTGTTTCACCTTTGATTTCATCTCCATCCCATGAAACACCTGTTGCATCCTTGCGTAACTCAGGAACAAATACTCCATATTCACCGTTTTTGTCAACAGTTAAGAATGGTTTTTCCTGAACTTCCGGAGTCTTTGTAACTTTTGTGTAAGCTAAATATGGCCATTCACCATCAGGACCGTTTTTAACTTCTGCGTTTGTATCAAGTAATGGCTTAACTTCACAACCAACGAAAACATAGTTCCAAACGCTTCCATCCCACCTGTTCATTTCAACGTTTCTTGATAACCATTGCTGCTGTGAGCCACCTGCTACACCAGCTTCTGCAACTACATCTTTTCCTGTTTTACGGTCTTTATATGTGTACTTTCTACCTGCGATTTTTGAATCTGCAAGAAAGCCACCACTGGCATATCCACCTTCATGATGTAAGTTTAAATTGCCTTTAATATTCATTCTTCTCATTGATGTTGCCTGAGAAACAGCCCACATTGTTGTCTGATTTGTAGTTGTTAAGTTTTCAACAGATCTCCAGAAATTACATAAAGCATTGTAATTAACTGAACCATCATATTTCTTGCCCTTCATCCATTCAGCTTTACATGTAATATTGCCTAAAGTTGTATCTTTGGGTGATATTCCCATACCTGCAACCTGTGTGTAAAAACCTACATTAACATTAAGATTGTCGCTGTATGTTCCAGGTGCAAACATCATTGCATATCTGTCAGAAATAAACTGACCTGCCTCTGTTGTCTTATAAACGTTATCAATATATTTTTGAACTTCTGTTGTATTATCAGTGTCCTCGAATATTGCTGTGTTATATCCAAATGTCTTAATTTCATAAGATGTTGGATTAGACAAAGTATATTCTTTTCCATCTTTTACAAATGAAACCTTGTAATATTCACCATTATAATCTTTGTCATTGTAACTTGCATCAGAAGATGTTCCTACTTTTTCATATTTGGCAAATCTACTGCTTGCCTTGTAAATATTATAAGAACCACCATCTAATTTGTTCCATGTAATTGTACATGAACCGTCATCATTTTTTACAAATTTCAAATTTGAAATAGTTGTAACATTAGTTGCTCCGCTAACCGGCATAACCGTTACACTTGTTAATACTAATGCCATAACTAAAACAAACGAAATTACATTTTTCTTAATTTTGTTCATTCTCTTCGCTCCTTTTTCCGAAATTTAAAGTTATTTTATCATAATAGTTTTACTATTCCAAATAAAAAAACGTTTTTAAACAATGTGTACAAATAATGTTTTTTATATTATTAAAAATCACCAAAAAATTTTATCTATTTTCGAAAAAGGTCACATATACTCTTTTTAATTTGGATTATTAAAGTTGGTAAAAATGCTAAAGCTAAAATCTTCACTAATTCCATTATATCTAAATCCTCAATCATAAACATTGTTTTTAATGGCGGAATAGTTAAAACTCCCAGTAGTAAAATTACACCTATTGCAAATGCTCCAATAATCCATTTATTTGTTCCTAATTTTATTTTTACAATTGATAAATCACTTCTACAGTTAAACCCATGAAATAATCTTGCCAATGTTAATACTGCAAATGCCATTGTACTTGCCTTTAACGACGAAGTCCTATCCCCCATTAAAAATCCAGCAAAAGTTACTATAGAAATTAAACAACCATAAAGTAAAAGTTCCTTTGTAAATTTCTGCGTAAAAATTCCCTTTTTAGGATTTCTTGGTTTGATTTTCAATAATGATTTGTCTACTTTTTCCATACCAATTGCCAATGCCGGAAGGGAATCTGTCAACAAATTAATAAACAATAAATGAACCGGCTTAAATGGTACATCTAAATTAAGCAATGAACATATTAATACAACAATAATTGCAGCTAAGTTCCCTGACAAAAGGAACAATATTGAATTAATAATATTTCTATAAACACTTCTACCATTAGAAACAGCTTTGATAATTGTGGCAAAATTATCATCTGCAAGAATCATTGATGATGCATCTTTTGAAACTTCAGTGCCGGTAATTCCCATTGCAATTCCGATATCTGCTTTTTTTAACGCAGGTGCGTCATTTACACCGTCACCTGTCATTGCCACAATATTTCCCTGTCTTTGCCAAGCGTCAACAATTCTGATTTTATTTTCAGGTGATACCCTTGCATATACTGATACTTTTTTGATTTTATCATTTAGTTCTTTGTCATTAATTCTGTCAAGTTCTTCCCCTGTCATAACCAAATCATTTTCATTATAAATACCGATTTTCTCTGCAATGGCTCTTGCTGTTTCTTTATGGTCACCGGTAATCATTATTGGTTTTATGCCGGCTTCTTTTGCATTCTTTACAGCTTCCTTTGATTCTGTTCTTGGTGGATCCATCATTGAAATTAAACCTAAAAATACAAAATCTTCTTCATTCTCAAAACTTAAGTTCTCTTCCTTGTAAATTTCTTTATATCCAAAAGCTAAAACCCTGTAACCATTTTTTGAAAAATTATAATTAGTTTCTAATATGTTTTCTATGTCTGACTCTTTTATGTCTTTTACTTTACCATTTAAACTAATGCCTTTAATTTTGTTAATTAAAACATCTACTGCCCCTTTTGTGAAAACAATCTTTTTATTATCAATCTCATACTGAGTGCTCATTATTTTTCTTGTAGAGTCAAAAGGATTTTCTTCTTCTCTTAGAAATTTATTTCTAAGATTTACATAAGTTTCATTTTTTAAAATATTAGCTCTTTCGACCATTTCTAATAAACAGGTTTCTGTTGGATCACCAATATTTTTTTCAGTTGAAATTTCTGAGTCATTGTTAAGTATTGCATTATAAATTAAAAATCTTTCTGTTAAATCATCACAGGAACAATTTTCAGGTTTTAGAATTTTATTATTTACATAAATATCTTCTACTGTCATTTTATTCTGTGTTAAAGTACCTGTTTTATCTGAACAGATAACAGATACGCAACCTAAACTTTCAACAGCTTTTAAATCCTTTATTATTGCATTTTCTTTTGCCATTCTGCTTGTTCCCATTGCCTGAACAATTGTAATAATAGATGTTAGTGCCTCTGGAATCGCTGCTACTGCAAGTGCTACAGCAAACATAAGTGAGTCAAGTAATGCCTGCCCTCTAATTAAACTAAGAAGTAAAACAAAACCACATATTCCCATAATTACAAGTGCTAGTTTTTTGCTAAAATTATCCATGCTTATCTGTAAAGGCGTTTTCTTATTTTTGGTGTCATTCATAAGGGAAGCAATGTTACCAATTTCTGTGTCCATGGCTGTATTTGTGACAATAACTTTTGCCCTACCATAAGTTACCAATGTTCCTGAATACACCATATTCACTCTATCTGCAAGTGGAGTTTCATCCTGTAAAACTATATCTGCCTTATCCACATTTAAAGATTCGCCTGTAAGAGAACTTTCATTTACCTGTAAAGAATAATTCTCTATTATTCTGCCATCAGCAGGCACCATATCTCCTGCTTCCAATATTAAAATATCACCAGGCACAATCTTTTTTGATGGAATTTCCATTTTTGCACCATTTCTAATTACTTTAGACACAGGTGATGATAATTCTCGTAAGGCATCAAGAGATTTCTCAGCTTTAAAATATTGAACAGTACCTAAAATTGCATTTAAAATTATTACTACCAAAATTACAATAGTGCTTTCCACATTACCCGATGCTAATGAAATAAGCGCCGAAATAATTAGAATAATAACAAGTAAATCATTAAACTGGTCGTAAAATATTTGAAAAAATGTTTTCTTTTCTGTTTGTTCTAAAATATTTTCTCCGAAAGAGTTTAATTTTTCTTCTGCTTCTTTTGATGTTAGACCATTAAAAGTTCCAAATTGTTCTTTTAGCTGTTGTTTTGTTTTTTGATAATTTTCCATGGGAACCTCCTTGCTAATATTTGCATTTTTCTTTTTTTATTTACAATGAATTCCCTTGGAATTCATTGTAAATAAAAAAGAACGAGATTTTTGTGCATCAAAAATAATGCACAAAAAGTCTCGTTCAACTAAATCTTGTTAGTTCTCTGGCCTCCGGTTCAATTATGAACGTACTGACGAAAACCAGAACATGTAAAACATGCAACTACTCCCCTTTTGTTGTAAAGGTCTATAATTTTCTGTTATTATATCACACTGCAATCGAAAATCCTAGTACAATTTCTAATAAAAATTCCAGACCTAAAATTTTCAGAGGCAAATTTCATAAATTACATGCCCATTCCCATACCAGGGTTAGCTGGCATAGCAGGAACATCTTCTTTTATGTTTGCAACAACGGATTCTGTTGTAAGTAATGTACTTGCCACACTTGTTGCGTTCTGTAAAGCGCTTCTTGTAACCTTAGCAGGATCAAGGATTCCGGCGTCAACCATCTTAACGTATTTTCCGTTAAGTGCATCAAAACCTGTTCCCGGTTCTGATTCTCTTACTTTATTTACAATAACTGAACCTTCAAGTCCTGCATTCTTTGAAATTGTAAATAATGGTGCTTCAAGAGCCTTAAGAATAATTGAAGCTCCTGTCTTTTCATCACCTTCAAGTGAATCAACTAATTCTGCAACTTTCTTTGAAGCATGGATATAAGCAGATCCGCCACCTGCAATAATTCCTTCTTCTACAGCTGCTCTTGTTGCGTTTAAAGCATCTTCCATTCTTAACTTGTTTTCCTGCATTTCTGGTTCTGTAGCAGCACCTACTCTTATTACTGCAACACCACCGGCTAATTTTGCAAGTCTTTCCTGTAATTTTTCTTTATCGAAATCTGATGTTGTTTCTTCAAGCTGAGCCTTAATCTGACCAACTCTTCCTTCGATTTCTTCTGATGCTCCAAGGCCATCAACAATAATTGTATTTTCTTTTGTTACCTTAACAGATTTTGCTCTACCTAAATCTTCAATCTTAGTTTCTGCAAGAGATAAACCAAGTTCATCTGAAATAACCTGACCACCTGTTAAAATAGCAATATCTTTTAACATTTCCTTACGTCTGTCACCATATCCAGGTGCCTTAACAGCTACTACATTAAATGTACCACGTAACTTGTTTACGATAAGTGTTGTAAGAGCTTCACCTTCAACATCTTCAGCAATAATTAAAAGTTTTGCACCAGACTGTACAATCTGTTCAAGTACAGGAAGGATTTCCTGAATGTTAGAAATCTTCTTATCTGTAATTAAAATATATGGATCTTCTAATGTTGCTTCCATCTTTTCCATATCTGTTGCCATGTAAGCTGAAATATATCCTCTGTCAAACTGCATACCTTCAACTAAATCAAGTTCAGTTTTCATTGTCTTTGACTCTTCAATTGTAATAACACCGTCGTTTGAAACTTTTTCCATTGCATCTGCAACCATGTTACCAACTTCTTCGTCACCTGCTGAAATTGCAGCAACCTTTGCAATCTGTTCTTTTCCTGTTACAACACTGCTCATGTCAGCGATTGCTTCAACTGCACAATTTGTAGCTTTCTTCATTCCTTTTCTAAGAATAATTGGGTTAGCACCTGCAGCTAAATTCTTCATACCTGCGTTAATCATTGCCTGTGCTAAAACTGTAGCTGTTGTTGTACCATCACCTGCAACGTCATTTGTCTTTGTTGCAACTTCTTTTACAATCTGTGCTCCCATGTTTTCAAAAGCATCTTCTAATTCAACTTCTTTTGCAATTGTTACACCATCGTTTGTAATAAGTGGTGCCCCAAATGATTTATCTAAAACTACGTTTCTTCCTTTTGGTCCAAGTGTTACCTTTACTGTATCTGCTAACTGGTTTACACCTGCTTCAAGAGCCTTTCTTGCTTCTGCTCCATATTTAATTTCCTTTGCCATAATAAATGCCTCCTATAAAAATTATTCAACTATTGCAAGTATGTCTGACTGTTTTACAATAATGTATTCTTCATCATCTAATTTAACTTCATTGCCTGCATATTTTGAAAAGATAACAACATCCCCAACTTTAACATGCATTGTTACTTCTTTTCCATCAACTAATCCACCGGGACCAACTGCAACAACTTCTGCCTGCTGTGGTTTTTCCTGTGTCTGACTTGTTAAAATAATTCCTGACTTTGTTTTTTCTTCAGGAGTAGACTGTTTTAATACTACTCTGTCTGCTAATGGTACTAATTTCATTTTGTTACCTCCATATGTTATACTCATAGGTTCTAGACCTGCTTTTTTATGTTTTGTTAGCACTCTTTAATTATGAGTGCTAATCACTAATACATATATTATCACTTTTCTTATTAAATGCAACCCAAATAATAAAAAATTAACAAAACTGTTACATTTTTATTTTCCTACCTTGTTATCTCTGCCAAAACAGAATAAATATTGTTGGGCATAGCCACCGTACTCTCCGTATTTTTCTCTGGCAAATTCAGCAATCCTTTCCTTAGATGTATCTTCACCATTGAAATAAACTGACTCCATAATTCTTTTTATCCATACATCAATTGGAAAAGCATCTCTGTAGCCAAGTGAGAAAAGCATTACACAATTGGCGACCTTTTCACCAACACCTTTAATTTCTATTAGTTTTTTTCGTGCCTGCTCTTCATTTAAATTCTTAAAAGTTTTCTCACATAAATAGCCACTACTAATCTTTTCCACTGCATCAGCCAAATATGGTGCCCTGAAACCTGTTTTCATTTCTCTAAAGCTTTCTTCCGTTATTGTTCCAAGAACCTTTGGTGATGGGAATGAATAATATTTTTCATTGTTTATGGTACCCAGATAATTTCCATATTTTTCGCTAATTCTTTTTACAAGCTGTTTAATATGGGGAATTTGTTTATTTTGGGAAATAATAAAAGATATAAGCATTTCATGAAACTGTTGATTTAAAATTCTAACGCCATATTTTTCCTTTATTGCAGGTTCCAGTTTTTTGTCATTTTGCAATAAAAAATTTTTGATTTTTCCATAATCACGTTTCAAATCAAAATAATCAATCCAAATATTTTCGACTTCTTCTATAGAATTATTGAAGAAAATCAAATTATCATCTTCCTGTTTTACATGTATTAATTTCTCATAGGCAACAACTACATATTCATTATCATTTTGCTTATAAAATCTAAAACACTGACCACATTCTAAAGTCTGTTCCAAATTAAAATCATTTATTCCCTCTATAATTGTATTATTTTTTTGCTGGTATATTCTCATTTTTTTCTCCTAATGTATTTCATAATAACACTAGCCTAACATTTTTAATTATCAGATTCAATAGAATCATTTACCAATTAATATATCATGAAAAAAAGCTTATACTAAATATATATTCTTACTTTATTTTGTGGCAGTTTCGTATTATAATTAAAGAAAATTTGTAACGACTAATACAAATATATTTAGAATAATAATTGGAGGTTTAGATATGGGATTTTTAAAAAAATTATTTGGAACAGCAGCAGTTACCGGAGCCGCTGTTGGTGGTGCATTATATGTGAAGAAACGCAAGGAAGAAAAAGATATTGACGAAGATATTTTTGAAGATTTTGACGATTCAAAAGCATTTGATGTTGTAACTGATGACAACGGAGATTCTACTAAGGTTGTAATTACAATTAACAAACGAAAAGTTAAGAATTTTGCTGATAGTGCAGCAGATAAGATTATTGACACTTCTGAAAAGATTAAGGATACCGTATCTGAAAAGCTTGGAGAAGACAATGTTAATATTATTAAAGATAAAGCTAGTCAGGTAAAGGAAAAAGCTTACGAAGCTGCTGACATTGCAAGTGAAAAGGCAAAAGATTTTCGCGAAATGGCTGTAAACAAAGTTGGCGAAGATAAAATCGATGCTACAAAAGAAAAGATTAGCAATGCTGCAACTAAAGTAACAGATACAATTAACAATACAATCGACAAGATGACTTCTACTTCTTCATCACATATCAACGATATTGATGATAATCTTTTTGATGAAGACGATTTGGAAGATGCCTTTACTGATCAGGATGTAACAGAAGACGATTTCGTTACTGAAGATGATGTTACAGTTGACTCAAAAGAACAGGGTGACTTATATGAAGAAGATTCTGATGGCGATGATTTAGATGATGATTTGCTTACAGATGAATTAAATGATCTATAAAACATAATTAGAAAATTTGTTTTTAGATTCACCTGCTTTTTCTTTTTATTTTTGATACTTTTTAAGGTTTCAGACTTTTATATAAAGTTTGGAACCTTTCTTATTACACAAAAAAGAAGTCTTTATTGATATACGATTTTTGCTTTCCAAATATCTATCTTAATAAAAACTTCTTTTTAATTTATATTCTTTTTATATTAATCTTAATACCAATTCCATTCTATTTCTTTGGCAACTTAAATGAGCTCTTAAGTGATACGATTCTGTTAAATACAGGATGCTCAGCTGTATAGTCTTTTAAATCTGCACAGAAATATCCCTGTCTTACAAACTGGAATTTATCTTCAGGCTTAACATCTGCAATGTTTGGTTCAACATAACAATCTGTTAATACTGTCTTTGAGTTAGGATTTAAGTTAAGAGTTCCATCTTCATTTAACTTACCTTTTTCTTCATCAACAATGTTTTCATAAAGACGTACTTCTGACTTAACACCATGACGTGCTGAAACCCAATGGATAGTTCCTTTTACTTTTCTACCTGTAAATCCACTGCCACTTCTTGTTTCAGGATCGTAAGTTACATGTATTTCTGTTACCTTACCGTTCTCATCCTTCTTGTAGTCCACACATTTAACAAAGTAAGCATTCATTAATCTTACTTCATTACCAGGGAATAATCTAAAATATTTCTTAGGTGGCTCTTCCATAAAGTCATCGCGGTCAATATAGATTTCCTTACAGAATGGTACTTTTCTTGTTCCAAGTTCAGGACATTCAACATTATTTACAACGTCAAACCATTCAACCTGATCTTCAGGATAGTTGTCAATTATAACTTTAATTGGATCTAAAACAGCCATTAATCTTGGTTTCTTAGCTTTTAAATCTTCTCTGATGCAGTATTCTAACATTGCATAGTCAACTGAGCTGTTACTCTTTGAAATACCACATAATTCAACAAACATCTTAATTGATTCAGGTGTAAAACCTCTTCTACGCAAAGCTGCAATAGAAACAAGTCTTGGATCATCCCAACCGTCAACAATTCCATCTTCAACTAACTGTTTAATATATCTCTTACCTGTTACAACATTTGTAACATATAACTTAGCAAACTCAATCTGTCTAGGTGGATTTGGATACTCTAATTCTCTTACTACCCAGTCATATAATGGTCTATGGTCTTCGAATTCTAATGTACAAATTGAATGAGTAACCCCTTCGATTGCATCTTCAATTGGATGAGCAAAATCGTACATAGGATAAATGCACCATTTATCTCCTGTGTTATGGTGTGTCATGTGAGCAACTCTATAAATAATAGGATCTCTCATATTAATATTAGGGCTTGCCATGTCAATTTTGGCTCTTAATACTTTTTCACCATCTTTATATACACCGTTCTTCATGTTTTCAAAGAGTTCAAGATTCTCTTCAACAGTTCTGTCTCTGTAAGGGCTGTCCTTACCAGGTTCTGTTAAAGTACCTCTGTATTCTCTAATTTCTTCAGGTGACAAATCACAAACATAAGCCTTGCCTTTTTTTATAAGCTTAACTGCAGCTTCATACATTTGTTCAAAATAATTTGACGCAAAAAATAGTCTGTCTTCCCAATCTGCACCTAACCACTTTATATCTTTTAATATTGATTCAACAAACTCTTCCTTCTCTTTTGTAGGGTTTGTGTCATCAAATCTCATATTAAACTTTCCGTTATATTCTTTTGCTAATCCGTAATTTAATAATATTGATTTAGCATGTCCTATATGAAGATATCCATTTGGTTCAGGTGGAAATCTTGTCTGAACATGGTCGAATCTTCCTTCTTCTAAATCTTTGTCAATAATCATTTCAATGAAGTTTCTTGACTCAACTTTTTCATTATTTTCTGTATTAATGTGTTCCTTATCCATTTTTGCCTCCAGTATTATTACTTCATCATATCCATTTAATAAAATATGTAATTAATTAGAATATAATTGTTTTTAACCCATAATGTAGAAAATTATACACTAAATACAATATGTTTTCAAGAATAAATGGGCTGTACATAATAAAAAGTTTATCTTCACCTTGTTCACTAATTTAACCGAAATTTGAGAAAATAATCGCTCAACAGTTAATTATGTATTCAATGTAAAAATAAACTTTTTATAATTATATATTTAGTGTTCTATCTTGCAACAAATACTTCTACGTATCTAACGCCCCACTGTAATGCAGCTGAATGTGAGCTGAAGAACATATCAATATGATTCCCTCTTACTCCACCACCTACATCTTCAACAGTGTAAGTATGACCGTTAATAACTACCTTTGTTCCCATTGGTAACTTTGATGTATCAGCGGCAATTGTTCTGCCTGCTGTTGCTCTCTTACCTGATGCAGTAACACCATTGCTCTTACCGCAACATGATGAACATGGGCAATAACCTGTAATTTTAAAAGTACCTAAACTTCTTAATTTTGTTTTCTTCTTTGTTACTTTTTTCTTTGCTTTAAGCTTCTTAGCCTTCTTAGCTTTTAATCTCTTAGCCTTAGCTCTCTTTGCTTTAAGTTTTTTAGCCTTTTTAGCTTTCTTCGCCTGTGCTTTAGTTGCTGTCTGTTTGCTAACACCTGTATTTGGTGAAATAATAACCTTTTCTGTTTCCTGTGTATTTAAAAATAGTTTTGTTTCCTGTGTGTTTAAGAAATTTGCAGAAAGTTTTGAGTTTTCATTTAATTCTTTAACAACTTTCCCCTCTTCGTTCTGTGTAATTACTTCAGTATGGTTATTTGCCTGCTTATCACTTTTATTACCTGTTAATGTCTGTGCCTGTATTGCTACAATTGCCAAACTAAATATTATAAGTGCTGTACAAGTAACAACTTTTACTCTGTTCATAATATAACTCCTTTTCTGCGCAATTTGATTACGCAAGGAGTATATTACAGCATTTGTTACAGTTTGTCAATAAAATATTACATTTTTGTTACAAACTCATTTCTCTTTTTAACTTTTTTGACGTTTTTTGTACTGTATTTATTACATTTTGTAAATATGGATTTTATAATATATTTTCTAAAATTCTCTGAATAATTGTCTCATAACCACATACAACAACCGTATTTTCATTAATTATTACAAAAGCTGTTTTTCTAAAGTTAAGACCTACTCCCAATTCCATACCAGCTGACATTTCTGCCCTTCTGACAATTTTATCTATTTCCCTTTTATTGTCCTTTTTTAACTTGCTTTTTTCGAATTCAATCATAGGAAAACCACCTCGGTAACCTACAAGTTTCAAATCCTTTAGTTCAAATTCTTTCTTCCACTGTTCAATCTTCTCATCCATAATTTATCTCCATTATCAATTTCTTTGCTTTATAATACAACATTTTTATATTTTTTTCACTTTATTTTTTAATCTGCATAGTTTATACCATGGAGGTGAATATGAAACCTATTGCTATTTTATCCGGTGACAAACGTCAAAAGTATATTTTAAAATACCTTAAAACTCATGGCTATAACGCCTATTTAAAAAGTACAATGGATTTTAATAACGATGATATACTTGTATGTTCTACTCCTTTTTGCAAAAACAAAAAATTCATTAACTGTGACTTTTACTCCAGCTTTCCACTAAGAACATTTTTATCACTTTTAAAACCAAACCAAATTGTTTTTGGTGGAAATATTCCTACAGCCTGTAAAAAAATAACAAATATCAAATTCGTAGACACACTTCAATTAGATGATATAGTTTGGAAAAATGCTATTTTAACGGCTGAAGGACTAATAATGCATATCATAAAAAATACTGATTTTGCCATTGAAAATTCCGAAATTCTTATTCTAGGTTACGGTAACTGTGGTACAAATATTGGCAAAAAATTAAATGCCTTAGGCGGCAAAGTCACCTTTTATGACCATACGGAAATTCACTTAATTGGTGCTAGGGCTAATGGTTTTAAAACTGTACAATTAGAGGATTTTGATACACATCTAAATAAATTTGACATAATAATAAATACAGTTCCACAGCCTATACTTTCAGATAAACATTACTCTTTACTTTCAAAAAACACCGTTCTTTTCGATGTTTCTTCTCAGCCTTTTGGGTTCAATAAAGATTTAGCATGTAAAAATCATTTATCTTTAATTACATGCCCTGGCATACCAGGTGCAACATCACCAAAGAATGCCGGGGAATTAATTGCAAAAAGCATTATTTCATATTTAGAAAGGACTGAGATAAATGAGTCATAACTTTGTTGGTAAAAACATTGGTATAGGTATTACCGGTTCTTACTGCACTTACAAAAAAGTTTTTGAAGAATTACGTAGACTTGCAGACACTAAAGCCAATATTTTTACAATTTTTTCTGACAACGCTTCGACTACCGACACCCGCTTTGGGAAGTCAAAAGATTTCCTAAAACTTGCAAAGGAAATCAGCAAAAAAGAACCAATTACAACCATCCCCGCTGCCGAACCAATTGGGCCAAAATCAATGCTTGACATACTTGTAATTGCCCCTTGTACCGGTAACACATTATCAAAACTTGCAAACGGTATTAGCGATACACCGGTTTTAATGGCAGCTAAAGCACATCTTAGAAACAACAGACCTTTAGTTATTTTCTTAAGTACTAACGATGCTCTTGGTATGAATTTGAAAAACATAGGAATATTATTAAATACGAAAAATATTTATTTTGTGCCTTTTGGCCAGGATGATTATATACAGAAACCAAATTCAATGATTGCCCATGTGGACTTAATTGAAGACACAATTGAAAAGGCATTAATTGGACGCCAAATCCAGCCTGTTATCAAAAGTCCACATGTTACTATTTTATAAAAAGGGAGAATTATATGTGCGGTATTGCTGGTTTTTATCAAATAAAGCATAATGTTTTTAAAGACTATTCTTACAAGCTTCTCACAGGTAAGCTAAAAAACATGAGGGACTCTATCAAACATAGAGGTCCTAATGATGATGAAATATTTATGGAAGGTTTTTGCGGTTTGGCTCATACCCGTTTATCCATTCGTGATATTAAAGGTGGTGCCCAGCCTATGACAAGAAAATATAACGGAAAACGTGCAACCATAGCTTATAACGGAGAAATCTATAACACTGATCAATTAAAAAATAAACTGGCTGCTTATGACATTGACTTAAGAACAACTAGCGATACCGAAATAATTCTTTACTGCTATCTTGTATTTGGACCAAAGATTTTCAAAGAATTAAACGGGATTTTCGCCTTTGCTATATATGAAAACAATAAACTAACCATTGTAAGAGATCATGTTGGTGTTAAGCCATTGTTCTATTATTTTGACGGTTCTCAGTTTGTTTTTTCATCAGAAATAAAAGGGATTTTCGCCTACGGTATCACACCCCGTTTAAATAAAAGCAGTTGGTGTGAGATTATCGGTTTAGGTCCGGCTCATACTCCGGGCAATGGAGTTTTTGAAAATATTCATGAGGTATTATCAGGACATTATTTAACCATAAAATTAACACCAGATAAAAAGATTATTCTTGAAGATTATTGTTACTGGAAGCTTAGAAGCAAAATCCATAAGGATGACTACAATGCCACTGTTATGCATACAAACTTTTTAATAGAAGACAGTATAAAAAATCAAATGGTTTCTGATATACCTATTTGTACTTTTTTGTCAGGTGGCTTGGACTCCAGCTTAGTTTCTTCTATTGTAAATAAACATCTTGGTGAAAAAAGCCTTGCTACTTACTCCTTTGATTTTGTAGACAACAACATTAATTTCAAGGCTAATTCTTTTCAAACAACAAGAGACAGACCTTATGTGGATATTATGAAGGACTATCTTCACAGTAAACACCACTATTTAGAATGCAATAATAAGAATCAGATAGAATGTCTTTTTAAAGCAGTTGATGCCAGAGATATGCCTTGTATGGCTGATGTGGAATCTTCCATGTTATATTTTTGTAATCTTGTTTCCAGAGAATGTAAAGTTACCTTAACCGGTGAATGTGCTGACGAAATATTTGGTGGCTATCCCTGGTTTCACCGTAAAGAAATGCTTGAGCAAAATTCTTTCCCATGGTCATACGATTTGTCTGCACGAACTTTTTTATTTAAAGATGATTTTATAAATGAGCTTAACATTGATGAATATGTGGCAACCGCCTACCAAAATTCAGTAAATGAATGTGAATTTTTAGAAGAAGAAAACGAAACAGAAACTTTAAGACGAAAGGTAACCTGGCTTAATATTAAATGGTTTATGATGACACTTCTTAACCGAATGGACAGATGTAGCATGTATTCAGGTCTTGAGGCAAGAGTTCCTTTTGCTGACTACCGAATACTTGAATATGTATTCAATGTTCCATGGGAATATAAATGTTACAAAAATCAGCCTAAAAGTCTGTTAGTAGAATGTGGAAAAAAATATCTACCTAACGAAATTCTTTATAGGAAAAAAACACCTTACCCTAAAACCTATGATCCTAATTACGAAAAACTCTTAGGTCAAATGGTAATGGAGGAGTTTGATTCTAATTCAGCTCTTCGTGATATTATTGACAAAGAAAAGCTTTCTTCTTTCATTAAAAGTCCAAAGGACTACGGCAAGCCTTGGTACGGTCAGTTAATGGCAGGTCCACAGATGCTTGCTTACGTTCTACAAATTGGCTACTGGTTACGAAAATATAGTATACAGCCGTAATGCATGTTGCCGCGTAACTATTTTTATTTCGTGGGAGCGTACGTTCCTAGTTGAACTTTTTAATAAGAAATTCTAAAGTCTTTTCTTATTAAAATATAAAGAGATAAATCAATCCAAAATCGGTGATTTATCTCTTTTGTCCAACTTTACTTAATCAATATTAATGTCTTTCAGCAAATAATTGTCTAACTTTGATTCTTTATTAATGCTCTCAGAAATCTTCTTATTTACCAAATCTACTTCTTCCTTAAAATTCATAGCTGACATTCTAAGGGCGCCATGCCCCATAATAATTAACTGTTCTAAGGCATCAGATGTTGCAACTGTAACCCTGTATTTATTAGCCATTTTATGGGTAGTTTTCGCAATATACATATCTGCAGTTTCAGCAGCTTTTGTAAAGATAACATAAACATTATTATGTTTATAAACTGTTTCCTTGTGTCTGTTCACATTATATGCGTCAAATACAACAATAACCGTATTCTCCTTATAGCCCTGATAGTTTGACATAATATCAAGGAGTCTGTCTCTGGCACCATCTATGTTTTTCGAGGCAATATTTTTCAGTTCATCCCATGCAAAAATAATATTATAGCCGTCAACCAAAACACATTCAGGCAAATTATTATTTTCCTTGCCCTTATATTTTTTTGTAGGTTTATTGTATGTTTTAACTTTGGTTTCTGAATATTTTTTACGTTTAATCGGCCCAAAAGTTTTCTCGAAAATAGCCTCTAATTCCTTATCAGTTGCATATGAATCTGACTTTTTCCTGTGTGTAACATTTACTTTGACGTTATCTTCTACCTGATTGCTTTCATCTAAAACGTCATTTAAGTTAATTGAAGATTTTACGTGCATGTAATTTTCAACTTCATTCCAAGGCACATTAAAACCTGCACCATGGGCACAAAAGACTGAACCTGTAGGATTTGACAAGTCACTTTCGCTATCATAGCCTATGTTTTCAATTACTTCATCTGCATTATGACATGGTGCATAGCCTTTAAATTTCAATGTTAAAGAACCTAAACCATGAGTATATTCATTTACATCATTTATATAGTTCCACATTGTAGATACCGGCCCATAACCTGTAAGAATACACTTATCTCCCTTGGTTTCAGGGGGATTTACGTTGCCTTCCATATTGCTAATATCAGTCATGGCTTTACCTACATTCTCCTGTGGAACTGTTAAAACAAAATCATAATATGGTTCTAACAAAACTGATTTTGCCTTCTTTAAGCCCTGTCTCACAGCCCTGTAAGTTGCCTGTCTGAAATCGCCACCTTCTGTGTGTTTTAAATGAGCTTTTCCACCTATTAAAGTAATGGAAATATCTGCTATTGGTGAACCTGTTAAAACACCTCTATGATTCTTTTCCTGTAAATGTGTAAGAATTAATCTTTGCCAGTTTTTGCTTAATAAATTTTCACTTACGGCTGTGTTAAAGGTTAAACCACTACCTGGAAGTCCCGGCTCTAATAGAAGATGTACTTCTGCATAATGCTTAAGTGGTTCAAAATGACCAATTCCCTCTACAGCTTCCATAATTGTTTCTTTATACAAAATACTGCCGGCACCAAATTCTATGTCTAAGTTGAAACGCTCTTTTACTATATTTTTCAGAACCTCTATTTGAATTGCTCCCATTACATTAGCTGTTAATTCCTGTTTTTCTTCATTCCAAGTGATTTTTAAAGTTGGCTCTTCTTCCTCAATTTCCTTAAGCTGTTTATAAACCTGATTAATGTTTATTCCACTTGGCACTATTATTTTATAAGCCAATACCGGTATAAGACTTGGTTCAATAAACTCATGTTCAAAGCCTAATCCCTCTCCCTGATATGTTTCATTAAGACCTGTAACGGCAACAATATCACCCGGTAAAGCCTCTCCTATTGCGTCATATTTTTCTCCTGAGTAAACACGAATTTCATTTACTTTTTCACTCCACTCTTTTGCACCGTTTTGCCCTGTCAAAAGATCCTTTACCTTTAAACTACCACCTGTTATCTTCATGTGGGTAAGTCTGTTATTATTGTTGTCTTTGGTTATTTTATAAATTTTTGCCCCAAAGCTTTCATTATATATAGGCTCATAAGTGTAACTATATAAGCCTTCCATCAACTGCTCTATACCGTCAAGTTGCAGGGTCGAGCCAAAATAGCATGGAAACAACTCTCTGTTACAAACAAGCTCAGATATAGTAGTGTCTGTAAATTCCACTCCATTCATGTAATCTTCCAGCAAATCTTCATTGCACATTGCTATGTCTTCGTATGTTCCCACACCTACTGGAAATCTTACAATTTCATCTCCAAATTTATCTTTTAACTCGTGCAAAAGAAAATCTCCACTTACATTTGGCATGTCCATCTTGTTTACAAAAATAAAAGTAGGCACTTGATACTTGTCCAATAATTTCCATAAGGTTTCAGTATGTCCCTGAACACCCTCACTTCCACTAACAACTAAAACTGCATAATCAAGAACAGATAAAGTTCTCTCCATTTCCGCTGAAAAGTCCACATGCCCCGGTGTATCAAGGAGAACCAGTCTCATGTCTTTGTATTCCATAACTGCCTGCTTAGAAAAAATAGTAATTCCTCTGTCACGTTCCATTTGAAATGTATCAAGATACGCGTCCTTATGGTCTACTCTTCCAAGCTTGCGGATTTTTCCTGTTGTATATAAAAGTGCCTCCGACAATGTTGTTTTTCCACCATCTACGTGAGCCACAATTCCAATTGTAATTTTTTTCATGTATTAATTCCTCGTTTTATTTTTCATATAATTATTTGTGCTATTTTTCTATATGATTCTTATTTACTTTTTTATATTTCAGTATTTTCTGATATTTTCCTATAACATTTTAGCATAAAAACTTTGTTTTTTGCATATTTTTACTTTGTTTAGTTTTGTATTGACTTAATTTATTTAACAAATTTCCCTATAGAAACTTTGAATGTAAAATTTATGATGGTATATTGAAAACTAAAAAATATAAGGGGGAGATAATTTGACAATTTACATTATTTTTGTAGCCATAATTCTATTTCTATGTATTTTAGCAGATAAATTTTCAGGGCGTTTTGGCTTACCGGCACTTATTCTTTTTATGGGAATAGGAATGTTGTTTGGTTGCGACGGGTTATTTAAAATTCAGTTTTCTAATTACACTATAGCTGAAGAAATTTATACAGTGGCTCTTAGTTTTATAATGTTTTACGGTGGTTTTAACACTAAATGGTCCACTGCAAAAGCAATGGCTTCTAAAGCAATTTTCCTTTCAACCTTTGCCTGTTTAAGAGGTGCAGCTTCCATTGTATTCTCAATAATGATAAAACGTGCCGGGGATACTATTGTTCCAAATGGAGATACTGTAATCTGTGTACAGGATAGCGTTATACTAAGTGTGCCATCCTACGAACTAACAAAAGCCGATTCATACTTTGGTGTATGTCATCGGCTTTTGTTATCTAGATTATACAATTATTTGGTGTATCTTATTATGTAATTATTTTGTGTATCCAATAATGTCTACACCTTTATCATATTTAAAATTTTCTAATTTAGTATTGTTAGTTACATCAATTGAATTTAATTTATTGTTATTACAATATAAAGTTGTTAATTCCTTGCAATTTGAAACATTAATATTGGTTAGCTGATTGTTGTAACAATAAACCTCTGTTAATTTGCTATTATTACTCAAATCTAAATTAGTTAATTGATTGTCATTTATAACAAGCATTGCCATCTCTCCATTCTTTGACAAATCAATTTGATTTAACTGATTATTGTAGCAGAATAACTTGGTCAATTTTTCGTTGTTTGTAACATCTAAAACTGTTAAATTATTATTTCCTAAATCGATGTATTCTAGCTGCTTATTATTTGAAATATCCAATGCCAACAATTTATTATTGTTACAATACAAACGAGTTAATTTCACAAGATTACTTATGTTAAGCGTTGTAATCTGGTTATTATAACAATAAAACTCTGTTAAATTCTCACTGTCAGCAATATCAAGATTTTCTATTTTGTTATCACCACAACTTAATTTTGATAAGTTCTTGTTTCCTGAAATTTTCAAATCTGTAATTTCATTATTCGAACAGGATAACTCTTTTAATTTCTCATTGTTTGAAACATCTAATTTTTCTAATTTGTTAGAATCACAATATAGTTCTTCTAAACTTGCATTTCCCGAAACCTTAATATCAGTCAACAAATTATTGTTACAATTAACATCTTTAAGGGAATCCAAACCTGATAAATCTAATGTGCCCTTTAACTCTTTGTCTGTCCAATCTATACCAACCAGATTGCCACTTTCATCCCATGTGTAATCACTATCACCCATATTGTTGCTAATGTCTACACCACTTGATTTGATATTCTCAATTATATCCTTTAAAGCTTTTTTATCTTTTTCATTAAGCTTAGATTCGTCAATTGTAGGCTGTTCCGGTTTTGTTGTAACTTCCGGAGTTGTTGTTTCTTCCGTTTTCGTTGTAGGTTCAACTGTAGTCTCAGACTCTGCTGGCTTAATAACAGGCTTCTTGATATTAGATTTTTTGTTTCTCTTTTTCTTTACTTTAATTTTGCACTTATAAGCTTTCTTACCAACTTTAGCGGTAATTGTTGCTTTTCCTGCCTTAATTCCTTTTACTTTACCTTTTTTACTTACCTTTGCTACTTTCTTGTTTGATGTTGACCACTTAACCTTTTTCTTATTATTTTTCACTTTCAATTTATTTGTTTTGCCAACATAAATTGTTGCCTTTGTCTTACTAATTTTTGCTTTTTTTGCTGCAAAAACACTGTCAGGTGTAACAGAAAATGCCAAAACAATCACCAAAACAATAGCACATAGTTTCTTTAGCTTAGCCATTTTACTTCCCTCCGTTTTTTATTAATAGCATAATGCCTTGTTTATTATGATAGCAAATTGCTATTATAGGTGTAAAGTGTCGTTTTTATAGAGGTTTCAAAATTTTATAGGGGTTCTTACATTGGGATATGAATTACAAATTGTAAAAAAGAAATCTGTATAATTTAACAAATATTAAAGTATACTCAAAAAGCATCTAACAATAGCTAGATGCTTTTACTTTTCTGCAACATCTGTCTTAAATCATCAAATGTTTCAGCTATTGATGTTGTTCTTTTATTATTTACGTCATTCTCGGCTTCTGCAAGAATTTCCAAAAGTTCAATTCTCGATTTCATTCTTTTATATTCTTCATAGAAAAAAATAATATTATCACCTTGTTCATTTAACATTGTCAGATTATATATTAATTTTCATTAATATCAATTATAATCTTGTTACACTCTCCACACATATATGCTTCAACATATGTTTTTGTTAGTAAACTGGTAAGTTTTACACTTTTCACACTACGATTTTCTGATTTCCATTTCAAAGGATATCTGTCTTGATTTATTTCACCTTTCTACATTTTCGAATTGCAATACGGACATTTCATTTTTTACACTCCTTGTATTTAAATAGTATCTAGTTTCATCTTTTAAAATTAATAAACATTGTACAAATTTAATTAATTTTTAAATCCTAAAATATTTATTAGTAATTATAACATCATTTTACCACTTATAAAAAATAACAAAAATTTACCAAACTCTATGATTGGGCATATCATATAGAAAATATTTTTATTATTAATATCTAAATAAGTAGTATCTAAAATAAAAAGAGCCAGCTTGTGCTGACTCTAATATTTAAAATTTATTTTGAATCTCATATATTGAATTAATGTCCGTTAACAGAACCAGTATATCCTGTTATAGCAACATTACTATCACACCATAAGGAAATTAACTTTTTATTACTTGTAAGATTTAAAGTAGTAAACTTATTTCTAGCACAAGATAAAGACCATAATAAAGTATTCTTTGATACATCTAGCTTTGTTAACTGTAAATTATCTACATTTAATGTCTCCAATAATACATTTTTAGATACATCTAAAGTAGATATAGTATTATAAGGATAATAAATAGTATCAAAACGCCCCCAATTTCCTACCCCAAGTCTTTTTAACTTTGTGAGATTAGACACATCTAAACTTGTTAGTTCATTTAGCCCCACATTTAAAACTTCTAAAGATATATTTTTAGATAAATCAACGCTTTTTAAATTATTTCCATCTAAATTTAACTTTGTTAAACTTGTATTTCTTGAAACATCAATACTTTTTAACTTGTTTCCTCCTGCGTCTAAAGAAACTAAATTTATATTATTTAAAACATCTATTGACTCTAACTTATTAGTAGAACAATCTAATTCCTCTAATTTATTATTCTTAGATACATCCAAAGATGATAACTTATTATCAGAACAATCTAATCTTCGTAATTTACTATTCTTAGATATATCTAAATTTGTTATATTAGAATAACTACAATCTAACTCCTCTAAATTAATATTATGAGTTACGTCAATTCCTTTTCTTAAACTTATACAATCATAAAGTGTAAGAAACTTTAAATTTTTATTACTTGATACATCAATATCATTTAACTTTTCACAAGCAACTAAGTATAACTTCTCTAAATTCTTATTGTTTGAAACATCAAGACTTTCTATCTTTGCACTTTCACTAGCAACAATACTTAAAGACTTTAATTTAAGATTATTTTTTACAATTAGACCTGTTATTCTATCACCACTAATAATACTTAAATCTTCTAAGTGATTTAAACCTGTTAAATCTATATTTCCCCAAACTCGTATATCTAATCCTGTTAAATAGCCAGCTTTATCAAAGGTACTATTTGCTAAGTCATCTTCAATAAAAGTATTACCCCTACTCTTTTGCTCTTTAATTATTCTCTTAATAACTACTGCGTCACTACTATTTAATTTTAATTTTCCTACAGTCACTTTCTTACTAGGCTTAACTACCTTCTTCTTTACAGTAATCTTGCATTTATATTTTTTCTTTCCAATCTTAGCTGTGATTGTTGCCTTACCAACTTTCTTTCCTTTTACTTTACCCTTCTTGCTTACTATGGCTACCTTCTTATTTGAAGTAGACCATTTAACTTTCTTCCTATTATTGTTCACTTTTAACTGAACTGACTTGCCTACATATACTGTAGCCTTTGTCTTATTCAATTTTACTTTCTTTGCTGCGAAAACACTTTCTGGTGTTACAGAAAACGCCATTATTAACACCATAACAATAGCACATAGTTTCTTAAACTTACCCATAATTTTTCTCCTCCTCTTTCTTATCATGTGTTTACCACTGTTTAACATTTTAACAAATAAATCGACCTTATACAATGTTTTTATTGTAGAGCAAAGAATACGTGTTGCCGCGCAACTATTTTCTTCTCGCACAAGTGTGCCCCAGTGGAACGTTTTTTATTAAATAAAAAGAGACACCCGAAGATGCCTCTTTTTACATAAGGAAAATCCTTAAATTATGATTTAATTTAACTAAAACTTACCTTCATCAGCAGCCTGCTGTACGCTAACTGCAACAGCAACTGTCATACCAACCATAGGGTTGTTTCCGGCACCGATTAAGCCCATCATTTCTACGTGAGCTGGTACTGATGATGAACCTGCGAACTGTGCATCTGAGTGCATACGTCCTAATGTATCTGTCATACCGTATGAAGCAGGACCTGCAGCCATGTTATCTGGATGAAGTGTACGTCCTGTACCACCACCTGATGCTACTGAGAAGTACTTCTTACCTTGTTCGATACATTCTTTCTTGTATGTACCTGCAACTGGATGCTGGAATCTTGTAGGGTTAGTTGAGTTACCTGTAATAGATACACCAACGTTTTCGTGATGCATGATTGCAACACCTTCCTGAACATCATCAGCACCGTAGCACTTAACTGTTGCACGAAGACCATCTGAGTAAGCCTTTTCGTATACGATGTTTAATTTTGCTTCTTTATAATCATACTTTGTTTCAACATATGTGAAACCGTTGATTCTTGAAATAATCTGAGCTGCATCTTTTCCAAGACCGTTTAAGATAACTCTTAAAGGTTTCTTACGAACCTTGTTAGCCTTTTCAGCGATACCAATAGCACCTTCAGCAGCAGCGAATGATTCGTGTCCTGCAAGGAAAGCGAAACATTCTGTTTCTTCTTCAAGTAACATCTTTCCAAGGTTACCATGTCCTAAACCTACTTTTCTGTGGTCAGCAACTGAACCTGGAATACAGAAAGCCTGAAGACCTTCACCAATTGCAGCAGCAGCATCAGCAGCTCTTCTACAACCTTTCTTAATAGCAATTGCAGCACCTACAGTGTAAGCCCAGCATGCATTTTCAAAACAAATTGGCTGAATTCCCTTAATCATGTCATATACGTTAAGTCCAGCGTCCTTTGTGATTTTTTCAGCTTCTTCAATTGAAGCAATACCATAACTATTTAAAACAGAATTAATCTGATCAATTCTTCTTTCATATGATTCAAATAATGCCATTATTATTACCTCCTATTCCTTTCTTGGGTCGATAATCTTAACAGCGTCATCAACACGACCATACTGACCTTTTGCCTTTTCCCAAGCTGTTGTAGGATCATCACCTTTTTTGATAAAGTCTGTCATCTTTCCTAAGTTAACAAACTGGTAACCAATAACTTCATTATCAGCATCAAGAGCAATACCTGTTACATAGCCTTCAGCCATTTCAAGATATCTAACACCTTTTGCCTTTGTAGCATACATTGTACCAACCTGTGAACGAAGACCTTTTCCTAAATCTTCAAGTCCGGCACCAACTACAAGACCATCATCTGAGAAAGCACTCTGTGTTCTACCATATACAATCTGTAAGAATAATTCTCTCATAGCTGTATTGATAGCATCACAAACTAAGTCAGTATTTAAAGCTTCAAGAATTGTCTTTCCCTGAAGAATTTCAGCTGCCATAGCTGCTGAATGTGTCATACCTGAACATCCAATTGTTTCGACTAATGCTTCTTCAATGATACCTTCTTTAACATTTAATGTAAGCTTACAAGCACCCTGCTGTGGAGCACACCAGCCAACACCATGTGTAAAACCTGAAATATCTTTGATTTCTTTTGAGTGAACCCATTTTCCTTCTTCTGGAATTGGAGCAGGTTCATGCTTTGCACCCTTAGCTACTGGGCACATCATTTCAACTTCTTTTGAATAAATCATTTGAATAAATACTCCTTTCGAAATATAAACTATGGAATATTTCCATGTTATTGCAGCTGTAATATTAGAATTACTTCTGCTTGCCCTGTGGGTTGATAGTATTACCCACACTTGTTTTTATTCTCTCATAAAATGACAAAATAGTCCATACTTTAATTTAAATTTAACAAAAAAAATACAAGAACTACGAACTGCCGACAATTTAACCAACAGTCCATAGTTTTTGTAAAAATTATATTTTATTATTTTTTAATTTTAACTTTCTTTGCTGAAGAATATGCACCATACACTTTTGTCTTTCCATTCATTGAGAATGCTCTGATTTCCATGTAATTCCTTTGTTTGCTGTATTAGAAGGATTTAATTTTCAGTTATTTTGACGAAAATCGTAATGTGAATTTAAAAATTCACCCTTCTATATTAAACTCACAATTAATTATACAAAAAAAAATAGAAGCATTCTGATATATTTATCTCATACCAAAATACTTCTATCTTTCATATTTCTCTTAAAATGATTTTCTAAGAATCTATATTATTTTGCTTCAATATATCCTTTTGCAACTAAAAGCTCTGCTGATAAAACAGCTCCACCTGCAGCGCCTCTAAGAGTATTATGTGATAAGCCTACAAACTTGTAGTCATATACTGTATCTTCTCTTAAACGTCCTACAGATACGCCCATACCGTTTTCAAAATTAACATCTAATGAAACCTGTGGTCTGTTATCTTCTTCTAAGTACTGAATAAACTGCTTTGGAGCACTTGGAAGTTCTAATTTCTGTGGTTCTCCACTGAAGTTTTCTAATGCTTCAATAAGCTGTTCCTTAGTAGGTTTCTTAGCGAACTTAACAAATACAGCTGCTGTATGTCCATCTAAAACAGGTACTCTGATACACTGTGTTGTAATAACAGGTGATGTAGCCTTAACGATTTCACCGTTTTCAACTTTACCCCAAAGTCTAAGTGGTTCCTGTTCTGACTTTTCTTCTTCACCACCAATGAAAGGAATAATATTTCCTACCATCTCAGGCCAATCTTTAAATGTCTTACCTGCACCTGAAATTGCCTGGTATGTTGTTGCAACAACTTCTGTTGGTTCAAATTCTTTCCAAGCTGTAAGTACAGGAGCATAACTCTGAATTGAGCAGTTAGGTTTAACTGCAACAAAACCTTTCTTAGTTCCAAGTCTCTTCTTCTGTGACTCAATTACTTCATAATGTTCTGGGTTAATTTCAGGAACAACCATAGGAACATCAGGTGTCCATCTATGTGCACTGTTATTTGAAACAACTGGTGTTTCAGTTTTTGCGTAATCTTCTTCTATTTTCTTAATTTCTTCTTTTGTCATGTCAACTGCACTGAAAACAAAATCAACAGTTTCAGCAACTGCTTCAACTTCATTTACATTGTGTACAATCATTTTCTTAACTTTTTCAGGCATTGGAACAGTCATCTTCCATCTGTCACCAACTGCTTCTTCATAAGTCTTTCCAGCAGAACGTGGACTAGCTGCTAATGTAACAACTTCGAACCATGGATGGTTATCTAATAAAGTAATAAATCTCTGTCCTACCATACCTGTTGCACCAAGTACGCCTACTTTTAACTTTTTGTCTAATTTAATCATTTTTCTATCCTCTCTATATAATTAAAATAAATTGTTAACAAATTAATTACCGGTCTGTGCTGAAATGGTAGTCTCTACAACAGTAACCGTTTCAGTGGCTGACTCTTTCGCCTTGTTCTGCTTTATGTTTTCTTCTCTTTCAATTTGTATCTGTTTAGTGTATGCATCTCTGCTTTGTACCCATGTATCGGACATATTCATGATACACACCTGAGCCATAAAATAACAAAACATCCATACAATTATCATACCTGACAAAGAAGAACTAAATGTATGTTTCTTAAAAAGAGGTAACTTCTCTCTATATTTAAAGTCTGATAAAAAAATCAACGGACTAAAAAATAAAATTGCAAAGAACAGATATTTTTCAATCATTAATATATAATCTATTGTTTCAAACTTATAATGAAGTAATTCTCCTACAATAGATGCGCCAATAAAATAAGCCATGGCAGCATAATACAAAAGTGCCGGAATCATTTTATACGCCTTTGCAGACCTTAATCCGAATATTTTTACACCATCTTTCATGAAGTTTCTCCTTTTCAAAGCTTCTGGCGCGACTCGAACGCGTGACCCATTGCTTACGAGGCAATTGCTCTACCAACTGAGCTACAGAAGCATATTGATAACAAATCAATAAATGCATCATTCAACTATATTCCTATTAATATAGTTGATTCACACCAAAACTGTCATTAATTATAATCTAAAATAAACATTATTGCAATTAGCAATTACTTACTATTATTCATTGAACATATAAATTTACTTTGTTATAATACACATTATGATAAGTTTAAAAATAAATGATATAAATAATTTTATGCAAAAACTATTAATTGGCAATGCTTTTGACAGTTTTTTACTTTGCGAAGGCGAGGTTGATACATCTAATACTTTTACAATTAACGGGCGTATTAATCAAAAGTTTTACAATGCCGATGAGCTGGAAGCAATTCCTGATGAATTTGTATATTGGAGGGACGTTAAGCACATATTTTTCGAAATGATAAAAGGACACAAGGTTCCCAGCAAAATGAAACTTGTTTTTGCATTCTCCAAAACTAAATATTCAGATATTTTAACGAAATCCCAGATGGCTATATCTGAAAGTGAAATTGGTGGTCTTTACATACATGTTATGTTTGAAGACAACTCCCTACATATTATAACAGGAACTTCAATTAACACTTTCACCATGGACAAAACCCTTGATAAATATTGGGATAAGACTATCAGCAACTTCCTTAGCGAACATTTTAACTGTGATTTGCTGTAAGTTTTAATGATTTTTTATTAAAATATGAACAAATAGTAAATTTTTAGCACTCTTCTCTGTAGAGTGCTAATTTTTTATTGACTTTTGTTTTTTGTGCGTTAAAATTAGTTATGTTGATAAAAAATCAATGTATAAATATAAAATTTAATTTTCTACAGTAGTTTTATTATTTTAAGACTACTTATTTTAAAATATTTAAAGGAGTGATTTTGTTATGGCAAAAAACGGAAGTTTATCAATTAACAGCGAAAATATTTTTCCAATTATAAAGAAATGGTTATATTCAGACCACGATATTTTCTTTAGAGAATTGGTTTCTAATGGATGTGATGCTATCACTAAATTAAAGAAGTTAGACATGATTGGCGAAGCTAACGTCCCTAGCGATGAAGAATTCAAAATACAGGTATTAGCAAACCCTGAACTTAAAACTCTTACATTCATTGATAATGGTCTAGGTATGACCGAAGATGAAGTTGACGAATACATTAATCAGATTGCTTTTTCAGGTGCTGAAGCATTTTTAGAGCAGTACAAAGATAAAACATCTGAAGACCAGATTATCGGTCATTTTGGTTTAGGTTTCTACTCTGCCTTTATGGTTGCTGACAGAGTAACAATTAACACTTTATCATACAAAGATGGTGCTAAGGCTGTTCTTTGGGATTGTGAAGACGGCATGGACTTTACAATGTCTGATTCAGACAAAACTACAAGGGGTACAGAAATTACTCTTTATTTAAATGAAGACAGCGTTGAGTTCTGTAACTTATATCGAGCTGAAGAAGTTTTAAATAAATACTGCTCATTTATGCCTATAGAAATTTTCTTATCAGATCCAACTAAGGAACCTGAATACGAAACTATTTTAGAGGAAGAAGTTACAGACAAAGATACTGTTGTTGAACATATTGTAGAACCTGCAAAAACTGAAGAAAAAGAAAACGAAGACGGCACAAAGGAAACTGTTGAAGTTGAGCCTGAAAAGAAAAAAGCCAAAGTATTAAAACGTCCTGTAAGCATTAGTGACACTACTCCTCTTTGGACTAAGCATCCTAATGAATGTTCAGATGAAGAATACAAAGCTTTTTATCATAAAGTATTTATGGACTACAAGGAACCTTTATTCTGGATTCATTTAAATATGGATTATCCATTTAACTTAAAAGGTATTCTTTACTTCCCTAAAATTAATACAGAATACGAATCAATCGAAGGAACAATTAAATTATATAACAATCAGGTATTTATTGCCGATAACATCAAGGAAGTTATACCTGAATTCCTTATGTTATTAAAGGGTGTTATTGATTGTCCTGATTTACCTTTAAATGTATCACGTTCTGCTCTTCAGAATGATGGTTTTGTTAAAAAGATTTCTGATTACATTACTAAAAAGGTTGCTGATAAATTATCAGGCATGTGTAAGACAGATAAAGAAAACTACGAGAAATATTGGGATGATATTAGCCCATTCATCAAGTTTGGTTGCTTAAAAGACGAAAAGTTCTGCGATAAAATGTCAGACTATGTTCTCTTTAAGAATTTAGACAATAAATATCTTACATTTAAAGAAGCTTTAGAAGAAAATAAGGAAAAACACGAAAACACTATTTTCTACACAAATGATCCTGTACAGCAAAGCCAGTATGTAAATATGTTTAAGGATCATGGTATTGATGCTGTTATTTTAAAAGACAACATCGACCAGCCTTTCATTTCACAGCTTGAAGCCAAAAATGAAGGTGTTAAGTTTAAACGTATTGATGATGAACTTAATGATTCTTTCACAGAAGAATTAAGCGAAGATGAGTCAAAAGATTTAACAGACAAGCTTACTGATGCATTCAAGAAAGCACTTGGACGTGATGTTACTATTAAGGTTCAGAAATTAAAAGACGAAAATATTTCTTCAATGATTACTGTTTCTGAAGAAACACGTCGTATGCAGGATATGATGAAAATGTATGGTATGGCAGGTATGGATCCTTCAATGTTTGGCGGTGCCGGAGAAACATTAACTCTTAACGCTAACAACGATTTAGTTAAATACATTGTTGCAAATCCTGAAGGTGAGAACACTGAACTTATTTGCAAGCAGCTTTATGATTTAGCTTTAATCAGTCATACTCCATTAAATCCTGACAGCATGACAGCATTTATTGAACGTAGTAATAAAATTCTTAAAATTTTAACTAAATAATTTGAGTCAGGTAATTTAGGGCGAATATTATGGGCTGAATAAAATTTATACCGAATAGTTTAAGTCGAATAATTTTAGCTAAAAAAAATTTATATATTAATTTATACAACAAAAAATCCATTACTTTCATTTGTTAAGTAATGGATTTTTTATTATGTCTATACTATTAAATCTTTATTTTTTGATATCTATTGAATTTTCGGTTCTTTAACAAATATAGAAATCAAATATTATTTTTAATTAATCGTTTTTTATATTCTATACCACATACTCATTAAAAATCTGTTCTACTGCCTTCTCGTATTTAAATGTACTTTGAGACTTTCTTATCATTTTGGCTGTTTTATGTGGGTCTGTTGTTGCATAGGACAAATAGTTCCACATTTCAATCATCTTATTTAACAGATGTTTGTCAGCACTCATTTCCCCAGCAAAATCCCCGTACAACTTATCGTGAAACTGGCGTAAAGTTTCTTTGGAAATCTTCTCTCCACCTTTGATTTCATTAACAAGATTTGGATTTCTCAACAACCCTCTTCCTAACATTACAGAATCAACATCATAATTTGATATAATATCATTATAATCTTCCACCGAAAATACATTTCCGTTGTAACATAATTTATTTTTGCTTACTTTGTAGGCATAATCAAAACTCTCCATGTTGGGAAGTCCGTTATAAAGCTGAACTCTGGTTCTTGGATGCACAATTACTTCCTCAAAAGGAAACTTATTGTACACTTCCATTATCTCAGGAAATTCACTTTCATCAAAGATTCCAATTCTTGTTTTTACAGAAATTTTCATATCAAGCTTGGTAAAAACTTCATCAAAAAACTTTTCCATTAAATCTGTGTCTTTTAAGAAGCCTGCTCCTCTTCCTTTTGGCACAACCGTACCTGAGGGACAGCCGGCATTTAAGTTAACTTCGTTATAGCCCATTTCCTGAAGCTGCTTTGCCCCTTTTATAAAATATTCAGGATTATTTGCCATAATTTGTGGGACAAGATTAATATTTTCATTGTTTTCGGGAAGTAACTCACGAATTTCTTTTCCTTTTAATTTTGGATTATGACAGGGAGAAATAAAAGGTGCAAAATATTTGTCCGGTGAGACAAAAAACTTTGTAAATGCATTTCTATATATACGACCTGTCACTCCATCTATCGGTGCAAAATATAATTTCATATCTATCTCCATTTTTACTTTTTATCTTTAGCCTGCTCTAGTATAACAAAAGTTTTTTCCAAAGTACACTGCCATTATTTATTCAATTTTAACGGACAATTTAACAATTATAAAAAGTACCTACTAACACCCATTAATATAAAACATAACTAACATCCACTAATAAAAAAGAATATTTGAAAATCAACAGTCAAAATGATATACTTTTATAGTTGTAGCTTAATATATCTTTATGATATTAGCTACTAAAAATAAGAGAAATAAGCGAGGTATACATATGAAATTATGGGGTGGTCGTTTTACTAAAGAAGAGAATCAGTTAGTTCACAATTTTAACGAGTCTCTTTCTTTTGATCAGAAATTCTATGCACAGGACATTCGTGGAAGTATTGCCCATGTTAAGATGCTTGGAAAACAAAATATAATTTCTGAGGATGAAATGAACCAGATTATTAAAGGATTAGAAGGTATCAAGAATGATATAGATAATGGAAATCTTGTTTTCACAAAGGAAAGCGAAGATATTCACAGTTTTGTTGAGGCAAACTTAATCGAAAGAATTGGTGATGCCGGCAAGAAACTTCATACAGGACGTAGCCGTAATGATCAGGTTGCACTTGATATGAAACTTTATACAAGAGATGAAGTTGTTGAAATTAATCAGTTGTTAAAAGACCTTCTCTCTTCACTTTTAAAAGTTATTGAAGCAAACACAAATACATTTATGCCTGGTTTTACACATTTGCAGAAAGCTCAGCCTATTACTTTGGCTCATCATTTTGGAGCTTACTTTGAAATGTTTAAAAGAGACAGAGACAGACTTGATGATATTTACGATAGAATGAACTACTGTCCTTTAGGTTCAGGTGCTTTAGCCGGTACTACTTATCCATTAGACAGAGAATATACTGCCAGTCTTCTTGACTTTGCAGGCCCTACTCTTAACAGTATGGATTCCGTATCTGACAGAGATTACATTATTGAATTATTAAGTGCTTTATCTACAGTAATGATGCATTTAAGCCGTTTCTGCGAAGAAATCTGCATTTGGAATTCAAACGAATATAGATTTGTAAATATTGATGATTCTTACAGCACAGGTTCAAGTATTATGCCACAGAAAAAGAACCCTGACATTGCAGAATTAATCAGAGGTAAGACAGGTCGTGTTTACGGTGCCTTAACATCAATTCTTACAACCATGAAAGGTCTACCACTTGCTTACAACAAAGATATGCAGGAAGATAAGGAACTTACATTTGATGCTATTGATACTGTAAAAGGATGTATTCTTTTATTTACAGGAATGATTGACACAATGACATTTAACAAAGATGTTATGGAAGCAAGCACAAAGCATGGCTTTACTAATGCTACAGATGCTGCTGACTATCTTGTAAATCATGGGGTACCATTTAGAGATGCTCATGGTATTGTTGGTCAGTTAGTTTTATTCTGTGAAGAAAAAGGCATCGCCCTTGATGATATGACTTTGGAAGAATATAAGGCAATCAGCCCTGTATTTGAAGACGATATATATGAAGCTATTAGCTTAGAAACATGCGTTAATAAGCGAATGACTATCGGTGCTCCGGGACCTGAAGCCATGGAAAAAGTCATTAAAATTTACAAGGAATATTTAAACAAATAATATTCATGCTAAAATTTATAATAACACATTATATTATTATGAATCTGAGGATAAAAAAATATTACAAATAAACACACTCTAAAAGTTATACTTACAACTTATAACTATAACTTTTAAGTTAAAACTATTAATAATGATTTTTAAATAAGTTATTAAAAAGGTTATAAAAAAGGTTGTTTAAATAAAGTGATAACTGTAAAAAACAGTTCACCTAAAAGTTTAAACAACCTTTTTTATTATGTTATTTATAAGCTTATTGCTTTTAGAATTTCTCTTATGCATTTTCAAATTATTTTTTATGGAATTCCTGCTATATCTTATAAGTCTTTAAAATGGAACTGTCTCTTTCCTTTTGCATAATCATCAACAACATTTCCATTTCCAAATAATTTGTACTTGTAACTTACAAGACCTTCCAATCCAACAGGACCTCTTGCATGAATTTTACTTGTGCTGATTCCAACTTCAGCACCAAATCCATATCTATAACCATCAGCAAATCTTGTTGAACAGTTCTGATAAACTCCGGCAGAATCCACGTATCTCATAAATTCATTTGCAGTTTCACTGTTTTCTGTAATGATACAGTCTGTGTGATGGGAGCCAAAATAATTAATATGTTCAATGGCTTCATCTAATGAATTAATAACCTTTGCTGATACTATGTAATCCAAGTATTCTTTTCTGTTGTCTTCTTCTGTTCCCTGATTGCAACCTGTTAATTTGACGATTTCTTCTGTGCCTCGTAATTCAACATTGTTTTCTTTTAATGCTTCATAAAGCTTTGGTACAAATTCGTCAACTATATCTTTGTGAATCAATAATGTTTCTACAGAATTGCACGCTGAAACATACTGAGTTTTCGCATCTATTATAATTGGAATGGCTTTCTTAAAATCTGCCTCTTTATCTACATAAATATGACAAATTCCATCTGCATGTCCCATTACAGGAATTTTTGTATTATTCATAATATACTGCACAAAAGCATTAGAACCTCTAGGAATAAGCAAATCTACAGATTCGTTGCATGTTAAAAGGTCTGTAATTTCTGATCTTGCTTCTAACTGAAGCATGCAGTTTTCAGGCATACCTGACTTTATAACAGCCTCGTAAATTATGTTAAACAACACTCTGTTGCTGTTCATTGTTTCACTACCACCCTTTAAAATAACGCAGTTTCCACTTTTTATGCAAAGGGATGAAATCTGTATTAAGGCATCAGGTCTAGCCTCAAAAATAACGCCAATTACACCTATAGGACAGGTTTCTCTATAAAGAGTCAAGCCCTCATCTAACTGTCTGTGCATATCCTGTTTAAACAAAGGATCTTCCAGTTTAACTAAGTCTTCAATGCCTGCAATTACATCTCTTAATTTTGTTTCATCAAACTTTAGTCGCTTAATAATAGGTGCTGCAACCTTATCAATTTCAGCCTGTTTTAAGTCCATTGCGTTTGCTTCAAAAATTTCCTGTTGTCTTGCCTTTAATTGTTTTACTACTTCCAGCAACGCCTTATTTCTGGCTTCTTCACTTGTTCCTGCCATTTTAGGCGAAGCCAATTTGACTGCCTTTGCCTCTTCCTTTATATTCATTCTCAACTCCTAACTTGCAATAAATGCATTATATTTAAGGATTACATATTTTACATGGATCATAGCCCTGATTTATAACATCTTCTCTTGTACCTGTATATATACCCTTATTTGACTCACTCATTCGCTTAACACTGCTACATGATGGTAAATGGAATTTGTGAGTATTCATATTTAAAACATATTCAACTTTTCCACTGCTTGATGTGGATTTCTTTGAACCTGATGTACCTGAATTTTTATTTCCAATATTATTTGAATATTTCTTATTATTTTCATTGTCTTCTGTGTTAGAATATTTACCTGTTGATTTGCTATCACCTGTTTTGTAAGTGATACTTACTCCAGGCTGTGCATTGTAACAATACACATTAAATTCAATGCCTGCACCTGAATCCTCAACAGAGTAACCTTCCATCAAGACACCACGTGCAACAAGTTCAGAACCGCTAAATATAGGTGTCACTCTATACATTACGTGATTGTTTGTTTCCTTCACATAGTCGGCTACCATATTTTCAAAAGGTAACATACCGTCAACATTCAAATATCTTGTTCCCGTAATCAGATTTCTTTCGTTGGCATTTTCACCTGTTAATTGATAGCCAATTAAATGACATCTGTTATACAAATATTTTCCGTCAACAAAAGAATATTTTATTGTATGCCAACCTGTAGGTCTTACAGAACCAATTGCACCACGCTTCTGTGTGGGCATAATGTCTCTACCAACTGAAGCAACTGCCACGCCACATCTACCAAGAGAATCTAATGAAGAATATAACTCAAAGGATTTTTTTGTTATTTCCTTCTTGGTAAAATATGGTTTGTTGTTATTTATAACTGTGTAAGCCTTGCCTTTAAATTTGAGACTTTTTACATTTATATTTTTATAGCTAGTCTTTTTGACAGTTATGCTCTTTTTATTAGTTGATGTTTTATTCTTACTACTTTTACTTTTGCCACTTTTATTCTTACTTTTGCTACTATTGTTTGTTTTATTTTTTGCTTTTGTATTTTGGGTACTAACATTTTCAATATTCTTTGCTACAAATTTTGTTGTCTGTTTTGTTGTAGCTACTGTTGTTTCTGCTTTATCATTGTAATTTGGGTCTGTTTCATTAACCGCCCCCAAAACAACAAAACATATAAACAGTGTAATTAGAATCTTTTTTAATTTACTTTTTGATTGTTTCATTTCTCTCATATACCTCTTTTACAATCTTATCATGAGAATATCCCTGAAACTCCAGTGTACTAACAAGCTTATATTGTCTTAATGGCAGCTTGTAGTCAGCCGGATAAACTTTATCCCATCTGTATACAACAACTTTTTTTGCCTTCAAAATATCAACAATTTGATTTTCAATAAAACAATACTCATTGTCTGACACCTGATTAAAATAATCTTCAGAAATCTGAATATTTGCCGGTGTATTTTCAAATAATTCCTTTGAATATTCGTTAATATATAATGTGTTATTTTCTACCATGTGCACAATGTCTCTAATAACATATCTGTCCTTACTCTGTCTTCTTTCATTAAAGAACATACCGTTATTTTCATCTAAACATACTATTGCTATCATATAAATCCACCCCTTATCCTAGTTTTAAATTATCCCTACTAACTATATTTTAAATAATTTTCAGTTTAAATTCTTTATGTTATATCATTATTCAATCTAATTTACTATTTACAAAACTTACATATTGTCAGCATTATTGTCATTTTTATTATTTATATGAACTTCTAACTGATTATATGGAATTTCTATATTATTCTTTTCAAGCTCAGCTTTTATATTTTCTATTAAATAAAAATATGCATCCCAGTAATCATCGGGTTTTACCCAGGCTCTTGTTTCCATATCTATACCGCTGTCAGCGAGTTTCATTACAACTACATTGTTTTCTCGTTCTTTATCAACATATTTGCAATTTCTTATAACATCCATAACTATTTTTTTTGCATTATTTATGTCGCTGTCATAATGAATTGAAAACTTAACATCAACACGTTTTCCGTTTTCATTTGAGTAATTTATAATCACTTTTTTTGCCACGTCGCCATTTGGGCATTTAATTATGGTATTATCAAACTTCACAATTGTTGTATAAATAATATCCACCTTTTTTACTATACCTTCATGACCTTCAATTACAACATAATCTCCCACTTTAAAAGGTCTTGTAAGAAGTAATAAAACACCACCTGCAAAATTTGATAAGCTGCCCTGCAATGCCAAACCAATTGCAACACCGGCACTACCTAATACTGTTATAAATGATGTTGTCTCAATTCCAAGTTCTGAACAAATTACAATGAATACAATAAAATATCCTGTTATTTTAATTATTGAATCGACAAATTTTACTACTGCTTCGTCTGCACTTGTTCTGCCGATAATTTTTTTAAAAAGTTTACGCAATAATTTTATAATTATTTTTCCAATAATAAAGATTATTACAGCATTTATAATATTTATTCCTAAACTTATCATTTTAGATGAAAATCCATCAAATAACTTTGAAAGCTCTGAAACTTTTTCAGCGCTATTCTCACTTACTTTTTCACTTATTTCTTCTCCAATATCTGTTGCTAAAAAAAAGTTCATATTACTCTCCATTTTCAGATTATTTCACTCAAATTTTCGTATAACCTTAATATATAAAAAAGAGACTATTCTAATCAATAGTCTCTTTTTTAGTATATAACCTAATTGATTAGTTCTACTTTACTACTCTAACCTTAATTACGCCATCTACAGCATTTAATTTTTCAATTAAAGTATCTGTTGCACTATGGTCTAAATCAATGATTGCGTAAGCAAAATCACCCTTTGACTTATCTACCATGTCTGCAACGTTCACTCCTTCAGCAGCAATTGTTGATGAAAGCTGTCCAATCATGTTTGGTATGTTCTTATGACAAACTGTAACACGACTTGTCTTATCACATACACCTAATGTTGCTGCAGGATAGTTTACTGAATTTTTAATATTTCCGTTTTCAACAAAATCAACGATTTCTTCTACTGCCATAATTGCACAGTTATCTTCTGATTCTGCTGTTGAAGCTCCAAGATGCGGTGTAGCAATAACACCATCTACGTTAGCTAACTTTGGATTAGGGAAATCAGTTACATATCTCTTAACCTTTCCGCTGCTAAGTGCTTCAACAATATCATCATCACAAACTAATAAATCTCTTGCAAAGTTTAAGATTACAACACCATCTTTCATCATGGCAATTGTATCTTTGTTAATCATTTCCTTTGTATCATCTAAAAGTGGTGTGTGAACTGTAATGTAATCACATTCCTTGAAGATTTCTTCTCTTGTCTTAACTACATTAACGGCTCTCTTTAAGCTTAAAGCTCCTTCTACTGAAAGATATGGATCTGTACCATACACTTCCATTCCCATTGATACGGCTGTATTTGCAACTAATCTACCAATTGCTCCTAAACCGATAATACCAAGTTTCTTTCCCTTGATTTCGTTTCCTGCAAAGTTCTTCTTAGCCTTTTCCATATCTTTGCTAATATTTGCATTTTCCTTGTTGTCAACAACCCATCTGTTTCCACCGATGATGTCTCTTGAACCAAGAAGTAAACCACACATTACTAATTCTTTAACACCATTTGCATTTGCGCCAGGTGTGTTAAATACAACAATACCATTTTCAGCACACTTATCAAGGGGAATATTATTTACACCTGCACCGGCTCTTGCTACTGCTAATAAGCTTGCTGGTAAATCTAAGTCATGCATTGCAGCACTTCTTACAAGTGCCACATCTGCCTCATTAAAATCATCTACGATTTCATAGTTATCATTTAATTTGTTAAGTCCTAATTTTGAAATAGGATTTAAGCAATTTACTTTTGTCATTTTTTATGTACCTCCATAAATGTTTTTAATAAGATATTATTTTAAATATTTTAAATTATTTGTAATAACTCTTATTAAACGTAAATTAAGCATTTTCCTTTTCGAATTTTTCCATAAATTCTACTAAGGCCTTAACACCTTCAATTGGCATAGCATTGTAAATACTTGCTCTCATACCACCAACTGTTCTGTGTCCTTTTAAGTTTTCAAGACCGGCAGCCTTAGCTTCTGCAACAAATTTTGCATCTAATTCTTCATCACCTGTAACAAACGGTACGTTCATAAGTGATCTGTCTTCTTTTACAACAGTTCCCTTAAACAACTTGCTGTTATCTAAGAAGTCATAAAGAATCTTAGCTTTTTCTTCATTGTGCTTCTTCATTGCATCGAGTCCGCCCATCTTCTTAATCCACTTAAATACTTTTCCACAAATATAAATTCCATAGCATGGAGGTGTATTGTAAAGTGAACCTGCATCTGCCTGTGTTTTCCAAGCAAGCATTGTTGGTACTGTGCTGTCAACTTTTTCAGGAATTAAATCTTCTCTAACGATAGCAATTACAACACCTGCAGGACCAACATTCTTCTGAACACCACCGTAAATTACTCCGTATTTTTCTACGTCAACTGGTTCTGATAAGAAACATGAAGATACGTCAGCAACTAAAGTATGTCCTTTTGTATTTGGTAATGTATGATATTTTGTACCATAAATTGTATTGTTTTCACAAATGTATACATAATCAACATCATCATCAATATCTAAATCACTGCAATCAGGAATATAAGAGAAAGTCTTATCTGCTGATGATGCAACTCTCTGTACTTCAACATACTTTTCTGCTTCCTGAGCAGCTTTCTTTGCCCACTGTCCTGTAATAATGTAGGCAGCTTTTCCATTCTTCTTTAAATTCATTGGTACAGCTGCAAACTGCTGTGAAGCTCCACCCTGAAGGAACAATACCTTGTAATTATCAGGAATGTTCATTAAATCTCTAATATCCTGTTCTGCTTCATCAATAATCTGTTGGAAAGCTTTTGAACGATGACTCATTTCCATTACACTCATTCCTGTTCCTCTATAATCAAGCATCTCTTCCGCTGCTTCTTTTAATACTTCTTCCGGTAACACTGCCGGACCTGCTGAGAAATTATATACTCTAGCCATTTCTAATCATACCTCCATATATCTTCTATCTTTTTGGAGCTAATTCATTATCATAAATTAACCCCTATAACATTATAATTAAAGTCAGTAATTAACTGGCAATATTAACAATCATATCCTAATTCTGCTAAATCTTCTTCTGAGAAAGCTTCACTAATAGCTGTATTAGCAGGAACCATTGGGAATACCTTGTCGTCCTGATCAATCTGAGCATCAATTACGCAAGGGATATTCATTTCAATTGCGTCTTTAAGAGCTGCTTCAAATTCTTCTACAGTTGTAACTCTATATGCTTTTGCTCCCATACCTTCAGCGATTTTAACAAAATCAACTGCATCATTTAATACAGTGTTTGAATATCTCTTTCCATAGAACAATGTCTGCCACTGTCTAACCATACCAAGTACATGGTTGTTAATTACAATCTGAATAATTGGTATATTGTATCTTGTTGCAGTTGCAATTTCATTCATGTTCATTCTAAAGCAACCGTCACCTGCGATATTTACGCAAATCTTATCTTTGTTGCCCATCTTGGCACCGATACAGGCTCCAACACCATATCCCATTGTTCCAAGTCCACCTGATGTAATAAGCTGTCTTGATTTCTTATATTTATAGAACTGTGCAGCCCACATCTGATGCTGTCCTACGTCTGTTGTTACAATTGCATCACCCTTTGTAATATTGTAAAGTGAATCAATTACTGCAGGACCTGTTAATTTTGACTTATCTAAATCTAATGGATACTGCTCCTTTAATTCTTCAATATGAGCCATCCACTGACTGTTCTCTTTCTTTTCAACTTTCTTGTTAAGTCTTAATAATACTTCTTTAATATCACCAATAATACTTGCGTCAGCCTTGATGTTTTTATTAATTTCTGATGGATCAACATCAATATGTACAATGTTTGCATTCTTTGCAAATTCTTTTGCATTACCGATAACTCTGTCACTGAATCTTGCACCTAATACAATAAGTAAATCTGATTCTGTAACACCGAAGTTTGATGCCTTTGTACCATGCATACCAATCATACCTGTGTATCTCTTGTTTGTACCATCAAAAGCACCTTTACCCATAAGTGAATCACATACAGGTGCATCAACTAATTCTGCAAACTCTCTTACTTCCTTGTCCGCTTCTGAAATAACAGCACCACCACCAACTAAGATAAATGGCTTTTCTGATGCCTTAATCATATCTGCAACAGTATTAAGGTCATCTTCTGTAATACTGTCTGAATATCTCTTAATTTCTTCAGGTTCTTTACTTGTAAATTCAATCTTATTAGCTGTAACGTCCTTTGTAATATCTACTAAAACAGGACCAGGTCTGCCACTTTTTGCAATCTTGAAAGCCTTTCTAAGTGTTGGGGCTAAATTTTCGATTTCTTTTACAATAAAATTATGTTTTGTAATAGGCATTGTAGCTCCAACAATATCAATTTCCTGGAATGAATCTTTTCCTAAACCTGACTTTGCAACGTTGGCTGTAATTGCAACAAGTGGTACTGAATCCATATATGCTGTGGCAATACCTGTAACAAGGTTTGTTGCTCCAGGTCCTGATGTTGCCATACAAACTCCAACTTTTCCTGTTGAACGTGCATATCCGTCAGCTGCATGAGCAGCTCCCTGTTCATGTGAAACAAGGATATGTGTAATATCATCTGAATTCTTGTATAATTCATCATAAATATTCAAAATTGTTCCACCAGGGTATCCGAATACTGTGTCAACACCCTGTTCTTTTAAACATTCAATAACTATTTGTGAACCGTTTAATATCATAGCGTTTCCCTCTTTCCCTTATTTATTTATTTCTAATATAGCTCCTCTGTTACCTGATGTAACCATTGAAGCGTATCTTGCTAAATAACCTGTTGTAACCTTTGGTGTTCTAGGTTTCCAAGCTTCTTTTCTCTTTGCCATTTCTTCATCTGACACATCAATGTGTAATGTCATTTCAGGAATGTTAATCTTAATAATATCGCCTTCTTCAACTAAAGCAATAGGTCCGCCTACTGCAGCTTCAGGAGATACATGACCAATTGAAGCTCCTCTTGAAGCACCTGAGAATCTACCATCTGTTATAAGAGCTACTGTTTCGCCAAGTCCCATGCCTGCAATTGCTGATGTAGGGTTAAGCATTTCTCTCATACCAGGACCACCCTTTGGTCCTTCATATCTAATTACAACAACATCACCGGGAACAATCTTACCGCCCTTAATTGCTGCAATGGCATCTTCTTCACAGTCAAATACTCTTGCAGGACCTTCATGTACCATCATTGATTCTGCTACTGCTGAACGCTTTACAACTGAACCGTCAGGTGCAAGATTTCCTTTAAGCACTGCAAGACCACCTGTCTTACTATATGGGTTATCTGTTGGTCTGATAACTTCAGGATTTCTGTTTACACAACCCTTAATATTCTCCCCAATAGTCTTTCCTGTTACTGTTATACAATCTTCATTTAATAAGCCAAGTTCACTTAACTCATTCATTACTGCATATACACCACCAGCTTCATTTAAATCTTCCATGTATGTAGGACCTGCCGGTGCTAAATGACATAAGTTAGGTGTCTTTTCACTAATTTCATTTGCAAATGAAATATCGAAATCAAATCCAACTTCATGTGCAATAGCTGGTAAATGAAGCATACTGTTTGTTGAACAGCCAAGTGCCATATCAACTGTTAATGCATTGAGAATTGCATCCTTTGTTATAATATCTCTTGGTCTTATGTTCTTTCTGTATAAATCCATTACAGCCATACCTGCATGTTTTGCAAGTTTGATTCTTTCAGAGTAAACAGCCGGGATTGTACCATTTCCTTTAAGTCCCATACCTAATGCTTCTGTTAAACAGTTCATTGAGTTTGCTGTGTACATACCTGAACATGAACCACATGTTGGACAAACCTTTTCTTCAAATTCTCTAACATCATCTAATGTCATCTTACCTGCTGCATTTGCACCAACTGCTTCAAACATTGATGATAAACTTCTCTTTCTACCATGTACATGACCTGCAAGCATTGGACCACCTGATACGAAAACAGTTGGTACATTAACTCTTGCTGCTGCCATTAAAAGTCCCGGTACATTCTTATCGCAGTTTGGAATCATAACTAAAGCATCAAACTGATGTGCCAAAGCCATACATTCTGTTGAATCTGCTATTAAATCTCTTGTTACTAATGAATATTTCATTCCTTCATGTCCCATTGCGATACCATCACATACTGCAATAGCAGGGAACATAATTGGTGTACCACCTGCCATGGCTACACCCATCTTTACTGCCTGTGCAATCTTGTCCAGGTTCATGTGTCCCGGAACAATTTCGTTATATGAACAAACAATACCAACTAATGGTTTTGCAAGTTCTTCTTCAGTCATCCCAAGAGCATTAAATAATGATCTGTGAGGTGCCTGCTGTATACCTGATTTTACTGCATCACTCTTCATAATAATAACCTCCGTCAATATAAATATGTATTATATACGTTTTGCTATTTCATCACCCATTTCCTTACAACCAACTAATGTCATTCCTTCTGACATAATATCAATTGTACGAATGTTATCCTCTAGAACCTTCTGAACTGCTGCTTCTACAGCATCAGCTTCTTTATCTAAATCAAATGAATATCTAAGCATCATGGCTGCTGATAAAATTGTAGCAATTGGATTTGCCTTATTCTGTCCTGCAATATCAGGAGCTGCACCATGACTTGGTTCATACATACCAAACTTATCTTCTCTAAGAGATGCTGATGAAAGCATACCAATTGAACCTGTTACCATACTTGCTTCATCTGATAAAATATCACCAAACATATTTTCAGTTACTACAACGTCAAACTGTGCAGGATCTTTTACAAGCTGCATTGCGCAATTATCAACAAGCATATGTGTAAGAGTAACTTCAGGATAATCCTTTGCTACTTCATTTACAACCTTGTCCCATAATCTTGAACTGTCTAAAACATTTGACTTGTCAACGCTGATTACGCTCTTACGTCTCTTCATTGCTATTTCAAATGCCTTAATTGCAATTCTTCTGATTTCATTTTCGTTATATGTTAATGTATCTGTTGCTGTAAGGACTCCGTTAACTTCCTCTGTCTTTCTTTCTCCAAAGTAAAGACCACCTGTTAACTCTCTTACAATAATCATGTCAAATCCAGCATCTGCCACTGATTCTTTAAGTGGACATGCATCCTTTAACTCCTTGTAAAGATATGCAGGTCTGAGATTTGCAAAAAGATTTAATCCTTTTCTAATTGCAAGAAGTCCAGCTTCCGGTCTAAGATTAGGTGGTAATTCATACCAACTGTCTTTACCAACTACACCTCCTACGGCTCCTAATAACACAGCATCATTTGACTTTGCTGTTTCAAGTGCCTCATCAGTAAGTGGAACGCCATGTTTATCAATGGAAATACCGCCCATGTCCACTTCTGTGTAGTTAAAGCTGTGTCCAAATTTATTACCGACGACGTCAAGCACTTTTCTTGCCTCTGCTACGATTTCAGGGCCAATTCCGTCACCGGGAATAACTGCAACGTTAAAATTCATTGTAATTCCTTCTTTCTATCTAGTTTAAATTAATATGCTATAAAAGATATACCGTGCCATATTAACTCGTAAAATTATACCTTAAAATCCGTCATATTTCAACCATACATATATAATGTATTTCTTGATTATATTTAACATAAGAAAACTGTCACAATAATTTTTACGATTACTGTGACAGTTATTTTAAACATTATATTTCTTTTTCTTAATCACTCCAAATACTCCTGCAGCCTCTGCAACAGCAGACATAGTTATTCCTGCAACAATTCCTTTCCATGTTTATCAGCAATGAATTCAACATTAAGCAATTTTAATGGAGATAGCTGGTCTCTGTTGCATTTCCATTTTTGTCTTTTACTTCCACCTTGATTTTATCAGAAACATTTTTCATTTCGTGCGAGTGTGCATCCATAGCGGAACGTTTTTTTATTACAGAAAAAAGCCTTCAGTGGCATCACTACCACCAAAGGCTTTTTAATCACAACATCTATATAAAATAAAATGTCTCTTAAGCGTTTGCTTTTTCAATGTCAACAATTGCTGTTTTCTGCATTGGTATACGACAGTTCTTGTTTCCACCAAATTCTACAATAACAGTATCTTCAGTTACATCAATAACCATGCCATAGAAACCACTTGTTGTAAGAATACTATCTCCAATTTCTACGCTTTCCATTAATGCCTTCTGTTTCTTTTCCTGCTTCTTCTGTGGCTTAATAGCTAAGAAATACATAAATCCAATAATGATTACTACATATACTACTATGATAACCCAGCTTCCGCCTGCACTAGCTGCTGCTAATAAATTCATTATAAATCCTCCTCATAATATGTTTTTGATACAAAGATGTATCTATTTTTTGTCATTTTCTTTGAAACCTTCCAGTTTTTTTGCTTTATATTCTGCAAAATTTCCTGCCTCTATGGCATATCTGATTTCCTCCATCATTGTATTATAAAAATACAAATTATGCAATACACATAAACGCATACCAAGCATTTCTTTTGCCTTTAACAAATGTCTTATGTACGCTCTGCTGTGATATTTACATGCAGGACACTGACAGCCTTCTTCAATAGGTGATGGATCTGTTTCATATTTTGCATTAAATAAATTTAACTTACCCTTATTTGTGTAAACATGACCATGACGACCGTTTCTTGCAGGATATACACAGTCAAAGAAATCTACACCTCTTTCCACTGCTTCCAAAATATTTGAAGGTGTACCAACACCCATTAAATAAATTGGCTTGTCCTTTGGAAGATGTGGTTCAACACTTTCGATAATTCTATACATTTCTTCATGCGTTTCACCTACTGCAAGTCCCCCAATTGCATAACCGTCCAAGTCTAATTCTGAAATCTGTTTAGCATGTTCAATACGAATATCATCGTAGATTCCACCCTGATTAATACCAAATAACATTTGATTTTTGTTAATTGTATCTTCTAAAGTGTTAAGTCTGTCCATTTCTACTTTACATCTTTTAAGCCATCTTGTTGTTCTGTCAACAGAATTCTGCATATATTCTCTTGATGCCACACTTGATGGACATTCATCAAAGGCCATTGCTATTGTTGATGCTAAGTTTGACTGAATCTGCATACTTTCTTCAGGTCCCATAAAAATCTTACGTCCATCTATATGAGATCTAAAATGTACGCCTTCTTCTTTAATACTTCTAAGACCTGCAAGTGAAAATACCTGAAATCCACCTGAATCTGTAAGAATAGGTTTGTTCCAATTCATAAATTTATGAATTCCACCCATTTTCTTTACAACCAAATCTCCCGGTCTTACATGTAAATGATATGTGTTTGATAATTCAACCTGTGTTTTTATCTGATATAAATCTTCTGCGGCTACCGCTCCTTTAATAGCTGCCGCTGTTCCAACATTCATAAACACCGGTGTCTGAATAGTGCCATGAACTGTTGTAAATTCTCCTCTTTTGGCATTGCCATCTTTTGCTAATACTTTAAACATAATTAACCTCATTTTTTTACAAACTTTATTAATTATATTATTTATGGCAATTTAAAGCAAGAATATATTTTATTATTTTACTTATATTAATTTGATATTATTTTATTTCCTTGTTATAATTGGACAAGAATTTAACAAAAGGGAGACTATTATGGCTGGTTCAACATACGGAAATATATTTAAAATCAGTACCTGGGGCGAATCTCATGGCAAAGCTTTGGGGGTTATTGTAGATGGATGCCCTGCAGGTATTAATTTATGTGAAGAGGATATTCAGAAGTTTTTAAATAGAAGAAAACCAGGTCAGTCAAAATTCACTACACAGCGTAATGAAGATGACAAGGTTGAAATTTTATCAGGAGTATTTAACGGAAAAACTACCGGTACTCCTATTTCCATGATTGTAAAAAACAAAGATCATCATTCAGCGGACTATACTGACATTGCTTCATACTACAGACCGGGGCATGCGGATTTTACTTTTGACGAAAAATATGGTTTTAGAGATTACAGAGGTGGTGGCCGTTCTTCAGGAAGAGAAACTATCGGTCGAGTAGCTGCCGGAGCTATTGCATCAAAGATTCTTGAATCTCTTGGCATTGAAATTACAACATATTCAAAATCTATTGGTAATGTGGAAATTGACTATAGTAAATTCAAAAAAGATGAAATTCCAAATAATCCAATGTATATGCCGGATAATGATGCCGCAGCAAAAGCTGCCGAATTATTAAAAGAAAAAATGGAAGAAAAGGATTCTGTTGGTGGCATAATTGAATGTTTAGTTGATGGCATGCCTGCAGGTGTTGGAGAAACTGTATTTGACAAATTAGATGCAAATCTTGCAAAAGCTGTTATGTCAATTGGTGCCATTAAAGGTATTGAGTTCGGTGACGGTTTTAAAGTTGCAGAACTAACAGGTTCAACAGATAATGATGGTTTTAAAATTGAAAATGACACTATAGAAAAAACTTCAAACCATGCAGGTGGTATTCTTGGTGGTATGAGCGATGGTTCACAAATTGTTTTACGCGCAGCAGTTAAACCTACTCCTTCTATTGCAAGAAGTCAGGATACAATTAACAAAGCCGGTGAAAACATCAGCATCAACATAAAAGGTCGTCACGATCCTATTATTGTACCTAGAGCTGTAGTCGTTGTAGAATCCATGGTTGCTGTTACTTTAGTGGATATGCTATTTACTAATATGACAGCTAGAATTGACAAGATTGTTGATTTTTATAAGTAAATTTTACAAATACTTCAATTTAAAATATTTAAGAGATAGTGAACTTAGTTTTACTATCTCTTATTTTTTGACTCTTTATTTAATACATTTTCATAAAATAGACCAACTATAAACCATATTGGTGCATAATCAAGTCTAATTACTCCTTTAATATTATATTTACACTTGCTATAATCCCAAGGACACTTAAACGCTTTTTTTAACATACAGCCACTTATAAATTCTGCACTAAATATCCCCAGTGTATACAGTAGCCCACGCTCGGTTCTTTTTAAATGATGTTTTTTCAATTTAAAACTGATGGGCTTAATTATTGATGCCATGCCATAAATTGGAAACATCCATATAGATGTATGCCCCATTAGTCGGTAATCTTTTTTTCTGAAGCTATGAATCGATGTGAAAACAACTTCCATGCACCAACCAATAATTCCACATTTAAAAAAATTATAAAATATATTTTTCTTCATATAGTTAATTATTTCCAACTAATTAATATCTATACAAAAAAAGAAACTGCAAAGAATTTCTTCACAGTTTCCTTTTCACAATTTATTTGATTTTTACCTTCTTAGGTTTTGACCAGGCTTTTTATTCATATAAAGGATATTTGTCTGTTAATCCCTTTACTTTTGCTTTTACAGCTTCACAATTGCCCTGTGGATCTTCTGCTATCATTGCCATGCATTCAGCAATAACATCCATATCTTCTGTGTTTAAGCCTCTTGTTGTTACGGCAGGTGTACCAATTCTTACACCGCTTGTAATACCAGGTTTCTGTGGATCATTTGGAATTGCATTTTTGTTACATGTAATATTTGCTGCATCAAGTGCAATTTCAAATTCTTTACCTGTTATATTTTTGCTTCTTAAATCTACTAACATAAGATGATTATCTGTACCACCTGATACAAGATCAAATCCTCTGTCTGTAAGTCCTTTTGCTAAAGCCTGTGCGTTATCCACAATGTTCTTTGCGTATGCCTTAAAATCATCTGATAATGCTTCTTTAAAACATACAGCCTTTCCTGCTATAACATGCATTAATGGACCACCCTGAATTCCAGGGAATACTGCTTTGTTTAATTTGTGTTCTAAAGCAAATTCTTCACTTGAAAGAATAAGACCCCCTCTAGGTCCTCTTAATGTTTTATGTGTTGTAGTTGTTGTAACATGTGCGTATGGAATTGGACTCATATGCTGTCCACCTGCCACAAGACCTGCGATATGTGCCATATCTACCATAAGATATGCACCAACTTCGTCAGCAATTTCTCTAAACTTCTTAAAGTCAATCTTTCTTGCATAAGCACTTGCACCTGCTACAATTAATTTTGGCTTGTTTTCAACAGCTATTTTTCTTACCTGATCATAATCTATATAACCGTCTTCATTTACACCATAAGATACAATGTTAAAATATGTTCCTGAAATATTAACCTTTGAACCATGTGTTAAATGTCCACCTGCATCAAGACTCATTCCCATTACTGTATCTCCCGGTTTAACTAAAGCAAAAAATACAGCTAAGTTTGCCTGTGCTCCTGAATGTGGCTGAACATTTGCGTATGTACATCCAAACAATTCCTTTGCTCTGTCAATTGCTAACTGTTCTACAACGTCTACATATTCACATCCACCATAATATCTTTTTCCAGGATATCCTTCTGCATACTTATTTGTAAGATGACTACCCATAGCAGCCATAACGCCTTTACTTACTAAATTCTCAGATGCAATAAGTTCAAGATGAGAACGCTGTCTTCCCATTTCGTCTGCCATTGCAGCATAAATTTCCGCATCTGCATTTTTTACTTCATCAAATGAAAACATATATCTACCTCCTAATGTCCTTAAGACCGGCTGCATCTTTCGATGCAGCTTTAATCTTATATTACTTTACCATAATACAGTGTATTTTAAAATTATTTTTTTAGAATTTGTAGTAATTTGTTAAAAAAATAACTATTTTCTTAATCTTTTTCGTCTTCTTCATCTACAAAATCTTCTTTTGGTCTTTTATCATCACATGGATTCTTGATTTGTAATTTACAGTCATTATAACAGCATTTCTCTTTTTCTTTCTTTAGTCTGCCCTCACATTTTGGTGGTGCAAGTTCTAATGGTTTTATTTCTTTTGACAAAAGTCCACTTTCAACGAATTTAATGCATGCGTTTTCTGAATTGTCTCTTAAATTTACCTTTACAGGTTTTGACTTGCCAATATAGGGTATTTCATATACTTCATAGTATAGAGTTCTGACAAATAAAGAAAGTCCTGCTGAAAATACACCTGTCACTTCATCAAAGTTTATGGCTTTAGCTGTTCCGCTTAAGTTTACTCCATTTACTACAGCATTATTATTCTCATACATACCAACAATGTTAAAATAATAATCTCCACCCTCGTTTATGCCAACACCGTAAGGTGCAAACAACTCAAAGGTTACATTTGAAGGATTTGTTTTTTCGCTATAATAATCGTAATCTGTACTTGTTGTGCTACCTGGTAAATAATTTACTGTAATTGTAGTTGAACCTAAATATTTATGGCACTTGTCGTATAATTTGATCTTTAAAGTAACTGAAATATTAGTTAAGGTAATTTTGAAACAATTTGGTCTCAATGAGTCATCTATTGTAGATACTGCATCATCTGTGTCTGCTAAGTCAATATTTATTACATCAACGGAAACACATTCTGTAGTTGGAAAATTAGCTAATACATCTGCCGGAATAGTTACTTCCCTACAAACATTCACTCCCACTTCATCATACACAACCGGTGCGTATATTGATAGAAATTCAGGCATTCCACAAATAGCATCATTACAAACATCTCTGCGACATCCACATTTGTGCTCACAACAACATTTTTCTTTTTCCATGTTTATCTCCTTTTTTAGTCTTTCTCTATATATTTTATGCGTTTCATTTTTTATTGTTCTAAAAAACAAAGCTAATAAATATATATACAATAATGGGATTCACCTGTATTTTAATTACATCTGTGTACTAACCTTTAATCATACTAATATTTCAAAAAAGGAGTAATTCATTGTATAAAATTTTAGCATTTGAAAACGGACAACCAATTATTTTGTACATAGAAAACGAAAAAGTTTATATGTATACTGCGGCAAGAGGGAAAATTATTCCAAAAGGACTTTTATTTAATGATGTTGGAAGAGATTTTGACGTTTTTTCCTGTAATAAGCAATATGTGTATTATATTTCTACTGATAATAAAATGAAACTTGCGGTTTTAAACAGGGACAGATTTACGGAATTTTTGTCTATCCCCCTAGGGGACTCTTCACATCAAATGGAAATAGTAAATATTTCACCTTTAATGTGCCAAAACGAGCTTTATATTTTCTACTGTAATCACAATAAAAGTAATAATAAGTATGAAATTTATTATATATTATCAAGTTGTCCTGAAAAAAGTTGTCTCATAAAACGTAATGTTTCCACCAACAAGGGCTTCGATGTTTTTAAGGCTAATGAAAAAATAGGTATTGTTCTAAATGACAGTTATTACTACTTAAGTACTGAGAAAAAATTAGTAAGTACCGACACTTCTCATAAGGACAAAGAAAAAATCAATACTTTAACTGAAAACATTAATTATTTAAAATCAGTTATATCAGAAAAAAGCGACTGCTTAATTGATGTGCAAAATCTTTTGTCAGAAAAAGAAAACGAAATTCAAAATTTGAAAGAAACTCAGGAAAATATAGTGAAACAGTATAATGAGCTTGCTGAATATGCCGGCAAGCTTCAGGATGAGCTTAGAAAATTTCGCTATATGTAATAAAATATGCATACATAGTGGGACCTCATTCATATACTAAGAAATTTCGAATTAAATTATTATTCCAAAAAATACCGATAATTCTCTTTTGCACATATCTAATATGCGCCTAGGAAAACTATCGGTATTCTATATATTTCAGCTATATAATTTCTATCTGCTAAATCTAGAATTGACTTCGATTATTAACACATTACTGCTCTTTGTAATAATCTACCACAATTATTCTTCTTCCGGCTTAACAATGTCAATTGCTAATTCTTCTAACTGTTTTGAATCAACAGGGCTTGGTGCATTAGTCATTAAACATGAAGCATCTTTTACCTTAGGGAAAGCAATTACTTCTCTAATGTTATCTTCTTTTGCCATGTGCATAACTAATCTGTCAAGTCCGTAAGCAAGTCCTGCGTGTGGTGGAACACCATACTTAAATGCATCAAGTAAGAAGCCAAACTGTTCATGAGCTTCCTCATTTGTGAAGCCTAATGCCTTAAACATTCTTTCCTGAATGTCTTCCTGATGGATTCTAACACTACCACCACCAAGTTCTGTACCGTTTAACACAATATCGTAAGCCTTAGCTCTAACCTTTCCTAAGTCTGTATCAAGATACTGTAAATCTTCTTCCATAGGCATTGTAAATGGATGATGCATTGCAAGATATCTGTTCTGTTCATCTGACCATTCAAACTGTGGGAACTCTACAACCCATAAGAAATTCCATTTATCTTCCGGAATTAATTCAAGCTGCTGTGCAAGCTCTAAACGAAGTGCGCCTAATACGTTCCATACAATCTTGTTCTTGTCAGCTGCAAACAAAAGTAAATCTCCAGGTTCACCTTCCATTGCTTTTACTAAATTATTTAATTCTTCTTCTGTCATGAATTTTGCAAATGATGACTTGTAAGTACCATCTTCGTTAATGCAAAGATAAGCAAGACCTTTTGCTCCATTTCCTTTTGCATGGTCAACTAACTTGTCAATCTTCTTTCTTGGCATATGTCCCTGACCTTTAACGTTAATACCTCTAACAGTACCACCGTTTTCAATAGCACCTGTAAATACGCCAAAGCCACAACCTTCAACTACTTTTGTAACGTCAATTAATTCCATGCCAAAACGTGTATCAGGCTTATCCGAACCAAATCTGTCCATAGCTTCCTGCCATGTCATTCTTGGCATTGGAAGTGGGATATCCACGCCTAAAATTTCCTTAAACATAGCCTGTAATAATCTTTCATTTACATCAATAACATCATCAATGTCAACAAATGATAATTCCATATCAACCTGTGTAAATTCAGGCTGTCTGTCGGCTCTTAAATCCTCGTCTCTGTAGCATCTTGCAATCTGCATATATCTGTCAAATCCTGAGCACATTAGTAACTGCTTGTAAAGCTGTGGAGACTGTGGAAGTGCATAGAACTCTCCCGGATGTACTCTACTTGGCACTAAATAGTCTCTAGCTCCCTCAGGAGTGCTTTTACACAAAGTTGGTGTTTCGATTTCAAGGAAACCTTCACCCTGCATGAACTTTCTAATAAAAGTTGTAACATCACTACGCAACTTAATATTTTTCTGTAATGATGGTCTTCTTAAATCAAGATATCTGTACTGTAATCTTAATTCTTCTCTTGTGCTAATATTTTCTTCAACAGGAAATGGTGGTGTATCAGATTCTGATAAAATACGAAGTGTATTAACTGTAACTTCAATATCACCTGTTGCTAAATCTTCGTTAATTGCGCCGCCACGCTTTCTAACTACACCTTCTACTGCAATTACGAACTCACTTCTAAGATTTTTAGCTTTTTCAAAAACTTCTTTATCATTTTCGTCAAATACTAACTGAAGAATTCCTGATCTATCTCTTAAATCAATAAAAATAAGACTTCCTAAATTTCTTCTTTTCTGAACCCAGCCCATAACTGTAACTGTTTCACCAATATTTTTATTACTTACTTCTGTACATCTGTGACTTCTGTGAAGTCCCTGCATTGACTCTGCCATAACTTTTCCTCCTATTTTAACGGATTTTTATAAAATTCCTTAAAGTTCTCAAAGCCCTGTGTCTTTAACTGCTCTTTTTGGAATTTTTTATTCTTGTTCATTCTTGTTACAAGAACCTGTGTACCTGTTTTTCTTTCTTCCTGTGCTTGTGCAATAACTTCACAAAGTCTGTCGCCTTCAACACCTTTTTCAATAAGGTATACAACCTTGTCATAATCTTCAGGAATTTTGAAGCCCTGTTCCATTAATAATAAAACAATTCTTTCAAATCCAATTGAAAAACCACATGCCGGTACATCATGACCTGTGAACTTACCAACCATCTTGTCATAACGACCACCGCCACCGCAGCTGCCGCCAAATTCAGGAATTGCTATTTCAAAAATTGTTCCTGTATAATATGACATACCTCTAACTAATGTTGGATCAAATACAATTTCAAAATCAGATGACTTTGTAGCCTTAACACTGTCTATAATTTCATCCATCCACTGTTTTACATCATCACCCATGAAATCTCCAAGCTTATCTGCCAGGTATCCAATAGGATCTGCCTGATTTTCAATTTCTTCAAATAATTGTATATATTTTTCAACTGATTCAGGGGCGAAATCGTATTTAATTAATTCTTCCTTAACGCCTTCTAAACCAATCTTGTCCATCTTATCAAGAATAATGAAAACGCTGTCAAATGACTCTTCAGGGAAACCACTGTATGAAGCCATTGCCTTTAAAATTCTTCTTTCATTAATTCTAATCTGGAAATTCTTAAATCCTAACTTTCCAAGTGTAGTTGTTGTTGCTAAAATAAGTTCAATTTCAGCTAAGTTACTTGGATCACCTAATATATCAATATCGCACTGCATAAACTGACGATATCTTCCCCTTTGTGGTCTGTCTGCACGCCAAACATTTCCCATCTGTAATGCCTTAAATGGTGATGGTAAATCGTTGGCATTTTTTGAATAATATCTAACAAGAGGAACTGTTAAGTCATATCTTAAACCATTATCAACTACATCCATTTCTTCCGTAGCTGTTTCTAAGTTTAACTTTTCTCCTCTTTTTAAAATCTTAAAAATTAACTTTTCGTTTTCTCCACCCTGTTTGCTTGTCAGGTTTGTAATGTGTTCCACGCAAGGTGTCTCAATCTGAGTAAATCCAAATGCATTATAAGTTTCCTTAATTACATTCTGTACATAATTTCTTATTTTCATTTCTTCAGGAAGAATATCCTTCATTCCTGTAACCGGTTTCTTACTTAAAGCCATGTTTTTGCTCCTTATATTTTTCTAACTTGTATATTTTACTATTAAATAGAAAAGAACACAAGTGTTGTATCTTTTATTAATTTACAAAATAACTTCTTTTTCTTTCAATCATTTCGTCAATTCTGTCAATATACTGGTCTACATTTTTCAATGTATCAATTCTAGTGGCACTTTTTCTGTCAGAAGAAAGTAGTTTTGTAACTGCTCCTGCTCCACATGCCCATACATTCTGATAGTCTCCCATCATAAGTATGTTGTAAATTCCTTCTTTACCGGGCAATGAATAACCTACATTTTCCTGATTACCTGCCATATTTTTTTGTCTGTACAAATAGTATGGCTTCATACCCATTTCATAAGCATATTCTTTTGTAATATCCATTAACTTTGTATTGTTATCAAAATTTAAATCTGAATATTTTTGTCTGTTCATGTTAAGTCTTGAACCACGTTTTAATGCCAGGGAATGTACTGTAATACCATCTGGTGCCAGCTTCAAAGCCTGTTCCATTGAATATTTAACCATGTCCTCTGTTTCATTTGGTAGACCGATTATAAAATCCATATTTATGTTATCCATGCCACAATCTCTTGCCAAATTAAAAGCCTGTATTACCTGTTTGACTGAATGTTTTCTACCTATAATATCTAGAGTTTCCTGATTCATTGTCTGTGGATTAATGGAAATTCTTGAAACATTTTGTTTTTTTAAAGTCATTAATTTATCTCTTGTAATGCTGTCCGGTCTGCCTGCTTCAACAGTAAACTCCTTTACATTACTGAAATCAAAATTATCTTTTAATGCATTTATTAATCTGTCTAACTGCGCAGGTTCAAGTGTGGTTGGCGTACCACCACCAATATATACTGAATTAAGTTCTTTATCCTGTAATTGCTTACCTAGGAATCTCAATTCCTTAATAACTGAATCCACATAAGCATCTACTTTTTCCTTATATCTGTTTAAAGGATAGGATGTAAATGAACAATAAAGACAAGTTGTTGGGCAAAATGGTATACCCACATATAAACTATAATTGCCCTTGTAATTAACATTTGAAAGTACCTTATGTTCCATGTTTGAAACATCCAGTGCCAGGTCCAACTTGTTATCAGAAATAAAATATGTTTCTTTCATTTCTTTTCTTATTGCTTCATCTGAAAGTCCCTGTTCTTTTAACATACCCGGAATTTTTGCCGGTCTGATACCTGTTAAATTGCCCCAAGGCAGGTCATGTCCTATATCTTTTCTCATTAAACAGTACAAAAGCTTTTTAAGAGCGTTTTTTGTCTCCCTTCTATCCTGAAAGTCACAACAAATTTCGTCTTCAAAAAGCTTTTTGGCCTCATCGTACAATGATGCAGTAATTTTTTCTTCCTGAAAAATCACTTTTAGTGTTCTGTATGACTCCTCTAAATCTTCATTAATTTTAAAAGGCTGTCCCACATAAAAAGCCTGCACCATTGACTGAATATCATATTCAAATTGTTTAGGTTCTATCTGAATGTCTATCATTAATAATATACCTTTTCGTTATCTATAGTTGTCATATCCATATGTCCCGGATAAACAGTTGTTTCCCCTGGAAGCACTAACAATTTTTCTTTAATTGATCTGATAATTGCTGCTTCACTTCCCCCTGGAAAATCTGTTCTACCTCTACTCTGATGGAAAAGTGTGTCACCACTAAACAAAACTTCATCTTCTGCTATATAATAACAACCGCTTCCCTGCGTATGACCAGGCGTTAAAATAAACTTAATTTCCTTATCTGCAATAGTAAACTTATCACCATCTCTTAAATATTTGTCTGCACAAATGCTTACAGGATTTCCAAACATTGATGATAAATTTGCTCTTGTATCTACTAAAAGCCTGTCTTCTTCTTCAGAAGCATATACGGGAATATTATATTTTTCCTTTAATTCCGTTACAGCACTAATGTGGTCTGCATGACCATGTGTAAGCAAAATTGCTTTTGGAATCATTTCTATGTTACTAACATTAACACTGATTTTTAAAGCATCATCACCGGGATCAACAATAAATCCTTCTTTTGTATCTGTGTTCATACATAAATAACAGTTAGTATAGCATTCACTAACTAATACGCTTCTAATTTTGATATTTCCCATCTATTTCTCCTTTTCAAAAATGGAAGACAATTGTTATCCACTACACTATACCCACTGTGCCACCTGACAAATTAACGAAAGCACGCTCCCGCTGCCAAACGCTCGTAGCGGTTCTATCAAGCCGACTACGCTGCCTTGATGAACCGACGGCGTTAGAGCACTTTCTTCTAATTTTGTCAGTTGCCACAGTGAAGAAATTAATTTCCATAACATAACAATTGTCTTCATTTTTTCACATTACAAAATGTCAATTACAACGTTTAACTGCTTGTTCGCTCGATATCAATGATACTGTCAATTGTTCGAATTTTTGCAATTAAGCTGTTTAATTCTTCTGTACCCTGTATTGCAAATGTCATTGTAATTGTGGCAATGTCAGACTTGCTTGTTCTACTATTGATGCTGTTTACATCAATATTTCTTTCTGTAAATATTCTTGACAAGTCTGTCAAAATACCGACTCTGTTGTTTGCATAAATAACAATTTCTGTCATATATTTGCCGTCCTGCTTGCCTTCGTCAGCAGCCCAGCTTGCCTCAATTAATCTACCTCTTTCAATATCAGGAAGATTCATAATATTGATACAGTCTGTTCTATGAATTGAAACACCACGTCCTCTTGTTACAAAGCCCACAATTTCATCACCTGGTACAGGACTACAACATTTAGAAAATCTAACTGCTACGTCATCCATACCTTCAACAATAATACCGCTCTTAGAATTACTTTTTCTTGGGACATTTGCCTTATTATTGTTTGTGTCTTTTAATACATCATCGTCTGTTACTTCAACCTTGTGTTCCTTCTCGTATTCATCAAGAAGTTTATTTACAATCTGACCTTCTTTTAAGCCACCATGACCAATTGAAGCAATAAGAGAATCCCACTCTTTGTAACTGTATTTCAACCGAACTTTTTCCATATATGCAGGCTTTAATATTTCTGATAAATTAATATTCTTTGCCTTGCAATATTTTTCAATAAGTTCTTTACCTTTTACTATATTTTCTTCTTTATTTTGCTGTTTAAACCAAACATTAATTTTATTTTTTGCCTGTGTGCTCTGAACAACCTTCAGCCAGTCTCTACTTGGACCTGTAGAGTTATTAGATGTAATAATTTCCACTCTGTCACCGTTTTGGAGCTTGTAGTCGATATTAACCATCTTGCCATTAACTCTTGCACCAACCATCTTATTACCTACTGCACTATGAATACTGTATGCAAAATCAATTGGTGTAGAACCGCTTGGTAAATTCTTTACATCACCATTTGGTGTGAAACAGTACACTCTTTCAGAGAACATATTCAAATCATCTTTTAAAAGATTAATAAATTCATGGTTATCTGACATGTCTCTCTGCCATTCGAGAATTTGTCTTAACCAGGCAATTTTCTGCTCTTCATTATCGCCGTCACCTGTAATATTTTCCTTATACTTCCAATGAGCTGCGATACCATATTCAGCAGTTTTATGCATTTCGTATGTTCTAATCTGAATTTCAAATGGTTGCCCGTTTGGTCCAATTAATGTTGTATGAAGTGACTGATACATATTCTGCTTTGGCATTGCAATATAGTCTTTGAATCTTCCCGGCACAGGAGTATATTTCTCGTGTATTATACCTAACGCCCCATAACATTCCATTACACTGTCAACAATAATTCTTACTGCAAAAACATCATAAATCTGATCCAAAGTCTTGTGTTGCATAGTCATTTTCTTGTAAATACTAAAATAATGCTTTACACGACCATCTATTGTTGCTTTAATGCCTGCCTTTTCAATATAGCCTGCCACCTCAGCAATTAAGTTACTCATAAACTCTTCACGATGTTCTAATCTTTCATGAACACCGTCAACTAATTCTTTGTATTTTTCAGGCTCTAAATATCTTAAAGCTAAGTCATCTAATTCAATCTTAATTTTAGAAATACCTAGTCTGTCAGCAATTGGCGCATAAATATCCATTGTCTCTTTTGACTTTTCTTTCTGTTTTTCAGGTGTCATATACATAAGCGTACGCATGTTATGTAATCTATCCGCAAGCTTAATCAATATAACTCGAATGTCCTTTGCCATTGCCAAAAACATTTTACGCAAATTTTCTGCCTGCTCTTCCACCTTATCAACATCGTAATCTAATTTAGTAAGTTTTGTTACGCCATCAACCAGGTCAGTTACTTCTTCGCCAAATTCCTTAATCATTATTTCGCGGGTTGCGGCTGTATCTTCCATTACATCATGAAGAAGACCTGCCATAATTGATTCTTTATCCAACTCTAAATCAGCTAATATTAAAGCTGTATGAAGCGGATGAATAATGTATGGTTCTCCAGACTTTCTTTTCTGGTCGCCATGTGATTTTTTTGCAAAGTTATATGCCTTATCAATAATTCTTAGATCATCTGCTGATGGATGATAGTGCTTAATTTTTTCAATTAATCTTGCATATAATTCTTCAGGTGTCGCCTGCTCTTCTTCTTTTGGGATTACTCCATGATTTTCAATTTTAATGTTTTTGTTTAAATCTGTCATATCTCAATCCTTTTTATTTTCCATCGTATGTTACTACTGCATCTACTCTATATTTTGAAAGTTTTTCTCTTCCTTTAAGTCCTGCCAGTTCAACTAAAAACAGGTTGTCTACAACTTCTCCTCCTAATTTTTCAACTAACTTAATAGCTGCTTCAATTGTACCACCTGTGGCAATTAAGTCATCGACTAAAATAACTTTCTGACCCGGTTTAATTGAATCTATATGCATCTCAATTTCAGCTTTTCCATATTCTAAATCATAGCTTTCTGAAATTGTCTTACAAGGTAATTTACCTTTTTTTCTAACTAATACAAATGATTTTCCAAGTAAGTAAGCTAAAGGCATTCCAAATATAAAACCTCTTGCCTCTAAACCAACGATTACGTCAAAATCTATATCTTTAATCTTGTCCAACATTGAATCTATAGCAATCTTTAATCCCTTTGGATCCTGTGTTACTGTTGTAATATCTCTAAAGATAATTCCAGGTTCAGGGAAATCCGGTATACTTCTAATATATTTTTCTACTTCATTCATTCTTCTTGTCCTCCTTATGAATGCTTTTAGCAAAATCTGTCAATTACGATTTGTATTTGGCTATTACCGTTAAATTCGTTTATTGTTGGGTAATATGTAGCCATTATCTCAATGTTGTTTTTCTCCCCTACTAAAGCCTTGTTAATTTCTTCCTGACCGAATTTATTTTTTAAAAATTCCATAAAATCAATAACACGGCTAAAAATCATTGCAGTCATTGTATATGAACTGCTATTTGTAATGGTAAGCTTCAATACGTTACCATTCTTACCCAATATTTGTAATTTATTTATTTTTAAATGCTTTTCAGCAAATATTGGCTTTTCATTACCTTTACCAAATGGTTTGATAATACTTAACTCCTGTATCATATTCATTGTAACATATTCAAGGGGCAGTTGCATATCAATCCACACCTTTAAATATAAATCTTCTTGAGTTAAATTACAATTTTCATTTAGCTTTTTTCTTAAAATATCTATATTTTCTTTTGGAAGGGACACACCTGCAGCCATTTTATGACCACCAAACTTAGTAAACAATTCTTTTACCTTAGTAAGTTCAGCGTACATGTCATATTCTTCAATGGAACGGCCGGAGCCTTTTACACCTTCAACGGCATCTGTTAAAACAATAGTTGGTTTATTATATTTTTCCCTTACACGACCTGCAATAATTCCGGCAATACTTTCATGGCAATGTTCTAAATATATAACCAAAACTGAATCATCTAACTGTTCTGCTTTTTCAATAGCTTCTTTAGTTCCTTTTTCTGTTAAATCTTTTCTTTCATCATTTAATTTTTTCAAGGCTTCTGCTAAAACTTCTGCATGTTTTTCGTCTTCACATTCAAGCAAATCCATTGCTTTTTTTGCGGTATCAAGTCTGCCACTAGCATTTAAACATGGTCCAAGTACAAATCCAAAATGATAGGAATCAAGGTTCTTTTTATTTAACTTACACTGATTAATCAAAGCATTAATTCCTATATCATTATTTGTTTTTAAAGCTTCTAAACCTTCTTTAACAATTATTCTGTTTTCGCCCTTTAATTCTACCACATCACACACAGTTGCCATAGCACCATAGGGTAATAATTTTAATATAAATCTTTCGCTTACATGCATATTTTCAAATAGAGCGCGCATAAACTGAAATGCCACCATGGCACCGCACAATTCTTTAAATGGATATTGACAGTCTATTTGCTTGTGATTAACTATTGCATCTGCATTGGGCAAGATATATTTTTTTTCGCCATTACTTTCTTCAAAAACGATTTCATGATGATCAGTTACAACAACCGTCATTCCTAATTCTTTTGCATATTCTATCTGTTTTATGGCAGCAATACCATTATCACATGTAACAATAGTATCAACGCCCTGGTCGTATGCCTGCTGTATTAACCTTTCATTAATTCCATAGCCATCTTCAATTCTATGTGGGACAACCACATCCACATCAGCGCCTAAATACTTTAAACAGGTATGTAAAATATAGCCGGAACATATACCATCAACATCATAGTCGCATATAATTCTGATTTTATTTTCATTATTTATTTTTATACTTAAAATATTAACTGCCTTGTCCATGTCCTTAAATAGCCATGGAGAGCTTATTTCATTTATAGTTCCGTTAAGATATTGATTTATTTCTTTTTCAGATATAACATCCCTGTTTCTCATTAATCTTGCTGTAATAGGGCTAATGTTATATTTCTTTGCAATACCATTAAAATCTGCTTTTTTTGTCTGTAGAAACCACTTTTCATTCATAATAAAAATCACCATTTAAAGTAAGAAAAGCGGCACCATCCAATAGATGATACCGCTCAATAAAACCTTAATTATTTATCGTATTTCTTACCCTTCATAATATACCATAAAGAACCTGTAACAAATACTGATGAGTAAGCACCAGCTACAATACCTACCATTAATGGTAATGTAAATTCTCTAATAGATGATACACCCATTACAAAAATCATAAATACCATTATAAATGTTGTAAGTGAAGTATAGATACTTCTTGTAAGAGTCTGTGTAATACTCTGATTAATAGTATCAATCATTGTATCTTCACGTTTCATTACAGCCTTGTTTTCTCTAATTCTATCGAAGATTACGATTGTAGCGTTAATTGAGTAACCTACAATTGTAAGTAAGCATGCAATAAATGTTGTTCCTACTGTTACTCTTGATAAACCATAGAAACCTACAACAATAAGTACGTCATGTAATAAAGCTATAACGGCTGCTAAAGCAAAATGTACATTCTTAAATCTGAACCAAATATAAATTAACATACAAATTGTTGCTATAACTGTTGCAACAACAGCATCTGTTTTCATTTCAGAACTGATTGTATCTGAAATTTCTGTATCATTAAAGTTCTGCTTGTCGTCTTTAGCCTGATATTTGCTAATTAATAAGTCTTTAAACTTAGTCATTTCTTCACCTTCAAGCTTCTTCGTCTTGATTGTGAATAAGCCCTTTGTATTTGTATCCTTCTGAGCCTGAATATCGTTTGTTGAAAGTAAATCTGCGATAGCAGGTTTTACATCCTTATTAAATTCATCAATTGTGTAGTCCTTATCAAACTGTACCTGAATTGATGTACCACCCTTAAATTCAATACTGAAATCAAATGGGCCGTTACCTTTAGCTGAGTTAAAGATAATACCGCCAATTCCAATTACAATTACAATAATAGAAATTGAGAACCAAATTTTTCTCTTTTCAATAAATTTAATTGTTTTCTTAACTCTTTCTTTTCCGTAGAATACAGGCTTCTGGAATCCCATGTAGTAAAGCATCCATACAAGACCTCTTGAAACTACAAGAGATGTAAATAACTGGATGAAAATACCAATCATAAGAGTTGTTGCGAATCCCTGAACTGTACCTGAACCCTTAATCCATAATACTAATGCAGCAATAAATGTTGTAACGTTACCGTCAACGATTGCTGATGTTGCTTTCTTAAATCCTATTCCAATAGCACTCTTAACATTCTTACCTGCCGCAATTTCTTCTCTAATACGGGCATAAATAATTACGTTGGCATCTACCGCCATACCAATGTTAAGGATAATACCTGCAATACCAGGTAATGTAAGTGTTAAGTCAAATCCGTTAAGTGCTAAAAGCATTAACTCAATGTATGATATTAAAGCCAAGCCTGCAGCTAAACCTGGAATTCTATATACAAATAATAAGAATAAAATAATTATAATAAAACCAACGATACCTGCCTGAATACTCTTTGATAAAGCATCACTACCTAAGTTAGCACTCTGAACGCTATGGCTTAATTCATCAAGCTGTACTTCCAAAGAACCAATACCGATGTTTGTAGCAAGTGTCTGAGCTTCTTTTAATGTGAAATCACCTGTAATCTGTGCCTGTCCACCTGTAATGGCAGCCTGAATATTTGGAGCACTTAAAACTTCATCATCATAAATGATAAATGACTGTTCGCCAACATGAGAACTTGTCATTTCACCAAAAGCCTTTGTTCCTTCTGAGTTAAACTGTAAACTTACGATGTTTTCATTTACACCTTTATCGTTTGTTGTAGCCTGTCCTTCAGCACTGGCTACTGTATCACCTGTTAACCATACCTGATAATAACTCTTATCTACCTTAATGTATTTCTTATTCTTTAATTCAGCCTTTGTTGGTGTGTACCCACTCTTTGCAGCTGTACAGAAATATAAAATACCCGGTTTTCCTAATTCATCTAATACTTCATCAGCATCGTATGCACCTGGAATTTCAACAGTAATTCTGTCTTCTCCTGCTTTATACGCTGTTGCTTCTGTACTAAATGCAGCAATTCTCTTTTCAAGTTTTGCTCTTGTTTTTTCTAAAGTATCTGCTGTCAAATTACTTTTATCAGATTCTGCTACCTGATATGTAATACTTACACCACCCTTTAAGTCAAGACCCTGAGTAATGTACTTTGCCTGGCCGCGATCCCCTATACCAAACATAATAACGTATCCTGCAAAAGCAAGTACGGCAAGAGAAATAATAAATGCTATTATTCCCTTTGTTTTGTTCATCTTAATTTTCATCTTTTACCTCTTTCTTAGTCAGCATCCGCTAAAGCTGCCTTTATCATTATTGAGCATTCCACTCTTTTTTTCTGCATTTCACAACCTATGTCATAGGCATCATTTATTGTACCGTGAAAATTGTATGAGTTTGCTGCACATCCACCACTACAATAAAATTTTGAAAAACAGTTTTTGCACTTTTCTTTTGAATATACGTTGCAATCACCAAATGTTTCAACTATATCGTTTCTAACGATTCCGTCATTTACATTCCCCATTAAGAAATCTTCATTGCCAACAAACTGATGACATGGATAAAAATCTCCCCAAGGTGTAACTGCTAAGTATTCCGTACCTGAACCACATCCTGATAATCTCTTATAAACACATGGTCCCTGATTTAAATCAATCATAAAATGGAAAAAGTTAAAGCCATTACCTTCTTTTTCCCTCTTAATATATTCAAGAGCTAATTTATCGTACTCTTCCATAATTTTAGGTAAATCTTCTTCTCTTATAGAGTATGAATCTTCCTCCGGTCCAACAACCGGTTCAATAGACATTTGTTTAAATCCTAAGTCTGCAAAATGCTTCACATCTTCAGAAAAATCTAAATTATCTCTTGTAAATGTACCTCTTACATAATAGTTTGTCTGATTTCGGCTATCTGCAAGTTTCTGAAACTTTGGAACAATAAGGTCATAACTACCTTTACCTGTTCTAAAAGGTCTCATTCTGTCATTTACTTCTTTTCTACCATCTAAACTTAAAACTACATTTGACATTTCTTTATTGAGATATTCCATTATCTCGTCATTTAATAAAACACCATTTGTAGTTAATGTAAATCTGAATTTCTTGTTATTTGGTTCTTCAAGTGAACGACCGTATTCAACTAACTGCTTTACAACATCCCAGTTCATTAATGGTTCGCCACCAAAAAAGTCAACTTCCAGATTAACTCTGTTTCCTGAATTTGCTACTAAAAAGTCTAAAGCTTTCTTACCCACTTCAAAACTCATTAATTCTCTACGGCCATGGTATTCACCTTCTTCTGCAAAACAATACTTGCATGCTAAGTTACAATCATGAGCTATATGTAAACATAGAGCCTTAACTACTGTCTGACGTGTTTCCTTAAACTTTTCTACGAAAGGCTGATATATATCCTCAGTAAACAACTGTCCATCTTTCTTCAACTGTTCAACTTCGTCAATAACTTCTCTTATCTCTTCTTCTTTGTACTTTGAGCTAAGTTCTGAAATTATAGCTTCAGCATCAAGTTTTTCAAACAATTCTATAACATCGTATGTAACATCATCAACAACATGAACCGCTCCACTGTTGACATCTAATACAATATTGTACCCATTGCTTTTATATTGATGAATCACTGTAATTTTCCTCCCTTTTTAACGCACTATAACAGAGTTGAGTGCTCAACTCTGTTATAGTGTAAAATAATCAATATTAAATTATTTGTTTTCGCAAGTCTGGTTTCCTACTGTACATGATGTCTTGCAAGCTGACTGACATGATGTCTGACATTCACCACAACCGCCTTTTTTCATTGTGTCCTTTAATGTTTTCTGATTTAATGTTTTGATATGTTTCATGGTTTTCCTCCAATACTTATTTGCGTAAAAAGATACTTACGCATAATTCTTATGGTATTATAACACATAAAACGTTTTTTTCAAACGTTTTTTTAGCTAACCATTCCTCCGAGGGTTCCACCCCCTACAGATGCCAGTACTAATTTTATAATTCCTATAGTTTCACTATTAATTTGACCGTTCACTATTATCGAAACTAAAACTATGACAACAGCATATATGAGACCTGATATGGCTCCCCACATAAACTTCCATTTATCCATAACTTTTCCTATTACATAACCTCCTGCAAAGGTAGCTATGACATATGTAGCAAGAATTAAAATTTGTATGGTGCTATAGGCTGGTGAGATTTTTAAAACAATAAATGCAACTGCTACTATTATCACAAAACTTACAATCATTTCTAAAAGTAAGTCTTTTAAAAAAGATAAAATAATTTTGTCCATTTTACTCCTTTTTTCATTTTTTCTTTATTTTATTACAGTGTCAAAATGCCTTATTCTACCTGTACTTTTTTAATAATGGTATTGACATTGAAAGACCGTAATCAGAATTTAGGTATTCTCCCCTCCAAATATTTTTATAATAAATTATATTTGTGGGCAATATAATTTATTACCAATTCTTGACTTTAACAGGTTCATTATGTAAAATCTTCCTTAACAAGTCAGGGACTTGAAATATTATTAATTTATAAGGAGAAAGTTATGGGACCCAGTGACATAGCTCTGCTATGCGTATTACTTATTTTATTATTATTCTCGGCGTTTTTTTCCTCAGCCGAAACAGCTCTTACCACTACTAACAAGGTAAGACTTAGAATGCTTGTGGAGGAAGGCAACAAACAAGCCATTATTCTTGATAAGATTTTAGGTAATTCAAGAAAAATGCTTAGTACAATTTTAATTGGAAATAATATTGTAAATATTGCCGCTTCTTCTTTAACAACAATTTTTATGCAAAGTGTTTTTAACGTAAGTTGGATTGTTAGTATTGGCGTTGGTATTCTTACACTTGTAATTATTATTTTCGGAGAAATTATTCCTAAGACAGTTGCCTCAATTTATGCTGATTCAATTGCTCTAGCTTATGCTAAACCAATTAATTTCTTTATGATTGTACTTACACCTATTATTTTTGTTTTAAATTTATTCTCAAGTTTATTCTTAAAACTTTTTAGAGTTAATGTTAATTTAAATTCTAAATCAATTACTGAAGATGAACTTAGAACTTTAGTTGGTGTTAGTCAGGAAGAAGGCATAATTGAAGAAGACGAAATGGATATGATTAACAACGTTTTCGATTTTGGTGATACATGTGCTAAAGATATTATGATACCAAAAGTTGACATTACAATGGTTCCTTTGGATATTACCTATAATGATTTATTAAAAGTCATTAGAAAAGACAAATTCACAAGAATGCCTGTTTACAAGGAAGATTCAGATAACGTAATCGGTATTATAAATATTAAAGACATGATGTTAATGGGTGTTAATCCTAATAATTTCGATATAACAAAAATCATGCGTGAGCCATACTTCACTCACGAAAAAGAAGAATTAAATGACCTTCTTATGGAAATGAGAAATAAAGAACCGGGCATGTGTATCGTTTTAGATGAATATGGTCAAACTGAAGGCCTTATTACTTTAGAAGATATTGTGGAAGAAATTATTGGCGATATACATGATGAATTCGACGAAGCTGAGGAACAGGTTATCAGACCTGTTGGCGAAAACGAATATATTGTTGAAGGTTCTATTAACCTTGATGATTTTAATGACCAGTTAGGCACCGAAATTGACTCAGAAGATTATGAATCATTAGGTGGTCTTATTATTGAACATCTTGACCGCCTTCCTAATAAGGGTGACAGTGTTGTAATTGATAATTGCAAATTAACAGTTATAAAAATGGACGAAAAACGAATTGACTTAGTAAAGGTTGTTGTCACTCCTAAAGAAGATGAAACAACTGAATACGATACGGAAAATGAGGAATAAACAATAAGCATTTGCTTCTTGAATCGTACCATTATATTTTTTTCTATTTGAACAAATATAATTGTACGCTTTTATGCAATAATAGACTATCATTACACAAAAAAGGAATTGGCGATTGCCAATTCCTTTTTCTTTCTATAGTATCTTGAAACTTTCAAAACGCCTCATTCTTTTATCTTAATTTTCTGCCGTATTCAAATCCTATCATTAGGCAATATTTAGTTGAAACAATAAATATCATCATTAATGCCGTTCCAAACAAAAAACCTGTTATTACACGTCTTGTATTTGTACTTTCGTATTTTGTTTTTGCCTGAATAACGCCGTCAATTATTAGTGGGCATAAAAGTGCAACCCAAACACATATATGAATATTTATTAGAAAATAACATCCAAATATTGCACATATCATACCAGCAAGTTCACCTGTACATCTTGCGCATATTGGAAACTGTTTTCCTTTATAGAAAAAAGAACGATCTGAACGTCTATGGCAGCCAAAAATAATTGGTAGCCATTTATAAAACCACTGTTTCATTTTATACGCCAAAAGCTACTCCTGCTCCAACTCCAACAACAACCATTATTATGTACCATAATACTGAAACGCAAACACTAACTAATGCTCCGATTCCTGCTGCTTTTGAATTTTTAGGCTTAGTATCTCTCCATACCAAAAACAAAATCAATCCTACAATTGGAATACAACATCCTAACAATCCCCATCCTATGCTTCCTGTATCATCAGAAGCCGGCTGATTATTATCTGTTGCCACTCCACAATTAGGACATACAACTGCCAAATCATCAATTTCTTTTCCACAATTTTTGCAATACATTTCTTCATCCTCCGTATTTCATAATTTTCTCATTTAGTATATCAATATACTATTTTAGCGGCAATACATTTTGAGCTTTTTGTCATTTTTTGTTACATTTTTACAAACAATGTAATAAATATTTTTATAAATAAAAGTCTTAGTATAATATCCTATGTAAATCGCTACAAACAGTTTATTTAACTATTACTTTGCACTTGGCTTTTTTCCCACCGTCTTTTGTTCTTACCACAATGTAGCATTTTCCTTTTTTTAGTGCCTTTACTTTTCCCTTTGACACTTTTGCGATTTTTTTATTTGTAGTTTTCCATGTCACCATTTTATTTGTAGCCTTGCTAGGTGTAATAGTATATTTAAGTTTATATTTTTTGCCCTTCTTTAACACTAATTTCTTTTTATTAAGTTTTATTTTTTTAACAGAACGAACAGGTGTAGGCATACCAATGCATGTTCTACGTGGCTCAATGTACTCTTGCTTTTTGTATAAATTATAGTTGCTCCAACTATTTTTGTATTTGTTGGAATACCATATTACAACATCATCTTTACCTAAAACAAATTTGCCCAAATCATTTGGTTTATTTCCGCAAAAAGTAACTTTTTCTAAATTACTGCAATTATTAACTGCTCCATCTTCAACTTTTGTAACAGTTATTGGGAATTTTATTCGTTGTATGTTTTTATTTTCGCAAAAAGTATTTTTTGCAATTGTTTTAACACCTGTTTTTACTATAACTTCTATGCCTTGCATTGCAGCTGGATAACATAAAAGGTGTGTTTTGTCCTTATTAAAAAGCATACCATTTTCACTGGCATATTTTTTATTTTTACTGTCTAATGTTATCTTTTCCAAAGATGTGCAGCCTGCAAAACAAGAACTAACACTTGCATTTTTGCCATTAATTCCTTCAACCATATTTCCGTCATTTGTTTCTGCAAGGGATTCAACAGTTGATGGAATTGCTATTTCTTTAAGGCTTTTACAATTAGAAAATGCATATATGCCTATACTTTTTGTTCCATTAGGAATTACAATATCCTTCAAACTTTCACAGCCACTAAAGGCACATACACCAATGCTTTCAAGGCTTTCAGGTATATTAATACTTTCAAGGCTACTACAGCCTTCAAAGACTCCATCACTTAAATCTTTAATACCATTAGCAATGCTTACCCTTTTCAGATTTTCGCATTTGCTAAACACTTTTCTGCCTAAATATTTTACATGCTCAGGTATAACAAATTCTGCTACGTTTTTACCTCTTGGATACAAAAGAATTACTTCTTTGTTTTTGCTATATAAAACTCCATCTTTGCTGGAAAATTCACTGTTATTTTCATCAACAATAATATTTTTCAAGTTGTCGCATCCATTAAAACAAGGAAATGCTTCCCTTGAATTGCTTTCAATATTTTTTATATTCTCAGATAGTGTAATATTCTTTAATGTTTTGCAGTCTGTAAATGTATCTTCTCCAATGGATACAACTTTCTTTCCATCGATTACTGCTGGTACAACCACATCTTCTTCTGTGCCTGTGTACTTCATTATGTATACATTTTCGCCATTTACAACATACTCCCAATTTGATGATGTTAAGGTTTCATTCTCTGTAGCCCTAACTCCTGATAGCAACATTACTATCATTGAAAAAGATAATAACGCACTAATTAAAATTTTTGAATTTAATTTTGCCTTCATATTCTTACCTCCAACTTTGTTTTCTATACTTATATTCATTACATTTATGCTTAATAAACACAATGTCATTTTATAATTTTAGTATTTTTATCCTCCCTCCCAATTTATTTTATAAGCAACTGTCACAATAAATTATATCAGTATAAAATAACACTTAATTAAATTTTTCTTTTCATAAATACTATAACATACTTTCACCTGTTTTTTCACTTTTGGGATAAACGGTACTTTTTTTGGAATGAACGACACTTTTTTCTCTAAAAAAAGAAATCACCGTCAGAAACAGTGATTTCTTCTTGAAATAGTTTATATTAAATTCTATTTACTTTTAATATTCTCCCATAACTTACCCTGCTGCTCTTCACAATACTGGCAACTATAGAGACCATTCTTCTTGTCTGTTAAAATAAATACGTCATCAAGTTCCTGCTCAATTGATGTGATGCATCTTGGGTTCTTGCAATGTAAAACATTTACGATTTTTTCTGGAAGTTTAACTTCTCTTTTTTCAACCAGCTTTCCATCCTTGATAATATCAATTGTAATGTTATGGTCTACAAATCCTAATACGTCAAAATCAACAATATCATCTAATGAACCTTCAACCTTGATAATGTCTTTCCTGCCCATTTTTCCACTGCGGGCATTTTTTATAATTGCCACCTGACAATCTAACTCATCTAAATTCAAATAATGACAAATTGCCATTGCTCTTCCTGCCTGAATGTGGTCTAATACAAAACCGTTGTTTATTGAATCAATGTTAAGCATCCTTTACCTCCAATAATGTTAAAATAAGTGCCATTCTTACATACACTCCATATTGTGCCTGTTTAAAATATACTGCTCTAGGATCCTTGTCCACTTCAACAGAAATTTCATTTACTCTAGGCAATGGATGAAGTACAAGCATGTCTTCTTTTGCCATTTTCATTTTCTTCTTATCAAGTACAAAACTGTCTTTTAATCTGATATAGTCTTCTTCGTTAAAGAATCTTTCTTTTTGTACTCTTGTCATATATAATAAATCTAACTCGCCAATAACATCTTCTAATTTGGCAACTTCCTTATATTCTGCTCCGGCTGCCTCAATTCTCTCAATGATGTATTTTGGTACTTTTAATTCCGGTGGAGAAATAAGAACAAACTTCACATTGTCATATCTTAATAATGCATTGATTAATGAATGTACTGTTCTACCAAATTTCAAGTCGCCACACAATCCAATGGTGATGTTGTTTAATCTTCCCTTTAAAGATTTAATAGTTAACAAATCAGTTAATGTCTGTGTTGGATGCTGATGTCCACCATCCCCTGCATTAATTACAGGTATTGAAGAATTGTTTGCTGCTACTAAAGCTGCTCCTTCCTTTGGATGTCTCATTGCCACAATATCCGCATAGCATGAAACAATTCTAATTGTATCTGCCACACTCTCGCCTTTTGAAGCCGAACTTGATGTTGCTTCTGAGAATCCAAGAACGCTACCGCCTAAATTAAGCATTGCCGCTTCAAAACTTAAACGTGTTCTTGTACTTGGTTCATAGAACAATGTTGCTAACTTTTTGCCTTTACAAGCTTCTTTGTACTTTTCTGGGTTTTTCTCAATGTCATTGGCAAGACTTAATAACTTGTCTATTTCTTCTACTGAAAAATCCAGAGGATTAATTAAATATCTCATTTCACCCTCCAAAACTATTTATTTTTCGCTATTAAGATGATACATTATAGACAATGAATATTCAAGGTTATACACAATATTTTTAGACATTTTTTTGCACTTTTTATGGAGGATATTATGATTAATGATTTAGACATATTAGAAACTTATATCAACATTATTAAGAAACAGACTTCCCTAGTACCTGATATAGCAATTATATTAGGTTCAGGTCTTAATTCTTTTATAAAAATGGTTAATATAGATGCTGAGATTTCCTATTCTTCTTTACCTGATTTTCCTACCTGCACTAACAAAATGCATAAAGGACGTTTTATTATAGGAACTATTGAAAATAAAAATGTAATTATTGCAGATGGCAGACTGCACTACTATGAAGGTTACACTCCTAAACAGGTTATTATGCCTGTTCGTATAATGAAACTTCTAGGGGCAAAAACACTTGTTATTACAAATGCTGCCGGTGGAATAAATGAGAATTTTGAACCAGGGGATTTTATGGTTATAAAAGACCAGATTTCTTCATTTGTACCTTCTCCATTACGTGGATATAACATTGAAGAATTAGGACCTCGTTTTCCAGACTGTTCAAACATATACGACACTGACTTAAGAAATCTCCTTAAGGAATGTGCAGCTAATCTTAATATTCCTATAAAAGAAGGAGTTTATCTTCAAACTCAGGGGCCAAACTACGAAACTCCTGCAGAAATAAAAATGTACAAACTGCTCGAAGCTGATGCTGTGGGTATGAGCACCTCAATGGAGGCAATATGTGGAAGTCATTGTGGATTAAAAATTTGTGGTTTAAGTTGTATCACCAACAAAGCTGCCGGTCTTTCTGATAATAAACTTTCTGACGATGAGGTAATTGAAATAGCTTCAAAATCCGCTAACGATTTCTGCAGACTTTTGTTTAATTTTATAAAGAAATTAGATTAACAATAAAAATGAGTAAGGCTGTAAGCCGGGTTATGTCTTGGATAATCATCTATCTAGGCTAAATGTTGCCACTTAGCTCAAGCAACCTACCCGAAAGCTGGCGGGCAACCAATACTTTCTGCTCGGTCTTGCTTCGGATGGGGTTTACACTGACCTTTAATGTTACCATTAAAGCGGTAGTCTCTTACACTACCATTTCATCCTTACCATTGCTGGCGGTTTAATTTCTGTTGCACTTTCCTGGGAGTCACCTCCACCGGCCGTTAGCCGGCATCCTGCCCTGCGAAGCCCGGACTTTCCTCTCCTGCGTCCTTTCGGCAATAGCAGCAGCGATTATCTACCTTACTCACAATTATCTAAATTATCATACTTTAAAAATTAATTCAATACTTATCTAAACAGGAAATACACTTCCTCCAACAAATTCACTTAATATTGAATTACTTGGAACATTTTCTTTTGGTATTCCCAAAATATAATCTAAGAACTTAAGAAGTCTCTTTGCCTCTAAATATTCCTCTGTATCTTTTGGTACGCCAAACAATTTAGGTTCTGCAAAAACTTTTAACACTGATAATTCATAAACCATTGCAGAATTAAATATTGCATCGGCACTATCCTGAAATGGAAAAATATATTTTTCCTCTCCTAGTCTTACCTTGTTCCATCTTTCAATAGATGTTTTAGCTGATATATTTCTTGTTCTGCTGTCTCTTACAATTCTTCTAAGTAATCTTAAATCAGAAGATGAAATTCTATTATGTTCATCAACATTTATAGGTGTTAATGCGCTAACTCCTATTCTGTATTTTTTCTCTTCAGGAATACTGTAAGATAACTTGTCATTTAAACAGTGTATGCCCTCAATTATTAAAACCGAATCATCTGTGAGAGTTATTGTCTTTCCATTAAACTCTCTCTTTCCTGTTACGAAATTAAACTCGGGCATCTCTACTGTCTCACCATTTGCAAGCTTAGTTATATGGTCATTAAATAACTCAATATCAACAGCTTCTAAAGCTTCAAAATTAAGTTCACCATTTTCATCCTTTGGAGACTCTTCTCTGTTTACAAAATAGTTATCTGTAGATATTATTTGTGCCTGAAGTCCCTGCGCCATAAGCTGTATTGCAAGTCTATGAGCAAAAGAAGTTTTGCCTGAAGATGAAGGGCCTGCAATTAGCACAACCTTAGCTTCTTCCCTTGACGCAATATCTGATGCGATGTCTGCAATTTTCTTTTCCTGTAAAGCTTCCTGCATCATCATAATATCGTTAATTGAACCATCTACTATTTTGTCGTTAATTTCTCCTATTGTTGAAACACCTAACTTTTCCGCCCACTTTTCTGATTCCTCTAAAGCTTTGACAACTTTGTTTTGAGGTGTAAACTCTGGCACATGTTTTGGAGATTCTTTTACCGGCATTTGAAGTACAAAACCTTCGTTATATGGGATTAATTTATAATATTTAAGAATACCTGTAGAATATGCCATATAACCGTAAAAATAATCCTCAAAACCTTCCATTTTGTAAATTTTTACAGATGAAGCTCTTCTGTATTTAAACAAATTAACCTTATCCTTCATTCTGTATCTTTTAAACTTACTGATGGCTCTGCCTGTTGACATAACCTCTTTTGTTATAAGCATGTCACGTTTAGCCAGACTATCCATTTCAGTTTTTAATTTTCTTAAAAACTCGTTGTTAATCTGTATGCCGCCATTTATTTTACAGTAATAGCCTTTGCTGACAGAATACTCTACCGAAATATCATCAAAGGCACTATGGTCTGCTATTTTGTAAAAGGCTTTTATCATCATAAAAACCATGCTTCTTCTATAACATTCCATACCAATATGATTTGCTGTTGTAATAAAAGATACCTTGCTGTTATCGATTAAAACTTTTGACAATTCACAAAGTTTTCCATTGCACACTGCAAGTATAATGTCATTTTCATAATAGTCACCAAAATCCTTCGCTATTTCGTACAAAGTGGTTCCGTCTTCATATTCGTATACAACATTTGAAATTTCCACATCAATCATAATATTTTCTACCTTCCTGATTCATTTCTAAAATTTCCTCAACCTTGTGCAAATTATCACTTTTTTCTTTTTTCATATTTTCTGCAATTTTAGAAAACTTTTTATACTCTTTTTCCAAATATTCTTTTAAAACAGGATTTCTATTTTCCAAAAGTAATTTGCCATATTCTAATTGAACTTTTGAATAATCATTTTCTGTTTTATCACATTTCAGAGCTTTTATTACCGTATAATATTTTCCAACATCAAATACCATGGCTTCATCAACAATCTGCCAGTTATTTTCTAACAGATATTTTCTTACCAAATCGACTCTTTTATGGGGAGACAGGACTAATTCTTTTATTCCTTTTATGCTCTTTCCATTTTCAAGTATTGATACAATCAAATCGCCACCCATACCGGCTATGACTGCGGTATCAATCATATTATCCTTTAGCTTTTCCATGCCATTTGAAAGAATTGTTATTATTTTTTGCTCAAGACCTTTTTCCTTAATATGTTTGTTTGCAATGTCTAAAGGTCCCTGATTGATGTCCATGGCATACGCCTTATCTGTTATGTTTTCTTCCACCAGATAAATAGGCACATACCCATGGTCTGTGCCTATATCTGCAATTATATTTCCTTTTGTAACCATACCGGCTACTGTCTGCAATCTTTTTGATAACATATATTTTCCTAACTTAATGTAATGTGTATTTTTTGTAACATACTTTGTTCTTTTATAATATTCTGAAGGTCAGAAATATCTGTAGCGTTTCTTGCCCTGTAATCAAGACTTTCTTTTTTTATTTTATGAACAGCATCATTAATTGCTCTCTCCTGCTCATCAAGGCTTAAATTAGCCCTAATTGGAGAAACAAATAACTGGGCAACCTTCTTATGTTCTTCTTCATCTTCAAAATAATTCATTATCTGTGCAGGTTTTCCCTGACCGCTCTCCATCTGTTCCCAAAACAGTGATGCCACCTTATTGTAAAAAGGGTCTACAAAATCTTTTGGCGAGATAACCTGAGCCACTTTCATAAACCAATTATTTTTATCAAGTAAATATGCCAGCAAAATTCTTTGAGCACTTATTGGTGCATCTTCTTTCTTTGTCTGCTTTGAAACTGCAGGCTCCTTTTCAACTTTTTCTTCTTTTCCAACATAAGTAAGACCAATCTTTTTAACTAATTTAGACAAACCTTCTTTTGGAATTTTGAAAATAGAACAAACAGAATCTAAATAATTGTCTCTTTCTATTTCGTCTTTAAATTCCAACAGCATTTCAGCTACCTGCTTGTGGAAAGCTGTTTTTTCCTGTGGATCATTTAAATTGTATTTCTTCTGTTCCTGCTCAACCTGGAATATAAAGAAATTAGTTGCATTCTTAATTCTTTCTTCGTAAGCATCCCTGCCTAATGCCTTTATAAACTCATCAGGATCTTTGTAGGGTTTCATGTTAAGAACTTTTATTGCAAGCCCTGCATCCCTTAAATAAGGAATTGCTCTTAATGCTGCCTTAATACCTGCCTCGTCACTGTCAAAAGTTAAAACAACTTCCTTGACGTATCTTTTTATTAAAGTTGCATGTCTTTGTGTAAAAGCTGTTCCAAGGGCTGCAACTGCATTGTTAAAACCTGCCTGATGTAAACTAATAACATCCATGTAGCCTTCACAAATTAAGAAATAATCTTTTCTGGAAGACCTGGCAACATTTAGTCCATAAAGGTTTCTGCTCTTATCAAAAACTTTGGTTTCCGGAGAATTTAAGTATTTTGGCTTTGCATCTCCCATAACTCTTCCACCAAAAGCAATAACCCTGTTATTTGCATCCATAATCGGAAACATTACACGATTCCAAAACTTGTCTGTAACACCTCTTTTTTCATCGTAAGTAAACAAGCCTGTTTCACGTAATTCATTATCATTATAGCCTTTTTTCTTTAAATACATATAGAGATTGTTACTGTATTTATCAGAATAGCCTAAGCCAAATTTGACAATAATCTCATCTGATAACTGACGTCCCTTTAAGTAATTATATGCAAGTTTTCCTCTGTCTGATTTTAGAAGATAGTGAAAATACTTGGCTGCTTCTGTGTTAATTTCTATTATTTTTGTTTTTAAATCTTTTTCTCTTCTCTGCTCTTTTGAGTATTCCATCTTCGGAAGTTCAACTCCGGCTCTATTAGCCAAAACTTCCATTGCCTCAATAAAGGTGTAATTTTCATATTTCATCAAAAAAGATATTACATTTCCACCTTCACCACATCCAAAACAATAATACATCTGTTTATTAGGAGACACAGAAAAAGAAGGTGATTTTTCGTTATGAAAAGGACAAAGTCCAAAATATGAGCTTCCCTTTTTTTGTAATTTTACATAATCACCTATTACTTCTACTATATCGTTTTCAGTTCTTACCTGCTCTATAATATCTTCTGAATAAAACAATTTTTCCTCCGTAAGCTATTTTAAAGTTCCCAAGACTTTGGAATAAATATTTTCTTAAAAGCAGCAACAGAATACTGGTCACTCATTCCTGCTATGTAATCACACACCACCTGCTCTTTGTTCTCACCTTTTTCATTAATAAGGTATTTATATTCAGGTGGTAAATATTCTATGTTGTCTAAGTAATAATAAAATAGTTGTTTTAACATTTCTTTTACTTTTATTTCTTCTATTTTTGCAACCGGATTGGTATATACACTCTCAAACATATATTGTCTAAGCCCCATCATTGCTTCCTCTATCTCTTGGGACATTAATATATCCGGCTTATCATAGCTATTCTTCACTATATCGTGAACTAAAGTGTTTAATCGTTCTTTTGTAGACTTTCCTAAAATCTCTGTATAAGCCTTAGGAATATCATTTTCAGTTATGATTTTGCCTCTTATGGCATCATCTATGTCGTGATTAATATAGGCAATCTTATCTGACAGTCTTACAACCTTGCCTTCTAAAGTATGTGGAGTACCTGACGTTCTGTGATTAAGTATTCCATCACGAACTTCTTTTGTAAGATTAAGTCCTAAACCATTATTTTCTAAAACTTCAACCACTCTGATACTTTGCTTTGCATGTGCAAAACCTAATGAACAGACTTTATTTAAAGTTCTCTCTCCTGCATGACCAAATGGTGTATGACCTAAATCATGTCCCAAAGCAATTGCTTCAGTTAAATCCTCATTTAAATCTAAGGACTTTGAAATAGTTCTTGCAATCTGAGACACTTCCAATGTGTGGGTTAATCTTGTTCTATAATGATCTCCCATTGGTGCCAGAAAAACCTGTGTTTTGTGTTTCAGTCTTCTAAAAGCCTTACAATGTATAATTCTGTCCCTATCTCTTTGATAGACAGTTCTTATGTCACATTGAGCCTCTTCTCTGTCCCTACCCATACTCTCACAGCTCTTCGCTGCGTAAAGACTTAAATATTCCATTTCCATTTTTTCATTTTTCTCTCTGATATTCATAATATACCTCCGAAAAATGTGCCATCCTTAAACAATACTTAATTTAAATCATTAAATTTCCGTTATAAGCCTGCTTGCAAAAAAATTCCCTAGTTAATAGTAATTATACAACAAAAACACACTTTATAAAAGAGCTGCTTCAAAGCCTTAATAAAATCTTTTTTTAATTTTTTCATCTTTTTTGTAAAAAATTGTTGACACACTTAAAAACACATGGTATTATATGTCTTGCGTTTGAAACGTATGCGGAAGTGTCGGAACTGGCAGACGAGCAAGACTAAGGATCTTGTGATCAATGCGATCGTGTGGGTTCAAGTCCCATCTTCCGCATTTTATTTTTTTGTTACCTTGAGTTATCAAGGTATTTTTTTTGCTTATTTTTAAGTATATTAACATATTTGTACTTGCTTTTATTAATATTTACTCTTGATATTTTCTCTAAAATGTAGTAAATATTTATATGAATCAAACACTAATATGCTTGGCAGCTATGGCGGAATTGGCATACGCGCATGATTCAGGTTCATGTCCATATTACCTTGGGTGTGGGTTCAAGTCCCACTAGCTGCATAATAAGAGTTGTTATAACTCAAAAAGCCACAGCTATTTTTTAGCTGTGGCTTTCGTTTAAATCAGAAGATACAGTATACACATTATCGTCTCCCTTAACCATCATATAATAAAGCGTTGAATCATACGGATTGACACTTCCAAAATAAATTCGTAGTTTTTACCATTTGAATCTGTTACAGTAATGTTATTTGTACTTCCTGTAATTTCTTCGTTCTTTTTGGTAAATCCATAATCCTTTATATCACTGGGACTGCTTATTTTATCAGAAGCATCAATTTCCACTAATTTTGATAGCATTTCAGAGTTTATTGTACTTCTGCTTACATTTACTGATGAATCACTTTCTATGGTCCATTTTCCACCATTATTTGTTAATTTCGTGTTTTTCTTTCTTTTTCACATGACTATCCATCAAAAAATATCCACCTACGAAAACTACAAGCAAAACAATTACAACTATAACTTGCCCAGGCTTAATTAGATGTAACAACTCCGGCAAGTAAATTAACAAAAATCGTAATAACAACTATAATTGCTATAAAGCTGCCGCTGAAGCTTCGTTACCGGCGCGTGCCTATTTAGCAACATTTTTCCATTCGTGCAAGTACCCATCCATAGTGGAACGTTTCTTATTACACAAAAAAAGAAGACCTTTCGGTCTTCTTTTTATAAGAATAATAAAACTTATGCTAATTTTCCTTTAGCTACGTCTACTAATTTTGCAAATCCTTCTGCATCATTAACAGCCATTTCAGCTAACATTTTTCTGTTCATTTCAACTCCAGCAAGCTTAAGTCCATACATGAACTTGCTGTATGAAAGACCATTGATTCTAGCTGCAGCATTGATTCTTGCAATCCATAACTGTCTGAACTGTCTCTTTCTCTGCTTTCTACCTGCGTATGAGCTTGTTAATGCTCTCATAACAGACTGCTTAGCTACTCTGTACTGTTTTGATCTAGCTCCTCTATAACCTTTAGCTAGCTTTAATACTCTATTATGTTTCTTTTTAGCGTTCATTCCGCCTTTAATTCTTGCCATTTCTTCTTCCTCCTACTTCAGATTATAAATAAGGTAAAATCTTCTTCATATTCTTTACATTTGTAGCATCAGTTGTTGTTGCTTTTCTAAGATTTCTCTTTCTCTTAGCTGTCTTCTTTGTTAAGATATGTGATTTGTAAGCTTTATTTCTTTTAAGCTTTCCTGTTCCTGTCTTTTTAAAACGTTTTGCAGCTGCTCTGTTTGTCTTAATTTTTGGCATGATTAATTCCTCCTTAAATATGTTAAAAGCTTAACGCTTTTTTTCTAAAAACATTGTCATGTTTCTGCCTTCAAGTTTTGCCGCCTTGCTTACCTGAGCAATATCCTCAAGCATCTTTGCAAAGTCGTCTAAAACATGTGCACTACTACCTATATGAGCCATTTCTCTTCCTCTAAAGCGTAAAGTTACTTTGACCTTATCACCTTTTGTGATAAATTTTCTAGCATTGTTTGCCTTAGTCTTTAAATCATTCATTTCAACGTTTGGTGAAAGTCTGATTTCCTTAGTTTCAACAACATGCTGTTTCTTCTTTGCTTCTTTTTCTCTCTTCTGTTGCTCATATCTGAACTTTCCATAGTCCATGATCTTGCATACAGGAGGTTTCGCCTTTGGAGCAATTTTGATGAGGTCAAGTTCTGCTTCGTCAGCTAATTTCTGAGCATCTCTGGCAGACATAACTCCCAACTGTTCTCCATCTGTTCCAATTACGCGGACTTCTCTGTCTCTAATCTGTCCGTTGATCATTAACTCGCTAATAGTATTGCACCTCCATAAATAATTCTTTATGATAGCAGACTATCAAAAAAGTGGATAATCTGCACAGACTATCCACTAAATAATTTCAAAATTAATATTAAACCTCGATTCGCCTTTGCGTCTGGGTGAGAGTGGATAACTCTGCTTTCTTTTCTCAACAGACAATATGTTATCATTTATGAATAACATTGTCAACAACTTTTTAAAAAAATTACAACTTTTATGAAAATTCTAACTTTTTAGATATTTCTAATTAATTTACAATTTCCAAAATTTATATTTTTTATTTTACCCAACCTAGATTATAACACATATTTATCAAAAAATTATAGGTAAAACATTATAGAAATAATTTTTTTAAAATATTTCTTTTTAACTTAGCAGGTACATTCAAAACTACAACATTCTGTTTGGCTCTGGTGTGTTGCACCATTTCCATCAATTGTAATTTCCTTTGCGTGACACATACAATTATCATTATAAGTGCAATGTACCGCATCGCATTTTACGTCCATTTTTGTTTCCGGACCGCAGTTACAATGCTCAACTGTATTTGTCATACTGTTAGTTTTTTCTCTAAAATCTTCACAATATGTGGCATCCATAATTGTGGCATCTGTACCTCCAATTTGTATACCATCCTTGCAGCATTTTGAACTTTTGTTAAAATAACAATTTTTAACATCACAATTTAAAACAGTCATAAAAAACCTCCATACTATTTATTTTCGGAAAACCGATTATTAATAGTATGGAGATTTCTTTTACTTCTATTCAAAAAGCCTAAATACTTTTTTTAACAAAAATCTTATTTTTCTATTTTTGTTTATTATTTTTGATTTTCTTTGAACTCTTCTTTTCTAATTTCTTTTGTATCAATTTCCTTGCAAATCTGATTAATGAAATCATCAAGAGGTTTTACACCTTCATCGCCTGCAAATCTGCTTCTTACTGAAACAGTACCGTCTTCTTCCTCCTGCTGTCCAACAACTAACATGTATGGAAGTTTATCAAGACGTGCTTCACGAATCTTGTAACCAATCTTTTCTGAACGTGAATCTACAGTTACATCTACATGTCTTTCCTTTAATGCCTTTGCTACTGACTGAGCATATTCTTCATATTTTTCTGAAATAGGAAGAACTCTTACCTGTTCAGGGCATAACCATGTTGGGAACTTACCTGCATATTTTTCAATTAACCATGCTAAAGTTCTTTCATAACATCCCATAGATGTTCTGTGAATAATGTATGGTCTAACTTTTTCACCGTTCTGATCCACATAGTACATATCAAACTGTTCAGCTAATAAAGCATCCCACTGAATTGTAATCATTGTATCTTCTTTTCCGTATACATTCTTTGCATTAATATCTACCTTAGGTCCATAGAAAGCTGCTTCTCCAACGTCTTCTGTGTAGTTTATACCAAGTTCGTCTAAGATATTTCTAATATCCTGTTCTGTTTCATTCCAAACATCTGCATCACCAATGTATTTTTCCTTGTTTTCAGGATCCCATTTTGACAGATGATATGTTACATCTTCTTCAACACCTAATGTTTCCAAACAATATTTTGCAAGTGCAAGACAACCCTTGAATTCTTCTACCATCTGATCAGGACGAACAATTAAATGTCCTTCTGAAATTGTAAACTGACGTACACGTGTTAATCCGTGCATTTCTCCTGAATCTTCATTTCTAAATAATGTAGATGTTTCACTGTATCTACATGGCAAATCTCTATATGATTTCTGACTTGCTTTATATACATAATACTGGAATGGACATGTCATAGGACGAAGAGCAAGAACTTCTTTGTCATTTTCCTTATCTCCTAACACAAACATTCCATCTGTATAATGATCCCAATGTCCTGAAATCTTGTATAAGTCTGACTTAGCCATAAGTGGAGTCTTTGTTCTCATGTAGCCCCATTCATTATCCTCTAAGTCTTCAATCCATCTTTGCATTTTCTGAATCATCTTTGTACCCTTTGGAAGCAACAAAGGTAATCCCTGACCAATAACATCTACAGTTGTAAATAATTCCATTTCACGACCAAGCTTGTTGTGATCTCTGTTCTTCTGGTCTTCTAACATTTCAAGATATTCATTTAAAGCATCTTTGTTGTCAAATGCTGTTCCATAAATCCTCTGAAGTCTTGCATTGTCTGAATCACCTCTCCAATATGCCATTGATGATGATGTAAGCTTAAATGCCTTAATTGGCTTTGTGCTCATAAGATGTGGGCCTGCACAAAGGTCTACAAACTCACCTTGACTATAAAATGAAATTGTTGAATCTTCAGGTAAATCTTTAATTAACTCTACCTTGTATGGTTCATTTCTATCTTCCATATATTTAATTGCATCTTCTCTTGGGAGTGTAAATCTTTCAAGTCTTGCTCCTGACTTGATAATTTTCTTCATTTCTTTTTCGATTTTATCTAAATCTTCTCTTGAAAATGGTTCACTGTCAAAATCATAATAGAAACCATCATCAATTGAAGGTCCAATTGCTAATTTAGCTTCAGGGAAAAGATTTTTAACAGCTTCTGCTAATACATGTGATGCTGTATGTCTATAAGCAGCCTTACCTGCTTCATCTTTAAATGTTAAAATATTTAATGTACAGTCCTTATCAATAGTTGTTCTTAAATCTACAACTTCTCCATCTACTTCTCCTGCACATGCAGCTCTTCCTAATCCTCCTGAAATATCAAAAGCTATATCGTTTACTGTCATTGCTTCTGAATATTCTCTTACTGATCCATCTTTTAATGTAATTTTCATGTTTCCTACTTATGGCCTTGCCATATTTCTCCTTTCTGTTTTGACGTAAAACATAAACATTTTTTTCAAAAAGAAAAGTCCCTGTTTATGTTTCCATAAACAGGGACGTATTATGCGCGGTTCCACCCTGATTGCTTTCAAAACAAAAGCCTCTCATTTGGACTATAACGGAGTCACCGGGCTTGATTAGAGCCACTCCAAGGTAGTCTTCAATTATCTTTCTGTAAGATGTTTCCAGCCTAGACATCTCTCTCTGTAACCCTCCGGATAACCTACTGTCCTCTTCAACGTTTTATTCAGTATAAGTATCTTCCTAAGACACTCTCTACTTTTCCCATTATAACATTCAATAATAAGTTGTCAACAAAAGTTTTTATTAATTTTCAAAAATCTTTTTCTTTGTTTTTTCTTTATAGGAAAATCTCTTTCCACGACTTTTTTGCATTAATTTTGGCAAGCTTTTACACCTGCCAAAATCAATATATATTACCAATACCCTTTGGATTTTAAGAATTTCCGATGATTTTCATATTACATAAAATTATTTTCTTACTTTATAAGAATATTTAATTTTTGCATTTTTGAAAACGTAATTCTGTGCTTTATCTAATAAAACAACTTCTTTGATTTCCTCTTTAGTATAAAGCTTTTTCATCTCTTCTACACTATCCAAATTTGCATCTGCGTATGAATTTTCGTACTGTTCTTCAATTTCGTCGTTACTAGCAGTTAATTTTAAGTCCTTTACAAGTTGCCACATTAATAATTCAGACTTTAATTCTGTCTTATAATTCTCCTGCATAGTCTTGTCATCTAAACCTTCTCTCTTCTTATATTCATCAAGAGAAAGGCTTTCATATTCAGCCTGAGCTTCTGCACCACCATTCATTGAATCAATTACTTCCTGCTGTAATTTTGATGGAATAGCTTTCAAATTAACTTTTTCCAAAGCCTTCTGCCATAATTCCGGCTTGATAATTTCTTCTTTGATGTATTCCAAAATCCATTCGTTGTATTCTTTTACAGTTGAAATTCCACGTTCTTCGTAATAATTGTCTTTTACCCATTTATCAGTAATTTTGTTTCTTGTCAACTTATTAACTGATGTAATTTTCAACTTAAATACAACTGTTTTACTGCTATAATCTTTATTTGCTAACGAAAAATCATTAACTTCCTTATTATTTTTTACTTCAACAGTAACTGTTTCGCCACTCTTATGACCTGTAAGTTTGTCTGAAAAAGTCTTTGTAAGTCCTTCATTTGAACTTAAAATATTAATATCCTGCTCTTCTCCTGACAAATCATCTACTTTCTTGTTGTCAACATAAGCTACTCTGTTATATTCTACCTGATCAGTTTCTTTTGCAGCTCTATTAACAACTTCATATTCATCTGTATCTTCATATACAGATTCATCCCACATGTCCTGTGTTAATTCATATGTAAGCCCCTTAACATCGCCAACTGAAATGTAATCTTCAGTTTTTATTCCAAGGTCCTTATCCACATCTGACTTTGGTTTCATAACCTTTGCCCAATAAACAACAACTGCAAAAACAATAATAATAACAACAATTATCCCAGGTACCAACAATCTTTTAGATAAAGGTTTCTTTTCTACCTGTTCAGGTTCTACTGCTTTCACTTTTAATATTTTTTTCTTTTCCGTTGTAGTATTTTCGTTATTAACAATTTCATCTTTCTTTTCGTTCTTGTTTTCCACCGTCTTCTCTCCTTTATGCATAATAAGAAAGAATCTTTATAATAAAGATTCTTTCTTATTCTATCACATATTTAAAAAATAATATACGTTTTTATTAACTTTCTGTTGTATAGTTTGGTGCTTCCTTTGTAATATGAATGTCATGTGGATGACTTTCTTTCAATGAAGCTGCTGAAATCTTAACAAACTTACCTGTTTCTTTTAATGTTTCAACATCCTTTGCACCACAATATCCCATACCTGAACGAAGTCCACCCATAAGCTGGAATACTGTATCTTCAATACTTCCCTTATAAGCAACACGGCCTTCAACACCTTCAGGTACAAGTTTCTTTGCATTAGACTGGAAATATCTGTCTTTGCTACCATTTTCCATAGCAGCGATACTTCCCATTCCTCTATATACTTTATATTTACGTCCCTGGAATATTTCAAAATCTCCAGGTGCTTCATCACAACCTGCAAACATTGAACCCATCATACAAACGCTACCACCTGCAGCGATTGCCTTAACAATGTCACCTGAGAACTTAATACCACCATCAGCGATAATTGGAACACCATATTCCTTAGCTGCTTCATAACAATCCATAATTGCTGTAACCTGTGGTACACCGATACCTGCAACTACACGAGTTGTACAAATTGAGCCAGGTCCAATACCAACCTTAACTGCATCAGCTCCTGCTTCAATAAGATCTCTTGTAGCAGCACCTGTTGCAACGTTTCCTGCAATTACCTGTAAATCAGGGAATTCTGATTTAATCATCTTTAATGTTTTGAAAATATTTGCTGAATGACCATGAGCTGAGTCAATTACAACAACGTCAACCTTAGCGTCAACTAAAGCTCTAACTCTATCCATAACGTTTGCAGTGATACCTACAGCAGCCCCACAAAGTAATCTTCCCTGTGCATCTTTTGCTGATAAAGGATACTTAATCTGCTTTTCAATATCCTTAATTGTAATTAAACCAACTAAGTTAAAATCATCATCTACTAATGGTAATTTTTCTTTTCTTGATTTTGCCAAAATTGCCTTTGCTTCTTCAAGAGTTACTCCGGCCTTTGCTGTAATAAGACCTTCTGTTGTCATTGAATCCTTAATAAGCTTTGTTTCATCTGTTTCAAATTTAAGATCACGGTTAGTAATAATACCTACTAACTTCTTTCCTACTACAATTGGAACACCTGAAATTCTGAATTTTGCCATTAAGTCATTTGCATCTTTAAGTGTATGTTCCGGAGATAAATAGAACGGATCAGTGATGACACCGTTTTCAGAACGTTTAACCTTATCTACCTCATCTGCCTGCTGTTCAATAGTCATATTCTTATGAATGATACCAATTCCACCTTGTCTTGCCATTGCAATTGCCATTCTGTGTTCTGTAACTGTGTCCATTCCGGCACTCATCATAGGAATGTTTAATTTGATCTTCTTTGTTAAATGTGTAGATAAATCTACCATATTAGGTGTCACTTCTGAATACTGTGGTACCAAAAGCACATCATCAAATGTAATTCCTTCGCCAATAATTTTACCCACTGATTCTTTCCTCCTTATTCTATCGTATAATTAAATTAAAGCGCAAATTTCTTCACGCTATTTTAACGAAAATAGTAACATAAAAAAGAGACATCGTCAATGACCATATCTCTTTTTCCCGACATTTTTTATTATTTTTTGCACGCATAAAAATTAAATGTTTATACGTTTTTTACAACAATATTAGGTCTGTAGTGATATAGTGCATCAATTACTTTTTCATTAGGTTCAATAACAACTTTAGTTTTTCCATCGTTGTTACTAATAATCATGGCATATACACCTTCACTTTTTCTTCCTGTTGAATAATCTTTTACGATTGCATTCATGGAACCTCTTATAACCTGCTCTGAATTAATTGGTGCAATTACTTCTGCATCCTTAATTTCATAATTTGCAATGTTTTTTCTTTTTCTCTGGCCCATTATCTTATCAACAGAAAATTCTCCATTTACCAAAGAATATTCATATTCAATGCTTGTATAGCACCATAACATGTATTCTCCGTATATAAGCAATATTTCAATTGTAAAAGCAAGAATTCCTAAGTTAAACATAAGCATTAAAAGAAATGCCATTATTAAAACAATAATAGAAAATACTCGCATTAAAACAACAGAAATACCTGTTTTTCTTTTTACAATCTGTTCTACAAAAATCTCGTCCATACTTTGTCCTTTCTATTCTACAGAAACAATGTAGTAATATACAGGCTGACCACCTGGATATACTTCTACTTCCAAGTCAGGAAGTTCTTCTGTTATTTTTGAAGCAAGGACATCAGCATCTTCTTTTGTTATGCCTTCACCAAAGTAAACGCTAACGATTTCAGAATCCTCATCCTGCATTTCCTTAATCATGTCAACTGTTGTTGCCACAATATCATCGCCAACTGCAAGCATTCCTTCATCGCCAATACCCATAATATTGCCTTCTCTAATTTCTTTATCATCAATTACTGTATCTCTTACAGCGTATGTTACTTCGCCTGTCTTAACGTATGACATACTGTCAATCATAGCTTCTTTGTTTTCTTCCGGTGAACAGTCATCTACAAAACCAATCATGGCTGAAATTCCCTGAGGAATTGTCTTTGATGGAATTACAATTAAATTCTTATCTTCAACTAAACTTTCTGCCTGATTTGCTGCAAGAATAATGTTCTTGTTATTTGGAAGAACAAAAATATTTTCTGCATTAACTTCATCTACCGCATTTAAAATATCTTCTGTACTTGGATTCATTGTCTGACCACCTGAAATAATATAGTCAACATTTAATCCCTTAAATATTTCATCTAAACCTTCACCTACTGATACCGCAATAAAACCATATTTTTTCTTAGGTTCATTCTTTTTAGCTTCTGCTTCTTCCTGCTTCTGCTTTTCTGCCATCTTTTCAGCATTCTTAATGAGTCTTTCATGATGTTCTTCTCTCATGTTATCAATCTTCATTCTTGATAATGAACCGTATGTTAAAGCTCTTGTGAAAGCCTCACCCGGCTGATTTGTATGAACATGAACCTTTACAATCTCATCATCTGCTACAAGAACAATTGAATCTCCAATTGACTCTAAGAAATCCTTAAATAATTTCTCTTCTTTATCATCCATTGGCTTGTCTAAATTAATAATAAATTCAGTACAATATCCAAACTTAATATCTGCTTCGTCCATTGGTAAATCGTCTGTAGATACTGAGGTTGATGAAGCTTTTGATACATTCTCAAGTGTATAATCAACTTCTTTTCCTAAGAAAGCATCATATGCTCCCTGTAAAACAACCATAAGTCCCTGTCCGCCTGAGTCAACCACTCCTGCCTGTTTCAGTACAGGTAGCATTTCAGGTGTCTGACTTAAAACATATTCACCATGTTTTATGATTTCGCCAATTACAACTGTTAAATCGTCGCTTTGACCTAGCATCTCACAAGCTTTGTCTGACATTCCTTTTGCTACAGTTAAAATTGTTCCTTCTTTTGGTTTCATAACAGCCTTATATGCTGTTTCAACCGCTCTTACACATGCCTTTGATAAAATCTCAACGTTAATTTCATCATATTTCTTGATTTCTCTTGTAAAACCTCTGAAAAGCTGTGATAAAATTACACCTGAATTTCCTCTTGCTCCTCTAAGAGAACCTGTAGAAATAGCCTTTGCTACTGTTTCCATTGTTGGGTCAGCAATTGCACCAACTTCATTAGCAGCTGACATTATTGTAAGTGTCATATTAGTTCCGGTGTCTCCATCAGGAACAGGAAATACATTTAATTCGTTAATCCATTCTTTCTTTGCTTCAAGATTCTTTGCACCTGCAATAAACATTTTTTGTAGCATCTGTGCGTCAATTACATTAATTTCCAAAACTTTATCCTCCTAAGCATAAGACACATTAGTCAATTGTTCTTACACCTTCAACATAAATATTTACTTTCTTTACAGTCATTCCTGTAAATTCTTCTATTTTATATTTTACACTTGAAATAATATTTTCTGCTATTGTTGCAATATTAACACCATAAGCAACAATAATATGAAAATCTATTGTTATTTCGTTATTTTCATCTATAACAACATTAATTCCTTTTGTAGAGCTGTCTCTCTTTAATAATCTAACAATTCCGTCTTTTACACTAACCATAGCCATACCAACAATGCCAAAACATTCATAAGCTGTTTCACCAGCATACTTTGCAATAACTTCCTGGCTGATTAATATTTGTCCCATGTCAGTATTCATCTTACCCTTCATATGTTATCCTCCTTTACAAGTGTATTTGCATACTTGCTTACACAGCTACGGATATTATACCCTTTTTGGTATAAAAAGACAAGAAAAAAGACACTACCAAATGCAGCGTCTTTTTATCTAATAACATATACTATGCTCTTTCTACTTTTCCTGATTTCAAACAAGATGTGCAAACGTACATTTTCTTTGCTCCGCCTTCAGTCTTAACTTTAACAGACTTTACGTTTGACTTCCACATTTTATTAGACTTTCTATGTGAATGACTCACTGCGTTTCCAAAATGAGCACCCTTACCGCAAATACTACATTTAGCCATAATAGCACCTCCCTTGTATAAATTAAGTCGAACCTTCTTCGACCTGACACAAAGGCTATCTTAACAGACTATTCAAAAAATTGCAAGCACTTTCGCATATTTTTTCTTTAGCTTTTCTTTAGCCAAGCACTTCTTTGGCAATATCGGCGCTCATTTTCGCATCTTTTGCATAATAATCAGCCCCAATTTCCATTGCATAATCTTCTGTTAAAACAGCTCCTCCTACCATTATCTTACAATCAACATTGTTGTGGTGTAATAATTTAATAGTATCTTCCATAGAACCTAATGTAGTTGTCATCAAAGCTGACAGACCAACTAATTTAACATCATTTTCTACGGTAGCTTTCAAAACTGCTTCAGGATCCACGTCCCTGCCTAAATCAAGAACATCAAATCCATAGTTTTCTAAAATTACTTTTACGATATTTTTTCCAATATCATGTATATCACCTTTTACGGTGGCAATAACAATCTTTCCTTTGGATTCTGATGCTGCCCCCTTATTTGCCATAAATGTTTTTATTTCCTCAAAACATTCCTTGGCAACATCAGCAGCTAAAATTAACTGTGGCAGGAAAATCTTTCCCTTCTCAAACTTATCACCAATTACATCAAGTGCAGGAATAAGCATTTCATTAATAATTATCATTGAATCCTGAGTTTCAAGATATGTTTTAGTTAATTGTCTGCCTTCACTTTTCATTCCCGTTTCCATTGCATGAAGAATAGCTTTTGCTTCGTCAGACTTCAAGTTATCATTCCCCTGTGAAGCTGCCGCCTGTGGTGTACCACCTGACTTTGCACTGGCAGATGTTTCAGGTTCATGGGTATTTGAATACTCAATAAAATCCATTGAATTTTTATCAATGTTTGCCAGAACTTTATATGACTTAACAGCCCAAACCATAGATGAAACATTTGGATTAATAATTGGCAAATCAAGTCCGCTATGAAGTGCCATTGTTAAGAAATATTTATTTATGATTTCTCTGTTTGGAAGACCAAAGGAAATATTTGATACTCCAAGAACTGTTCTTAACCCTAATTTATTTTTTACAGTGTTAAGGGCTTCAAGAGTTTCAAAGCATGCCTTCTGCTCTGCTGAAACTGTTAAAGTTAAACAGTCGATAATTATATCTTCTTTTGGGATGCCATAAGACATTGCCCTGTTCATTATTTTTTCTGCAATAGCTACTCTGCCTTCTGCACTATCTGGTATACCATTTTCATCCAATGCAAGTCCAATAACTGCAGCACCGTATTTTGCTACTACAGGTAAAATTGTATCTAAAACTGCATCTTCTCCATTTACAGAGTTAATAATCGGCTTACCATTATAAACTCTAAGTGCAGCTTCAATTACTTCAGGTTTTGTTGAGTCAATCTGTAAAGGCACATCAACGATTCCCTGCAACGCCTTTACGGTTTTTATCATCATTTCCTTTTCATCAATTTCAGGTAAACCTACATTTACATCTAAAATTTCTGCCCCTGCTTCTACCTGTTCTATTGCCTGCCCAAGAATGTAATCCATATCATCTTCTATAAGCGCCTGTTTAAATCTTTTCTTACCTGTTGGATTAATTCTTTCACCTACAATACGAGGCTGGTCCACTATAACTGTCTTTGTTGGAGAACATACTGCAAGGTGCTTCTTTGTATTATTTTCGTTAAAAGCCCCTTCTTTTTCTGCTTCAACAAGCATTGCCTTAACTGCTTTAATATAGTCAGGCTTTGTACCACAACAGCCACCTAAGGTTCTAACACCGTATTTAAGCATTTCTCTGTATATGGATGCGAACTGGTCTGCATCAACATCGTATGTGTTTGTTACAGGATCAGGCAAGCCGGCATTTGCTTTTACAACAATTGGTAAACTTGTCCACTTAGATATTTCCTCAACAATAGGAATTAAGTCTTTTGGTCCTAAAGAACAGTTTACACCCATTGCATCCACACCCAAGCCTTCCAGTGTAAGACACATGGCTGAAACTGAACAACCTGTGAATGTACGTTTATTTTCTTCAAATGTCATTGTTGTAATAACAGGCAGATTAGAATTTTCTTTTGCAGCTAAAACCGCCGCCTTTGTTTCCAATAAGTCAGTCATTGTTTCAATAACAATAATATCTGCATCTTTTGCCGCAACAACTTCTTCTTTGAAAATATCATAAGCCTCTTCAAAAGAAAGATTTCCTGTTGGTTCTAAAAGTTGTCCAATAGGTCCCATATCTAAGGCAACCATTGCATCTGTTCCTTTTGCTGCTTCCTTTGCATTAGCAATGGCAGCATTTATTAACTCATCAACAGTGTAACCTGTATCTTTCATCTTGTAACGGTTGGCACCAAATGTATTAGCATATACAACATCAGCTCCCGCCTCTATATATTGCTTATGAATATCTACAATCCAATCACTTTTTGTTATATTTAAAGTTTCTGGAACAGTTCCTAATTCCATTCCTTTTTGCTGAAGCATTGTTCCCATTGCTCCGTCTAATACAACATAATTTTTGTCAAATAATTTATTGTTCATTTATAGATTATCTCCTGTTTTCACTTGGGTGTTATTTTAATCTTTATTTAACTACAGGTAGTACCCTGTTTTCTAAACTGACATTTATCCTTAAAATTACAGAAATCACAATTCTTTTTGCTTGAAACTTTTAAATTATGTCCCAAACCTATAACACATGTAACAGACTTAGTTGGCGTAAGCATCATGCTACTGTTTACACACACACCGATTCTTTTAGGTGCATCCAATATATCCAAAAACTGTCCCTGCAATTCAAGTGGAAAATCTCCATATCCCAGACCAAATCTCCACGTATGCTCGTATTCTTTAAAATCTTTTAATATAATTTCTTCTGCCTTGTCACATACCTGTTCAATTACTGCAGAAGCCAAACTGTCTGTAACCATTGCCTCTGCCATACTTACAATCTGCTTTTTTCTAATTAAAGAATCCACTCCGCCTGATAAGGTTGCACACATAAAAACCGCCTTTTCGCAGTTTTCTAAATGTTTCTTGATTGAATTGCCCTTTAATTCAAAATTAGTACCTTCTACTATGCCATCAGCAATAGGGAAAACCTTGTATATAAATTTTCCCTTCATGTTTGCTTTTAATTCTTTTGCACATTTTGAAAGCATCTTCTCTGTCTGTTCATCAGGCTTGTTATTTCCATATCCTAAATATCTTAAAGCTTCACCAAAATTAACATTGTCAATTTCAATAATTCTATGACCATTCATTTAACCAACTTGTCCTTTTTATTTATTCTTTACAAGATTAGTCACACTGTCACTAATTCTTTTTGCCACATAAGGATCGTTCATTGTATAAATGTGAACACCGTCCACACCATTGGCAACAAGGTCAACAATCTGGTCAATAGCGTATGATATACCGGCATCACGCATTGCAACCGGATCATCTCCAAACCTCTGTAAAACCTTAGATAATTTGGCTGGTATGCTGGCGCCACACATTGAAACCATTCTTTCAATCTGTTTTTTATTTGTAACAGGCATAATTCCTGCTTCAACAGGAACATCAATTCCTGCAACTCTTACTTTTTCAATAAAATCATAGAAAACATTGTTATCAAAGAATAACTGAGAAATTAAATGATCTGCACCTGCTTCTACTTTGATTTTTAAATTTTTAATATCTTCTACAATATTTGCTGCTTCCTGATGTGTTTCCGGATAACAGGCACCTGAAACATGAAAGCCCATATTTTTTGACATAATATATTCTGTTAAATCAGATGCGTATTTAAAATCATGTTTTACTTCATAATCAGGATTAGCGTCACCACGTAATGCCAAAATATTCTTAACACCTTTTTCATTTAAGTCATTTAAAATTCTGTCAATATCTGCTTTGGAATTATATAAGCATGATAAATGAGCAATTGTTTCTGTGTTCAATTCATTTTTGATTTTTGCGCATAAATCAACTGTTGTTGCCTTGGCAATTCCTGAGCCGCCGGCACCATATGTTACACTAATAAAATCAGGGTTTAAATCCTTTAATTCTCTTAATGTATTGTACACTGTTTCTACTCCACTTTCTTTCTTAGGTGGGAACACCTCAAAAGAAAACACTGTTTTTTTCTTAAAAATATCTGCTATATTCATCTTATTTTCACTTTCCTTATTTGCATTTTTCTAACTTATCTATTTATATTAGTTTTATTTAATTCCTGCAATTGTATTAGTTCTAATTATATTAATTTTCATATCATACCAATATATTTCAATACATTACTTTTATTAACACATTAATTTTTGCAAAACAAATTAAATCCAACTATTAAACACGTAATAATAATGCATACCGCAAAGAACGTACTCTCTATAAGCATAGAGAAAATCATTCCCACTGCAAACCAAAATAACGCAAATCCAAATAACCTATGCATACAACTCCTGTTTTATCTTCCTGTTTTACTAACAGTATATGCATGTATTATATTTTATTTGCTACTATTCCTTTTATTTAATGTAATCCCTATTCAACTACATCTTCGTCATCAATAGTGTCATCTTCTTTGTTTGTAAACTTGTTTACAATATCAGGTACCATGTCAATTATTCTTGCAAAGCCATCCTGATCCTTAACACTTATAAGTTTTGATGAGCCATCCTTTATAACTAAAACAGCACTTGGTGTAATCTTACCGCCAACACCGCCTGTTCCATTATCGCCTTTTGAAAATGTACCTAGTGCCATTCCAAAAGATACATCTGCCATTGGTAAAATTATAGTTTCACCAATTACAATTGGCTCTCCAACCACAGACTTAGTTGTTATAAAATTTTCCATTGCCTTAAGCAAATCTTCTGAATTTTTCTTATTATCAGCCATAATCAAAGCCTCCTTATACTAACCGATTTTTTTAATTATACGGTGAATTTCTTTATTAAAATAAAATCTCAAGCCGTAATAAAGAACAACACCTAACATTATATGTCCACTTAATTTAACATTTCCATTAAATATTTCATTTTGAAAATCCGGTGTGATTTTTATTTTTTTAGGATTCACATTAAAAACCGAATAGCCCATGGCTATATAGCCTAATGTCTTTCCTGTTAAATCAGGACTTTCAAAACCAATTTCGATATTTCCTTTTATTTTTTTAGGGAAAATATGCCTTAATGTTTTTATAATAATTTCTTTTCCAAACTTAAATGCTTTTTTAGTAGTTGGACTGTTTATAAATGCCTTTATGGCTCTTACCTTCGCGCATTTTTCTTTGAATTTGGAATAAATATTCTTTATATTTTTTCTAACACTAAGTATAAAACCTTTTATATCTTTAATTTTTTCTTTCAGAAAATTAAAGATATAGTTTATATTAATGTGCGTTTTTTTTCGTTCTTTATTATCTGATTCTTGTTTTTTCTCAATTAAGCGATTTGTTTCTTCTGTTTTTCCAATATCTTCTGAAATTTTCTGTTCAAATGTTTTTTCAGAATTTGTATTTTCAGAATCATTTTTATTATTGCCCTGAGTTTTTTGTTGTTTTAATTCTGTAGTCTCACAACTTTCTAATACTTTTTTGTCAGAAGTATCTTTTAGTGAATCCTGTTTTTGTGAACCCTGTTTCTTCAAATCAGTTTTCTCAGGTTTATCTTTTTTATCTTTTTTTTGCTTTTTTTTCAAAAAATCAATTGGCACAAAAAATATTCTAAGTTTTGATACATTACCATCATTGCTGATTACTCCCTTGTAACTTACAAAACGAAGTAACCAGTGAGCTTTTATGGATAATTGATAATCTTTGTCAGATTTACTTCCCTGAATCTTATATGCAATAGGATAAAACAGGATTAACAAAGCCAGTGCAATAATCACCAGCAAAAGTATTCCAATTATTTTTAATATTAATAAAAAAATATGTAACATAGGCTAATTCATTTGCTCCATAATATATTTCTTAACATTTACATTTCCTGTTTTTTCAAGGCATTCCATTATAATAAGCGTCATCATGTCAAGTGCCTCTTCCCTACCTTTTGCAATTCCAATTACAACCATATCAGACTTATGATACCATTTTTGAATCAAAACGTTAGAAGGATATATTTCCAATGTATCATAATCATTTCTTGGCAGAGTGATTACATATGTATCAAACGTTGGTTTTCTATTTTTAATTTTTCCTATAACCTTTCTTTTTTTGTCTAAAAGATTATAGCCTACATATAAATCCTCATACCAAATCATAATTATCCTGCCATTATTCCGTTAATAATTTCTATACAAGCCAGTTTTTCTGCCTTATCGTTGCAAATTGACAAAGTATTATATATATAATCCTGCAATTCGCTTATGTTATTAAAGAAGATTGGAAGTTCACTTAAAGCCTGCGCCATAACTGCCCTTGTAATCATTTTATCTGTCTCTTTAAATAACTCTCTGTATTCATTTATTAACTGTTCTTTTTGTTTTTCTAAATAAGCTTCATCAACTACATCGTTGTTTTCTACCTTATCCAGTTTTACAAACATACTGTCTGAATTTAGTTTAGGAAGCTTAAATACAATATTATATTCTTCCACCAAATCTAACTGTTTAATCTTGTCTGCGTAACTTTCTTTTATCTGGTCTGTTATGTCATAAGCTGAAAGGTGTGGATATATTTTCTCCTGTTCACCTTCGAGCATAACAAACATATCCTCTATTTTCTCAAGTGATTTTGAAGAAAATTTATTTAAAAATAACAAGTTGGTATTTTTTATTATTTCATCACAGCCTTTTACAACATTATCTTCTTCTTTTTCATTGTTAGTATATAAAATCAATAAAAGGTCATTTAGAACTTCCTGAACTCTCATAAGGTTGTCCATTTCATCATCTATATACATGGTTATATCCGATAATCTGTCCTTAAACTCATCATATCCTTTAGAATCCATTTCTTTAAACTTAACATTTTTCAGATTGTCAAATTCTTCATATAAATGGGGATAGTTAGTTGCCATTGTATCCGTCTTATGAAGCATGGAGCATGTTTTAATCATGTACAAAAAGTCGTCTAAAGCTTCCTTTGTGCCGCCGTTGTAAATTGACAAGCCGTTAGAGAGCATTTCGAAAAATTTATTTTTTGTAAGCCTTACAGGAAGTTGTCCAATAACATCTTTAATCTTACTGTTAATCATCATGTTATCTTCATCTTCTAAAATAAACTGCATAATTGTTCTTGTGAAATTTTCATCACTATAGCCACTAGGATAATCTTCTTCCCTGAATCTATACTCCACTCTGTTTACTGCATGCTCGTATACGTTATACTTGTCCACATAACATGTAATATCAGCTACCTTTTCAATAATGATATTTCTAATTGCCTCTAATTCCGCAATATTTTCCGAAAAATCATCTCCGCCATTGGCATACTTTTCAATTGTTTCATTGATAGTTTTAACATATTCATTAAAGCCGGGAGCTACCATGCCACCATCCTCTGAAAGAGACACATAATATGTGTAATAATTCATCGCAAGACGAATTAAAGCATACTTGTTATTTATTTTCATAAATCCACCGGTATACTTTTTCAAACTTTCTTCAATGTTTCTATTTTTTAATAAATCTCCAACTATTTTCTTCATATACACTCTCTTTTAACATATAGAGTGCCTAATACAAGCGCTCTATGTTTTATTCTTTATTTGTAATTCCTATAATTTTCATATAGATATTTTATTTTAAAATGTCAGAAAAATCAAATGTAGCAAAATAATCCTTTGGAGTTTCTGCTCTTCTTATAAGTTCAACTTCTCCATTTTCTTTAAGCAATAATTCTGCTGACTTTAATCTTCCGTTGTAGTTATAGCCCATTGCAAAACCATGTGCGCCTGTATCGTGAATATATAAATAATCACCCATTTCAATCTTAGGAAGTTTTCTGTCTATTGCGAACTTGTCATTGTTTTCGCATAAACTTCCAACAACATCATATGTTTCAGTGCATGGTTCATTTTCTTTGCCAAGAACTGTAATATGATGATATGCACCATACATAGCAGGTCTCATTAAATTAACTGCACAGGCATCAACACCAATATATTCCTTGTAAATGTGTTTTTCGTGAACAGCCTTAGTTACTAATGCACCATAAGGTCCCATCATAAATCTTCCCATTTCTGTAAAGATTGCAACGTCGCCCATTCCGGCTGGAGTTAAAATTTCATCATAAACTTTGTGTACTCCTTCTCCAATAACCATAATGTCATTTGGTGTCTGATCAGGTGTATAAGGGATTCCAACTCCACCTGATAAATTAATGAACTTAATGTCTGCTCCTGTTTCTTTTTCAAGTTCAACAGCCAACTGGAAAATTGTCTTAGCAAGCATTGGATAATATTCGTTTGTTACTGTGTTTGATGCTAAAAATGCATGTATACCAAAATTCTTAACACCTTTTGATTTTAAAATCTTGAAGGCTTCAGTTATCTGTTCTCTTGTCATACCATATTTTGAATCACCAGGGTTATCCATGATTCCGTTACAAACTTCAAAAATTCCACCTGGATTAAATCTGCAGCTTACTGTTTCAGGTATTCCACATTCCTTTTCCATGTAATCAATCATTGTAATGTCATCTAAGTTAATAATGCCACCTAATTCATTACAATACTTGAACTCTCCTTCAGGTGTTTCATTTGAAGAAAACATGATTTCATCGTTTCTAAAGCCTAACTTATCAGCAATCATAAGTTCTGTTGCAGATGAGCAGTCAACTCCACAGCCTGCTTCTTTTAATTTTTTAATAATAAATGGATTTGGAGTTGCCTTTACTGCAAAATATTCTCTAAATCCTTTATTCCATGAAAAAGCTTCATTTACTTTTCTTGCATTTTCCATAAATCCTTTTTCATCATAAATATGAAATGGTGTAGGATATTTTTTTACAATTTCTTCAACCTGTTCTTTTGTTACAAATGGTTTCTTATTCATTATTTTCAGTCCTCCTAAATATTTATCTACCGTAGATATCACAAAGATATCTTAGTCTTTCAATTTCTTTTGCACCAAACTGGCCGTCTAACATTCGCCATCTCCAGTTTGTCCCCATTGATGATGGAAGATTCATTCTTCCTATATATCCAATCTTTAAAATGTCCTGTATTTGAAAAATCACCAAATTGGCAACACTTTCATAAGCCACTTTAAAAATCTTATCAACTAAATCTTCTACTGAGCCTTCTCTACACTCAACATACTCTCTTATGTAGCCAAGCTCACATTTTTCAAAGCTTGTAAAATACCCAACTAATGTGTCATTGTCATGAGTACCACCATAAGCTACAGTATTAGGCACCCAGTTGTATGGCAAATGATCATTACGTCTGTTACCATCAAAAGCAAATTCCAGAACTTTCATGCCGGGATAACCTGATTTTTCAAGTACCTCTACAACTTCAGGCATTTTTATACCTAAATCTTCAGCAATAATGTGTTTGTCACCTATGGACTCGTTAATTGCATTAATAAGTTTAAGTCCCGGTCCTTTTTGCCACTGACCGTTTCTTGCATCACTGTCTTCTGCAGGAATTGCATAATATTTGACAGTGCCTATAAAATGGTCAATTCTTATTACATCATATATTTTAGCTGAATGTTCCATTCGTTTTCTCCACCATGAAAAATCATCAGCTTCCATTTTGTCCCAGTCATAAAGTGGATTGCCCCATCTCTGACCTAAATCAGAAAACGCATCAGGGGGTACACCTGCAACTTTTTTAGGATTTAATTCTTCATCTAATTGGAACATGCCTGTATTCTGCCAAACATCAGCAGAATCCATTGCCACATATATTGGTATATCACCAATAATCAGGATTCCATTTTCATTAGCATATTCTTTTAATTTGCACCACTGCTCATTAAACTTAAACTGTATGAACTTGTAAAAGTCCATATCATCCTTTAGTTCTTCTTTAAAAGCCCCTACTGTTTCGGCTTCTCTAAACTTTATTTCCTTATCCCACTCACTCCAAGGTCTGCCTTCATATTTATCTTTGCAGGCTCTATACAAACTATAATCTTCAAGCCAGAATTCATTTTCTGTAAAAAACTCTTTATATTCATCTAATTCCTTATGATTACTATTCTCATAAGCCACTCTTAAAACTTCAAATCTTGAATTATAAACCAAGCCATAGTCAACATACTGGTCTTCAATATTCCATCTTTTACTGTCAACAAATTCTTTAGTCAAAAGTCCTTCTTCTATCAACATATCTAAATCTATAAAATATGGATTTCCCGCAAAAGCAGAAAAAGAAGCATAAGGGCTGTCTCCAAAACTTGTAGGTCCAAGAGGTAACACCTGCCAATATTTCTGTCTCGCTTTAACTAAGTTATCTACAAACTCATAAGCTTTTTTTCCAAAAGTTCCGATTCCGTATGGACCCGGTAAACTACTAACAGGCATTAACACACCTGCACTTCTGCTAAATTGTTCCTGCATATTATTTATTCCTTTAATATTTTTTCATTTTTTTATGTTTGGACCTGTTACATTTCAACAGGATATAGCATTAATTCCTAGTCATTGCATTAGCAATCACACTTCACACAAATCATAAACCATAGTTTTTATTTATGTTCATGTGTAAATAAATGTTCCTGACAATATTCCTTATTTCCCGAACATTTTGAACAATATCTAAATGTTAATGTTGGATCATCTAATTCTGTTCTGCCACATATAGCACATTTATGTCTTGCACCATTTGCATAAACATTAGGCTTTGCTTTTTTAATTGACTTATTATATTGTGCTTTTCTTTTTATTGAGGAAGGTCTTCTTCCTGATTTTTTATCTAAAATAACATATATAACAACATTAAGTAATGATGCGGCAATTAACACAAGCACTATTAAACCTAAATTCATACTTGTTCTAAACGCACTGATAATGTCATAAATAATATATGCTACATATAGGAATCCGAACCATTTAATCTTAATTGGAATTATGAAATATAACAGTAATTCCTGTTCCGGATAAGTAAAAGCGTATGCTAAAAATATAGACATGTTAATGTAATATGTGCTTACATAGCCACCAATAATTACTCCAAATATACTGCCCATGGCTGTTCCATAAATAACTGTAAGAACTACATATAAAATAAGTCCTGCTATTACTGTAAATATAATTCCTGAAAAAATATACTTTGTGAAGCGTTCACTTCCCCATGTATGTTCAAGTTCACGTCCCAATGAATAATATAGGAACAACATAATAATAGTAAAAATTCCTAAACTTTCAGGTGGTACTAAAATCCATGTAACCACTCTCCATATCTGTCCCTGAAAGATCTCGTATGGATTAAACTGTAAAAACTGATATAGTTCAGGAGTTGTCAACTGAATAACATATCCTATTACATAAGCAATGATTAAATACAATGGTAAATTTGGAATTGAAAAACTCTGTTTTCTTCTATTAAATTCTGACATTCTAATCTCCTTATTTTCCTAATATAACAATCCCATCTAATTTCTAGAGGGTTATAAGTCACATTCTTTGTTCTAAATAACCATATTACAGTATAATTTCTACAGGGTACTTTGTCAAACAAAGTACAGCTTTTTCTTTTAGTTTGTAAACAAACTTTTTTCACATCTTTTTCTGTTGTTTTTTTTTCTTATTTATAATATAATAATAAGTCGATTTTGATATTTTTATGTCAAAAGCATTTTAATAGGTAATAAAACATATATTTAATATACGTTACTCGTATTAATAAGGGTAATTAGGAGGCAAATATGAACGAGAATGCAAATTATAGTTTAGGTATTGATATTGGTTCTACTACTGTAAAAATTGCAATACTTGACCAAGATAACAATCTTGTTTTTTCAGATTACGAAAGACATTATGCAAATATTCAGGAAACTTTAGCTTTACTTTTAGATAAGGCACGTAAACAGTTAGGTTCAATTGAATTAAGTCCTATGATTACAGGTTCAGGTGGTTTAGCACTTTCTGAACATTTGAAAGTGCCATTTGTACAGGAAGTTGTGGCAGTATCTACTGCTCTTGAAGATTATGCACCACAAACTGATGTAGCAATCGAATTAGGTGGCGAAGATGCCAAAATTATTTATTTTACAAATGGTATCGAACAAAGAATGAATGGTATCTGTGCCGGTGGTACAGGTTCTTTTATTGACCAGATGGCTTCACTTTTACAGACAGACGCTTCAGGTCTTAATGAATATGCAAAAAATTATCAGGAGATATATCCTATTGCAGCCCGTTGTGGTGTATTTGCGAAAACAGATATACAGCCACTTATTAACGAAGGTGCCACAAAAGAAGATTTGGCAGCTTCAATTTTTCAGGCTGTTGTAAATCAGACTATTTCAGGTTTAGCCTGTGGTAAACCAATTAGAGGGACAGTTGCTTTCCTTGGTGGTCCTCTTCATTTCTTACCTGAATTAAAAAATGCATTTATCAGGACTTTAAAATTAGACGACGAACATGTTGTTGCACCGGAACATTCTCATTTATTTGCCGCTACAGGTGCAGCATTAAATCATAAAGAAAATATTAAAGTAGACATTGATGACTTATACGAACAGTTATCTCATGGTGTTCAGATGTCAATGGAAATCAAGAGACTGGAGCCATTATTCCAGAATCAGGAAGCTTATGACAAGTTTACTGAAAGACATAATAAGGCAAAAGTTAAAAAAGGTGACTTGGCATCTTATAGTGGTAACTGCTACCTTGGTATTGACTCAGGTTCTACTACAACTAAGGCAGCTTTAGTTGGCGAAGACGGTACATTACTCTACTCTTTCTATAGTGGAAACAACGGTAATCCGTTAAAAACAATTATTGATTCAATTAAAGATATTTACACAAAGCTTCCAAAAGACGCTCACATTGTCCGTTCCTGTTCAACAGGTTATGGTGAAGCTTTAATAAAAAATGCCCTTCTTTTAGATGAAGGCGAAGTTGAAACTGTTGCCCATTATAATGCGGCTGCATTTTTTGAGCCACAGGTAGACTGCATTCTTGATATCGGTGGTCAGGACATGAAGTGTATCAAGATTAAAAACAATTCTGTTGACAGTGTTCAGTTAAACGAGGCCTGCTCTTCAGGATGTGGTTCATTTATTGAAACTTTCGCAAAATCTCTTAACTATTCTGTTGAAGATTTTGCCAAAGAAGCTTTATTCGCTTCTAATCCAACTGACCTTGGTACAAGATGTACAGTATTTATGAATTCAAATGTTAAACAGGCTCAAAAGGAAGGGGCCAGCGTTGCAGACATTTCTGCCGGTTTGGCATACTCAGTTATAAAAAATGCTTTATATAAAGTTATTAAAATATCAGATGCCAGAGACCTTGGTAGAAAAATTGTTGTTCAGGGTGGTACATTCTACAATGACGCCGTTTTAAGAAGTTTGGAAAAAGTTGCCCACATCCACGCAATCAGACCTGACATTGCAGGTATTATGGGTGCTTTCGGTGCTGCTCTTATTGCAAGAGACAGATATAAAGGCGAGCCTACAACAATGTTGAATCTTAAGCAGTTAGAAGAATTTACATACACAACTTCAATGACTAGATGCAAAGGTTGTACAAACTCATGTTTACTTACAATCAACAAATTCTCTGATGGCAGAAGATTTATAAGTGGTAACAGATGTGAAAAAGGTATTGGTGGCCAGAAAAACAAAGATAACATACCAAACCTTTTTGAATATAAACTTAAAAGAATGTTTGATTATGAGCCATTGTCACCTGACAATGCGCCTAGAGGAATTGTGGGTATTCCAAGAGTTCTTAATATGTATGAAAATTTTCCATTCTGGGCTACATTCTTTAAGAAACTTGGCTATAGTGTTGTTCTTTCACCAGAATCATCACATAAACTTTACGAAATGGGTATTGAATCAATACCTAGTGAATCGGAATGTTATCCTGCAAAACTTGTACACGGACACATTACATGGTTAATTAAACAGGGTGTTAAATTTATTTTCTATCCTTGTATACCATACGAGAGAAACGAAACGCCTGATGCAAACAACCATTATAACTGTCCTATTGTTACATCTTATGCAGAAAATATAAAGAACAACGTTGAAGAATTAGAAGATCCTTCAATGAAGTTTATGAATCCTTTCATGGCTCTCACAAATGAAGAAACAATTACTTCAAGACTTGTTGAAGAGTTTGGAAAAGAATTTGGAATTAATGCCGGCGAGGTTAAGGAAGCTGCTCACTTAGCTTGGGAAGAACTTCTTAACTCAAGAAACGATATGGCAAAAAAAGGTGAAGAAACTCTTAAATACATGGAAGAAAACGGAAAGCGTGGTATTGTTCTTGCAGGCCGTCCATACCATGTTGACCCTGAAATAAATCATGGTATACCTGAAATGATTAATTCATACGGTCTTGCTGTTTTAACTGAAGACTCAATTTCTCATTTGGCAGAAGTTGAACGTCCGTTGATTGTATCTGACCAGTGGATGTATCACTCAAGATTATATCGTGCAGCTAACTATGTAAAAACAAGAGACGATTTAGACCTTGTTCAGTTAAACTCTTTTGGATGTGGTTTAGATGCTGTAACTACTGACTGCGTTAGTGATATTTTAACTAAGTCAGGAAAAATCTACACTGTACTTAAAATTGATGAAGTAAATAACTTAGGTGCCGCAAGAATCCGTATTCGTTCACTTCTTGCAGCAATTAGAGTTCGTTCAGAAAATCATTTTGAAAGAACAATTCAGCCTTCTTCAATTAACAAGGTTGAATTTACAAAACAAATGTATGAGGATAAATACACAATTCTTACACCACAGATGAGTCCAATTCATTTCAAAATGCTTCAGGCTGCTTTAAATTCATGTGGTTACAACTTTGAAGTAATGGACAGTAAGCCATCATGCGTAGATGTAGGTTTAAAATATGTAAACAATGATGCCTGCTACCCTTCTTTAATTGTTGTTGGTCAGATTATGGAAGCTTTGCTTTCAGGTAAATATGACTTAAACAAAACAGCAGTTATTATTACTCAGACAGGTGGGGGTTGTCGTGCAACTAACTACATTGGTTTCATTAGACGTGCTCTTGAAAAAGCAGGTATGTCACATATTCCTGTTCTTTCTCTTTCACTACAGGGCTTAGAGAAAAACAGTGGCTTTAAGATTACACCAAAGTTTGCTATTAAGGCTGTTGAAGCTGCAATGTACGGTGACTTATTTATGAGAGTTGTTTACAGAACAAGACCTTACGAAGTAAACGAAGGCGAAACTGATGCTTTACATAAAAAATGGGAATATAAATTATGTAAAGAACTTGCCGATAATAAATTTGGTATCAGACGTTTTAAGAAAAACATGAAAAAAATCGTTAAAGAATTTGATGCCATTCCTGTAAAAGATATTAAGAAACCTAGAGTTGGTATTGTAGGTGAAATTCTTGTTAAATTCTCTCCTACTGCTAACAATAACTTAGTTGAATTATTAGAGTCAGAAGGTGCTGAAGCTGTAATGCCTGACTTGGTAGACTTCTTCCTATATGGATTTAGAAATGCTACTTTTAAATACGAGAATTTAGGTTTTGATAAAAAATCAGTTCGTATTAACAATTTAGGTATAAAAGCTATTGAATGGTTTAGAAATTCAGCCAAAAAGGCACTTATTGAGAGCAAGCACTTCACTCCTACTTCCGATATATGGGAAATGAGCGAAATGGCTGAAAAAGTTGTTTCTATAGGCAACCAGACAGGTGAAGGTTGGTTCTTAACAGGTGAAATGCTTCATTTGCTACATGATGGCGTTCCAAATATTATTTGTACTCAGCCTTTTGCATGTTTACCAAACCACATTGTAGGTAAAGGTGTAATTAAAAAATTAAGAGCCATGAATCCTGATGCAAATATTGTAGCCGTTGACTATGATCCCGGTGCCAGCGAAGTAAACCAGCTTAACCGAATTAAGTTAATGCTTGCAACTGCAAACAAACGACTAAATCAGGAAAAAAAATAGATAATTAGATAATTTCAAAATTATAAAGTAAAACAAAAAACCGGTTAATAGTTGTAATCTATGATGTGACCCCAAAAAGTTAGACTTTTATTGCGTAACAGGTTTTAATATCTGTTACGCATTTTTCATGCAACCAAGAGGCTGAGTCTGTATTGGACAGGACTCAACCATCCTAGTTTTTCTTTAATTCTTTTTTCATTGTAATATCTTATATATTTTTCAATTTCAGTTTTCAATTCTTCATAACTGTAATAAACAGTTCCATAGTATATTTCTTGTTTAAGCAGACCAAAGAAATTTTCCATGACTGAATTATCAAGGCAATTACCTTTTCGTGACATGCTTTGAAATATTTTCTCTTCTCTAAGTCTATGTGAATAAGCTTTCATCTGATATGCCCATCCTTGATCTGAGTGAAAGGTCCTTCGAAATGGGCAGTCAGAAGTTACCTCAATGGCTTCATTTAGTGCATTCATCACATTTGCTGCTGAAGGACGTTTATCTATTCCATAACTTATTATTTCACCATTGAACATATCCATGAATGGATCTAAATATAGCTTATGCATTGTCATTTTACCTTTAGAATCTACTTCATAGTATTTAAACTCTGTTGTATCAGTTGTAATCTTCTGATGAGGTATATGTGTATTAAATCTTCTTTTGATTCTATTAGGAGCAACCGTTCCAATTCTACCTTTGTAAGAACTATATTTACGGCTCTTCCTCGTAAATGACATCACCTGAAGATTATATTTCTGCATAATGCGTTGAACCTTCTTCTTGTTCACGATATAGCCTTGATTACGGAGTTCACCACACATGCGACGGTAGCCATAATCTTTGTTACGTTTATGTATTTCATGAATCTTTTCTTCTAATTCTATATCTGGATTTTCTCTATCAAATCTTTTTTGCCAATACATATATGTTGCCTTTGGAAAACCAACAACTGCGAGAATGTCTTTTAGTTTGAATTCTCCCCGGAGGCTGTGGACGATTCTCGCTGTTTTTTCAAAAGAGTATTTATCTTGTTTTCGCGAACGCATAAGTCCTTTGTCACCATGAGTTTCATAATTCCGAACCCATTTCTTAATGTTTGACCAGGCAGGTACACCATATTGTTTGGCTAAGTATTCATAGCCACCTTCACCGCTAAGATATGCTTCAACAACCTGCTTTTTGAATTCATAACTGTATTTTGCCATAAAAATACCGACCTCCAATCGTTAGATTTTTAGGTCTAACTTTTGGGGGTCGGTACACTACTATTAACCGTTTTTTATTTAGGTTTAACATTCTTTTTTATATTTAGATATTACTACCCCTGCAATCCATTTGCCTGTCTAATCATATCTTCCACAACAATGTCGAATATTTCACCAACAGTATTGCAGTATTCTAATATTTTCCAAGGTTCATTTGTATGAAAATGAATTTTTACTAAATCTTCATCTCCTGCTGCAATTAAACTGTTTCCTTCAAAATTATCTGTTATGTAATCAGAAATTTCATCCTCATCTAAATCTTTATCTCTTCTTTCGATTAATAACTGTGTGTCATAACGATATGCGAACTGATCCTCTTCCGCATCAATTGAATTTACTGCCATTTCTTCTCTCCTTTATATATTTTCTATTTGCCAATCTATTGGCTCTAGGCCACTTGCCTTTAAGAACTCATTTGCCTTGCTGAAATGTTTACATCCGAAAAAGCCTCTGTACGCTGATAAAGGGCTTGGATGTGGTGCTTCTAAAATCAAATGTTTTGGGTTAGTGAGCATTGCTTTTTTTCTTCTTGCAGGCGCTCCCCACAACATATACACAATTGGTCTGTCCTGTGCATTAACTGCCTGAATTACCGCATCAGTAAACTGTTCCCAGCCATGTCCCTGATGAGAATTTGCCTGATGTGCTCTAACAGTCAAAACTGTGTTTAGTAATAAAACTCCCTGGTCTGCCCATTTTTTCAAATAACCGTTATTTGGAATATAGCATCCTAAATCATCATGTAATTCCTTGTAAATATTTACAAGAGATGGCGGAATATCCTGTCCCGGCTGAACTGAAAAAGACAACCCATGTGCCTGGTGTTCATTATGGTAAGGATCCTGCCCTAATAATAAAACTTTTACATCTTTTAAAGGTGTAAAATGAAATGCATTAAAAATATCCTCTGCGGGAGGATATACAACTGTTTTACTGTATTCATCTTTTACAAAATTGTATAACTGACTGTAATATCCTTTTCTAAACTCACTGCTTAAAGGCTCAAGCCAGTCATTTGTTATCATTGACATAAAAACTCCCTCTTGTACTAATTTATATACCAATTTGTTGGTACTCGTTTATAAACCGAATCATTTATAAAATAAATTATTTGTACTCATTTATCTGATAAACTATTTTTTCTCTTACTTCTGCAAAATTTCATCAATAAAATTCCTGTCGTTGTATACTTTTATGCCACCTGAAATATTAATGATTTCAAAATGATTTGACGTCATTTTTTCTCCATCAACATTAAAAGTACATAACTCATCAGTATCTATTATAATCTTATTTTCTGAAAATCTTGTAACGTATTCTGAATTTTCGTGTTTTCCTCTTAACAGTTTAATTAAAATTGGAATAATCTTAGGTTTAGGCAATTTTTCAACAAAATATATGTCAAACATACCATCTTCCAATAAAGCATGAGGTGCAATTCTAAAACCGCCACCATAATACTGTCCATTTCCAACTGCAAGAATTGTGCATGAATTTTCTACCTGAGTTTCTCCCATTGTTATTTTCAAATCCTTAAACTTATATTTAAAATAAGAGTATACAAGACTTGCATTGTATCTTTGAGAAACCGGAATCCATTTTTTCTTTCTTATAAATGATATGTTATTTGCCACATCTGCATCCAGTCCAAGACACGCCACATTTATAAAAAATCTGTTATTGATTTTTCCTAAGTCAATATTCAGTATCCCATTTTGATACTGCTTTAGGGTTTTATCAAAATCATTTCCACTGCCTGTTGGAATATTTCCAAGAATCTTGTTTTCAGATTTTGCAATTCCGTTAAGCACTTCGTTTAAATTACCGTCACCACCAACGGAAAAAACTACACATTCCTCATCAGGTATTTTTTTTGCCAGATACTGTGCATCACCTGTTTTCTTTGTGTACATAACTTTGTAAGGCACCTGTCTTTTAAGACATGCCTCTCTTATATTCTTTTCTAATAATTGTTTGTTAATTTTTCCACTTATAGGATTAATTATAAAATAATACTTCATTTGTATCACTCTCTTCTGTAATTAATTATTTTTCTGTCTGATTAACTATTACTATTTTCTTTTTTAACTATTACTATTTTCTTTTTTTGAGTATAGTTATAATCTAACAGAAACCCCATTTTCGTTTAGATATTTCTTTAAATCGCTTATTTCCAATTCCTTATAATGGAACAATGATGCGGCAAGAGCTGCGTCTGCCTTACCATCTGTTAATGCTTCTAAGAAATGTTCTTTCTTTCCTGCGCCACCTGATGCAATTACAGGAATTGAAACATTCTCTGCAATTGTTCTTGTTAATTCAAGGTCATAACCCTGCTTAATGCCGTCACAATCCATACTTGTAAGAAGAATCTCTCCTGCTCCAAGTTCATTTGCCTTCATTGCCCACTCAACGGCATCAATTCCCATATCGATTCTGCCACCGTTTTTGAAAATGTTCCAGCCACTTCCATCCTCACGTCTCTTTGCATCAATTGCCACAACTACGCACTGACTTCCAAACTTGTCCGCTGCTTCACTTATTAAATTAGGATTCATTATAGCTGATGAATTAATTGAAATCTTGTCAGCTCCCTCACGTAAAAGCACCTTAAAGTCATCAACAGTTCTAATTCCTCCACCAACTGTAAAAGGAATAAATACCTGTTCCGCAACCTTTCTAACTAATTCCGTAACAGTGGCTCTATGGTCAGATGTTGCTGTTATATCCAAAAAAACAAGCTCATCTGCCCCTGCTTTGTTGTAAGCCTTAGCTACTTCAACAGGATCTCCGGCATCCCTTAAATTGACGAAATTGGTCCCTTTAACTACTCTGTTGTTATTTATATCCAAACATGGAATAATTCTCTTTGTATGCATATTCTGTCTCCATTCTTACTTTAAATATTTGCAAAATTGTCCAGTATCTTCAAGCCAACATCACCACTTTTTTCAGGATGAAACTGGCACGCAAAAACATTGTCTTTTTCAACTGATGAATGAAAATCAGTAATGTAGTTTGTTTTTGCCTTTACTATTTCCTCTTCTCTTGCTTTTAAATAATAAGAATGAACAAAATAAACATACGCCTGGTGGTCAATATCTTTAAATAGGCGGCCATTGTTTGTAAGTTCTAGGGAATTCCAGCCAATATGTGGAATTTTAAAGCCCGGTGTTTCAGGGAATTTAACAATCTCTCCCGGTAAAATTCCAAGACCTGCCACTCCCGGTGTCTCCTCACTACTTTCAAACAATAACTGAAGTCCAAGACATATTCCCAAAAAAGGAATCTTCTTATCCACAACATCATATATTGTGTTCACTAAATTGTATTCTTTTAATTTGTTCATTGCATCACCAAAAGAACCAACTCCCGGTAATACAACCTTGTCTGCTGAAAGTATTTCATCTCTGTCTCTTGATAAAATAGTATCCTGATCTAAAAACTGAAATGCCTTTTCAACACTCTTAATGTTTCCTGCATCATAATCAATAATTGCTATCATTAATCAAGTCTCTCCTCTGAATTATTGCAGTCTAACTGGAACCAAAATTCCACTCCATTTTCTTTATTTACAACACCACATTCTTTATTATGTCTGTCCATTATTGCCTTAACAATAGAAAGTCCAATACCGTTTCCACCGTAGGCTCTTGTTCTTGCTTTGTCAACTTTATAGAATTTAATCCAAATATTTTCCAGTTCATTTTCCGGAATGTTTTTTCCAGTGTTAAAAACCGCTACTCTTACTATACCATTTTTTTCAGTAATTTCTACTTTAATTATTTTGTTTTCGTCAACATGGTTAATTGCATTGTTCAAATAATTAGTAATTACTTCCTCAATTTGGAACTCATCTGCGTATACATATAAAGGTTCATTATAATCAAAAGTTACATTAATATCCTTTTCTTCCAACTTAATCTTAAGGGAAGCAATAACACCTTTAATTACTGATACAATATCAAATCTCTCCAGATTAACATGTGTGTCACCAAACTCTAACTGGTTTAATGTAAGAAGGTTCTTAACCATCTTATTCATTTTGGAAGCCTCATCAATAATAACATTACAATAATACTTCATATCTTCCGGATCTTCTGTAATTCCGTCCTGAAGCCCCTCAGCATAACCCTGTATTAAAGCAATTGGTGTTTTTAATTCATGAGATACGTTTGAGATAAACTCTTTTCGCATTTCATCTATTTCATTTTTCTTTTCAATATCTTTTTGAAGTTCAATATTAGCAGACTTCAAATCAGTAATGGCTTTCTCCAATTTATCCGACATATCATTCATGCTGTTTCCAAGAACACCTAACTCGTCATTATGATGCCCCTTGTACTTAACATCAAAATCCAAATTCGACATTCTCTTTGAAATATCTGCCAACTCCAACAGTGGCTTAGTATATCTGCTGGTTACAATTAAAATAATTATTGTTGCCACTAATATTGCAACAACTCCTATACCTAAATAAAATTTATTAGAAATACTTATACTTTCCTTAAAGCTTTCCACTGACATACGAATCATTATTGTATAACCGTTAGACAAAGTGCTGGTTAATTCATAATATTTATCAGAAGACTCCTTATCTACTGTGGAATGAATTTTATACCCATTGCCTTTTTCCACAAGAGTAGGTGTCTTGTTTTGCATAATATTTCGACCAAAAATAATGTCACGCCATCTGTCTTCAAGCATTTTACCGGCACCATAGTCGTAAACAACATTACCAGAGTCATCTACTACAATAGATGTAGCCCCTGCCTTTTCACAGGTCTTATTTACCGACTTAGTGCTTGAATCATCAGAAAATGTACTGTCTTCTTTTACAACCTGCTTTATTTTGTAATAAACTTCCTTTATGGAATCCTGTTTTGTTTTCGTATAATATTTCTCCATAAAAAGACTGCTATATATTACAAGTGATGCCATTGACAATGTCATAATAATAACTATTAAAGCAGCCATTTTATATCTTATTGATTTTTTCATTAATTTACCTCGAACTTGTATCCCATTCCCCAAATAGTAAGAATGTATTTTCCGCAGTCGCCTAATTTGCTTCTAAGTTTCTTTACGTGAGTATCGATTGTTCTAGCATCGCCAAAATAATCGTAATTCCAAACATTATTTAGGATTTTTTCTCTTGATAAGGCTATACCTTCATTTTCAACAAAGTATGTAAGAAGTTCAAACTCCTTGAAACTTAAGTCTACAATTTCTCCATGAACTTTTACTAAATGTGCAGCCTTATTAATTTCAATATCTCCTGCCTGCTCAATTTCATTTTGGTCAATCTTGTTAGTTCTTCTAAGAATTGCGTCAACTCTTGCCACCAAAATCCTTGGACTGAAAGGTTTTGAAATATATTCATCCACACCTAATTCAAATCCTAATAATTCATCACTTTCCTCACTTTTTGCAGTAAGCATGATAATTGGAATCTTTGAGAATTTTCTAATTTCCCTGCATACTTCCCAGCCGTCCATCTTTGGCATCATTACATCCAATATAATTAAATCAAAATCATTATGTTCAACAAATAAGTCAATAGCCTCTTCCCCATCAGCCGCTTCTATTACTTCATAGTCTTTTCTAACAAGGAAATCTTTCACTAATTTTCTCATTCTTGCTTCATCATCTACAACTAATATTTTCAACTTTGACATATCCATTATTCCTCCTGCTATACTTTTAGTTATTGTATCATAATAATTTTAAATTAACAAAAAGTTGTGTTTATTATGTGTATTAGAATGAAAAACTTAATGCTAATGCCATTCCAAATATTGATGGTCAACCGTAAATGCCATTTGTTTCTCCTGTCTGTGCTATTATTTTTTCCTATATGTTCTTAAATTAATTAAGTAGAAACTTAAAAACATTTTCAATATACATCTTTTTTCTAAAATTGGGACGTTTTTATTTGATTTTATTAATATTTCTTATTTTTTATTTTTCTTTATTGTTTACAGTGTTTTTTACCCGGCTTTCTTTTTTTTTTATTAGACAAATATTTTTTTTTTTACAATTTGGTAACTTTTTTATTATTGACTTTTATGCCTTAAAAGTTTAACATAATACTTGCACAATTTAATATTTATGGGCTAGTACTGGTTTCGACAGGGATTTGGAATCTGGTGAAGCTATCCGTAGGTGATACGTTAAATCACAACTTTAAAATTAAACGCTGAAGATAATTTAGCTTACGCTGCCTAGTTGCAGCTGTCACTAATAAGTCTCCTACAGCTTGTTAGTTGGCATCGACTTTCGTAGGGAACCCTAATTACAAAGCTTTGAGTAATTAGGAGCATTATGAAGCTACTAAGAGGTAAAGGGTGTTAGTTCCCGTTATCTTAAGGGAATGTCAAATAACTGACTATGATAGTAGAAGAACGGTGGAAGGATTTTTGGACAGGGGTTCGACTCCCCTCTAGTCCACTCTATTTATCCCCTATAAATAAAGGGATTCAGGTGTGTCAAATTTGTTTGACACCAATTTGACACCAATTTTTTAGAATTCTTCTTCCAGCTTTTGTTTTGGAAGATTTTTTTATCTATCATATTTCGTTTTAGTTTTTTATCTGTTCAACCTTATCGCCTACTTTCTTATAATAAAAAGAAGTGAAAAAACTAGATTTCACTTCTTTTCAATGTTTATTATTATATACAATATTATTATTTTGTTTATTTTAATTGACATTACTAATCTTCGTAATGTCCTCGACATGCAATTATCCACAAGAAACCATTTTCGTCTATATTATAAATAAGTCTATTTACCTCATCAATCCTTCTACTCCAAGCCTTTCTATGTCTAAGTGGTTCTGGTTTTCCTATTCCTTGTGTTAATCCCTCTCGTTCAATTGATTTAACAAGTTCGTTAATTCGTTTTAATGTTTTCTTGTCTTGCGTTTGCCAATATAAATAATCATCCCATGCTCTATCTGACCATAATTTCTTCATTAATCCACCTCAATCAATTCATGTTCTTGACCTTTTCCTGATTCAAGTTGTGCAATTCCTCTATCTATCATGGCAAGATATTCATTATTTCTAGCTGCCTTTTCTAATTGATTATATTTATCAAGACTCATAAGGACAACATTTTTTTCATTTTTTCTTGTTACGATGACCGTTTCCTGATTATCAGTAGCCTTATCACAATAATCCTTTAGATTATTTCTTATTGTTGAATAATTTACTGCTAACATATTTCCACCTCTCTTTATAACATGTTCAATTTATTGTACAATATTTTGTACATTTATTTTATCATATTATTATATGCAAATCAAATAGAACTTATTATCCGTAGATGCCCCAAATTTTGTTGTTGATGCAAATGGAGATACATCTTGCTTTAGATTTATTGACAAAATCTTCTAAAGCTACTGAATTAGGTATACTAGTATTATCATTGGCTGGCAATATGATTGCAAGCGCATGGATTAGATTGGCAATTTCTAAAGTGATTTCTGCTCTCTACAATTTAGTATATTTCCCTTATTTCTACATACACTGTTAATATGAATTTAATTGAAGGTGGCTTTATGTATAAAAATTTCAAAAAATATATTATCAGTGGCATTATTTTTACAATTGTTTTCGGCTCTCTTCTCCACTTCTTTTATGACTGGTCGGGAAAAAATGCAATTGTAGGTTTATTCTCCCCTATTAACGAAAGTGTTTTTGAACATTTAAAACTTTTATATTTTCCTATGTTATTGTGGATCGTTCCGGGATATTTTATTTACGGAAAGAAAAACCGCAACTACTTCCTATCTTCATTCATAGGATTAGTTTGCGGTTTAATCTTAACACCTGTTCTATTTTATTTATATACGTCATACACTAAAACATCTATTCTTCCGGTTGATATAGGAATTTTTGTAATTAGTGTTGTTGTATCTTTCGCCTTGTTTGCGTATATATTTTTAAATTATAATTTTAATTTCTTCTCCGTAAAAATGGGAATACTTCTTTGGGAACTTGTTTTTGCAATGTTTATTATTTCTTATCTCTTGCGGTAAACAAAAACATAAATCCAATAAACAAGCCACCAACAATATTTCCAAGTGTAACGGGAACTAAGTTGCTTACTAAAAAGTTATACCATGTAAGACCTGCTGTATCTATTCCAAGGCTACCATACTGTGAATGAATAAATAAACCACCACTTATATAACTCATGTTTGCAACGCTATGCTCGAACCCTGAAATAACGAATACCATAATTGGTAAGAATAATGCCATGATTTTACCTGATACTCTTTCAGCTGTAAGTGCCATCATAACTGCCACACAAACTAATATGTTACAGAATATACCTTTAATAAATGCATCTGAAAAAGAAAGATTACATTTTGCAACTGCTGTTGTCATAATATTCTTTGCTACACCATTGTTAAATAATGAAAATTCATGACCTAACGCATAACCGCCTGTAACAAAAATAGAACCAACAAAGTTTCCAATATATACTACTATCCAGTTTTTAAGCATTGAATAGAATTTAATTCGTTTATCTAATACTGAAATAATTAATAAGTTGTTTCCTGTAAAAAGTTCTGAATTATTTAATATTACCATTGCAAGTCCTGCCGGAAATATTAATGCTGCTATTAACTTTCCAAGTGATGCATTTTCTACTGTTGTTGCAGCAACTGATGATGCAACTCCTGCAAATGAAATAAACATACCTGCCATAAATGCCAATGCAAACATTTTACCTAATGGCATGGTTGTTTTTCCCATTCCTCCTTCTGAATATTTTACTGTTGCCTGCTTCGCGTTTAACATTTTTTATACCTCTTTAAATTTTTTTCCTGTAGTATTCTAACAGATTTTCCGACAAATTGTTAGTGTTTTTTATCTGCAGGGAAAACTATCCCCTGAATTGCTCTTGCCTTGTCCATAATTTCAAGTGCCATAAGTGAATATTTGCTATGTTTATCACTATAGTCATGGCTATTTATCATTGTCTCCCACTCTTTCGCTTCAAATACCAGATTATTGTCTAACTCTACGTTATAGACTTCCTCTGTAGTTCCATCGTTGTAACGAACTATTACACGTCTTGGACAATCTATTGCTTCAATTAAAATTGCTCCTTTTTCACCTTGTATTTCACTTGGTGTAAAACCATTTGAAATTTTTGAATAGGTTATGTCTGCCAACATATCCTTATACTTAAGGGATATAGTTCCTTCTCCGTCTATACTATCCGGTAAAATAATGGCGCTTGCATCAATTTGCTCAGGCATACCAAATAATTTTACCATTGGATGAACGCAATATACTCCAATATCCATAATCGCTCCATTGGAAAATTTAGGGTTAAAAGCATTTTCCACAATACCGTTTTTAAACTTATTATATCTTGATGAATACTGGCATAGCTTAAAGCTTGCTCTTCTTACAGGAGCTATTTTTTCTATGGCCTTTTCCACCGCCTTAAAGCCATCATCATAAACAGGGCGCATTCCTTCAATTAAAACCACATTGTTTTCATTTGCTTTTTCAATTAAAATTTCCACTTCCCTGCTATTACTTGCCATAGGCTTTTCAACAAATACATGTTTCCTATTTTCAATCATTTTAAGAGCCTGTTCAAAATGAAAGGATGTTGGACTTGCAATATAAACAGCGTCTATGCTATCGCATTTTGCAAGTTTATCTAAATCATCAAAGAAAAGAGTGCTTCCGTACTTTTCACCAAACTCTTTTGCTTTTTCAATGTTTCGTGAATATGTTCCCTTGTATTTCAAGCTATCACATTGTGAAGCCGCCTCAAGGAACCAATCTACAACAAAATTAGTGCCAACAGTTGCAAAATTAATCATAATTTCCTCCTAATCTATAAATGTTACTTAACGTTTCACCTTATACCTATTAGGATTATACCGTTGGCACTAACTTATTTCAATTTTCTATTAATTGCTTTTTTGCACTTTAGGTAATTCAATGTAGAAAACAACACCGTTCTCAACATTTTCACACCCGTACTTTCCATGATGTAACTCTACAATACTTTTTACAAGATATAGACCAAGTCCACTGCCTTTTTGTCCATTTAAGGTTGCACTGTCGTTGCCCTGATAAAACATGTTCCAAATATTTTCAATGTTTTCTTCAGGTATATGTTTTCCATCATTTTCAACTTCGACTTTAATATTGTTTTCGCCAGACATAACTCTAACGTAAACATTACCTTCTTCTTTGCAATGTTTTATTGCATTTGTTATGTAATTACTCACTGCCTGAGTGAAAAATCTTTCATTAACTTCTGCCATACATTTTTCAGTATAGCTTTCATGAAGAGAAATGTTTTTCGCAAAGAAAAGCTTATCATAGTCTCTACAAGTGAATTCTACAAGTTCGTTAATATCAGCACTTACAACCATTAACTCTTCCTCTGCACTTTGCATTGAATATATAACTATCATGTCATTAATCATTTGAGACATATTCTCCGTTTCCTCTATGATAGACTGACAATATTCCTTCTTTTTCTGCTTATCCTGCAATAGTTCTAACATTTCCACCTGACTTGAAATAATGGCAAGTGGTGTTTTCATTTCATGGGAAACATTGTTTACAAACTGCTTTCTGAGATTTTCAACTTTTGTTTTATTTTCTATTTCATTTTCCAATTCAGTAATCTGTTCCCTGATTTTTGATAACATAATATTAATGCTATGGGCTAAACCTGAAAGTTCAACAAATTCCTGATTTTCATTAATATTAAGTTCAAAGTTATTCTTTACAGCAAGTTTTGTATTTTCTTCAATTTGTCTTATTGGCTTACAAATACGGTTAGAAATTACAACAGAAACAATTACTCCAACTACAGCAACAAGAATTAACATTATCCCAAAGAATAACTTATAATATGATAAATGTATTTTCATATTACTTTTTAATTCATATACATATAAATAATATTTGTTGCCATTCTGAGTTATTATTTCACGCCCTGAAATTTTTCCCACACCATTATTTGTAACTATTTCTTTCTCAGAGAATCTATACAATCTACTGACAATGCTATTTTCAACCTTTGCTTTTGCCTTTGCATTTTGTGCCATAGGCTTAAAATTCTTTGTTTTTGACGTTACATATATTGGTTCAAATTTTTCATTTGCAATAACAAATCTCAACTTCTGTTCTTCATAAGAAATAATATACCTGTTTTTATATGTAAGAGTAGATATATCCTCTTTTTGCAGTGTGTTGAGCGATTGCTTAATTACCCCAATCTTTCTGCTGAAATAATAATCCTCTGCAAATGCACTAAATAAAACAAACAATATACCCAATATAAAAAATATTGTAATTGTCTGCATAATTATCATTCGGCTTTTTATTGTTTTAAACATCTTCAACCTCAAAAATATAACCAATGCCATATATTGATTTAATATATGGACACTCATCACTTAATTTTATTCTTATCTGTTTTACAATTGTGTCAACTGTTCTATAAGTCCCGTCATAATCCGGTCCCCATACAGCATCAAGAATCTGCTCTCTTTTCAAAGTGACATTTTGATTTTCAATAAAGAAACTTAACAAATCAAATTCCTTTGGTGTTGTAACTATATGTTGGTTATTTACATACACTTTCCTTGCTTTGCAATCCAATGAAAGTTTGCCAGCTTCAAGCTTCTTATGTCTGTTCTCTGATTTGTATGTTCTTTTTAAAACTGCTTCAATTCTTGCTTTCAAAAGAGCTAACATAAACGGTTTCTTAATGTAATCGTCTACACCATTTCCAAAACTTTTTACCTGTTCCACATCTCCCGATTTTGCTGTCATCATAATAACTGGAACCTCTGATGTTTCTCTTATCTTCTGTAAAACATACTGACCATCATAAATTGGAAGCATTATATCTAGTAAAACTAAGTCAATTGAGTGAATGTTTTTTTCAAATTGTTCCAATGCCATTTCACCATCTTTTGCTTCAATAATGTTATAGTCATATAATTTCAAAAAATCACTTACAGTTGTTCTTAATTTTTCTTCATCTTCAACAATAAGTATTGTTCTATTAATTTTCATCAGTTAATCTCCTCGTATCTTAAAACTCCATCTTTCAGTAAAAATTCTGTAATATACTGCAGATTTCTAAACCATCGATTATTAAGCCATTATCACAGCAATCTATTACAACTATCCATACTCTATCTCCTATATAGTATCTTAATAAATTGATAGAATTAAAATATAATGTGTCCATTAATCTTTAAATTGCTATTAATTGCTGTAATTTACTGCTAATTTAATATTTTCACACAATCAGTTTTATTTTAGTAATTCTAAAACTTCTTCTTTTGATACAAGTCCCACTGATCTGTTTACCTCAACACAATTTTCAAATACAAGTAATGTTGGAATACTCATAATGTTGTACTCAATTGAAATTGTAGGTTCTGTATCAACATTTACCTTGCATACTTTTACATCTTCTAATTCTTCTGCCAACTTATCAATTACAGGACTTAACATTTTACATGGTCCACACCAGTCTGCCCAGAAATCTACTAAAACTTTCTTATCAGACTTTAAAACTTCCTCTTCAAAATTATCTTTATTTACTTCAATAATTGCCATAATATTCTCCTCCTAACTGTTTGCTTAGCTATTTGTTGTTTAACTTTTTTGTTTTATTGGCTAATTGTTTAACCTATTGTTCTTTATTGATTATTAATCATTTAGCTGATTGATATTTGTTCTTCAGCCATTCATTCTTTTGTAGTATAACCATTTTTTATATATAATTATACTAATTTTGATTTTAACTTTTTTACGGAAATGTTTCAACACAAAAAAGGATACCTTCCATACATGATTAGCTGCAAATTTAATTGCAAAAGATGCATAACTCTTTGAGTTGTCAGCCTTATCAAACACTTCTGCCACAGGTTTTGGTGGTGTTGCAAGCATTCCACCTTTTACCGGTTCCATAATAATTACAGGTAAGTTATATTTTCTTGCCACCTCATAACATGCTCTAGATTGAATTGAAAATACATCGGAACATAACTAATCAATGTTTAATTTAATTTTAGACTTTTTTCTTTTCTATGTCTAATGCTTATTTATTATCTTTTATGCTTTTTAAGTATATTATATATGCTTATAATGTTTAATAACATTAATCAGGAAAGCTTCTTGAAAGGCATAGAGCACCCGAGGATGTCAAGTCATTGCTACAAACTTTTTTGCCACTTTTTCCTCGATTTTTCCCATAAAACCGTTGTTTTGGAACAGAGGACGTTATATTGTTGTCACAAAATCAGCAGGGAGGATGTAACGTCATTGCTACAAGTTCAGTAGTAGTGGACGTTACATTATTGCTACAAATCAAGCCAGTGATTTCCATTCCACCTCCACTCTCCCATCATCATACACATATATCCCCTGCACATATTCTTCCAGCATCTCTCGTGTCAGCTTTTCATAGCCTAAATACATCAACATCTGCTCCACCGGAACATTCTTTTTCATCAGGATTTCTTTCTCACCGTTTATCAGTTCTTCCAACTCCTGTATACGTTTCTGCAATCGTTCTCTTTCTTCTTCCAACTGCTTCTTGGCTTCCATGAACTGTTTCTGGTTCATCTGTCCCTCATGATACTTCTCATAGTTCTGACGGTTCTGAAGCTTTATCTGCTCCTGACGTTTTTCACAGTCCGTACTTTCCAGCTCATAGGCTTCTATGCTGTCCGTATGCTGTTTTCTCATAGATTGCTGCATCTGTTCCTGGCTGATATTCTGACGTAAATATGCCTTAATTTCTGCCAGCACGATATGCTCTAGCATTTTGTTATCAGCTTTTCCGGCAAAGCATCCTGTATCTTCTTTTCCTTTACTGTAAGCACAGCTATAAAGGATATGACCATGAACCGGACTGCTTGAAGTCAGGCTTCTGCGACAATTTCCGCATTTCACATAGCCACCTAACAATGTTGTTTCCCTGTCGAATTTGCTTTTCTTGGTGTATCTGATCTGCAAGGACTGTGCTTTTTCAAAAATTTCTTTTGATACGATCGGCTCGTGATGATTTTCCATCACTTTCCACTGATTTCTCGGTACCGGTACTTCTTTCCCTGTTCCGGGATCTGGAATTTTTGTCTTTCCATAGACCATACAGCCTATATAAGTTTTATCATCCACAATCTTCCGTATCATATCACTCGTCCACTGCAGTCCTCTTGATGCAGCTTTCTTGCTGTCTGATTTCTGTCGTCTGCTCATGGACTGCAAGGGAGTCAGTACCCCCTCTTCATTAAATAACCGACAAATCTCCATCTTGGAATACCGCTGATTTGTCAGTTCAAATACTCTGCGAATCACTTCTGCTTCGTCCTCTACAATCACCAGTTCTTTCTTATTTTCAGGATTGATTCGATACCCATAAGGTGCAGATCCACAGCAATACTCACCTTTTCCTCGTCTGGTACTGACTGCCGATTTTACCTTTACAGACTGGTCTTTCACATAAAAATCTGCGATCAGTCCTTTAAACTGTACTTCGATGTCGGAACTCTTTCCTATATAATCTTTAGAATCATATCGGTCTGAGATAGAAATAAATCGTACTCCCAGGAATGGAAAAATCTGTTCCAGATAAGTTCCCATCTCAATATAGTTTCTGGCAAAACGTGAAAAATCTTTTACCACAATACACTGCACTTTATTCTCCCTAGCAAGTTCCAGAACCTGCTTAATTGCCGGACGCTCCATACTGGAACCAGAATATCCATCGTCGTAGAACTCCTGAAATGGCATAGAAGCCAGTTCCGGGATATTGGAAATATAATCTTTTACCAGTTTTCTCTGATTGATAATGCTGTTACTTTCTCCCTCTGAATCATCTTCCATGGAAAGACGGTAATATCCAATAATCAGTTTCTGATCACTCATGTTCTACCGCCCCCTTAAACCCGAAGTTGATTTCCAGTCTGCCATCACCATACAGATACATACTTTCAATCAAGCCCTCCGCAAGTTCCGCATTGATTCTGGTTGTCCCATCCAGTTCCAACAGACTTCGTAAAAATCTGGCTTCTTTTTTCTGTTGTTTTTCCAGCTTTCGTATGGTCTGCTCCAGAGACTTCTTTCTCTCTTCACAAAACTCTTTCCAGTTATTACGGTCATCTTTCATTTCTATATAGGCTTCTTTGGAAAATTCACCCTCTTTATATTTCATAAATGCCTGTGCCAGTTTTTCTGAACGTCTTTCCATATCTGCATCCAATTTTCTGATCTCAGTTTGAATCTCATTGATTTTGGAAAGAAATACCGCACTGCTTATAGCAGACATATCCTTTTTCCGCAATCCAGATAACTGAAACTGTCTGGTTAGCTCCGAACGGACAATTTTCTGCAGCTTCTCTTCGGAAATAGATTTGTGACTACATTTTCTTTCATCCCGATACCAGGCAGCATTGCAAAAGTAATACACATTGCCTCTGTATCTACGTGTACACATTTTCCGCTTACAATCACCACAATAGAATACATTGTAAAATGCTCTTTCATCATCTTCCCACCCTGCAGTAGTTTTTGTTGCTTTCTGTTGTGCTGCTTTTAGCCTGACCTGTGCTTTTTCAAACAATTCTCTGCTAATAATTGGCTCATGGGCATTTGGCGTAATAATCCACTGGCTCTCGTCCAATATGTCACACCATTTTTCACCTCTTTGAAATCTGGATTCATATTTTCTCTGAACCAGATCGCCATAATAATTATTCCGGTTCAGCACTGCACGTATCGAAGAATTTCCCCACTGATGAAGGTTCTCTCCGTCCTGACAGTACACATGATGATATTGGTTATAATCTGAAATCCGATGTACCCTATCCTCAAACAGCCTGTCAATAATGCTCTGTACGCCATCTCCCGAAGCATATTCTTCAAAAATCCTGCGGACAATCTTTGCAGCTTCCGGTTCCACCATCAACTTATAAATTCCATTTATCTTTTCCACACAATATCCATATGGAGCTGTAGATCCCACATACTCACCATTTTTCTGTGCAATACGTTTCGCTGCCCGTTCTTTTGCGGAAATGTCTTTCGCATAAGCATCATTCACCAGATTCTTGATATTCATGGATAATTCCTGATTCTTGGCATCCGGTGCAAATGAATCATAGTTGTCACATACAGAAATAAACCGCACTTTCATAAAAGGAAGAATCTTTTCCAGATAGTTGCCAGTTTCGATATAATTTCTTCCAAATCGTGAGAAATCCTTTACCAGAATACAGTTTATTTTACCTTCCCTGACATCATTCATCATCCGTTCAAATCCCGGTCTGTCAAAATTTGTTCCGGTTTTTCCCAGATCAGAATAAATGTTATATACAGCAATTTCATACTCTCTGTTCGGATTTTCATTGTGCTTCTGAATGAACTCTTTTATCAGCGTAACCTGTGTTTCAATAGGTTCTGACTTTTTTTCATCACTGTCTACGGATAATCTGACATAAATTGCAGCCATACATACCGGAATCCCAAGAACTTTCTTCTCTGTGTTTTTCTTATATCTTTTTGCTGTCCTTGCCATTTATCCCACCTCTTTCCTGCACTCTGTCCGGTGTTCCGCATAAAACCGTCTTATGACTTTCATTTTCTCAATCATATCCTGATAACGGATATGAATTTTGATCTGTTTGTTTTCATAAATATAGATTTTATCTACAGTCAGTGCCAGCAATGTGCGATCCAGTTCTTTGATTTCCAGTGATTTCTTCCAGTCCTCCAACTGAACAGTTGCAGACACTCCACCCTCAAACATTTGCTTTACCAGTTTTTTCTGGTTTTCAATCATCTGCTCCAGTTCTTCACATTTTCTTCCGTAACTTTCCCGAAAATCATCGAACTCCTCTTTGCTGATCAATCCCTCTTTCAAGTCATCACCCAAAGATGCTTTCAGGCTGTAATAACGGTTATATTCTTCCTGCAACTTACTAATCTGCGTATCATAACCGATTACCTGATCGTAACTGACTTTCATTTCACAAAGTTCTTCCATAATCATCTGATAGTCTACGAAAAGTGCCGTATATGCCTGAATCTCTTTCAATACAATCCTTTTCAGCACCTCTTCCGGAATACTGTGTCTGGTGCAATCTCCACCTTTATTTTTTGTCTGGCAAATATAAAAGGCTTTTTTCTTTCCCTTATACTGATTTACCCTGCGTATCATCGGTGTATGGCAATCTCCGCAAAATACAAAACCCGAAAAAAAGTTTGCACTGTCCGATGTTTTCGATGCCCTGCCATCATACTGAAGTAGCTTCTGCACCACATCAAAATCATTCTGCCTGATTATTGCCGGATGCGTATTTTCTACTTTCACCCACTCTGATTCTGGCTTATCCAGACGTTGCTTTACCTTATAGCTGATTCGTTCCTGCTTGCCTTGCACCATGTTTCCAATGTAAACCTCGTTGGTCAGAATCCTTTTAATCTGCACTGCCGACCATTTCGGTGTGTCTGAGCTGTGAAATCCAGAATTGTAATTCTCGCCATTTGCCTTTTTATATTCTTTTGGCGACTGCACATGACGTACATTCAGTTTTTCTGCGATTGCTCCAAGACTGAATCCATCAATTTTCCACGAAAATATTTTTCTTACAATATCTGATGCATAAGAATCAATCACCAGACAATTCTTATTCTCTGGATCTTTGCAGTAACCATACGGGGCAAACGCTCCAATAAATTCACCTTTTTCACGTTTGATTTTCTGGTGGCTTCGCACTTTACCGGAAATGTCCCGACAATAGCTTTCATTTACGAAATTTTTGATTGGAACTACAAATGACTTCTCTGAAAAATCTGCTGTTTTACTGTCAAACTGGTCTGTAACTGAAATAAAACGCACATTTAAAGCCGGGTAGGTCTTTTCGATCCATCGCCCGGCTTCTATATATTCTCTTCCGAATCTGGATAAGTCTTTTACAATCACGCAATTTACTTTTCCAGCTTCTATATCAGTTGTCATTCGTTTAAACTCAGGTCGATCAAAATTTCCTCCTGAGTATCCGTCATCCACATATATATCAAAGATCTGAATATCCGGCTGGCTTTTTACAAAGCTCCGAAGTAACTCTCTCTGATTTGCAATGCTGTTGCTCTCTGACTTCACACCGCCCTCTTCCATATCATCTTTCGATAATCGAAGATACAATGCAGCATCGTATATATCTGGCATATTCATTTGCATCTGTTCCATTTTACATCGCTCCCAACTTACTTATTCCATTGAATTTGAAGTCAGAAACCATGTATCACGTTCATTTTCCCTGACCTCACATTAACATAACATCTGTACCTTTGCAAGACATTTTAATACATCAACTCCGTCCTTTTTCTCAGATAATCACTAATGGCATCTGTGGCATCCATTTCTCCTGTCATCTCCACAACCACTACATATCCTTCATTCATGTGAGCATACGGCTGATCGCCGGATTTATCCAGAAAAGTTTCCACTTTCTCAGAAATAGCTTTATCCATATCAGGAATTAAATCTTCAATGTCCTTTAACTGCTCCAGATCAACACTAGAATCTATTACCGACTGATTCACCATGATGCTCACCTCTTTTCCAACATATTCTTTGTATCAGTTGTCCTATACCTACAATTTTCTCAATCACATCACCTTACCTTTCACATTTTGTTCTCAAATTTTATCTATTACTATGGCATTGCATATTCTGTTCGGCGTGTTGGCTTCCATTTGTATAACCCGTTGTCAACGTCACAGTCAACCTCTATCAGAGTATTTCTGAATACTGCCAGCTTCTTCGCAAGCTTACCAGTCGTTTCCGGAGTATCTTCGACGCTCGCCCATAAAATCATTTACAGGGTTATGGCATCTGTGAGATCAGATTATACAGCTCATGTAATTTTCAAGGTACAAAAGAGTTTTTTTGAATATCCTTTCACTTATTACAGCCTGGAAACACCAAAATGTTGTTCACTTCAAAAAAATCCTCTCACTAATAAAGCCTGACAGAAGGATTTTACCAACCTCATTTTGCAATAATTTGCAAAAAGTATTTATCCTCATCTGTACATTCGCTTTCATGCGAACCTTTATCGTACTGTTATTTTAATTCGCATTCATGCGAATGTCAAGTGTTTTGTTCGCTTCAATGCGAATCTTTCTGTTTACATTCACTGTTTTTGGTAGTAAAATGGATTTATCAAAAAGAAAGTGGGAAATCTGATATGACAATCGGTGATAAAATAAAAAAAATCCGGACATTCCGGAATATGACACAGGCAGAACTTGGTGCTGCCCTCGGTTGGGGCGATAAAGGTGCAAATCGTCTTGCCCAATATGAAACGAATTACCGGGTTCCCCGCAAAGATCTGGTAACTGAAATGGCTAAGATTCTGGACGTAAACCCACTGACACTACATGAGCCAACCACGATGGACGCCTCTGAACTGATGGAAATTCTGTTCTGGATTGATGAATTTAACCCAGCAGCTATTAATCTCTTTCAGTTAGAAACCTATCCGGGTGAAAAATGCAATTCCAGTGAGGATACCGCTGTCCGTTATCATGATTCTGATAACTGGCCGGCTCATCCACCTGTTGGTATGTGGTTCAATTATGGAGTTCTCAATGATTTTATGAAAGAATGGGTTCTCAGAAAAGAAGAATTGAAATCCGGTAAAATTACCAGAGATGAGTATTTTGAGTGGAAAATTAACTGGCCACAGACCTGTGATGGGTGTGGGAAATATGAGCCGAAAAGGCAATGGCGATCTGCAAATGCAGAACTTAGTGAAACTTAGCAAAACTTAAATTTATTATGTTTTTTCTCTTTAACCAAAGAAGAAAGCACTGAAAACCATTAGTCCAACGGTTTTCAGTGCTTTTTTCATATTGCTCTATTGAATTTTCCTCATTCCACCTATACAAGTGAAACTTAGAGAAACTTAAATGAAATCTCTTTCAGACAATTCAATTTGGATATTCTCCAACTGTGGATTATTTCTCAGTGGGCCAGTTTCCAGCTTACTGCCTGTTGCCTTGCATCCACAAATCTCTTATAAATACCTTCCTGCTTCATTAGCTGCTCATGTGTTCCCTGCTGTACAATTCTTCCTTTGTCAACAACCACAATCTGGTCTGCATGTCTGACTGTTTTTAATCTGTGGGCAATCATAATAATCGTTTTTTCCTTTGTAAGTGCATCTACTGCATCCATCAGATCCTTTTCATTCTCCGGATCAACATTGGCTGTTGCCTCATCTAATATAACGATCGGTGCATCCTTCATGATTGCTCTGGCTATCGAGATCCGCTGTTTCTCGCCACCGGAAAGTGTAGCTCCACCTTCTCCGATCACTGTGTCATATCCATCCGGAAGTTTGCTGATGAAATCGTGACAGCACGCTTTCTTTGCCGCTTCCACCACTTCCTCATGGCTTGCATCCTGACGTCCGAATTTAATATTATTCTCAATGGTATCTGCGAACAAATACACTGACTGAAATACGAATGAAAAATTACGCATCAGACTGTTCATGCTATAGTCTTTTACATTCACGCCTCCAAGCGTTACTTCCCCGGAATCCACATCCCAGAATCTGGCAATCAGATTGCAAAGTGTTGTTTTTCCTCCACCGGATGGTCCAACAATTGCTGTCGTCGTTTTCTGTGGGATAGAGAGCGATACATCATCAATAATTTTCCGTTTATCATAGGAAAACGAAATGTAAGAAAGTCTGATATCGTAATTTTCCGGCTGGATCTCTTTGCCGTCGATATCCATGGTATCCAGTTCCAGTATTGCATTTGCTTTATCTACACATACACTTACCACATGTAAAAGGGATGAATAATTTCCTGCACATTCCAGGCTGGAATAAAGCATAAATGCTGAGATTGTCATACCAATTGCATAGACTGCACTCATAGTTCCATTAATATAAAAATATGCACTGCATGCTACAATCACTGCACCTGTGATTTTTGTTATCACACTTTGCAGAAAATGATAGGGAACAAACAACATCTCCATCTTTGTATTGATCTTTTCACATGCTTCATTTGCATCATTTAATCTTTTCGCCTGTTTTCCAAGCAGGTTGTATGATTTAACTTCTGATATTCCCTGCAGATACTCCATGATCTGGTTTACAAGTTCCGTATCGCATACCACTTTTTGCTCTGAATCTTTTTTACCCGCATTCTGCATCACAGAATTGACCCCAAAGAAAATAAGTACTCCTGCTGCAGCGATCAGTCCGATTCTCCAGTCAAAAATAAACAGCATAAGAATGATCATGGATGTTTCCAGAATTCCCTGCATGGTCAGCATAACCACTCTCGCAGCTACATCGCCAAGTGTTTCCATTGTATTCGTCGTAATAGAAGAAATTTCCCCGATGCTGTTGGCATTAAAATATCCCATCGGCAGATAACGCAGATGCTCTGCAATCTTGATTCTCATAAAAGCACTCGCATTATATCCGCCTTCTGTCTGAAGCACCGTAGAGTATCTCTTACAGATGACATCAACTACAATTGCAATCACCATGATCGCAATTGAACCACCAATATATTTTCCTATTGGTTTTCCACTCATCAAACCAATCAATATGTACATAATAGCCGGTATCTTCATTGCTGAAGCGAGAGCCTCTATAAGTCCGATCACTATCGACAGTTTAAATTTATTACCATTTTCCCTGCCTGAAAAACGAAAGAATTTTGCCAGAATTCCAAACATATCATTCTCCCTCCTTCACCGTATCTTTTACAGAAATATGGGCATCCCACATTTCCTTATAAAGCGGGCATGACATCAGTAGTTCCTCATGTGTACCATGTGCTGTTACATTTCCATCATTTACGACAAAGATCTGATCACTGTCCTTAACGGTAGAAAGCCTGTGTGCGATTACGATCAGTGTCTTCCCTGCTACCAGTTTTGCAATAGAATTCTGCAGAATCGCCTCATTTTCCGGATCCGTATAAGCAGTTGCCTCATCAAGAATTACAATCGGAGCATCCTTCAGCATTGCCCTTGCAATGGAGATACGCTGCCTCTCTCCTCCTGACAGATGTCCTCCTGCACCTCCTACAACCGTATCAAATCCGTTCTCAAGCTGCATGATAAATTCATAGCATCCGCTTTTCTTTGTCACCTCGATGATCTGTTCATCTGTAGCCTCCGGATTTCCCTGTCTGATATTTTCACGTACCGTTTCATTGAACAGATAATTATCCTGTGCAACATATGCAATTTTCCGATTAAAATCTGCAAGCGACATTTCTTTGACATCAACTCCACCGATTTTAATACTTCCGGAATCCACATCCCACAAGGACGCAATCAGCTTTGCGATGGTTGACTTGCCGCTTCCGGAAGGTCCTACGATTGCATTTACCGTTCCTGCTTTTAGCTCCATAGTTACTCCATGCAGAATCTCTTTGTCGTGATAACCAAATCTGACATCTTCAAGAGTAACGGAGTTATCTTTTGGAACACTTTTACTTTTCTCTGGACGTTCAAGCTCCGGCTGTTCCAGAATTCCTGCCACTTCACCAACAATCACTCCGATCTTGCCAAGATCATCTGTATAGGAACCCACTGTGATCAACGGTCCAACGATTCCAAGTGATAAAATAATGCAGATGACAAAATCTGAAATCGCAAGTGTTCCATTGGCTACATAATGTGCCCCAAACGGCAATACCGTAAGAAGCGTATAAGGTGTGACCACCATCATCAGTCCATGAAAGATCGAGCACCGTTTCATCCAGGAAATAAAGGAATCTGCATAAGCCATAGCCGCCTTTGTAAATTTTGCATAAGAACTTTCTGTCTTTCCAAATGCCTTGATCACTTCGATTCCGTCAATATATTCCACTGCCGCATCATTCAGATCTTTTGTTGTCTGAACCGTTCTCTCGAAGCTTGGTTTATAATCCAGCATCATTCCGAAATAGGAAAGAAATCCCACTATAACCGGCACCAATGACCAGAGTGCCAGTCTCCAGTCTGTCAGGAAGAAATAAATCAAAATCAAAATCGGTGCCAGCAGATTGGACGTGAATTCCGGGACAATATGCGCCAGTGTTGTCTCGATACTGTCGATTCTTTCCACCATAATATTTTTAAATGTACCGGAAGGTGTGTCTTTCACATAGCCAAGAGGTACCCGCGCCAGCTTGTCACAGCAGGATTTTCTTATATTTGCAAGTACTGCAAACGTTGCTTTATGTGACAATGCTGTCGAAAGTGAATGAAGCAGTTCTGCAATGATAAACGATAATGCAATCAGAACCGCTTTTGCAAGATATATTTCAAGCTCCTTTTCACCATTTAAAAACAGCTTTACTATATCTGCAATAATAAAATACGGCAAAATCTTAAAAATCACATTTCCGATTGCAAGTAACACACTCCATACATAGGCAATTCTTTTTTGTCCGGCCCATGTCAGGATCCAGCTGACTGCCGACTTCTTTTTTTCTTTCACATTCGTTCACTCCTTACTTTGGTTTTATTGTTGTTTCTTTCATTAGTTTATTCTAACTCATATATAATAAAATAGGTGGCTTACTGGCATTAGCCACCTGATTTACATTAGTTATACCGGGAATTCAATATTCCACAATCGTTCCCAGCCACCTGTATTGAATTCTTTCAGCTGATGTACATTTTTCTTTGCAGTCTCTCTATCTATATCGTGCTCAATGATCTGAAATACTGATGAAAAAAATCCCGTATAGATCATATGCATAAGGCTTTCCTCTACAATCGGTATTTTCACACCGTTCTCTTTCATCTTTTCCATATAATTCAAGCTGGACTTCATTTCCCGCTCTACCATATTGTGTATGAATAGTTCAAATTTTCCACTGTCTCCACATTTCAACAATAATCTGAAATTATCATAATGATCATAAATATAATCAACCATCCGCTCCATTCCGTCACTGGATGTATACGACATATTCCTTGTCTGATCACTGGCCGAAAGCTTTTCAAACTCCTCAACGATCTGATCATAAATCTGATAAATGTGTTCCATATAAGGATCTGTCAGTGCATCAAAAAGTGCCTCTTTCGTCGGATAATATTTGTAAAATGCACCAGTAGTAAGTCCGGCATCTTTTACAATGTTTCTTAAAGATGCTCCGGTCAGACCATCTTTCAGGAAATGTTTTCTGGCTGTATTTAATATATTTTTCTGTGTATCTTCTGCTTTTGTCGACATTCTTTTCGTATCCTCTAAAGTTCTTTCCAAAAATATAACAGTGCTATATAGCACTGTTATATTTTAACTCATTACAGGAATTTGTCAAGTCTGCTGTTTCGATTTTTTATTTTCCCGTGTATTCAATTTTCACTTAGCAGATGCATCTGTAGTTTGATTTTGCCGTCGTCACACCACATGATTCTCTTCAGCATCTTTCCTTTTGACCAATATAAACTTTTCATTGCTATATATAAGAACGGAACCATGATTTTGCGTGTTGCCTTTCCAATTTGTACAAACTGTCCACCATCAAAAAATACATGCTTTAACGGTATTTTTGCCTATGTCAGAAATGCCATGGCAAGATCTGCACCAATCGAAGATGCAACTACAAGTTCTATTTCTTTGATTCCATGTTTAAGCCTCCTCTTCGACTTTTTCAAAATCTACTGTCTGTTCCTTCATAGAAATTTTTACCACCTTAAAACCATACTGCAAAAGTTCCTTTTTGAATGTAAGGAACGAATGATCTATAGGCACTCCGGCAATGTTTTCAATTTCAGCAAAAGTCAACTTGAAATCGTCTGTTTTATTTTTATTGATCCACTTCCATAAAGGATTATATTTGCTCATAATTATCATTCATCTACTTTCCAAAACTATTTACAATATCCTTTACCATCAGTCAGATTTACTCCACTTGCCACAACACTTTCCCTGGATAAAATATTTTCTTATCTTCTCCATTCCTTCTGCATCCATCTGATACTGATCTGCAATAGTTCCATTTTCAAAATGAATGACATCAGTGCAACACTCTATAATCAGTTCCAAATCATGTGTGATCACATAAACCGAAATTCCGGTATCCCACACTTCTCTTAGAACCTCTGCAACCTCCAGCATATGCTTATGATCAAGACCACTGGTTGGTTCATCCAAAAACAGCACAGAGCGCCCGGAGGCAATTGCAGATGCGATAGCCGCCCGCTGCTTCTGACCTCCGGAAAGTGACATTGGATGACGGTCTTTGACTTTTATCAGATCCAGCATATCAAGAAATTTGTCTGCTTCTTTCTCATTTTCTTCTTTCATGCTAATCATAACTTCATCCTGTATTGTCTCTGTAAAAAGCTGATGATTCACTTCCTGCATAACCATATAACAGGCTTTCAGCCTTTCTTTTGGTCTGTAAGTTTTTCCATTCCAGATGATTGTGCCACATTGTTTTTCCAAACCACAGAAACAACGGGAAAAAGTAGATTTTCCAGCTCCATTATTGCCCGTAATTGCGACAATTCGATTTGCCGGAATCTCACATTCTCTGATATATAAAATCTGTGGACCATTCTTATATGCAAAATTAAAATCATGAAGCTCCATTGTGGTTCTTTCTGATATCAACATCTCTGGCATAAGGAGATTTTCCAGAACATAAGCCCGCAGTCCCATCTCTCCTCGCTTTTCTTCTGTCAGATTTTCAAACTCTGTGGCTGAATAATCCTGAATAATCTGTCCCTCTTTCATATAAATAAACCGATCCGCCAGCCCACGCAGATAATACAGGCGATGCTCCGATATAATAATTGTTTTTCCCTGTTCCTTCCAGTGGGCGATTATTCTTCGCAGATCCATGATTGAAGCTGCATCCAGATTAGAAGAGGGTTCGTCCAGGACAAAAATATCCGGTTTCATAATAGAAACCCCTGCACAGGCAATCTTCTGCTTCTCTCCACCTGAAAGCTGAAAAATATTGCGTCCAATCAATTTTTTCAGATGCAGCTCCTGAATTGTAGCCTGCAATCGATCTTTGATTTCTTCCTTTGGCATTCCAAGATTTTCACATCCAAAAGTAATCTCGCTTGTTGTGTCTACATTAAAAAACTGTGACCGTGGATTTTGAAAAACACTTCCAACAATTTTTGCTGTATCATACAGTGGCTGCTGCGAAACATTTATCCCATTTATCCATATCTCACCAGTTAATTTTCCTTCATAATAATGTGGAATCAACCCATTGATCATTCGAGTGAGTGTTGTTTTTCCACAACCGCTCTCCCCACATAGCACAATAACCTGACCATCTTCTATCTCCAGATCAATATCCCGGATTCCCACAGAATATTCATTATTTTCTCCATATGTAAATGTTGCATGATCTATTTTTATCATAATGTACTACCTCAAAAAACAATATACTGATGCAAAAAGAACAATATAAAGCATGCAAAGCAAACAACAATGGCAATAAAATCCTGTACATGAAAGCCAATCTCGCAGACATTGGTTCTTCTGACCGGTGCACCAAGTCCCCTTGTTAGAGCTGCTGCAGACAGCTCATCACCAATTTTTATTACGGATACCATCAATGGTATCAGCCGGTATTCAATCATAAGGAATGGATTTTTACCACCAAAACGGATATTTCTCATTTTCATTGCATCCCGGATTGCCTGATATTCTTCCTTGATTGTAGGAAAGAAACGGAAAATAACTGACAACGGTATTATGATTTTTTCTGTGACATGCATCCGCTCCATTGCACTGATAAACTCACTTACAGATGTAGAAGAAATCAGATATGCGCCTGTCATAATTCCCGGTGCAAAACGCGTCATAATTGATGTTGCTGCCAATATCAGAAAAGAAATCATACCACTCCAAACATTCAATGCCAGCCGCTCCAGTACAAAGCATACCGCATAGAGAACTGCATATTTACCGGCTGTTTTGAATTTGTGCTCTGACAAAATCAATGCAAATGGTATAAGGCTTAGTATTGGTTTCACTATATTCATGATTCCATCATTGCTGGTACTGAACATCAATGTTGTAATCGTTATAAGCATAAACAATTTTGTTCTAGGATCTAAAACAATTCCATTTCTGCTGTCAACAGTAGCAGATAATATCTCATCCATTACACGATTCCTGCTTTTACAAAGTGTTTTTTGAGCAACGCTTTTCCAATCATTCCTCCAATGATTGCGCAGATAAAGATACCTGCAATCACAAGAACAATGCTCCACATAGGCATGACAGCCATTACTTTATCTGCATACTCTTTACCAAAACTGGCTGCGAAGCTGGCTCTTGAATCTTCTACCATGAAGTACATTGGAATATATGTACCAACCATCCAGAGACTGAATACTGCATATCCAATCAGGCTCCTTTTAGCACTTTTATAATTGCCAAATTTCAGAATCAAATCTCCCAGCAGCCCAAAGATAAGTCCCAAAGGTACACCCCAATATCCCATTCCGGTAAGTCCCATCAAAAGGCCACTCAGAATTGCCATCAGCGTTACCATACCAAACTTCTTTACCCTTGTCAGGAATAACATAAATGGAATTCCTGTGATCAGTGTCCACAATGCACCAAGAATCGGAAGAAATATCGGAACAAAGCCAATCGGAATTGCCACACAACATCCGAGTACAAAATAAAGGACTGTGAAAAGTCCCAGATTAATCAGGTCCTTCGCCTGTAATTTGTTATTCATACAGAATACCTCCCTTGTATAATTAGCTCTATCTAACTACTCCATAAAATACCATATGTTTTGTTATATCTCTACAACCAAATATCATTTTAGCTCCAAACAGCATTGGGTTTTATTGTTGACTCTGCTCTCTTCAAATCCTATAATATTATCTGTTACAGGGCAAAAGTACTTATATCAGGGAGATCTTCTATGAAAATTAACGACGTGATCAAAAAATGTATCAAAATACCAGGTATATCCATAAAACAGGCTGAATATAGTATGGAGCTTATATTAAATACGAAGGAAGGTAAAGGTTCGATGACCTTTTTTTCACTTTTTCCCGGTCTGTCTCTGGCATATATTTTTATAAATTCTCCAACCTGGACGGCTCCCGACCTTCGATCAGACAGCTCCATTACAAAAGGTCCATTGCTTCTTAACTATTGTGTGACAGGTCGTTGTGAAATGATCCTGAACAACCAAAATTTTGTCTACATCAAAGACAGAGAACTTTCTCTCACAGAATGCTTCGCCCAAAAAGAATATGTTTATCCAAAGCGCATCTATGAGGGGCTTGAATTCTTTATTGATATAGATACATTTACTTTAGAAAATACATGGGTACAAAATGAATTTAGCATTGATTTCAGAAAAATCTCAGAGATGTTTTGTCCTCATGGAAGCACTTATATATCGACAGCGACCCACGAAACTGAGGAAATTCTCAAAAAACTATGGGAATTATATGATTTTCCGGCCTCTTTTGCAGTCATTCAAATGAAAATATATACGCTCGCTTTATTCTCAGTACTACAAAATTTGGAGGCTATCCCTAATTCTCAGGCCTGCACTTTCTTTACTGAATCTCAGGTTAATATTGCTAAAAAGGTCGAAAATATCATCACCTCAGACCTAAGGCAGCATCATCCTGCGTGGGAATTGGCTGAATATTTTTCTATCAGCGAAACCAGTCTAAAAAATTATTTTCGCGGTGTTTACGGACAGAATATTTCTGTCTATCTGCGTGAAATGCGTATGAATAAAGCAGGCGAACTGCTTGCCTCAACACGACTGTCTGTAGCTGAGATTGCAGCACAGGTCGGATATCTGAATCAGAGCAAATTCGCCTCTGTGTTTAAAAAGCATTTTGGTGTATCACCTTTGGAATATCGCCGCACCAGACATTTAGACTCCTAAACTCTCCATTTTGTTGCCTCTCTTCTTTCAACAATAAAATGACGATAAATCCCATCCTGTCTCACAAGTTCTTCATGTATTCCCTGCTGTACGGTTTTCCATTCTCCAGAGCGAAAATCCGTTCAGCTTTCTGTACTGTTTTTAGGCGGTGTGCAATCATAATAACAGCTTTATCATTTGTCAGGTACCACCCACTGGTCATTAAAATAACAAATTACATATAATCAAACTTCTTCCGAAGATATATTCTGAGTAGCATGATACCCATATTAATGAGTATAAATAGCAAAATCAAATTCACCGGCAGATATTTTCTAGTTACATCCCCAAGCACTGCTATCCCTGAAAGGCTTCCAATCAAAAACATTTGTGAAATTTCGTTCCACATTTTTTTGTATTGTTTTATTGTTTCCATAATTATCACCATTATGATTCCCATTATGAAAAGCACAGCTACGATTGCCAGAATCCTGATAACCCATACTTCCCCACCTGTATATGCTATTTTCTGGTTAAATCCATTATCATAAGTTGGATATACCAGCCATTTACAAAATCGAACATACCACATGAATGGAGCCATAAAAAAATCTATGAAATCATGTTGAAAAGCACCATTCTGTAGAATTGCAAACAGGACTACCGTAATGTATCCCATTCCCCAGAAATATTCTATAGACTTCATGCTTTCCGTTCTGTCCTTTACTTCTTTTTTCGCTTTACGAATTTCCAGCTCAGCACGTTTCTTTTCGTTACGGGCTTTGGATTCTGCCTGCTCTATCTTTTTCTCTGCTTCTTTTTGTTTCTTCTGTGCTTCATCTACTGCTTCAACAGATGATTTATTAACCTGTATCTGCAATTTAGAGTTCTGGTCCCGAACGTCTTTTATTTCTTCTTCGAGCTGCTCTTGCTCGCTCCTGCTCTTCAAGCCGTTTCTGTTCCTCAAATCGTCGTTGTTCTTCTGAAGCGATTGATTCAGCTTCTGCGTTTCGGACAGTTCGGTTGTCAAACGATGAATTTCGTCGTTTAATTTCCGAATTTCGTCTTGCATTTCGTGATTCTCGAAGAATAGCTTCTGTTTTTCCATTTTCAGCTTGTGTGTCCTTTCCTGAAATTTCTGGATAAACTCGTTCATCTTCTGATTTCTCACCTGTAACTCGTCTCTCTCTTCCGTCACTAGCTCCAGTGACGCCGCCTGCTCCTTCGCAAGCTGCTTCCACTTGTCGGTAGTATCCGGCAAGTTCTTCATCTGATCTGCTGTCTCTGTTGGCTGAATCTCTGGCTTTTTTCCTATTTCCATTAAATTCATTCTCTAGTCCCTCCTTGCTGATATCCAAATGAAATGTTTTGAACAGATTACTGTCACGTACTTTCTTTCCCTCTTGGTTCTGAAAAGTAATGTGCTTCCGTTTCTCTGTCCAGTTTACGTTCCATCCGAACTGCTTCATTTTTTCTATAAACTTTTCTTTGCTGATACAATTTTCCAGTGCTTTTAACACTGCCATTGCACAGTCCGCTACAAAGCTATCCTTTACCTGCTGACGGAACAGATTATATTTGTCTTTGCTCCATGCAATGACTTCCCCTTTTTCAATCTGACTTCCATCAAAATGCTTTCCTTTTTCGGCAACGGTCAGTCCTCGTTCCCGGCACATCTGATTGGTAAGCTGTTTCATACGTTCCAGATCTTTTCTGGTGTTATGCAGCTTTCTCCCATCTTCATAACTCACTGAATTAGTAACCAAATGGCAGTGGATATGGTCTTTATCCTTATGCACAGCCACTAAGGTCTGGAATCCACTGAACCAATTTTCTGCAAACTCTTTTCCAAATTCAAATGCCTGCTCCGGGGTGATCTGCTCATCCTTATGCCAGGAAATAATGTTGTGGGCATACATTCTCCCTGTATCTTTATTCCACATCTTCTTTTCTTCCAAAAAGGTTCTGTACACCAGATCATAATTAATTTCATTGTGACAGTACGGGCCTGTTATATAAGTAAGCAGCTCACTTGTCTTGTCCTGTCGTAAAACATATTCAATACAATTTCTCATTGCTCCATGTGTATTTGTCCGCTTATTAATCGTCTTATTAACTGCCATATCCTTTCACTCTCCTTCCGATACTTGAGAATATTTTTATTGAGGAAATACAACATACTGTCGTTTGGGATTTCTCCATCTGTATGCAGTTTTCTTGCAATCTGGTTGATATTTGTCGTAGCTCCCCGGAGCTGACAAAGGATATCCGCAAACATCTGGTTCAGTCTTTTCAGTTCTTCTATTTCCTCTGCCGTTGCTATCTTCAAGTCTGCGATTGCTTTTATCACAACTTCCTGCTGTGTTCTTCCGGATTCTTTAACCTTGCTCTGAAACAAATCGTATTCCTCTTTATTCATCCGTATGGTTACTGTATGATTTCGTTTTCTCATAGGCTTTTGTCTCCTTTCATTGCTTGATTTTCATTCTTTGTTAACAGCCACAGCGTTCTGGCGGCATATTGGTAGGAGATTTATAAGAGAGTGCAACGCTCTCTTATACAGGTGCAGGACAGCGTCCTAGTCAATCAGTAAGTGTTCCGTAGGAATGTCCGGTGGACATTTCGCAGGAATACTTACGCCATTGACGTGCCGGGGTTCCAAGGGGCGGAGCCCTCTGGCAAGTTTAGGAACAGCCCAAAGGCTGGCTCCGGTGCATAGTGGCTTGCCACTTTGCGAAACTTGCCTGTCATCTCCCCACCACTGAATCGACACCCGCCAGGCAATATTTTCCACCCTACATTATCAAATCCAAATGGAGATGACGGTGGGTTTGTGGTGCAGGAGCCGACTGCGGAAGAAAAAGAAAAGCTCCACCTTTCATAGATTTTCCCTTTCTGAAACAGGCTGGTCATGCACCACTCCGATGCGAAGTATCGGACAATCATGTGCCGTATCCGGCACCCTATATCTTTTCTTTGCCTGTTTGTACACCCCTCTCATCTGCAAACACCTTTCTGCCATATTTCCCTGTTATTTCTGTCTTTCTTTTTCTGAACTGCTTTCTATTTCTGCTGAAAGGCATAAAAATAGCAGTCATGAACATTTCTCCAACTCATAATGTCTGAAATGCTATCACTGCTATTGTCTTTTTCTGCTATTCTGTTTTCGTAAAACTATTCTTTACTGTCAGTCCTTTTTCCTGTTACTGCTATTTTATTTTGTCGCAAATTTCAAGCAGGTCATGTAATAAATTCTCCAGTTTCATAAGTCTGCGATGCTGATACCAGATCAATCCTGGCAATCCCGCTGCAAGAAAGAACGAAGCACACAAAATCTTTATTGCCTGTCCTCTGCTGCTTATCCCTCCATATCCAAATCCACATACCAGATTCACGAATAAAACATAGAAATATCCACAAAATAAGACAAACTCAAAAATCCACACCAGCACCTTTTTCACTTTCTCTTTCACTCTGTACTTCTCCCTCCTACATTTTTAAATTCAGTGTAGCGAATTTCCCGCTATATTTCAATAGTGAATATCTCGCTAAGTTATTATTATGCTAGAGGTGAAACACATGTATCAGAGAATACGGGATCTGCGTGAAGATCGTGACCTTACGCAGAAGAATATGGGTGAAATCCTAAATTGCAGTCAGCGTATTTACAGTAATTATGAATGTGGTGATGTCGATATCCCTACTCACATTCTGATTAAACTGGCTGAATTTCATAATACCAGCGTTGATTATCTGCTAAACCTGACAGATGATAAACGTCCTTACCCAAGAAAAAAGAATAGCTCCACTTAAAGCAGTCTGATTTATTTTATGTAAGCCAGACTGCTTTTCTTTTATAATCAGCTAAAAACTGTCTGCAAAATCCAGTGCTGCATCCATATCAGCTTCTTTCTCCCAGTCCAGATTATCTTCTGCGATCTCTTCATCCGTTTTCTCCATTGTTAGTGTTCTGTCCGGCAAATTAATTTCTCCCACCGATTCTTTTACAAACGGTACAAGCATTTCCATCAGATTCTTCGCTATAGCCATCGGGACAGATTCTTTCACCCCATCCCGGACAGCTGTTTCCACTCTTTCCAGAAATGCATCTTCCTTTTCTCTGGTTTCCAGATACGGATCTGCTTCATTCCTGTACTCTCTGGAAAAATAATCGTTTAAAGCAACTACAACTGCTCTGGTGTACGATTTATATTTTTTCCTGTCCATCGTCTGCAAATATTCCCATGCCTGCCTGTCCTGTTCATCACAAAGGTTCAAACGGATATTTGTATTGATGATTTTCCGTTCTTTTCTCATACAAGCATCCCTCCGTTTCTCTGGATTTTCCTTACGGTCATTGCTTCATAACCTTTCGCTGTGGCACAGATGTCCCGTACAATTGTCACCCGGCTCTTGTCATATTCTCCAAAATTCTGGATCATACAACCGCCACCGCCGACCACATACAGACGCATCAGTTCTGGATTATATTCCCGTTCTCTCAGCTTATGAAAGATTTCTTTCGTATAATCTCCGGCAGCTTTACGAATGACTGTCAGATATTTCCCACCAATATCTGCTGTCCCGGTACGGATCACCTGCTCAATCACCAGATCATCCACCACTGTTCCCAGTTCTTTCAACAAAGATTCCCTGACTGCAAGCACACACTGGTGCGTTCCATATTTCTCTGTAAAGCATTTCTTCTCTAATGGACGGGAATTATTGATATACATGATGTTCATAGTCCCGTTTCCAATATCCACAAGCATGTTGATTCCTTTGAAATCCTGTAAGCGGTAAAAAGCTGCTGCAAATCCCTGTGGGTAAATATCAGCTCCTGCAAACTCCACATGATATTCTTTATTACGGAATGTAAAATCCACACATTCATTCTGGAGAAGATATTTCTGGAAATCTTCTTTCTGTGTAGCTACCCAGGTAAGTGGAAGTCCGGCTGCAATGTGTACCTTTGCCCGGTTCATACCTTTCCCATCCAGTTCCCTTGCGATAGCCGCCAGTGTCAGCACATAATAGTCCTCGTCCTGCGTTTTCTCTGCACAGAACTCCTTGTGTTCCTCTCCGATCTGGTAATACATGCCATTGTAAACAAGAAGATTATTCTGGAAGATTGGCTCCTTGTCATATCTGGCTACACCGGATGGAAAGCATCTGGTGGCTGTTTTCATGTTTCCATACCCATGATCAATCCCGATCACCATAACTGTCTCATTATTGTTGTTTTTCATCATTCTCATAATCATACCTCATACTTTCTTAATATTTATTTTTGACTTTCTCCCAAATTCGGGAAAAACCTATATTTGTATCAGCTAAAATGTTGATACATAAAAAGGGCAGTCAGTGTAAAAAAAGCAAAATTTTATGTACTTTGGCAGCTATCTTTGTTATTTCTCCTGCTCCGGTAACATTTCTTTTTGCTTATTTTGCCCTAAATGCCCTTAATTCCCTGATTCATATTTAACTGTAACTGTTTATAATCTGTATCTGTTTCTTCAAAAGGTATTCTTTCTTCTGGATCTACAGGACAAAAATCTTCTTCCTTAACTGCAATATCCTGATAATAAAACTCACCATTGTACTGCTTCAGAAGGAAACCTTTATCTGTCATATTCCTAAAAAAGTTGGATTTACCATGCCCCTGTCTGCCATTCTCTTTGCAGTATTCCTCATACATATGGAACACTTCACTTCGTTTCAGACGTTTTCCTTTGGCACGCACCAATGACTCATCAATAAAAGCACAGATACTATCTGACGTCCGTTGCACTTCTCTTACACATTCTTTGCTGTGTTCGCTCTCCGTGAACTTTCCTTGTTCGTACAGATTTTTCAATGCAATCATCGCCATATGAATTGCATAATCGGATTCTGCCTGTACCTTTTCCTTTAAGTGCAGATCTTTTTCACCACTTTTTACTACCCGGTTCATATCGAGAATCAGTAGTCTACGGTAAAAAGCATCTGACTTATCCTCAAGATTCTGCGGCATTTCATTGGTAGAAAAAAGCAGCTTCGCATAAGAGTGGAAATGAATTGCATCCTGTCCTTTTTTCTCATAAATCAGTGTGTCCTCACCGACTGCTTTCTTTAATACATCTGTATTCTCCATTGCCTTGCATGGAATATCCGCACAGGCATTTAACAGCTTTCCATACATTCCAGTCGCATAGAATCGTTTGTTCAAATCCTGTAAAGAAATGCTGGACATATTGGTGATTCCAACTACATGCTGGATCAGTGATACTGCCACAGACTTTCCGGTTCCACCATTTCCTTTCAATGTAAGGAATTTCTGAAACTGCGTATCCTGTGTCATGCAGTATCCAAAATACTCCCAGAATGTCTGCTGTTCTTCTTTATTTGGAAGAGACGATGCCAGATACTTTTTGATATTTTCTCCACCTTGTAACACCTGCTCACAATCCTCTGGATAATAGGGAAATGGAATCTGATTGATTGTCAGATAATCCGGATTGTGTTCCAGCATTTCACCCGTAACCGGATCATAATATCCATTTTTGAAGTTGATCCACCTCACAGGTTGTTTATTTAGTTCATATGCCTCTCGGTGAACTTTTGGCTGTGCGATCAGCAGATTATAGATTCTTTTGATCACTCCACTCTGTACCTGGTCACGATAGATCAGCTTCTGGATACGGTATTTCATTCTTACCCCATCATGGTCTTCCAGGAAAACACCATGCTCATAATAATACGGTGTGATTCCTACCACAAAAAACTGAACATTCTCCACCAGATAATCTACCATCTCCATATCCCGGACGCCTTTCACATTTCCTTTTGCATCAAATAAGTGAAAACGACTCAGTTCCGGTTCTTCTCTCGGATCTCGTTCAAAACGCAGAATATACTGTTCCAGTAATTTCTCAACTTCTTTCTGATTATCCAGTTTGCCAAGATACTCTTTCTCTTTGAACAACTGCCAGCCTGCTTTTCCGTCGAGACCAGCGTCTTTGAAAAATGTCTGTAACTTATCATTCATCCACTTCACTGTACAGGCAGCCACATAATGATAGGCACTCTGACAGCTTCCAGTAAACTGAATAGACCTCATTTCCTCTATAAAAGAATCTGCACTGAAATAATATCCGTCATCTTCCTGCACCAGACAGATTGCCTGATATCCTGACATTACAATATTCAACGCTATATCCTGATTGTCCACCAGAAAGATATAGGTTTGTGCTGTCCCTTCTGGATTGGTTTCCATATAATGCTTCAAAAACTTCTTGTTCAAACTTATCACTTCCTTTCAGGCAAAGAAAAAGACGCAAGCCATATTTTATGACTCACGCCTTACTTCGCTCACAATATTCTATTTTTATCAGTTACCTGCCAGATTGGTTACTGGCAATCCTTATGCATAAATCAATTCTTTCAAGATAATCTCCTCTGCAATCGCTCTGTGCTGATTAGCGGCTCTTACCCATGCCATCTGATCTTTCTCCTTATCTGGCAGTGGTTCTTTTTCTTCCAACTGCTCCAAGATTACTTCTTCCCGTTCTCTTGCTGCCTTGTCCACTTCCAGAAGATGCTCGCCAATCGTATCCTGTAAAAGCATCACCTGATACGTTGAGTTTCGATGGTTCTTCAGATAATCTCTGCGAAGAAATCCATATTTGCCAAGTTGCTCCATCTGCTCACCGGATTTATAGGTGAGATTCGGAATCAGGTATCCATTTACATTTGTATAAGTCAGTTTCATATCCCTATGACCTCTCTTTCGTTTAAACTGTTGTCTGTAACAGAACCAACTGTTCATGTTACGTCATTGCTACAAATCTTTCTTTCCATATCATTTTGAATCCAACCCGGGCAGATTTTCTTCAAAATCATGGTAAAAGTGCTTCGTTTCTGTGTTGGGAAAATGAACGGAAACACTTGATTTTACTGACTTTCTTCAATGTAACCTTATTATAACGTCCTCCCCATAGCCTGCCAGTGGATTTGGTTGTTCCTCTCTACTGCTTAAAGGTCTTGCTCCTCTAATTAAATATGCCTTAACCTTTTCACCATATAAAAATCTGTCATTTCCATTTACAATGCCCCATTCCATTAGCAACGCTGCTGCTCCTGTAACAAAAGGTGCAGCCATTGAAGTTCCACTTTTTACTGTTATTCCTCCATTATTGGATGCTGACACAATATTTACAGCCGGTGCAACAATGTCAGGTTTCACCATATTGTACTCTCTTGTATATCCTCTTCCTGAAAAAGTAGCAATGCTGTCATCTCTTCCGTTATAGCCCCCTACAGATATTACCTTATTAGTTGCAGAAGGAATTGTAAGCGTTGTATATGGATCAGGTCTTAAAAATTTTGTATTCGTATTAATTTTCTCCTGGCCTGGAAGCCACATGTCATATCGTCCAGTTACAATTCTATTAGGAAATAATTTTATTTTCCAAATTCCTGCATCAATGTAATTATTTTGTGGAATTAAACTAATATATATTTCCTGAAAAATACTATAAGGTTTTGACGTTCCATATAAAACGTTTATATTTGTGTTTTCCAAATGTTGCTTATAAATGTATCCTTCCCTGCTAAATATTGATGTACTTTCGCCTGATGGAGATATTAGACTAACCTCGTATTTATCAACATAATTTTTCCAAATTTGTATGCCAAATGCTCTCTCATAATTTGATATTTGAAGTTCCACTTCTACAGGTTCCTGCTCCAAATACCCTCCGCTATGGCCTGAACTTCCCCCTTCGTTACCTGTTCCAACAACAATAACTGCCCTATTACTGTCTACAACATTATCCAAATATGTTGAAAGCAAAGAGGTTCCATCATGTGAACCGTATGTGTTTCCAAAACTAATATTTATTACAACCGGTCTCTCCAGAATGTTCGCTTCTTTTATAATAAAGTCAACGCCTTCCATTAACTGATTAGTTTTTGGAAATGAATTTTCATTATCCACAGACATTTTTACCACTATTAAATCACTTCTTGTTGCAATTCCTAAATTATTGTTTTTGTCTGTGGCAAAATTACCTGTTGCTATACCTGCAACATGTGTTCCATGACCTGATACATCTCTTGAATTAACTATCCCATAAGGATTATTGCTTTCCAAGGCTCTATTAATGTCTTCACTTGTATATACCCTGTTCGTTTGCTGGTCCCACAACCTTAATATTCTTGTATTACCATTTTCATCTATAAAGGCATTGTTTGTAAAATCAATTCCACTGTCAATTATGCCAACAAGAACACCTCTGCCGAATAACGGTGTCTTATTATTAAAAAAGAATTCTTCATCTATTCCTATTTGACGTCTGATATTTGACTGTGTTTCATTATTTGGCTGTACTTCGTTACCTGGCTCTGTTTCATTATCCAGCTGAAAATAATCATTTTGAACTTCATTTATGCAGGATTGTCTTTTTCCGTTTAAAACAGCAAATTCCAGATTCTTTGGTTTTTCCACAAATATTACGTTTGGAAGATTTGCTATTTCATCTACAAAAATTCTGTTTGCATTAGCAGTTGCATAGCCACCTGATAAAGGTTTTATTCTATTAACTAAAGGTTCAATTGTGCCTATGTCTCCGAAATATTTGATAATTAAATCCCAGGAATCATTTTCCACATTATAACCTGCTGATAATTCTCGGGATTTTTCCAATTGCTCCAATGGAGTCTCCAAAGCTATATTAAGTTGGTTATCCTGTTTTTCATTCATTTAAAACTCGAAAATATCTTTTTTTAAATATATTCAAGAATTCCCTTTCCATTACTACTGATTATTTTTGCCTTAGCTCCTTCTATGATTGGGAACTGTGGGCCTTTGTGTCCAATATCACTGTTAAATATAATTGGTACATCTAAGTCACCTAAAACTGACATCACTGCATCTTCATAAGTTCTGTTGCTCCAAGAGTTGTACATTAACGGTCTGCCAAAAATAAATCCATTAGCATATTTAAAATACCCCTTTTCTTTCATTTGCCAAAGGTGAGTAATAATCGTGGTGTCCTCCATATTGAAACTTTCAAGATTCCAGATTATACCATCAGAATTGTACTTATTTATAAATTCTTCCGTACCATCATAGCTTGTTCCTAACAGAAAAACAATTACGTCTAAACAGCCACCTATCAATCTTCCTGTCATACTAATTTCATCTTCCATACGACCGTTTACCCACCTAACTTCTTTGTCTGCACAATAGCCCTCATAGCCACTTACATACTCATGTCTCTCATCTTCAAAATTATCGTAGGAATTAAGCTTCTTTGTTGTCCCTTCAATAACACCTAAAGCATCCTCTACAGGTTTCTGCCATGGTTTCATCCCAAAATCTCCGACATGACATCCATAGACTGCTGCTGTATCATACTTAGTAACTAAAGGATAAACTATGCATGTATTATCAGAAAACCCTTGAAACCATTTTGGATCCTTACTTAAATACTCAAAATCAATGTATTCAAGCATTTCCATACAATAATCTCCACCTGCAGCAGACATAATGCTTCTAACATTAGGATTATGTATTAATTCATTTATTTCTTTTCCTCTTTCAGCTCCTGTACCACTACAGCCTCTTGCATCACTTTTGAAAAGATTATCTGTAGCAATTACATTGTAACCCCTGTCAGATAATTGTCTCATTGCATTCTCTACTCTTTTTTTCTTTAATTCATTTACAATACCGTCAGATGTTGCAGTAACCCCAATGGTATCTCCTTTTTGCAAATATTTTGGTATGTTCATATATTATCGTATAATTCCGGTAATGCTTAGAATTACACCTGCCTCCTTTAAACTTTATATTTTGCTTGTATCTAATTATTTATATTCTTTACCTATTAGTCTACATATTCTTTTATGTAGTCTCTTCTTAGTTTTACAAAATAATTCTTTATATAGCCATTTCTTCTCCCAATTTTACAGAATAAATTATCATTTCAGAAACTTTTTTTCCTGTGATTTTTTCAAGGGCTAATTTGTAACATTCTAACTGTTTCCTATATCTATGCTTTAATTCATCCATTGAGTCAACATTGTCTGTCTTATAATCTAAAATCACATACCTGTCATCCTCTATAAAGCATACGTCAATAATACCCTGAATAATCATTAACTCATCTGAGTTTGAGTGTTCCTTAATTTCCTTTGCCTGTACTCCTAAAAGAAACTGTCGTTCTCTATATAACTGATTACTTTCCTTTGCCTTAGCCATTCTTTCAAAAACCTTTGTTTTTGTGAAATTTAAAATATCATAAGGATTAACAGCCTCTCCCTGAATCTTAGTTAATAATTTGCTGTCAATTTGAGCCTGTATCATATTAGTAATTATATCTTTTGAATATTCTTTGTTTTCTATATCCATTAATTCAAAAACTCTATGATATGCTGTGCCTCGCTCTGCTCCATATATTCTATCCGAAGACTCCTTGTCCTCTTTCATAAACTGTGGAACAATTTCCGTCTCTTTATGAACAGAAGTTTTTTGAAAGATTTTGTCTAAAGAATCTTCTGCTTCTTCATCTGCCATACTTTCTTTTTTTAGTTCAGTTACACTAGCTTTTGAACAAAGGTTAATATCTTCAATATAAGGATATTCAAAATTAAAATCTTTAATAAGTCTGTCGTAAACATCCTTTGGTACTTCCGCATTATTCCATGTTTCAAGTAACATCTTTTTTAATTCAGATTTTACCATTTGATCTACTTCATTTTCCGATATTTCATCTTCAGTTACAAAACTGTTATTAACTAAAACCTGATTCTTTAAATATACAAATCGCATCCATTTAAAGAAAGAGCTGTTGTTCATTATCTGATTATAAGTTAGTGGAGCATCTTCTGAATTAATGATTTCCTCACATTCCTTTTCATACTTGCTTCCAACACGTCCTGTTATAATCAGCTTTTCCTTGGCTCTTGTTAATGCAACATACAAAAGACGTAAATACTCCATACGACTTTCCTGTTTGTTTAAATCCTTTACATACTTTCTATATGTAGGTGTAACGGTTAGTTTGACATCTGGAAAAATGGCATCTACTGCTGCATAGCCATTGTCACTTATATCTACAGTTCCTGCATCTGCAACGAAGTTACTTGAAGTGTCACAAATGAAAACAATAGGGAACTGCAAACCTTTACTTTTATGAATTGAAAGTATTCTTACAATGTTATCATTTTCATTAACTGTTGATGCTTCCCCCTGGTCACTGTCTAACTCCTTAATCTTCTCAATATATCTTACAAAGTTAAAAAGTCCTCTGTAACTTGTTTTTTCATAGTTTGCAGCCTTCTCCTTTAAGCTTTCAATATTTAAATATCTTCTCTTTCCGTTGCTTAAGGCTGATACATAATATTGGAATCCTGTTCTTTCTAATATTTCATTTATAATTTCATATACAGAATTCTTATAATCCAGTTTTCTGTAATAATTAAGTTCCTTAAAGAAATCATAAATTTTCTTAACAAGATTTGAATCATCTCCTGTTTCCTGATAAGTCAATAAGGAATCAAGAAATGAAATCTTCCGGCTGTCTCCCTTAATTACTGCAAGTTCGTCATCTGTAAAATTGAACATAGCGCTTGTAAGTACAGATACTAATGGTATATCCTGTCTTGGATTATCAATTATGGTAAGCATATTCATAATTGTTTCCACTTCCATTGAATCAAAAAATCCGCTCTTAGAATCTGCGTATGCAGGAATTCCCATATTCATAAGCTGCTCAACATATATGCCTGCATTGCTTTTTACACTACGCATTAAAATAACTATATCCTTGTACTGGGCAGGTCGCATTTTTCCATCTTTTCCCTGAACCATAAAGCCATTTTGCGGGTCCGTTAATTCCCTGATTTTAGATGCTACAAATGTAGCCTCTTTTTCTTTTGAGCCGGTTTGTATACCGATAAATTCTGTTCTATTATCCTGTCTTTCAGGAATCTTCTCATACTGTGCTCCCAAAGAAAGTCTGTGTCCTTTTTGATAATCAATGTCACCGAAATTAGGAGTCATTATTCTGTCAAATAAGAAATTTACACTGTCTATTATTTCCTTTCTACTTCTAAAGTTCTGATCTAGCGTAATCAGACAATTATCTGCCTGCAAGTCTTCTTCATAAGAATAAAACTTCTCAAGGAACAACTGAGGTTTTGCATTTCTAAAACGATAGATGCTCTGCTTAACATCCCCAACCATAAACATATTATTAATGCCATAGCCTTTTGAAACACTTGTTAAAATTGCTTCCTGAACATAGTTGCTGTCCTGATACTCGTCAATCATAATTTCTTTATAGTTTTTGGACATATCCTTTGCCACTTTTGTTGGCTGTAACTTTCCATTGCCATCTATGTCATTTAAAATATTAAGTGCCATGTGAGCAATATCGTCAAAGTCTGCAATTCTCTTTTCTCTTTTCTCCGCTGTAAATCTTTCAATAAGTTTTATTGTAATCTCGCATAATATATCTATTGTTTCTCTGCAATTAACCAAGTCTTCATAAATCTCGTCAATCGGTTCTGTAAAGTACAAATCCTTAAGATTTTCGACGGTTGCTTTTACTGAAGAATTTATTGTTTTTACCTTTAACTTTAATTCAGGATTACCTTTTCTTACTGTCGATAATCTTGGTAACGTAAGTTTCTCGTAATATTTAGCTAAAGATTTAAAATCTTTTTGCTCCAATAAATGATCAATTTCTACCAACATATCTTTTGAATTTTGTCCAAAACTCTTTAAGTCATCATCCATTTCAGAAATCTCTATTGCTTTTTGTAAATCTTCCCTGCATTTGTTTAACTGGTCTACTGTTGACTTAAAAACATACCCATATACTTCTCCGTTTAATATGTCATCTAAATTGTTAAACTTATATTTGTTTTTTAGATTGTTAACCCAAAGAATCGGATTAATTTCCCCTTTAGCCTTTTTATAAATTGTATCTACAATGTTAAATATTCTGTCGTTTACCTTCCCAACTGAATATTTTCTTGCCAACTCTAAAAATTCTTCCGAACCTTCTTCATAGTATTCTTCCAAAATATTGTTGAGAATATCGTTTTTCATTAATTCTACTTCTATTTCTTCAGCAATTCTATAATTAGGATCTAAATCAATTTTATCAAAATTTTCTTTGACTACTTTTCCACAAAAACTGTCAATTGTAGTTATTGTTGCATTATTTAGCAAAGTTAATTGTTTTACAATATTGTCATTATTATTACTTTCCTGTAATTCTTCAAGTCTCTCTCTCAATCGCTCTTTCATTTCTGAAGCTGCTGCCCTTGTAAATGTAAGAACAAGTAACTGGTCTACATCAACGTTTTCACTCTCATCTGTAATAAGGCTTACAATTCTCTCAACCAATACTGCTGTTTTTCCGGAACCTGCTGCCGCAGAAACAAGAATATTACGATTTCTGGTATTTATAATATCTAACTGCTTATCTGTCCACTTCATTTAATAACTCTCCTATATTTCCAAAAGAAACACTTTCTAATTGTCTGTATTTATCTCCCAATGCCTGATCAAATCTGCATATTCCCTTATAGCTACAATATCTGCACTGTTCCTCTATTGGGTTGATTGAAATCTTACCGCTAAGCAAATCATTCTTTAACTCATCTGCTTTGTTTGATACATGCTTGATTAGTTTCGAATATGTTTGTTCATCTAAAATCTGACTTGTTTTCTTTGGATTGCCTGATTTGTCATAAGATACTTTTACAATCTTTGATTCATTGTTTTTCTCTACATCTTCATCTACAGCATCTATAACTTCCTTACTGTCACATACAATTCCTGTCATTTGGAATTTTGGTAATTGCTGTTTGAAAACTATTTCCTTTAAAATTTCTTCATCAGTTCTTGTATCCTCTTTATTAACATCCCTATGCATATTAATTAAGTCATTTGTTCCACTTATATTCATATATGGATCTCTAATATTAAAATAAAGTCCTGCTGCCGGTAAAATTTCTTTGGATGTTTTCTTCTTTTCGTAATTTATTGCATCATTAATATATACTAATAACTGCATTTGAATTCCATTATAAGCTTTTGTAATGTCAAAAACCATTTCTGATGACTTATAGTCAATAACCTTTACATATAACTTATCATCGGTTTCATAAGTGTCAATTCTATCTACAATTCCATGCTCTAATGGTATTTCATATTCTGCCGGTTTGAATTTTCCATGATTAATATGATTTATTAACACCTTAACAGTTTTCTCAGCTATTTCTTTTACCTGATTAGTTATAAAAGCATTTCTTGCTGAACCTTCAAGGGCTTCATTATCATATTTTTCAAAAGTGTATTTCACTGCTTTTTTAATTAACTCACTGCTTTTCTCATCATTAATTTCCTTCCACTGAAGCTGCTTGCTATTCACCATTTCAAAAAACTTCTGTATAGTTATATGATAAAGATTTCCAATATCATAAGCCTCTATTGAAAATTTTTCTCTTTCCTTTAATTTCAAACCATAAGAAAGGAACTGTGAATAAGCACATTTAGCATAATTTTCCAGTCTTGTTATACCAATATTACCAGGAATACCATATAATTTTTTTGCATATTCTTTCATTAAGTCATTCCTGTTATTATTATAAAATCCACCTTCTAATATTAAATTCATTATTTTTGCAGTTGACTTATCCGACAATAAAATCTTACTTAAATAATTAAATCTCGGATTGTCTTCGCCATTTCTATATGCATTAATGTTTTCAGCAACATACTGTAAGGCAACTTTTTTGTTAGTAATGTGGCTTACCGGAATTTCTATTTCCTCAAAATGCTTTTCTTTCATATTAGGAAACATTTTTTCCAGTATTCCAATTATATATGATTTTCTTAAAGTTGAACCATCACTGTCTGACTTGCTGTAACATAAAACAATCTGTTCTAATGGTTTGGCAAATAATGAATATAAATATATTCTCTGTTTAAAAATATTTTCCCTTGTAGTTGGTGCTAATTTGTAATCCTTAGACTTTAATATGTCTCTCTCACTATCAGTTATAATACCCCCAGGAGTGCTGTTTTTAGGAACAATACCATCATTCATACCAAGGAAAAATAATATTTTTTTGGTGTCCTTTAATCTGGTTCTCTCAATATTACCCACCATAATTGTATCGATTCCCGGTGGAATAATTCCTATTTTTACCTGAGAAAGTCCTGCTTCTAAAATATCGTTATATTCTTCTGTAGTTACAATCTCATCACCCATTAAGGCAACTAATCTATCAAAAACATTAATTACTGATTCATATATTTGGCTATATTCTTTTTCCAGTGCAACAACCTTCTTCTCCCTAAATTCTTCTGCTTTTTTCTGTATTTTGTCCTGTATGTTATGTTTTACAGTAAACAAATATACTGCTTTGGTTCTTTCAAAAACTGTTGCGTCTTTTTTGATAAACTCATCCCTAAGTTCCTGTAATCCTTCTACTATCTGTTCTCTAATTGTATTAACAATTTCTATATGTCCTTCTTCCATAAATGGATATACTTTCTCCCAGTTCTTAACGTAACTTCTATATCCTCTTCTATTAGATTTCAAAATATAGTTTTCAAATATGTCGCACATATTTTCATCTAATTCCATAAATTTTAATCTAACAAATCGCATAACTGTCTGATGAGAAAAATCCTTATTAATTACATCTAATACGGCAAGAATCCCGTCAACATATTTGTTTGCAAGAATGTCCTCCTTGTGGTCAATAAAACATGGCAAATCATATTTTTCAAATGCCTGCTCTATATACTTATGGTAACTTTCTATATCCCCTGCAATAACAGCTATGTCATTATATCTGTAATCACCGCTTTTAATTAATTTAGATATTTCACCTGCAACATATTCTGCCTCTCCTTTCGGATTATTTAAGGCATAAATTCTTATATTGTCATTGCTTTCCTTATATTGAGTTTTCTTTGTGTTTCTAAATATATTTTCTTCCACAAAAGCTAATGGCTTTGCCAGATTGCCTAATCTTGAATTTTCTTTTTGAGCCTGATTACGCTCTAAGTCAATTACAATATTAGGTTCAATTTCAACAGAATTCTTAATAGCCAGTTCTCTAATCTTTACAATTGTTTCCTTACTTAAGCTAAAAAGTTCCATTGGGTCATAACCTTTAAAATCAACCTGTTCTTCAGGCAAAGTTACTGCCAAGGAAACATGAGGGCTGTATTTTAATAACTGTTCTATGACTTTGTACTGGATTGGTGTAAAGCCTGTAAAACTGTCAAAATAAAAGTATGTATTCTTTACATATTCTGACTTAGGAATGTATTCACAAAGAAGACTTAACAAATCTTCGTTTGTTATTGCCCTATTTTCTATAAACTTATTAAATTCATTATTTATAATTTCCAAATCCTTTATTTTTAATTTAAGTGTAGGGTAATCTTCTATTTTTCCTTCAATGTCATTAAGGCTCTCCTGATTAATGCTATACTGTCTAAACTCAGATATAAGCGTTTTCACCTTGTCGGTAAAGCCCATCATTTTTACTTTGTTTTTGTAAACATAAAGATTATCTTTGCAATCTTCTAAAACCTTTCTAATTACAAGAGTCTTACCCAAATCATCCATAACATTTAAGTCATTAACTCCCAGTTCTTCAAATATTGCGTAAGCAAGTCTCGTTAAACTTGTAACTTCTATGTTGAAGCACCCATGATTAGGATGTAATGTTAATATTTCTTTTTGAGTTTCCATTGAATATTGTTCAGGTACAACTGCCACAAAATTCTTATCTTCCATCTTCATTGAAAGGCTTATAATTTTCTGAATTAAAGTATAAGATTTTCCTGAACCTGCTCGTCCCAAAATTAATTGTAATGCCATACATATACCTCTTATTTAATCATCTTTTATAATTTTTACATTTTTATAATAACTTTATCTTTTTTATTTTTGTGATGCTATCCTTAAATATTATTGTACAATGATATACTGCCATAATCTTTTAATAAGCAAATTTCTTGCACTATTATAGTATACCAAATTACAGCGTACTTTAATGTATCTTTTTTTAATTTATAAGCTATTTATTTTAATAATATTGTTTTTTCATGTATACTTTCTCATTCCTTTTAATAAACTTAAATATAAAATATTTTTTAAGGAGTCATTATGGGAAAAAGTCCAAAATTTATGGTATTTCATTTAAAGGAGCTTATTTATACCCTTGTGTTTGTACTCCTTGGTATTGTACTGATAATATCTTTGATATTTATGTTTTGTAATAAAAACCAAGGAGAAAAAGAAACCAAAACTACCAATAGCCAATATGAAGCTGGAGTTTACACTTCCCAAGTTACATTAAATGGTAATCCTATGGAAATATCCGTTACCCTTGATAACAATCACATAAATGCCATTACCGTCACTAACGTAAGCGATACAATCTCCACAATGTATCCACTGGTACAGCCAGCCTTTGATGATATTGCAAATCAGATTGTTGACAGTCAGTCAGTTAAAAACGTAAAATTCTCTAAAGACAGCAAGTATACATATACCATGTTGTATGATGCAATTGTGGACACTATAAACAAAGGAAAAAAATAACCCTCCTATGTTTGATTTATTATAGTTTATTTATAATTTCCTATTTTTCTTATTTGTTACCTCTTTTTTACCAAAAAGGATGAGACAAAAATGCCTCATCCTTTTATTTCTTTTAAAATATTTATAATTATATTCTTCTTGTGATTATATTAATAAATCTGCTATTCCAATTCTTCTAACCATTGTCTTACGCAGGCATCACTTGGCATTCGCAAATCCCCTCTAGGTGATACTGCAACTGAACCAACTTTTGGACCATCAGGCAAACAACTTCTCTTAAACTGCTGTGAAAAGAATCTTCTATAAAATGTTTTAAGCCACTTTAATATTGTTTCCTTATCATATATGCCCTTAAAAGCTTCATTGGCTAAGAACAATACTTTCTTTGGATTATAGCCATATCTTAAAACATAATATAAGAAGAAATCGTGTAACTCGTATGGTCCTACCAAATCCTCAGTTTTCTGTGAAATCTTGCCATCTTTTGGTGGTAAAAGTTCAGGACTGACAGGTGTGTCAAGTACATCAAATAATACTTTTGCAAGTTCCTTTTCTTCTGTTGTATCTGCAAAGTATTTAACTAAATGTCTAACCAATGTTTTTGGAACTCCTGCATTGACACCATACATTGACATATGATCACCATTATAAGTAGCCCAGCCTAATGCCAACTCTGACATATCGCCTGTACCGATAACCATGCCATTATATTCATTGGCAAAATCCATTAACAAATATGTTCTCTGTCTTGCCTGAGCATTTTCATAAGTTACATCATGTATATTTATATCATGTCCAATTTGTTTTAAGTGTAACTTCACAGCTTCAGCAATATTTACTTCCTTAAGAGTGCAACCTAATTTTTCTATCATTTTTAAGGCATTGTTGTAAGTTCTGTCAGTTGTTCCAAAGCCTGGCATTGTCACAGCAATAATTCCTTTTCTATCAATATTTAAACTATCAAAAGCTCTTACCGTAACAAGAAGGGCAAGTGTTGAATCCAAGCCACCTGAAATTCCAACAACTGCATTTTTGCAATTAGTATGCTCTAATCGTTTCTTTAAGCCCATTGTCTGAATGGAAAGAATTTCCTCACAACGCTTGTCCCTTTCACTTTCGTTTGATGGAACAAACGGTGCATTGTCTATTACTCTACTGAAATCAAATTTTTCTTCCTCTAAATATATTTCAATTTCTTCATATTCGCTGTCAATATCCTGACCTGACACAAATGTTGTCATTCTTGCTCTTTCAGCAGCAATCTTGTCCAAATCAATTTCACCATAAGTAATGCCATTGGTAAATTTATCTGACTGGGCAATAATTGCTCCATTCTCTGCAATAATGTTATGACCTGCAAAAACCAAATCAGTAGTTGATTCTCCTTCTCCTGCATCAGCATATATGTACGCTGATAAAGTTCTTGCGGACTGACCTGTTACAAGACCTGTTCTGTAAGTATCTTTTCCAACTGTTTCATCACTGGCTGATAAATTAGCAATTACTGTAGCCCCTGCTATTGCATGATTTGTACTTGGTGGATTTGGAACCCACAAATCCTCACATATTTCTATTGAAAATGTAAAATTATCAAAATTAACACACTTAAATAAAAGATTCGTTCCAACAGAAACTGTATCCTCTGTCTCATCAAACTCCTCATCGTACTCGTCATCATATTCATCGTCATATTCTTCCTGTGACTCTAACTTAAAGTTTTTTAAAATATAAGAACCTGAGATAAATGAATCATCATTAATATTTCTGTATGTTATATCTTTTAAGCCTTCAACACCTTTACCTGACGAAAAATGTCTTCCCTCATAAAATTCTGAATAGTTTGGAATATATGTTTTAGGTACAAAGCCCATTATTTCACCATCATATACAACTGCAGCCATATTATATAATTTACTCTTAAAAATCATTGGTAAACCAACTATTGCAATAATTTCCTTGTCCTCTGTATATGGAACAATAGTTTCAATAAGTGCCTTCATTGCATTATCTAAAAGTGCCTTTTGCCAAAACAAATCCCCAGCTGTATATCCTGTAATACATAATTCAGGAAAAACAATTAACTGTGTTTTATTTCTATAAGCTTCTCTTATTAATGAACATATTTCCACTGCGTTGTGTTTACAGTCGCCAACTTTTATTTTTGGTGTAGCGGCAGCTACCTTTATAAATCCGTTATTCATTTTAAATATAATCCACTCTTTTTAAATGGACTATTCTCCTTTCTACCCAATTTGTTTCTTTATGGAATAGGAAATTTCTTTAGTATTTCCTATTAGGATTTGGGTGCCAAAACACCCAAATCCTGATTACTGCTTTGTACATTGTAATTTACAATCCATATTTTTATCTAAACATTACTGTGCTAATTGTAACATTATATTATTTTAATATCAACGACCCATTTATTTGAACATTCCAATTCTATAACCCATTTGTTATAATGCCCTAATACCATAAATTGTTCATTTGAACGATTTCATTATAACATTCTAATTCAAATATACATTTATTATATTGTTCTTACGAATGTATTGTACCCTAAAGCTCTTAGTCGCTGTTCAGTTGCAACAGCATTATCTAAATTTCTATAATTGCCAACTGTCACTTTTATAAGTCCCCGTTCAACTATCAAATTAACAGGAAAGCCCTGCATTTTAAGTTCATTTGCCTGTCTGTTTGCCAACAAAGGATTTCTAAACGCCCCTACCTGAACAGTATATCTTGACATTTGAGAGGCTGTTATTCCATTTGAATTTAGGGTGTCAATTATACCATCCGCTATTGCCTGAGCTATTTCATTAAACTTTTCATCAAATAACTGATTATCTTTATCTGAATTAATAAAACCTAGTTCTAAAAGAACAGCCGGCATTTTAGTCCTTTTCAAAACTACCAAATTTGGTCGTTCCACAACGCCCTTGTCTTCAAAACCAAGCGCCACAAGATTTTCATTAATATTTCTTGCCAAAGTTCCCTTAAAACCTGAATCATTATACACTAAAGCCTGAACTCCACCATATGTGTTAGGCGTTGGGGAGGAATTTCTATGAAATGAAACAAACAAATCCCCGCCTGCTTCATTTCCAATTGTTGCTTTTTCAAAGGGCGTATTATAAACGTCTGTTGTTCTTGTATAAACTATATCAAAGCCTGCATTTTTTAGTAAATCCCCTACAGCCATTGCCATTCTAAGGGCATCATCTTTTTCCTGTCTGCCATTATAAGTTGCACCCGAATCACTTCCACCATGTCCCGGATCAATTATTATTTTATATGCCATATTATTCCTAAAAATATTTTTTCATAATATTATATGTTTTATATTAGGAAATATTGCAAAAAACCAACTTCTTGAATTTAATTCTGTTATATTTTTCAATATAATAAGATTAAACTTTTCGAAGTTGGTTTTTAATTAATATTATTTACACTATTTAGTTGTATTATTTTTGTTTGTATTTTTCTTTGTTGTATTATTCTTTGTGTTGTTTGTATTATTCTTTTTGTTTGACTGTGTTGTGTCGTTATCATTACCATCAATGTCGTCAACAATATCATCTACACCATCTTCAATGTCATCGCCAATATCATCAATAACGCCATTATTATCGTTACCATTATTGTTATTTCCATTGTTATCTGTGTTATTATTCATGTTATTTGTTGTACTCTGATTATTGTCAGTTGTATTTGACTCAACTGTAGTTGTTTCATTGTCATTGTTGCCACATCCAACAAATGTAAATACTGACAACATAAGTGTTAATACTAATAAGTAATTTCGTAAATATTTCATTTCTAACCTCCATAATTTACACTGTTTTCTAACAGTTTCTTTATGAAGTTATTATTTTCATTTTATTTAATTTTATACAACAAAAATTAATCAATTACATCTGCCATGTTGTACATGCCCGCTTCTTTTCCTGCAAGGAATTTTGCAGCATCAATTGCCCCCTTGGCAAATATAGCTTTTGAGTAAGCTGTATGTTTAATTTCGATTACTTCATCAGTTCCGGCAAAAATAACTTCGTGTTCACCTACAATTGTACCACCTCTAACTGCTGAAATTCCAATTTCGTTCTTCTTTCTCTTTTCACGAACATTACTTCTATCGTATGTGTAATCATATTCGTTATTTAATTCCTGATTGATGCAATCTGCTAACGCAAGTGCTGTTCCGCTTGGTGCATCAACCTTCTGATTATGATGTTTTTCTACGATTTCAATATCAAATCCTCTATCAGCTAAAACATCTGTAGCGATTTTTAATACTTTCATTAATGTATTAATTCCTAAAGACATGTTTGCTGAACGAAGGACTGCTACACTTTTGCTAGCCTCATTAACCTTGTCTAACTGCTGTGCAGACAAACCTGTTGTACATACAACAACAGGTGTCTTTGTTTCAACTGCATAATCTAATAGATCATCAATAGCTGCTGTTACCGCAAAATCAATTATTGCGTCAGCCTTAACATCACATTCCTTTATTGACTTAAACACAGGATAATCATTTGCAATACCTGTATAAGCATCAATTCCAGCTACAATCTGTACATCTTCATCTTTACTAATTAAGTCTGTAATAACTCTACCCATCTTGCCATTACAGCCATGCATTATTACATTTACCATTTTCTCCTCCATTACCTATAATCCCTTTGCATTTGCAAAAAGAATTATTTTTTTGGCAATATATCCTTTGTATATTTGCCATATTATCCTGCTATTTATAATACACCATAGTCTTTTAATGCTTTCTTTAATACTTCCTTATGAGCATCTGTTAATTCTGTAAGTGGTGCTCTAACTGTTCCTGCCTTATAACCAAGCATGTTCATTGCTGCCTTTACAGGAATTGGATTTACTTCACAGAACAAAGCGCCGATAACATCGATTGCTTCTAACTGTAACTTCTGAGCTGTTTCAATGTCTCCATCTAAAAATGCATAAACCATGTCATGTACTTTCTTTGGTGCAACATGTGACCAAACTGAAATTACACCTTTTCCACCAAGTGAAAGAATTGGTAATACCTGATCATCATTTCCTGAATAAATATCAATACAGCCATTAGCAAGTGATGCTAATTTAGCTACTGCTGAAATATTTCCTGAAGCTTCCTTAATAGCAACTACATTCTTAACTTCCTTTGCAATTCTAACTGCTGTTTCAGGCTGGATTGTTGTACCTGTTCTGCTTGGTACATTGTACATAATAATTGGAATATTAACTGCATCTGAAATAGCCTTGTAATATTCATATAAGCCGTCCTGAGTACATTTGTTGTAATATGGTGTTACACAAAGAAGTCCGTCTGCTCCAACTTCTTCTGCCTTCTTTGACATATTAACTGCTTCTCTTGTACAGTTTGAACCTGTACCTGCAATAACAGGAACTCTTCCTGCAACCTTATCTACACAATATTTTATAACTGAAACGTGTTCTTCGTCAGGCATTGTTGATGATTCACCTGTTGTACCACATACAATAATTGCATCTGTACTATTAGCAATCTGATCATCAATAATTCTTCCGAATTCTTCATAATTAACAGTATCATCCTCATTAAACGGTGTAATAATTGCTACACCTGCACCTGTAAAAATAGCCATTTTACATTTCCTCCTAAAAAATATGTATTATTTTGTTAAGCATAGTAAAAGGAGCTTAAATCTAAGCTCCTTATAAGAATTCAATATAATACTTATAAGTAGCCCTCCATCAATTAGCTCTTCATCAATTGATGACAGTCATATGACTATTAACCATATGCCCAGAGTAAATATTCCGGATATCCACCCTTCGGCACCACTTCCTTTTGTACACAATCTTCTGTCTCCGGGACATCCTATGTACTACTAATAACCGGTGCAACCTCTACTATATTAACTGTATTAATAATATCACTGTGACCCTATAGTGTCAACCCAACACTATGGTATTTGAATTATAAAATTTTGTTTTCTATTCTTCATTATTCTAAATAAATATACCTATACAAACTGTATATATAAATATTATATTCAGCTTTTCTGATTTATTTAATAAATATTAAAATATATTTCTATTTAGATTATGGCATCAAAACATCTTTTTCCACCTGTATTTGTGCAATGTCATTTTGCACACTGGGCTGGAAAAACTTTGAATTCTGTATTAACATTCTACTATTTAATAATATCGTCGTTAGGGTTCTTTTCCTGTAAAACCTGACCTTTTTTACCATAGCCCTCAGGCACTCCCAATTTCTGATATTCGTAGCCTAACTGTGTTATTTTTCCCTTATATGAATTAATTAATGAAGAACCACCGTTTTTATAATCTGTCGGTTCAAATGAAAACCATGCGTATCTCTCCACATAATCTCTCTTGTCCAATTCAGGCAAAACAATTTTCATATAATCAATTGCAGACTGTCTTGTCTGTTTAGTCCATGCAGGCACACCGCTCAGAGCAAACTCTGTAATCCAAATTGGCTTTTTGTACATTTCCCAGGTTTCATCTATTATTTTCAAAAAGGCTTCTGCTCCCTCTTTTGTATGCCAATTCCAGTAGTGATGCAATGCTAAAAACGCCATGTCATCATCCATTTTTTCCTGTTTCATTTTTTTCATAAAAGGCTGAAACCATTCTTCTGAAGCTGAAGGCCAAACTGATGCGGCAGGGCTACCTACGATTAAGCCCTGATTCAATATGGATTTCATCCCATTAACAGCATCATCTACACTCATGTTTGACTGATCTGCTCTATCTGGTTCATTAAATGCCAAAACATACTTATATCCACGCAATTTCAATACTTCAGCCTGATCTTTATCAGTAGGCGCAGTTGTCCAAAACATTGGCACATATTGTAATTTTTGAAATGACGTATAATTATGTTTTGACAAAGCCCAATTGTAATACCAGGAAACGTTCCAGTGATCAGCATTTACATGTTCTGCCATATCCTTGTTCATACAAAAGCCTTTTTTATTAACATAAAATCCAAAAACATCAGAATTAACTTCATTTCCGTGGTCTAATATTGCTTTAATATATACTTTGTGAATTGATACTTTTGTAGTGTAATATTCAAAAGTTGTCTTATTGCCTGAAACTTCTCCCTGCTTCTTATCATCTACATATATCTGATACTTATGTACACGTCCCATTTTATCTGCAGACTTCCAGTTTATTGTAATATAACCTGCCGGTTGTAAACTTCCTTTTTCAGGTGAAATAACCGCCTCAGTTTTCCATTTACTTTTATTTTTGTTTATTTTATTTTTTCTATTCTTTGTGGCAATGCTTGTTCCAGCAATGGCACCTACCAATACTACTAAAAGTATTAAAATAATTCCAATTATAACGTTTCTTTTCCTGTTGTTCATATTAAGTCCTCTTCATTTTATTTTGTAATTTTTTCAAAAAAGAAAAGGGCTAATATAACCCTTTTCTAAAAATCTTATTACATTTTAAAATGTTTTATGAAATTTTACAAGGTATAAAAATTTGTTTTAAGTCTTATTTTTGTATTTTCCTTAGTAATTTCATTATTTTTTAACTTTAACCTTCTTTGTGTTGCTCCAAGCTCCGTAAATCTTTGTGCTCCCCTTCTTTGTGTAAGCTCTGGCTTTAAAGTAATAAGTTGTTTTCTTATCCATTTTCTTAAATGTATAAGTTCTCTTTGTTATGTTCTTTGTCCAGTAGCCTGAAAACTTTTTGTTATCACAAATCTTAATCTGATAACCTTTAGCATTCTTTGTTTTGCTTAAAGTAAGTTTAATCTTTCTTGTTTTAATGTTTTTTACAGATTTTATTTTTGCCTTAGCTGGTTTTACAACGCTAGGAGTTGTTGTATTTGAGCCGATATAAATCTTTCTGTTTTGATTTACAGCATTTCCTGCAACATATTCAGTTGTTGGATTACCATAATTACAATAAGCCTTTCCTGCCTCTGTAAAAGCTCCTGTTGAATGATACCATAGCGCACAATTCATAGTGCTCTTGTTTGTTCCTGCACCATCAAATGAGAATGCTGAATACCTTTCAACATAGTCCATCTTATCTAAACCTTCAAGTGCTGTTTTAATAAACTCTGCCTCTCCTGACTTTGTTACATACTGTCCCTGTGGAGAAAATTCTGTTATCCAAATTGGCTTGTGATACTTATTCCAACAAGCTTCAACAACATTTGTTAAGAACCAGTTTGCACCGTCTTTTCCCGCATAATTTTCAGGATAACAATGTATTGTTATAAAATCAACATCTAAACTTGAATTGCTGTCTATCTGGCTCATAAAATTCTGGAACCATGTATTTATTGTTGGCCATGTTCCTGTAGCCGGTGAGCCAACTCTCATTCCCTGATTCATAAATGCAGGCCAACAACTAATTGCTGTTGCAACAGTCATATTTGCCTGAACCTTAAAATCAGGTTCGTTAAAACCTAATATAGTTTTATAACCATTATTTTTTGCTGTCTGAACCTTGCTTAATGTGTTTGAATAAGAATTTGATGACCACACCATTGGCACATATTCAATTTTCTTAAACTGATTTGCAAAATTTACACCAATTTCATTCTTATCCTGCCGTGTTGTACATTCAGATAACTGTTTAAATTCACGAGTTCCCCAGTTATAATACCATGATGCCTGGACATCATCCGGCTCCAACTCAATTGCCATTGCCTTGCTGGCAGCAATACCTTTCTTTGATACTTTAAACTTAACTGTAGCAGTATCCATGTATTTGCCATTTGTCATTTGAGCTGTTACCCAAACTGAATGAATGTTTACTTTTGTTGTATAAAAATCATAAGATGTAGATGTTGTAGTTGTTTCCTTCTTGCCATCCACGTAAACTGTATAGTTTTTTACTGTTCCATAACTATTCCCGTTAGACCATGTAATTGTTACGTGTCCGGCAGGCACCAACTTATTTGCTGTTGGAGATGTAACCTGAAATGGAACTACATTAGCAGCTTTAACGGTATTTTTCATAACTACAGTGTTAAAAGACAACACCACAGCTACTGCTAATACCAAAGATATAACTTTTTTTAAACCCTTCATCATTTCTTGCCTCTTTAATTATTTCTTTTTGCTAGTTTTTTTTGACTTTTTAGTTTTCTTTGCTTTTTTTACTTTTACTTTTTTTGTTTTTGCTGTAACAACAGAACTCCACTTGCAGTAATATTTCTTGCCATTTATTACTTTGTAAGCTCTTGCTCTTGCATAGTATCTCTTGTTATTCTGAAGCTTAGTAACACTACCTGAAATAGTTGTTGTGTATGCTGTACTGTATGTCTTTGCATTATAACCGGCAGGATTACCAATATTTGCGTAAATTTCATCTATTGCATGTAAATACTGTAAAGCTGTTTCTTTATTATTGTAATAATGCTGATATGCATGTACCGCAATAAAAGTCATATTGCTCTTATCAGAAGCTGATAAACCATTCCAAAATGGTGTCCACCACTTATCTGAATTAATCTGGAATGTTTCAGTTGCAGGTGAACCTAATCTTAAGCTACCCTTATAACTGATTGTTTCTCTCCATCTGTTTATCATAGCTGTAGGTGTCTGATTTGATTCCCATGTTAAATCCGGTTCATTGTATGATAATAAATATTTATACTCTTTCTTGTTAGCATATGTACATCTTCAACACTTTTCCATAACATTTCAATTCTAAAAAAAGGGCAGTAAAGCTATTTATATATATAACCTTCCGCCCTTTCGTTTAAAATTTTAATTAATTCCTGATTATTTGACCTTTACAGTTTTCTTAAGAACTCTACTGCTGTATACCTTCTGTCCAGCTGAGTCATAGTTATAACCCTTAACCTGAATGTATACTTTCTTCTTTGACTTTAACTTCTTAATTGTATATGTCTTAGCAGTTGTAGTCTTTGTCTTAGCTTTCTTCATCTTCTTATTGTTAGCATACTTAATTTCGTATCCTACACAATTCTTAATCTTTGTTAAAGCTAATTTAACCTTCTTCTTCTGTGCTGTAAATTTAACCTTTGCCTTTGCTGGCTTTGGAGTATTTACATATACACAGTTTAATACAGTGTTTCCTGTAATAGGTGTTGAAAGACTAAATGTGCTTCCGTTCTTTGTGAATTTTGAAAATGTCTTGCCCTTTACAGGGAATACATATGAAGATGTCTTTGCTCCTGCATTAACATATTTTGTATATGATTTTGAACCATATGTATATTTAACAGAATACTGTGTTCCTGCAGCAATCTTAAAGTCAGATACAGAGAAGTTTCCTGTCATAGCTAATTCATCAGGATATGAAACAACATATGAACCTAAAGCGAACTGAACTTTAACCTGTGAACCTGCATAATTTGAAGGAACAGTGAATTTAACTGTTACAGTCTGTGGATCTGTTACTTGTGAATCTGCAACAAAGAAACCTGCTGATGTACAGCCACTTGTTGTTGAAAATTCTAATCCATTATTGTTAGCCGGATTAATTACACTAACATTAATATGTTTTTTATAATTATTCTCCTGAATCTCGTTTCCCTTTTCATCTTTTTTAGGAATCTTATCTCCGTTAGAATCTAATACATATTTACCATTTGCATCTGTTTCGTAGATAGTCTTCTTTCCCTTTAAAGTGCTTGTGTATTTAAATGATAAAGTATATGAACGTCCTTTTTCTACATTCATTGCTGATGTAAACATTCTAAGTCCCCACTGGTTATCTCCAACTAATGAGCCATCACGTCCATTGTACTGACCATCCCAGCCTGTATTCTTTGCATAAAATCTTGCTGATGATGGTGTGCTTTCAGCTACCCAGCCTTCAGTTGCAAAGTCTGTTCCTGCGACCTGTCCATTTGGATATTTATCAGTATTAATATGTGTTAATGCATGATACCAGCAATATGGATGCTTTCTTGAACCATCTTCTCCTGCTACATGTCCACTATGTGAATCTAAGTTGCCATTAGCATCATAACTAATTACTGAAAAATAATCCCAACTAATATTTGAAGCAATGTTTGCTCCATTTGCAGCATGTCCAGCTGCCGGTACTACACCAGTCATCCCAACTATCATAGTTAATGAAAGTACTGCTGCAGAAATCTTCTTAAAAATATTTCTTCTCACGTCTAGTCCTCCCGACCTTTCTATTAAGTCTAGTTATAATTAGACAGTTACCCAATGCCTTAGCATTGGGTACTGTATTATACATCTAATTTAATTGTAACAATTATTTTTTAATTTTAACTTTCTTTGAAGCCCAAGCTGAAGCTTTGTACTTAGCCTTTGGTCCCTGAGCTGAAATCTTAATTGTTACTTTCTTTCCTTTTTTAAGCTTCTTAACTGTTAAAGATGTTTTCTTTGCTGTGTATGTTTTCTTTCCAACTTTTACCTTGTATGATGTAGCACCAGTTACTTTCTTCCAAGTAATCTTTAATGTGCCTTTCTTCTTGTTAACAGCCTTAATACCTTTAACCTTAGCAAGTTTCTTAACAGTAACCTTTGCTGTTGGTTTAACTGTTGGCTTCTGTGTTGGTTTAGCTGTTGGCTGTGTTGGGTTAACTGATGGCTGTGTTGGATTAACTGATGGCTGTGTTGGCTTTGTTTCAGGTTCTGTGAACTCTGGATTTACGCCCTTATCTGTAATTGTAAAATCACTTACTTCAACTGTACCATTCCAGTTAACTTCTTTTTCTGTGATGATATCTTTAACATCATTTCCTGCATAATCATACTGAGCATTGAAAGAACCTAACATAATAGCTGTTGTAATTTCTTTTGCTGATACCCAGTTTGTAAATGTAAATGTATATGTCTTATCTGTTGCTCCTAATGTTATAATCTGGTTTGTTGCATCGTCTGACATTTCAACTGGTGCCTTATCATATGGTAATAAACCTTCTGTTTCTGTATTAAATGCTACATATGCATATTTCTTCTTTGAAGCTTTTGCTTTGAAAGATACTGTGTAAATATGACCAGCTTTAGCTTCAATAGTGTTTGATGCTTCTACAGCCCATGGATTAATATCAACAGGATTATTACCCCATCCTGCGTCCCAACCAGTATTTTTAATATTCATTGTGAAACCAGTTGTTGCTTTGCTTGCTGACTGAATCTGCTTGTTATTCTTGTTTCTTTCCCAGTTAGAAAATTCTTCATCTCCTACCTTAACTGACTCGATATAACCTGTGTTATCTGGTTCTGCTGGGTTATACTGTCCTCCCTGAGTAAATGACCACTTTGTGTCTAATGTTGTTGCATCATCTGCCTTTACTGAACTTGCAAAGTTAACTCCCAATGCAAGTGTTGCGATTAAAGCTACAGATGTTGCACCTGCTACTACCTTATTGAAAACTTTTCTCATTTCCAATTCCTCCTTTAATAAATTTTAATTTAAATTTTCGCTTGAAATTTTTCAACCTCATTTCAATTAACGTCATTATATCATAAACGTTTTTATTTCTCAACACTTAATGTTAAATTTAACGAATAAAACTGTTTTTATCTATTAAATAATATGTAATATTGCATAACGCTTTTGGAGCTGAAACGTTTTTTATCATTTTTTTGGATAATTTTATCTTATTTTTAATTTTTATCAAAGTATTTTTAACCAATTAGAAAATATTATTTATATATTCTGCTTATTTATATCGAATTCATATAACATTATCATCAAAAAGAGCCAATCTCATTTCTAAGATCAGCTCTTTCCTAACTTTATTTTTTTATAACAACTTTCTTCGCCTTTGACCATTTACCATATACTTTACCGGCACATGCTCTTACTCTAAAGTAATATTTTTTCTTCTTCTTTAATTTTTTAACAGTGTATGTTAATTTCTTGGTATTTTTAATTTTTACTTTTTTAGTAAACTTACTATTCATTGCATATTGAACCTGATATGATTTTGCCTTTGAAACTTTTTTCCAAGTCAACTTGACAGATTTTTTCTTAACATTTTTGGCTGCTTTGATTTTAACCTGCTGTGGTGTGACTTTTTTTGTTGTTGTAGTTTTCTGTGTTGTAGGCTTCTGTGTTGTAGGTTTAACAGTTGTTGTTTCTTCAGTTGTTGTTTCAGGTACATATACAAACATCTCATCATCTGATATTGTTTGTGCATTATAACCTTCAGGATTTCCCTTTGAAGAATACATTCTACCAAGTTCTGTATAAGCACCGGATTCATAATCAAACATAGCTGTTCCACCTGATCCATTAAACGCATCTATATCATTTGTACTATCGATATCATATGGGAACCAACAGTATCTTTCCACATGTGGATTATTATCTAAAGCATCCATTGCATCTTCAAGATATTTCTGTATTTCTGCCCTTTTTTCAGGAAGCTCATAACTAAAGTCATAATCCGTTCCCTTCATTCCAAACAAAGACATCTCAGTTATCCAAATAGGTTTATGGTATGAATTCCAAAGTGTTTCCACTGCATCAATTAGTCCCTGCAAATTAATTGTGTTTCTATAATAATGTAAAACTACCGCATCAACACTGTCAGCTTCTCCACCTACCCAGGTTTTTGTAGCGTCATCTTCATAATCGTAATATAATCCCCAACTTCCGTCCCAAGGATTTTTGCAAATGTAATCACCATTCATAAATCTTCTAAGCCATACAGAATCTCCCCCCGGAGCTGCAGGTGCCGGTGAAACATTTCTCATATTAAGCGGTTTAATATAATCATTCCAAACACTTGAAGCTTCAAAGAATTCCATGTTTGCCTGACTTCCAATATCAGGTTCATTAAATCCTAAAATATAATTTGATGTTGTATTTAACTTCTTCATTGCTTCTTTGTTATCATCACCGCTTCCCCACATCATAGGAATGTGCTGAACGCCCTCATCTAATGATGTATTAAAAGCATCAGTTGACCAATTGTAATACCATGAGCAGTTAAGTTTACTTAGCTTAATCTTGTCACTCATATCGCCACCTAATGCGAGACCTTTTTTTGAAACATAAAATGTTCTCACTGATGTTAATTCAACATCGTCTTTTTTTGCCTTAACAGTAATTTCATGTTTGCTTACTGTTGTTGTATAAACTTCTGTCTTTCCTTCATCACTTGATGTAAAAGTTTTAGTTACAGAAGAATCTGTTTTCTGTTCGCCTAGTTCTTCTCTCACAATATTGTTACCGTTCCAGTAAACAGGATTTCCATCAAGATACACAGTGTATGTATAGCCTTCCATTGAATTATCAAATTCTACATCAATGTAACCGGCTCCTACAAGTTGTCCCTCACTTGGTACTTTAACTGCATTAGTTTTCCAAGAATCTTCTTTTTCATCAGCTTTTGTTTCTGTAGTATATGTAATACCACTAATCGCCAACGCTATTACAAGAACTAATGAAATTATGTTTCTAATTCTCTTTTTCATAATTCCTCCTTATTTGAATTAAAATCTTTTTATACAATTTTACTTCATGCATGTATAAAAGTCAAAACGTTTTTATCTATTATTCACAAAATGCACAAAATCAATGTATCTATATTTAACAACTATTCTATTTTTTCACCAGTATACTATACGGCATTTCGTTTTATACAATTTTCCTATCACGCAAAAAGCTGTTCTCAGAATCAAATCTAAGAACAGCTTTTTATTACTGGTCAATATATTCTAGTTTACTAACAGAAACTTCGTACGCAATATGCTTTTCACTTTCCTCTTCGTTAATTTTCTTAACGTACTCTCTACTTTGAACCCGTCCCCATATTTGAATGTGACCGCCCACTTCAAATGTAGAAGCATATCTTGCATTTCTCCCCCAGGCAATACATGGAATATAATCTGATTTTCCGTATGGCCGATTAACTGCAATTAATAAATCTGCAATTTCTCTTCCAAGTGGTGTTTTTCTGTAAATTGGTTCTTTACAGATATAACCATCTAAAAATATTTGATTAGTTTTTCCAGCTTCCAGGTTTTCTTCGACCTCTTCCCATTCTCTAACAAAAATTGATAACACTAACTTATTCTTAGTTCCTTCGTGACGATTATAAGATCTAAACTGTCCTGACACCTCAACTAATCTTCCTTTGTAGTCTTCGTTTACATCAACTAACCTTTCAGATACCATAAGTGGAATAATATCAGTTAATTCGCTTAATCTGTCAACCGATACATCTACTATGTAGAATCCTTCTCCAAAAACTTCGTGACTAAATCTGAAATCAGAAACAATCTCTCCTATAATACTCACTCTGTTGTTTTCAATTACTTTGTCAATCATTGTATTTCCCCCTTCACCATACTTTGGTTTATTAAATTTTTATCAATATAATTATATGCTATTTTTTCCTAAATATGTAAAAAATCGTTCGACTTCTATCGACCATTTACACACTACTGATTCCATATGCCATTTAATAACGTTTATTTGCCGTTATGCGCAATAAAAACTTTTATGTGGTTGTGCACAATAAATCCCATTTAATATTTATATGAGTTGTTAACATTATGACTTATGTCATTAAATTTAAAACAGATGTCAGAATCAAATCTGACATCTGCTTAATATGTATTATTCAGTTAAAAATTATTTAACCTTTACTTTCTTCTTAGCGCTGTATGCACCAGTTACTCCTGATGTCTTAGCTACTGCTGCTACCTGTACAGTTACTTTCTTCTTTGATTTAGCCTTAACTGTTACAGATGTCTTCTTTGTTTTTGTAACTTTGCTTCCAACCTTAACTTTGTAAGATTTTGCTCCGTTAATCTTTGCAAACTTAACTGTAACTTTGCCCTTCTTTGATGACTTAGCTGACTTAATCTTTGGTGTTTCAATTAAAGTAAACTTAGAAACCTTGATGTTTGTAGCTGCTGTGTAGTCACCGTTAGCATCGTTCTGTAATCCTATTTCTGCTGCCTGCTTGAAGTTTTTCTTGAATACATTGTATCTTGTTACAGCATCCGCATCAGTTGATACATCTCTTCTATCACCGACATCTCCGCCTAATCCAAAGTAAACTGAATTAGCATTTCCTGCTGCCTTGAAAGTCTTCTTAACCTTAACAGTCTTGTTAGCTGGCATCTTAACCCATGTTGAGTAAGCTAATTTTTCACCAGTTGAAACCTTAACATAAGCAAACTTTGTAAGGTTTGAAGCGCTTATGTCAAATGAAAGTGTGTAAGATTTTCCTTTTGTAACCTTAACATTCTTTGCATTGTCATTCCTAGAGCCATCGATATATACCTGTGCTCCCCAAACTCCGCCCCAGCCTACAGAATCAATTGATGCTGTAAATCCTGCTGCTGTGTTTGCTGTTAATTTTCCTTCTGCTCCTTCATACCAATCTGCGCTAGCTCCAAAGTAACTTCCCCAGTTTGCAGCGAAACATGTTGTTGCCATAGCTGCTGTCATTGTAAGAGCCATAGCTGTTGCTGCAACTTTCTTTGCCAATCTTCTCATGATTGTTCCTCCTTAAATATAATTAAATTGTTCATACAATTACGAGCTAATTCCGCGCCCGCATATTATTGTACTAGATATGTGTTTAAACCTAACACCCCTCTTGTGCTCTATTCTATAACATTTATAGGGGTTCCTGCAACCCATTTTTGCAAATTTTTCGAAACGATTTTAATAAGGCGCTCTCTAGTCTCTAAAGGAGCCCATGCTGCATGAGGTGTAATCACAAGATTTTTTGTTTCAATAAGCTTACAATCTTCTGGCATTGGTTCTTTTTCAATAACATCTAATGCCGCATATTGTATAACATTATTGTTTAACGCCCACATTAAATCTTCCTGATTTACAACTCCTCCACGTGATGTGTTTATAAAAAGACTATCTTTTTTCATCTTAGTAAAGAATTCTTTATTGCACATTTTTTCCGAATCATTATTTAACGGACAATGAATTGTTACAATATCTGACTTTTCCAAGATTTCATCAACTGTAGCATAAGTCACTTTATCAGACTGTCTGTTTTCTTTTAATGCACTTCTACTGTATGCCAGAACATTCATCCCAAAAGCATTTGCAATTACTGCTACTTTTTGTCCAATGGAACCATAGCCTATAATACCTATAGTTTTGCCGAAAAGTTCTTTCATTTCCATAAAAGGGGAAAATTTGTTAGTGTTTATCCATCCCTTGTTCTTTACAAATTCATCATACCTTGAGATTGTGTTGTAATAATGAAGTATAAATGCAAAAACATGCTGAGCCACTGCCTCTGTTGAATAGCTTCCGGCATTACAAACTGTAATCCCTTTTTTTCTTGTATATTCCAAATCAACGTTGTTATATCCTGTAGCAAACAAACCTACATATTTAAGGTTCTTTGCTCCGGATAAATTCTTCTCAGACATTGAAGATTTATTACATAAAATAACATCTGCATCTTTAATTCGTTCAGGTATTTCTTCATCTTTTGTAAAATCATAAATTTTTACTTCACCAAACCTGTCAAATATAGAAAAATCAATATCGTTATTTATTGTAAGTGTCGCAGCATCTAAAATTACTATTTTCATAAACTATCTCCTATTAATAAAAATGTTGCTTGCCACATTTTACACACCGGGTGCGTGTTGTTGCGCAACTGTTTTCTTTTTGCACTAGGTTGTATCCATAGTGGAACATTTTCCTTTCACACCAGGGTGCATCTATAGTGGAACATCTTTTATGTATGTAATAGAAATTCCGCTGGAATTTCTTATTACATAAAAAAGGACCACAGAAAATATTTCCGCAGTCCTAATTTATATAATTCAAAATTATACTCTCTTTGAATATTCACCTGTTCTTGTATCAATTACAATTGTTTCGCCCTGTTCAACGAATAAAGGAACATATACTGTAGCTCCTGTTTCAACAGTAGCTGGCTTTGTAGCATTTGTAGCTGTGTTTCCTTTGAATCCAGGTTCTGTTTCTGTAATCTGAAGTTCAACTGTGATAGGTGGTTCAATTGCAAAGACATCACCCTTACATGAACAAATCTTAACTGTTTCATTTTCCTTAACAAACTTAAGTGAATCTCCAACCTTGTCTGCACCTACAGCAATCTGGTCATAAGTTTCACCATCCATGAAGTAGTAAAGATCTCCATCATTGTATAAATACTGCATATCCTTTCTGTCGATATGAGCATTTTCAAATTTCTCTGTTGGTCTGAATGTTGTTTCTACAACACCACCACTCTTGATATCTTTTAATTTTGTTCTAACGAACGCTGCGCCTTTTCCTGGTTTTACATGCTGGAATTCGATGATCTGACAAATCTTTCCATCATATTCAATAGTAATACCATTTTTGAAATCGCCTGCTGTTACCATAATCTTTCCTCCTAAAAGTTCATCTGTGATAAATCACGCTTCTACCATTATAAAAGATTCTATAAATATTTTCAACCTTTATCTAATTATTAATTTCAATTTCAATATAGCCTTCTTTTTCTAAATAGTTAATTATATTATAGCATGTAAGAATTCTGTCATTAGAGTCCACATTTACCTTAACATTGGCTACTGACTGGTATCTTGGTTCTCTTTGTTCCATTAACTCTTTTACATGTCTTAAACTCATGTCGTTATTTAATATTGGTCTGTGAGTGTGGTCTTTTACTCTATCAAATATTGTTTCAGGAGTAGCTGTTAACAAAACAATAACTCCGTTTTTCTTTAGTATGTCTACGTTCTCATCTTTTAATACAGCACCACCGCCACAGGAAATAATCTGTCCCTGCTTACTTGAAATTGTCTGTAACGCATTTGTTTCAAGTGTTCTGAAATATGCTTCTCCCCTATCCTTAAATATGTCCCTTATGGCTTTTCCTTCATTTTCAACTATGTAGGCATCTACATCAATTTCCTTAAAAGATGTAATTTTTGACAATGCCTTTGATACAGTTGTCTTTCCTGTTCCCATAAAACCGATTAAAGAAATATTTCCTTTTAAACTACAACCTTCATTTACTTTTAGTAATTTTCTTAAAATATCTGCCTTAACCTGCCCAGGTGCTGATGCATCAACACCTGCTGCAAACGATACACTTGAAGCTGTAATATTTGTGCATATTCTTGAAACTGCCCCAAGTTCTCCCATAGACATTGTTATTATAGGAACATTTAATATATCTTTAAGCTGCGAAGATACATCCATAAATCTTTCTACGTCTTCTTTTGCTTCAGGCATAACTGCAATTTTGCAAATGTCTGCTCCCTGTTCTTCCATTTTTTTCATTATGTCTATTATTTCACCATTAGAAGGTGTGTTATCAAAATGATGATTTGACCCAATAACTTTTGCACCATTTTTCTTAATTCCTGCAATTAAGTTTTTAGCGATTTTCATGTGTCCCATTATTTCCACATCTACATAATCGCAATTTTCTGCTGCCTTACAGCAAATCTCTAAATACTTCTCATCACTTATACTCTGCTTACCACCTTCATCAGCAGTTCTAAATGTAAAAACAAGTTTGACATTTCCAATAATATTTTTTAACTTCGCAGTTATGTTTTCAATTACATCCGTATCTAATTTTTCAATATAATCTGCTCTCCATTCAATCAAGTCAGGTTGCATTTGTAAAACCTTCTCAGCCTGATTTAACACTTCTTTTTCGTCCTGTCCCATAATAGGAATACAAATTTTTGTTTTCATTAGTGCCTCCACTTTTGCAATAATTAAAGTATAGTTTAGCTGTTATTTTAAGTCAATGCGAAGGTTTACTTTTTTTATAAAAACTCTTATACTTTAATAAGCTAAACTACTTTACTTTGGAGGATTATTATGGGATGTATAAATGAAATCAACGGACATACAAAGCTTACAGGTCTTCTTGGAAGCCCTGTTGCACACAGCAAGTCACCTTTAATGCACAACGAAGCATTTAAGGAATTAGGACTTAACTACGTTTATTTGTGCTTTGATGTTCCTGAAAATAATTTAAAAGTTGCCTACGAAGGTTTAAAGAAATTAAACGTTGCCGGTTTTAACTGTACAATGCCTGACAAAACACTTATTTGCGAATTGTTAGATGAATTGTCACCTGCCGCATCAATGATTGGTGCCGTAAATACAGTTGTAAATAAAGATGGCAAATTCATCGGCCATAACACTGACGGAATCGGCTATATGCAGTCTGTTAAGGACGCAGGTTTTGACATAATCGGCGATACAATGACTTTACTTGGTGCCGGTGGGGCCGCTTCTTCTATTTTTGTTCAGGCAGCTCTTGATGGCGTTAAGAACATTAATGTTTTTAGTATAAAAGACCGTTTCTGGGAAAAAGCCGAAAAGATGGTTGACGCTGTTAATAGCAAAACAGATTGCAATGCTAAATTAATTGAACTTGGCAATGATGATGTTTTAGGCGAGTCAATTGAAAAAAGTCAGATTTTAACTAACGCTACTTCTGTTGGCATGGCACCAAATGTGGACGGTTGCATTATTCCTGACAAGAAAATGTTAAGAGAAGATTTAATAGTTTCTGATGTTATTTATAATCCAATGGAAACAAAACTTCTTAGAATGGCTAAGGAACAGGGCTGCCAGACTTTTAACGGTTTGTATATGCTTTTATACCAGGGAGCTGAAGCTTTCAAAATCTGGACAGGAAAAGATATGCCTGTAGAACATATTAAAGAACTTTATTTTACAGTTTAAAATATTTTATGAAAAAGAAATTTGGGTGGAATTTCTTTTTGCAGATTCTTTTCGCACAAGGATTCATCCCTAGAGTAACGTTTTTATATAATATGAAATTCCGAATAAATTTCTTACATAAAGAAGCTGTTTGTAATTTTTCGTTTAATTACAAACAGCTTTTTCTGTTGCGCTATTTTAGCATGTATTTTCTACTATTTCACAGAAAATTATTTTGACTTTTTGTTTTTTCTTTTCCAATTACATAATATGAATTTTTCAGGAATTCTTTTTAAAACAATTTGTATCTCTTCTTTTGGATTAATTTTTTCAACCATAATTGATTTAATACCAACTCTGTTTGCCCCCCACACATCAGTAAAAATCTGGTCTCCTAAGAACAATGTTGTTTCTTCGTTGGTTCCCATTATTTCCATTGCTTTAATGTAGTTTTTTTTACTTGGTTTATGAGCATCAAATATGTATTTTGAATTCACCGCATCTGCAAATGGCTTTACTCTTGGTTCCTTGTTATTTGATATAAGGCAGGTTTCTATTCCTAATTGATGTATTTTTTCAAACACATTAATTATATGTTCATCTGCCGGTGCTCCATGTGGAACAAGAGTATTATCAATATCAGATATAATACCTCTGATACCCTGCTTATAGTATTCTTCAAAATCTATTTCATCTACAGATTTCAAATATTTATCTGGATATAAACTTTCTAACATTCTTTTCTCCCGGTATTTTGTATTTTGTAAGTTTCTTAACACTTCTAAAAATACATACTTTTATTTTAACAATTTCTTTAACTCATCCATAAATGTATTAACATCTTTGAATTCTCTGTAAACTGAAGCAAATCTTACATAGGCAACCTGGTCTAATTCTTTTAATCTTTCCATTACAATCTCACCTATTACTCTGCTGGATATTTCCTTTTTTTCCATATTGAATATTTTATTTTCTACATCTTCCACAGCACTTACTATCTGTTCATAAGAAACAGGTCGTTTGTGACATGATCTTACTATTCCTGCTTCAATTTTTCCTCTGTCATAAGGCTCTCTTATATCATCTTTTTTTATAACAATAAGAGGAATGTTTTCTACTTTCTCGTAAGTTGTAAATCTTTTTTTGCACTTAAGACACTGACGTCTTCTTCTTATGGCGTTGTTTTCTTCCGCAGGTCTTGAGTCTATTACTTTTGTATTTTCTTCACCGCAATATGGGCACTTCATGTTTCTTCCTCCTAGTATACTCCATCTGGTCATCAGCATTTAGTTGTAACTATTATAAAAATGAACTTAATTCATTTTTCTTCTAAGTTTGCTGTTTATTTTAGTTAATTTTACACAAAGCCATTATAAATAAAGTGTTTAGAGAGGTCAAGATATTTTAATTTTATGTTTGACCTCCTTCTCCTCCACACGAACCAAAATAATATCAGGCCCAATCTGAGTAATACAACCAAAAGGTATTATATATTCAAAATCACTGCAAACAAGCCCGCACCATTTACTTGGTCCCATAACAACAATAGATTTTATACAGCCGGTACATATATCAAATTCCAAGTCACAAACATTGCCAAGAATTTTGCAGTCACAACAATTTATAACTTGTTTTCGTTTTAATTCTTCTATTCTCATAAAAGACCTTTTTTTATATATAGTATTCTTTATTTTTGTTTTTGTTCTCTTAAAATCGTCTTTTTATTTAATATAATTTTTCATGTTTTTAATTGCATTTTTTTCCAGTCTGCTAACCTGTGCCTGGGAAATTCCTATTTCATCAGCTATTTCCATTTGAGTTTTTCCATAAAAAAACCTCATGTCTATAATTTTTCTTTCTCTTTCGTTTAGCCCGTCTAAGGCCTCCCTTAGCACAATGTCTTCAACCCAGTTTTCTTCTTTATTCTTTTTATCGCTAATCTGGTCCATTACATAAAGGGTGTCCCCTCCCTGATCATATACAGGATCATATAAGGAAACCGGACTTTGAATGGCATCTAACGCATAAGTCACCTGCTCTTCCGTTGCCCCAATATGCTCTGCAATTTCACCGATTGTAGGTTCTTTGTTAGTTGACTTAATTATGTTTTCCCTGCAATAAATTGCCTTATAGGCTGTATCCTTGATGGAGCGGCTAACTCTAATTGCCGTGTTATCTCTCAAAAATCTTTTCAGTTCTCCTGAAATCATAGGTACCGCATAAGTTGAAAACTTTACATTTAGTGTGTCATCAAAATTATCTACCGCTTTTATTAAGCCAATGCATCCTATTTGAAATAAGTCGTCAACATTTTCTCCTGTGTTAGAAAACCTCTGCAAAATACTTAATACTAATCTCAAATTGCCTCTAATGTACTTTTCTCTTGCTTCCATGTTTCCTTTTTTTATTTCCTTAAAAAGTTCTCTTTTTTCCTCTTCTGTTAATAATGGTAGTTTGGCTGTATTTACGCCACATATTTCCACTTTAAAAAGAGCCATAATATTTCCTACTTTCATATTTTTGTATTTTCACATAAATATGTTTTCCTAAATACCGGCTCTTTATTCGTAATATTTTCTTTTTGAAACTATAAACTTTATATACTGTCGAATTGTGGTTTATTATGTTTTTTATTGATACTTTACAATTTCTCTTTTCAGTCTTCTTATTATCTTTTTTTCAAGTCTTGATATGTAAGACTGGGAGATTCCAAGAGAGTCTGCCACTTCTTTCTGCGTCATTTCCTCGCCATCAATATTATTTAGTCCATAACGCATTTGTACTATTGTTTTTTCTCTGTTATTTAGCTTGTTTATCGCCTTGTACAAAAGCTTTTTCTCTACCTCATTTTCTATGTCTTTTGATATAATATCCTCATCTGTCCCTAAAATATCTGACAAAAGCAGTTCATTACCATCCCAGTCTACATTAAGTGGCTCATCAATTGACACTTCCAGTTTTGTTTTATTATTTTTTCTTAAATACATAAGAATTTCATTTTCAATACATCTGGATGCATAAGTTGCCAGTTTTATGTTTTTATTAGGGTTAAAAGTATTTATTCCTTTAATCAATCCAATGGAGCCAATGGAAATCAAATCTTCAACGCCTACTCCTGTGTTATCGAATTTCTTGGCTATGTAAACCACCAGTCTTAAATTATGTTCAATTAATTTCGACCGACTTTCCTTATCCTCACCTTCAATTATTTTCTTTATGCAGGTTGCTTCCTCTTCTGCTTCCAAAGGCGGTGGCAAAATGTCATTGCCACCAATGTAATATATTTCCCCTTCTTTTGAATAAAGTAGCCCTTTTAACAAGGCAATTTTTCCCATGTATTTTTTTCCAAAATCTAACGTTTTCACAAACTCTCCCCCTTTTATTCTAATAATTTAGGATGTAAAATCATATGATACATATTATCATTACTTAATTTACCGTTATATATACCGATAATCTGATTATTGTATCTATTTCCATTTACTTCTATGTACTCACAAAAAACTCCTTTTAACAGCCCATTTTCCTTGCCCAGCGACTTAAAAGCTATAAAAGTAAACCTCGAATTTTCATTTATAATTTTTTCTGCAGCAGTTTTTTCAATAATGGAAACCGGCTTTCCGGTCATAGGCTCAAAAAGGTTATTCCCCGTATCCACTAGTGCGGTAACATCTACTTTGCAATTTCCTTCTTTTATGGTTATTTTAAGCAGATTTTTACTTGCTCCTGCCTCTTTTAGCATAAGCTTAGCTAACAGTCTGATAATGCTATTGCATGTAACTGCAATAACAATACTCAAAAGCATACTGTTGTTTTTATTAAACAGATTCATTATGCCATTTAGTAGGAAAGTAGCCCCATACATAACAAGAAAAGCCTTCACATTTGCCCTAAAATCCATTTTTCCAAAAGCAAGAATTATCATTATTTCAGCTACTATCAGATAAGTTAAAATTATTTTAACCGGTATGTTTTCCTTCAAAAAAAGAATCAACACGCTGTATATGGCTCCTGCAAATGCTGCCAATATCATTCTGTACCACTTACTCTTTTTATTTAAAATCTCTCCGGTTGCAAATATAACTGACAAATCTATTAGAAAATTGTACCCAAAGTAAACATCTATAAATATGTATATATGTCTCACCCCTTTTCTACTATTATAATTTTTCCCATAAAAAAGTCTGTCGAAGAGACACATAAAAAAATAAGTTATAAATTACATTTCTATTAATATGTCAAAATATATACCTTCCATATTATGTGTAATTTATAACTTATTTCATTTTTTATAAATTCGCGATTTGCTTTTATTGTTAATTATTCTTAAATTCTGTCAATTCCAAACCTTCATTTCTTTCAAGTAAAAGTTTTACAGACCATTCGTTTGTAAATATAACTAAAGGATTGCCCTTCATATCCTTTACTCTCTTAGCGTCTGATGGACATTTTACGTTATTTAGATTAACTGTAGGATCCTTAATCCATCTAATGTGTCTGTATGGAAGTGGCTCTAATCTAACATCACAACCGTATTCATTTTCCATTCTGTATTTCAAAACGTCAAACTGTAGCACACCTACTACACCTACGATTATTTCTGACATTTCAAGGTTATAGTCCTGGAATATCTGAATCGCCCCTTCCTGAGCAATCTGTGTAACACCCTTCATAAACTGCTTACGCTTCATTGAATCAAGGGCAACTAATCTACAAAAATGTTCAGGTGCAAAAGTAGGTATTCCTTCGTATGCAAACTTCTTTCCAGGTGTACAAATTGTATCGCCAATTGAAAAAATTCCCGGATCAAATACACCTATAACGTCGCCTGCATAAGCTTCATTTATAACTTTTCTGTCCTGTGCCATAATCTGCTGTGGCTGAGAAAGCTTCATTTTCTTTCCACCCTGAACATGGTAAACTTCCTTACTTGCATCGAATTTTCCTGAGCAAACTCTCATAAATGCAATCCTATCATGATGCGCCTTATTCATGTTTGCCTGAATCTTAAAAACAAATCCTGAAAATGGTTCTGTTATAGGATCAATCAATCCCTGATCAGACATTCTTGGAAGCGGTGACTCTGTCATTTTTAAGAAATGTTCAAGGAAAGTTTCCACACCAAAAGTTGTCAACGCTGAACCGAAAAATACAGGTGATAATTCACCTTTATCAACTAATTCCTGATCAAATGGTTCACTGGCTCCATCTAACAATTCAGCATCATCTACTAACTGATCATATAACTCATCACCTATTTCATTTTTAAACTCTTCGTTGTCTAAATCATATATTTTTTCAGCAGCACTTTTTGCGCCACCTACTGAAACAGCCTGAAACATTGAAATTTTCTTTGTATTTCTGTCATAGACGCCTTTAAATCTCTTACCGGAACCAATTGGCCAGTTAATAGGACATGTTTTAATTCCTAATACATTTTCAATTTCTTCTAGTAATTCATAAGGATCTCTTGCCTCTAAATCCATTTTGTTAATAAATGTAAAAATCGGTATATGACGCATTACACATACCTTGAAAAGTTTAATTGTCTGTGCTTCTACACCCTTTGAAGCATCAATTACCATCACTGCCGAGTCAGCAGCCATAAGTGTTCTGTAAGTATCCTCTGAGAAATCCTGATGGCCCGGTGTATCAAGAATGTTAATGCAATAACCTTCATATTGAAACTGTAATGCTGATGATGTAACAGAAATACCTCTTTCTTTTTCTATACCCATCCAGTCAGAAACAGCATACTTTGAATTTGCTTTTCCTTTTACAGAACCTGCTGTGTTAATTGCTCCACCGTACAAAAGAAACTTTTCTGTTAAAGTTGTCTTACCTGCATCGGGATGAGAAATAATCGCAAATGTTCTTCTGTTTTCTATTTCTTTTTTTATGTTATCTTCCATGCTTCTCTCCATTTTATTTTTGAATAATGTTTTTGCAACAAAAAGACACGAACTGCATATACTCAGGTTCGTGTCTTTTTATTTATTAAGTAAACTTTGGCTTAAGCCTAATTATTTGTTTCTTAAGAAATCAGGAATGTTAAGTGGCTTGTCCTCAATGCTACTATGTGGCTGCTGAACAGGAGTTGTTTCACTCTTTGGTGCAGCAGAAGGTGTTGCATTGTATGAGAACTTCTTAGCTGTGCTTCCCATACCAAAAGGTGTTGCCTTTGGTGCTGGTGTTGAATCGCCAATACCTGTTGCCATTACTGTAATTGAACATTCATCAGGGTATGAATCATCATATCTTACACCGAAGATAATGTTTGCATCATCACCTGCAAGTTCCTGTACATAGCTTGCAGCTTCATTAGCTTCAAATAAGCTAACATCACCAGTAATGTTGATAATAACATTCTTTGCTCCATCGATTTTTGTTTCAAGAAGTGGAGATGTAACAGCCTGCTGAACTGCATCTGAAGCCTTCTCATCACCGCTTGCTTCACCGATACCAATATGAGCAATACCTGCATCTCTCATAACTGTCTGAACGTCAGCAAAGTCAAGGTTAATTAATGCAGGTACATTAATTAAGTCTGTAATACCCTGAACTGACTGCTGTAATACTTCATCAGCCTTCTTTAATGCTTCAGGCATTGTTGTTCTCTTATCTACGATTTCTAATAATTTATCATTTGGAATTACAATAAGTGTGTCTACGTTTGGCTTTAATCTTTCAATACCTGCTAAAGCATTGTTCATACGTGCCTTTGATTCAAATCTGAAAGGCTTTGTAACTACACCTACTGTAAGAGCTCCCTGCTCTCTTGCTACACGTGCTACAACAGGTGCTGCTCCTGTACCTGTTCCACCACCCATACCACATGTTACGAATACCATATCGGCACCCTTTAATAACTGTGCTAATTCTTCTACGTTCTCTTCTGCAGCTGCTTCACCAACTTCAGGCTTAGCTCCTGCTCCAAGACCTTTTGTTATCTTCTCACCAATCTGTAAAGTTGTTGGTGCCTTACTTCTTTTAAGTACCTGTGCATCAGAATTAATTGCAATAAATTCAACTCCTCCGATGTTTTCATCTATCATTCTATTTACGGCATTGTTTCCTGCTCCACCAACGCCTACAACTATAATCTTTGCTACTGCTTCGCTTTCGTTTGTAGTAATTTCTAACAAGAGTACATCCTCCTTTGTCTCACTTAAAATTTAGTTTGCCTCTTAAAATAGAGACATAATATTAGCCATATACATTATATAATATAATTTTTTTCTAAAAATAGCAATACCTTTATTTCTTTTTTTCTTCACTTTTTTTCAAAGTGTAACTTCCATCTTCACTGGCATGTTTCATGTTTAAAGTTCCTTTGTACTTTATAACATTTTTGTACATGTCATTAAAATCCTTTAATTTCTTGTCCAGATTTGTTTTTTTGCCAAGCTGAACTTTCACATTTTTTATGTTCATTGTCACTTCATTGTTTTTGTTTATGGAATACTGTTTTACTTTGTAATTGTAAGCTTCCACTGATGAAGTAACTGTCAAAATTGTTTCTAAAGACTTTTCATCTTTTACTTTTATTTTTTTGAAAAGCTTTAATTCTGTAGCTTCCAATCCCTTAACCGGAACAATATCTTTTATTTTTTCATCAGATATTTTAAGAATTGTACCATTCTCATCAAAGTAATAATATAATTTATCCTTTTTGATGTATCCCTGTAACTTCTTTTCATATCCTGTTATTTTCACTTTTGATGGCGATAAAAGTTTTACTTTATATTCCTCATACAACTCAAGGGGTGTATTTTCCCCAATTAAACTTTTAAACCAAAAGACCAATGTGTTATCAATCTTTTGTTCACTCATGTAAGCATTCACTTCCTGATCTGTAAACTGGCCCAAATCAGAAGTACATGTAACGCTTTGCAACTTAAATCCAAATATACCAATTAAGATTAAGGCAACAATAATTACAATTACCAAAAAAGAAACTTTAACCCATTTTTTTAATTTTCTGCGTCTGTGTTTTTTTCTTCCTCTTCTTTTCTCCTGACTCATAATGACTCCTTACATTTAACGAATCCTCTTTATTCTTCTTGAAACTGATAAAACCATTGCCATTTCTATCATCAAAAACATTAACGACGTTCCACCATAACTTATAAATGGTAAGGATACACCTGTATTTGGTATAAAGTTAGTAACAACGGCTATATTAAGAACAACCTGTATTGAAATATGTGCAAGCACACCAACTACCACCATTGAGCCAAACAAATCTGATGCATTACTTGCAATATATCTCATCCTTCTAATTAAGAAAATAAACAATGCAATAATACACAAAGCTCCAAAAATACCAAGTTCCTCACATATAATGGAAAAAATCATATCGTTAGAGGCTTCAGGAACGTACCCTAATTTCTGAGCACTGTTTCCTAATCCTTTACCAAATAAGCCACCGGAACCAATTGCATATAGCCCCTGCATTACCTGATAACCACCTTTATCCATGTACGCTTCCGGATTTCTCCAAACAGCAATTCTGCTAAATCTAAATCCTAAGTCAGAGAATTCTCCGAGAAAAAACAGCGATACAACACCAACACCTATTCCGGCTGCGATTATCCCTGTAAAAAATTTGCAGGCACCTGCAACAATTAGCATTACAGCTCCTATTCCTAAAACAATAATTGCGGAACTTAAGTTAGATGTAACAACAAACAACACTGCCGCCCCAAAAATACTTATGCTGTAAATCTGCCAACAAATCTTACCATGTTTTAAAGCATCCCTACCACATTTAGATAGCAAAAACGCCGTTAAAAGAATAACTGATATTTTAACCAACTCAGCAGGCTGAAAAGATACAATTTTCAAGTCCACCCATCTTCTTGCACCGTTTGCCTCGATTCCCATTGGTGTTAAAACGAGAAAAACACTTACTATGGATGCCCCGTAGATGATTTTGCTGAACTTCTTTAAAATTCTATAGTCAAAAAATATCATTGGTATCATTACAACTAATCCCATAGCTGTGGCAATTAGCTGATTTTTCAAAAAATATATTGAGCTATTATATTTATTTAATGCTGTATAAGAACTTGCACTGTACAAAAGCACGTAGCCTAAAAGCATTATAAAAATCCATACAAATAGCAAACTATAGTCGAAATAACCACTTCTTCTTTTTCTATTTAATTGTTGTTCATCTGATTTGGAAACCTGATTATTTTCTTTATTCAATATACTTACCCCAAGTTCTATTTTAATTTCTTAACATAATCCTTGAACATATCACCACGCTGCTCATAACTGTCAAACATATCCCAGCTTGCACATGCAGGTGACAATAAAACTGCATCTCCCTGCTGTGCATTTTTCTTACATTCATCTATTGCTTCTTCTAAAGATTTTGTAAAAATAATATTTTCAAAACCATATTTTTTTGCTGTGTCAGCAATCTGGTTAGAAGTTTCACCAAGTAAAACCAAGCATTTAACTTTGCCTTCTAATTCTTTTGCCCATTCGTCAAAAGTAACTTTCTTGTCATAGCCGCCTGCTATTAAAACAGTTGGACGTGTCATTGCCTGAATTGCTTTTATGGATGCATCTGTATTTGTTCCCTTAGAATCATTATAGTAAATAACATCATCAATTGTATCTACATATTCTATTCTGTGAGCTACTGCTTTAAACTTTTTGATTGCTTCTTTAATCACAGCATCAGGAACTCCCATATTAACTGAAATTCCAATTGCTGCCATAATATTTTCAACATTATGAATACCTACAAGTGTTGTGTCCTCTGTTGTTGTAATAACACGTTTTTCTCCATTTTCAGCGTACATAATATTTTTTCCGTCTAAATAAACGCCTTCTTCTAATTTGTTTTTGCTGCTAAACCAAACAATTTTATTTTTAAGTTTTGGCGCATATTCTCTTAATATTTCATCTTCATAATTAAGAATAATCGGCTGATTTTCGTCCTGATTCATTGCAATACTCATTTTTACATTTGTATAACATTCCATTGTATAATGACGGTTCAAATGGTCCGGAGTAATATTTAATACAGCACTTACATCCGGTTTAAATGTATGTATTGTCTCTAACTGGAAACTGCTTATTTCTGCAACTGTCACTGTATCTTCTGTAGAATCAAAAGCTGTTAATGTATACGGTGTTCCAATGTTACCAACTACATTTACATCCTTATAATATGCTGCTAAAATTTCTCCAACCAAAGCTGTTGTTGTAGTTTTTCCGTTAGTTCCTGTAATCGCTGCAAGTCTTCCTTTTCCTACAACGTAGGCAAGTTCAACTTCGCCCCAAATTGGTACATTATTATCTCTTACATCATTTACAAAAGGAGCATCAATAGCAATACCCGGACTTAATATCATAAGGTCAAATTGCTTTATAACATCTTCTTTTAATTCTCCAAGAATTACATCAACATTTTCTTTATTATCTAATTTTGCCAAAATATCTTCTTTGTTTAGTTTTACATTTCCATCATAAATTGTAACAACTGCGCCTACCTTTTTTAAAAGGTTTGCAGCACCTATACCGCTTTTTCCTGAACCTGCAACTAATACTTTTTTGTTCTTAAGTTCCATAACATTACTCCTCATCTGCTAAATTATCACCATTTATATTCTATTATTTTATAATGCTAAATATCCAATTAAACATAACATTGCTGTAGCAATTGCAAAAGCTGCCACAACCTGAGTTTCTGCATAACCGCTTTCCTGAAAATGATGATGAATCGGTGCCATTTTAAACACTCTTCTTCCTTCACCATATTTTTTCTTTGTGTACTTAAACCAGCTTACCTGAATTATGTCTGACAATGATTCAAGTAAATATATACATGCCACAATTACTATAAAAATTGGCATTTTAAGCATAAATGCCATAGATGAAACAAAACCACCTAAAGCAAGTGAACCTGTATCACCCATAAATACTCTTGCAGGATATACGTTGTATAAGAAAAATCCAAGTAACGCTCCAACAAAAGCTGCTGAAATTGGCTCTAAACCTGATTTTGTTCCTGCAGCTACTGCTGTAAAGAACACTGCAATTATAACAGTAACACTTGTTGCTAAACCATCAAGACCATCTGTTAAGTTTGCTCCATTTACAGTTCCTAAAACAGCTATAAATAAAAATGGAATAAATAACCACATTGGCATTGTCACTTCCATTCCGTTTGTAAAAGGAATAATTGTAGCTGTTCCAAGACCTGAATATTTAACTATATAGAAACAGAAAATTGCTGTTACAACAATCTGTGCAACTAGTTTCTGAATTTCTGTTAAACCTAAATTACGTTTTTTTACAACTTTTATATAATCATCTAAAAAGCCTATAATACCGAAACCTATAACCATAAACAAAACCGGTACTATTCTTGTGTTCTTGCAAACGAACATAAAAATAAGAGATGTGACAATAACACTTGCAAGAATAATCATGCCACCCATAGTTGGTGTACCTGACTTACTTTGATGTGATTTTGGTCCTTCCTCTCTTATGTACTGTCCAAATTTTAATTTTTTAAGCATGGGTATTACTATAGGACATAAAATAACACTTACTGCAAAAGAAATAATAATTGCTGCGATGATAGTTGTACTTGTACTCATTTTACTCTCCTTGTTTCTTTTCTTCCAACCAATATGGAAGAATATTTTTGTATAACTCACTTATTACCGGAGCAGCAACCTGCCCACCATAATATATCCCCTTTGGTTCATCAATAATTGCCATTGCTATTATTTGTGGATTATCTGCCGGAGCAAAACCCATAAAAGATGCTATGTATTTTCCTGAACCTCTTGGCAGTTTCTGCGAAGTTGCAGTTTTCCCTCCAACCTTGTATCCTTCCACTTTTCCTTTGCTTCCGGTTCCTTCTGAAACTACTTTTTCTAGGATAAATTTCATTGTATCTGATGTTTTTTTAGATACAACGTTGTTCTTATTTTTGTACTTAAATTGTTTTACAACTTTTCCATTGCTGTTTATGGCTTTAACACCAAAATGAGGTGTGACAATTTTTCCACCATTAACCACTGCACTTGCTGCAACAAGATACTGCATAGGTGTAATCTGAAACGACTGTCCAAAAGACATTGTTGCCAGTTCAACGTTACCAACATTTTTCAGCTTATGAATAATTGTTGAGGCTTCCCCCGGCAAGTCAATTCCCGTTTTGTTCATTAGCCCTAATTTTCTCATTTGCTCATAAAACTTTTCCTTGCCTACCTTTAATCCTACGTCTATAAAAACCGGATTGCAGGAATTCATAACTCCCTGTAGGAAATTTTCACTTCCATGACCTGTTGTTTTATGACACCTTATTCTTCTATCGTCCACAATCCTAAAGCCCGGACAGCTAAATCTTGTGTCCATTGTCACCTGATTATTTTCCAAAGCTGCTGTGGAAGTTATTACTTTAAATGTAGAACCCGGTTCATAAGTATCATTAATACATTGATTTCGCCACATTCTATTAAGTAAATCCTGTTTTTCTTTAGAAGAAAATTTTTCATTAGTTGTATAATTTAAGTTGTATGGTTTATTTAAATCAAACTCAGGTGCATTGACCATAGCCAATATTTCACCGTTGTTCGGATTCATTGCAATAATTGAAACATAATTTGCTTTTTTCACTTCTAAGGTTTTGTAGGCAATCTGTTCAGCATACTGCTGGATATTCAAGTCAATGGATGTTACCAGACTATTACCTGTTACAGGTTCCCTTCTTTGTTCAAGAGCATTTTTCATTTCAATGCCTCTTGAATCTGTTGGTGTTAAAATAGTCCCATCTTTTCCTTTCAGATACTTTTCATATTGAATCTCCAAGCCAATAATCCCCTGATTATCAGAACCTGTAAACCCTAAAACTTTTGAACCTAAACCTCCATAAGGATAATACCTTTTATAATCTTCGTCAACCTTTACCCCTGACAAATTATATTTTCTGATTTTATCACCTACCCTTTTAGGTACATTAGATTTTATTTTTTCTCTTACACTTATTTTGTTTACTTTTTTAGAGACTTCGCTTTTGGAAAGCTCTAATTCTTTTGTTAGTATTTCTATGATTTTTTCAGGTTCTTTAATTTGGTTATATATAACAGAAACGGTACACACTGTCTTATTACTTGCAATGACCTTACCGTTTCTATCTAAAATTTCCCCTCGTGGAGCCTTTATTCTTCTTTCTCTTTCCTGAACCTCAACGGCTCTTTTCGTATAATATTGGGATTTAAAGACCATTAAATATACTAATTTTCCTGTTACCAAAACTAAAAATAAAATTATTCCCCAAACATAAATCAGTAATAATTTTCGGTTAATTGTTTTAACTTTATTCAAATTACCGCTTCCAGAATGTTTTTTATAATTCTATTCTTTTTCTGTTTTTTCTATTCCCATATATGGCAATACCTGTTTCATAATGTATGTCCAAAATTCTGTGTTGTACGCTGTTGCTTCTGTATTATCCTTTGGGCTATCCATAATTGTATAACATACAACCTGTGGATTTTCACAAGGAACACAACCTATAAATGAAAGAATATACTGATTTTTAATTCTTCCTTTTACCTTACCTGATGTGTATACTTTCTCGGCTGTACCTGTTTTTCCACCAACAGTATATCCCGGTATGGCTGCTGTTTTACCTGTACCTGTTAATACTACTTCTCTTAAACATTTCTTTATAAATTCAGAAGTATCTCTTGTTACAGTTTCTTTTATTAATGTTTTTGAATAGTTTTTAACTAAATCACCATTTTCTGTTACCACCTGTTTTACCACATGTGGTTCATAATAATAACCTCCATTAATTAATGAAGAAAATCCTGACACCATCTGTATCATGTTTACTGTAAAGTTCTGACCAAATGAGTTTGTTGCAAGGTCCACAGCATTCATGCCACTTTTCTTATCATAAACAATACCTCTTGTTTCACCTGGTAAATCAATTCCGGTTTTCATGCCAAAACCAAATCTTTCCTGATACTGCTGGAATAATGATGTGCCTAACTTTCTACCAATAAACATCATGTAATCGTTACATGACTGTGCTACCGCTGTCTTAACATCAATTAATCCATGACCACTTTTATCGTGACAGTCAATTGTGTATATGTCTACTTTTTCATGACCATCACATGTGAATTTTGTTTTCTGATTAATTGAATTTTCCTCAATTCCCGCAGCCACTGTAAATGGTTTAGCTGTAGAACCTGGTTCAAATGAATCTGTAATACAGAAGTTATTCCAAATTTCATTTAAGGCTTCTGACTTTTTCTTTCTTGAAAACTTGTCCCACTGTGCCTTTGTATAACCTGCAGGCCTTTTCGTAGGATTATTCAAATTAAAAGTAGTGTCATCACCCATTGCCAATATTTCACCTGTATTTGGATCTGCAATAACAACTGCCAGTCTTTTAGGATTGTATTTCTTCATATATTTTTTCATGGCATTTTGAACAATTCTTTGTATGTTCATATCTATAGAAGAAATAACGTTGTTTCCATTAGTAGCGTCTTTAACTACTGTTTCCATATTATTTTCAGCATCCATATAGCCATATTCACGCCCTGCAGTTCCGTTAAGCTGTTCTCCGTAACTGCTTTCAATTCCCATTGATGCCTCATTATTCAGGTTGGAATATCCAAGAACACTACATGCTAATGTATTATACGGATACATACGCTTGTAGTTCTTTTCGAACCAGACACCTTTCACATTACTTGCTGTTTCCTTTTCTTCTTTTGTTTTAGCAAGTTTTCCTGCAACATAATCCTGAAACTCTTCTATTTCCTCATATTTTAATTCTTTTTTTGCCACCCAATAACTGCTGTTTTTTCGCTCCTTAATACTTGTTATCAAGTCTTCCTTATTAAAATCAAAATATTTAGTTAAAGCTTCCACTGTTGGCTCTAAATATTTATTGTCTTCACTATTCATGATTAATTTTGAGTCAATTACAAGATTATAAACCATAACGCTTGTTGCAAGCACATTACCGTTTCTGTCTTTTATATCACCACGTTTAAAGGGTATAACCCTGCTGGTAAAGCTCTGCTGTTGTAACACCTGAATTGAATAAGTATTACCTTTTGCCACATTTATATATGCAATTTTTCCGCATAATACAAGTAAAAATCCGACAATTATTACATAAATAATTCCCAGATTTCTACCCATTCTCTTATTAAATCTTAATCTTGGTTTTTTCCTTCTTACTTGTCTTCTCTCACTCATAATTACTTTCTTGGTATATCTCCATACTGTAATGTATATCCACTGTCACTTGCCTTGTAAGTAGATATCTGTTTGTCAGTTGCCTGTTTCATACCTAACTTAGTTGTTGCCACTTTGTAAACATGGTCAACATTAACATAGCTGTTAATTGAATAATTTAACGCATTATTCTGTGACTGCACTGTGCTAATCTGACTTTTTAACTGTGAGATACTGTCTCTTGTTGCTGTAATGTTTGACTGCATGTGTAAATAACTTACACTCATAACCAAACACACCATTGTTACAATTGCAAAAAAAACAACTAAAGGTGCACTCATTGCTAGTCCTTTAATTTCTTCCTGTTCAACTGTATGTCTTTTGTGTTTTCTCTGTACCTCAATCTGTTCTCTACTTGGTACAGACTGAGTTGCTATATTACCATAAACAAATTCACTTGTATAACTGCTTCTTACCCCGTTCATATTTAACACCTTTCAAATATCCTTAGCTTTGAGCTTTTTGCCCGCTTATTTTCTTCTATCTCATCTTCTGATGGAATAATTGGTTTTCTTGTTATAACTTTTCCTTTTGACTTTTTCCCACAAACGCACACTGGGAAATTTGGTGGACAAGTACATGGATTTTCATTTTCCCTGAACTTTGTCTTAACAATTCTGTCCTCTAGTGAATGAAAAGTTATAATACAAATTCTTCCATTTGGTTTTAACAAATCAATCATCTTATCAATAGATTCTTTTAATACTGTTAATTCCTGATTAACTTCAATTCTAATAGCCTGAAATGTTTTCTTGGCAGGATGTCCACCCTTTGCCTGAACCTTCATTGGAATAGCTCTTTTAATCACTTCACTTAATTCCTTTGTAGTTTCTAAAGGCTTTTCCTTTCTGGCTAAAACAATATGTTTTGCAATGTTCTTTGCAAATTTATCTTCTCCGTAGTCTTTTATTATTTTAAATAATTCATTTTCGCTGTAAGTATTTACAACATCTGCTGCTGTAAGTTCCTGTCTTGTGTCCATTCTCATATCAAGAGGTGCATCTGATTTATAAGAAAAACCTCTTTCTAAATTATCTAACTGATATGAGGAAACTCCTATATCTAAAAGTATGCCGTCTACTTTTTCTACATTTAATTCTTTTAGTACCTTATCAATTTCACAATAATTACTTCTTACTAATGTAATTTGATTTTCAAATTCTTTTAAACGCTCTCCTGCTGCTTTTAAAGCCTCTCCATCCTGATCTATACCAATCAGTCTTCCCTTCGGTGACAGTCTCTTTAATATTTCGTATGAATGACCACCACCACCTAATGTTCCATCAACATATATTCCGTCAGGTTTTATATCTAAGCCATCAATGGTTTCATCCAAAAGAACTGATATGTGTTTGAAATCCATATTGACCTTCTTTCCATTACTTAATTTTTATACTCCAAGACCTGCCATGTAATCTGCCAAATCTTCAATCTTCTCTTCTGCGTCTTCACTTAACAGATATTCATCCATCTGTTCATTCCACTTATCTATATCCCAAATTTCAATGTGATCACCTACGCCAACCCAGACAACCTGGCTTGTTAAAGATGCGTAGTCCCTTAATGTTGAAGGTACAAGCACACGTCCCTGCTTGTCCGCATCAAGGGCTTCCGCACCACCGAGGAAAAATCGATTGAAACTTCTTACCTTTTTGTCGGTAAATGGTAAACTACTAAGCTTTTCCTGTAAAGCTTTCCATGTGGTTTCAGGGTATGCAAAAAGACACTTGTCAATACCTCTTGTAACAACAAGTCTTTCGGCAAGATTATCTCTTATCTTTGAAGGGATAACTGTTCTGCCTTTAGTATCCATTTTTTGAGTTTGTTCACCTGTAAACATATAACTCACCTACTCTTGTCTTCTGCTTAATTCTTAATATTTTCACCACTTTTTACCACTTTATGGGTAAAATTCACCACTCATAGGTAAATTCTATACCATTTCCATCACTATTGCAACCATTTTTTTATTTTTTATGAAATTAATTTTGTGGTATTTTCTCCCACAAATAGGGCTGTTTTTCTATTTTTCACATGATAATTTACGCCTGGTGGGGAAATTTTCCTATTTTTTCATATTTTTGTGGGGAAAAATATTTTTTAACCATTTCTGTGCAAAAATAAAAAATATAGTTTTCCCCTAAGCTTGACAAATAGCAAAAAAAGAAAAACTGTCAGGTCGACTTACACACTAGGTGTTATCAACATAACAGTTTCTCTTTTCAGTTATTTCTTATTTAATTTCTTATTTAATTTTTAATTCAGTTTATAATCTACTTTATATCATTTATTATTTTTTTCATATTTTTATTACTGTTGTGCTCTTTTTATCTGCACACGTTTAACAATTATTATAGTCAGTGCTACCGCCGCAACTACTATTGACAATGCCTGAGATACCGGCCACCCCGTTACAGGCATTATTAACTGGTCTGTTCTCATGCCTTCTATAATGGCTCTGCCTGTTCCATAGCCAAGTAAATACCATAATAAAATCTCGCCATCAAATTTTTTCTTTTTTCTGAAAGTAAGCATTAATATTAGAACACACAGGTTCCAAAGGGATTCGTATAAAAATGTTGGTTGTACCTGTATATATCCTATTTCACTTAATGTTTTGCCTTTCAATGTTTCCATCCCCTGTCTTACTGCATCAGGCACCTGAGATATGCTGTATTTATCACCGAAGAATATTTTCATCATTAATGGGCTGGAGTCTTTTGCTACCCCACCGAAAGCTTCTCTATTAAAGAAGTTGCCCCATCTTCCTATAATCTGTCCAAGTATTAAACCGTATACTGCAGTGTCTGCAATTTTTTTAAACGAAATTTTTTTCACCCTTGTATATATTAAACATACAAGTACCCCTGCTATTACACCACCGTAAATTGCAAGTCCACCTTCTCTTATATTTAATATTTCGTTTGGATGTTTTCCATAATAATCCCAACTGAAAATTACATAATATAATCTTGCTCCGATTACACTAAAAATAATGGCATATAATGCAAAATCAATGTATTCGTTATAGTCCTGACCTGAAGTCTTTGCTATATAACAAACAAGTGCAATGCCTAAAATCATACCCAGGGCAATTATGCACCCGTAAAAAGCGATATCCACCCCAAAGAAATTAAAACTCTTAGGTAAATTTTCTATATTAATGTGTAAATTTGGAAATTGAATGTCCATGTGTCTCTCCTTATTTTTGCTAATTATCTCACATTACAACATATATAAGATTCATATTTATGGTAAATAACTAATCCTTATACGGGAACAGAAACTTCGTATTGCAAGATCACCTTTTTCTGTTTTTTATCTTATCAGTTACAGGAAATATATTCAACCCCAAGCAAATATTATTGCCCACCCTACCATAACTATTAATATCTATTATTGTGCATTGCCCCACTTGTAAAAATATGATAAACTTACCTTTGGTATTACCAAAGAATGGAGGAACAAAAAATGAAATTAGGTATAGTTGGTTTACCAAATGTAGGTAAAAGTACTTTATTTAATTCTTTAACAAAAGCCGGTGCTGAATCAGCAAACTACCCTTTTTGTACTATTGATCCAAATGTAGGTGTTGTTTCTGTTCCGGATGAGAGATTAGATAAATTAACAGCAATGTACAACTCAGCAAAAACTATTCCTGCCGTAATCGAATTCGTTGATATTGCAGGACTTGTAAAAGGAGCTTCAAAAGGTGAAGGTTTAGGAAACCAGTTCCTTGCTAACATTCGTGAAGTTGATGCTATCGTACATGTTGTAAGATGTTTTGAAGACACAAACGTTATCCATGTAGACGGAAGCGTTGATCCTATTAGAGATATTGAAACAATTAATCTTGAATTAATTTTCTCTGATGTTGAAATATTAGAAAGAAGAATTGCAAAGACAACAAGAGGCGCAAGAAATGACAAGGTACTTGCAAAAGAACTTGATTTCCAGCAAAGAATGAAGAAATTCCTTGAAGATGGAAATCTTGCTATTAAATTTGAAACTGAAGACGAAGATGAACTTGCATGGCTTCAGGAATATAACTTATTAACAGCTAAGCCTGTTATTTTTGCAGCTAACGTTTCAGAAGATGATTTAGCTGATGATGGCAACTCAAATAACCATGTTGCCGCTGTTAGAAAATTTGCAGCAGACAATAACTGCGAAGTTTTTGTTATTAGTGCAGAAATCGAACAGGAAATTGCAGAACTTGACGACGATGAAAAGCAAATGTTCTTAGAAGACTTAGGCATTAAGCAGTCAGGATTAGATAAATTAATTCAGGCAAGCTACTCTCTTCTTGGACTTATCAGTTACCTTACTTCAGGCGAAGATGAAACAAGAGCCTGGACAATCAAGAAAGGAACTAAAGCTCCACAGGCTGCCGGCAAAATCCATACTGATTTTGAAAGAGGCTTTATTTGTGCAGAAGTTGTTGCCTACGATGACTTAATTAAATGTGGTTCTATGAAAGATGCAAAAGAAGCCGGTTTAGTTGGTCTTCAGGGTAAAGACTATGTTGTAAAAGACGGCGACGTTATTACATTTAGATTTAATGTTTAATTATTATGTAGTAGAATTTTCCGAAAATTTACTATTATATAATAGAGGATGTTGTTTGCGACATTCTCTCCATTACATAAAAAGCGTAAGATTAACATTTCTAATCTTACGCTTTTTATGTAATATTTTTTCTTTTTCATATCTAAAAAACTTTATGAGCCACTACCTTCTATTCCACTTAAAAGACTACAATAAAGCACATCTATAATAGAGTACGCTGTACTAACTCATGTTATCTTATCTAATATTTATTTTACATTTTCAAAGATTTCTTTAAAGTTTTTAATATTTCCTTCCACATCACCTTTGTATACTGCCGAACCTGCAACTATTACATTGGCACCTGCTTTAATTGGTGTTTCAACATTAGCTGTTGTAATTCCACCATCTACCTGTATAAGTAAATCTTTATTTTCTAAATTTGCTTTTTCTCTAATTACTTTTACCTTGTCTGTACAATCATCTATGTATGACTGACCACCGAATCCCGGATGTACTGTCATTACTAAAACCATGTCAACATCATTAATGTATGGGAACACTTCTTCTGCTTTTGTTTCAGGATTTATCGCCAAGCCCACTTTCATGCCCTGTTTTTTGATTTCATCAATAGTTTCTTTTACGTTCTCACAGGCTTCCACATGTATTGTAAGCAAATCTGCGCCTGCAGCTTTAAATTCTTTAATATATCTGATTGGTTCCTTTATCATCAAGTGTACGTCAAAAAATTTTGAGGTGTAACTTCTGATTGCCTTAATAACAGGCATACCAAAAGAAATATTTGGAACGAAAATTCCATCCATAACATCCACATGAATCCAATCGCAGCCACCTACATCGATTCTTTTTACGTCCTGTCCTAAATTTGCAAAATCTGCTGATAAAATTGATGGTGATAATTTAATCATAATTCTCTCCTTATTTATTTCTTATTTTAATATCTCTGTTTTTCCATTTCTTTTAATTCATTATACATTAAAATATAATTATCATATCTTGACTGTGCAATTTTGTTTTCCTCTAAAGCATCCTTTATAGCACAGTCTGGCTCGTTATTGTGAGCGCAACCTACAAAACGACAATTATTAAGATGTTCTCCAAATTCTGGGAAACAGTCCTCTAACTTTTCTTTTGTCATTCCCGGAACAAACAGTGAACTAAATCCCGGCGTGTCAAACACAAATGTATCCTTGTCAATCTCAAACATTTCAGAATGTCTTGTTGTATGACGGCCTCTTCCTATTTTTTCACTTACACTTCCTGTTTCCATTGTGTAATCTTTTGTCAATGCGTTGAGCATTGAAGATTTTCCAACACCTGAAGGACCTGCAAAAACAGTTGTCTTTCCCTTCAGGAGTTCTTTTACTTTATGCACGCCTTCGTCTTCTGTGGCACTGGCAAATATTACTTTGTATCCGGCAAGGTTATAAATATTTTTCAGATAATCCATATATTCTTCATTGCCAATATCTTTTTTATTGAAGCATATAATAGTTTCAATATTCTGATACTCCATCATTACAAGAAATCTGTCTAGAAGATTCAAATTAGGATCCGGTTGTTTTACTGCAAAAACTATCATAGCCTGATCTATGTTAGAAACAGCCGGTCTTATTAATTCATTTTCTCTTTCTTTTATTAAAGTTATATTACCTTTTTTCTTTTCCTCATCAATAATGTCAATTTCAACATTGTCGCCTACTAACGGTTTTATCTTTTTATTTCGGAAAACGCCTTTTGCCTTACACTCGTATATATTTTCCTCTGCTATTACATAATAAAATCCCGCTATTCCTTTTATTATCTTGCCCTGCTTTTTAATAATATCACCCTCACTTGTATTTAATAAATAATATACTGTGACGAATCACCTATACTTAATATAAATAATCTGCCTTGACAAATCACTTGTGCATATTATAAATATCCACCTTAGCAAATTATATGTTTGTGTATTTTAGTTTCACATAGATAAGTCCACCCTTACGGGTGGGCTTTTCTATTTAAATTTAACTGTATCTTTCTTTACACTCTTTCCATTTACGAACAACTCAATAGTAGCTTTCCCCTTTGTTTCGCTGGTTAAGTCCATTGTGTAATCTCCATCCCACTTAGAAACATCTGAGTATTTTTTGTCTACTTTCTGTAAAACTTCGTCAACAGCAACACTTACAACACCTTCTGTAATAGGATTTCCATCAGAGTCAACTAAATCTTCCAAAGCAAATGTATATGTTGCCTTGTACTCTTCCGGATTTTCCGGTCCTTTACTTACTACTAAACCTATTGTAGCCCCTGATGGGATTGAAGTACCGGCTTTAAGAGTCTGTCTGATAACAATTCCTTTTTCAATTTTTTCATCGTAAACTTCTCTAACAGCACCAATGCTAAATCCTGATGATGAAATCTTAGCTTGAGCTTTTCCCTGTTCCATTCCTACTAAATTAGGCACTGTGTATACACTCTGATTATTGCTTACTGTTCTTCCTCTACTTACTTTTAAAGTAACAATACTGTTCTTTGAAACAGATGCTCTTTCTGATGGTGAACATGAAATAACCACATCAATACTTCTGTCACTGTATTCATATACAACCTCAGTTTTAAGACCTGCTTTTTTGATTGTATCTTTGGCTGTTTCCAATGAAGAATTTACAATACCTGATGGAACTGTAATTTTCTTTGCTCCCTTACTTACTACCAAAGTAACTGTTTCGTTTCTATCAACCATTTTTCCTGAATCAATAGACTGTGAAACAATTGTATCTTTAGGATAAATATCGCTATATACATAATTTGAATCATATTTATATCCTAAGTAGTTTTTATGAAGTAATTGTTCTGCATCATCTAAAGTCTGACCTAAAACATTAGGTACAATAGTCTTATCTGATGGAACAGTTGAAACCTCTACTGTTTCTGCTTTTTTTGCGAAATCAAAATTATTATCACTAATAAATAATGTTGCTACTACAGTTGCAATTAATAAAGCGATAATTCCAATAATAATTCCACCAACAGACACAATTCTGTCCATTTTAGGATTTAATTTATCAATATCGTTTTCGTCATCTAAAGTATCTTCAACTGTATCTTTTCTATTATCACTTGAGCCTTTTCTAATTTGGTTAATTTCATCATCTGTAATCATGACTGTTGAACCACCAATGTTTGATGTGTCCAACTGTACAAAATCAACATTTGGTTCTGCCAAAGCTCTTTTTAAATCTGATATAAGTAATGATATCTTTGGATATCTCCTGTCAGCTTTGTTCTGTGTACATTTAAGAATAATCTTCTCAATGCTTACAGGCACCGTTGGTACATATTCACGTACACTTGGCACATTGCTCTGAATATGCTTAAGAGCAATTGACACAGTTGATTCTCCGTCAAAAGGAACGCGACCTGTGTACATTTCAAACATTGTAATACCAAGGGAATATATGTCACTTTTCTCGTCAACATATTGTCCGCCTGCCTGTTCAGGAGATATATAATGCACAGATCCCATTGCATTTCCGTTAATTGTATTGGCAGATGCTGCCCTTGCAATACCGAAATCTGTTACTTTTACCTTACCTTCTCTGGATATTAAAATATTCTGTGGTTTAATATCCCTATGAACAATTTGATTGTTATGGGCACACTCAATTCCGTTGGCAATCTGGATTGCTATGCTAATTGTCTCTCTAAAAGAAAGCTTGCCCTTTTTCTCAATATATTTTTTTAAAGTTATGCCTTCAATAAGTTCCATAACTATGTAATATAGTCCATCATCTTCACCTACATCATATACATTTACAATGTTAGGGTGAATAAGACTTGCAGCTGACTGTGCCTCTACTCTGAATTTTGATACAAAATTCTTATCTTTGCTATATTCTGATTTTAATACTTTTATAGCAACATTTCTGTTTAATTTATGATCTTTTGCTTTATAGACATCAGACATACCACCTGCTCCAACAGGATTAATAATCTCATATCTGTTATTTATAAAATTCCCTTTTTCCAACATAGTTTTACTCCTTGCCCAATACAGGTTGTATTAGAATTGCTGATATATTATCCTTTCCACCATTCTCATTTGCCTGATCAATCAATGCTCTTACTGCATCCTCGATTCTTTCGTTTTTGGTTACTATCTTTTTAATTTCATAGTCCTCAACCATATTTGTAAGACCATCTGAGCATAGCAAAAGCTTCTCACCGTCTGATATTTCTATTTCAAAAATATCAGGTGTTGCAGTTCTGTCATCTGCCACCCCTATAGCTTTTGTTATTACATTCTTTTTGTAATGAGTTTTTGCTTCCTCCTTGTCAATCATTCCCATTCTTACCATATCTTCAACAAGAGAATGATCTCTTGTAATCTGTCTGATATCTCTACCGATTAAATATAATCTGCTATCCCCAACATTAGCAATATATACATGATTATCCACTATTGAGCACGCTACAAAAGTAGTTCCCATACCACTATAATCCTTGTTTGAAATTGCCATGTCATATATTTCTTTATTAATTGATATAATTCCTGAATCTAAAATATTTGCAGGATCTGACATATGAGTTGTACATGCATACTTTACGAACTTCTCAATTGCAGCCCTGGATGCAACGTCACCCGCCTTATGTCCTCCCATACCGTCAGCAACAATAAAAAGATTAGGGAGCTTACCTATTGGTTCAATAGATGTGAAAATACTGTCCTGATTAATTGTTCTCATTAATCCAACGTCTGTTTTTCCAAAAGCATTTATTATTTCTCTAGACATTGCTTTCCTCCTTTCTTCCTTTCATTGCCTCGTTTCTAAGCTGTCCACAGGCACCGTTAATATCTCTGCCCATTTCCCTTCTTATAGTAACATTTATCTTATTTTTTTCAACCCTGTTTTTAAACTGCTCTACTGCTTTTTTACCGGATTGAACATAATCGCGTTCTTTTATAGGATTTACAGGTATAAGATTAATATGGCAATTCATTCCTTTTACTAATCTGCATAAAGCATCGGCTTCTTCCACAGTATCATTCTGTCCGGCCACAAGACTATATTCAAAAGTAATTCTTCTGCCTGTTTTGGCAAAATAATTTTTGCAGGCATTTATTACTTCATCAATAGAATACTTATATGCAATAGGCATTAAGCTTTTTCTTGTTTCGTTGTTTGATGCATGAAGTGATAATGCTAAAGTTATTTGAAAATGCATGTCTGCCAACTCATTAATCTTCGGTACAATTCCACATGTTGAAAGTGTTATGTTTCTCTGACTGATGTTAGCTCCATTTTCATCTGAAATCATCTGAATGAATTTAACTACATTATCAAAGTTGTCCATAGGTTCCCCGCTTCCCATAAGAACTACATTGGAAACTTTTTCATTAATGTCTTTCTCAATTTCATATATCTGTCCTAACAATTCAGAAGTTGTCAGATTGCGCTCTAAGCCATTTAAAGTTGAAGCACAAAATCTACAGCCCATTCTGCAACCTGACTGTGTTGATATGCATACTGAATTACCATGATGATATCTCATAAGAACACTCTCTATTATGGAGCCGCCTTTTATTTCAAAAAGATATTTTCTTGTACCATCAATTTTCGAAATTAGAACTTCATGCTTTTTTACATTTCTAATTTCATACTGGTCATTTAATTTTTGTCTTAAGGCCTTTGATATGTTTGTCATTTCTTCAAAATCTGTAACTTTTTCTTTATGCAACCACTGATAAATCTGTTTCGCCCTAAAAGACTTTTCACCGATTTTTTCCATTTCTTCTTTTAATTCTTTCAAATTAAAAGACTTTATATCCTTCTTTTCGTCCATATTAATCCTTTATTTTTTCAAATACTGATATGAAAAATCCGTCCATGTTGTAATCTCCTGGGAATATTTGAATCATGCCATTCCCATTATCTAACTTCTTTGGAAAAAGCTCTCCAAAATCAGTTCTTCTCAATGGTAAATTTTTCTCTATCCATTCTACATTTTCATTATTTTCGTATTTGTTTACAGTACATGTACTGTAGACTAATCTACCACCTATTTTAACATACTTACATGCCTGCTCTAATATCTTTCTTTGAATTTCCACTAACTGAAAAATCTGTTTCTTAGAAACATTGTGCTTTATGTCACTTTTATTTCCAATAATTCCAAGTCCTGAGCATGGAACATCTGCAATAACAACATCTGCTTTTCCAATAGCCTCTTTGTCCTCTTTTGTTCCATCCCAAACCTTTGTTTCTATATTTTTAATTTTCATTCGGGAAATATTTTCTTTAATTAATCTTTCTTTATTCTCTGTTAAGTCTCTTGCCTGAACCGTTCCTGTTCCATTCATAAGCTGGCTTATGTGAATACTCTTCCCGCCTGGAGCCGCACAAACATCCATAACATAATCATTTTCTTTAACTCCACTTGCAAGACCTACTAATATGGAACTTTCGTCCTGTACAGTTATTATGCCATCTTCAAACAACTTTAATTTTTCAAGAGAATCGTAACCTTTAATATACAAAGCATTTCCATAAAGTTCTGATTGTTTTACGGAAATATTTTCCTTTTCAAACTCAACAATAACCTGCTTAGGTGACATCTTATTAGAATCTACTCGTATGGTTGTGTATTCATTTGTTTCATACAAACTATTTAAAATCTGTTCTGTTCTCTCAATTCCATACTGCTGGGACCACATTTCTATTATCCACATAGGAATTGAATAACACACAGACAAATATTCTTTTTTATCTTTTGGATATTCTATTTTATCAAGACTTCTTGATATGTTTCTTAAAACACCATTAACAAAACCTTTTAGCCCTGACATTTTTCTTTTATTAACAAGCTTCACTGCCTCATTGCAGGCTGCCGAGTCAGGTACATTGTTCATGTATTTAAGCTGATATACAGAAAGTCTGATTATATTTCTAATTACCTGCTTCATTTTTGAAACTTTTGTTTTTGAAAATTGATTAATAATATAATCAAGCTCTATTTGTCTTTCAATTGTGCCTTTAAACAAAACAGTTACAAATGCTCTTTTCTGTTTATCTAAATAATCGTAACTGTCTAATGTTTCTTTTAAAACAATATGACTTTTTGCTCCGTCCTCTACTTTACAAAGCATAGTTAAAACACTATTTCTTAAATTGACCTGTGGATTACCATTAGTCGTCATCTCGTCCTCCAAACAATAGGATTAATCTTAATAACTGTAAAATCGATGATGCTGCTGCCGCAACGTATGTTAAAGCTGCTGCCCCTAGTACCTTTTTGGTACATTTTAATTCTGATGTTCCAAAAATACCTGTGGATTCCAAAACTCTAATGGCTCTGTTTGACGCATTAAACTCTACAGGCAATGTGACAATTTGAAATAAAACGGCTAAAGAAAAGGCAAATATACCAATATTAATCATTGTCTGACCTGTTCCCTGTCCATAAAAGATAATACCTATAATAATTAAAACCCATGATAATCTTGAACCCCAGTTAGCAAATGGTACTAGCGCATTTCTAACGGATATTGGTGCATAGCCTTTGTTGTGCTGCATTGCATGACCACACTCATGAGCCGCCACACCAATTGCCGCTACACTTGTGCTTCCGTAAGTTGCATCTGACAAACTTAATACCTTTGTTGATGGGTTATAGTTATCTGTAAGATTACCTGAAATATGTCTGATTGACACATCATATATCCCCTGTGATTCCAAAATTCTCTGTGCTGCCTGAGCACCTGTCATTCCCGAATTGCTTCTCACTCTTGAATATTTATTAAATGTTGAATTAACATGAGCCGATGCTGCCAGACATAAAGCCATGCCAATAATAATCAAAATATATGTTGGATCAAAATAAAAACCGTAAAGCATACAACTACCTCCTGTTTAAAACTTCATATAGTTTAACCTAATTTCGTAGAATTTATTTTATATCCATTTAAAAAGGATACAACGTCCATTATTTTCTTCCCCTGTAACTGTAATTCCTTAATGTCCAAATAGCCATCTGCTGTGGCAACTTTTAATGTTTTATTTGTACTAATAATTGTTCCCGGCTCTTCTGCTACTTCTTCATCTATAACATCTGCATCCCATATTTTTAATACCTTTTCATCAAGATATGTAAATGCACTTGGCCATGGATTAAGTCCTCTGATTAGTCGCTCGATTTCTTCTGCTGACTTTGTAAAATCTATATGACCTAATTCTTTTGTGATTTTACCTGCATAAGTTGACTTATCATCATCCTGTGGAGTAGTTAATGCAGTATTATTTTCCAACTTCTCTAATGTTTCTAAAATAAGACTACCACCTGTAATTGCTAATTTATCAAAAAGACTGCCACCTGTTTCTTTTTTATCTAATTCCACAATCTTCTTGTCTATTATGTCACCTGTATCAAGTCCTTCTGCCATGTACATTGTTGTAACACCACTTTCCTTTTTGCCATCAATTACAGCCCATTGAATTGGCGCTGCTCCTCTATATTCAGGAAGCAATGATGCATGAACATTTATGCAACCGTATTTTGGTAAATCCAAAATTTCTTTTGAGAGAATCTGTCCAAATGCAATTACTACAATCACATCAGGCTTTAATTCTTTTAATACTTGAACAAATTCAGGATTCTTGACTTTTTCAGGCTGATAAACAGGTATATTTAGTTCTACCGCCTTTTCTTTTACAGGAGTAAACTGCATTTTATGTCCACGTCCCTTTGGTCTGTCCTGCTGTGTTACAACTGCCACAACCTCATGTTTGTCTGCAATTTTTTCTAAAGCCGGAACTGAAAAATCCGGTGTTCCCATAAATACTACTCTCATATACTCCTCCATTAATAAGCACAATTATATACTGTACCTTACTATTATCTGTTTTTCTCTCTGTAGTTATAAGTAACTGTCTCTGCAATTACTTATTCTTCACCTTGTAACTCTTCGTTATTGTATAAACGACCTTCTACTTTATCTACATAGATTACACCATCTAAATGGTCATTTTCATGAAGAATACATCTTGCAAGTAAGCCTTCAGCTTCCATTTCAAATTCTTCCATTTTTTCATTGTAAGCTCTGACTTTTACCCAGTTGGCTCTTGTTACCTTACCTGATTTTCCCGGTACACTAAGACAACCTTCATAATCTGTCTGACTACCGTCTCTATCTAAAATTTCAGGATTAATGAATACATATGGCACACTGTTTCCTTCTTCATCGCCACAGTCAATTACAAAAATTCTTTTAAGAATTCCAACCTGTGGTGCTGCAAGTCCAACACCATTTGCTTCATACATTGTGTCAAACATGTCGCCTATTAAAATCTTTGTTCTAAGATTAACATCTTTTACAGGCTTGCATACCTTTCTTAAACATTCTTCTCCTAATTCTCTAATATTTCTTATAGCCATTTTTATCTCCTTTACTACGCTTTAAAATCAAATTGTATATTAATTTTTTTGAATTTCTGTGAACTGTTTATAACATCTTCTAAATAATTTTTTAATTGGATAATTCCCTGTCTGCTGTCACTTTTTAAGTAAATTATTTTTCGGTATATGTCATTTATTTTTCCTACAGGTGGATCTGCCGGTCCAATAACAAACAGTTCCTTAAAATATTTATCTTTGTAATTCTTTATTATTTCCACTAAATAATTAGTAACTTCTATTAATTGCTTCTGTTCTCTTCCCTGAAGTAAAATGGAAACCATGTTCGATACCGGCGGATACTTCATAAGTTTTCTGTAAGCAATTTCTTCTTCATAGAATTCTTCATAATTTTGTCTGCCTGCTGTTTCGATGCTGTAATTGTCAGGTGAATAGGTCTGGACAATGGCAATGCCCGGCAATTCACCTCTACCGGCTCTACCTGCTGCCTGGCAAATAAGTTGAAATGTTCTTTCATTTGCACAATAGTCTGATGAATACAATGACATGTCAGCTGCAATTACACCTACTAAGGTAACTCCTGGAAAGTCATGACCTTTTACAATCATTTGTGTACCAACTAAAATATCAGCTTCTCTGTTAGCAAAGGCTGATAAAATTTCGTCGTGCCCACCTTTTTTTGAAGTTGTGTCTGCATCCATTCGCAAAACTCTTGCGTGAGGAAACATTTTCTTTACGGCAGTTTCAATTTGCTGGGTTCCTATTCCAAAGCCGCCCAAATATTTAGAACCACATTTTGGACAAAGTGTAGGCATATTTTCTGTATGACCACAATAATGGCAAACTAACTTTCTGTTTCTATGAAGTTTTAACGTTACGTCACAATGGGGACACTTTATTGCTTCACCACAATCTCTACAGGACACAAATCCTGCATAGCCCCTTCTATTTATAAACAACATTGTCTGTTGTTTTTTTTCTAATCTGTCTTTTATCAAATTCTGTAATTCAATACTAAAAATAGATTTATTTTCATTCTTTAATTCTTCTCTTAAATCAACTACATGTACTTCCGGTAAATTACCTTTCTCTCTTTTGTTTAATACATGTAGCTTATACGCGCCATTTTTTGCCCTATAGTAAGATTCTACAGAAGGTGTGGCTGATCCTAATACTAACGTTGCTCCCACGTCTTTTGCTCTTTTTATTGCCACTTCCGTTGCATGATACTTAGGCACTGATTCACTTTTATAGGCGCTTTCATGTTCCTCGTCAATTATTATTAAACCTAAATTCTTAAAGGGTGTAAACAAAGCTGATCTTGGACCTATCATTATGTCAACATCACCGTTTTTTGCTCTTTCAAACTGATCGTATCTCTCACCTTTTGACAATCTTGAATTAATAATTGAAACTCTGTCACCAAACCTTCTTGTAAATCTCATTACAGTTTGGTATGTTAATGCAATCTCCGGTATTAAAACTATTACCGCTTTTCCTTTACTGATTGTATAGTCAATTAAATCTATATATACTTCTGTTTTTCCACTTCCTGTAATTCCATGGATTAAATGAATATTAGGCTTACTGTCATTTCTGAAATCCATAGTTTTTTTTATGTTTTCTGAAACCTGTCTTTGCTGTTCATTTAAAATAATATCATATGCTTTTTGCTCAATTTTTTTAACAGGATTTCTATAGCCTGTGTCAGTTTCTATTATAATATCTCCAAGCTGTTCCATTGCTTTTAATGTGCCTGCTGATATATTTAATTTATCCACAACCAGATTCTTTGATAATCGGTCTGTGTTACTTAATTCATTTAAAAGTCTGACTCTTGCTTTTGCGTTTTTCTTCGTATATGTCTGAATTTTTTCTTCTAACTGTTCCTTAGATAAATTAAGAACAATGGTTTTCTTCTCAATACCTCGTACTGTCTGTTTTACAGGTATTACTGTTTTTAGTGCCTGATTCATAGTTGAACCGTAGTTTTCCTTTATCCACCAGGCAAGTTTAATCAACTCTCCCTCAACTGATGTAGCATTTTCTACAACAGAATGAATTGGTTTCATTTTACTTACATCAAAGCCGGGGGTATCTGTTATTTCAATAACATATCCTGAAATAAGTCTGTTTCCTCTTCCAAAAGGAATCATTACGGCTGTTCCTACGGATATTTTATCTTCAAGTTCTTTAGGTATGATGTATCCGAAAGGACGGTCTAATTTTTCATGTGAAATATCAACTATTATATTTGCAAACATACAACCATCCTTTCATTATAAACATCTTTTTTATGGCTAATAAGTGAATTAGCCTTTATTTGTTTAATTCTACACTTCTTAAGCAGTTCACTAATAACATTGTAACTGTCATAGGGCCAACGCCTCCCGGAACAGGAGTAATTGCACTTGCAACCTGTGAAACCGAATCAAAATCCACATCTCCACATAACTTGCCATTCTCATCTCTGTCCATACCAACGTCAATTATTACAGCACCTTCTTTTACATAATCAGCTGTAACAAACTTAGCTTTTCCAATTGCAGCTATTAAAATATCTGCTCTCTTTGTTACTTCTTTTAAGTCTTTTGTTCTAGAATGAGCAATTGTAACTGTAGCATTTTCTTTTAACATTAACATTGACATTGGTTTACCAACAATGTTACTTCTGCCAATAACAACACATTCCTTGCCTGAAATTTCAACATCTGTTCTTTTTAGCATTTCAATGATACCTGCCGGTGTACATGGAAGAAATGTTTCTTCACCAATAACCATTTTACCAACATTTACAGGATGGAATCCATCAACATCCTTGTTGCTGTCAATTGCAAGTAAAACTTTGCTTTCGTCAATGTGCTTTGGAAGTGGCAACTGTACTAAAATACCATTTACTGCCTTGTCTTCATTTAAGTCATTAACTACTTTTAAAAGTTCTTCTTCTGTTGTTTCTTCAGGAAGTGCTAATGTTCTTGATGTAATGCCTACATATTCACATGCCTTTTCCTTATTTCTTACATAAACTGCTGATGCAGGGTCATTTCCAACTTTAACTACAGCTAACGTAATTTCAACTCCCTGCTTTTTGTATTCAGCTACTTTTTCTTTTAGTTCTTCTTTTATTTCTGCTGAAATAGCTTTTCCATCTATAATCTTTGCCATTTCTTCTCCTTTTTAGTTCTGTTTTATTATTTTGAGAATAAACAAATTAACGAAAGCACGCTTCCGCTGCTTCCAGCTCGTAGCGGTTCTATAAAGCTGCCTTCGTCACCTTTATGAACCGACGGCTTCCAAGCACTTTCTTATAATGTTGTTTATTCTCAAAATTTTCAAAACATACATTTTCTTATTTATTTAATCAACTCTGGAGTAATTCTAGAATAATCCTTGAATTTTTCCGTCGTCTGTTAAGTTGATTTCGTATGCTGCCGGTTTCTTTGATAATCCAGGCATTGTCATTACGTTGCCTGTAAGCGCAACTACAAAGCCTGCACCTGCTGAAATATATACGTCTCTTATGTTAATCTTGAATCCTGTAGGTCTTCCTAACTTACTTCTGTCATCTGATAATGAGAACTGAGTTTTGGCCATACATACAGGATAATCGCTGTATCCAAGTTTGTTTACGTTTGCAATTGCTTTTTCTGCTTCAGGTGAGTATGTAACTCCATCTGCGCCGTAAATTTCTTTTGCAATTGTTTCAATTTTTTCTTTAATTGGCATATCATCAGGATATAAAGGTGCATAGTTTGAAGGTTTTGTTTCTATTGTTTCTATAACCTTTTCTGCTAATGCGATTCCGCCTTCTCCACCTTTTGCCCAAACTTCTGCTAATGCGAATTCACATCCTCTTTCTTCACAGAAGTTCTTAATGTATTCATATTCTGCTTCTGTATCTGTAATAAACTGGTTTAATGTTACTACTACAGGCACACCGAATTTCTGTAAGTTTTCAATATGCTTTTCAAGGTTTACAATACCTTTTTCTAAAGCATCGAGATTTTCTTCTGACAAGTCTTCTTTTGCAACACCACCGTTATATTTAAGTGCTCTAACTGTTGCTACTAAAACTACACAATCAGGTTTTAAACCTGCTTTTCTACATTTGATGTCTAAGAACTTTTCTGCTCCAAGGTCAGCACCAAAACCTGCTTCTGTAATAACATAATCTGCCATCTTTAAAGCTGTTTTTGTTGCCTTAACTGAGTTACATCCATGAGCAATGTTTGCAAATGGACCACCATGTACTAATGCAGGTGTATGTTCTAAAGTCTGAATAAGGTTTGGTTTCATGGCATCCTTTAATAATACTGCCATTGAACCTACAGCCTTAACATCTTTTGCTGTAACAGGTTCTCCGTCATATGTATAAGCAACAATAATCTTTCCAAGTCTTTCTTTTAAGTCTGCATAATCTGTTGCCAAGCATAAAATAGCCATAATTTCTGATGCTACTGTAATTACAAAATGATCTTCTCTTACAACACCATCAACCTTACGTCCAAGACCTACAACAATGTTTCTTAATACTCTGTCGTTAATGTCCACACATCTCTTCCAAACAACCTGATTAGGATCAATGTTTAATTCATTACCCTGCTGAATTGAATTATCAAGCATTGCTGCTAAAAGGTTATTTGCTGATGTAATAGCATGAAAATCTCCTGTAAAGTGAAGGTTTAAATCTTCCATTGGTACAACCTGTGCATAACCGCCGCCTGCTGCACCACCCTTGATACCAAAACATGGTCCAAGTGAAGGCTCTCTTAATGCGATAACAGCTTTTTTATTTAATCTACCAAAAGCTTCCCCAAGTCCTACTGTTACTGTTGTCTTTCCTTCTCCTGCCGGTGTAGGGTTAATAGCTGTAACAAGGATTAATTTTCCATCTTCGTTATCTTTGATACTTTCATAGTATTCATTTGAGATTTTTGCTTTATATTTACCATATAATTCTAAATCATCTTCCTGTAATCCTACCCTCTGAGCTACCTCTTTAATTGGTAGCATTTCTGCTTCCTGTGCAATTTCAATGTCTGTTTTCATATGCCTTCCTTCTCCTTATAAAATATTTTCAAATTCTTCCATGGACATTATGACTTTTCTAGGTTTGTTAGTTTCTTCCTGACCAACTACGCCTGCATCATATAACTGTTCCATAATACGTGCTGCCCTGTTAAAGCCAACACGAAATTGTCTCTGTAACATACTTGTAGAACCTTTTTTCTTTTCAATACATAACCTACCGGCATCTGCAAATAAAGGATCTCTGCCACTGTTACCATTGCTCATTACTTCCTGATCTGTGGTTAATTTAGCATCAATTGATTCATCATATTCTGCCTCGCCACTGTTGTTTTTAATAAATTCTACTGTATCAAAAATTTCCTGGTCGGAAACATAAGCCCCCTGTAATCTGACAGGTTTAATATAACCTGCGGGATAAAATAACATATCACCATTTCCCAAAAGTTTTTCAGCTCCATTCATGTCAATAATTGTTCTTGAGTCTGTACCCGATGCAACTGTAAGGGCAACTCTCGATGGAATATTTGCCTTAATAAGACCTGTGATTACATCAACAGAAGGTCTCTGTGTAGCAATAACCATATGAATACCTGCTGCTCTTGCAAGCTGTGCCAATCTACATATAGCTTCTTCCACTTCTTTTGCCGCAACCATCATAAGGTCTGCCAACTCGTCAATAACAATCAAAATCTGTGGGAGCTTGTCTGCCTTTTCGCCTAAGTCATCTACCACATCGCCCTCTTCAACTTTTTTGTTGTAACTTCCAATATCTCTTGCTCCGGCTTTTGCAAACTTATTGTATCTTGTTGTCATTTCGGCAACAGCCCAATTTAAAATACCTGCCGCCTTCTTAGGATCTGTAACAACATCATATAATAAATGAGGTATCTTGTTATAAACCTGAAATTCAACAACCTTTGGATCTATCACAATAAGTCTTACCTCCTCAGGCGTTGTTCTATACAATATACTCATTAATATTGAATTGGTAAATACTGATTTTCCCGAACCTGTTGTTCCAGCAATCAGCATATGTGGCATTTTTGCAATATCTGCCACGACTACTTTTCCTGCAATGTCTTTTCCTGCCGGGAAAGCAAGTTTTGACTTATGATTCTGTAACTCTTTTGACATCAAAAGTTCTTTTAAACATACCGAATCACGTCCTTCATTTGGAATCTCAATACCTACAGCAGCCTTTCCCGGAATTGGTGCTTCAATTCTTATGTCTGCCGCTGCCATGTTTAATTTAATATCGTCAGCTAAGCCTGTAATCTTGCTGACTTTTGTACCCATTTCAGGCTGTAACTCATATCTTGTAACAGAAGGTCCCTTACTAACATTTGTAACTTCCACTCTTACTCCAAAATTAGCCAAAACCTGTTTCAGTTTGTTAGCTGTTTCCATTAAGGATGCTCTTGTTACTTTGCTTGAACCATTCTCACTGTCTTTTAAAAGATTGTAACTTGGCTTTTTGTATTTCAATTTCTTCTTAACAGGGGAAATAATTTTTCCTTCTGAAGGGATTTTCTTATTTTCATCTGCCACCGTTTCTGTTTCTAAAGAATCTACGCTGTTCACAACTTCGTTTTCACCTGCGCCACTGCCTGCTGTTACATTATCATTAGCTGTGTTAGCAGTATCAGCCGCTCCTCCTGTAGAATTCATACCAAAAGGTTTTCTACTCATTGCTTTTTTGGCTTCCTCGCTTACAATAATTCTTTCTTTTGGTGTAAATTCTCCGTCTGTTGCATGAGGATCATTTTCCACAACTCTGTTTTCTGCCTTCTTAGGAGTATTCTTTGCTTCTTCCTCGTAAGTGTAAACTGTGTCATCCTGAACAGGAACATCATCTAATACATCATCAATTCCTTCTATATGTATTTCATGTACTTCCTGACTATTATAATTATCTGCCAGTTCACTAAAGCCATCACCGTAACCATCAGGTAAAGAACTCTTAATACTAGGATTTTTTGCTACATTTTTCTTTTTAGAAGTTCTTCTATATGGTTCTTTTACAGCTTCTACTCTATCCTTTGGAACTAAATCATCCTGATTATTAATATCAATATTAGTCAGACTTTCTCCAAAGGTTGCAGAATCATTTTCATTAACAGCTTCTGCTGCCGCCTGATTACTTACCATATTGCTATCAGCAATTGGTTCATCACCTAATCTTGTATTTCCAAAATCTACACCTATTGCTCTTTGTTTTCTATACTGTCTTTCTATCTCACGCTGTCTGTCTTTTTCTTCTTTTTTTCGCTGTTTCTTTGTGGCAGCAATTTCACGTCTAACCTCTGCATCTTTGGCAGCATTTTCATATACATCCATACCTCTGTTTCTTATGGCTGCCATAAAAGATTTTTCCGTTAAAATAACAATTGAAATAATTAAAATTGCTAAAGACACAATATATGCACCTGTAAGTCCTAATAAAGAATGTAGAACCTTACCTAATATGCCACCTAGAATTCCGCCGCTAAAATTATTATTAGCAGATTCACGATAAATAGATATATTAGACTGATTACTGCCTCCGTAACTTATCAGATGAAATAATAAGCAAAAATCAATATATGCAATGGCACCTGTTATTAACTTACTTACGATTCCTGAATTCATTTCGTTAAAAACGATGATACCTACAAATATAACTAATACGATGGGGAAAATATATCCCATCCATCCAAAAGTTCCAAGCATAACAGAACTAAGTCTCTCGCCTATAATTCCGCATACACCAAAATTGCTAAGGAAAAGAACTAACGCAACTGCAACCGCAATCCACAAATCAACTTCTTTTACAACTTTTTTGTGAGTTATTGCTTTTTGTGCATTTCTCTTTCTTGTTTCCGATGCCTTACCGGCTCTTGATGTGCTTTTGGCATTGCTTCTACTTTTTGTTGTAGAAGTAGTCTTTTTCTTTGTATTTGATTTTTTGCCTCCACTTTTACTTTTTGTATTGGCCACTTTGCACCTCTTCTTTATATACTAAAACTAATTATACTTACACATAATCCTTTATATTTTACTATTAATCATACTTTTATTCAAGATGCCTATTTATTACCTTTCATATTTTCTTATTTTTCTAAACATTTTTATCTTTTTCACTTATAAGTTGGTAAAGTTTGCCTATAGCATCTTTAAGACCGCCGATTTCATTTATTATTCCTTCGTCTACAGCCTGTTTTCCCACAAGAATACTTCCTACATCTTTTGTTAAAACTTCAGTTTCTGTCATTAATTCCATAAACCGTTCTTCTTTTATTTTGCTGTGAGTAATTACAAAATGATTAATACGCTGTTGTATTTTCTTAAAATATTCATAAGTCTGTGGAACGCCAATAAACATGCCGTTCATTCTAACCGGATGAATGACCATAGTACCTGTTTCTACTATATAAGAATAATCTGACGCCACAGCCAAAGGCACGCCTATTGAATGACTACCACCCAAAACTAAAGAAACTGTAGGTTTACTTAAACTTGCTATCATTTCTGCTATGGCAAGTCCACATTCCACATCTCCGCCTACTGTGTTTAACACAACAAGCAAGCCGTCTATTTCTTTGTCATCTTCAATACAGGCAAGTTTCGGTATAACATGTTCATATTTAGTTGCCTTTGTATTTTGTGACACATTTTCATGGCCTTCAATTTCACCTATAATACATAACAGATGTATTTTTTTATCCCTGTTATTATTTTCTAAATCGGTCTGTCCATATTCTTTTATTTCATCCATTTGTTGCACCTCCAATATTTTTCTTATATTATTGTGCAACTTTTTCAAAAAAATATAAGGTTAACAACAAATACTGTTATTAACCTTACTTAATAATGCTTTTATTATTTATTATAATCGTATTAACGGATATTCTTAATTTGTTCATAAGGCAAAGGACCACCAAACAAATCAATTGCACTGCCTATTGTAAAATCCATTCTGCCGTTAGAAATTTCTCTGAACTTTTGGATTTGTTCCATTGTTCCAATTCCGCCTGCGTATGTTATTGGGATTTCTGTAAAGTCAGCCAGCAATCTCACCAACTCTTCTTCCATACCACCTGATTTTCCTTCTACATCTACGCCATGAATCAGGAACTCATCACAATACTCTGACAATTTTTTCAAAGTTTCCAAATTCACTTTTTCATCAGTGAATTTCTGCCATCTGTCAGTAACTATATAATATTGTCCATCTTTTTTTCTACAACTAAGATCTAAAACAATATGTTCTTTTCCAACAGCTTTTACAAGGCTTTTGAGATTTCCATAATTAACCTTTCCGTCCTTAAAAACAAAGGATGTTACAATTACGTGAGTGGCACCTGCTTTTATGTAATCATCTGCGTTAATTGCCGTAACTCCTCCCCCTATCTGCATTCCATTAGGGTAAGCTTTAAGGGCAGACATTGCCTGTTTCTTAGATTCCTTAAAAAACTCTGAACCACCTGCATTTAAAATAATAATATGGCCACCTGTTAAATTGTCCTTCTTATATAATTGTGCAAAATCTTCAGCGTTTTTTTCAGACACAAAGTTTTCTTCTGCCTGATTTCCTTTATCTTTAAGACTACCGCCTACTAACTGTTTTACTTTTCCATTATGAATGTCAATGCATGGTCTAAATTTCATTTTACTCCTCGCTTGTTTTTACATTAAATTATGCATATTATTCTTTCAGTTAATTCATTATTTTAATCTATTCTGCAATATTTTCTAATTATATTACTGATTAAGTGCCTGTTCTAAGTCTGCAATAATATCTTCTGCGTCTTCAATTCCTACTGAGAATCTAATCAAATCAGGCTGTACTCCTGCTTCAATTAACTGTTCATCTGTCATCTGTCTGTGAGTATGACTTGCAGGATGAAGTACACATGATCTTGCATCTGCCACATGAGTTACAATTGCAATAAACTTTAAGCTATCCATAAATTTAATAGACGCTTCACGACCACCTTTTATACCAAATGTTAAAACACCACAAGTTCCATTTGGCATGTATTTCTTAGCTCTCTCATAATATTTATCACCTTCAAGTCCCGGATAATTTACCCAGGCAACCTTGTCATTCTCACTAAGCCATTTTGCAACTTTATATGCATTCTCGCAATGTTTAGGCATTCTTAAATGTAAAGTTTCAAGTCCTACATTTAATAAAAACGAATTCTGTGGTGAAGGTATTGAACCTAAATCTCTCATAACCTGAGCTGTTGCTTTTGTTATATAACCGGCTTTTCCGAATTTTTCTGAATAAACTATTCCATGGTAAGAATCATCCGGCTGTGTCATTCCCGGAAATTTATCCCCATGTGCCTGCCAGTCAAAATTTCCACTGTCAACAATTGCTCCACCTACTGCCATTGCATGACCATCCATATATTTTGTTGTTGAATGAGTAACAATATCCACTCCGTACTCAAAAGGTCTACAGTTAATTGGTGTAGGGAAAGTGTTATCAACAATAAGAGGAACTCCATGGCTGTGAGCTGCCTTACTGAACTTTTCAAAATCTAAAACTACTAAAGACGGATTAGAAATTGACTCACCAAACACGCACTTTGTATTAGGTTTAAATTCTTTATCCAAGTCTTCAGGTGTAATTTCCGGATCCACAAAAGTTACATCAATGCCCATCTTCTTCATTGTAACACCAAATAAATTAAATGTTCCGCCATAAACATTAGATGAACATATTAAATGGTCTCCTGCCTCACAAATATTAAACACTGCATAGAAATTTGCTGCCTGTCCTGAGGATGTAAGCATCGCTGCAACACCACCTTCTAAATCACAAATTTTCTGTGCCACTGCATCATTTGTTGGATTCTGAAGTCTTGTGTAAAAATATCCACTATCCTCTAAATCGAATAATCTTCCCATCTGGTCTGATGTATCATACTTAAATGTTGTACTCTGATAAATAGGTAAAACTCTTGGTTCTCCCTTTTTAGGTTGCCACCCCCCCTGTACACAAATTGTTCCTTTGTTGTTCTCCATAATAAATGTACTCCTTTTCTCTTATTGTGGTTTGTAGTCTTTTAAACAAATATGACTGATAATACAGCTTATACAAAATAATACTGCTATTACAATTGTGGACACTAAAAAAAATGTCTTATTCATAATAGGTATTACAAAAACTGATATAAAAAACAGTACAAACAATACTGTTGTTATCTTGTTAAATATTTTTCCAATTTTAATTTTCTTCTCTTCTGTCATATTGAATCCTTTATTTAAATACTTTTATTTCTAGTAACTTAAATATTATAAATCATAATTCCCACAAATCATAGTGTTTTTGTACATTTTTTAATATAAAAAAACCAGCTTTTAAGCCTATAGCTTAGAAGCCGGTTTTCTATCTCTAAAATATATTATTTAGCATCTTTGATTGAGAAACTCATTCTTCCCATCTTGTCTTTTCCAAGGCATTTAACTTTTACCTTGTCACCAAGTGTTAAGTAATCTTCTACATGTTCAACTCTTTCTTTTGCAATCTTTGAAATGTGAACCATACCTTCTTTTCCTGGAGCAAATTCAACGAAAGCACCAAATTCTTTAATGCTTACAACTGTTCCTTCAAGAATCATTCCTTCTTCAAAATCACTTACAATTGTTTCAATGTATTTTAATGCTTTATTAATCATGTCTCTGTCAACACCACAAACTGAAACCATTCCTTCATCTGTAATGTCAATCTTAACGCCTGTTTCTTCAATAATGGCATTAATAACTTTACCACTCTTACCTACTACATCTCCAATCTTATCAGGGTTAATCTGAATTGTTTCAATCTTTGGAGCATAAGCATTAACTTCCTTACGTGGTTCAGCAATTGCTGGTTTCATACAATTATCCATAATGAATAATCTTGCTTCTCTTGTTCTTGCAATAGCACCTTCAACGATTTCTCTTGTAAGACCATGGATCTTAATATCCATCTGAATAGCTGTAATACCTTCTGTTGTACCTGTTACCTTAAAGTCCATATCACCGAAGAAATCTTCAAGTCCCTGAATATCTGTAAGTAATACATAATCATCATCTGTATCACCTGTAACAAGACCACATGAAATACCTGCTACCATAGCCTTAATTGGAACACCTGCTGCCATTAATGACATACATGATGAACATGTTGAAGCCATTGATGTAGAACCGTTTGACTCAAATGTTTCTGAAACAGTTCTAATAGCATATGGAAATTCCTCTTCACTTGGAAGTACAGGCATAAGAGCCTTTTCTGCTAAAGCACCATGTCCAATTTCTCTACGTCCAGGTCCTCTTGATGGTTTTGTTTCACCAACTGAGTATGAAGGGAAATTATAATGATGCATGTATCTCTTAGTTTTTACATTTTCATCTAATCCGTCAATTCTCTGTGCTTCTGATAATGGAGCTAATGTACATACGTTACAAATCTGAGTTTGTCCTCTTGTAAACATAGCTGAACCATGTACTCTTGGCACAATGTCTGTTTCTGCTGCAAGAGGTCTAATCTGATTTAATGCTCTTCCATCAGGTCGCTTGTGATCTTTTAAAATCATCTTACGAACTGTTTTCTTCTGATACTGATAAATAGCTTCCCCTAATACAGCAAGCCACTCTTCATTTTCAGCAAAAGCTTCTTCTAACTTTTCTGTAATCTGACGAATGTTTTCTTCTCTTGTCTGCTTGTCATCTGTGAAAACTGCAACTTCCATATCTTCAGGAGGTACAATTTCCTTAATTGCTGCAAACAATTCTTCAGGTATAGCACAACTTTCGTATGTGTGTTTTTCCTTACCTACTTCTGCAACAATCTTATCGATAAATTCGATAATTGTCTGGTTAATGTCATGAGCCATGTAAATAGCTTCAATCATCTTAGCTTCCGGAATAATGTTAGCGCCTGCTTCAATCATAATAACTTTCTGTCTTGTTGAAGCAACTGTAAGCTGTAAATCACCGTTATCCCAATCTGCCTGACTTGGGTTTACAATAAATTCACCATCAACTAAACCGATCTGTGTCATTGCACATGGTCCGTCAAATGGAATATCTGAAATACATGTTGAAATAGCTGAACCTAACATTGCAACTAATTCAGGTCTGCATTCAGGATCAACTGACATTACTAAGTTGTTAAGAGAAACATCGTTTCTGTAATCCTTTGGGAATAAAGGTCTCATAGGACGGTCAATAACACGTGCCGTAAGAACTGAGTTCTCTGAAGCCTTTCCTTCTCTTTTATTAAATCCACCAGGGATTTTTCCTACTGAATACATCTTTTCTTCAAACTCTACTGATAATGGGAAGAAATCCACACCATCTCTAGGTTTGTCAGATGCTGTAGCTGTTGACAATACTGTTGTGTCACCATAGTGCATAAAAGCCGCACCATTTGCCTGAGCAGCAACTCTTCCTACATCTACTGTAAGAGTTCTGCCACCAAGTTCCATACTAAAACTCTTGTACATAATCTTCTTTCGTTACTTATTTATATAGTAACTTCTCCTTATATTTATTTTTCATTTGCAGAAGAATCCGAAACTACTGTAAAAACCGGTAAAAATTACTGCCCTTTACAGTGGCTTCGGCTTGGTTCTTCTGCCAAGCTTTGGTAAACAACCATAAGCCTTTTAATTATAATTGATATATTAAAAAAAAGCAAGGGAGGAACATATCCTCTCTTGCTTCTACTTCATAATTAGTAAATTATTTACGAATTCCTAATTTTTCAATTAAAGCTCTGTATTCGTTTACATCGTTTTCCTTGATGTAATCAAGTAAACCACGTCTCTTACCTACCATCTTAAGAAGACCTCTTCTTGAATGATGATCCTTCTGGTTTACCTTTAAATGTTCTGTTAAATCTTTAATTCTGTAAGTTAAGATTGCAACCTGAACTGCTGGTGAACCTGTGTCTGTAGGTGTCTTACCGTATTCTGCTGTAAGCTGAGCTTTTACTTCCTTTGAAATCATTATAATTTCCTCCTTAAATATTTTTGATATATCCCCATGCACTTAAGTAATGGTCGGAGAATCCGGTTACTTAGTGTAGGTTCATTAAACATACTTTGCTAGTTTACTATATAATAAAGAAATTGTCTAGTAATTTTCTAATATTTTTTAAACTCTTTCTTTATATATATTAAATTGATACCAGCACTTTAATATGGTACAATACCAAAGTATGCGCAATTTAAGCGAATTCACGAAAGATAGTGAGGTTAATTATTATTATGTTAAAACTTATTGAAGAAATTAACAGTGCCGTAAACAATTTCATTTGGGGTGTACCTGCAATGGTTTGTATTATCGGCGTTGGACTTTATTTGAGCATTCGTACCGGATTTATTCAGATACGAAAATTTAAATATGCCATGAAAACAACTATTGGTCGTATTTTCAAGAAAAGAGATGCCAGTGACGGTTCAATTACTCCTTTTCAGGCTGTATGTACCGCTCTTGCCGCAACTGTTGGTACAGGAAATATTGCCGGCGTTGCCGGGGCAATTGCCATAGGTGGTCCCGGAGCAGTATTTTGGATGTGGATTTCAGCATTACTTGGTATGTGCACCAAATTTGCTGAAGTTACTCTAGCTGTACATTTTAGAGAACGTAATCAGGAAGGGGACTTAGTTGGTGGTCCTATGTACTACATAAAAAACGGCCTTGGAAAGAAATGGCAGTTTTTAGCTATTCTATTTTCTCTTTTCGGAGTGCTGACTGTTTTTGGTACAGGTAACGCCACACAGGTTAATACAATTACTACTGCCATTGATTCTGCATTACTTAACTATAATATATGCACTTCAAAAACAATACCTCAGATTAATTTAATATTAGGAATTATTATTGCAGTTTTAGTTGCACTTGTACTTTTGGGCGGAGTTAAACGAATCGGAAAAGTTACAGAAAAATTAGTTCCTTTTATGGCTTTATTTTATATTGCACTTGCAATTGGCGTAGTTATATTAAATATCGGAAACCTGCCAACTGTATTTGCTTCGATATTTGAAGGTGCCTTTAACCCTCGTTCAGTTACAGGTGGTGTTGTAGGTAGCATATTTATTTGTATGAAGCGTGGTGTTTCCAGAGGAATTTTTTCTAACGAAGCAGGTCTTGGTACCGGTTCAATCGCACATGCATGTGCTGATACACAAAAGCCTGTTAAACAGGGATTTTTTGGAATATTTGAAGTATTTACAGATACTATTGTAATTTGTACATTAACAGCTCTTGTTATACTTTGTAGTGGTGTAACAATTAATTACGGTGCAAACGCCGGAGCTGAACTTACAATACTTGGATTTACTTCTACTTATGGTAACTGGATTTCAATTTTTTCTGCAATTGCCATGTGTTGTTTTGCTTTTTCAACTATACTTGGTTGGGGCTTATACGGAGCAAGATGTATCGAATTTTTATTCTCACCAAAGGTAATCAAACCATTTATGGTTGTTTATGCTTTAGTTGCAATAGTTGGAGCCACAATGGATTTAGGCTTAATTTGGGGCATTGCTGATACCTTCAACGGGCTTATGTCAATTCCAAACTTAATAGCGCTATTCCTCCTTTCAGGAACAGTCATTAAACTTGTAAAAGAATATAAAAAATTTGATTAGCAAAATATAATACTATAGAATATATCTTTTTATTTAATTTCTCCCTCAGGGGCGTATAAAAATAGAGTGTTTTAAACGATAGGAAGCATTTCGTCTATCGAAGCGAGCATAGCTACAATCGCGAGAGATTGTCTGAAACCGCGAAGCGGTTGAGTTATCGGTAGCGATTGTTAATATGCGGCGCAGCGCAGATAGAAATGCGACATGTTTAAAACACTCTATTTTTATACGCCCCTTAGTGGAGCGATTATTCAAAAGCTTTATATTCTTTTACAATATTCTATGTCTTTTTCGATTTGAGTTTTTAGTTCTTCTAAGTTTGGAAATATTCTTTCCGGACGGACGAACTCGTAAAACTCTACCTGGACGATTTCATTGTAAATGTATTCTTTGTAGTCTAGAATGTGTGTTTCTACTTTTATTTGGTTTCCACTTTCCACTGTTGGATTTACTCCGATGTTTGTTATTGATGCAAAGCGTTTTCCTTCTACATTTACAACTGTTTTGTACACTCCTTTTGGTGGTAAAAGTTTTGTTTTTTCTGGAATTATGTTTGCTGTTGGAAGTCCTATTTGCCTTCCCAGTTTTTTCCCTTCTTCAACTTTTCCAATAATTGTGTATGGATGGTTTAGCATATCATTAACTTCCTGCATTTTGCCTTCCACTATTTTTTCTCGAATGGCTGTACTGCTTATGTCTTTGTTATGATATTGCTCTTTTTCTACAACTATCAGATTGTAGCCATATTTTTTCTGATTATCTTTCAGAAATTGTACATTTCCTAATGCTTTTGTGCCAAATGTAAAATCAGGCCCACATACTATTGTTGTAGCACCTATTTTGTCCTTTAAAATTTCTTTTACAAATTGGTCAGGAGTCAATGCTAAAAATTCCTTTTTCATTGGCATTTTCATGTATACATCAATTCCATGGCTGTGACAAAGCATTTGCTTTTCGCTGTCTGTTACAATTGTTTTGTTGGCATTATTATCCAAAAATGCTTTTGGTGATGTCTCAAAAGTCAACACAACTTTCTGTCTGCCATTAGCATTTTTTGTTATCTCATCTAATAGCTTTTCATGGCCTTTATGTATACCATCAAATTTTCCAATTGTAACTATTGTATTTTTTAATTTAATATTATCATCAATAGATATACACTGCATATCTTCTCCTATTTTCGAATTTACAAAAACATCTTTATTGGTTTATAAATCTGCTTATCTGCAATAAACATGTATAAGCCTATAAATTTTCCATCATGTGTATATACTCTTACAGTCTGACCTTCTTTATGGTTCATTTTAAGAAGAGTATTTCCTGATGTAAATATGTTTCCATTGTATACTAATTTTTCCGCACTCTCTGATACTATGCACTTTGAATACATATCAAGCATTTCGTCTGCAGGTACAATGTACTCTTTCAAGGTTCCATTATCTCTAAATTCTTCAATTTGAGAAAGAGTAATTGAGTCCTCTACTTTAAATCTATCTACTCTGCTTCTTACCAAATGCTCCATGCAACCGCCAACACCTAACTCCTTACCTATGTCATGACACAGTGTTCTTATGTATGTTCCTTTTGAACAGGTAACATGCATATTAACTCTTGGCAATTCCATACTTGTTACTGTAATGTCAATAATTTTACAATGTCTTGGTGGGCGTTCAATTACTTCGCCTCTTCTTGCCAGATTATATAGCTTTTCCCCACCAATTTTTATAGCTGAAAACATCGGTGGAATCTGGTCATATTCTCCAATATAGCCTTTTACGGTTTTAAATACCTGATCCTCAGTTAATTTTTTTAAGTCCTCTTCACTTGCCTGACTTAAAACTTCTCCTGTTGTATCCTGTGTGTTTGTTTCTGTTCCAAGTAACAATGTTGCTTCGTAAGTTTTATCTTTTTCTGATAAAATATCGCACAACTTGGTTGCCTTGCCTAAACACACCGGTAAAACTCCAACTGCATTAGGATCGAGAGTTCCCATATGTCCTATCTTTTTTTGCTTTAATATACCTCTGAGCTTGGCAACTACATCGTGGGATGTAAACCCAGGCTCTTTGTATACATTTATAACTCCACTAATCATAACTTCACTCTCTACTTTTTATTAAATAACGTTATTGATTTTCTTTAACACTTTTTCAATAACATCTTCCAAGCTTCCTTCAATATCAAATCCGGCAGCTCTAACGTGACCGCCGCCGCCAAAGGATACAGCAATTTCACTTACATCTACATATCTTTTTGAACGAAGACTTGCTTTAAACTTATTTTCATCAAGCTGATATACAAACAAAGCAACTTCTACGCCGTCTACATTTCGTATTGCTCCAATTACAGCATCTAAATCACTTTTTGTTACGCCGTATTCTTCCATAGTTTCATTTGTACAGAAACCATAAATGCATTTGCCATCCATGGTTAAAACTGCTTCACTTTGGATTTTTGCAGTAACCATCATCTGTTTATATGTTTTTCTGAAGAAAGTTTCTTCTAAAATTTCATTTACTTCAACACCATGTTCAATCATGTTTGCGGCTATTCTCATAGTCTTAGGTGATGTAGACTGAAATCTGAAAACACCTGAATCATGGGCGATTCCCATATACATTGGCTCTGCAATGTCTTTGTCAAACAATTCATTATCTAACAAATCATATAACACTTCGCTGGCAGAACTTGCATCAGGCAAAATATAGTTGTAGTCACCATAAGCCGGATTACTTTTATGATGGTCGATACAGGCTGTTCTTTTTGCATTATCAAAAAAGCCCTGATTTTGTCCTAATCTGTCAAGACTTGCTGTATCTAATGATATAAACAAATCATAGACTGTTCCATCATAGCCTTCTGTTGAAATATCCTGTGTATTTTTGATTATTTTAAATTTATCATCAACACTTTCAAGATAAATCTGAACTGTTAAATCAGGTCTGTTTTTCTTTAAATAGTTATATAACGCCATACAAGACCCAACGCAATCGCCGTCAGGTCTTATATGACCGGCAATACCAATTGTTTTAGCATCACCAATAATTTCATTAATTTTTTTCATTTAATTCTCCATTACAAGTCATTCAAATATGGACTTCCGAAACACTTTCATTAAATCCTATTCTTCTGACTGTTCCTTAGCTTTCATGTCATCAATAATTTTTGACATTTTCATACCGTACTCAATAGATTCATCCATAATAAATCTAATTTCAGGAGTGTTTCTTAAATTTACAGTTCTCGCAAGTTCTCTTCTAATAAAACCTGCTGCACTTTTTAAACCAGCCATTGTGTCGGCTTTTGCCTGCTCATCTCCTAACACGCTAATATATGCCTTGCATGTTTTTAAGTCAGGGGCAACTTCAACTCCTGTAACGGTAGTCATAATACCAACACGTGGGTCTTTCAACTCACGTATGATATTACTAAGTTCTCTTTGAACTTCACCATTTATTCTTGTATTCTTAATACTATTTTTTCTCATAATCATTCCAACTTTCTTTATACAAAAGATTGTCATACATTATATAAAATATCCATTTTTCATAAAACAAGTCATATTAATTTTGTTTAGACCTATTTTATGCCTGATATTAAAACCTATCTTGGAACTTCTACCATAATGTAAGCTTCTACCTGATCTAATTCAGCAATTTCGTTAAAGCCTTCAAATACAAGACCGCATTCGTAACCTGCTTTTACTTCCTTAACATCATCTTTGTATCTCTTAAGTGATGCAACAGGGCCTTCGAAAATCTGCTTTCCGTCTCTTGTAATTCTAGCTGAACAGCCTCTCTGCATAAAGCCGTCTAATACGTAAGAACCACCGATGTTACCAACACCAGATGCCTTAAATATCTGACGGATTTCTGCATGACCAATAACTTTTTCTTCATAAATTGGCTCAAGCATACCCTTCATGGCTCTTTCAATGTCTTCAATAGCATTGTAAATTACAGAGTAAAGTCTTAAATCAACCTTTTCATTATTTGCTGTAATTTCAGCCTGTGTATCAGGTTTTACGTTAAATCCTAAAATAATTGCGTTTGATGTAGATGCTAAAATAACGTCTGATTCGTTAATTGCACCAACACCACCATGGATAATCTTAACTTCAACTTCATCATTTGAAAGTTTAAGTAAGCTCTGCTTAACTGCTTCAACTGAACCCTGAACGTCAGCCTTAACGATAATGTTAAGTTCTTTTAATTCACCGGCTTCAATCTGTGAGTTAAGATCATCAAGAGAAATTCTAAATTTATTAGATTCCATAAGTTTTGCCTTGCTGTCTTCAACGAATGTGTTAGCAAAGTCTTTTGCTTCTGAAGCTGTTTCTGTTGAAACGAAAACTTCACCTGCGTTTGGAACTCCGCTAAGACCTAAAATTTCAACAGGTGTTGAAGGACCGGCAGTCTTAATTCTATTTCCCTTATCATCTGTCATGGCTCTAACTTTACCATGGTTAGCTCCTGCTGCAATATGTGCACCTACTTTTAAAGTACCTTTCTGTACTAAAACTGTAGCTACAGGACCTTTACCTTTGTCAAGTTTTGCTTCAATAACGATACCTCTTGCCTGACGGTTTGGATTAGCCTTTAATTCTAATACGTCAGCCTGTAAAAGTACCATTTCAAGAAGATCGTCAATACCTTCTCTTGTGTGAGCTGAAACAGGAACCATTTCCACGTCTCCGCCCCAGTCAGATGCTAATAATCCATGTTCAGCAAGTCCCTGCTTAACTCTCTCGATATTTGCACCCGGCTTATCAATCTTGTTAATTGCAACAATTATTTCAATTCCTGCAGCCTTAGCATGGTTAATAGCTTCTACAGTCTGTGGCATAACACCATCATCAGCAGCTACAACTAAGATTGCAATATCTGTAGACTGTGCGCCACGCATACGCATTGATGTAAATGCTTCATGTCCCGGTGTATCAAGGAATGTAATTGTCTGGTCATTAATTTTTACAACTGAAGCACCAATATGCTGTGTAATACCACCTGCTTCACCTGAAATTACATTTGTTTCTCTAATTGCATCAAGAAGTGATGTTTTACCATGGTCTACGTGTCCCATAACACAAACTACAGGTGGACGTTTAACCATAAGTGATTCATCTTCTTCATCTTCTTTAAGAAGTTCTTCAATCATGTCTACTTTTTCTTCTTTTTCGCACATGATGTCATATCCTAAAGCGATTTCTTCTGCACTGTCAAAATCAATTTCTGTGTTAACAGTAACCATCTTTCCTTCTAAGAATAACTTCTTAATAAGTGTTGATGCTGTCATCTTCATCTTTTCTGCTAACTCGCCAATTGTAATAGCTTCAGGAACCTGAATAATCTTAATTTCTTCTTTCTTTTCTTCCTTCTTCTTTGGCTTTTCTAATGTAGGTTTAGAGAAATCACCCTTCTTGCCATTCTTACCTCTTCTGCCATCTTCGTAATTTTTCTTATTACGTTCCTGTCTATCCTGGCGGATTTTGTTTTCTCTATTCTTTCTGTTCTTATCCTGAATTGGTTCTGATGGGGCATCATTTCTGTCATTTCTTCTAAAGCCGCCTCTATCATTGTTTGGTCTGTTGCCATTATTTCCGTTTCTGAAATTGCCTCTTTCATTGTTTCTGTTTCCGTTGTTGTTTCTGTTGTCATTTCTGCCATTTCCGTTACGGTCTTTGTTGAAATTACGGTTGTCTTTACGATTTCCATTGTTTCTGTCGTTATTTCTGTCATTGTTTCTATCGTTGTTATATCTTCCGTTATTTCTGTTGTTATTTCTATTGTTGTTTCTGTTATCGTTTCTGTTGTTGTTTCTATTATCGTTTCTATCGTTATTTCTATTGTCGTTTGAACGATTATCTCTCTGCTGTCTGTTGTTGTTTACCTGTCTGTTATTATTGTTTTCTTTAGGCTGTTGTTTATTATCAGCCGGTTTTGTTTCTCTCTGTGCCATTTTTTCCGTAGTATTTTCCTCTTGAATTTTATTTTCTTTGTTTTCCACCTCTTTTACAGGTTCCTTTACAGGTTCCTTTACCACTTCTTTTGCCACTTCTTTTACTTCTACAGGTTTCTTTTCTTCTGCCTTAGGAGTAGTTTCTTTAGCCTGAACAGTTGTATCTTTTGGAGCTGTCTTTTCTTCAACTGCCTTTTCAACTGTTTCGTTAGGCTTAACATTTTCCTTTACTTCTTCTTTTACTTCAGAAGAATGTTTCGAACGATGTTTATGCTCTCCATCACTACTATGTCTACGTCTTCTTCTTTCACCTGTCTTAACAACACCTTTGCTTGTAATTAAAACTCTAGGTTTTGCCTTTTCTTCTTTTTTATTTTCAGATTTTGCTGAAGGGAACTTCTTTTTCACAATTTCAATTGAAGCTTCGTCAATTGAACTTTGAGCTTTTACATCAATTCCTTTTTCTCCAAGCACTTCTATAATGTCTGAACTTTTTATATCTAATTCTTTGGCCAATTCATGTACTCTCATCTTTGACATATACTACCTCCGTCTAACTTTCTAACAATCTGTTGATGGTTTCACTAAATCCTCTGTCCGTTATGGCTATTGACGCACGACTGTCATTTCCAGTTGCCTCGCCTAATTCCTGCTTACTTCCGTAAACAAAACATGGAATCTTATAATATTTGCACTTGTTAAAAAACAGTTTCTTTGTATTATCTGAAGCTTCCTCTGAGACAATAACCAACCATGCCTTCTTTTGTTTTACCGCTTTTTCTACAGAAAACTCACCTGCAACAGTTTTTCCAGCCCTGGTTGCCAAGCCTATCATTGAAAAAACTTTATTCATTTGTATCTCCTAACTGTTCTTTTAATTTTTCAAAAATTTCACTGTCAACGGATACCTTTAATGTTTTTTCCAAAGCTTTTGTTTTCATGGCTTTTTCCAAACAATGCACATCTTCACATATATATGCACCTCTACCGTTTTGTTTTCCTGTTAAGTCAACAAAAACGTTGTTTTCCTTGTCTCTAACAATTCTTATTAGCTCTTTTTTTTCCTTTGACTGTCTGCAACCAATACATGTTCGCATTGGTATTTTTCTATTCTGCCCCATGCCATAATCTCCTATGTTCTAATTGAATCCATCAGTTACTATTCTTCTGTTGATTCCTCTGATGCTTCTTCTACTGAATCAGCTTCTTCGCTTTCTTCATCATATTCATCATCGTAATATTCTCCGTCGTAGTATTCGTCATCGTAATACTCTCCATCATAATATTCGTCATCATCATAATAATCATCTTCATCGAAAACATACTGAATGCCTTCTTCTTTTGCCTGTGACTCACTCTTAATATCAATCTTAAAACCTGTAAGCTTAGCTGCAAGTCTTGCATTCTGTCCTTCTTTACCAATTGCTAATGATAACTGTAAATCAGGAACTACAACTAAAGCTTCCTTATTATCAGGATCTGCTAAAACTGCAATAACTTTTGATGGGCTTAATGCATTTTCAATTAAGATAGCTGGGTTTTCACTCCAGTTAATGATATCGATTTTTTCATCCTGTAATTCTTCAACTACTGCATTTACTCTTGCGCCGTTAATACCTACACAAGCTCCAACAGGATCAACTGCTTCATTATTTGACCAAACAGCCATCTTTGTTCTTGAGCCTGCTTCTCTTGCAATGCTCTTAATTTCAACTGTTCCGTCCTGAATTTCTGTTACTTCCTGTTCGAATAATCTCTTAACAAGTCCCGGATGAGTTCTTGAAACATTAATTCTAGGTCCTCTACCATTATCTTTTACTTCAGTAATATATAATTTAATTTTATCATTTGGTCTAAAGTATTCTCCCTTAGACTGTTCTTTTTCCATTAATACAGTATCGATTTTTCCAATGTTTACGCTAATGTTCTTTCCGTTAATTCTCTGAACTGTACCTGTAATAATATCATCCTGCTTTTCATAATATTCTTCATAGAGACTCTTTCTTTCTTCTTCTCTAATCTTCTGTAAAATACCATTCTTAGCACTCTGTGTAGCAATACGACCAAAATCCTTTGACTGAATTTCTACATTAACTGAATCTCCAATGTCGTATGATGCCTTAATATTTCTTGCATCTTCCAATGAGATTTCACATACAGGATCCATAACTTCTTCAACTACTTCTTTCTGAGAATAAATATGGAAATCACCTGTTTCTCTATCCATTGTTACTGCTACGTTATCTGCTTTATTAAAGTTGTTCTTGTAAGCAACTACCAAGTTACTTTCAATAGCTTCAAATAAAGACTCCTTGCTAATACCTTTTTCCTTTTCCAACACGTCTAATGCTGCAATTAATTCATTGTTCATCTTTCCAATATCCTCCTAAAAATCAATAGTTAATCTAACAAGTGAAACATTCACTCTATCAAGAGCAATCTCACTTCCATCTTCATCTTCTATAGTAATTGTATCCTTGTCATAAGATTTCAATAAACCTACATACTGTTTGTTTCCGTTAAGGCTTCTATATAAATGTACTTCAATTTCCTCGCCAATACTTCTGTCAAAATCTCTGTCTTTTTTCAGTGGGCGACCAAGTCCTGGTGAGCTTACTTCTAATATGTAAGCATCGCTAATAAAGTCTTCTTCGTCAAGTAAATCACTTAACTTACGGCTTACGCCTTCTAAATCATTAATTGTGATTCCACCTGGCTTATCAATAAAAGCTCTTAAATACCAATTGCTTCCTTCTTTAACATATTCCACATCTACCATTTCATACCCTTTTTCTTCAACAATGGGTAACAGTAGTGCTTCTGTCTTCGCTTCGTATTCTTCTTTTCTAGACACCTTAACCTCCTTATTTGACTTTGCTGTATTTGTTAGTATCTTTTATTATAAAGAACATTTTCTAATGTTCTTTGAAAAATTTAACTACATAACAAAGAGCGAACCTTTGCGGTTCGCTCCTTCTACGCTAGTCAATATTCATTACATAGTATACGACGTTATTATTTTCCTGTCAACCCCTGTAAAAATCGTAACTTTCATTGTAAAATTCATCTGCAACTTTCAGCTGCCTTCATTGATTCCAACTTTTATATCTGTCAAAATTGTAATATTTATTCTTAACTTTAATATTATGCAATCTTGTCTGACTACTATCTTACATTTTCAAAAATATCTATTTTTGTATGTTTGATAAACTGCTCATAAAATTTTAACCCTAATACCGGAAAGAATTTTGAAGTAAAGTTCATAAACTTTGCATCTTTTCCTACTATTATTCTATTTTTCTGTTTTATTATCTTTTTTATAATCTTTGCAGCAACTTTATCAACATTATTTGCAATAAATTTCATCAGCTTGCTTTCTGTCTTGTAATACTGACTTCTAAATATGTCTGTCATTATAAATCCCGGACACACATATCCTATGTACATTTCTCTTCCAAGCTCCCCTATTAAAGTTTCTGTATAAGCTTTAACTGCGGCTTTGCTTGCACTATAGACACCTGTTCCAACTAAAGGTGCAAGCGCTCCTGAACTTGATACATTAACAATCCCTGCCATAGTGGACTTTCTTAATATAGATAGCATTGCGTTAATGGAATATCTGCAACTGTTAAAATTAACGTCCATGCATCTCTTAACCTGCTCTTCCGTATAATTAACTGACTTCTCAAAAGGTAATAACATACCTGCATTATTAATTAGCAAATCAACGCTTATATTATTATAAGTAAGTTCTTCTCTAAATGTATTCCAATTTTCTTCCTGGCTCACATCAAAAATCCAATATTTAAACTGATCTCTTAAATAAGACAGTTCTTCTATTAAACTTTTCATTTTTTCTTCAGATTGTCCAATTCCTAAAACCATACATCCATGCTCTCTGATTAGCTGTAGCGTCATAGCTCTTCCTAATCCTGAGGATGCCCCTGTTATAAGAATTGTTTTTCCGTATATCCAGTCCATAAATTAAATCCTTTCAAAAATAACTTGCAAAAATTTCTTTTGCTGTTTATAATAATACAGTAACATTTTTCAGGCTCGTTGGTCAAGTGGTTAAGACGCCGCCCTCTCAAGGCGGAATCACGGGTTCAATTCCCGTACGAGCTGTTTTTTATGCCCTTATTTTAAGGGCTTTTTTCATGCCTGAAGCTACTCATGTGATATTTCGTGTGATATTTTTCGTATTGTATTTCGTGTTGCATTTTCCGTTGCATTTTGTAATGTATAAAGCAACACGATTTTTTCAATTTTTATACAAATGTTATAACACTTGCAATAATTGTAAAATTTGGCAATATTTTTGTAATTTTTTCTTTACTTATAACGATTTTGTGATATAATACTTATTGTTAGCTCGAGTGGTCTTAGTTAATAATTGGGTTCGATTCCCATAGGAGTTATTTTTCTTTTTGTTTTATTATTATTTTTATTTTTTTCATTTTACATCTTTTTTAAAAGATGTATTTTCCTTTTAGTTAGCACTGCTACCGAACATTCGGTATGCAGTGCTTTTTCTTTGCCTTTTATTTTATAAAAATTCAAAATTTCAAATTTCAAACTTAAAATTAAAATTAAATTCATAATTCAAAATTAAATTTGAAATTTGAAACTCATAAAATTAAAAATCAAAAATAGACAACTGACTGTCTTCAGGCATTCCTTCTAACAATCCCAAATCTGACATTGTATCTATTACTGTTTTACTTAACTTACTTTTCTGTCTTAAATCATTTTTAGAAACAAATGGTCCATTCTGATTTGCAACTGCTTCTACTAAAGCATCTGCCGCTTTTTCTCCAAGTCCTTCAATAGAATCCAAGCTAGGCATTAACTTACCATCTATTATCTGGAACTCATGAGCCTTTGCAGTATAAATATCCAACGGTAAGAACTCAAATCCTCTTGCATACATTTCCTGAACAATCTTCATGTCACCTAAAGAATCTTCATCTTTCTTAGATGCTTCATGATTATTCTTCTTACGTTTTAAATCTGCCATAAAGTATTCAAGTTTTTCTTTTCCCTGACACATTGTTTCATAGTCAAAAGCTTTTGCTCGAATTCCAAAATATGCTGCATAATATGCCAATGGGTGATACACCTTGTACCAGGCAACACGTAAAGCCATCATAATGTAAGCAGCCGCATGTGCCTTAGGGAACATGTACTTAATCTTTTTACATGACCAAATATACCATTCAGGTACATTATGTTCACGCATTACATCTTCTTCCTTCCTGTCTTCTCCTGTTTCCTTGTCTGTAAAAGTAAGAAGACCTCTACCCTTTCTAACATGCTCCATAATATCAAAACTTACCTGTGGCTCTATACCTTTATCCATTAGGTAAACCATAATATCATCTCTAGTACATATAGCAGTAGAAATTGTACACTTGCCTTCCTGAATAAGTGTCTGTGCATTACCCAGCCACACGTCAGTACCATGAGACAAACCTGCAAGTCTAACTAAATCGGCAATTTTTGTAGGTTTAGTATCTACTAACATTTGAATAACGAAATCTGTTCCCAGTTCAGGTAAACCAAGGGAACCTGTTGGACAGCCGTCAATGTCATCGCTTGTAATTCCTAAAGCCTCAGGACCAAGGAATAATGACATTACATTTTTGTCATCAAAAGGCACATCCGTTTGAACATTAGTGTTTGTTAGTTTTTCAAGTCGACGAATCATTGTTGGATCATCATGTCCGAGAATATCTAACTTTAACAGGTTTGCATCAATTGCATGGTATTCAAAATGAGTAGTTATTGTATCTACCGTCATATCGTTAGCTGGTTTCTGTATTGGCGTAAATTCATATATTTCCTTATCCCTTGGAACAATAACAATTCCACCAGGATGCTGACCTGTACTTCTACGGATTCCTGTACAGCCTCTTGCTATTCTGTCAATTTCCGCAGTACGCTTAATCTCATTATGGTCATCGTAATAATTTTTCACATAACCAAATGCAGTTTTCTCGGCTACACCTGCGTATGTTCCCGCTCTAAATGTATGGCCCTTACCAAACATAACTTCTGTATACGCATGTGCATTTCCCTGGTATTCACCAGAGAAGTTAAGGTCGATATCCGGTTCCTTTGTACCACCAAATCCAAGGAATGTTTCAAAAGGAATTTCCAAGCCATCCTTATGAAGTTTTTCTCCACAGTGTGGACATACTGCATCAGGCAAGTCAAATCCAAGACCACCCTCTGCTCTTTCCTCTTTAATTGTTGCCTGAATCTTTTTAATTTCATCTATAGGTGTCCCTTCAGGTGCTCTGTACTCATCCTCAAAAAATGAACTTTTGCACTTCTCACAATAATAGTGTGGGGCTAAAGGATTACATTCTGTAATACCTGACATTGTAGCTGCAAAAGATGAACCAACAGATCCTCTTGAACCTACCAAATATCCATCTTCATTTGATTTCCAAACTAATCGCTGAGCCATAATGTACATAACCGCATAACCGTTACCAATAATAGAATCCAGTTCAATTTCCAATCTATCTTCAACAATTTTCGGTAAATCTTCGCCGTAAATTTCATGAGCTTTTTGGAAACAGATATTTCTCAGGTTTTCTTCCGAATTATCAAGAACCGGTGGGCATTTATCAGGATGAATTGGTGAAATATTTTCTATCATATCTGCAATCTTGTTTGGATTTGTAATTACAACTTCTTCTGCTAAATCACTACCCAAATAATCAAACTCGCCAAGCATCTCATCTGTTGTTCTCAAATATAAAGGTGCCTGATTATCTGCATCCTTAAATCCGTTACCATACTGTATGATTCTACGATAAATTTCATCTTCCGGATCCATAAAATGAACATCACATGTAGCAACTGTTATTTTATTAAATTTTCTTCCCAGTTCAATTATCTTCCTGTTAATCTCTCTTAGTTCTTCCCTTGAATCAACTAAGAATTTTTTCTTATTATCTATATCAGGATTACCTGTTTTTAACATAAACTCATTGTTGCCTAAAGGTTGAATTTCAAAATAATCATAGAATTCTGCTAACCTTGCAATTTCCTGCTGAGTTCTTCCATGTAATATAGCCTGATATAATTCACCTGCCTCACAGGCACTTCCAATCATCAGACCTTCGCTGTATTTTAAATAATCACTTTTTAATATACGTGGTCTTTTGTTGGCAAAAGTATCTATATGGGAAATAGATACTAACTTATATAAATTAACTCTTCCTGTCTGGTTTTTAACCAAAATAATTGCGTGATGTGCAGGAAGCTTATTTATAAGATTGTCTGACTTCTTTCCTTCTTTGTTTACTTCATCAAGATTATTAATTCCTTTATCCTTTAACATCTTACAAAGTTTTAGGAAAATAAGAGCTGTACACTCTGCATCATCTACAGCTCTATGGTGATTTTCAAGAACAATTCCCAATGCCTTGGCAACTCTGTCTAATTTGTATTTTCCAAGTCCTATAATCAAATATCTTGACATTGCAACTGTATCAACGATTGTAAAATCACATGGCAAGCCAATTCTCTCGCAATTAGCTGCAATAAAACTCATGTCAAAGTCTGCATTGTGGGCAACCATTACTGAGCCTTCGCAAAATTCCATAAATGAAGGTAAAATTTCTTCTATCTTAGGAGCATCAATAACCATATTGTCATTAATACTTGTTAATTGTTCAATTCTAAGAGGTATAGGTATTTCAGGATTAACAAATGTACTAAAACGGTCAATTATTTTTCCATTTTGTACCTTTACAGCTCCAATTTCAATAATCCTGTCACTTTTTGCACTAAATCCTGTTGTTTCCAAGTCGAATACAACGTATGTGTCATCTAAGCTCTGACCTCTGGGATTAACAATCATATCTTTCAAGTCATCTACCAGATAAGCTTCAACACCATATATTACCTTAAAGTCACAATCTTTTCCTACCTTTGAACATTCCTTCTTAATGTCACAATACTCATGCCAGGCGTCGGGGAATGCCTGTACTACGCCATGGTCTGTTATGGCAATCGCTCTATGTCCCCATTCATAAGCACGTCTTACTAAATCGCTACAGTTACTTACACCGTCCATATCACTCATTTTGGTATGACAATGAAGTTCCACTCTTTTTTCCACTGCAGTATCTTTTCTCTTTTCAGTTGAAAACGGCTGTATAACCTTCATACCATCCACACGGCTGATTTCCACCTGTCTGTCATAGGTGTCATACATCGCAACACCTTTGATTCTTACAAAAGTATTCTTTTTTACCTTTGAAGTAAATTCCTTCTTGGCATTTTCATCTCCTAAGAAAATCTTTACTGCAATACTATCTGTGAAATCTGTTATCTCTAAGCTAACAAGGTATTTTCCTGATCTTAATTCTCTGTCATCCATGGTCATAACCTGACCTTTAACCACACACTCGCCTGTTCCCTCAAACACATCACATAAGGCTGTGTCTGAATCAAATTTAAAATCTCTTCCGTATGCCACTTCAGGATTATCTGAATATGTAGCCTTTTTAAGTCTTTTAGGTCTCTCTTCTACCTTCTTTGCTTCCTCCGGTTGCTTCTCTTCATTTTTGCTTAAAAGAACATCCACTTCATTTTTCAAACGTTTAGCGTTTCGTTTAGCGTATCTATTTCCGTCAATGGCATGCTTTTTGATTTTAACTTCTAAAGGCATACTAAATCTGTCTCTAAAAATTCTCTCAATTGTATCCTTTAAAGTTTTCATTCTGGCCTCCGAAATAATACTTGATTCCAGATTAATAACCAGTCTGCCTTTCTCATCAAAGGATGTTGGTGCCTTCTTTAACATAGTAGCAATTATGGGACTATGTTCATTTAATTCAAGCACAATACTATCCTTATATATTTCAAATAAGTTTTCCGTTGTATACTGAGCAGACAAATAATATTTCTCTATAATTTCTATACCTATCTTTTTGCCTGTTCTTAAAGTTCTTGCTAATTCTTCCCTAATTTTGAAAATAGCAGACTTTTCAATAAGTCTGCTGCTTTCAATATAGATTCTTATTTTGGTATGTTCTGTATTAGTAACAATTCTCGTTATATCTACTAATTCTAAAATACCTCGTAATTCATCATTTAACTGAAGATTATCAAAAACTTCTAAAAAGTTCTTTTTTGCCAATTTAATTCCTCCAGTTTTTTAATTCCTCTTCCAGTGTGTTTAATAATTCGTTTTCAGGAACTCTCTTTACTATTTCGCCCTTTTTAATCAAAAGACCTTCTCCTTTTCCTCCTGCTATTCCAAGATCAGCTTCTCTTGCCTCACCGGGTCCATTAACCACACATCCCATTACAGCAACTTTAATGTCTAAGTCATACTTTGACACCATTTTTTCCACTTGCTTTGCCAAACCAATTAAATCAATTTGAGTTCTACCACAAGTAGGACATGAAACAACTGATATGCCACCTTTTCTTAAACCTAATGTTTTTAAAATAAGTTTGGCACTGGCAATTTCCTCAACTGGATTATCAGTAAGGGATACTCTGATTGTATCGCCAATTCCCTGATTTAAAATAAGGCCCAGTCCTATGGCTGACTTAATATTTCCTGATGTAACTGTTCCTGATTCTGTAATTCCAACATGTAGTGGATAATTAGTCTTTGTAGCTATTAATTCATGGGCTTTAACACACATCATTACATCAGAAGATTTAATACTGATAACAAGATTATCATAACCTAAATCTTCGATTATTTTTACTTTGTCTAAAGCACTTTCAACTAAACCTTCCGCTGTAACCTTACCATATTTTTCTAAAATATCTTTTTCTAACGAGCCACTGTTTACACCAACTCTAATAGGAATATTTTTCGCCTTAGCTACTTCCACTACAGCCTTAACCTTGTCTACAGAGCCAATGTTTCCTGGATTAATACGAATCTTGTCAGCTCCATTTTCCATGGCAGCAATGGCAAGTCTGTAATCAAAATGTATATCTGCTACAAGTGGTATTGAAATCTGCTTCTTAATTTCTGCAATTGCCTTAGCAGCTTCCATTGTGGGAACCGCACATCTGATAATATCACATCCACTAGCCTCTAATTCTTTTATTTGAGCTACTGTAGCTTCCACATCTTCAGTCTTTGTGTTAGTCATTGACTGAATCATTATTGGATTTCCTCCACCAATAACTTTATTTCCAATTCTAATTACTTTCGTATTATCTCTATACATAATCTTCACCTATCCGTCAAAATCATAATTTTAAATTAATTTTCTAATATCATTAAATAATAAAAATACCATTAATGCCATTAATAAAATAAATCCAATGAAATGTATCATACCTTCCTTATCCTTTGGAATCTTTTTTCTTGTAATAATTTCAATAATGTACAAGAATAATCTTCCACCGTCTAATGCAGGTAATGGTAATAAATTCATTACACCTAAGTTGGCACTTAACATTATGGCTAAATTAATTAATGATAAAATAGTTACAGTTGTTCCCTGAGACTTAGCTGTTGAATAAGTATTGCCTATTACATTAACAATACCAACAGGACCGGCAATTTCGTTTGCTGATACCTTTCCTGTAACTAACATTTTTAAGCTCTTTAAAACTGTTGCTATTTCGTATCTTACATCTGTAAAGCTGTACTTGATTACGCCGCCTATAGACTGTTTTTCTCTTCCAATGTTGTAATCAAATCCCCTGCTTGCAATCTTTGTCATTATAGGTTTAACAGTTACATTTACAGTTTTTCCTTTTCTGTCCAAAGTAATCTTAACTTCATTTTCACCAAAAGGATGCTCTGTTAAATAATTGTTCATGTCATTGCCTGTTTTGATTGCAGTGCCGTCAATTTCAGTAACTACGTCTCCTGCCTGAACGCCCGCCTTAAAGAACGCTGAACCTCTTGTTACCTGAGTTATTTCAGCTTCTGCATCGCTTGGTGCATACTGCATACCTACTATATATCTTTTTTCAATTTCAGGTGAATACTTAATTGTCTTTGTCTCACCATTTCTAACAAAAGATACTGTTATGTCGTCACCGTTTAATGGATTAACATAATCTTCTAAGTATATTTCTCTTCCAAGTGTTGCATGAGCTCCATTATACTTAACGATTCTGTCTCCCTGTCTAAGTCCTGCTTCATACGCCGGTGATGCCTTGTCAACATTTGTAACATATGATACATCAGCACCCTTTGCTCCTATTACAATAAACGCAAGTAAAAGAGCTAATATGAAATTAAAAAACGGACCTGCAAATACTATTGCCATTCTCGCCCAGATTGATTTTGAATTAAAAGATCCTTCCTCTTCGTTATCTTCATCTTCTCCAAGCATTGCACAGGAACCACCTAAAGGTAAAATCTTTAAGGAATATCTTGTGCCGCTTTTTGCAACTTTACTTAAAATTCTAGGTCCCATACCTACTGAAAATTCATTTACAAATACACCGTTTTTCTTTGCCACAATAAAATGACCAAATTCGTGTATTAAAACTAATAAGCCAAAAATTATTAATGCTATAATTATACTGATTGCTGTCTCCATTAATTACCACCTTTTCTCAATGAGCTCATAAGCCCACCCCTCTATTTCTAATATTTGTTCTACTGTCGGATTCTCAAGTGCTTTGTGATTTTCCATGCAGTATTGTATTATGTCTGTTATTTCCAGAAAACTAATTTCCCTGTTTAAAAACTTTGCAACTGCCTTTTCATTTGCTGCATTAAATACTGTTGGCATTGAACCACCGATTCTACCTGCTTCAAAAGCCATTTTTAGACCGACAAAATTATTTAAGTCAGGTTCCTCAAAAGTTATCTGACCAATTTTTGCAAAGTCCAGTCTATCACCTGATAAATATCTTCTCTCAGGATAATATAATGCATACTGAATTGGAAGCCTCATATCAGGAGTTCCTAATTGCGCTATAACTGCCCCATCCTTAAACTGCACCATGGAGTGTATAATACTCTGTGGTTGAACTATTGGTTTTACATTGTCAATGTCCACGTTAAATAACCATTTTGCCTCAATTACTTCAAGTCCTTTATTAACCATTGTAGCAGAGTCGATGGTTATTTTTTGTCCCATAGACCAATTTGGATGTTTTAAGGCATCCTCAACTTTAACATTTTTCATCTGTTCTCTTGTGTAGCCTCTAAATGGTCCACCTGATGCTGTTAATAAAATCTTATCAATTTCCTTTGGATTTTCTCCGTTTAATGACTGAAAAATTGCACTGTGTTCACTGTCAACCGGCAATATTTTAACACCATTATCTTTTGCAGCCTTCATTACCAAATGACCTGCTGTAACAAGAGTTTCCTTGTTAGCTAGTGCAATATCCTTCTTTGCCTTAATTGCCTCTAATGTTGGTCTTATTCCAATCATGCCAACAAATGCCGTCACTACTATTTCGGCACTTTTTATTGTAGCCGCCTCTATCAAGCCATCCATACCTGTTACTACTTTTGTATTAGTATCATTTATGGCTGTTTTTAAATTCTTCGCTGCTTCCTCGTTATAGACGCAAACCAATTCAGGATTGAATTCCCTAACCTGCTCTTCTAACGCTTTAATATTTGAGCCTGCAGCAATTGCCACAACGTTTAAATCATCATTTGCTCTAACTATATCTAAAGTCTGTGTTCCTATTGAACCTGTAGAGCCTAAAATTGAAATATTCTTCATTTATCTTTCCTCTAAAAATTTAAAACAATTGTATTAATATCCAAATAATTGGTGCCACATAAATAACACTGTCAAATCTATCCATAATTCCACCATGTCCCGGAATTAATTTTCCGTAATCCTTGATATCATGATTACGCTTAATTGCTGACGCTGCCAAATCGCCAATCATAGAAATTAATGCACCTATGGCACATATAATTGCACACGCAATTACAGGATTAATACTTAAGTTAATTTTATCTGAAAATACTGCTGCATAAATTGCACCTAACGCCGCTGCTCCAACTACACCGCCAACAGCACCCTCAACTGACTTTTTAGGGCTTAAAACCGGTGCCATCTTATGTTTTCCAAAAGCTACGCCTGCAACATACGCACATGTGTCACTTGCCCATGAGCATAAGAAAATCAACCAAACTAAATAAGTTCCGTTTTCTCCATTTCTCACTAAATAAATATATGACAATAGTATTCCGCCATATAACATACACATTATTGCATTTGAAATTTCCTCTGTTTTATATTTAGGAAACATAAATACATATTCTGCCAATAAGCAAATTAAAAATACAACAAGTAATGTAATTACATAATCTTCTTTTCCTATGTAAATCAACGCATAATAAACTATTAACGCAATATATCCTGTAATACCCGGTAGTTTATTTTCCAAGCCTAACACTTTATACAATTCATACAAAGCTGCAACTGACAAAAACATATTAAAGAAAAATAAAATGTTTCCTCCCGGTATAATTGTCACAAGAATAAGTGCAACTAAAACAATGCCACTAATTAATCTTGTAAAAAAAGATTTATTTGCAAATTTACTTAAAACCATTTTACTTAACTCCTCCAAAACGTCTGTCACGCTGATTGTATTTTACTATTGCTTTCTTTAGTTCTTCTTTGTTGAAATCAGGCCATAATACATCTGTAAAATAAAATTCTGTATATGCTAACTGCCACAATAAATAATTAGATAATCTGATTTCTCCACTTGTTCTAATCAACAAATCAGGATCAGGAATTCCTCTTGTGTCTAAATAACTGCTAATTGTATCTTCTGTTATATCCTCAGGATTTAACTTTCCTTCCTTACAGTCCATTGCCATCTTTGTTGTAGCTCTTCTTATTTCGTCTCTGCTACCATAATTAAGTGCAATAATAAATGTTATGCCATCATTATCTTTTGAACACTCTTCTAATTCATTGATTTTGGCAACAATATCATCATCTAATCTTGTTTTATCGCCGATAACCATACAACGCATATTATTCTTATTTGCTCTTTCTATACAGTCCGATAAATACTTTCTAAGAAGTTTCATAAGTGCATCCACTTCATCCTGTGGTCTGTTCCAATTCTCTGTTGAAAAAGCATACATTGTTATATATTTAATACCAATATCATGTGCATCTTCGAGTATTTTTTCTACTGTTTTTGCACCTGCGGCATGTCCTGCTTTTCTAGGTAAAAATCTCTTTTTTGCCCATCTGCCATTTCCATCAAGAATAATGGCAACATGATTTGGAATGTTCATTCCTGTTAAATCAATTTTCTCTGCCATCCCGGTCTCCTTACTCATTTATAAGTTCTTTCAATAACTGAAAATAGAGGAAACCCACCGTTTCCTCTTTGTCATTAATTCAAAATTAAACTGTCATGATTTCTTTTGACTTAGCATCAATTGCATCATCAATCTTCTTTACATATGCATCTGTGCTCTTTTGAACATCATCTTCATATCCCTTAATTTCATCTTCTGAAATTGAATCTTCTTTTCCTTTTTTCTTAATTGCATCAATTGCATCTCTTCTTATATTTCTGATTGCAACTTTTGCATTTTCGCCTTTTTTCTTAATATCCTTTGCAAGTTCTTTTCTTCTCTCTTCTGTTAATTCAGGATATACAAGTCTGATAACTGTTCCATCATTAGTTGGTGTAATACCAATATCTGATGCCATAAGTGCGTGTTCAATATCACCTAAAATTGAAGGATCAAATGGCTTAATGGCAATTACTCTTGCTTCCGGTACGGATATGTTACCTACCTGCTGAAGTGGTGTAGGTGCTCCGTAGTAATCAACTGTAATTCTGTCTAACACTCTTGGATTAGCTCTACCTGCTCTAATTGCTCCAAATTCGTCATCCAAGTTTTTTAAAGACTTCTCCATTTTTTCTTCGTAAGTCATTAATAATTCTTCCATAATAAATAATCTCCTTAAAAGTTTTTTCTTAAATATCTTAATCTACAATATTCTTATTCTACTGTAATTTTTGTACCAATCTTTTCGCCTGAAACTGCTTTATTAATACTGTCTTCTTCGTTGAGACCAAACAATAACATTGGCATTTTGTTTTCCATTGCAAGAACACTTGCAGCTAAATCAATTACACCAAGTCTGTCGTCAACAATCTTTGAAATAGGTAATTCATCATATTTCTTTGCATTAGGATTAACTGCAGGATCACTGTCATAAACCCCGTCAATTGCCTTAGCTCCTAAAATACAATCTGCTTCAATTTCAATTGCACGAAGAACCATAGTCATATCTGTTGAAAAATATGGATGTCCTGTACCACCTGCAAAAAATACAACCTTACCTGCATTTAAATCTGCAACAGCTTCATCTTTTGAGAAAAGTTTTGTCCAAGTTCCACATAAGAAGGGTGTATATACATTAGTATCCATACCTTCTGTTCTAAATATTTCAGAAACATACATGCAATTCATAATTGTTGCCAACATACCAATCCCGTCTGCCTTTGGTCTGTCAATCTTATTGCTTGTACGTCCTCTCCAAAAGTTACCACCACCGATAACAATTGCAACCTGAACCCCTTTATCTACTATAGCCTTTACCTGCTTTGCAACAGCCACACAGGTTTCTTCATCAAAACCTGTCTTCTTATCTCCTGCCAAAGCTTCACCACTTAATTTAAGTAAAACTCTATTCATTATTCTCACCTAGTCCTTTATTAGTATTTACACAAATAAAAGACGTAAACACAAAATAAATTTTGCATTTACATTCCTTTCTTTATTTATAACCGATTTTAGTCAAAACCTAGAATTAGAATACCATATATCAAGTAAAAAATAAAGATTAATATTATGAGACTACGCGATTAAATCTTCCACTGAACAACCTAATACTTTCGCTAATCTAGTTTACTATAATCTTCGTTACTTACAGCTTCGCACCATTCATTACTTGTGTTTTCGCCTGGTACTTCCACTGCAATATGTGAGAACCAACTGTCTTTCTTTGCTCCATGCCAATGTTTAACTTCAGGTGGAATTGTAATTACTGTTCCTGGAACCAGACTTACAGCTTCTTTTCCTTCTTCCTGATACCAGCCTTCACCGGCAGTACAAATTAATAACTGACCACCACCTTTGTCTGCATGATGAATATGCCAGTTGTTTCGGCAGCCCGGTTCAAATGTAACATTTGCTAAAAATACTGCTGTCTCTTCCGGATTTGTTAATGGATTCAAAAAAGAATCCCCAACAAAATACTGTGCAAATCCTGTTCATCTTCCGTACAACCAAGTTCCTTTAAGCACCAGATTGTACACTGGTTATTATTATCCATGCATTACCTCCGTTTTCACTATACTTTATATTATAAATCCTTTTCTTTTTTTTATAATACCTATGCTAAATGTTGCACTATGCTTTACAGGCATGATATAATTTAACCGTATTGTTGTTAAAGGAGAGAAATATGGACATTAGAGTTTTGCGATATTTTTTAGCTGTTGCCAGGGAAGAAAATATTTCCAAGGCAGCGGAATATTTACATATAACCCAGCCGACTCTTTCACGACAGTTAAAAGAGTTAGAAGATGAATTAAATGTTTCTTTATTTACCAGAGGCAAAAGAAACATAACATTAACAGATGAGGGAATGCTTCTTAGAAAAAGAGCTGAAGAAATTACTTCCCTTATGGATAAAACTGAAGCTGAATTTAGCAATTTAGATAATTTAATAAGCGGGGACGTTTACATTGGTGGTGGCGAAACCCTTGCCATGAAAATTTTAGCTGAAGTAATGACTGATATGAGTGAAGAATATCCGGATGTGCGTTTTCATCTTTACAGTGGTAATGCTGACAATGTTATGGACAGAATTGACAAAGGGCTTTTGGAATTTGGTGTGGTTATTGAGCCTGCTGATATTAGAAAATATGAAGCCATGCGTCTGCCATACACAGACCATTATGGGCTTATCATGAAAAAAGATGATCCTTTGGCATCTATGGATACAATTCCAATTTCAATGTTAAAAGACATACCTATTTTAGTTGCCAAAAGAATCATTGATAACAATTATTTTTCTGAAATTTTTGGCATTTCACCTGAACAACTGGATATTCGAGCTACGTTCAATCTTATATATAATGCTGCTCTCTTAGTTGAACATGGAATGGGATATGCCCTTACAATAGATAAACTTATTAATGTAACAGGAGATAATAATCTTTGTTTTGTCCCACTGGAACCGGAAACCACACTTAATCTTTCAATTATATGGAAAAGATATCAAATGTTTAGCGGTGCCTCAAAGGAATTTTTAGACAGATTAAAAGAGCGTTTAAAAAGACAGTAGTGAGTTAAATTTCACTACTGTCTTCTTCTATTGTTGTCTCAATTTCTTTTGTTGTTTCAGACTTTGTATTCTTTGTTTCTGTTTCAGGATTTTTTGTTTCAGGTTGAGCTTTTGTGGTTTGCTCTTCCTTTGTCTTATCCTTACTTTTATGTTTAGTTTCTTCTTTCTTTTTAGCTTTTTTTGTCTCCACTTCTTTTTTTGATTTTAACTTTAGATTCTCCGCTGTTAAAATTCTTCTTGCTGCACATGGACTTCCTACCGTACTAATTACCATACCGACTTTTCTATTGGCGGAATGTATTACTTTTCCATTTCCAATATAAATTGCCACATGACTGATTCTGTTTTTATCTCTTTTGTCTGTGTGATAAAAAACCAAATCTCCGGGCTTTAATTTGTTTAATGAGACTGCGCTTCCGTTTTTTGCCTGTTCTGCTGCTGTTCTGTTAAGATAATGACCGAACTTTCTAAAAACAGACTGTACAAATCCTGAACAGTCAGCGCCTCTTGTTAAGCTTGTACCACCCCAAACGTATCTGTTTCCAAGGAATTTTGAAGCATACTTTATCAAGTCCCTTGCTTCACCTTTTTTAGGCAAATCTTTTTCGGCCAGACTATAACCAACAATACCACCAGTCCACTGGGTGTCTACCATCTCATCATACTCCTCAGAAGTATATACTTTTTCTTTTTGTACCTTCAAAGTCATTTGTTTTGCCGGAATCCACCCTGTTACTGCTTCAGACCTTTTTATTTTTACCCATTTTTCATTTTTGCTAATTTCAACAATAGGATATTCTGTCTTTTTGTATGCCACACCTATTGATGCTGCCTTCTTGTTGCCGTCTTTTCTTATAGCTACGTTTTCTGACTTTATTTTTGCAATTACATGCTCTGTTCTAAGTAGCACTCTTTTAGCTTCTTTTCCCTTTACAACATACTTGCTCTCAATGTAGCCTTCTACTTTACCTGACTTGATTTTAGTCCACTCTTTACCTGATTCTACGACCTTTACAACGCATCCTTCAAGAGCAACTCCTGCCTCATCGCTTGCCATGGATTTGTCCTTGTAAACTTCTGCTATATCGTCATCAATATCATCTATCTCTTCGAAAGATTTATCATCGTAAACTTTAACAATTTTTAATTTTTTATATTTTTTGCCATATAGCGGTTGTTTCTTTTTTGTTTTAGTTTTCTTAGTCTTAGTCACTTTTTTTGTTTTAGCTACTTCTGCCTGTGTTGTTGTTTCCTGCACAGTTGTTGTTTGAATTTCCTTACTTGACGTTGTTTTTCCATTATGCCCAATTAATGCAATTGTTCCAATCGCAATTGCAAACACCACCAAAATACCAACTGCTTTTATTACAGTTTTATTATCAAAACTTAATTTATTTATTTTTTCTTTTATAAAATTCATTCTCTTTATTTCTACTTCCCATTTTTTATATAATTTCAGCACAAAAAGATCAATTTTCACCTCTCTTTTTAAATGGGTGAAAACGACCTATATTAATTAACTCTATTGCCATCATCTTTTTTAGATTTATTATAAAAATCCGTTATTTTATCCATACTATTAATCACTATCTACTAATATAATAACGTTTTCTAATATATTCAACAGTTTTCATAAAATTTTTATTTTTTATTTTTAAGGGTGAACATTCATTCGATTTATGTTATACTCTTTTTATGATCAATTTAGAAAAAACCAAGATTATACTTGCTTCTCAGTCGCCAAGACGCAGCGAGCTTATGAAGCAGGCAGGTTATGAATTTGAAATAATTGCGTCTAACATGGAAGAAGTTATAACAAAAACTGAACCGGAGGCAGTTGTGGAAGAACTGTCATTTCAAAAAGCTGACAATGTTCTTAACATGATTTTGAAATCTGTAGATTTGTCTCTTATGGCTTTTGGTGGTTTATCCCTTATGGTTATTGGAGCCGATACAATTGTTTGCAGTAACGGCAATATTCTCGGCAAGCCTAAGAATCATAATGAAGCATATAATATGATTGATTCCATTCAGGGAAATACCCATCAGGTATATACAGGTGTTACTGCTATTGTGTACGATTTTGACACACAGGCAAGGAGACATATAACTTTCAACGATTGTACTCAGGTGCATTTGTATCCAATGTCATCTCAGGAAATTAACGACTATATCAACACAGGTGACTGTTATGACAAAGCCGGAGGATATGGTATACAGAGTAATTTTGCAATATATGTTAAGGAAATCAGTGGAGATTATAATAATGTTGTGGGGCTTCCAATTAGTAAGTTGTACCACGAACTTCAAAAGCTTTAGAAGCTATCAACTTTAGAAGATATTAGCTTTAGACGATTATTACTTTTAGAAGATATTAATTTTAGAGAATTATTAATTTTAGGAGATATTGTTTTGTCAGAGAAATATTATTTATGTATTGATTTGAAATCATTCTATGCATCAGTTGAGTGCATTGAATTAGGGCTTGATCCCATGACAACTAATTTAGTTGTTGCAGATAAAGAGCGAACAGATAAAACCATTTGTCTGGCAATTACACCTGCAATGAAAGCTCTCGGCATAAAAAACCGTTGCCGATTGTTTGAAATTCCTAAGAATGTTGAATATATTACTGCTGTTCCCCGTATGAAAAGATACATTGATTACTCCGCAGATATTTACAGTATTTATCTTAAATATATTTCAAAAGATGATATCCACGTTTACTCAATTGATGAGGCGTTTATGGACGTTACCAATTATCTTGCCCTTTATCAAATGGATGCAATTACACTTGGGCGTACAATAATGGAAGATATTTACAACACTTTTGGCTTACGGGCAACCTGTGGAGTTGGCACTAATATGTACTTAGCCAAAATTGCTTTGGATATCACAGCAAAACATTCACCTGATTTCATCGGCTTTTTGGATGAAGATTTATACAAAGAAACTCTTTGGGATTACACTCCACTAACTGACTTTTGGCGTGTAGGTCCGGGGACTGTAAGGCGTCTTGCCACAATGGGTATTTATACCATGAAAGATATTGCAGAAGCTAACGAGGACGTACTTTACAATGCTTTTGGTGTTGACGCGGAGCTTTTAATAGACCATGCTTTTGGCATTGAACCAACTACCATGTACCAAATCAAGCATTACAAGCCACAAAGTAACTGTTTAACAAGTGGTCAGGTTCTTATGTGTGATTACAATTTTGATGATGGTCTTCTTGTAGTTAAGGAAATGATTGATGCTCTTTGTCTTGATTTGGTTGATCAGGAACTTGTTACAGGCTCAGTAACTTTGCATGTAGGTTACTCTAATGCCCTTAACATGAAACCTGCTCATGGTACAACAAGACTTGATATCAACACTAATTCAGACTTAATTATTATTCCAGCCGTTACCAACCTATACAGGGAAATCGTAAGACCTAACATTGGCATAAGAAGAATTAACATTACATTTAATAATGTTATGCCTGAAGGTTACACTCAGTATACTTTCTTTATGGACATTGAAGCTTTGGAACGGAATAAGAAAATTCAAAAAGCAATGATTGAAATCAAGTCAAAATTTGGAAAGAATGCCGTTCTTAAGGGAATGGATTTACAAAAAAATGCCACTGCTATTGAGAGAAACCGACAAATTGGCGGTCATAAAAGCGGTGAAAATTAAGGAGAGAGTCATGCCATCTAAACCCAAACAAAAAATGCCAATAGAGGAACGTGCCAAACAGTTTATGCCTTTTTCAGCTTTAAAAGGTCTTGAGGAAGCCTTAGCTTCCAAAGAGAAAATCATCGTTCCAAAAAAAGAACTTACACAGGACTATGCCGAAGAACTTAATCTTAAACTTAAAAGTTTAAAAGCAGGTTCTATTATAACAGTTGTCTACTACTGCAAAGAGGAATATATCAAACTTACAGGTATGATTGCTAAAATCAATTACGACAGCAGAATCATACAAATTGTAAACACCAAAATTCCTTTTGATGATTTACTAGACATAATAATAGCTGATTAAATGTATATTACACTAAATCTTTTAATATAATATGCATTTATCAGCCATTTTATTTACTACTTATTTTTTACCATTGGTTTATCATTTATAATTTTTATTGTCTGATATTTCTTTTACTATTATTTTCTGTCTTCTTTTCATTATTATCCTGTTTTTTAACTGAACTTTGTATTGCCTACTTTATCTTTCCTTAATAATATTTCTGCTACAGAAATATGTTATTAAGAAATACCCGCCGTAAATTAAAACTAAAACAACTGCAGTTAATATAATTGAACCAAGCAAACCAACTTTTCCAAAGATTGCTAAAATTGTTGTAGCAAATTTCAAGCCTACAACAGAATGAATAATGGCAATAATTAGTGGAAACATAAAATATATTCCAATCTGTTTAAATAATGCCCTGTTAATCATTTTGTCATCTGTACCTAATTTTCTTAGCATTAAATAACGCTCTTTATTGTCTGTTGACTCAGATAATTCCTTTAATGCAAGTATTGCTGCTGATGAAATCAGAAAAATACTTCCTAAATACATGCCAATAAATGTAACTATGGCTCCAATCCCGATACATGCTTCTGCTACATCCATTTTTGTATTTATCGAAATCATATTGTAAGTTTTCTTACCCATTATTTTGGTTATCCGGTCATTGTTTTTTATTATTTCATCCTTTGGTGCTGTATTGTACTTTCCTACTAAAGTACTGTCATATACTTCTGCATTTTTAAGTGCACTGTCAGGCAATACAATGATACCCGAATTTTCTTCATTACCTGATAAATTAACAAATCCATATTTGCACTCTCTATATAGGGGAGAATATTCCTTTCCACCTAATTTAATTTTCTCACCATTTTTCAACGCAATGTTTCTTAATTGAACCATTCCCTGAAAGTTTGCTACAACAAGATATTGATTTTCTTTTAGTTTAAAAGTCTTTTGTCCATAAAGTTTTGCCACCTTGTTATAGTCACTTATTTTCATTATATCTTCCTGACTATTTAAAGTTATTCCCTTATATGTTTTTGCTATTTCATTATAGCTGTTTCCAACAACATCTCTTAAAGTAAGCTTCTGTGTCTTATAAGTATCATATTCCACATATTCGCTAAACTCATCTTCTATCTTACAGCCAGCGCTTTCCAATATGCTCTTTACCTTCACCTGCTTATTATTTGTAACATCATTTTTTACTTCTTTTCCAACAGTAATTTGAACATCCGCCGGGCACATTTTCTGAATATTTTCTGATAAAGAATTTTTAATTGAAAATGCACTTGATAAAACGCAAATTGTTACAAAAAGCATAATGCATATAATAGTCATCTGGACAACTGTTGTATTTATTTTGCTACTTATCTGTCGTAAAACAAAACTATTTAAACCTTTGTAATATGTGCTTTTTTTCGCCATTACAATTTTAAGTATTAGTCCCGATACTGACCAGAAAAACAGCAATGTGCCAACAATTCCAAGCATTATTGGAATTAAAATATCCATTGAACTTTCTAATTCATTAACGCCAACGGTTACTAAATAATATGCTCTACCTAAAACTACGCATGAAATAATGAAAACCATTATACATACAATAGAATTTTTGTTTTTTATTTTTTCATTTCTTTTTCTTCCATTTAGCAAATCTATAAGTTTGCATTTACCAATTGTCCAGGTATTAAATACCATTACAAAAACATACATTATGCCAAAATATATTAGTGTTTTTATACAAGCACTTCTTGAAAATACAAATTCAAACTTGCGCATGTCTGCCTCAAACATATTTGCCACAACTCTGCTCATTAATTGAGAAAATGCTGTGCCAATAACCAACCCAACTATAAGGGATATTATACCAATTATCAGTGTTTCAAAGAAAAGTACAAGAGATATTTTTCTTTTTCCCATACCTAAAGTCAAATAAACTCCAAACTCCTTATTTCTTCTTTTTATTAAAAAAATAGAAGCATATATTATTAAACAGCCTAATATAATTGACACAAAAACACTTACACCTGAAAGCATGCCTGTCATTAATTTTATAATATCAGATGTGTTTTTAGAAACATCCAGCATTACTGTTTGTGAATCAATGGCATTAAACACGTAAAATATAGCCACACCTAATATAAGAGTAAAAAAATAGATGGCATAACCTTTTATACTCTTTGCTATGTTTTTCGCCGAGAGTTTAAAGAGCATCATTTAAATCTCCCCCTAACATTGTAACTACATTGATTATTTCATTAAAAAATTCTTTTCTACTTCTATCGCCTTTTACAATTTCGTTAAAAATTTTGCCATCCTTAATGAAAATAGCTCTTGAACTGTAGCTTGCTGAAAAAGCATCATGCGTAACCATTAATATTGTTGCCTGCAATAAATTATTCAAATACTCAAATCTTTCTAATAACATTCTTGAAGATTTAGAATCCAGAGCCCCTGTTGGTTCATCTGCCAAAATAAGTTTTGGATCATTAATAATTGCCCTTGCACTGGCTACTCTCTGTTTCTGTCCTCCTGACATTTCATAAGGATATTTATTTAAAATATCTTCAATTCCTAAGTCGTAAGCTACTTTTTTTACTTTTAAATTGATTTCCTTATACTTTTCATTTTGAATGGACAATGCTAATGCAATGTTCTCATAAGCTGTTAAAGTATCAAGCAAATTAAAGTCCTGAAAAATAAAACCAAGTTCCTCTCTTCTAAACTTATTTAACTCCTTTGACTTTAAGGCTGTTATGTCCTGACCTGCAACATAAATATGACCTGCTGTTACTTTATCAATTGTTGAGATGCAATTAAGCAAAGTTGTTTTTCCTGAGCCTGATGCCCCCATAATTGCAACAAATTCTCCTTTTTCCACTTCAAAAGAAATCCCGTCAATTGCTTTTGTAAGACTTGATTTACTTCCGTAATATTTTTCGATTTTATCAATAGTTAAAATATTATCCATTGTTATCTCCCTTCCACATGTTTTATGTAATTCATAAAGCTTTATAATCTTCACATTACATAAACAGTGTATACTTTGCCTTGAGATTTGTCGCATTTCTAATATTACTAAACATTACAATTTTGTAATATTAGTTTTTTATGTTTATATTTTAATAATTCTCATATTTGCTCTTAATGTTAGATTTTTAATATTAATTTCTTAAATATTATTTTTTAGCATTATATTCTTAACATTATTTAAATCTAAAACCTATAATAATCATTCTTACCAAACACGATTTTTATTTCTGTATATTCATTTTGGATAAACCAGGCAGAAACCTGATGACCTAATTTGCTACATAGATTTTTTACTATGTACAGCCCCATGCCTGTAGACTTTTGTCCCAGTCTTCCATTCTCACCTGTAAATGATTTTTCAAAAATCTTTTTCAAATCCTGATTTGGAATTCCGATTCCGTTATCATAGATGGATAATATGACTTTTTCTTTTTCTTCTGTGGCACTTATTTTCAGCACAGCCTTTGTATCATTATGAGACATTGCAATATTTTTGCAGTATTTAATACTGTTATTTACTATCTGATTAATAATAAATTCCAGCCATTTTTTATCAGATTTTACTGTTATGTTTTTAATGTTTATTTGTGGTTCAATATTTTTTTCCAAAATATCGTCCTTGTTATTCATAAGAACTTTTCCAACAACCTCTTCCAAATTCACGTCTTTTATTATGTAATCTTTTTCACTGCAGCTACTTCTTACATAATACAAAACCTGTTCAACATAATTATCCAGACGTTTGATTTGCTTTATGTATTTTTCGTCCAACTCATTTTTGTGATTGTGACACATTAAAACAAGACTTGCTATAGGAATTTTCACTTCGTGAATCCACATTTCAACATATTCTTTAAAATCTTCCACGTTTTCCCTGTAATCACTTACGTTTTCAGTCATGGATTTATTAATTTTATAAAGACTTTCCCAAATAAGTTCCCCCTCATAAAAATCCGGTTTAGTTAAGGTTTCCAAAACTAAATATTTTTTGTCCAATCTTTCCACATTAAGAAGAAGTCTGTTATAGAATTTTCTTTTTCTTAAATAATTAATTAGTAATTGCAGCCCGCCTGTAAAAAAATACAAAAATGTAATTATTGCAACTATTTCAACAGGTAAAGCAAAAACTCTCATAACCATTAAAATAACAAAATAGCTGACAGCACTAATTGTTATTGTCAGCCATTTATCTTTTATGTATTTAATTAATTTCATAATAATATGTAACCCTGTCCCTTTCGAGTTTCTATTGCATCTGCGCATCCAAGAGATGCCAGTTTATTTCTCAATCTGCTAATATTGACAGTAAGCGCATTGTCATTAATATATTCCTCATTGTTCCACAAATCTGTCATTAACTGATCTCTTGAAACAATTCTGCCTTTGTTGTTTAACAGCAATGCAAAAATAATCATTTCATTCTTTGTTAAAACAACCTGCTTAGTCTCTGATTTTATTATGCCCCTGCTTAATTCCACATTAAGATTATTGTATTTAACATTGTCAGTTTTTACTTCCATTCTTTTAAAAATATTTTGGATTCTTAACAGAAGAACTGTAGGGTTATAAGGTTTTGTAATAAAATCATCAGCCCCGTAGGACATGGACAAAACTTCATCTACTTCACTTGTTCTGCTGGTAACCATAATTACCGGCACATCTGATTTTTTTCGTAGCTCTTTTAAAACCATTTCTCCATTTAGAATTGGTATATTTATATCAAGCAATATTAAATCTGCTTTGCTTTCTAAAATAAATTCTATTTGATTTTCAAAGTTATCCATTACTATTGTTTCATAGCCACTGTTTACAAGTAACTTCTGCAACTCATTCCTTATGGATACATCATCTTCAACAATTAATATTTTTTTCATTCTATTCCTTTTATCTGTTTACGGATATTATTGATTTTATGACTTTTTGCTTCAATCATTTTCTAAATTTTACTTACCCCGGTTCTTGCATAACTACTTTTTTCTTATACTAATTCTGCCTCAACTATTTTTTTATCAATTAATTTAACTTTATTTTTACTCAACTATCTACATAATTAGATTACTTTAGCAGCCATAACAAATTCTCTGATTTTCTCTCTGCTTTTGCCAACTCCGTTGTCGTTTTCAACTCCTGATGAAACATCTACGCCATCAGGTTGTACTGCTTTTATGCCATCTCTTACATTATCTCCGTTAAGTCCGCCGGCTAATATAAATAACTTATCGTCTCGTTTAATGTTATTTAATAAGCTCCAGTCAAAAGTTTCTCCACTGCCGTATGTTGGGGCATCAAAAACATAGCCTTTTATATTTCCTATGTTTTTGTACTTTCCAAGTTCTTCTAAATCGTTTACATTAAAAGCCTTTAAAACATCAATTAATGTTTCATTAAACAAACCATCCGGCAAGTCTTTATGAATCTGTACAAAGTCAAAGCCTGCATTTTCAATGCTTTTTACCTGCTCAATGCTAGGCGACACAACCACTGCAACTTTTTTTATATTTTCATTTAGAGAAGCCATGATTTCTTTTGCCTTCTCCAAAGTTATATTTCTTTTACTTTTTGGAAAATATAAAACCATGCCAGCCATGTCTACATTATTTTCATTTAAATATTCTGTTTCTTCAACATCTGTAATACCGCAAATTTTTACTATCATATTCCTATTACTTTTAATTTAAATATGGAAACACTTTTGTATGTTGTGTGTTTTTCCAAGTACCAATAAGTTAGCCCCTTCTTTTAGGACAGTATCAGGCATAACCTGCAAATTCATATCATTTTCCTTCTTAATTGCCAAGACATTTATTTTGTGTTTTCGTCTTAAATCTAAATCCTGTATTTCTTTTCCAATCCACTCTTTTGGAATCTCAACTTCAATTATTGAACAGCCTTCTCCCACGTCAATGTAATCTGAAATATGATTAGCTGTATATCTTATTGCTGTCCAGTTAGCAAGTTCACGTTCAGGATAAACTACCTGGTCTGCTCCATTTCTTACCAAAAACTTGGCGTGTACATCTCTTGCAGCTCTTGAGACAACCATCTTGGCACCTTTTTCTTTCAACAAAGATGTTGTCTCTAAAGAATTTTGAAAATCGTCTCCAATTGCCACAAAACAAACATCAAAATTATCCACACCTAATGTATCCAAAAATTCTTCATTTGTCGCGTCTCCTATTTGAGCACTTGTGACGTAAGGTAATACCGCATTAACCCTGTCTTCCTTTACGTCAATTGCCATTGTCTGATGACCTAATTCATCTAATGTTTTAGCAATATGTCTGCCAAATCTACCTAATCCAATTAATAAAACTGACTTCATTTTCCCTCCATACAATTTATATACATTTCTATTTCTTGTATTTTTACGCCTCATTCATTTTCATTCCTGATTCTTCATTTATCATGACGCATTATAATTCTTTACTATTTTACTTTATCCTACCATAATTTTCTCTTCAGGTAATCTAGATACATTATAATTCTTATTTGATAAAGTTGCAAAAATAACTGTTAAGCCACCAACTCTGCCTAAAAACATTAACACAATTAATACTATTTTGGAAACCATGGACAAAGATGGTGTAATTCCCAAGCTTAAACCTACTGTTCCAACTGCCGATGCTGTTTCAAACAAAGATTTCATTATAGGAATGTTATCTGCAATACTAATAACAATACCGCCAAACATAAACAAAAATGTGTACATTAACAGTGTTGCCGAAGCTGACCTTGCCACTTCATTGGACAGTCTTCTTTTAAATAAATGTGCATCCTGCCTTTTCCTAAAAACTGCTACGGCTGTTGAAAATAATACTGCCACTGTAGTAACTTTCATACCACCAGCTGTTGAACCGGGTGCTGCACCTATAAGCATTAAAATAATAGTAATTAACTGTCCCACACCTGATAATTGGTTTAAATCTACTGTGTTAAAGCCTGCTGTTCTAGGTGACACAGCCTGAAATAAAGATGCCAAAACCCTGTCTTTTTCTGAATCGAAATTCCAAGTTGATTTTCCAAATTCAAAAAAATAAAAATATAGCACCGGTACAATTATTAATATTGATGTTACTCCAAGAATAACTTTACTTTGCATTCTGTATCTTCCAAAATGAAGTTTGTGCTTTTTTATGTCATCCCATGTAACAAAGCCAATACCGCCAATTATAATTAAAAGCATTATTACAACATTAATTAAAACTGAAGATGAAAATGTTGTTAGTGAAGAATAATGCTCTCTTACACCCATTAAATCAAAACCTGCGTTACAAAAGGCTGATATTGAATGAAATAATGAATACCATATACCTTTTATAATGCCAAACTGTTTTGCAAATTCAGGATACATTAACACCGCGCCTGCCAATTCAAAAATAAGCATCATCTTCACAATAAAACCTGTTAGTCTTACTATACCACCCATTTTATGTGCTGATATTGCCTCCTGCATAAGTGTTCTCTGCCTTAAACCTATTTTTCTACCTGACATTCTTGTTAACAGTAGTGCTATTGTTATAACACCCATGCCGCCAATTTGAATTAAAACTATAATAACACCTTGACCAAAGGCTGACCAGTAAGTAGCCGTATCGTGAACTACAAGTCCTGTTACGCATGTAGCTGATGTTGCTGTAAATAAGGCATCCACTACAGATGTAAATTCTCCTGAGCTACTTGAAATTGGAAGTGTCAAAATGAAGGTTCCTAAAACTATAACGCCTAAAAACCCGAAAAATATAAATCTTGATGTTGATATATGTCTACTCTTCTTCATGTTATCTCTTTCTACTCCATGTGGTTTTTGACAATAAAATTAAGATTGGGAATATTTCCAATCTTCCTGCAAGCATGTCACCTATTAAAACCAGTTTAGACCAATCGCTAAACATTGAATAGTTTGATGCCGGACCAACCATATCCAGTCCCGGTCCTATATTGTTAAAGCATGATGCTACACTTGAAAAATTAGTAAGTATACTGTAACCATCAACGGAAATGAAAATGAAACTTAAGAAAACAATAACTATGTATGCAACAAAGTAACTATTAACCGCCGAAACAACTTCTTCTTTTACAACATTTCCACCCATTCTGATAACTTCAACTTTTCTTGGATTTAAAGTCTTTCTAATGTTTCTTTTTACACTTTTTAAAATAATAAGTAAACGGCCACATTTAAGACCACCGCCTGTACTTCCGCCGCAGGCACCAACAAACATAAGCATAAGTATTATTGTTTTTGAAAAATTAGGCCACAGATTAAAATCTTCTGTAGCAAAACCTGTTGTGGTAATAATACTTGATACTGTAAATGCCGCATGATGTAGTGCTTGTCCTACTGATGAAAACATACCCGAAATGTTTATTGTTATAAGAGCTACGCTTGATAAAATAAGAACAACGTATGTTCTAAGTTCACTATCCTTTATTATTGACTTGAATCTTCTTAATAATACTAAATAATAACAACTGAAGTTCACGCCAAATAACAGCATAAAGATGGTACAGACATTCTGTATGTATGGGCTGTAGCCTGCCATACTGTCTCCTTTAATACCAAAGCCACCTGTTCCTGCAGTACCAAATGCTGTACAGACTGCATCAAAAACAGGCATTTTACCAATAATTAAAAAGATAAAATTAAGTCCCGTAAGTCCTATATACATTAAATACAAAATAAGTGCTGTATCTCTCATTCTTGGAGCCAGCTTACCAACTGTTGGTCCCGGACTTTCTGCTCTTAACAAATGCATTGTGAATCTGTTGCTTTTTCCATCAGCCGGTGCAATGGCAAGTAAAAATACAAGGACACCCATCCCCCCAAGCCAATGACTAAAACTTCTCCAGTAAAGCATACCTTTTGACATAGCTTCAACATCTGTTAAAATTGAAGCTCCTGTTGTTGTAAAACCTGATACTGTCTCAAATAATGCATCTACAAATGAAGGAATTTCTCTTGAAATAAAAAATGGTAAACAGCCTAATATACTAAGAACAATCCAGCCTATACCCACTGAAACCAAACCTTCCTTTGCAAAAAATCGCTTATTTGCCTTTCTACATAATACATATAGCAACGAAGCAATACCTAATATAATTACAATAGAAACTATAAATCCTATAACTGCATTCAAATTCTGACATGCTGCACTAATAATTAATGCCGGAAGCATAAATGCCGCTTCTACAGCTAAAATCTGTGATACAAATTTTCCTACAACTTTATAATTCATAATTTCCTCTCAGTCATTGAAATATATCATTTAATTGATGTAATACTATATCCCCTGTTGCTACCACAATAACAGTATCTCCATTTTGGAAATATGATTCACCATTTGGAATTTCTGTTTTTCCTTTATGTGTTATACATGCAATAATAACATTATTTACTAATTTCATGTTTTTAAGTGGAACACCACAATTTTTTGTTTTCTCATCTGCAATGAACTCTACTGCTTCCGCCTGTCCATCTGCAATATTGTGAACTGATATAGCCATTCCTGTCTGTGCCCCTAAGGCTCTAACATAACTGACTATTGTATTACAACATAATTCCTTTGGGCATACTACACTACCTAAATTAAGGCTGTCCTGAATACTGCTTCTGTCAGTATGTCCTACTTTTGTAATAACTTTCTCCACGCCACATGCCTTAGCATACATGGAAATAATTATATTTAACTCATCCATTCCTGTTAAGGTAATAAAAGCGTCACAGTTACTTATGCCCTGGCTTTCAAGTAATGTTTTTCTACTTGCGTCACCATGAATTACAGTAACTTCAGGAAGAAGTTCAGCTAACTCCCTTGCTCTATCTTCGTCTTTTTCAATTACCTCTACGGCTACTCCCGAGTCAATTAATATCTTTGACAGATAATAGCTTACTTTTCCACCACCGCAAATAATTGCATGTTTTACCTTGTGAGATAAAAAGCCTAAGTTTTTCAATAAAATAGTAAGGTTCTGTGATGGTGCTGTAACGTAAATTCTATCTCCTTCTTTTAAGATAAAATCACCATTTGGAATATGCACTTCACCGTTTCTTCTAACGGCACAAACCAATACCTTGCATTTTACAATTCCATAAAGATCATTTAATGAAATATCTTTTATAATGCTGTCACTATTTATTCTAAGTTCTACTAATTCCACTCTTCCTTTTGCAAAAGTATCTCTCTGTAAAAATCCCGGATATTTTAACAATCTTTCAATTTCCACTGCTGACTGCTTTTCCGGATTAACTGTTAAAGATAAGCCAAAGGCATCGCGCATGGTATATATTTGTTCACTGTATTCAGGATTTCTGATTCTTGCAATAGTATGTAGTTCAGGATTCATCTTATGTGCTGTCATGCAACAAAGCAAATTAATTTCATCTGCACTTGTAGATGCAATTAAAACATCAGCTCTGTCAACTCTTGCTTCAGACAAAACAGACATTAAGGCACAATTTCCATTAACAGCCATAATATCGTATCTCTCCAAGCTTGCGTCTAATACTTCTCCATTAGTGTCTATTAAGGTTATGTCATAACCTTCCGCTGATAACTTCCTAGTAAGATTTGCACCTACTTTTCCATCTCCAGCAATAATAATCTTCATGAGATTTTCCTCCACATTCTTATCGTTAATGCAATGAATAACTTTATGGCAACATCTATAGTATAGCACTATTATTTATAATCTCAACAACTGTTAAAAAATAGTTACAACTTTTAAAAATAAGTTACAACCTTTGACAAGTCCTCAAAGATTTCTTCAGTCATTTTTCTGTATTCTTCCTCAGGATATTTCATGTCAGGTATACATATAACTTTAATTCCGCCGTCATGAGCCGCTTTTATGCCTGCCTCTGAGTCTTCTAAAACAAGTGCTTCCTCAGGCTGTACATTCACCTTCTTACATGCCTTTAAAAATACCTCAGGATTAGGTTTTCCATTAACAACCTCATCACCACAAATTTCGCCGTCAAAATACTGTGCAATTCCTGCCTGTTTTAAAATCACATCAACTCTGTCTCTATTACTGGAAGTTGCAACCATTGTTTTATAATTGTTTTCTTTAAGATATTTAAGTAACTGAACAATTCCTTTTTTTAATGGCACTCCCTTTGTTTCAAACTCTTCTGCCATTCCCTTATGAACATAATCTATACATTCCTCATAAGGGAAATCCTCGCCATATTCATTAGCTATAATGCTTTTGCAGACAGGTTGTATTTTTCCCAGTAGATTTTTGTAAAAATCCACTGTCATGTCTTCTCCTCTTTTTTGTAAATATCTTCGATGCCACTCATAAGTAACTCTCTCGCTGTCAATCATGAGCCCATCCATATCAAAAATTACTGCCTTAATCATTTATCTTCTCCTTCAAAAAAAGTCCTTAGTGTTCAACTATTTTAACACTAAAGACCTATTTTATTCAATGGTTTTATATTCTATTTTCAAAGCCTTCTTTAAAACTTTTCAAAATACGTCTGCCAATTTTTAACTCTCCGAAATCTTCCTTTAATTTAATAAGATAATTGGAATAATCTGCAAACTTAACATAGTCGCAATTAACTATTTCACTTTTGTTACACTTCAAAAATTTCGTTGAACCTAATTCAAGAATTAACTGTTTTGTCGACTTGTAAGGTGCTTCTACAATCTCTCCATTTTTGCAATAAATTGACAATGTAGAAATTTTGTTATCTATGTAAACAATATCATTTATTTTTACCGGGCATACAATACCATTTGTTTTAAAATAAATATATTCTCTTTCCTTTTTCGCTGTGTAATTTTTAAGAGTAAACTGAACTGCTTCTTTGAATTCATCTTCTCTGTAATATTTATCAAAATACTGATAGCAATGTAAATGTGCATAGGCGTGTAGTTTTGGATCCTCCAGCGATGTTGTAAAAATAATTGGCGTTGCCTTGTATCTTTCTATTTCTCTTATATTATCAGCAAAAGTCATACCTGACATATCACCGTTTTTTGTTTTTTCCAAAATTATGTCTACAATAAATAAATCGATACTATATTCCATGGCATATCTGTAGGCATCAGCACAATTATCTGCCTTAAAAATCACAACATCTTCAAGCTGTTCTAAAATATCGCAGGCTCTATCCATGTGTCTCTTGTTATCTTCCACTATCAATATTTGTTTATCTGTTGATTGCATTTGTTTTTCAATCCCCTTTTTCTTATTTTTTAGTTAATTATTCATTTTAAAAATTTCAAATTTAATTATTTTTATTTTCTATCAAAACCTAGTTATTTTGATTGAATTATTTTGATTTATTAAACTTAGCTATTTTGATTGAATTACTTCAATTTAGTTATTTAGCTTTAATTATTTACTAAATGTTTTGTTTAACAATATATCAAATTCTCTTTTCTTCTCTCTGCCACTGAGGCTTTCAAAATACAATTGAAACTCCCTACAGTCGCTAACCTCGCCTTTTAATATGTAATCTGTACTAACGTCAAAATACTTACTAAGTTTTATGCATCTGTCTATTTGTAAATCATTTTCACCTTTTTCAATATTCTGATAAAAAGGAACTGACTCAATCCCCAATATTGATGCCATTTTTTCCTGAGACAGATTATGCTCTCTTCTAAGTGCCTTAACACGCTGACCTATTTCAATATTTTCTTTCGTTATTTCCTTTTTCTTCATTTGTCATCTCCATAGTTATTCTATATGAATTTTATATGGTTTAAATGTTTTATTCTACATCCCTTGGTAGTTTTACTGCATACCTTAGGTGTGTATTTTTCTTTTATGGCAAGAATATTGTTTTGTTTTTATCTCTTTTTAAAGAATAAAAATAGCACTTCCATAATCCTATATAATAGGGTTATAAAAATGCTATTTTTTATGTTTTATATTCTTTTGTAAATTAAAGCGGGATTGAAATATTATCCCCAAACTTCTTCGGCAATTTCTTTTACTAATTTTATCTTTGCCCACTGCTGTTCTTCTGTTAATTTATTTCCAATTTCACAAGAAGCGCATCCGCACTGTGGACTTAAATATAATCTGTCTAAAGAAACATATTTAGATGCTTCCTTTATTCTGTTTATTACTGTTGTTTTGTTTTCTAATTCAGGAGATTTTGTTGTAATTAATCCAAGTACAACTTTCTTATTCTCACCAACTGACTTAAGTGGCAGGAATCCACCTGAACGTTCATCATCATATTCTAAATAATATGCATTAACATTTTCCTTTGCAAATAATGTTTCAGCTACACTGTCATAAGCTCCTGAGCTTGCGTAAGTTGAATGGAAATTTCCTCGGCAAACATGAGTATTTATTGTCAAATCTTCCGGAGCTGAATCAATTGCTAAATTATTTATATCTAATAACTGTTTCTTGATTTTTTCTAAGCCTTCCTCATCTGTATCAAAAATTGCACAGGCATTTGGATCAACAACCATTCCCCATGAGCAGTCATCTAACTGTAAATTTCTGCAGCCCTTGTCATATAAATCTTTAATGAATTTCTTATAACCATCTGCAATGTCCTTTACTAATTCTTCCTTGCTATCATAATACTTTTTAGTATTTTCCCATGCAAAAGGCATAATCATCTGTTCTAAGAACTGAGCCGGTGCAGGTATGGTAAGCTTTGCTACAGTGTTCTCATCTTCAAACTGTTTTAAAAATTCATAATGTTCAATAAAAGGATGCTTGCCACTTAACTTGATTTTTCCAACTACATAAGTGTCATCAATCATAGCATCTTCTCCATGGAATGGAAGACCATGTTCTGTCTTGCTGTGACCTACACCGTCAAAAGCCCACATGAAATCTAAATGCCATGTGGCTCTTCTAAATTCTCCATCTGTAATGGCATGTAAGCCAATTTCTTTTTCCTTGACTACAAGTTCAGTAATTGCCTTGTCTTCAACTTCTGTTAACTGTTCTTTTGTAATCTCACCCTGTTCGTACTGCTTTCTTGCTTCTTTTAAATATTCAGGTCTTAAAAAGCTACCAACGTGGTCGTATCTAAATGGTGTTTTATTATACATATTTTTCTCCTATTCGTTTATATATTGCTAATTGCTATGATGTTAATATATCAACGATAAAAAAAATTGTATAATACATTTTTCTTTTACTTGGTTATAGTTTTAAACTATGGCTGTGATATTTAAATTACTACTTTTCAATGCATGTTTTCTAATATCTTTCTTACCTGATTTAAAATATAATTTTGTTTTCTAATCTATTTACTACTTACTTTGAAATAAATTTTTGTTTTTTAATTTATTTACTACTTATTTTGAAATATATTTTCTTATTTACCAATATATTTCTTCAAAGCTTCCACATATATTTTTCCCAGTGGGCTTAAACCTGATTTTTTGTGGGTAATATATCCGATTCTCATGTTTTCATTCCCCTCAAGCGGTACTGCGATAATGTTTGCTCCATTTAATTCCTTATCAATTACTCCACTGCAAACAGTATAACCATTAAGACCAATCAAAAGATTAAACAAAGTAGCCCTGTCTCTTACACGAATATTTTTCTTTTTTTCCTCACTTGAAAAAATTTCTTCAGAATAATAAAAAGAGTTATGTTCACCCTGTTCAAAGGACAAATACGGATATTCTTCCAAATCTTTAAAAGTAACCTTTTTCTCTTTCGCCAAAGGATGTTTACTGCTTATAAAAACATGTGGTTTTGCAACTAAAAGTTCCGTAAACTTTAGCTCATTTGACTTCAACTCCTTATTTAAAATCACCTGATTAAAGTCATTTAAATAAAGAACGCCTATTTCACTTTTCATTTTTGCCACATCTTCTATGATTTCGTAAGTCTGTGTTTCCCTTAAACAAAAATCATATTTTTCTTTTCCATATTCCTTAATAAGTTCTACAAAAGCATTTACAGCAAAAGAATAATGCTGTGTAGAAACACAAAACTTTAATTTTCTGCCACTTGTGCCCTTGTATCTTTCCTCTAAAAGTTGTGACTGCTCTAAAACCTGTCTTGCATAGCCTAAAAACTCCTCACCCTCTTTTGAAATAACAATGCCTTTATTGGTTCTTCTGAAAATTTCAATGTTCATTTCTTTTTCAAGGGCATGTATGGAATTAGTCAAACTGGGCTGCGATATAAACAACTGTTTTGCAGCTTTTGTCAAAGTTCCCGTATCTGCAACTGCTATCACATATTTTAACTGCTGTAAAGTCATATTTGTAAATCCTTTCTTTTTCAATTATAAACGAAATTGTAACATATATCCAACCACGCCACCAATTACTGAACCAACCATCCAATAGCACCAGCTAAAAAGAGCCACAAAAAACATTACTTTACGACCTCTTTTGGTTTCACCGTCAACAGTACAGTTTACAGCATAAGTTTCATCTGTCATAGTCATCTAAGAAGTGATGTTTCTCCCCTGATTTCTTGTATGAAATAACTGTATCTAAATTTACATTTTCAACGCTTTTGAAAATATTGCTCTCCACATAAGGATTAACCTGTTTTAAGTTTTTAATAAGTTCTTTTATTTCCACACGCTTTGATCTGTTTTCTTCATTGTTACAGGTTGTGCAAGTGTCTGTAAACTTGCACGCACACTGTATGAAATGTAAGTCGTTATAGTCTCTCCATGACTTAATGTCATCTTCACGAATTAAATATAACGGTCTGATTAATTCCATGCCTTCGAAATTTGTACTGTGAAGTTTTGGCATCATTGTCTGAACCTGAGCACCGTACAACATACCCATTAATATTGTCTCAATAACATCATCATAATGGTGACCTAATGCGATTTTGTTGCAACCTAATTCCTGTGCGAAACTATATAAATGGCCTCTTCTCATTCTTGCACATAAATAACATGGTGACTTTTCCACATTAAATACTGACTCAAAAATATCTGACTCATATATATCAATTGGGATGTTTAGTTTCTTTGCATTGTCTTCAATGACTTTTCTATTTTCAGGACTATAACCTGGATCCATAACTAAAAACTTCACATCAAAATCAAATTTGTTATGTCTCTTTAATTCCTGAAAAAGTTTTGCCATAAGCATTGAATCTTTACCACCTGAAATACAGACAGCAATTTTGTCTCCCGGTTTTACCAGTTCGTAAGTGTTTATTGCCTTGGCAAACTTAGACCAGATAGTTTTCTTATATTTTTTTCTAATACTCTGCTCTACATCCTTTGCTTTGTTTTCTGCAATTTCTTCGTTCATTGTGTCCATAAGCCACGCAATGTAACCACCTTCAAGATTCACTGCATCATAGCCCTTTTCACAAAGATTCTCTGCTATTTCTAAACTGTTTTTTCCTCTTGCACAACATATAATTAATTTTTTTGAAAAATCTATATTCTCATTATTCTCTATGTTATCAGGGGAAACATGTATTGAACCAGGTATGGCACCATAAGAAATATCCAATTCACTTCTAATGTCTATAACCTGATATGAATCTTTATCCAATGCTTTCATTTCTTTTGCTGAAATGTTCATAATTTTCCTCCAAATATTATATAAGTATCATTTGATTACTAATAATCTTTTATAATTATCTTTATAACTACTTTTTTTGTAATTTTTTTCTACTTTGTCCAAAATATTTTTCTGTAGAAAACATGTGCTAAATAACCTACATCAAAATTATACCGATAAATCTTTGACAACTTCACCTGCAATAATCAAGCCAACTACTGATGGTACAAATGCCACACTACCCGGAATTGCTCGTCTTTCAGTGCATTTGTGTTTTGCTTCCGGTGGGCAGATGCAGTTTGCTCTACAACTAATTGCCATGTCTTCAACAGGTGTCATTGCAGGCTCTTCTGAATATACAACCTTTAATTTTTTTACACCACGTTTCTTTAACTCTCTTCTCATTACCTTGGCTAAAGGACATACCTTTGTCTTGTATATATCAGCCACCTTAAATGCACTAGCATCAAGTTTATTTCCTGCACCCATGCTACTGATGATTTTTACATTTTTCTCCTGGGCTTTCATAACTAATGAAATCTTTGCCGTAACAGTATCTACAGCATCTACAATGTAGTCATATTCATCAAAAGGGAACTCATCAGCATTTTCAGGTAAAAAGAAACACTTATAAGTGTTTACCTTTGCATCAGGATTAATTTCTAATATACGTTCCTTGCAAACATCTACCTTATATTTTCCTACAGTTTTTCTTGTAGCTATAATCTGTCTGTTTAAATTAGTTAAACAAACCTTATCGTCATCTATTAAGTCAAATGTTCCTACGCCACTTCTAACTAAAGCTTCTACAACGTAGCCGCCTACTCCACCTACTCCAAAAATAGCAACTCTTGAGTTTTTTAACTTCTCCATTGCTTCTTTTCCCAGTAATAATTCTGTTCTTGAAAATTGTGTTAGCATTATTTTCTCCTTACATATAAACAGCGGATGCACTGCACCCGCATTGTTATAATTCCTAGTAATAATATAGGTAAATATTATAAATGTGGTAATTATCTTTGTCAAACATTTTATTTTAAATGAGTTCCTTCGTGGTCTCTCAAGAAGAACATTAATTCAATTTTTGCTCTGTGATAAGCAATAAACTCATCTTTTTCAATTAAATCAAGAATTTCCTCTTTTGTAGCCCACCTTACAGCTTTAACTTCTCTTAGAGCAATTGTTACATCCTTAATGTCTACATCTTTTTCAACTAAGTAACAATCATCAAAGCCTCCATGGAAATTAATTGTAAAGGCCGGTCTGACTTCACTTAAGTCAAGCTCAATTCCAAGTTCCTCCATAGTTTCCCTGCTTGCAGCTTCACTACTTGTCTCTCCTGCAATCACACTGCCACCAACACTTACATCCCAAAGATTTGGCCACAACTTCTTATCTTCCTGTCTCTGTTGAATAAGCATTTCACCTTTACTGTTAAAAATAGAAACATGTACCACTGTTCTGTAAAAGCCTTCCGGTACCTCTTCGTTTTTGTTAATTGTGTTGCCTGTTCTAATTCTGTCCTTTGTGTACAAATCCCATTTTTCCATTTGCTTATAAACCTTTCCTAACTCATTTTTGTTATTAACAATTGATGATTTCTTCTGCAAGTTTTTCCATCTGTTCTATGTTTTCTTCCTTCATAACAGACTTAACTGTTACCATATTCTCGCATACTTTAACATCCTTCATTGGCTCTAACAGCCCCTTCATAACTTTTCCGGCTAATGGAGCCCAGGAGCCATTTTCAATAAGTCCTACTGTTCTCTTCTGGTAACTCTTATTAGCTAATCTGTTTAAGAAATCTTCCATAACCGGGAAAACTCCGCCGTCATAAGTAGCTGCTGCAAGAATCATTCTGTCATATCTGAAAGCATCTTCAATTGCTTCAGCCATGTCATCTCTTGATAAATCCATAACTGAAACTTTTTCAACACCCTTCTCTTTTAAGATTTCAGCCATTTTTTCACCGGCTTTAATAGTGTTTCCATGTATAGATGCACATGCAATTAGAACACCTTTGTCTTCTGGTTCATAACTACTCCATGTTGCGTATTTGCCAATGTAATATGAAAGATTCTCTTTTAAAATTGGTCCATGAAGTGGACAAATAGTATTAATTTCAAGGGCTGCTGCTTTTTTAAGTAAAGTCTGAACTGGCATACCGTACTTACCTACAATATTAAAGTAATATCTTCTTGCTTCACATGCCCAATCTTCATCCGCTGATAGGGCACCAAACTTTCCAAATCCGTCTGCTGAGAAAAGTACCTTCTCTGACATTTCGTATTCCACCATAACTTCCGGCCAGTGAACCATTGGTGCCATTACGAATTTAAGTGTATGAGATCCTAAATTAAGTTCTTCGCCTTCTTTTACAACAATGCTTCTTTCCTGTAAGTTTTCAATTTCAAAAAACTGTGGTAACATTGCCAACGCTTTTGCACTTAGTACAATTTTTGCTTCAGGATATTTTTCTGTAACTTCCTTAATACTTCCCGAATGGTCAGGCTCTAAATGTGAAACAATTAAATAATCTACACTTCTGCCTGCTAATGCATTAGATAGATTATCTAACCACTCACTTGTTTTTCTTTCATCAACAGTATCCATTACTGCTGTTTTCTCATCTATAATTACATAAGAATTGTATGAAACACCATTTGGAACTACATACTGACTTTCAAATAAATCTATGTCTGTGTCATCAACTCCTATGTACTTAATTGCATCTGAAATATATGTATCGCTCATATTCTTCCTCCTTTGAATTCAAAACTATTTTATAGTATATCACGTCACAATATATGTGAAAAGAAATTCTGAAGCAATTTTTATTACACAAAAAATGAGGTCTGACATTGTCATAACCTCATTATTTTAATTTTCTATTTTCTTCCACAACACTGTTTGTATTTCTTTCCTGAGCCGCATGGACATTTATCGTTAGGATAAATTTTCTTACCATGTGTAACACCTGTGTTCTTTGGTTTTGACTGATTACTCTGTGTATTCAAGTCAACTCTTCTTGGTGCTTCAAGTGGTGTAAAACCACGATTTAAAATCATTCTGCTGTTGTTCCAAAGATTCTGAACATACTGTGCCAAGGCACTAATCTGAAGGTCACTGTCTAAATGAACGCCCTCTTCGTTTTTAATCATTTCAAAAACTTCTCTAATTTCTGCCCCTGACATAATCTCAGACTGTACACGCTGGCATAAGTTAGTTGCATGTTCTTCTGTCATGTTCATCTTGCGAATCATATAATCTTCAAAGTTCTGGGCTTCCATTGTTTCAGGTAAAATACCGTATGTTCCAAGAGACATAATTTCCTTCTTTGTTGGAATATAATATGCTCTGTCACCCTGTGCCTTTATTAAACCTCTGTCATTTGGATAAAAGAAACTATAGTAAACTTTTCCATCGTGAACCTGGTATAAACTTAATTCATAAGGGATACTTTCAATTCTCTCAATAAGCTGTTCTTCTGTTTCATCGTACTTAACACCTTTTTTCATCATGTCAAGAATAACTGAAACAGGTGCTATACCGTGTAAAAAACCTGAAGTCTTTAAGCAACAGAAAAGAAAACTGTTAATTTTTCTTTTTGCTTCAAACTCTTCGTCTGAAATTTCTTCATATCTTTTAACTACATCTGCCGGTGCTGTATACTGTTTTTCAGAAATTCTACCCATGTATGAAGCACCATATAATTTACTATATAAAATCTTGCTTGTAGTATCATCTTCTTCGCTATTATCTCTATTTCTGAATGCTTCGATTTCCTCATCAGTCATATACTGGAAGTATTTCACCATTTCTTCAGCACTTAACATTTTTTCAATAATTGTTTCAATTAATGGACCTTTATTTAGTTTAGATATGCCTTTAATGCCTTTCATTTTTGCAATATCTTTTAAATCATCTTTATTAAAATCTTCAAAAATATCTTTTAATAATATTTCCTTACGATTTTCTGACTTAGCAACTTTCATATAAACTCCTTTTCTCTTAACTTTAGTATATTAATTATATTTAAAGTATTCTTACCATAAATATTTAATTTCTAAATCAGGTGCTATGCACCATAAAACAATTTCAATCCACACATTATATTACTTTGATTTTTTTATATTGTAAACTAAAAAATTTAAGTTTGAAAAAATTTTAAGTATTTTTCATAGATTTTCCTGTATTTTTCTCTTTGTTTTTGCACTTTTGACAATATACTTCTTACAATAAACCAAGTTTTTCAAAAGCATTATAAATGCCATCGTTGTTTATGTCTGTTGTTACCATGTCTGCTTTGTCTTTTAAATCAGGAATTGCATTACCCATTGCAATGCCTGTTCCTGCAAACTCAATCATTTCAAAATCATTTGGGCCGTCACCAACTGCAACTGAATTGACAACCGATACCTGAGCGGCTTTTAAAAATTCTCTCATGCCTATAGCCTTATTAACACCTGCAATGGTAATCTCACCACCGTTTTTCTGATTGTTATAACTAAGTGGTGTATTTTCAAAATCAGGTGCCAAATCAGCTGCCACCTTGTCTCCCGGAAAAGGTCCTGTCTGATAAACAGCTTTCTCCTGATTGTCCGGTGTCCAAACATCTTCTCTTATTTCCATTTTACCAAAAGTATTTTCTATATGTTTCTTACTTGCACCTGCCTTAACAAAACCTTCTGTTAATTTTTCCTTGCAGTTTTCCGTTGTAATAAGTCTTGTGTCCGTTTGAATACTGAAAATAAAATTGTTATCTTTTAAATAATGACCTAACTTTTCTCTCTGCTCTTTTGTCATACATTTGTGATAAACAACTTTTCCTTCATATTCCACATACGCTCCTGCTGCTGCAACTATACCGTCTATCCCTAAGTCCAGAACTTCCTTCGCTATCTGGAATTTACTTCTACCTGAGCAGACAACCATGTAATGTCCATTTTCTCTTGCTTTTCTAATGGCTGTTTTGGTTGATTCAGGTATGTTACCAAAGAAATCAACTATTGTTCCATCTATATCTAAAAATACAACTTTTTTGTCCATTTTCTACCTCATTCTATCTTTTACTTAAAAGCTTTCCTGTCTTTTTGCTGAATCTATAATATTTTTTCTTTATTTTCTGTTTACCTTTTAGCATGCCCTTTTTCTTTGAAAAATAGTAAGTAGCATTTTTGTAGGTTACCCAACCGTTTTTCTTATAACCTTTTGAGTTAAAATAGTAGCTGCTAACACCGTCATTATAAATTTTACTTCTTAATATAACTCCATTGCCTTTTGCCAGATATTTTTTGTTTTTAACTATAAACCAGCCTGTTTTTAAAACACCTGTTTTGGAGTTAAGATAAAACTTATTTTTTCCTACAGTTATGAAACCTTTATCCATTTTGGCATTTTTGCTGTTAAAATGATACCAGCTGCCATTTACCTTAACCCAGCCTGTAATCTTCTTACCGCTAGAGTTAATGTAATATGTAGATTTTCCCTTTTTATTTAAGGTGCCTGAAATGTTCTTTTTACTTAAAGTATAATAAGCAACTATACCTTTTGCGTCTGCTACACCTAATTTTTTTCGTTTTGCAGTTGTTTTCAAAAACTTTTTGCAGTCACTTTTGTTGGTAATAAATCCATGTTCAACAATAATACTAGGTATCTTGTTATAAATGCCTTCTCGTACAATTGAATAGTAATCTGCTCTAGCTTTGTTTGGATAATAATAATCATCGGACTTTCTTAAAAGGAAACCACCGTTATACACCCCTGCCAGCTGAAGATTATCCAAAATTTTTTTTCCTAATTTCGTTGTTTTTATACCTACAGAAGTTCTGTAACCCGAATTATATGCAGAAAGCAAAAGTGCTCCTTTTCTGCTTGGGCTTGGGTCTGAATTAATGTGAAGACTTACTAAAAAATCTGCGTCTAGTCTTTTTGCCATATTATTTCTTGCTACAAGACAACCTGCAAGACTTGCAGTTGATAAACAATTACCATTTGTTCTTGTCATGTAAACTGTCACGTCACCAAACTTATTAAGATAGTCTCTGCAGGCAAGTCCAATATCCAATGTGATTATTTCTTCCTTTAAACCATTACCATGAGCTCCTATATGTACTTTGCAATGTCCCGGATCTAACAAAATTATTTTGGACTTAACAGGTGAAAGATTAGACTCTGTGTATTTTCCCACAGTTGTTGTTTCCTGCGGTTTCGTAGTTTCAGCGGGTGTTGTCTGTTCCGGGGTTGTTGTTTCATTTGGTGTAGTCTCTTCCACAGTTGTTGTTTCTACCTGTGTTGTAGTTTCCTGTTCCACTGCGGCTAAAACATTGTTAGAAAAAACAATTCCCAAACCTAATAAGAATGTAGTTGTTCCTATATAAAATGTTCTTTTTAATTTTCTCATAATTATCTCCTGTATTCTTAAAAACTGTAGAATATATTTAAACAATAAATTCTACAGTCTTACTTTTATCACTTTCAATCAAGCTACAGGAAACATTATAACACAAATGTTTCTTATTTATTTAACTTTTATAAACTCTGAGTTTATATTCTCAGATGTATTTGCCTTTGGAACATAAATTACAACACGATAAGATGTTGTATATCTGCTTATCATTTCTTTAAAATCGTCCAAGTCATCATCAGAATCTTTAACTTTATTTCCCATGAATCTCTGTATATCTGCATTTTGGGATCCATAAACATTTAATGCTATATATTTCTTATTTAAAGATTTATTAGTTATAACGAATTTATTGTTTTCTACAGAAACATTAATGTCTGAATCAGCAAAAATATCATCTATCAAAGAACTTTTAGTAGTTGGGATATATTTTCTAACAACTACTTTTGCTTTATCTCCCTGTCTTATTTCTACATTTTCAACTCCAATGGCATCCATGTCGCTATGTCCGTATCCCCCCTCTACTACTTTCATGCCTGCCGGTATATTAATACTATATTCCACCTTTTCAGCTTTTTCTTTATTTCCCTTAACATAATCTTCCATCTCTTCTGTTCCCGATAATCCATAAAAGAGTGGTGTCACTGCAAGTAACATAATCATCATTGCAATTACAATACCCATGAGAATGTTTCCGTAGTTAATTGTAAACTTGCTGTCTTTTATGTATTTTTCAAGTAAAAAGCCAATTACGAAAAAGATTACACATATAATTAAAATTTCTAAAATGTCTTTTCCCGCCACATTAAATTGGGCATCTGAATCTGACAATACTATAACCCCGTTTCTTATTAAAAGTAGTATTCCCATAACTATTGCCAGCAATACTAATATGCTCTTTCTTGCAATGGTTGCTGTAAGTTTAATCACCGCTGTTAAGAACAGGAAGCCAGCCAAAATGTAAACTGTTATACCTAAGATAAATTTTGCATTTATTTTTGTGAAAACAGAAAAGTCTGTAGTAGCGCAAATAATAAATATAACAAATTTTATAATTAGTACGCACACAACTTCAAGCAATGAAAAAATTCCTAAAACAGTAATGTCGCTTAACCAGCTTGCAACATATCTTGTTACTCTGTTTTGTGGATACATACCAGTTGATTTCTTAAAAATATTTGTATTATAGGAAAACACAATCATTAATATTAAGGCTGCAAAAACAAATACCCCTTTCGGAAATTCCACTGCATAACAGTGATTTGAAGTATTTTTCATCATTAATACTATTTCCCAAAAATTCAAAATAAGCATACCTATGGTTATTACTGCCAGACCTTTAATGTAACCTGATAATTGTCTTATTCTTAATTTGTATAAATCCTTTATATTTCTTAATTCTAATTTTTCCATAATTCCTCCATATTTTCACTATCCGTTTTTGTTGTCTTAAACACGTAATATTCTTCAGCTGTAAGATTTTCAAAAGCTAACTCTTCTTTAACTAATGCTTCCCTTATGTTATCAGTTATTTCTTCTTCAACTACTGCCATTGAATTTAAAGCCCCGATGTTTTTGTATAATACATTTTTTCCTACTATGTAATTCTCAACTTTTTCTTTCTCCCCGGTAACTTTGTATGCCTTGTTTCTTATTTCATCAAGGTCCCCATCATATACAATATTGTTATTATCCAAAATCACAATATGGGATAACATATTTTCCATTTCCCCTAACATATGACTTGAAACTAAAATCGTTCTTGGGTGCTCAATGTAATCTCTTAAAATCACATCATAAACTTTTCTTCTGCTTACTGCATCCACTCCCGCAACCGGTTCATCTAAAATTGTAAGTTCTGATCTTGTTGCCATTGCCAGACAAAAATTAAATAAACTTTTCTGACCTTTAGACAAATGTTCAATTCTTACCTTTTTATTTAATTCAAATAATTCCAATAATTTTTCTGCAAATTCCAAGTCGAAATTTTTATACATTAATTTATAATCTTTAACTATACTTTCTAATTTTCTATTTATATAACCTAATTCATCTGAAGCATAAACTATTTTGTTTATTACATTTATTTTATTTATTTCTTCGCCATCATATAATATTGTTCCCTTATCAGGTAGATTCTTTCCAGCCAACAATTTCATTAATGTTGTTTTTCCCTGACCGTTTCTGCCAATTAAACCAATAATATTATCCGGCTGTAATTGTAGCGAAAAATCTTCTAATACTTTTCTTCTTTTTGACATATACCAAAAGGATATGTTTTCAATTTTTATTTCCATTATTCACTTCTCCTTCTACATAATTTGATTTTCTAATTAGTCTTCATATTTTCTTGTTATGATTTCTATTAATTCATCCTTTGATAACGACAATTTCTTTCCAAGTTTTATTAAATTGTCAACTACCAGGTCGATTTCTTCATGTCGCTTACGCTTTGTAATCATTTCAATTGCATTTTCTGATACAGTCATAGCCTGCCCCCTATGTTTTATTAAAATTCCACGATTTACTAAAAGATTAATTCCTTTGGCAGCCGTAGCCGGATTAACACGTAGTTCCTTAGCTAAGGTTACCTGGGAATAACATGTGCCACCTTCTTCTATCCTGCCTGTTAGAATGTCATCTTCTATACCATCAGCGATTTGTACATAAATGGGAATCATGCTGTTTTCATCAATTCTCAAGCTTTCTCCTCCTCTCCACTACATTACTGATATAATGTAGTATAGTTGTACTGTTGTTTATTGTCAAGGAAAAAGTTTCCTTTCAAGCGAGTGCCCCTATTGGAACGTATTTTATGTAATAAGAAATTCTCAAAGGATTTCTTATTACATAAAAAAGAAGCCTTATAAACTCTGTTTCCTTAAGAATCAAAAGTTTACAATGCTTCTTTTAATGCTAGATAACGTCTGCACATTACCTATAATATTCAGTTTTTAGTTAAATACTATTTCCTATAAAGAAAAAATTAACTATTATTTGTTTTATTCTACACCTGAAATAATCCACTTGCCATTTTTAGTTGATGCAGAAACAATAAAACCGTCAAAGTAGAATAAACCGTCGTATTCTCCTTCGTCAAGACAGCTCTTGTATTTTTCCATTTTCTTGTAGCTTCCTACTTTTGCTGTTAATGAATCAAGTGACTTACCAACATACTTTTTAGCAATGCTTTTGTTTGAGCTACCTTTGTCTTTAGCTTTCTTTGTTGTCTTTGTAGTTGTTTTTTTCTTTACAACTGTTTTCTTTTTAGCAACTTTCTTTTTTGTCTGCTTTTCTACCTTAGCTGCTGTTGTTGTAGGTGCCACTGTTGTTGTAGGTGCCTCAGTTGTTGTTTCTTCTGTTGTTGTTTCTTTTACTTTTTTCTTTTTCTTCTTTTTTGTAGTTTCCTGAACTGTTGTCTGCTCCTGTGTTGTAGGTGCCACTGTTGTTGTTTCCTGTGTTGTTGTTACAGCAGTTGTAGCTTCTTCTTTGTTCCCTCCACATGCAGTCATAAATACCATTGTGGCAATTACTGTTGCCATTACACAAATTTTTCTCATTTTCTCTCTCCTCTTAAATCTTTAGTTTTTATTTACACAAACTCATATTACAAACTCCCCTTAGAGGTAAATGAATCTGTTATTTTACTCCTCAAGTTCTAGCTGTGTTTTCACACCTGAACTATAATACTGATTGTTCTTTGTAGTTATAACATCAATATCGTATGTGCCACCATCTATTAAAGAAGTGTCCAAATACATACCATAATTGTAACCTTTATTTTTTATTTTACTGTTAATTGGTGCCGGAAAAGCTTCAAAAACATACTGTTTATTCTTGCTCTTAAGTCTAATCAAAATCTTGCCATTGTCATCAATGTACTTCTGGTCAACCTGACCGCTTATTGGGAGATAATCTTCCATGTCACCAATATTTACAGTACCTGAATTTTCTTTTTCTACAACTTCTCCATTTAAAATTCTTGTAGGGGCTACCATGTATGGAGCTTCCTCAATTAATGAAGGTATATGTCTTTCGACTAACTCAATTACAACTGCCTCAGCATTATTTTCACTTTGCAAATTCATGTCATAAGGAACAGCCTTTGTAAAATAGCCACTTCCATATTCATCAGCTACAAACGGAATTAACGCATTTCCAAAAGAATCTCTATACATAACAATAGAGCCTTTCTTTTCCTTGTTTTCAGTTGCCATTGATATATCTGTTACTTTCTTAAAGTGAGATGTTACTTTATAAGTATGCTTTTTATCATACTTAACATTGTAATCCTTCTCACTACCTTTAGGAAACAGCATTTCATACAAATCTCCCGAAAAATCTTTTGTTACGCTGTACTTTTCATCTGAATAATTATAATGCTTCTTTCCTAAATTATTAAGTATAAAATCACATGCCATTGTTGCACCTTCATTGTTCCAATGACTGTCAAGTTTATGATATACTTTCTTACCCGATTTAAGGAATTTCCCTTTTAAATCAACAGTATTAATTTTCTGTTCCTTAAGCTGTTTCTTTAGGTAATAATAGTTGTTTTTATCTGATATCTTTACAAATCTGCCAGGCATAAATTCAGGATATAATGAATTCTTATTAGGTGCTACCACAAACAAAAATTTACCATTATTATTTTCTACATGCTCCTGTAACAGAGATAAAACTCTGCCACAAGCATATATTTGTCTGTCGGACAACACGTTCTGACCTAAATAATCATTAAGGGTTTCGCTAAAAAACAAATAACCTTTATTTCCCACTATTACTTCACTGTTTCCTGACTCCTTGAAAACATTCTTTTTTATTACTGCATCAGTCTCAATAAGCTGTTGACGAAATGCGAAATTATCCGAAAAATAATCACTTAACTGATTAAAGAAATCCATATTTACTTTTCCATTTTCTTTTACTTTTGGGAAAGTCTGAACTTCTCTTTTTTCTGCACTTATATCAGTTTTATAAAAGAACATTCCAAGTGATGGTAAACATATCATAATAAAAAATATTGCTATAAATATCTTTTTCTTCATGTTCACTCCTGTTAAAATCTAAAATAAATAAATGGATTGTAGGTTGCTGTTGCAAGTGCCACAACACATATTAGTAAAAATAAAATGTCTGCAACATAGATTAATGTTCCTGATATATTCTCACCACATTTATTTTTGATTACATTAACAATTTTTTCTCTTAACGGATAAGCAAAAGCAATTGCTAACAATATTATAAATACATAATATGGACTTAGTAACTGACCAACATAGCTTATTGATTTTAGCCCCATATTAAATCCTGTAAACATTGTCTTTAACATCTTAAGACCAATCATAACACTATCTGCCCTAAACATAACAAAGGCACAAATTACAACAATCCACGTAATAATGTTGCTTACTATTTTGTTTTTGATTTTGATTACCTGTCCAATTGTATCTTCAATTACATTTGCAACACCATGAATTAAACCCCATATTACAAATGTCCAATTTGCTCCATGCCATATACCTGTTAAAAAGAATACTATCATTTTGTTTAATTCAGTTCTAAACTTACCTTTTCTGTTACCGCCTAAAGGTATATAAACATATTCTTTAAACCAGGTTGATAAGGAAATATGCCATCTTCTCCAAAAGTCTTTTATACCCTTGGCTGAATAAGGGTGATTAAAGTTTTCCCTAAATTCAAAACCGAAGATTTTTGCCATACCTATTGCCATGTCAGAATAACCACTAAAATCATAGTAAATCTGAAGTGTATAGGTAATTGCTCCTACCCATGCCACAATAAAATTATAGTCACTGATATCTAGTTTAAAGATTGCATCTGCAACATAACCTGTCGCGTTGGCAATAATAAGTTTCTTTGTTAAACCTATGATAAATCTTCTAATCCCCTCTGCTGTTTTGTCAATTGTACTTTCACGCTTATTAATCTGCTTTGCAATTTCATTATATCTGATAATGGGACCTGCAATAAGCTGTGGAAAAAATGAAACATACAGCATTAGATTAAATAAATTCTTCTGCATTAATTCAGGATTTCTGTATACATCAATTACATACGATAAAGCCTGAAATGTAAAAAATGATATACCAATTGGAAGTGCAATTGCAGGAATTTTAATTTTTAAGTTACCTATGTAATTAACATTCTCTAATATAAAGGATGTGTATTTAAAAACACACAACATACCAATATTAACAATTACTGCTAACACTAAAACTATTCTTTTTCCAACAATACTTCCACTGTCACTAAACTTTCCTTCAAAAAGCCCAAATATATAATTAAATATGATTGAGGCAATCATAAGCAATACATAAACCGGCTCTCCAAAAGCATAGAATATTAAACTTGCTATAATCAGCAATATATTTTTTGTTTTTATACCCGGCAGTATAAAATACAACGCACATACAACCGGTAAAAATACAAAAAGAAAAATTGCCGAACTAAAAACCATAATTTTCTCCCGTCTGTATTTTATCTATTTTTGTAATTAATTAAATTTTTCTTTTATCTACAGGATGGCAACTAAAATTGCTATATGACAAATTATAATATTTATTATAATCTTTTGCTCTTGCAAAAAGGGCATCATACACTCTGCCGTTTAATTCCACCCAGGCGTGTTCTGAATCATGGGCAACATAAACTGTGCTATAACCACACTCATGAAGCATAAAAGCTAATGCTGCTGACATTGATACACAACAGCCGCTGTCCTTGTCAAAAACGTCATCTGCAAATGCAGACTCCCAACCTTTTTTGTGATAAATAGGTTTTAAAAATCTGTATCTTCTGTAAGGGACCTTTGCAATATAGTCAAAACATTTTCTTAACTTCTGAGCTTTTGTGTCACTTACTTTGCAAACTTTGTTTACAGTTTTTCTTGCCTTTATCATTGTGTTAATTTTGGCAACATTTAATTTGTTTTTCTTTGCCCTTCCATACTTGTCCAAAGAAATACCATCTACTTTTTTCTTAATTGCCATTTTGCCACTTGTTCTGTCAAAATAATAGTATTTTCCTTTGTACTGTTTCCATCCGGTAACTACCACACCGTTTTTATCAAGTAAATATTTGTACTTCTTTGTTTCAAGAATTATGCTTTTTAGCTTTTTACCTGATTTTAAATAATACTTCTTACCGTCTTTTGTTACAAAACCTGTTTTTCCTTTTTTCTTTTTGCTTACTTTTTTAGCCTTTGTTTTTTTGTTTGCACTTAAAGTCTGAACATTTTTTGTTACTACACCTGCATTATTATTTTTTACGTTAGCCAATGTAATGTTCAACATGCCAATGCTCAGGCATAAAGACATTAATAGTGCAATTTGTTTTTTTCCTTTCATTTTTCCTTTCATTTTTCCTTTCAATTTATTTATAAAACAGGATACCTGTTATATACAGAATATACTCCCGGCATTCTTGCATATGATGTATAGTAGAAATGCCACATACTTCTTCCTTTTCTGTATCTTTCAAAACCCTTGTTAGGATCAAAAATATAGCTTCCACCGCCAATTTTCACTTCAGTCCATGCATGTGGTGCGCTTTCAATCACGCCTCTTACTACAGTAACATCAAAGCCAATTTCTTTTGCCATTAAAGCGAATTCTGCTGCATAACTGTAGCATCTTCCTGAATGTGTAACCAACATATTATAACCATAAGCTTCTACCCAGTTAGCTGCTGATGGCTGTACAAATCCCGGTTTAATTCTATATGAACTACTTCTTACCACATAAGAGTAAGCTTTTCTTATTTTTGTCATCTTAGAATCTTTAGAATTTGTGATTTTCTTTAAAGTAATGTAAGCCTGATATCTTGCAAGACTTCTTGGAATTGCTTTTCCCTTCTTGTCAAAAACATAGTATTTTGAAGCAACTTTCTTTGTCTTATTCTTAACCATCTTGTAAGTTTTCTTGTCAAAATAGTAATAATAAGATTTTACTTTTACTAAGCCCTTCTTTAAAACACCGGCTTTCACATAATATTTGTTTTTCTTGTACTTAATAATTCCTGTTTTTGTGCTTAATTTACCACTTTTTGTAAAATAATAAGTTTTCTTTCCGATTTTCTTAATTCCTTTTACCTTATATCCATTTTTGTCAAAACCATATTGTGCCTTTCCTACTTTGACCAATCTGTTTTTGGCGTATGACTTAGAATTAAAATAATATCTTGTTCCTTTTTTTGATTTTACCCAATAACTTTTCTTCTGATTGCCAGTTGTCTGATTATTAATTTTTGTAGTTTTTTCCGTTACCGGCTGTGTTGTTGTAGGCTGTGTTGTTTCCGCTTCTGTAGTTGTCTCTGCCACTGTTGTTACCTGTGGTGTTGTCACCTGTTCATCGGCGAATACTAACTTGTTACTAAATCCCATTCCTACCACAAATGCCATAGAAACGATTGCTGTGTAAAGTGCTTTTTTCATCTATCTTCTTCTCCTCTTTTTGTTCTTTATACTCTGTGTGCAAATTGTATAAATTTGCCACATAATATAGTAGCACTTTGATATGTAAAAGTCCATAAACTCAAAGAAAAAGCTACATACTTTTTAACAAAACATGTAGCTTTTCTGTATTTATAATTATATTATTTAAAACCCTCTATGGTCTCTGTCCAAGTCCACCTTCAAGAGTGATTGTTTCACCTGTCATAAATTTAAAATCAGGCGATGCCAGCTGTATGCAGACTCTACCGATTTCTGTTTCAACATTTCCATAATGCCCCATTGGTGGCATCTTAACGTTTGCCTTAAATGCATCAGGATATGCTTTTTCAAAATTCTCTAACTGTGCTGTCCAAGCTAAAGGACAAACAACATTTACATTAATGCCGTCAGGTCCCCATTCAGTAGCTGCAACTCTTGTAAGTCCACGAATTCCTTCCTTGGCTGCTGCATAAGCACACTGACCATAATTACCAAAAAGACCTGCACCTGATGCAAAATTAATTACAGAACCTTTTGTCTCTTTTAAGTAAGGATAACATTCCTTCATGTAATAAAATGCTGCATATAAGCCTGAGTAAACTGCCAAGTCAAACTGGTCCTTTGTGTGATCTGCCAATGTTACGCCTGATGCTGAAGCCTGAGCATTATTTATTAAAACATCTATATGTCCAAATTCTTTAATTGCTTTATCAACCACGCTCTTTACCACCGCCTCATTATCTGCTGATGCACTTATGTCCGCCTGAACCGGTAGAACTTTTATACTATATAAACGCTCTAACTCTTCCTTTGCATCTTCAAGCTTTTTAACATTACGACCGGTAAGTACAAGATTTGCACCTTCTTTTGCATAGGCTGTAGCTATGCCATAACCAATTGATCCACAACTGCCATCACTTAAAACCGCTCTTCCACCACCTGTAATAATTACTGTCTTGTCTTTAAAAAATCCCATATTAACATCTCCTCTCTTTTGAAATAAATATCATTTATTGACTAATTTTTCATATTCTTTAAAGTTTCTAACAACTCTAAATCTTCTTTTGTAACTTTGATGTTAGTCTTAATAGGCGTTCCATCTTTTGGTGTTATTACAAGGTCTATAACTGTATCCTCTTTAATTTCCAAAGCTGCTCTGTTAAAAAATTTAGGCAACATAGGATGTCTGTTTGTGAATTCAGTCATTTTATTTTTCATTTTCATCATTTCTAATGGGTTCATAATACTCACAATAGCAATAAATGCTATCTCTCCTTTCAATTTTTCTCAAATTACTTGTTATACTCAAATTCTTTTGTTTTCATTATTAATATGATTACATTTTCCTGAGACTGCTCGATTTACTTACATTGGACAGCTTCTACTATCTTCTCTATCCATATTTCCTTTAACATATCTACTGTTAAATTCCATGTTAATATCTCTTATTTCTCTTTTTCCATCAATGTAATCCTCATACATTTCAGCCAACCCTGACATACAGCCATCGCAATTAGCCTCAATGTTACCAAGAGATTCCTCTACAATTTTTCTTCTCTCTTCCTTTGTTGTATCTTTAATTAAATATCCTGCCATAAGTCCTTCCTTCTTCTTTAATTCCTACCGCTACAGTATACTCTCCTTTTTCCCGTCTGTAAATGTAATATAAGCACATATATAACATAAAATCGTTTTCTTTTTTCACTTTATTCAGCAAAAGAAGAAAACGATTCCATAATTTATTTATTTTTCTGTTATTTTATTGTAGTCTTCCAAAAACTCATCAACTAATTTCTGATTGTTTTTCATTTCATTAATTTTCTTTTCATACTTCTTAATAAACTTTTTGTATTTATTATTTTTAGCCTTATAGTCTGCTGCCTGTTTAATATATTTATCGTCAATAGAATTAATCATGTGTTCTGCCATTTGCTTTTTCTTTATTGATTTTTCATTTTCTTTCCTCATAATACCCATCCTTTCTCAGACAAATATTTCTTTAACCTTGTCCTTAGTCTGTGCAAATGAACTGTGACATAATTTTTAAATCATAATAACTGTTTCTTTTCTTTGCTGTATTGGTGTGATATTTTTTCAGGGCAAGATTTTTTGTAATTCTGAAAACATACGCACATAAAGGATTGGGCTTGTTTGGCGGTATCTGATTCCACACTGCAAGGAAGGTATCATTAACACATTCTTCTGCATCTTCTCTACTTACCAATTTCATAGCAATGTTCATGCAAGGCTTTTCGTATTTTTCTTTTAGAACTTTTAAGGCTTCTTCTGACCTGTTAAAAAGATCTTTAATTATTCTTTCGTCTTTCACTTTTTACCTCCTTCACCTTATACTACGAAATTGATCTGTATTATTACACTTGATTTTAAAATATTATACCATGGGTATTGGATTTCTAATTGTCAATTATAACATAGAACTTATTATATAAATTTCCCATATTTGCATATATAGACGTAGCGTTTCTCTCTTTGAACTGACAAATTCAAAAAATGTAGCCATGTTACAACTTCACAATAAACCTCCAAAAAGTTAAATTTTTAGGTTTAAATTTTTTGTGGTTGCTGTAACACAACTACATTTTTGTTTTCAATTATTTACTTTATTCGATTGCAAAAAATTATTTATATAATTTTACAAAATATAATAAATTTGAAAAAATAATATTTTTAAAAAATTATTCTATTTTACCATAAGCTTCTTCAAAGAAATACTCCTGTGAATCTGTTAATATTTCACCCTCTGTAATTTCAGGTCTGTAGTATTTGCCATCAGATTTCATGTATCTGCCCTTAATATTGTCCTGAAGCATTATGCCAAACATTTTGCTAACTCTCTTTTTTATGTTTTCATCATAAATTGGAGCTGCCACTTCAACACGTCTCACAGTGTTTCTTGTCATTAAGTCTGCTGATGAAATGTATATTTTTCTGTCATCTTCAGTTCCAAAAATATATATTCTTGAATGTTCTAAGTATCTGCCAACAATACTTTTTACAGTTATGTTTTCTGTATATCCCTTAACTCCTGCAATTAAGCAACAGATGCCTCTAATAACCAAGTCGATTTTTACACCTTTCTGTGATGCTTCAATTAACTTTTCAATAAGGACTTTGTCTGTTAAGGAATTAAATTTCATACCAATGTATCCTTCTTTGCCCTCTTCAACTTTTTTAATTTCTCCATCAATTAAATCTGCAATTTTATTTTGCATGCATTTAGGAGATACAAGAAGATGTTTTGTTTTTTCCATAACCTCTTCCATACAGATTTTGTTAAACACTTTGCCAACTTCTTTTGCTATTTCTTCATTGGCTGTCATTAATGATAAATCTGTATAAAGTTTTGAAGTTTTTTCGTTGTAATTGCCTGTTCCAATCTGACTAATATGTTTTACCTTGTTGTCTTTTGTGTAAGTAATCAGGCATATTTTTGAATGTACTTTTGTGTGGTCAATTCCATAGATAATTCGACAACCTGCATCCTCCATTCTTCTTGACCACTCTATGTTGTTTTGCTCATCAAATCTTGCTCGCAACTCAACCATTACAACAACTTCTTTTCCATGTTCTGCGGCATCAATCAGTGCTTCTACTACCTGTGAGTTTTTAGCCACTCTGTATAATGTCATTTTGATGGAAACTACATTTTCGTTATGGGCAGCCTCTTTTAGCAAATTAATAAAAGATGTCATACTCTCAAAGGGATAGCTTAAAAGAATGTCCTTGTTTTCAATTTGTTCCATCATTGACTTATTTTCATCTATGTTTTTAGAAATCTGTGGCACTCTTCTTTTGAAAAACAGTTCACGATTATTTCTGAGAATATCCTGTATTTTAAATACAAAAGATAACTCAAGTGGTGCCTTGGAATAAAATGTCTGCTTTTTGTTTAAGCCTAATTCCTTACACAGACTTTTAATAACCTTTTCATCTAAAACTCTTGAATATTCCATTCTTATAGGACAAAGTTTCTTTCTCATCCTAATTAATTCTTCCATTGACTCTCTATAACTAATGTCTTCGTCTGCAAAAATTTCATCAATATCAATATCAATATCTGCGTTTCTTGTTATTCTTATTAAAGACTTACTTTCCACATTATAATTTTCGAAAATCTGTGGCATAAAGTGCAGAATAACTTCTTCTATTAACATGTATTTGTTTTTGTTTGGGAACACCTGTATTAATCTGCTAAACATTGAACCACCACATGGTACAATACATATTTTTTCTCTGTTTTTGTTTGAAACTAAGGCTACTGCATAAATCTCCTGATTATTTAAAAAAGGAAAAGGATGTTTCTTTCCAATTATTTGTGGAGAAAGTAATGGCATTACATTAGTTCTAAAATAATATTCCATATACTGTGTTTCTTCTTTTCTTAATTTATCAAACCCTACAACCTGAATATTATATGGCTTAAGTTTATCTATAAGTTTATCGTAAACTCTGTCCTTTTTCTTTAAAAGTTCTTTTGTATTTTTATAAATACTTTCTAATTGTTCACTGGAGGTCATGTAAGTTTTGTTCTCTCTTTTCTTGTCAGAAATTAGCATCTGATCATAAATTGAGCCAACTCTTACTCTGAAAAACTCATCCAGGTTAGTTGAAAATATATTAACAAAAGTTAATCTTTCACATAAAGGTACTCTTTCATCTTCTGCTTCCTCTAAAACTCTTTCGTTGAATTTTAACCATGATAACTCTCTATTGTCATAACATGGAAGCACTGTATTCTTATTTTCTTTCATATTACTTCTTCTTTCATTTTTTATAATAATTTTTATTTTGAAAATTCTTTCAATTAATCTCCTAAGCATATTCCCATCATTCTCACTTGTTTTACAATTTCATCATTTGAATTAACTCTCTTCGGCTTTTCCACAGCTACACTTAATGGCACACTGGAAATTTCGTTATTTACAACAGCCACCATTTTTCCATATTCTTTATTTAAAATTAGTTCTGCGCCCTTTGCACCAAGTCTTGAGGTTAGAACTTTGTCGTAGGCACATGGACTGCCACCTCTTTGAATATGACCGGGAACTACTGCCCTAATTTCCCTGTTTATCTTTTCGCTTAATTTTTTCTCTAAATACACTGCTGCTGATGTATAATTTTCCGCAGCACGTTTCTGTTTTAACTCTTTCTTAGTTAGTTTACTTTCATCTTTAGATATAATTCCCTCTGCTGCCGCAATAATAATGTGGCGTCTTCCCTCGTCTAATTTCTTATTGATAAAATCAACTATTTTATCAATTGAATAAGGAATTTCAGGTATCAAAATAATGTCTGCCTCACCGGCAATTCCTGAATAAAGAGTTAAAAAGCCTGCTTTGTTTCCCATTATTTCGTCAATAATAATTCTCTTGTGTGACTTGGCTGTTGTATGCAGTTCTTCAAGTGTTCTGGTTGCTATATCAATTGCTGACTGAAAACCAAAAGTCATTTCTGTCCCGTTAATGTCATTATCAATTGTTTTTGGCAAAGTCACCACGTTTACCCCCTGCTCACTTAAAAGATTTGCTGTTTTGTGGGAACCATTTCCACCTAACACAACAAGGCAATCTAAATCCATATTTTTATAATTTTTAATCATGGACTGTACCTTTGTAACGCCATTTTCATCTGCATCATTTATTCTTTTAAATGGCTGTCTTGAGTTGCCAAGTATAGACCCACCCATATTAAGAATTCCTTCAAATTCCTCAGGTTTCATTTTTTTGTAATCACCATTAATCAAGCCTGTATAGCCTTCTAAAATTCCGTATATCTCTAATTTCTCCTTGCAATTGAAATTAAGAGCTTTTACCAAGCCATACATTGCACCATTTAATCCCTGGCAATCACCACCACTTGTAAGTATTCCTACCCTCATCACTTCTCCTCCTTAATATTTCATTTCACAAATATTTTGTATTATTAATACATTGTTTTAATTGTATTTTTTCCCTGTAAATATTTGTGTCATTTAAAGTAAAATTCACGTTAAGTGTAAACTGTCTATTGATTATTCTATTCATATTATTAATAAACATTCTAAAATAATTACATTCTACGCACCGAGCGCATGTTGCTTTAGAGATATTTTTCCTTTTGCGCGAGTGTGCATAAAAAAAAACGATAACCCGACGCATATATCGCTTACGAGTTATCGTTTTTTATTATGTATATGTTCTTGTCTGCAAAAACACACCTTACTTATTACTTATCATTTTTCCTACTTGAGCTAACTATAGCATAAGCTACAATTGCCATTGAGCAACCAAATGCCAAACCAAAGGCTAATCCTACAATTAAACTTTTTAAAACAATTGCAAAAACAACTGCCCATATTAAAGCCATGGCTAATGCTATCATAATTACTATTGTTAAACTTTTCTTCATTGTAACCCTCCTAATTCAGAGTAATCTAAATCATAAATAATATCTTTACTCTACCACATTTTCAAAGTCAATTGCACTGTTTTTTTTCTGACCGGCTGGTTTATTTGTTGTATTAACTTTCTTTGATGACGGTTGCGCTGACTTATTTATGTATGCATTATTTGATTTTGTTGAAGGCATGGTTGTTACTTCTTGTGTTGTCTTCTCTGAAGCTACCTGCCTTTTCTTTTTTCGTTTTTTCTTAGTAGTTTTCTGTACTTCTGTTGTCTGGCTTACTTTTGTTGTCTCAGTATTTGATTCTGTATCTTTTGCAGAAGATTCCATAACTGTACTCTCTTTTATTACTATTGATTTCTCAGTAGTTGTTATGGCTATATTTTTCTCAGAAGTATTTTTAGAATTTGTACAACTGCTAAGATACACAATTAAAAACAACAATATTGCCACACCGATAACACCAGCTATAATTAACCATTTTCTTTTGTTATTCTTTTTGGATATTATAACGCTTTCATCCATGGTTACGCCCTGCTCCTGAAAACTGATGCTGTTATAGTCTTTTCCCATTAAGTTCTGAACTAACAGATGTTCCTTTTCGTTTTCGATTTTGTTATTATCAGCAAAAACCGGCTCAAAACCAATTTGTCTACTCAACTGTTTTTCGCTTAATTTTGATTTTGCCACAATTAAGTCCTTTTCAATGGCAACTGCACTTTGATATCTTTCGTCAGATTTTGAAACAGCTTTTTTTATTATCTTTGCAATGCTATCCGGAGCCTCCAATGGATTTGGGAGTTTATCATACTGCATTCTTTTGTAAAACGCCTTATCTTCATCTTCCCTTGTATATTCCTTTGGGTACTCAGGATAATATGGAAAACGCTTTTTGTTAAATAGATAATACATTAAAATTCCTAACGAATATATATCTACAGTATTGTCATATTTACTTTTGCCAATATAAATTTCAGGAGCAATATAATTAGGTGTTCCTTTTATGGTATGTGCCATTGTTGCGTTAGTAATATTCTTTGATACCCCAAAATCACCTAGTTTAAACGCTCCATCCTTAGAAACAAATATGTTACTTAGCTTAATATCCCTGTGAACAATATTGTTCTTATGACAAATAGCAAGTCCGTTTGCTATACCAATCCCAATATTAAGTCCATCCTCTACAGTAATATTATTTTGCTGTAGCCATTTATTAAGCGGTGTAAGAAGTTCCATTAAAATATATATGTTATACCTATACTCACCTATTTGTTCTACGTCGTTTTCATAATAGGAAACGATATTATGATTGTCCTTCTCCGATATAAGTGAAAAAACTCTTATCTCATTAACTACGCGATTAAGTTCTTTTTCAAAATATGCATTTGTCTTGTTTTTGTCTCCACCCATGGAGTTTAATATTTCAAGGTATTCATCATCCCTTGGTAATGTAATTACTTTTAAAGCTCTTGTAGTCTTTCCTACAATGTTGCTTCTCTCAACTTTATATACATCGCCAAATCCACCTGAACCTATTTTTTCTATTACATTGTATCCTAATATTGTTCTGCCTAAAATAGAATCCATTATTGTCTCCCCTTTTTATTTTTTATCGTAATTGCTGTACTATCTCATATTTTTTATTTATAAATATTCTAATCACAAAATACCTTATTAATTTCCATATAAATTTTAATTTTCTTTACCAATAAACAATTTTAAAATTCCATAATCTTCCTTATCCATTTCAAGGTTTCTTAAAGTATCACTTATGTAATACTGCATATCTTTTTCAATTTCATCTGAATTTTTTAACCCTGTTAATTCTTTTAAAAGATGTGAACACTGTTCCTTAATTTGTGGGTTATTGCTGTAACTGGTAACTAACGACATATGATTTGTCTGATATTCAGGATTAGAAATATCTATGTTAGATAGTACATAAAGTATTATACACTCTATTTTGTCCTTTGGGCATAGTTTTTCCATATTTGCATAATCAAGTAACTGATTGATTTCAACATAAGACATATTAAGTTTTATTCCTAATGCAATTAACCTTTGTCTGTTAGGTACTTCCCCCCAATTCTTCAAATTAGAAATCATTTTTTCAAATCCCTTATCCAGATTTTCGGCTTTTACAAGGCTATGATAGGAACCGCCAAAATTTTCAGCCTTTATATATGCTTCAATGTAGTCCACCAAATTGTAATAACTGTTAATATATTCAACTTCATTTTCCCTTATAAATGAGACCAGCTCATTCTCATTTTTCAGACTTACTAATTTTTCTTCTACTTCAAAGGTTTCATTTTGAGAATTAGCCAAATACTTTCTTCTGTTTTTTGTTTTTAAAATATCTAAAAATTTTCCCTTAAGCGTAGTGCAATATTCATAGGGATTAATGCTCTCTTCTTTTGGATAGTGTGAAATTACATAAATACATATAGCATCTTCTAATGATTTTGAATATAGTCTAGGATATTTTCCATATCGCTGTAACATATAATTAATTTCCTGTAAATTAAACCTTAACCCCATGCCAAGTTTTATGAAGCTTTTCCTTGATTTTGGCACTTTATTATTTTTTATCCAGGATTTTATTGTATTTTTACTAAAGCCACATTTTTTTCCTAACTTTTCATAAGACAATCCCCTTGATAACATTATATTATTTATATAATCTCTCCATTTTGAATAGTATGGACTGTATGCATTTAATATTTCTTTTAACTCATCTACTTCTTCACAATTTATAACTTTATAGTACATCTCAGTAGTATTTATATGTTCCATTTTGTCACCCTTTTTCATTTGCTTTTTGCATAATTAAACGTTTGTACATTCTTTCTGCTACTTTATCCCCGTATTTCATGGCTTTTTTATACCAATACAATGCCTGTTCTATATCGACTTTGCCCTTTTTTCCTGTTTGGTACATTATTGCAAGATTTAAGCATGCCACACTATCTTTTTGTTTTGCTGAGATTTTCAAAAGTTCTTCTGCCTTTTCAATACTCTTATCTACCTGTATTCCCTTTTGATAAAAATACGCCATATTATTAAGTGCTTTCGTGTATTTTTTTGTGGCTGATTTTTCATACCAGTATTTTGCTTTACTCATACTTCTTGGTACAGCTTTTCCATGTTCGTACATATAGCCAACAATATATTGCGCCTTTTTATCACCCTTTTTGGCTTTCTTTAAATTATTCTCATATTTGTTTTTATTTTTTTCTTCTTCTTTTTCACAAGATTTAATTTCCCTTAGACAAAACTGTCTAAACATTTCTATATTTTCTTCCAATAACGGAATATTAACATCAATATTTAAACCTTTTGCAATATTTTTTCCAATATATGCAAGTTCATAAGCTTCATTATTAGTCGCCATTTGATTTTTTACCAAATCAAATAACAAGAGCTTTCCTTTACCGTTTTCGTTAATACATAATTCTTCATTATTGATGTATATATTTAAATTGCTGTATTTATTTTTCACATACACTATGGTATCGCAAATGTCAGCAAGCAAATTAAATAAACATATCTTTTTCTGTTCTTCTGTCTTGTCAGAAAGAATTATTTTTCCATCTAAAATCATGTCAATAATTGAATTAACATTCTCTGTAATTATATAGATTAATTTCCCATTATCAACTATTTCTTCTTCAATTGTTTCACACTGAATTAAATCTTCATTAAATCTGCTATCATTATATAAATTATAAATTTCTGCCTGTAATTTAAAATCTTTTTCTTCCAAATAAATAGCTATCAGTGAATAGAATCCGGCAAAGTTATCGCCGGATTTCTTTACAGTATATACAATAGCACCACTATTCCACATACTTTTTTCCACTAATTCTAAGTTTTTATCTTGAATATAATCCATTGTTTTCTGTTCTAGAAGATATTGAAATTCCATATTGCTTCCTCTTATCTTTATGCAAATATTTATTGACATACTACCAGCAATTCTAAAGTATTATAACACATGCACTTATTGCTTTTTTTCACAAACTGACCTTTATTTACAGAATTTCAAGTTAGTCTTTGCCACAATCATAACAGCTGTAAATGTAATCACTTCTGATGACAGAAAGGATATCCACACTCCATTTTAAAAGTTGTTTAATATTTTTAGTTTCTTTTCTACCGTAACACTGACTAATTAACGGCTGACTACCCTGGGCCAAACCATTAAAAATAGAAATAGCAACTATAGCCAAATTGGCAATTACTCCGTACGCAGCCACACCAATATTCCCTGCAATGTTTAAAAGCAACATGTTAAACACTACTGTTATAACTGCTGATGATATTTCGCTTACCAAAGCTGAAATTCCTAATTTACAGCAGGAAACCAGATGGGTAAATGATAATCTTTTTATTTTAAATTCTACCTGAAAATAGTCTGCTATTCCACATAATGCTGCAGACAGAAACATTGTTCTTACCATAAAGATTCCAACTGAAGTAAATCTTTAACATATACCATACCTATATTTTTCTCCTAATTTCTAACATAACAAATATTGCTATATTGCAATATTTTCTCAGTCCATATACATTCTTTGCAATTAGCAACTAACTGTAATTTTTCATTAAATTATCTAAACAAGTTCGTGATAATATGGGCAAATATCCTCGTAATGTCCATCCTTCATTCTAAAACCTTTTGGTATTACACCTAACTGAGTAAAACCAAGTCTTTCATATAAATGTCTTGCATAGGTATTAGTTGCAACAACAGCGTTAAACTGTAACACTCCATAGCCCTTGTTCTTACCCTGCTTCAAACAATCAAGCACCAGCTTTTCCCCTATATGTAGCCCTCTTGATTTTTTACTAACAGCATAGCTGGCATTACAGATATGTCCACAACGTCCCACATTATTAGGATGCAAAATATACAAGCCATACACTTTTCCTGTATCCTTATCCTCCGCCACTGCACTGTAAGTCTGCGAGTCAAAAAATTCTTTTCCTGTATCCTTATTTAATAATTCTTCCTGTGGAAATGCTATTCCATCTTCTACAACCTGATTCCAAATTTCAATCATTGCTTCTAAATCATTCTGATTATATTCTCTTATGAGTATGTTCATTTATTATGCCTCCTAACTCAAAATGAATGTCATCATTTTTAACTCTTAAGTCACAATCTATGTTGCAAGCTTTTCTGCTCATTTTATCAAAATATATAATACAAACTTTTCTGCTCATTTTATCAAAATATATAATACAGTTTTTCTCCAGCCTAAATTTTAATTATTATTTTCAACTGTTTTACCACTTTAATTGTGACATATCAAATAAGTTTTATTTTTTATATTTTCTAATGTATTGGTATAGCTCGATATTAGTTTTTGAATTTTTCTCCTCTGCCTCTATGTATTCAGGAAAAGGCAACCCACTCTGGCATTCTCCACATATATCGATTCCAATAATCTTTTTGTCTTTAATAAAAAACTGTAAAAGATGCTCAAGCATATCAAGTGGCATGTGGCCCTGACTCCAATTTGTTTCAATATAATTTTTATCCAGAATATCTTTATCAATTGAAATGTAAAAAGGTACATCTGTCATTATTTTGCTAAGCTTATCTTTTCCTCTGCCACTCCTAAGTTCTTCTGCTGAAAAAGTTATAAGTTTTTCGCGATTCTTAATATGAATTTGCTCTATGTCATTTTCAGTTGCACCTACCAGAATCAATTGAACAAGATTTTTATTTTCATTAATAACCTGCGCTGCCCAGTCTCCACAACTGGTCATTTTGTTAATCATCGGTTCCTGCATATCGGTATGATGATCATACAGAACTAATGAAAAGGGCTTCATTATTCTGTCTGTATTTATTTTTGTTATGTAATGAAAATTACCTGAATCAATAAAATGTATCCCATGAATTCCATACTGCTCTGTTCTTTTCTTTATTTCTATTTCAGCAGCCTTGGAGCAATAAAGGTCACAGCCTTCAATGTCCGAACAATCAATTAGGCTTATACCACTTTCTTGTTGTATGTCCTCATCAATATATACATGTGTAAAATCTAAAATGTAATTTTTGCTTCTAATCAATGTTAAACGCCCCCTTACAAGCAAATGTGATTCTAGCAACCAAATAGTTTTGCTGTTTTCTCCATTCTTTCTGCGATTTTTACTCCAAATGGACAACGTACTTCACAAGCATGACAAGCAATACATTCAGATGCTTTATGTTCAAGAAGTTCATAATGTGATTGTACTGTTGCAGGCACCTCAGGTTGCATTGTCGCCAAATCATAGAATTTGTTAATCATTGCAATATCTAAATTCGCCACACAAGGCTTGCAATGTCCACAGTATGTACATTCTCCTTTGTATGAATGGAACGGAGCATTGGCGATTACTGATGCATAATCTTTTTCCTGCTCTGTAGCTGTTTCATATGCCAAAGCATCATCTACCTGTTCTTTTGTGTCATAGCCGCACATAATAGATGCTGTTGCAGGTCTGGTTAATGCATAATGAATACACTGAACAGGTGTTAAACTTACTCCAAAAGGAGAACGTTTTTCGTCAAATAGTCTACCGCCTGCGTAACCTTTCATAACTGTGATTCCAACATTATTCTGTTCACATATTTTGTATAACTTTGCACGTTCAGGATCGATTCCTTTAAGATTGTTATCAAATTTTTCTGCAAACATTGTGTCAATATCTTCGCTTGCAGGTAACATGTCAAATGCCGGATTTATACTAAATAAAATCATCTCAACATATCCTGACTGTGCTGCTTTTATGGCAACTTTTGGGTTATGGGAACTCATGCCAATGTGATGTATTATGTTCTTTTCTTTTAACTCCATTACATAATCCATATAATCTGAATGCTGAATCTGTTCCCATTCTTCTTCTGAATCTATGTAATGTATCATGCCAATATCAATATAATCTGTTTGAAGTCTTTTAAGTAAATCTTCAAAAGCCGGTCGAACATATTTCATGTCTCTTGTTCTAAAATACTGTTCATCTTTCCAGGTAGAACCAATATGTCCCTGAATAAACCAGTCACTTCTATTATCCTTGATACCTTTTCCAATAATGTCTCTTGATTTTGGATCTGCCATCCAGCAGTCAAGAATATTAATTCCTTTAGAAGATGCATATTTAATTAATTCGATTCCCTCTTCTTCTGGGTGTCGTTCTAACCATTCACCACCAAACCCGATTTCACTTACGTCAAGTCCTGTCTTTCCTAACTTACGCGTTTTCATTTTATCATTCTCACTTTCATATGAATTGAAATTTGTCTTCACGTTAATATGTAATACTTAATCCTATAGTTAATTTACATTAGAAATATTGAACCGTCAACTTTTGAGGTATCATATCAACGTGTTAGTTGTGGTATTGCTATTGCGTGGGATACTTATTGTTATTGTGGGGGCTTGTTATTGTGCGGAAAAATTTTTGTATTGAATTGTTATTGTGAGGGATACTTTTTGTTGTTGAATTGTTATTTTAAAACATATTTTGTATTGTAGAAATCTGTTTTTTTAGGAAATACACCCTTTTGACTTGTTTTTGACTAAAAGGGGTGTACTTTTGGGAATTATCTTTGTTTTTTCAATTTCATACTTGGAAAAATACATCCTTTTTGCTTGTTTTTTGCTAAAAGGGGTGTACTTTTGGGAATTATCTTTGTTTTTAAAAATTTTCTGCTTGGAAAAATACATCCCTTTTGCTTGTTTTTTGCTAAAAGGGGTGTACTTTTGGGGAATTATCTTTGTTTTGTTAATTTCATACTTGGAAAAATACATCCCTTTTGCTTGTTTTTGCCTAAAAAGGGTGTACTTTTGAAAAAATTTCTAAATAACCACTCCATTACAGTGGTCGATTTCATGTTGAATAATCTGTGCTGTAAAACCTGTATACTTGTCATGTTTTTTATTAAAGTTTGAATCTAAATAATCAACTTCAATTTCTTCATATCTTATACAAGGTCGTATACCATCCAAAGAAAGACATCCCTCTTCCGTTTTGTACTCTCCTGATTTCTTTGTAATTACAGGATTTATCATTGCAAATTGAAATGGTCCTGTTGCCACAACTATTATTGATTTATTAACTCCTATCATATTAGCTGCCATACCAACGCAGGTTTCTCTATTAGCCTTAAGTGTATCTAATAAATCTGTTATAACTTGTTTATCTGCCTCTGTGGCACTTTGTGCTTTTCTTGCAAAAATCTGTTTGCCTTTTATAATCTTTTTAACCATACAATATTACCTGTCCTTTATATATTATTTTCTATCCTTTGGTGCATAATATTTTCTATTATTTACTGTATATCTTATTCTGCCCTTTGTTGCATTATATTTTCTATCTTTTACTGTATATCCTATTCTGCCCTTTGTTGCATTATATTTTCTATCTTTTACTGTATATCCTATTCTGCCCTTTGTTGCATTATATTTTCTATCTTTTACTGTATATCCTATTCTGCCCTTTGTTGCATAATATTTTCTATTATTTACTGTATATCCTATTCTGCCCTTTGTTGCATTATATTTTCTATCTTTTACTGTATATCCTATTCTGCCCTTTGTTGCATTATATTTTCTATTATTTACTATTTATCCTATTCTGCTCTTTGCTGCTTAGTATTTATTTACTTTGCTGTATACTATACTCTATTTTTTACATATTTCTTTTTATCCACGTCATAATCACATCAACCAGATAGTCCTGCTGTATCTGACTTAATTCTACTCCCGGTTTTATTTTATGCCACTTGCGAATGCACTCCCTGCAACATGTTGCCGTTGCATGCTGTGCAATAAATACCGGGTGTCCTTTCATTGGAGTTTGCTTTCCGTCATTTGGTATGTTCGCCAGTGCTTCTCTTTTAGCAATAAAATCCTCAGCATGCTTCCTGATTGTTTCTAATCCTTTTTCGTTAATGTAATCTATGTCCTTTTGTTTTAGGTGAAAACTACTGCGAAATTTTGATTTGCCTAGACGTTCAAATAACTGTTTATACCATTGTTCTTTAGTCATTTTATTTCCATTCCTATTTATACATTAAATGAATTTTTTCTTATTTTCTATTCATCATAAGCATTTCCATTCTTTGCTTCTTCTATCTTACTCAATAATATCTTTTAAATTTACTTTCACTCTGTCTTTTTTCACTTTTTACATAACCATCCTTAACACAATAAATAAGACAATAACTATTATTATTAATGCCATTAATTCTTTATTGACTGTATATTTTTTCCTTCTTCCAGCTATATGATTTTTATTGGGTTTATTTATATCAACTGTCTTACTACTTTGTTTTCTAAATTGATTTGTATCAACTGTCTTACTACTTTGTTTTCTAAATTGAGCTATTTTTCCCTTATTAATTATGGAAAACGGATCTTCCTGTTTCATAATTCTTGTATAGAAATTTCTGGCATACGCAATGTCTCCTTCTGTACATTCTGACTGATAATCACTATGTGCAATATCGTTTCTTACCCACCTAATATGCTTAAGCATTTTATAATCACTATCCCAAGAATTAACATATCGTCTTTCGAAAGCAGGTGTGTTTTCCATCTGAGCTATATATGTTGAAACTCCCTGTTTACTATTTAGCAAATCTTTGCATAAATTATCTAATTTTTTATATTGTTCAAAAAATCTGTTTTCAATATCGTTCATACTAAATTACCTTTTCTAATTTCTCATAAGTTAAATTAAAAACCATACGATTTTGGTGGTTTAAATACTTTACATTATGTTATATAAGTGTTAATGAAAGCACTATATCACATTAAATATTTTGCAGTTTCATATACAAAAGTGGGTACGGATTACCCTCTTCGTCAAAATCAGTTCTTCTATATGTTTCAAAACCTAAATGCTCATAAAATCCTACTGCCTGTGGATTTTGTTCATTTACTGCCTGTGGCACATACTTTTTAATCTGCTCTACTTCTTCTCCGGAAAGAAATAGATGTGTAGCCCTGACAGACTGTTCCCAAACTATTAATAGCTGGTCTGTTAGCTTTTCTTTTCTGTTCTATTTTCCGCCTCATATATCTTCATTTACTTTCCTGCACAACGAACTTTATAACTGGTCTATGCGCTCCTTAAGTTCGATTATTTTTCGTTCTATCTCCTTAATAACTATTTCAAATTCCTCATCACTTTTTCCCGTTGGATCATCAAGCCCCCAATTATCATCAAAACTTCTTCCTATAAAAGGACAACCTACATTACATCCCATTGAAATAGCTATATCAGGTTTCGGAATCTCACTAATAAGTTTAGAATATTGATTTTTTTCCATATCGATTCCATACATTTTTTTCATAATTCTCACTGCGTCCTGATTAATCTGTGGCTTTGTTTGAGTACCTGCAGAATAACTTTCAAAAACATCAGAAGCCAGGTATTTTCCCAGTGCCTCTGCGATTTGACTTCTACAGGAATTATGAACACATATAAATGCTACTTTCTTTTTTCTTCTTTCTTTATCCAACATTGACTTTCTCCATATATTTTCAAATATTAATTACAAATCTCTTTCAATAAACTGTTCATTATAATATAATACTGTATTTCACTCACTCATGACTTGCTCTCCTAAAATCTTTCTAAACATTATAACTTTAATGGTAAAGAAAATCGAGACAATTAAAAATAGATAACCATGTTTCAGGTTATCTACTCTTTGAACCTTATCCCAATAAATCCAGTATCTTTGTTCCTATCTATTATCAACCTTTTCCGGATACATATCATGATTTGCCATTCTATTAAATGCAATTTCTTCCCATTTTGTTCCAGGCTTTCCATAATTACAGTAAGGGTCTATTGATATTCCACCTCTAGGAGTAAATTTCCCCCATACCTCAATGTATTTTGGATCCATAAGTTTTATCAAATCTTTCATAATTATATTCATACAATCTTCATGAAAATCACCATGATTTCGGAAACTAAATAAATATAGTTTTAATGATTTACTCTCCACCATTTTAATGTTGGGTACATATGATATTGTAACAGTGGCAAAATCCGGTTGACCTGTTATGGGACACAAACTTGTGAATTCAGGGCAATTAAATTTTACAAAATAATCATTTCCCTGATGTTTATTCTCAAAAGTCTCCAACATCTCCGGTGCATAATCACATGGATACTGTGTTTTCTGATTACCTAATAATGTTATGTCTGCTGTTTCTTCTTTGCTTCTTCCTGTCATAATTCTTCTCCCTTTTATTCCATTGCCGGATCTTTAATTCCGTTTAACTCAAACGCTTTAGCTCTGTCTATACATGTTCCACATTTACCACAAGGTTTTTCGCCACCTTCATAGCAGCTCCATGTGTATTTATATGGTACATTTATCTCAAGCCCTTTTTTTACAACCTGATCTTTAGTTGCATTGATAAATGGTGCTACAACCTTAATCTGCTTTCCACTTCCAAGATATATTGCTTCATTTATTGCATTGTTAAAATCACTGCTACAGTCAGGATATGCACTTCCAGCTGCATCATCTGCATGCGCACCATAATATATTACACTACAGCCTTTTGAAATTGCTATACTTGCAGCACTTGATAAGAATAATCCATTTCTAAATGGAACATACGTTGACACAGGTGAACCATTTGTACTCTTAATCTGGTCATTATATGATTCTTTAGGTATTTCCTTATCAGAATGTGATAATAGTGAACAATCGCTATATTGAAATATTTTTGCAAGGTCAAGATAAATATGTTCTACATTATAATATTTTACAATTTTATCTGATGCTTCTATCTCTTTTGTATGTTTCTGACCATATGCTATTGATAATGCAATAACATTTTCTGAACCATATTTTTCTACTGCCATACCAAGGCATGTTGTACTATCTATTCCACCACTGAATAAAACCATTGCTTTCATTATTAAATCTCCCTCTTAATGTTTGTGTGTATGTTTTTGTGTTAGTTTTTTTAATTCCTCTCGCAGTCATGCAACTATGACATCCTTCAATAAGTACTGCTATATCTTCTGCTCCAGTAACCATCTGCATAATATCTGCAATATCGCTTCCTATTCTTTCCTGAAGCTGCAATCTTTTTGATACCATATCTGCTATTCTTGCTATCTTACTAAGACCTATCACTCTTCCCTTTGGAATATAAGCAACTGTTACCTTCATATCATACATAAGTGCAAGATGATGCTCACAATAACTGAAAAGTTCTATGTCTTTTACTACTACCATGTCAGAAGTTCCATTTTGACTTTTACATTCTACATTTTCGGACGCTTCTTCCAGTCTATCAAGCGCAAATGTTTTGTTAAACATATCTGCAATTTCTTCATTTGTATAATTCATTCCTTCAAAAACTTCTTCGTACATTTTTGCAACTCTTTTAGGTGTGTCTTTTAATCCCTCTCGTTCAGGATTATCACCCAGAGCTTTAAGAATACCAGCTATATGATATTCAATTGCTTTAGTATCTATTTTCTTATGTTTTTCCATATTAGACTCCTTTTTTATCTGGTGACCATATTATTTTATGTAACTGAATCTGCATATTAACATCATTCATTAAATTCTCTTTCATAAAATCAACTATTTCCTCAAGCTCTATCAACCCAAATACCGGACTTATATAAAGATTACATTTTCCATACAGATTATATTTTTTTATAATCTGTTTTGTCTTTATAAGATCCTCTCGGTTTCCTACTACAAATTTAACAGTATCATTTTTATTTAAAACTTCAAAATTTTTCAGGTTCATGGACTGTTCCATTCCACTACAGGAAAGCTTATAGTCCATTGTAAAAGTTACATTTTCTTTGTTAAGCTTACGGATTTTGTCAAGATAAATGCTACCGTTAGTCTCTATTTCAACATTCAGATTGTTTTCTGCAAGAACTGTAATAACTTTTTCAATGTCATTTCTTAACAATGGTTCTCCACCTGTAAGAGTGACATTTTTAACTCCCGTTGATAAAACATAATCAAGTATTTCTTCTTCCGTCATTGTTTGAGAAAGTGCTTCTTGCTCATTAGCCCATTTGGTATCACAATATTTACAATTAAGATTACAACCTTTAAAACGTATAAAAACTGCAAGTTGTCCGGCTTTAGTTCCTTCACCATTGATACTTACAAATTTTTCAACTACTTCATATTTACTCATATATAACTCCTTTCAGATTAGAAAATTATTTATAATTATTCCATATAAGTTGCACTATTGACAGGAGTTTCATATACCGTTACAGCTTTCATATTGTATCCAAGTATTCTTATTTTCTCATAAAAATACTTTGCCATATTCTCTGCTGTCGGACGAAAATCAAGTTCAATAATCCTGAAATTCTCGCTTTTTAAAGCTTCCAAAGTAGTCTGCTTCAATGAATTCTTTTCTATAATTAAGGCATGATCCATTGAGTCTGCAAGGTTTCTTAAATCTTTTTTCAATTCTCCAAAATCTACGTACATCCCCTTATGTTGAATGTCGTCCTTTAGTTCCTCAGCTTGAACTTCAAGAACAATCTTCCATCTATGTCCATGAAGATTGCTACATTTTCCGTTGTATCCTGCAAGAAAATGCGCTGAGTCAAAACTAGCCTCCGTTTTTAAAATATACATAAAACTTTTCTCCATTTGCTTGTATTGTAATTGTATAATCAAGAATGTCGCTTGCGATATTCTACGCACCGAGCACGTGTTGCTTTAGCAACATTTTTCCTTTCGTGCAAGTGTGCATCCATAGTGGAACGTTTTTCCATTCGCGCGAGTGCGCATCCATAGTGGAACGTTTTTTATGTAATAAGAAATTCTGAAGGAATTTCTTATTACATAAAAAGACACGGATACATCTGTACCCGTGTCTTAATAGATTACTTTTCTAAAAAATTCCAATTATGAATTATAAAATAATAGTCCTGGTTTTATTTAGAGACAGGATGGTACAAACGAACTGTCTTATTTATATACGGCTCAATAATAGCAAATGATTCATTGCTTGTCAATTATATACTCTTGGTTATCTTGCATCTACAAATTCCGATTTATTCTTTTATTATACACATCCTCTCCATTTAGATGTTCAATACTTTTTTTGTTTTTGATGCTGTAAACTGAATAACCGGTCCTGATATAATGATTGTAAAAATAGTACATAAACCAAACTTTCCACCAAGAGCAATGCCTATAACAACCATTGCAACATCAAGTATCATTCGCACAACTTTTACCTGCCAGCCATTCTTATCTGCCAGCGAAAATGTTAATGCCTCATACGAACCACGTCCTAAAGATGCTGCCCCATAAACTCCCGTTCCCACTGCAAAAAAGATTACTCCCATTACCATGATAAGTGCATTTATCCACAAATGCGTACTATATACATGCATATTTGCAAATAAATCCACGCAAAAGCTATATACAATCTGATATAAAACAGTACCAATATGTATCTGAAATCTGTCATAAAAAAATGCAAATGCAATCATAACTATCGCAACTATCATTGATGCCATCCCTATACTTACATGAAAAGTTTTAGAAATTCCCTGCCACAAAACTGCAAGAGTCGCACCACCAAACCCGGCATATAGGGCAAGGGTGATACCATATGCTGCCACTACTGAACCAACCATTATTATAATTATTTTCTTTGTCCATTCTAATCTGCTCATTGCTACAGTCCCTCTTTCTGATTTAATTCCTTCATTGCTACAACCACACTTTCTGTTTTATCAAGGCAATTCTTATATTTGCATTTTGCCACAAAAACAAAAAAGACTATAGACGCACTGTTGTGTTCAGAAACAGTAAAATCTATAGTCTTCATTTATGCCGAGACAAGCTCTAAATCAATTTAATTACGATAATAAACGTGTTATCTTTATTTGTCAAGATTGTGTATATTTACGCTATAAACTGGAAGTTAGCATAAAACTACAATAAATTATGATTTTTAAAAGCAACTTTTCAGATCATAAAAATTCCATTAAAAGAATATTTCCACTATACAAGAATATCCCTGTAGTATTTTGGAGTTTCTTATATCCGAATAAACTATTACTATTTGGTTTTTTTTACTTTAAACTTAGACCAATCAGAATATATCTTCTTTCTATTGGAAACGATATATGTTCTAATTCTTACATAATACTTTTTCTTACGTTTAAGTTTTTTTATAGCAACAGTAGTAGTTGATACTTTTTTTATTGTCTTTGTTTTTGCGCCTTTAAAATTTTTCTTGAGCGAATATTGTAATTCATACCCTTTTATTCCCTTAACTTTTTTCCACGTCACTATTAAGCCGTGTTTTTTTTTCTTAATTTTCTTAATAGAAGATTTAGCAGGCTTATTATTCTTTTTCATCAATTTAGCAATATTTTCAGTTTTTATATTTCCACATATATCACATATATACGTTTTTAATCCGTTTTCTGCATATGTAGCTTGTTTTGAATTTGTAAGAACATATTGATGCGTATGATTTTTATATATATTATCAACAGAAATATATTTACTTGAAGTATTATATGTCTTCGTTGCTGTTTTCACACCTACATAATTAGATGTATATATATCGTCCATACCATTTTCATTTGTTACATCTACATTTGTATTATTAACAGATAAAGTCGTTTTCCCTTTTGTTTTCGCAGATACAGATATAAGATTATTTTCATTTTCTGACACTTTTTCATCTGTTGTTATAAAAGTTTTAAACTGGTACTCTGCATTATTACTATCAATAATAACACCTTCATTCAAATTCATTTTAACTAAAGATACATTAGAAGCTTCTATTGATTGATACTTGTCATCACCTTCAATACTTGCATTAAGTTCTCCTGTTATGTCACAAAATGTAAAGTACTCACTATTTTCAACCTCTAAATTAACCATTGCCTCAGAATTACTCTCCGAAATATTTTTATATTCATAATTCTCAGATAATATCTCTAAATTTCCCGAAAAAGAATTTCCATCCCATGTTAAATATTCATTTTCATTATTTCTAATTGTAAATGAATCATCTAAACCAACTGTAACAAAACTATGCCCTTTTCCCTTTTTTCCAGACGAAGAACCATTACCATTTAATTGTTTCATCAAATTCCAATCAATAATTTGCATTTGCATATAATTCTCATTTGTCAACCCTTCATCTTTCCAAGAAAAAGATTTATAATCGGATGAAATATCAAAATAACTATAATAACCTGGTTTATGATTATCATTATATGTATTTTCATCATACATTTTAATCCTATAGCCTTCATCTGTTTCTTCACAATTAATCATTAACACTGCATGTCCTGACTCTTTTGTTGCGAATGTGAATAATGATACTCCTTCTTCTTTTACTGTTTTTACAACAGCTTTCAAAAATTCACTCAAACTATCCGCTTCATCATTCTTCCCTCTCGTGGTAAAAGATTTACTGGCTGCATACGACCCTCCATATTCTAAAGATTGAGATAATTGAAAATACTGAATGGTATTCAATAACTTTTTATCTTTATAAGGATATGGTAACTTATAATAACAATTTGCTGAATTACTATTAATTTCCGATATATTTATCATATTTTTATATACCATCCCCATGGTTGTAGCAATTCCATAGCAGGAACCTCCCCACGAAGAATTCATGCTTTGTTTAATTCTATTTTTCTCTCCCTTTGTACTATATTTTATCAGTTTATTGAAATATGATTCATCTAACTTATAGTCTTTTACTCCCTTAAATCCAGCTGTTAAATATTTATTACTATTTGAAGAATGTGTAAAACTATTGGCATCATAATTAAGCATAAATTTATTTTCGTCTTTGTCATCTTTGTCGTTGTCTATCTGTGTGTCTTCTTTTCCCAAACTTTCCCACTTTAAGTTTTCATCTTCACCATTTTTTAAATAATAGTCATGTGCACTGGAACCATCATAGCCTTTTATTGTAAGGTATGGTTGTTCTACAGCCCCTTCCCAATGCCACCATCTCGTTTCTGCAATTGTGTCAAAAATTAAGCAATCAGGAACATATATTCCCGTAGGAATGACAAGCGTTTTTAATTGACGTATTGCATCATTAAACGAACAAAAAGCATAATATTCTATTTCATCTACATCAGACGGTATTGTATATTCAGTTCTCTTATTTGCTATTGGATACTGCAATAATTTTGTTTCGCCATAAACAATCTCAAATAATACTCCATCTTTTGAATAATAATATTTATTTCCCGCATCAACGATAATTTCATCAATCATTGGTGATTGTATTATAGGAACATTTCCCTCATAATTTGATGGAATATATAGCTTAGTTAACTTTTGACTATTATAAAAAGCACCATCGCTTATGCTGTTCACAAATAAAGGAACAGTGTAATCACCTTCTTTATCACTTGGATATAAATATAACCTATCATCATCTTGTATTAATATTCCATCCCTAACGCTATATTTATTGCACTTATCCCCTACGCTAAAATCATTCAATTTTGAACATGACTCAAATATTCCATCATCCAAATATATATTACTATTTATTACTAATGTACTTAGATTTTTGCAATTGCAAAATGCATGGTAGCCTATTTCCTCTAAATTCTCTGGTAATGTTATACTTGTTAAGTCTGTGCAACTGTAAAATGCCGTCCCTCCAATTACTTTCAATGTCCTTGGTAATTCCATTGAATCTAGTGCAGTACAATCCCAAAACGCTCCATATCCAATCTCTTCTAATTTATTTCCTAAATGTATTTTCTTTATACTCCCTTGTACAAATGCTTCCTCTCCTATTTTCACAATTGTATTTGGGCATTCCACATTTCTAACATAAGAATACGCAAATGCGTAATTATCTATATAAACTGTATCATCCGCCACCTTAAAATCACTCTTACCACATGGAGGAAATGCTATTAGATGTTTTCCATCTTTTGAATATATTACTCCATCTATAGATTTTAAATAATTGTTATTCACATCAATATCATAATATGATATATTAGTTACTCGTCCCAAATAATATGCGTCTACTTTCTCTAAAGTAGACGGAAAATAATTATAATATTTTCCAAGTTTACCGCATATATTTGAGTCAACTTCTTTTACGCCTTCTGGTATAATAAAATTTTGAGAATACTCACTAACATCTTTTAATACACCATTCTCAATTGTAAATAAATCTTGCAAACCTTCTTTAAACAAATTAATTGATACATTTCCAGCAAATCCCTCATCGTCATCAATCAACGAAAAAGTAAATGAATATCTTTTATAGTTAAATAATTCTAAATGATCATTTCGTGCAGTTGCCCAATCACCTGTTGTACTAGAAATAATTGTTCCCGTAGAAATATCCTTTACCGTCAATAAAACCCTATTCCAATAGGATCCTTTCGTATATATCTGATATATTCCATCACTCTTTGGTTCGTACATAAATGTCATACTGGTGTTATTCGATGATAAATCTATTTCCCAGCTTTCTTCATTTCCTGTATCACCTCTGACTATTCCTACATTTTGTAATGTTCCTAAAAATAAGGTAAAAATTAACAGATATGATATTATTTTTTTGTACATAACAATACTCCTTTCAGATAAACTTATATTCCTTGATTGCCCGATACAAAACATTGCAATATGCGTTTCATCCGACACAAATCAATCACTGAATACATAAGTTTTATAATAGTTTCGTCCAATTTATCTAATCTTATTATATCATATCCACAATGTAAAACTCAACATTTACTCATCCAAAAATGTTGTGCCAATTCCGATTTGTTAAATTCAATGCATATACTATACCTTATATCGACAGATTCGCATATCCATTTTATGTCATACTTTTTTTCTTGACATTAGTCCTATATAGGACTATAATTCATTAGTACGTTATCGTACCATTTTTTTTTTGGAGGTAAATATGAATAGCAAAAAAGATAAATTTGAACAATTACAAAGATTTTATGCTCTTTGGAAGGAGGGAAATGCCATGTATGAGGATTGGGCAAAGAAGCATGGTCTGTCATCTAACGGCGTGCTTGTACTCTATTCTCTTTATGAAGCAAAAGATAATTGCACCCAGAAAAGTATTTCACAAAATTGGTCTATTCCTAAACAAACCATAAATACAATTCTAAAAGATTTTTCTTCAAATAATTATATTGAATTATCTACTGATGAAACAGACAAACGTAATAAATTAATAAAACTTACACGGGAAGGGAAGATTTATGCCGGTGAAATTATTGAAGCTCTGCATAAAAGAGAGCTGTTTGCCATAAATCACATGGGGGTAGATAACGTTACCAGAATGAATAATGATACAGAACTTTTTATAAACTTATTTCGAAACGGATATTCAACAGAAAATGAGTAATCGTAACACTTTTTTTAAATTTGTCATCCCCTCTATCATTGCATTTGCCCTGTCAGGTATTTATGCAATTGTAGATGGTTATTTTGTTGGCAATACCATAGGTGATGCCGGTCTTTCTGCAATCAATATAGCTTATCCAATTGTTGCACTGATACAGTCAGTGGGAACCGGCATTGGCATGGGTGGTGCTGTTTACTACTCTATCAATATGTCAGAAGGAAACCATCAAAAAGCAAAACAGTTTATTGCTGCTTCATGGTGGCTACTTATAGCTGCAAGTATTATTTTTACTTTACTTACTTTCTTTTCTGCTCATACTGTATTAACTCTTTTAGGAGCAGATGGACTGATACTTGATTATGCAACAAGCTATATTAAAATCATTGCCTTGGGTACTATATTGCAAATTGGAGGAACCGGACTAATTCCTTTTATTCGAAACTTTGGAAATTCTTCTTTTGCAATGATTGCCATGCTTGGAGGTTTTGCCACTAATATTATTCTTGATTTCTTATTTGTATGGGTTTACAGCCTTGGAATAACAGGGGCTGCACTTGCTACGATTATCAGCCAAGGTGTGACCTTACTTATTGCTCTCTTATATTCTATATTAAAAAAGAATTTGGTTATTAGTGTAAATAAAGTGGAATTTAGTAACCTTTGCAAATCAATTTTCAAAGTAGGTTTAGCTCCTTTTGGGCTTGCACTAACACCTAATATTTCTTTGGTAATCATCAATCGTTTTTCTGCATCCTATGGTGGAGAACAAGCGATTGCCACCTATGCCTGCATATCCTATATAGTCTGTATTATCTATTTGATTTTACAGGGGGTAGGTGACGGCAGTCAGCCACTTATGAGCCAATATTATGGTGAACATAAGGAAAAAGATTTAGCTGAAGTTAAACGTATGGCATATATTTTTGCTATTATTCTAGCTTTCATCGGCTGTGCCATCATGTACCTTGGCAGATGGCATATAGGAACGTTATTTGGTTCTTCAGATGCAGTAAATGCAGAGACTGCTAAAATCATTCCTATCTTTTTGATTTCTGTTCCATTTGTTGCAATTACAAGAATATCAACAGCCGGATTTTATGCAACAGAAAAAGCAGTATCATCCTATATACTGACATTTATTGAACCTGTCCTTATGCTTGTATTAATGCTTATATTACCACCACTTTTAGGTGGACAGATAATGATTTGGTGGAGCACCGTTTTTGCTAGAATTATTTCAGCAGTGTTAGCTATATTTATGACAAAATTAAGCAATAGAATTTTCTAATTTATGATTTTTTAATTATTATTTATTATGAAAAAAAGCAAGATTAACTATCACTTTCAAGTTATCCTGCTTTTCTCTTTACCATTATATACTGATTTTCTATAAACTGCTTATTATTTCTGCAATCCACTGCTCTATCTTGCTCTCTGATGTTTCAAGTTTTGGACCACCCTGTGAGTCAAACTGAATTTCCATAGGATGCACAATTTCTGCCCCTTTACATTCTTCTGCCATTTTTTCGGCAATTCTTTTTGTATTTCCATTTGACCATGAATAATATACTACGAATGTTTTTGACATTTTTGTACCTCCGTTTTTTTACTTATAAACCTATATCAACATAAATCTTAACAAGTTCCACGTCATAACCTGCATTGCTCATAATTTCTGCAATTGTCTTTGCATTCTTTATATTTTTATCACCCTTTCTAAATCAAAATAAATCCAACATATTATCTAAATATATTTTTTCTCTAACATTGATTTGGTACTCCGGCTTTGTCATGTAGTATAGTAGAAATTCCAAAATCAAAGCACTGCCCAGTCCTCTTCCTTCTATTTTAAAATTAGTAAATTCCATTGGCAAATACACATTTTTAATGTCATCCACACTGATAAATCCCTGATTTTTCATTGCCTTCGAAAACTGATAGCCACTACTGGAATTTGGTGCTTTGCAATTATGTTCAAAATCTTCTCCAAGATTTTTGTGGCTCACTGCTTCATAACAGACTTTTCTGTCCTTGCATCCAAACCAACAACATTCGTTACACAAAAACTCTACTTTATCCTTTTGCTTTTCTGATAATGTTTTTAGTTTATCAAATTCTTTATTTAATCGGAAATCAGGTACAACATACCTAAAATCTTCTCTATTTAATTCTTTTAAAAATTCCTGAAAATCTGTTATGACCTTTGTAGTTGATGATACAAAATATAATTCAGGATAATTCTTTTTCAGGTAATTAAGTAACAAATCTGAATGAACTATTACGCCATTTGAAACATAGCTATTAATTATTTTTTGATTTTGAGTACCACAACTTTCCATTGATGTATTTTGTATATTAATCCGAGTCTGGTTGGTTTTTTCACTTTTGTTTTGTGCAAACAAAGAACAAATGTCATTGCATATTTTATCTGAAAGATGTTCCTCTTTTAACAATGAATTACTAAAAGTAAGTCTTGCCGAAATGCCGTATTCCTGCATTAAATTAAGCACCTTCCACGTTTCTGCTTCTCCAACTTCAACACGACCACCACTCCAGATACAATCCATAGGTGAGCCATATATGGAACCTATATCACACCAATCATAAAAGTATTCTCTATGCTCTCTGAAAATTGGCAGGAACACTTTATATAGTTCGTAAAATTCAAATAATCCCGGTAGGTGAAAATATGCTGTTTTACTGCTCAATGTATTTTACCTCCTAAATTTCCAACCTATAAACATAGTCGTCCATATAAAATTCCATATTGTCTTCCTCTTTTTCTTTTAGTCAAACAGTGCTCCCCCTGTTTTTGTTTTTCATGGCTTTAAAGCACATAACAATTTTATAATAGATAACTCTTGTTAAAATATAACAATACCAATGATTAAAAGCAATATTACAACCTTTTATTTGTTCTAAACTTTTAAATTAGTTTCTTTCTCATCCACACATGAGGGCAACCCTCATCGTCACATATTTCAGCTGATTTGATATACCCGTTTTTTTCATAAAAATCAGACGCTCTTACCTGCGCCAATAACTCAGCCCACTTTCCCTGATTATTAACAATTTCCATAATTCCTTAATCTCCTTTCAAAAAAATAAGCATTCAAAACTAAATCTTATAATGCCGAAACACCGTACCTACGATTTAGTCTTGAATGCTTTATTACCACTCATCCGGTGATGAGTGAAAGCTTTAATATAGTTCTTAAATAAATTATATTTGATTATAACTTTTATGTCAAACTTTGCGACTTTCCTGTTATATCAATTTATGTTAATAATTTTCTTCATGTACTTCAAAGTAACTCTGTGGGTGATTGCATACCGGACATACTTCCGGAGCCTTTGTTCCTACTACAATATGTCCACAGTTACGACATTCCCATACCTTAACTTCACTCTTTTCAAATACCTGCGCAGTTTCAATATTCTTAAGGAGTGCACGATACCTTTCTTCGTGATGCTTCTCAATCTCGCCTACTGCCCTGAATTTTGCTGCAAGCTCTGGGAAGCCTTCTTCCTCAGCTGTTTTAGCAAAATCTTCATACATATCTGTCCACTCATAATTCTCGCCTTCTGCAGCTGCCGCCAGGTTTTCTTTTGTATCACCAATTCCTGCTAACTCCCTGAACCACATCTTTGCATGTTCTTTCTCATTATCTGCAGTCTTTAAAAATAATGCTGACATCTGCTCATAGCCTTCCTTCTTTGCCACCGATGCAAAATAAGTGTATTTATTTCTTGCCTGTGATTCTCCCGCAAATGCCTCCTGTAAATTTTTCTCTGTTTGTGTTCCTGCATATTTGTTTTCTACCATTTCTTTTACCTCCGTTTTGTTTACTATTTTTTCAAAATCTGATGCCGGATGCTTACATAAAGGACATATAAAATCATCCGGTAATTCTTCTCCTACATATTCATATCCACAAATCCTACATCGCCATATTGTCTGATCATCATCTGTTTTTCCAACTGCCTGTGGCTTAGGCTTAATATTATTCTGATAGTACTCGTATGTTGCCGACGGAATATCACTTAACACTTCCATATCAGTTATCTCACCAATAAACATTGTATGCGAACCTAAATCTTCTGTTCTGTTAACTGTTACAGAAATGTATGCATTTGTGCCTTCTGTAATATAATAAATACCATTTTCACCTCTTGTACACTTTCTAAATGATTCAAACTTATTTGTATCCCTTCCTGATTGAAAGCCAAAATGTTTGAATAATTCGAACTGTGCATTCTGACTTAGAACTGATACTGTAAATTTTCCTGTTCTTTCAATCATATCATGAGTGTAATTTGCTTTGTTAACACAGATGCTTAACTGATTCGGTTCCGAAGCTGCCTGAATTGCAGTGTTAATTATACATCCGTTGTCCTTTTCTGATTCCCTTGCCGTCAGTACAAACAAACCATAACTTAGTTTATACATTGCTTTTTTATCCATGTTATTCCTCCTTTAGATTCTTTCTGCATTTTTGGCAAATACCTTTAAATGAAATATCATAATTTAGAAATTCAATTCCATGAGTGTCATGAATTCTTTCCAGCAAATTTGGTATTTCGTCCATATCCACATCTGACACATCACCACATTTTACACACCTGACGTGATAGTGATTTGTCAAAGTAAAATCAAATCTATTAGGTCCATCCGGCACTTCAACTTTTCTCAAAGTTCCTTCTTCTGCCAATATATCAAGGTTTCTATATACCGTTCCCTTTCCAATTGTAGGATATGTTTCTTTTAAAAAATCATACACTTCATTTGCTGTAACATGTCTTTTCATATCATATACAGCATTTCGTATTAACTCTTTTTGAATAGTATTTCTTCTGGTTATCATCGCTTCTCCTTATTAGGATTTATTCTTAATAGAGAGTATATCTTATTATTGAATTTAAGTCAAGCAAAAATAGTAATCATTCCTATTATTAAATAAAGATGCCTAAAAAGACATCTTTACACAATATAAATATTCTGTTTTTCCTAAAATGCCAAATCCTCCGGCTGAATTTTATCATCTTCTCTTACTTCACGAATCACTCTGCATGGATTTCCAGCAGCTACTACCATTGGTGGTATATCTTTTGTTACAACACTTCCTGCACCAATTACACTACCTTCTCCTATTGTAACACCACCACAAATCACTGCGTTGGCACCTATCCACACATCTTTTCCGATAGTAATTGGTTTTGATGTGCTGATTCCGTTTGCTCTTTGTTCAGGATTAATAGAATGTCCTGCACAGGCAATGCATACACCCGGTGCTATAAAAGCGTTAGCCCCAATATGTACAGGTGATGTGTCTAAAATTACACAGTTGTAATTAATAACTGCCAGTCCATCTACAAAAATATTGAATCCGTAATCACAGTGAAATGATGGTTCTATAAATGTTAAATCAGAACATTTTCCAAGTAAGTTTTTAAGAATATCTCTACGCTTTTCAGCCTCGTCCGGTCCTGTCTGATTGTATTCAAAACATAGTTTCTGTGCTGTAGCTTTTAATGACTTTGGCACGTTTAAGTTGTTGCTATTGTAGCCTTGATTTTTTTGAATTATATCTTTTATCTCCATGTTTTTCCTCCAAAATAAAATTTAGAAATTCATCCAAATTTCATTTTATAATTTAATAGCTTTTTTATTTCACAATATTCTAAAATCCTTTGATTTATCAAAAAAGTATTTACGATTTTAAATCTGTTCTATATTATAGCATATTCTCAATTTTCAGTAATACTTATAAAATAAAAAACACATTCATAACTACTATGATTGTTTGCAATGGGATTACTTTAATTTTAAAATCCATTGTTTTCAAATATCACAATATTATTTGAATGTGTTTTTTACTTTTAGCTTAAACTTTCAACGTCTTTATTTACAATTCTCTTCAAAAATACATATCCCACTAAACAGGCTACTGCCTCTGTTATTGGAAATGCCCACCATATTAGAGAGACACCTACCTGCCCATTTCTTACAATAACAGAAAAGATTCCTGCAAGTGGTAATATGAGAACCAACTGTCTAATCAGCGAAATTATAAGTGATTGGATTCCTCCATCTAATGCCTGATAAATTCCCTGATATGCCACGTTGATTCCTGCAAAAATAAAACTTATTGAAATAATTCTCATTGCACCGATAAAATATTCTCTTGATTGTCCTGCATTAAATAATGTTGCAAATGCTCCCGGGAATATTTCTGTAATGGCAATGCCTAAAATCATTAATACACCTGTGTATATTAGACCATATTTTATGCCGTCTTTTATTCGCTTCTTACTACCCATACCGTAAGCAAAAGCAATAATCGGTGTGATTGCATCTCTTAGTCCAAATGCAAGGAACAGTACAAACTGTTGCACTTTGTAGAACAAGCCATATGCCGTCTGGGCTGATGGGCTAAATTTCAAAATAAGATTCATAACATAAACCATTATTGACATAAGAGCCTGTGCAATAATGGCAGGAAGTCCGATTGAATATATTTCCTTAATAATCCTACCCTTTGGTTTCATATATTTTATGCCATGATCAAATTCTTTATTTAATTTTATATGGAAAATAAATAACAATACTGCTGATGCAATCTGACCGATTACAGTTGCATAGGCAGCCCCTTCTACTCCCATTTGTGGAACAGGTCCAAGACCATATATCATAATTGGGTCAAGGATAATATTTACTACTGCCCCAACTACCTGACCAATTGTTGAATAAAGGGATCGTCCTGTTGCCTGTAACAATTTTTCAAATAATGAAAAGAATACAATTCCAAAAGACAATACACAGCATATTCTTAAATAAGATGTCCCCATTGAAATAACCTGTGAATCAACTGTCTGTGATACAATGTAGACTCTTACTCCAAATATTCCAAAGAACAAACATACTACATAAATAATTACTCCTAAAAACAAACTGTTTCCTGCAACTTTTGCAGCCTTTTTGTTATTTCCCTGTCCCAGCGTTCTTGCAAGAAGGGCGTTTGTTCCTACACCTGTGCCAATTCCAATTGCCACCATTAGCATTTGTACAGGAAATACCAGTGTCAATGCGTTCAGTGCTGCCTCGCTTCCCTCTTTCATATTTCCAACAAAAGCACTATCTACAATATTGTAAACTGCCTGCAATGCCATAGATAAAATCATCGGTATTCCCATTTGAACCATCAGTTTATTAACCGGCATTTTTCTCATTTTGTTGTTTTCAGCCATTTTTATTTTCTCCTCCCTTTCTACGCAAAAAAAGTGTGCGCTTATTTATAAGTTGGACTTACGCATAAAGCAACACACTTTTTAATGGCATTATAAAATTGAAAAACGAGTAGCAAAAACTGGATTTACGCTATTGCTACTCGTTTCAATAAGTTATTATATTTTTAATTTTTAAAAATGTCAAAGGGGGTTCGTTGAATTTTCGTGTGCGAAATTTATTCTTCTGACAGTGCCAAATAAGACCATTCATCGCCTTCATCTAAGTTGTTCTCTATAAGCCACTGATCCTCTACAGATATAATCTTCTCTTCATTATCTTCATTTATTAATGTAACCGATACTTTGGGTGCTTCATTGGGATTTCGTTCCTCACAGCCATAGTCGCCATCAAATATATGTTTAATTTTCCACATTTGCAATTTCTCCTAACTTGATATTCATATACATTTCGCCTACACATATATTTTCAATATATTAATATTCATAATATTTTAAGCATCTATACTGCTTAACTTATGGGCGATAACCTGTTTTGTCGTCCTCAGTTATTTCACGTATGACCTTGCATGGCACACCTGCTGCAACTACATTTGCAGGAATGTCTTTTGTGATTACACTGCCTGAACCTATAATTGTGTTGTCTCCAATAGTTACGCCCTGGTTTATGTGGACTCCGGCTCCGATCCAAACGTTATTACCGATTTTTACTGGTTTGGCATAGCATGCACCATGAGTACGCTCCCAGGAATCTGCTGCGTGATTTGAAGTATATATTCCAACTCTTGGTCCAAACAGCACATTATCGCCAATCTCAATTCCACCACCGTCTAACATAATGCAGTCAAAGTTGGCATAAAAATTATTTCCAATAGAAATGTTGTAGCCAAACTCACATCTGAAATTTGGTTCAAAATGAACACCTTTACCTATTGATTTCAACAACTTCTTAAGAATTACTTCTCTCACTTCAGCCGGTTGTCCGAAACTTGCGTTGTACTCATTTGTCAAAAACACTGTGTTTTCACGTGCCTTAACCAATTCATCGGTTAAATCATTGTACATTTTTCCACTTAAAACATATTGCTTTTGTTCTCCTAAATTCATTTTGATTTTTCTCCTTAAACCTTTTTAACTTCTAATTTATCCAATAACTTAACACAATAATAAAACATATTATACTTGGAATAAAAAATAAAAATCCCCAATATTTTTCTTTAAACGTTATAAATATAAAACTTAAAATATTTATAGCTAACAATGGAATAAAACTTAATGTTAATATCATTCCTGCCCTGTCCCAGGCCTCAAAAGGTATCATGGCATTGGGGTTTAATATTGTAGTGTTGTATGTAATGTATGGAATTGCCAAATGAACCAACAACACAATTCCTATAATATTTAATACGATTAATAAAATTTCCAACGCTTTTCTTTTTGTCATAACGTTCACCCTGATTCATAAATTTATATTGTTATTTTGGTTTAAGTATACTGACAAATTATTATACATTCAATACATAATCAGCGATTTTTTACATTATGCTTTTTAAGCAATCTCACCTTTTAGATTATAAATACAAGTTATAAAAAAAGACAGATTTTTTAATCTGCCTTTTCAATATTATTCTATTTTACTAATAGTCCATAAAATAAAATGTCTCCTTGAGGGACATTTAGGGACATCTTGGGGGATAATTTATTCTTTAACTTTAATATCCCCTTTAACAATATCACTATCTATTGAATTACAAACAACATTGCCTTCAACCTTGTCACATTTTATCGAGTTACAAACAAGGTTGCCCTTTATTTTATCTGCCTTAACATTTCCATTTACCTGAACCGTTTCTCCACAATTGATGTCACCTGATAAATCACCACCAACTGTTATATTTTCACCTGCATTACACCCTCCTGAGAAATGTCCCCCAACCGTAACATTTCCATTTGAGTTACAACCACCACTTAAATGCCCGGTAATATTCACTTCTCCATTTGCATTGCATCCACCTGAAACACAACCTTCAACATATATATTGCACTGGCTTTGAACACTTTTTGCATCACCAATTATTTCAAAAGTAAACTTTTCAGTTATGTTGTCTGTTTTTTGTAAAATTTTTCTACCTTTGCAAACCACACCACGAATAACGCCATCGTCCTCCCATGGCAATTCTGTACAATATTCATTATTGACATTTGGTTCTGATTTCCTTGAGAAAAGTTCGTCTATGTTGCAGTTAAACAGGTCTGCTAAAACCGGCAAAAATAAAATATCCGGCAATGACTTTGCATTTTCCCACTTTGAAACTGCCTGAAAAGAAACTCCCAACTTATTTGCAAGTTCCTCCTGTGTCATTCCGGATTTTTTACGATATGTTTGTATATTAGTTGCCAAAATATTGCATGTATTTTCCATGTAATCACCTCCGATAATGAAATTATATATAATATGGAGATGGCTTTCAATCAATTAAAAGTCGATATTTTTCAACCGGGGGTTGAGTGACCGATTGTTAATTATAATTCATATACAAACAAAAAAGCCCTGAACATCAGAGCTTTTTACTACAACTATTTAGAATATCCTATTGCCTCAGCAAACTTTTCTGCCATTTTTCCAGGCCAGCACCCCAGAATATAATTAACTACATCCTGTTGTTTTTCCTTTATAAATTCTTGTGTATAAGCCTCCATATAACCAATTTGTCTATCGTTAAACTTGGCCTTTTCTGCCTCATCAGAAAGTATACTTTGATGATATTCATATTGCTTTTGCATCTGCTCTTTTAATTCTTCAAAATATTTCGCTGCATTTTCAAATCTGCCTAAAATAACCTCTGCATTAATTAGATATTTATAAATATCTCTTAAGAAACCTCTGCAATATGATTTCAAATATTTATTTTCACCGAATACCTCTATTAGTCTAATTGCCCACTGACCAAATTCCACTGCACGCAAAGGTTTCTGCCATGAAAAAGTCTCCATTGCGTACAAATTTTCCTTGTTAATTGCACGAACAAAATTTTGAAGATTTTTAGTTACTGCTTCATCCATTGCATCAATGCCATTCTCAAAAGCTTCCAACTGTGCCAAGATACTTTCCTGAAGTCTGTTAGAAGATACTGATGGCAGTTGTTCAATATGTTCTCTGGCATACGCATAATTTCTATCATGTATGTAAATCCACGCCAACGCAAAATGTGCACGTTCAATCCATTCCTTATTGTTTGCAAATCTTATGGCATTGGAACCGTACTTTATAGCCAATTCCCTGTACTCAGCCCACTTGTCCTCGGCATATTTTTCCAAATCTACAAATCTGCTTAAGTTTGCAACCTGCTCTACAAAAAAGACTGAATAAATATAATTATCTGGTGCTTCATAAACTTTCTTTAACATAAACTGACATGATAAAAGTGCTGCTTCTGCCTTTCTCCCTGATTCCGTTTCTATTTTTTCTATATGTCTTTTTAGTTCTACATAAACATTGTCATCAATTTCATTTTTCTCTAATCCAAAGAGATAATCCGTTGAAACATTAAGTGTTTTTGCCAATGGCACTACCATAGAAATATCAGGCATCCCTGTTCCGTTTTCCCATCTACTTACAGCCTGTGGTGTTACACCAATATGTAATGCCAATTCTTCCTGTGTCAAACCAATCTGCTTTCTAATTATTTTTATATTGTTTCCTATTAAATTCATATTTTATCACTACTGTCTGACAGCTTTCTCCTCATAATTTTTCGGTACCGTGACTAAAATATAACACTGAAAATTTATAATATCAAACAATACGATATTTATGGAAAACAATTGAGCATTGAGTTTAACATATGAAATGATTTGCTGTTATAAATTTTCCAAATAAAGATTTGCTTCTTCTCTTGATTTAAAAATCACAACTTCTTTGTCTTTGTATTTTTCAAGAAGCTGATATATTTCAGGAAGACTTTTATCTGAAAATTCCTGAATCCATTGTTTGAATTCTCCCTCAAATGTTTCCTCCGTTTCAACCCAAGGCATATCTTCTCTTTTTGTTCCTATTCTTGATTTTACTCCCTCTAAACATACCTGTGTCGGCAAATCGAATAGTATTATCAGGTCACATTCTTTCATTCTGGCTTCCAATGTTCTTTGATAGTTTCCATCAATTATCCATTGTTTTTTAACAAGTATTTCCTTTAATTTTTTGTCAAATTCTTCTGATGAAATTGTAGTTCTGTCCGGTTTATGTTTTATCATATCTAAGTAAAACAATGGCAAACCTGTTTTGTCTCGTAATTTTCTTGCAAAGGTGCTTTTCCCTGAACCGGGACTGCCAATTATCATTATTTTGGTGTGCATTTTGAATCTCCCTAAAATCTAATTTATTTTTTATATATTATTTTTCTCAGTGCCGGTCCACAATACTGATGTGGCACAAGTTTGAATCCCTGCTTTATGTAAAATTGTTCTTTACCTGCCTCTGCTAACAATTGTACGCTCACTCTACTTCCATCGTACATATTTCTTTCAATATACTTTAAAATAGAGTTTATTATTGCCGTTCCTATTTTCTTGCCCTGATATTCAGGTCTCACCACAATATCTACAATGGTGAAATATATGCCATCGCCCACAACTCTTCCCATACCAATTGCATTTTCATTATCATAAATCACAATTGAGTAATAAGATTTTTTGAGTGCTTTCTGTGCCTGTACCTTGCTCCAGTTATTCCATCCAACTGATTCTCTAAGGTTGTAATATGTTTCATAATCCAATTGATTTTCTTTTATTGTATATTTCATAAATGCTCCAATTTTTCTATTTACCAGCTAAAATATCTGCAAATTTATTTTCAAGGAAAAATCTATAATCCGGTGCCAACAAACTATTAGCAAACTCATCTCGAATAGTTTTCTGTAACCATTCTTTTCTCTTTTTTATAAATTCATCATATCGGCAAATTGTTATTAAGCCTTCCTGTTCAGCCTTTATTACTTCATAATATGCATCTGAAACATATTCGCAATGTTCCACTTTTGTTGGTCGATCTGAAATATATGCATTAGGAATGTGAATATTTAACTCTTTGTATGTTGATATATTGTCGCATGAATATATATATCCTTCCACTCCACTATACGTTTCTTTCAATGCATTTGGATAATATTCTTCCAGGCACAACTTACCATCTTTATCAAATCCATACGGTCCCCATTTATGCCAGAAGCCCTCAAACTTAAAATGCTTTTCCTTACAAAATTTTTCAATAGCATTGCTTAAATACACCAATACATTCTCTCTTTTGTCTGAAAAGTAAATTAAAGGAATATCGTGATTTGATATATTTGGTTTTAAAATTTTTATATTTTTCGTCTGTGATGCATGAAAAAAAGTCATTGTTCCTCCTCTAACTAAAGTCGTATTTTCTATTTTATTAAATTTTTTATCATATGCATCCCATAATTCGGTCATAATAATCTCCTTACACAATACATCTTATCTCTGCACATGTTTCCATATATTTGATGTTCTAACAAAATATAATCTATATATATTCAATTGGCAAAGCTATCAGATTTTCTCTTAAATATGTTTTTTTATCTATCAGACAAAGAATAATTCCCATACCTCTTTTTTTATCAGGTATCTTGTCAAGGACCTGATTTGTGGCTCCCATAATGGCCTTTGGATTACCTGACATTTTTATTTCAACAGGATATAATACTCCATTCTCTTCGATAATTAAATCTATTTCATTTTCTCCTGTTTTTCTTTTGTCCTTACCTCTATAGTAATAAATATTGAAACGATAATCTTTACCTTCATTAGAATACGTTTTTAAAATTTCAGAAATAACAAATGTTTCAAACATGTTTCCGGCTACTGCCGAATTCTTTAGTGCATCAGCTGTCAACCATCTTGTCAGGTAACAGGCAAGTCCTGTGTCCCTAAAATATATTTTTGGTGTTTTTATAGCTCTGTTTAATGCACTTGCACTATATGGCTGTAACAAATAAACTATCCCTGTTCTTTCTAAAATTGATATCCATTTTTTTACAGTCATTTCACTTATACCTATGTCACTTGCAATATTTGCATAATTAAGTAGCTCACCTGTTCTTGCTGCAACAGCCGTTAAAAATTTTGTAAATGTAATACTGTCAGTAGCAATCAACTCATTTATGTCTCTTTCTAAATATGTTGATACATAAGATGAATAAAACTCCTGCCAATCTCGATCTATATCGTATAATTCAGGATATGAACCCTTATGAATAATTTCCCATACGTTATCATATTTCTTTAATTCTTTTTCACGCTCTTTCAAATAATCCTCTGTAGGCACAAAATGTTTATTAAATTTTATCTTTTTAATTTCACGCATGGACAAACCTGAAAGTTCAAAAATTGATACTCTGCCAGCCAGTGATTCGCTAATTCCCTTCATAAGTTCTAATTTTTGAGCCCCCGACAATATGAATTGCCCTCTTTCATCAGATTCATCTACTATTTGTTTAATCTCTTCCAGAATTGCGCCCTCTTTCTGTACTTCATCAATAAAGAGAGGACATGGGTTATTCAAAAAGAATAATTTAGGTTCTTCTTTAGCTTGTATTCTAGTTAATCTATCGTCAAAATTAGTTCTATTGTATTCTGAAAATTCATGTTTAATTAATGTTGATTTTCCAACCTGTCTTGCACCAACGACTAAAGTACATTTACTTTTTTGTACTCTATCTTTAAGAATTGGTGAAATATTTCTTTCAATATATGACATTTTGCTCCTCCATATAGACAATATTTAAGATTATTATAAATATTCTTCAAATAATATTCAAGCGACTAATCCATAATTGGAATATGGATTAGTCGCTTTTGTAATAATAATGTATATTTTCGATTAATATAAATTAATTTTCTTTTACCCATTCCTTATATTCATCTTATATTTCAATTTATTTATAAGAACTGTCTTTCCTACACCTCTTAATCCACTAAATATAACTGATTGAATAGGTATATTCATATTTACATTATATCAAATTTTTATTATTTATTTTTCTTTTTTTCCGTCAACCCAAACAAAATTTGTATTTAAACACTACTACTATTCTTCCCATTGCACAAATGGTCCAATTTCCCTCAATAATCTGTTTTGACGAAATAAACAAAAAATCTCTTCCCTTGTTCTATTTTTAATTTAGGTAGGCATTTAAAAATTTTTAGAATTATCTGTAATTACATTTTCCCTATGTGTAAAATGTAAATCACTCGAGGAAATACTTTTTATGTACATAAAATTCATTATGGGAGGTACTGAATATGCCATTGCAAACTCACAGAAACAAGGAGGATAAAAAAATGTATAAAGTATTATTGGAAACAGGAGAATTAAAGGAATTTAGGACTTTGAAAGCAGCTATCAGAAAAAGTGTTGTAATTAACGGCAAAAAACAGATTTTGTATATCTCTGAAAATGTCGGGTTTGGACCGGATACTAACACACTTATTTTTGATAACGAGTATGAATACGGCAACCTTACTTCAGCTAGAATAAAGTATCTTATGAACAAATTAGCATTTGCACATTTCTACAAGCGATGCGCAGCTACACTGAATTGGCTGACGGGAGCTTGCTCACAGTCAGACACATTCAAGTGTTGATGCATAGCGCGACAGCGCGACATGAGCATGAAGCAAAGCGAAATGCGAATGCATCGCGTAGATAAACTGGAAGTTTCTGTTGCTTATCTTGATTTTTATATAAAGCCTCTTTTTTTTGCTTCTTCAATCAATATAGGTTGAATTAAAGGATATGTCCAATTATCAACTAACTTATCTGAAATCAATATTTTCTCAATCTCACAATGTAATTCCACGAATGAGCTAATGTCTGCAATAAATAACATTCCAAAAGTTTCATCATCAATATTTTCATTTACTCGTGTCTTTCCTTTAACAGAATACACACATATTGGTTCAATTTTAAAATCAATTGCCCCTGTTTCTTCTTGTAATTCTCTTTTGGCTGTTTCAAAAATACTTTCTCCAGGTTCTCTGTGACCGCCTGGCACTTCATAAGTCTCTCTTTCTTTGTGTTTACAGAATACCCACTTGTTGTCTGTTTTTGATATTATTACTGCAAACTTCAAAAGTTCATCTGCGACATTGTCATAAAATTTAACTTCTACCATTCTACCAATACCTCGTCAAATTCTAATTGTTATTCTAATCATTCAATCTTAACCTGCTTATCACGGCTCCATCATCATCTTTTCCTACCACTTCGAATCCATTACCAAGACAAAGCTTTTCTGATGCTTTATTATCTGGATGCCATGAAGCATAAATGTGATTAGCTTCTCCATATGGAAAAGTTTTAATATACTCAATTAACATTTTAATTACTTCTTTTCCATATCCGTTCTGCTGATATTTTTTATCAATCATCAATCTATAGATTTCATATCCTGGATTTTCATCATAATCACACTCTTTTTCATATGTAATCATTACAAATCCCATCATTTCATTATCTTTATAAATTGCCTTAGGAATACATCTATAATAATTATCAGCATCTTCTTTATTAGCATCTGAGTGAGCAAACGCTTCTGCCAAACTAAAAATATTAGGATTTACAAATGACTTCTGCCAATCATACACATCTAGTTCAATACATTGTTGCCAATTGTAATGCCTAACTTCCTTTAACTCTATCATTATTTTCTCTCCTTCTTATAAACTAACATTCCATTTCCATATGGATCATCCTCTGCGCCCATTTCCTTTTCAACAAAAGTATATCCGCCTTTTTCAAGTACTCGCGCTGATGCTACATTACCAAATACGACACGTCCCCAGACAACCGCTGAATCAAGGTTATCAAATGAGAACTGTGTCATCGCATTTAGCAATTCTGTAGCATATCCGTTTCCTTTGTACTTTTCAGTTATCTGGTATCCAATCTCTACTTCATTCTCTTTTACTTCAGTTTCACTTACTCCTGTATCACCTATAAGTTCTCCTGTCCTTTTTAATTCAACAGCCAAAACATATGGCATTCGATTATTGTTTGCGCAGTCCAGATAAAAATCTATTGCTCCTATAGCCTCATTTATGTCTATATAGCTTTCGTTTGGGAACCATTTTTTTACTGCTTCTTCCCGATGATTTAGATACAGTTGTTCTGCATCTTCTTTTTTAAACTTTCTAATTATCAAATGTTCTGTTTCAAAAATAATATCCATATAATCTCCTCGGTTTTCCACTCTCGTACTCTTTACTTTTCTCTAATCCACTCTAATATATGCTCTGCCACTTCTCTCGGACTTTTGTTTGTAATATCAAATGTATCAAACTTTGTACCATTAAACTCATTGTGAGTTCTAAAGTACTCGTTATAATTAATTGAACCATTAATCCAATCTTCATCTGTAATATGACGTCCTTCTGTCATATGTTGTCTTATTACATCTGGATCAGCTGTAAGTGCTAATACCTTTATTTCAGAAAAATATCTTGCACCATATCCTTTACCAAGTTTATCAACATTTCCTGCACTAGTCCAAATAGTCGGTTTGTTGGCCTGATTGTTATTTCTAGATATCTGATATATCTGTTCTAACATATAATAATTGTCATCATCCGTCTGTGGATGCATCAAATTATTAAACTGATCTACCTCTTGAACAATAATTTCATCTGTCATCTTTTGTAACTCCTGTGCTGCAGTGGTTTTCCCAATCCCACTACAACCAGTCAAAATATATAAAGGTAATTTTTTAAATTCCCATATATAGCCACACTTTGGACATTTTATTTTATTTCCAGTTACTTCTTTATCCCACTCATGATTTCCACAATTAGAACATATACTTATCATTTTATTATCTCCTTCAATTTTTCAAAATCTTCTGTACCTGTTGCCCAAATAATAGCTGGTATTTTAGTGCTACCTATTTGTCTATATAATTCAAGTCTATGTCTACCATCGCACACATAAAAAGTCCCATCACTTCTATACTCTATTATTAGTGGTGGGGGATTCCATCTTTCCATATCATTTTTCATAGAATCTACTCTATAGAAAAAATAATCTATATCATTACTTTGTGATAGATATTCAGGTGCACCAGATTTTATATTTTCCAACAGTTCAATATCAAAATCGATTATTTCTGTATACAACCTTGTTTCTTTTAATAATCCATCTGCTAGTGCAATGTTATTGCCATCATTTCGTAAAAACAACTGTATCCATTGTTCAATTTTTCCTTTTTTGCAATATTCTATTGCAACATCCATAACACCGTATTTCATAATCTCCTCATTTACATTTGGCTATCATCACTATAAACTGGAATTTGCGCATGTTCAACAAATTAGAGTGTCTTGGCCTATTTATCCAATTGAGCAAAGTTTCCCGCGAAGAATGTAACCAATCTTCTCATAGCAAGCATTCGATGCGGCGTAGTCCGCATCTGTGTAAAGCATCGGAAGGCATCCTTCCGCTTCAGCCATCTTGGAAACCTGATAAACAAGATTATCTGCATAATGTTTTCTTCGGTGTTCAGGTCGTGTAAAAACCAATCCAACACTTGCCAGTTCACCTTTCGGATTGTAAGAGCAAGACGCCACATGATTTCCTTGCGAATCCTTCCAAAAGAATGTTTTTCCTTCTTTTATTTTTATTTCCGCATACTCCAAACAGCCTTTTCGGTCCATCTTATCTACGCCTGTTTCTTCATGAAACATTTCAGCAAAATAGGCAAGTTCTTCCTTATCATTCATCTCGCACCTACAGATTTCGCCCTCTGCAATTTCATCCGGTTTTATTGGATTTGGACAGTCATAAGCAAACATATTTGTCTTTACCGATAAATTTATTCCATCCTTCAACGCTCTTTTAATAAAATAATCTGAAAGTTCATATTTAAGATTAAAAGTATGTTCCTTGTTCATCAGATTATTTTCAAACAAAAGCCTGTACGCTTTTTCCATTTCCTCTTCCGTTGCATCATCTGCCGTCCATATCCAAGCCGGAAACGGCTCTGTTGAAAAGCAAATGATTAATCGTTCATGGTCAGATAACAGTAACTTGCACGGTCCGTCAATAATACGTCTCAATACAAAAAATGTATATTTATCACCTTCTAATAATTTATAATCTCTTTCATCTACATAATTGTCCATATCTAATTTTTATTCTCCTACAAATTCAAATTTATCTCTCTAATTGTCTTACATTATATCACAAAAGCATCAACAAAAAATCCCTAGTTACACCTAAATGTAACTAGGAATATATTATTAGTTTTCGCGATTATTACTTTTTTGCAATAGCTGCCTGTATGATGGCACCGAAGGATATACACTATCAAAAGTATATAGACGTATTTCATCAATTATTTTTGTTTAAGATTATATCATTTTACAGATTATTTATATAAAATACTTCGAATTGTATCATTAGATAGTCCATATTCCTCCGCAAGTTTGCAAATTGTTTTTAATGTACTTCTTAACAACCAAAACTCTATCTACAATGTTTATATTTTACATCATTATATTTTCAATTTTTTTATTATTTCTGTATCTCGATACTTTCTATATATATTTTTTGCACTAGTAATTGTATTTACAGAATCGTGTAAATAATCAGGTAAAGCAATTTCTAACGCCCCAATTTTTTCTCCTATTTTCATAAGTTTTTCATAATTCATTGGCAAGCCTAGTTCAATCACTCCACTATCTAATATAATTCTCTTGTCCGACATGTTATAATACTCTTTGTATTCTGTACTTTTCTGTACAATATGAGGCAAGGCTAAAAGCATATCTCCCTCATCTGAAAATGTTGTTAAACAATTTACAGGAGACATGATACATAACTTAATTGACATATTATTCTCCACTATTTTCTAAACAATCATTTCTATTATTCGATAACTCTTGTACAAATATTTTTCATAACATAATAAACTATAACTACATTAATAGATATTTCTTTGCTTTTCTCGAATAAATAAGACCAATATTTGTTATTCTCCAAAATTTGTCGCTTTTTTTTCCCCTATATAATTCTAATGTTATGATTTCATCTTCTAACCCTATCTCTTTAATTTGATTAATTTCGTCTATATAATAAATATTGTTATTTTTTATATTTTTTAAAATGCATATATCTGAATTAATTTCTATAAATTGAAACCATGAACTAACAATTTCACACTCTTGTTGAATTTCTTCCTCCGGCTCCAACCATATGCTTCTCTTTCCCATCACTTTAGGTCTATCAATTTTTGTTTTTATTAATGCTACTTTTGATGATTTTTTTTGTATCTTTAATAATTCCGCTTCAAGAACATTAAAATTAATATTTTTGATATCATCATTATTAGTTTTATCCAAACACCACTCAATGTATATCCTAGTATTTCTAACAATTTCTTGAATCTCTTTAGTTGTATAATCCAAATAGACTCTTGGGAACCAATACACAATAAATTTTTCTATATGATCCTTTGTAATTTCTATCAATTGATAAATTTGCTCATGTAGAAACAAATATTTATACAATACATGAATATAATCTATATTTATCAAAGGCTTTGACTTATTATTTTGAGTTATTAACATATATTTCATAAACTCCTTCTAATATTATCGTTTATGTACTTATTTATATAATTACGATTCAATTCTTCCAATTGTCTACTCATACCTTTCACCAAATTGTAATCGTTCATTTCTTCATATGTAACCCATTCATAATCGCTATGTTCTTTTGAAAGCATCACATTATCTCCATTTGCTGTACATATATAAGTTAATCCTATTATCTCTGTGCATTCATCTTTAAAAGAATTCCATGCATTTAATAGTATTAACTTTTCAACTTCAAGACCTGTTTCCTCATTTATTTCTCTTTTTAAGGCTTGCATCGGAGATTCTCCAAATTCTAATCTACCTCCTGGGAATTCCCAATGATAATAATCTCCTCTTGCCTCTGTAGTACGTTTAATCAACAAAAACTTTCTTCCATAACATACTAATGCTTTAACAGCTACATAAATTTTTTTTTCCATCTATTTATCTTCCTTTCTTATATTAATATAAACTACCACTCGTTCTCTACCTTAATATTTTGCAATGCATATTTTATTGGTAAATATTTTTTCCTTGTATTTTTAACAACAGTATAATACATAATAGCCAAAAACATTCCCACTATGCCTATTATTAATAGACCTATGTAAAACTTGCTTGCAAATGCATCGGCATATACTATCATTTTAATGTTTTTTATTTTATTTTCAAAATTTTTTTCATTAGCTATTATATTTCCAATTTTTTTATTCCTGCATTATCATAAAATTCTTTAATTGCTGAAGACACACTAAAGAAACAAGATATAATTAAAGCTAAAGTTGAAACCCAAAAAGCTGAGAAATTTAAATCCAACTCTTTTTCTACTTCCATACTATAAACTAAAAAGGTATACTTATCACCTTTTATTTCTTGATTTAACTTTTCTTCATAACACTTGATTTCATTCTCTTGATTTTTTATATTTCTACATATTTCTACTTCTTTTCTTATCTTATCAATTTTCTTATTTGTTTTGTTTTCTAACATATTTTTCTCCTCCTTACCAACTAGATTTCTTTTTAAATTGCCATAATTTTCCTGTTTAAATCTTGCTACCTTTTTAATATATTTTATACTCATTCAATTTTCACAATCTTTATGGCATATTAAAGGCATATATGTCCAAATGTATGTCCTTGTCACTTCTTATCATATCAATTTTCCAATGCCTAGACTCAGTGTAATTTGTACTTTCTTCAATAAAGCTCTCTTTAACTTCATATGGGTACTCGTATTCACCTAAATATGTATTTAATCTCAACATTAAATTGGCATAATTAGAATTTCTAGCATAAATGATAATAATTGTATTGGGACAACCTGTAGGATTATAATTTGTTAATGCTTTATCTATGTGTTGCTTTAAATTTTGTTTATCAATTGTTGTTAAAACTAACGCTTCTACGATAGATATTGGCAAATCTTCCTCCTTAGTTGATATGAGTAAATCTAATTCACCTGACTCTTTACCACTTTCAGATTGCCCATGCCTTGTTTGATCATGTACTTGATATCTTCGTGTATTTTTTAATCCATCTCTAAGACCATCATTTAATAAATTTTCTTTCACACCTCTGTAAATACTGTTGCCTTGCATATTTTTAAGTATTGTATAAACATCTTTTTGTAGCTCTATTCTTATGGTAGGATCTTGAACAAATTCCATATTTATTAATGTGTCCTTTTCATTGTTTGCATCTTGCAATATATACGTATCTGATATCTGAATTTTAAAATTATCTTTTCTTAATCTTCTGTTTACCTCAGCAGCAAATTCTTTTTTCCTATCCTTTTTCACCCATAATTCATACATTATTTTCAAAAAATCCTTTATGTATTCCTCTTCCATACCTCTAGTGGCAATTTTTAAAAAAGGATATTCTTTTTCATAATACATTCTGTATTGTGTGTTATAAAATGAAATGTTCTGTTCAAACTTTTCCCCTGTCAACTTTACATATTCTTCCGTAAATAAATTTTCTCTAACATTCTTTTGAGATATCCATGTTGTAAAACCTATCCAGAATGAATTCATATCATCTTTATATGTGTCATTTACATTTCTAAATCTAATACAATTAACCATCCACAACATCCTCTCTAACCCAAATGAATTATTTCTCATTTTCAATTTCAATAACTATTTCTCTAATATTTTTGTTCAAGTTTCAAAAACACATTTTTTTATTATAACTCATAGTTTATTTTTTTCATATTTGTTTTACTCTGGATCATAACTTTTTTAATATTATTTTTTAATATTATATATTTCTGACATAAAACTCACCTTGACCTTCTAAATTTAATTCTTTTTCTATTTGCATTTTGTTTAAAATTGAAAGCACTCTTTCCAACCACCACAATTCTCCAATCATCGCCTTTTCCATTATCACAGGTAGACAACATCAACATCTGCTTCCCATACTTAGGCTTTTTCCCTGTGTTCCACAGGCTATGCTCCAACACTTTCTCCACAAATTTGTCATAGTCCTTCTCATCCCTTGCCATTACAAACTTCCAATACTCAAACTCTTTTATGTTCACACTTATGACAGCAAACACTTCATGTTTTCTTCTTCTGTTCGTTGTAAAATATATCTTTCTGTGTTTATCAAAAAAATCCTTATCCTTGTACTGTTCCAATGCTCCAAACATTTTTCCACCATTTATATTATGACCATAAATAATCAGGTTATCTGATTTGTTGATGTCACAGTAAGCACTTAAATACGGTGTTCCGTAAAAGCTATAGTTCTTATTAAAGTCATGGTTTAAGTAATAGTCCGGATTATCCTTCGTCTGCATTACAGGATAACTTATTGTTGTTCCAGAAACTTCCAAGTATCCAATGCAGTCCTTGTTTTCTCCCTTAAGTTTTTCCACATTTATTGTCTTGTCTTTTTTGTCTGTCACACTTTCCTGTATTTCCTTAAATCCATTATCACTTTTCTTCTCCGCTTCTTTTTCCTTTAAAAAAGGGACAGCTACAATTACAGCCATCCCTACCAATAGAAATATCAGAGATATTTTAATTATTCTCTTCATTTTCCTTCTTCTCCTGTTTTAAATTGTATTTTGACTTGTCCTTTGCTCTCACGCATGCAAAACATCCAAGTGCCATTAATAATGAGATAAGTGAAATCATCATTCCTAAAGTCTTTCCCTTTATTCCTGTCTGTGGTGTATCAGGTACTTCCGGTATTCTTTCATCAACCACTGTAAGCTTCTGTAGTTTTCCTGTGTCCCTTATCCTGATTTTCTTATCCTTTGCAACCTTGTAATGTTCAGGTGCTTGGGCTTCCTTAAAGGTATATGTTTCTCCAGCCTTAAGAATTCCTTCAATGAGTTCAGCATTCTTACCGGTTGTAAATTCATAAACCTTTCTGCCCTTGCTGTCATACACCTTGTACTTAGCACCGCTAAGCAGCTTTTTTGTGTCTGATGCAGTCTTGTTAAACTGAACCTTTATTGTGTCATCCATCATGCTTACCTTCTGGACCTTGCCATTATCTGCCACGGTAAACTCAACACTTGCTGCAGTTGCATAACCGTCTCTTGGTTGTTTTTCTGTTAAAACATATGTCTTACCAACGGCATACTTTCCTTCAATCACATGGCTTTCTTCCGTTGAAACCCATTCATCCATTACAACTCCTGTATCCTTATCAGTTACCTGCATTTGACATCCTGAAAGTTCCCTTCCGTTTGTAATGTCCTTCTTTGAAAATTCAACCTTTGTTGTGTCATCATACATTACCACCTGATTATCAATATTTTCCTTGAAGCTGTCTCCACTCTTAACATAAACCTTTGTCCTACAATTACTGCTACCACTTTCAACAAGCTTGAATGTAATGGCATCTGCAGTTACAAATCCATCTGCAGGTCTTATTTCAGTTAATGTGTATTCCCTGTTCTTTAAAAGTCCGTATATTCTTAATGCATAATCGTTGTCTTTTTCGACATGAACGTTGGAATATCCCATTTTCTTAAGATTTTCATTTAACTTAACTGATGAAATGTCACCTGAAATCCAGCTTATGATTTCATTACCATTTTCATCACTTATCTTTAAATGACAGTCCTTGATTTCCACTGATGATGCAATCATTCTCTTGCTGATTACTGTTTCAGTCTGGTCTTCCTTAACCATTACCCTTGCTGAAACCATGGCTGTTTCCTGATTCTTGTATTCAAGGTGAACCTCATGCATTTCCCTGTCAATGTAATAGCTGTCACTTACACTTTCCTCTAGAAAATAGTAATTACCTGAATTTAATGCCTCATTAATAAGTTTTCCCTGCTCATCAACCTTGCCGTATCCTTCATCCATTACCGGCACATTAAACGGTATCTTTGCCACACCATTTTCATCTGTTGTGACTGTGGCAATTTTTTCACCAGCCTTTACAATCACGTTTCCCTTTCGGTCATAAATGTTGTCTCTTGAATAGAATCCAAACACTGCATCCGCGATTGGTTCTCCTGTTCTTGAATCCTGCTTTTGAAGTGTGATGTCAGTCTTTACAAGGTCATTGTAAACATCAAGTTTTCCTTCCTTGGAATTTTCAGAAATATCAAGAACGTATTCATCATCCTTGTTATTCCATTTAAAGCTTAAGTCCCATGATGACTGTCTTGGAAGAACATAACCGCACTTTGTCTTTACTTCCTTTAATGTGTATTCACCAAGTGGAACATTTAATGTCATTGTGCCATCTTTGTTTAAGCTATATTTGCAAATGCCATTACAGTCATTTGTAAACTCAGCCTTTTCACCTGTTGTAATTGTTGCAACAACTGAATCCTTATTAAACAGCACTGTTCCCTGATTGTCCTGTGACATGATGTCTTCTTTTGCAGTAAGTTCAAACATAACACCGTTAAGCTTTATAGCATCATAATCAAATGGATTTACATTGACCTCCGTTGTTTTGTCAGCGTTGCTTTCATCATTTCTGCCACATAACTCCGGACCTGTTTTGTCTAATGTGAATTTTCCGTAAGTAACATCATTGTAATACTCGCACTCTGCATAAAGGTATTCATTTCCAAGTTCATCCTTCATTGTCCTGTATGAATTGCTGTTTATTTCAACTATTACAGGACTCTTGTTTACCTTGTATCCTTCCGGTCCCTCGATTTCATATACCTTGTATGTTCCTGCCTTAAGCTTTTCGTAAGTAATGATTTCTCCTGTTTCATCTGTTACAAATCTGTCAACGACCACCATTTTGTTGCCGTTGCTGTACTTCTGTGTTACAAGAGTTTCATTTCCTTTCTTGTCTACCTTGTAAATCTGATATGTTGTGCCTTTCTTTAAGACTGTCTGATGTGTCTTTGAATCCTTCTTCACGATTTTTAAGTATGCCGTAAATTCAGGATTGTTTAATAAGTACTGATAAGTCTTACCGTTTTCAGTTACATTCACATAAAAGTCAGGACATTTTTCAGTGTTGTCTGCTCCAACAGTCTGATGAACCACATATGTACCATATGGTAACTGCTTTGACTTGGCATAACCGTTTAAGTCTGTTGTTAAAATGTCTCTTTCAGTTGCCTTTGCCTTTTCATATGAACCTGCACCTGCAAGATAAATCTGAAACTGTGCACTCTTTTCAAATGGTACAATGCCTGCAGTTCCGTTACCCATGCCCTTAATGATTGCCACATCACCCTTGACTGGCTTTTCTGAAACCTGCTTTTCAACCGAATTGTATTCTGCTGTGAAGTTTGTACCGTCAGCTACAATGTCATACACTTTGTCATTCTTAAGATATCCCTTGGGCGGTGTGATTTCCTTTAGGTAATAAGTCTTTCCACATCTCATGTAATCTGTTTCAAACTGATAGTTATTATCTGTTTTATATGACTTAATTAACTTTGTGCAGGCTGCATCTGAATATACACCGTACACTGCTCCTTCAAGTGTTGCATCACCCTGAGCAACCTTGCCTGTTTCTTCATCAATCTTTACTGCAGTTAATTTCACTTTCTTATACTTGTCCTTAAGAACCGGCTTGTATGCAAGCTTATAATTACTATAAGATTCTTCTGCAGTTTCAGGCCACTTTCCGTCACTGTTTCTAATCCAAGAGTCGGACTTTTTAAGTGTGACTGTTACCTTGTTAGCAGACTGACTCGTCATCTTGTTTGAACCTGAATCAACTACAAATGAATTTAAGATGTTGCTGTTGCCTGATGAAATTTCTTCAATTATATAATTATTTGAAATGTCATCCATCTGCTCTTCTATGTCTTTATTAATTAACTTTTCAGCTCCACTCTTAGACAAATCTGATGCATACGAATATCCCTTATCATCCAATTCATCTTTTACTTTTTTCTTATCGTCATTTGTCATGTTTTTTAAGTCAGATTCTTTTACATAGTAATATTTCTTAGAATTTAACTGATATGTGAATCTAAATACTATCTTTCCATTTGAATCTGTCTTAACATCTTGTGTAAATGTTGTGGCATCATCATCAACATCTTCCTTTACTGAATCTCCCCAGCCATTGTACTGATACGAATATAATTCCTTAATGTTCTTTGCTGTAAATCTGAATGAAACCTGTTGTAATGGTTTATTATCTTCATCATTTTTCTGTAATGTTATCCTCTGACGATAATATTCACTGGATTTCAAAGGTAGAAAATCGTATTCTTCTTCTGTTGACTGTATTTGTAATAATCTCTGCACCTGATCCTTTTTAGTTGTTCCTGAATATTCCCATATTTCAACATCACAGGATACAGTTTTTCCTGGATTAAAAATGTCTGAATAAATGGTATCATTTGAATAATAACCTGTGTTCTTCTTAACCTGACTTATAATGTCCTTTAATCCTGTCTCACTTGTGATTCCTTCTTCAACCGCCCAAATAAGACACTGTGCATATACCCACGCCTTATTGCTCTTCTTTTTCACTGTTGAATACCAATATCCAATCTTTGCTTCCAATGAATCCTTCTTATTAGAACTATCACTGCTTATATTTTTTGTCTTTGATACGTAGGTATATCCTGTGTGACATGCCTTTCCCAAATCCATACAAAATACCGGGCGGTCATTCACAAGTGTCTGTAGCCATGTTCCACTTTCACTTTTCGAACCCACATTAACTGTTCCTAGTTTTCCTAATGAATCCAATGTTGCTGTTCCTGATGCTGCCTTTACATTGCTTGTTGGCAAAGTTGCCGTCAACAACATTACCATTGCCAATACTCTTGCTAAAATTCTCTTTACTTTCATTATTGTGTTCCCTCCTATTAAAATCTCCTATGTCGATGTTCTTACGCCCACCAAATTATATTTTGTGCAAGCACAATATCACTTGCCAGGCTTTTGCTAATCGAGTAGTCTACTCGATTAACGCATATTAACATCTCAAAGCATAGCTTTTCGATGTTCTTGCGCCCACTAAATGATATTCCGTGCAAGCACGACATCACTTAGTGGGCTTTTGCTACAAAAAAAGAACGCCTTAATTTAATAAGACGTTCTAAATGTTTTATTTACTTGTTTCTTTGAGTATTTTGTCCACATCCATATCTGAAAACAATGCTACCCAATATGTGCCAGTTTCTGATTTATAACATGCTATTGCTCCACTTTTATGGCTTGGATTTTTTAAGTTATTGTAATGTCCCTGGCTGTTCTTCCATTGCTTCATTGCATCCTTATAATTATCAGATCCTTCTGCAATGTTCTCGCCTATGGCATATGCTTCTCCATATTCCATACAATTATCATCTTCATACCAATAATATTTTTCTTCTATGCCATATTTCTTGTTTAAAACATTAAATACAGTATCTGTCCATCCATCGTGGGAAAAGTTTTTGCTTATCATCTTTGCTCTTTCAAGACAAACCTTGTACAAGGCCTTTGACCATTCAAGTTTCTCTGCTCCAACCTTTGCTCTATACCCATTCTGTACTATGAAAGCATTTTCCGCTGCCACTCTGTCATGAAATCTCTTTTTTATTTTTCCATTTGATTTCCTAACATATGTAAGACTTTTATTTTTAACTGTTATGGTCTTCGAAAAACTTCCCTGCTTATTTTCTCCATTTTTTATGGATTTGTAAGCAACTACTTTCAGTTTGACCTTTTCATTAGCCAAAAGATTTGTCAATGTGTATTTATTTTTCTTTGTTGTCTTGACACATTTCCACTGTTTCACTGCAGGATAATAAACATATACCTTATAACCTAAAATATTTTTAACTTTCTTCCACGTTATTTTGTAACCTGCCCTGTACTTCATCGATGTCTTTTTTAAGCTTGCATCCTTTATTGTCTTGTACTTTTTAGTAACAGCTGAAACCTTAATGTGTGTTACTTTTCCAATGACCCCTGCACTTACGGTTTTGGTGGTTAAACAAAACCCTAATGTGACAATCAGCATTGTCATAATCAAATATTTATTTTTTTTCTTAATCATTGTTCCAACCCTTCTGTCGAATCGTTTTACCATTTATAACAAATATTCATCGATTTCAATTCTGTGGTTATTTCATTGAGAATCGATAAACACATTTTACCATACTAATTTTTTATTTCAAATTCTAATATGGTTGAATTTCGACACTTTCAACCAAACTCCTTCTATTTTTACATTGGGACCCGGTGTCCCACTTTCTAGTTTGCAAGTTCCGGCATATCATGTTGCACTCTTGCCTTATAGTAACTGTCTATTGTTGTTGGTGCATTATAAAGTGCTGCCAACAAATATTTCTTAATGTTTTTAATTTTTGTTGTGTTATGATTCATACATTCCAACACATATTCAATATGACTTATATCCAGTTTTAAAAATCTTGACTTTACCGTCTCCTTTGGAAACTTTGTGCTGGATATGACAATGTAATCATTTTCGCTAATCATAGTTTCAACAATCAGATTAACCATTCCGTCTATTATTGATTTTTCTATGTAATGCCTGTCTATCAAAACATCATAATCTATGTTTTCTTTTACCAATTTTTTGTACTTATCAAAATCTGATTCATCTTCTCTTCCCATCTTATCAATTGCTTGTTTTACAACAGGATTAGATAAGATAGTATTACTCTCTTTAGTATTATTCGTTTTAGTATTACTTAAATCAGTATTATTCATATTAGTATTACTATTATTAGTCTTATTAATAAGTGGGGCCTTTTCGGTTACCTCTTGAAGTGTACTTTTTACACCTCTTGACGTAATCTGTCGTACACCTTTAGAAGTTTCCACATCTACACTTCCTGAAGTGTAAGTTCCTGCACCTCTTAAGGTTTCCTGTTCTACACCTTTAGAAGTTACCATATCTACACTTCTTGAAGTGTAAGTTTCTACACCTTTGGAAGTTTCCAGTTCTGTGTTTACAAAATTTTCCATATTTTCACTTAAATTATCTTCTTCTGACTTATCAATAAAATCTGTATCATCAGGTTCTGAATGGTCCTGTAATACAATAAAATTCTTTACATATAAGAGGCTTGGTAATCCCAACCCTCTTCTTTTCTTTTCAACCAATCCAAAATCCTCAAGCTCATTTAAATATCTTACAGCTGTTTTTTTACTGAAATTAAAATCTTCCATAATTTCAGAAATCTGATAAATTATGTACACTCTGTTCTCTGAATCAAACCATTTGTTCTTCATTGAAAGATTCATTCTGTCAAGCAAAACTCCATAAAGAAGCTTTGCATTGACTGATAAATCTGCAAACATTGGATCCACTATCATTGATTTTGGAATTCTTATGAAATTAAACTGCTCTGCCTGAGCTCCGTAATAATAATCAAATGTCATAACCATCACTCTTCCATTTCTCCAATAACTGGTAAATTATGTTCTCCATTTCCGCTTTTGTATAATTTTCAGGGAAATATTTATTAAGCTTGCTTCCTGAAATTGTAACCTTTGTACTTTCCCTGCTTTTTTCTTCTGTCTGCTCTATAACCTCTGTTGTCTTTTCCTTATTTTTAATTGATTTAATCTGTTCTATGCTAACCTTGTATCCTAGATTATAATAATCCAATATTTCCTGCTGTTCTTTTTCAGACAGCTCTGCGATTTCAACAGCAAGCTTTATGGCAATCTTTTTTTCATCAACCATTTCAAGCAACTCCGGTAACAATTGTGTCAGTTTAATGTATCGTGATACCTGTCTGCCCGACAAACCATTTGTCTCACCTACAACCTCTCTGCTTTCTGCTCCCTTTATGCCTTTATGGTGTATTGCTTCAAGCTTCATTTGAAATGCAAATGCTCTTTCACTTGGAAGTATTTCTTCTCTTTGAATGTTTGAATCCACCATTACTATTGTTGCATCATCATCGCTTAACTCTCTTATAATAACCGGAACGCTTTCAAGTCCTGCAAGTCTTGCCGCATGCTTTCGTCTATGTCCTGATATTATTTCGTACTCTTCATTATCTGTTTTTCTAACTAATATAGGAAGAAGCACTCCTCTTTCCTTTATGGACTCTGTTAATTCATCCATCTTTTCATCATCTGTTACCTTAAATGGATGTTTTCTAAAATCATGTATTTTGTCTATTTCAATTTCCTTTAATCCATCTGCCACATCTACCTTTAACAATTCATCATAACTTGTTAATTTTATCTTTTCTCTTACTTTACTCACGTCCAAGCACCTCCTCTGTTAGTTTTTCGTAGTTTCCTGCAACTTTTCCTCTAGGGTCATGAAGATAAATACTCTTTCCCTCAGCACTTGTTTCTGCTGCTCTTACTGACATTGGAATTCTGCTTTTAAATATCCCAATAGTTTCACCATAGGTATTTTCCAATGCCTCCAATATATCCTTTGTATAATTAGAACGCATATCAACCATTGTCATTACCATTCCTTCTATCCTGAGTTCCGGATTAATCTGTCTTCTTACCCTGGTTATTGTTTTTATTAACTGCTGTAAACCTTTTACCGGCAAATAAGATGCCTGTACAGGAATAAGCACTGAATTAGCACACACTAAAGCATTAATTGTTATCATTCCAAGACTTGGCATACAATCAATTAGAATGTAATCATAATTTTCCTTTATAGCTGATATAAACTCCTTCATTACCAATTCCCTGCTCATTATATTAACCATTGAAACCTCTAAACCTGCCAATTCAATATTTGCCGGAATGAAATCAATATTTTCCTGATGTTTTTTAATTACCTTTTTATTATCAATCTCTTCCTCATTTACAACATCCATTAACACATTCGCCAACGAATACTCAATTTTGTCAGGTTCATCAATTCCAAGACTTACTGTCATGCTTCCCTGTGGGTCCGCATCAATTAAAAGAACCCTTTTTCCCTTTCTTGCAAGTCCTATTCCTAAATTAACTGTTGTGGTTGTTTTTCCTACTCCACCCTTCTGATTTGCTATTGCAATTATTTTACACATTTGTTCCTTCCTCCTATTAATTAAAATTTTGATTTGAAAGATAAAATTAATTTTAATTTTGTGAAATTGTTTTACTCATATCGACTTATTTATTGTTACTTAAATGCCACTATATTGTTCAACTAAAGAAACAGGCAAACTTTGCATCAAATTTGGTTCAACCAAAAATTACCAAAGTCAAACCAAAATCAACCAAAATTTAACGATATAGTACGATAATTTGCGATAATTTATGCTTACCTGCCTTAGTATTGTTTGAAAGGTTTGTCAACGCAAAAAAGACCCTCAAACATACAAAATATAGTATGTTTGAGGGTCTTTATCCTCTATCTTGTGGGTTCACACCCTATGAATCATAGATTGTTTTGATAAAATATCAAGTTATGATAACTTATGATTTATTTCATCTGTGCTGCAACTTCTTCTGCGAAGTTTTCTTCTTTCTTTTCGATACCTTCACCAGTTTCGAAACGAACGAATTTCTTAATTGCTACAGTAGCGCCAACTTCTTTTGATACTTCATCAAGATACTTAGCAACTGTCTGCTTTCCGTCAGCAGCCATAACGTATGTCTGATCAAGAAGACATACTTCTTTTAACTGCTTAGATACACGACCTTCTACTAAACCGTTGAAGATCTTGTTTTCCATGATTTCAGCTTTCTTAGCCATAGCAATTGAGCTTAATGAAGCCTTTGCTTCGTTTGAAAGGAAGTTGAATAAATATTTATCATTCTGCTTTTCTTCGTAGATAGCTTTGTCTTCATCGTTGAATACGTTCTGGCTTAAAGCTTCTGCAAAGATATCCTTCTGGATTGGCTTTGGAAGTGAATCTGGTTCATTTAAAGCACTGTCAATTGTGATTTCTCTCATCTTAGCAAGTTCGTCTGCTGAAATGTCGTTTCTTGAAACATACTGTGGGTTCATAGCTGCAATCTGCATAGCAATTGTCTTAATTGCTGCTGTTACAGTGTCGTTTTCTGGAGCATCAGCTTCAACTAATACACCAATCTTTCCACCTGCATGAATGTATGATGCGATAACACCGTCTGATTCGATTCTTTCAAATCTTCTGATGTTCATGTTTTCTCCGATTACTGCAATCTGTGATACTAATTCGTCTTTTACAGTCTTTGTAGTATCAAGTTCCCATGGTTCAGCCATGAATGTATCCATATCAGTTGCTGATGAATCAACAATCTGGTTTGCAACGTTAGCAACGAATGTCTGGAACTTTTCGTTCTTAGCAACGAAGTCTGTTTCTGAGTTAACTTCAACGATTGCTGCCTTACCGTCTTTAACTGTTGTGTATACGATACCTTCAGCTGCAATTCTACCTGATTTCTTTACAGCTGTAGCTTCACCTTTTTTTCTTAAAACTTCGATAGCTGCTTCCTGATCACCATCAGTTTCAACTAAAGCTTTTTTACAAGCCATAACACCAGCGCCTGTTAATTCTCTTAATTCTTTTACCATTGCTGCTGTAATTGTCATATTTCTATTCCTCCTAAAATCAAAAATCTGTTAATTATTCAGCATCTGCTGCAGCTTCTTCAGCAACCATTTCTTCACCCTGGTTAGCTTCGATAACTGCGTCAGCCATCTTAGAAACAATAAGTTTTACTGCTCTGATAGCATCATCGTTACCTGGGATAACGTAATCTAATTCTTCTGGATCACAGTTTGTATCTGCAATACCGATTAACTTAATTCCAAGTGCATGTGCTTCCTGAACACAAATCTTTTCCTTCTTAGGATCTACAACGAAGATTGCATCTGGGATTCTCTTCATTTCCTTGATACCACCAAGGTTCTTTTCAAGCTTGTCCCATTCTTTCTTGATGTTTACAACTTCCTTCTTAGGAAGAACATCAAATGTACCATCTTCTGACATTCTTTCGATATCTTTTAATCTCTTAATTCTTGACTGGATAGTCTTGAAGTTTGTAAGCATACCACCTAACCATCTTTCGTTAACGTAGTACATACCACATCTCTGTGCTTCTTCCTTAACAGCTTCCTGTGCCTGCTTCTTTGTTCCTACGAAAAGGATTGAACCACCATCAGCTGCGATGTCTGATACTGCTTTGTAAGCTTCATCTACTTTACCTACTGACTTCTGTAAGTCGATGATGTAGATACCATTTCTTTCTGTGTAGATGTATGGAGCCATCTTAGGGTTCCATCTTCTTGTCTGATGTCCAAAATGAACACCTGCTTCTAATAACTGTTTCATTGAAATAACGCTCATTTTAATACCTCCTGGTTTTTAATAATTATTTTTGGTATCGTTCCGTAAACCTACGGCAAATACCATACCTTCCATCTGCTTCCCCGAATCAGACAACCCCGAGCAAGGGCACCCGCCTGTATCTCCACAGATGTGCTTAATGCAACTCAAATATCATAACACAAAAACAGGACCGGTGCAACAACTTTTTACGTTATGTATTAGTTGTTTTTACCAGTCCCATATTTTAATTTTATTTAATGCTGCTTACATTAATCCTACAATCTTATTTAATGCTGCTCCCATTAATACTTCAATTTCATTTTTTTGCTATTCAAATCAAACATGTAACTTTATCTTACTCAACTCCGCATATCCTATACCAGATACTGAAACCTGCCAGTTTAGCTCCATGTTTAGCTTAGCGCATCCGCACCGGGTACCAGAACATGTTAATCTGTTTCCTTTTTTGCCCCTGCATATCCAACACCGAGCATTGAATCTACTAATTTGTCTCCTTCTTTGGCTCTACATATCCACACTGGGCATCAGCACATGCCAACTTATTTCCTTTTTCTACCATGTAGCCACCGCACTGTGGACACTTCTTAGTTGATGGTTTCTGCCATGACATAAAATCACATTCAGGGCCGTCAATACATCCGTAGTAACGTCTGCCTTTTTTTGTCATGCGGTATACCACGTCTTTGCCACATTTTGGACAAGGAACACCAACCTTTTCAAGATAAGGTTTTGTATTTCTACATTCAGGGAATCCCGGACATGCAAGGAATTTTCCATGTGGTCCGTATTTAATAACCATTCTTCTGCCACATTCCTCACAAATTTCATCTGATTCTTCATCTGCTATCTGAATCTTTTCAAGTTTCTGTTCAGCGTCCTTTACCATTAATTCCAAATCAGGGTAAAAGTTTCTGATAATTGTCTTCCACTCAATCTTGCCTTCTTCAACAGAGTCCAAAAGTGATTCCATGTTCGCTGTAAATTCTGTATCTACGATAACGCTAAATGCTGTTTTCATTACGTTGTTTACTGCTTCCCCTAATTCTGTAACGTAAAGATTCTTCTTTTCCTTTGTTACATATCTTCTGCCAACAATAGTTCCGATTGTTGGTGCATAGGTACTTGGACGACCAATGCCCTGTTCTTCCATTGCCTTTACTAAAGCCGCTTCTGTAAAATGAGCAGGTGGCTGTGTAAAATGCTGATTTTCTTCAAACTTAACAAATTCTAACTCTGAGTCTTTGTCAAGTTTTGCAATTGTATTGTTTGTTACAACTTTTTCGTTGTCGCTGTCTGTGTATATTTTCATAAAACCGTCAAAACCGATTTTTGAAGTTGATGCGTTAAATACATATTCTCCTGCACCGATTTTTACATTAAATGTATCATAGACTGCATTTTTCATTCTGCTTGCAACAAATCTTTTCCAAATCAACTGATAAAGTCTGAACTGGTCTCTTGGAAGCTGTGCTTTTACCATGTCAGGTGTAAGTGATACGTCTGTAGGTCTAATGGCTTCGTGAGCGTCCTGAATTTTTTTAGATGACTTCTTAGAAACAATTTCTGTTGCCATGTAATCATCACCGTAGTTGCCTTCAATAAATTCCTTTACCTGTGCTTCTGCTGTTTCAGATACTCTTGTGGAATCTGTACGAAGATAAGTAATAAGACCTATGCTTCCACGCCCTTTTATCTCCACACCTTCATATAACTGCTGTGCTATACGCATTGTTTTCTGTGTCGAAAAATTAAGTGCTTTTGAAGCTTCCTGCTGCATTGTACTTGTTGTAAATGGAATAGGTGCTTTTCTTGTACGGTTTCCTTTTTTTATGTCATTTACAGAGAACTTACTGTCTTTTATCTGTTCGATAATTTTATCAAGTTGCTCTTTTCCTGTAATTTCTACTTTTCCTTTTTTGTCACCGTAAAAACTTACATTGAATTCTTTGTTTTTGTATTTTAAAACGGCATCCATGTCCCAATATTCTTTTGGTATAAATGCGTTTATTTCTTCTTCTCTGTCACATAACATTCTAAGTGCTACTGACTGAACACGACCTGCACTAAGTCCTCTTTTAATTTTCATCCATAAAAGTGGGCTGATGCTATAACCAACCATTCTGTCCATTACACGTCTTGCCTGCTGTGCGTCTACAAGATTCATGTTAATTTCTCTTGGATGTTTTAGTGACTCCTTAACTGCCGGTTTTGTAATTTCGTTAAATGTTATTCTTGCACTTTTTTTGTTTTCTAATTTCAAAGCCTTTGATAAATGCCATGAAATTGCTTCTCCCTCGCGGTCCGGGTCAGTTGCCAAATATACTTTGTCCGCTTTTTTTACACAACGACGAAGTTCTGCTAACTTCTCACCCTTTCCTCTGATTGTAATATATTTTGGTTCATAATCATTTTCAAAGTCAATTCCCATTGTGCTTTTTGGCATATCCCTTACATGTCCGTTTGAAGCTACAACTTCATAATTTGAACCTAAGAATTTTTTAATTGTTTTAACTTTTGCTGGTGATTCCACGATCACAAGATACTTTGCCATAAATACTCCTTTTTGAAAAAATATCAACTCAGCCTTGAATAATAATTGTATGATGGTTGTTCCACTAGCCCTTTCAATTGTAATTGTAACAACATCTCAACTAGCTTTTCATACTTTAATCCTGTGTTTTCCATTAATTCATATATATTTTTCGGCTGTAAACCTAACTCACTATACAACATCAAAAATTCTTTTTCAAGTATTTTTTCTTCGGTATTTTTCTCATCAGCCTTATTAAATACGAAGTATTTAAGCTCAGATATTATATCATTTGCCGATGTTACAATACCTGCACCATTCTTAATTAACCTGTTCGTGCCACCACTTAATCTGTCTCCAACTCTACCGGGAACCGCCATAACATCCCTGCCCTGCTCCAACGCCCATTCAACAGTTATAAGGGAACCGCTTTTTTCTTTTGCTTCAACTACAATAACCTTGTGGGACAAACCGCTTATTATTCGATTTCTTTGTGGAAAATGCCACGCTAAGGCTTTACTACCCGGCGGGTACTCAGATATAATTCCACCTTTTTTCAATATGTCATTATACAATTCTATGTTTTCTGTTGGGTAGCACACGTCCACACCTGTTCCAACTACCGAAAAAGTTGCCGTTTCTCCCACAATGGCTCCTAATTGACTATATGTATCAATTCCCCTAGCCATACCACTAATTATCTGCACACCTGCTTTTGACAAATCTTCTGCAAGCTTTTTTGCCATGTTTCTGCCGTAACCTGAACAGGCTCTCGCCCCTACCATTGCCACAATTGGTTTGTTACAGTCAGGCAACTTTCCCTTATAAAATAAATAATATGGTCTGTGGTCGTAAGGTTTCAAATTTTCCGGATAATCTTCATCTTCAACGGTCACAAATTTTATGTCTTTTTCCTTTAGCTTTTCATAAAAATCTTCCTTATTAAATTTATCCCTTGATTCAACAATATTTCTTATATCTTCCGGTGACATTCTATCATCTGACATTAACTTCTTTTCGCTAATATTATATAAATTTTCCGCTGTGCCATACACTTTCAAAATCTTCTGTATTTTATCAAAATAAAAGTATTCGTTTGAGGCAAGCCACGCCCAATAATCTCTCTTTTCCATTTACCCCACACTTTCTATTGTCTTAAAACTAATGGCCTCTGCCAAATCTTCTGTTGATATTTTATTTTTTCCTTTTAAATCCGCAATTGTTCTTGCTACTTTTAATATTTTTTCGTAAGCTCTCACGCTTAAATTCATTTTCTCATAAACGTCTTTTATGAGTTTCTCTTCTTTCCTGTCCAAGGCACAGTATTTCTCTATAAACTCCCCTTGTAATTGACTATTATAATTAAAGTTTTCGTATTTATACCTTTCCCTTTGAATAGCCGCTGCCAAATCCACACGTTTTCTGATTTCTTCTGAAGATTCCTGCTCTTTGTCACTTTTTATTTCCATAAAAGAAACCGGGTTCATGTGTACGCACAAATCCATTCGGTCCAGTATTGGCCCACTGACTTTTTCTAAATATTTTTTCACATCATTTTCAGTACAATTACATTTGTTTCTGTCCGGGTAATAGCCACACCTGCAAGGATTCATTGACGCCAGCAAAACAAAATCCGCCGGGAAACTGTAAGTGCCGTTTGCCCTTGAAACTACTATTTTTCTATCCTCTAGCGGCTGTCTTAAAGTCTCCATTACCGCTCTTGAAAATTCAGGGAACTCGTCCATGTACAAAACACCGCCATGTGCCAATGTCATTTCACCGGGTTTTGGATTAATGCCACCGCCTGTAAGTGCCGTAACTGTTGTTGTGTGATGTGGACTTCTAAAGGGTCTTTTGGTAACAAGTCCCTCTTCTAAAATGCCCGCTATACTTTGTATTTTTGATATTTCAATTATTTCCTCTTTCGACATTCTGGACAGAATCGTAGGCAGCGCTTTTGCGATGGCTGTTTTTCCTGTTCCAGGTGGTCCCACCAGTAAAAGATTATGCATTCCTGCTGCTGCAATCTCAGCGCCCTTTCTGCCCTGCACCTGACCTTTTATGTATTTAAAATCTTTGCCTGCATACTCGCTTTGGCTGTTTATTTTTACTTTATGAATTGGTTCGTATTTCCCTGTAGTCAGCATCATTACAAGCTCGTTAAGATTCTCCACTCCGATTACTTTTATCCCTTCTACAAAACTACATTCATTTACGTTTGCTTTCGGCACAAAACACTCTTTGATTCCGTTTTCCAAACCATGTAACACAATGGGTAAAATTCCGTTTACAGAAACAACTCTACCATCCAAGCTTAGTTCCCCAACAAACATTTTACCCTCCACGTCACATTGTAAAATCTCCAAAGCCTTCAATATAGAAACTGCTATTGGCAGGTCAAAATAAGTTCCTGTTTTTCGAATATTTCCCGGTGAAAAATTTATTGTTATTCTTTTCGGCGGTATCATAAAACCTGAATTCTTAATGGCGGTTCTAACTCTTTCTCTTGATTCTTTAATGTCTGATGATAAAAGACCTACCATATCAAATGATGGTAGGCCATTACATATATCAGTCTCCACAATAACCGGCAGTACGTCTACCCCTGTTATTGTGGCACAATTAATTCTGCATACCATAAGTCCCTCCTTGTTGTTTTCACGCAACATTTTGTTTTTATGATATTATCACATAGTATTTGTATTGTCAAAGGCTTTTTTTAATTTTTCTAAAGCTTTTTTCTCAATTCTACTTACATAGCTTCTGGATATCCCCATTTCTTCTCCTACTTTTCTCTGGGTTACAGGTGCTTCTCCATTTAAGCCGTATCTTTTATTAATTATTTCTCTCTCCCTTTGATTTAAATTTTTCTCCACATATTGTCTAACCCGTACTATATCCTCGGCTTTTTCTATTGCGTCTAACGCCCCTGGTTCATCCATTTCAACCACATCCAGCAAATTAATGGTATTGCCCTCTTTATCCATTCCTATTGGCTCATTTAAGGAAACTTCTCTGCTTTTCTTTTTCTCTCCACGAAGCATCATTAAAAGTTCGTTTTCAATGCATTTTGCAGCATAGGTTGCAAGACGGCTTCCTTTTCCTGTATTAAAAGTATTAACCGCCTTTATCAACCCGATTATGCCAATGGAAATTAAGTCGTCATTATCTCTATTTTCACTATTATATTTTTTTGCAATATGAGCAACCAGCCTTAGGTTCCGTTCAATTAGTATGTCTTTAGCTTCTTTATCTCCCTTTTCAAGTTTTTCTATCCACACTCTTTCTTCCGCAGGTGTCAAAGGCTCTAAAAAAGTCTTCACACATTTCACCTCGCGACATACTTAATTATATTTTATGATAGGCTACAGTTTCTCGTGCATGTCTAGAAATGTTTAGTTATTTTTTCAATATCGGCTACAAGGCATCCCTTTCGACTCATGCTACTTGCTTTTGGATGCCCTTTTCCTTTTTTGACTTCGTACAACTTTCCCTTAACACACAAAAAGGGCAACCAAACAACATATAAAAAATGCCATTTGGTTGCCCTTGCTATTCTTTCTACTGTTCCTTCACTCTCAAGATATCCCCTTTTTCCAATTCAATTCCAAGATTAATCTTAAGATTCTGTTTTGGATGTGGGCAGCTTTCCATTTCGTTGCCCTCTTCATCTTTAATTGAAACAACTTCAACTTCTATATCGTTTCCGTCAGCTTTCATCACTTCAATTTTCTGTCCCTGATAAAATTTGTTTTTCTGCTCAAGGCTGTATTCCATTTCGCCAACTTGGTCGCCTACAATTCCTAAGTACACGTAATCTCTTTCGTATACATTGCAATCGTATATCTGTGTAGTTTCATCAGGTTTTCCAAAGAAAAATCCTGTTGTGTACTGTCTGTATGTGCACTGTGAAATAAATGTTCTATACTTTGGCAAATTCATTTCGTACTTTTTAGGATCTTCTAAATAATCGTCAATTGCCATTCTGTATGTTCTTGCAACTGTGGCAACGTACAAGGCTGTTTTCATTCTACCTTCAATTTTGAAACTATCAATTCCTGCATCAATTAATTCAGGTATATGTTCTATCATGCACAAGTCTTTTGAATTGAAAATATAAGTTCCTCTTTCATTTTCTTCAATTGGCATGTACTGTCCCGGACGGTTCTCTTCCATTACCGCATATTTCCAACGGCATGGGTGAGTACAGGCACCTTTGTTGGCATCTCGTCCTGCCATAAAACTGCTAAGAAGGCATCTTCCTGAATATGAAATACACATTGCTCCATGAACAAAAGTTTCTATCTCCATATCATCAGGTATATGTTCTCTGATTTCTTTTATTTCTTTAATCGAAAGTTCTCTGGCTGACACAACTCTTTTTGCGCCAAGGTTCCACCAGAAATTGTAAGTACCGTAGTTAGTATTGTTTGCCTGTGTACTAATATGAAGTTCCATTTCAGGCAACATTTCTTTTGCAATTGTAAAAATTGCAGGATCAGCAATAATTAGTGCATCGGGATTTACTTTCTTTAAGTCATTGAAATATGCCTTAACAGGTTCTAAATCTGCATTATGGGCTAAAATATTAGCTGTAACATACACTTTCACTCCATGTTCGTGAGCGAAATTCACACCTTCTGCCATTTCTTCTAATGTAAAATTCTTTGCTTTAGCTCTTAGCCCAAATACTTCACCACCAATATACACAGCATCTGCACCATATCTTACTGCTGTTTTTAACACTTCCAGGCTACTTGCCGGAACTAATAATTCAGGTTTTCTCATTTTATTTTACCAAGCAATTACTTTTTAGCACTTTATTCTAGTACCAAATCGTGCAAGCCTTCCTTTCTATTTTTTTACTGACATTGTAATTCCATCGCCAATTGGCACAATTGATGTTTCAAGTTGTGGATGATTTTTTACCACTTCCAAATATTCTCTCATTCGTTTGTGAATTGTTCTGTCACGTCTTCTTACAACGTACTTTGACTGAATCAGGTCTCCTTCCTGTAAAACATTATCCGTAATTAAAACTCCATCTTTTTTCATCAAACGTAAAACTTCCGGAAGGAAATGAATATATTGCGCCTTTGCCGCATCCATGAAAACGAAGTCAAACTGGTCCCTTTCAAGAGTTGGCATAATTTCCATTGCATCGCCTTCAAGTAACTTTATTACATTTTCCCTGCCAGCTTTTTTTATATTTTCTTTTGCAATTGGAATTCTCTTCTCATAATTTTCAATTGTTATGATTTGTCCTTTTTCATTAATATATTCACTCATTAAAATGGCTGAGTACCCTACTGCGGTACCCAGCTCTAATATTCTCATCGGCTTTTTTATTGACAGCATAACTCTAAGAAAACTTTCCATTTCCTTTCTAATAATCGGCACGCCATCCTTCCTTGCCTCTTTTTCTATTTCCTCTAAAACAGGAGAATTTTCTTTTTCTAAAGAGTTAATATACGATACTATTCTTTCTTCTACTATCATACTAATTTCCTTTTTTAGAATTCTTTATTTATCAGACTTAGACTTTGCCTTAGTCTTTGTTGACTTTGTACTCTTTGTTTTCTCCGGTCCTTCTTTAATCTTGTTAAAAAGTTCCTCTGCATTCTGAGATGTGTTAAATGTATACTGACCGGCTTTTATGCTTTTGGTATTGTATACATACGCCTGCACTCTGAAAACCGTAGTGTCACTTATTATACCGTACTCTTCAAGAGTATTCGCCAACTCTTTTATAGTTGTTCCTTTTTTGATAGTAACAGTCATGTCTGTTCCCGGCTTTGCTTCAACTCCTGTTGAGTAAAATATTTTTGTTCCAAAATTGTAAGCTGTTGTTGCACAAACAATGATAATAACAGCCATTATTATATACTTGCAGACTTTTATTGAAACATTAGCAAATCCTTTTGATGTTTTACTATTGCTCATACAAACTCCTAACTATTCCACTTCCATAATTATTGGTAAAATCATTGGACTTCTCTTCATAGTCTTCCATAAATATTCGCCAAGACTATCTTTTACTACCATTTTGATTTTGCCCCAATCAACATTTTTGCTTTCCAAACAGTCCAGTAAAGCTTCTGTGACTACTTCTTTGGCATTTTCAATTAAATTCTCAGATTCTCTTACATATACAAAACCTCTTGTTACAATGTCAGGGCCTGCCAAAATCTGATTTGTGTATTTTTCTAAAGTTAATACAACTATGATAATTCCGTTTTCAGCTAAATTCTGTCTGTCTCTTAAAACAATGTTTCCAACATCACCAACGCCAAGTCCGTCTACTAAAACTGAACCTGCAGGAACTTTTCCTTCAACCTTAGCAGATTCCTTGTTTAACGCAAGAACGTCACCTGATTCCATAATGAAAATATTTTCTTTTGGAATGCCCATGTTCTCTGCTAATCTTCCATGTTCTTTTAAATGCTGATATTCACCATGAACAGGAATTGAATATTTTGGCTTAACTAAAGCATACATAAGCTTAATTTCTTCCTGACATGCATGTCCTGATACGTGAGTATCCTGGAATATTACTTCTGCCCCCTGCTGATACAATTCGTTTATTACCTTTGTAACCGCTTTTTCATTTCCCGGTATAGGTGTTGAACTAAATACGATTGTATCGCTAGGCTTAATGTGTACTTTTCTATGAAGAGATGCAGCCATACGTGACAAGGCTGCCATTGATTCACCCTGACTACCTGTAGTAATAAGAACTAACTGGTTGTCTGTATAACTATCCATTTCTTCTATGCTGATTAATGTATTTTCAGGAATTTTCAAGTAACCCATTTCTCTTGCAACAGAAATAATGTTTACCATACTTCTTCCTTCAACAATAACTTTTCTTTTATATTTACATGCAGTGTTGATAATCTGTTGAACTCTGTCAACGTTTGATGCAAATGTTGCGATGATAATTCTACCATCGGTATGCTCAGAAAATATATGATCGAATGTTTTTCCTACTGTTCTTTCAGAAGGTGTAAATCCCGGTCTTAACGCATTTGTACTATCGCACATAAGAGCAAGTACACCTTTTTTCCCAAGTTCACTAAATCTAGCCAAATTAATTGCATCACCGAAAACAGGTGTGTAATCAACCTTAAAATCTCCTGTATGCACAATAATGCCTTCAGGAGTGTGGATTGCAAGTGCTGCTGCATCTGCAATACTATGATTTGTTCTAATAAATTCTATTCTAAAATCACCTAAGTGAATACTCTGTCCGAACTTAACAACTTTACGCTTAACAGCCTTTAATAATTCATGCTCTTTAAGCTTTCCTTCAATAATACCCATTGTAAGCTTTGTTGCGTAAATAGGTACATTTATTTCTTTCAAAACGTATGGTAATGCACCAATATGATCTTCGTGACCATGTGTGATTACAAAACCTTTTACCTTCTTAATGTTTTCCTTTAAAAATGTAATATCAGGAATTACACAGTCAATTCCTAACATATCATCAGATGGGAATGATAGACCACAGTCAACTACAATGATGCCATCATTGTATTCGAATGCTGTCATGTTCATTCCGATTTCCTCTAAACCACCTAGAGGAATTATTTTAATCTTCGAATTGTCGCTCATTATTTAACAAAATCCTCCTCTTTTCACAATAAAAAGGTCTATAAAAGACCTTTCATACTAACGCCCGAAATTTCAGACAACTAATCTTCTGTAGTAATATCGATATCTTCAAGTAACTCTGAAAATACTCTGCCAATGTAGTCCACCTCTGACTCATCATCTACTATTTCATATACAGCTTCTTCATCTTCGTCATTAGATATATCTTTCAAAATGTATGCTTCTGCTTCTTCGCTGTCACCTTCATCATCTGTTACAAGAAGGTAATTAACATTGTTAATTCTTGTTTCTTCAATAACATACATTTCAATTTCATTTCCATCTTCGTCTACAAAAATAATCTTTTCTTCCATTAAAAAACCTCTTACTTTACATATTTTTCTAATTCTTACTTGTGCGTTACTTTTAGTTATTTGTCCTATCTATTAAGATAATCCTCAAGTATGACCTTTGCGGCAACCATATCCACGTAATCATATCTCTCTTCTTTTTTGATTCCCATTAAATCCATTATTTCGTATGCTTCAACAGTAGTTAATCTTTCATCCTGAAATATAATTTCCTTGCCTGTTCTTCTCTCAAGCATTGAAGCAAATTCTTTTGTTTTCTCAACTCTTTCCCCTTCACTGCCATCTAACATTACAGGATATCCCAAAATTATTTTCTCAATATTATATTCTTCAATTATTTTTTCTATCCTGGCTAATGTTTTTCTCAATTTGTTTGGGGATGTTCTTCTTACAATTTCTAAACCTGTAGCCGTAAGTCCTAATTCATCAGACACTGCTACCCCTACAGTTTTAGAGCCAAAATCCAAACCTAATAATCTCACTATTTTGCCTTTCCAATACTAATTGCCATTAATACTTCTATTTGCATTTAAGTCCTTTAATTATTCATTAAATTATTCACCTTCGGCAAAAATACATAATTATCCAATCCTTTGTCCAAAGGGCATAAACATCCTGTAGAATAAAGAATGTCCTTTGAAAATCTACGACATTCTGCGCTCCAATAACAAAGTCTAGCACTCACCTTCTCTACAGAGCATTTCAAATCCGATATTCTAATTATTTTAACTTGTTGTTAATGTAATACTTCACAGCTTCTTCAATTAACTCATCACGTTCAACCTTCATAATAAGACTTCTTGCATTCTTATGACTTGTAATGTAAGTTGGATCACCAGACATAATATATCCTACAATCTGGTTTACAGGATTGTATCCCTTTTCTGCAAGTGCTTCATATACCTGCTCGAAAATTTCCTCTACTCCTAATTTCTGTTCCTGTCCTACTTTAAAAAACTGTGTGTGTTCTAAATTGTTCATCTTCTCACGTCCTTTTTATGCCATTGTTGGCAGTATATTTATAAGTTTAATATAAAAACTATCTAGTGGCAAGCACTATTTCGTCATTTAGGAAGTCTTGCACAATAACTTTGCAAATTTTACCTGAAAAATCGTCATTAGTTTCTACAGCCACCTCTATATAGTTTTTAGTATGACCTAACATGTAATTTTTTCCGTTAATTTCTTTGCTTTCTTCAAACAAAACTTCAATCTTTTTATTAATAAAATTCTGTCTGTAAGCTTTCATTAACTCTTCACCTTGCTTAATTAAAACTTCACTTCTCTTTGTTTTAATCTGCTCGTCAACCTGATTTTCCATCACTGCTGCTCTTGTGCCGTTACGCTTTGAATATTTAAAAACATGTATCTGTGAAAATCCAATCTTCTTGGTAAATTCAACTGTTGTTTCGAAATCCTCTTCAGTTTCTCCTGGAAATCCAACAATAATATCTGTTGTAATGGCAGGATTTTCATATATACTTCTTAGCATCTCACATTTCTCAAAATACTCTTTTGTTGTGTAATGTCTATTCATTGCCTTAAGCACGTTGTCGCAACCGCTCTGCATTGACAAATGAAAATGTGGGCACATCTTCTTAACATGTTTTAATCTTGCCACAAATTCTTCTGTTATAATTTCAGGATCAACTGAGCCAAGTCTGATTCGCTCAATTCCTTCAATTGAATCTGCCATTTCTATAACATCAATTAATGTTTTATCTTCGTCTTTGTAGAAGCCAAGATTGATTCCTGTAAGAACAACCTCGTGAAATCCTTTTTCAGATAATCTGACAATTTCTTCTTTGATGTTTTCCAACTTACGGCTTCTGATTCTGCCTCTTGCATAAGGTATAATGCAATATGAGCAAAAATTGTTACATCCATCCTGAATCTTTATGTGTGCTCTGGTATGTTCTGTAACTGTAGCAACTTCAAAATCTTCGTATTCATCTGTATTATTTATATCAATAACAAATGATTTTTCTTTATCTTCAAAATATTCTTTTAAAATATTTACAATATCTTTTTTCTTGTTATTTCCAACAACAATATCAATTGCCAAATCTTCTTTTATTTTTTCTGTTGCTGTTTGGACGTAACAGCCTGTTGCCACAACAACCCCTTCCGGATTTTTCTTTTTCGCCTTGTGAAGCATTTGTCTTGATTTTCTGTCAGCCATGTTTGTTACGGAACATGTATTTACAATATATACATCCGCCTTATCTGTAAACGGAACTATTTCATATCCATTGTTTTCAAGCAATTGTTTCATTGCTTCTGTTTCGTAGGAATTAACCTTACAGCCTAAATTGTGTAGTGCAACTTTAAGCATTTATTTCTCCTTTATAGCAAATTTACTAATTTTTTAAATAATTTTTATTATTTGTTGTAATTGAACATTCACATAATACGTGGTATTATGTAGGCATAAGAAATTGAGAGAGTGAGGTGTTTGAAAAATGAAAACAGTAACAATCAATCTAGGTTCAATAGACAAAGTAAAATCTTTTGTAAATGATATTACAAAATTTGATAGTGACTTTGATTTAGTTTCAGGTCGTTATGTTATTGATGCCAAATCAATTATGGGAATCTTTAGTTTAGACCTTTCAAAACCAATAGATTTAAATATACATAGCGAAACAGATCTTGATGAAATTTTAAGTGTTTTAGAAAAATATAAATAAGTTTAATTTCTTATGTAAGCCGGCTTTTCAGCCGGCTATTTTTTATGTAATAGAAATTCCAGAAGAATTTCTTATTACATAAAAAACCTTCTTAGAAACTTCTATTAACATACTCTCTCGAAAAAACTGTTCTTATTAACATTTCTCCACTTTAAACTAACACTTTTATCATGTCACTTATCTGTTTATTTTAAATCGATTTCTTTTAACCTTACTGAATTTTAATTAATTCTGCTGTATTAACCGCTTCTTCAAACATTCTGTCGATTTCTTCAGCTAACTTCTTTTCTGAATTTCTGATAACGTTAATGTTAGGTTTAGTTACAGGATGTTTTGCAACGAAAGTTGTACAACAATCTTCGTATGGAAGAATTGATGTTTCATATGTGCCAATATTCAATGAAATATCAATAATTTCCTGCTTGTCAAAAGCGATAACCGGTCTGAATACAGGCATTGTACAAACATCATTTGTTGCAGCAAGACTTTGCATTGTCTGGCTTGCCACCTGACCAATTGATTCACCTGTAATAAGTCCCTGAGCATTTTCTTTGTTTGCGAAATATTCTGCAATTCGCATCATATATCTTCTCATAATAATAGTAAGCTCATCGTGGGGACATTTATCGTAAATATACATCTGAATATCTGTAAAATTAACAACGTATAAATTCATTGGGCCTGAATATTTTGAAACTAATTTTGCCAAATCCACAACCTTCTGCTTTGCTCTTTCTGATGTGTATGGTGGTGCATGGAAATATACTGCATCAACTACAACACCACGTTTTGCAGTCATCCAACCTGCAACAGGGCTGTCAATTCCACCTGATAAAAGAAGCATTGCCTTTCCTGCTGTTCCTACAGGCATACCACCTGGTCCTGGAATAATCATTGAATAAATGTTAATATGATTTCTGATTTCTACATTAATTTCAATGTCAGGATTATGAACATCTACTTTCAAGCCTTCAAAAGCCTCTAAGATTTTTCCACCTAATTCTGCGTTAAGTTCCATTGAGTTCATTGGATAATTTTTTCTTGCACGTCTGGCCATTACCTTAAAAGTAAAATTCTTTTCAGGATATGTTTCATCAATATATTTAATTACCTGCTGTGCTAAATCTTCAAATCCATTATCTTCAATCTGAACCATAGGACAAATTCCCACAATACCAAATACATGCTGAAGTGCATTTACTGCCTCATCAAAATCATATTCAGCATTTGCTATTGCATAAATTCTTCCGTTTTCTTTTGTTACACTAAAATCTCCATCAATTTTATCTAATGCTCTTTTGGCGTTGTCAACTAAAGCATTTTCAAAAATATATCTGTTTTTTCCTTTTACACCTATTTCGGCGTACTTAATTAAAAACGATTTAAACATCTTTTCTCCTCCAACTATAAAATGTGTACTTACGCTCATATATTTCTCCTATAAAAATACTGGTATATTTGTGTTTTTTCGATAATCAAACGTGCTCTTCTTGTATGGTTCTATATGGATATATGCACTCTTATGCCTATATTATTCTTCGGTAATTTTCTGTGCTTACGTTTATGTGCCATTCTATCTACGCACGTATTTTCTCAAAATTGGTAACATTTGTTTTAACTGCTCTACGGCGTAATCAATTTCTTCTTTTGTGTTGTCTTTGCAAAAACTAAACCTAACTGTAGAACCAAGTAAATCCTTGCCAATGCCCATTGCCTTTAAAGTTTCACTAATGGCTGGCTTGTTTGAAGAGCATGCACTACCTGCTGAAATATAAACGCCTTTATCTTCAAGAGCGTGCAATAAAACTTCGCTTCTTACTCCACTAAAGCTTGCGCTTACAACGTGTGGTGCACCCTCTGCCCCTTTTCGACTGTTAATTGTCACACCATCAATTGTCTGCAAACTGTCAATTAGGTAGTCTTTTAACTCTGTCATTTTAGAAACATTTTCCTGCAAATTATCATAACAGTCTTTTGCCGCCTGTCCGATACCTGCAATTCCCGGAACATTTTCTGTTCCTGAACGCATTCCTTCCTGCTGACCACCACCTAAAATAAATGGATTAACTTTCGCATTTTTCTTTAGGTACATAAAACCTGTTCCCTTTGGTCCATGAATCTTATGACCACTAACCGTCAATACATCAATGTTGCTTTTTCTTGGTTTTATTTCCAGCTTACCAAAAGCCTGAATTGCATCAACGTGATAAATAACATTTTTATTTACACTTTTTATATACTTACCTATTTCTTCAACAGGTTCAATAGCTCCAACCTCGTTGTTTACATACATTATTGAAACTAAAATTGTATCTTCGCTCATTGCTTCTTTTAAAGCATCAATGCTAACAACGCCATACTCATCAACGGGCAAATATGTTACTTCGTATCCCTGATTTTCAAGATACTTCATTGGACTTTTTACGGAAGCATGCTCAACCATTGTTGTTATAATTTTATTACCGTTTCGCTTATTAGCTTCCACTGCACCTCTAATAGCCCAGTTATTTGACTCAGTACCACCTGATGTAAAATAAATTTCCTTTGGGTCTACCTTCAATATTTTAGCTATATTTTCCTGAGCTGCTTTTAAATATTTTTCAGCATTAACGCCAACCATGTGCATTGACGATGGATTTCCATAGTCTTCCACCATTACTTTTACAACAATATCTTTTACAGCTTCAGATACCTTGGTTGTTGCTGAATTATCAAAATATGCTTCCATTTTATTCCTCCATTAAGTACATTAAAACAGCCATCACTGTCATGCCCGCCGTTTCTGTACGCAATATTCTTTTACCAAGAGTTATTTCTTCTGCTCCATTGTCTTTTGCTGTTTGAACTTCCTCTTTAGAAAAACCACCTTCTGAGCCAATAAAAATTCCCACAGACATACCTGGTTCAATTTTTGAAATAATCTCTCTTGTATATACCATGTTTTTTGCTTCTTCATAAGGTATGAGAATCATATCCAGTTCTTTTGCTTTTTCCACAGCCTCTTTAAAAGTATGAACCTCTGCTACTTCCGGTATAATACCGCGCTTTGACTGTTTTGCGGCACTTTCCGCAATGGCATTCCAGCGTTTCACTTTATTAGCTGCCTTCTTTGCATCTAATTTCACTACGCAACGTTTTGTTGACATTGGCACTATCTGATAAGCACCAAGTTCCACCATTTTCTGTATAATGGTTTCCATTTTGTCACCTTTAGGCAATGCCTGAAACAAAGTAACTTTAATTGGTAACTCTCTTGTTTTGCCATTAATATCTTCTATTTTTGCTGTGATTTCATCATCTGCAATTTTCTCCACACTACAAATGTATTCCTTGTCACTTCCATCACTTATTAAGATTGTCTCGCCAATTTTCATACGCAAAACATTTTTTATATGATTCACGTCTTTTCCAACTATTACTATTGATTCTTCCCCAATTTGATTTGGTTCAACAAAAAATCTGTACATTTTTTCTCCTAAATATTTTACTGTAATTTTGCCATAACTGCGCGCCAATCGCCCTGCTTTACCACATCTGTTAATTGTAAATTTTCATTCTTTTTTACGGCTTCTTTTACATCGTCTTCTTTCATATAAATAATTCCTGATGAAATAAATATGCCGTTTGGTTTTAAAAATCTGTCAACTATTCCTGCTATTGGAATAATTACGTCAGCCAAAATGTTTGCCACAACAATGTCATATTTCTCTGTTTCAAATTTTTTCTGCATTTTTGTATCTTCCAATACATTTCCAGCAAGCACTTCCACATCGTCCATTAACATCTTATTTACTGCAAAATTTTCTCCTACAGCTTCAATTGCCGCCGGGTCAATGTCAGTCATTGTAACTTCTGCTGCTCCTAGTTTTTTTGCAACAATTGAAAGTATGCCGCTTCCGCAACCTAAATCCAAAACTTTATCTCCCGGCTTTACATATTTTATAAGCTGCTTAATACAAAGCTGAGTTGTGTCATGTTTTCCTGTGCCAAATGCAGTTCCCGGATCAATTTCTATCATTTCCATGTTCTTGTGACTTTCATCAAGTTCTTCCCAAGTTGGCTTAATGAAGAAATTATCTACTGTAAATGACTTGAAATATTTCTTCCAATTGTTTACCCAGTCTACATCTTCTGTCATAGTTTTCTCGATTGTGCCTTCACCTACATCTAGAAATGACTTTGCTTCTTTTAACTTTTCTCTCAAAGTATCAAGTAACTTTTCATTGTCCGCATCCTGTGAATCTTCCTCTGTGTAAAAACTTACATAAGCTGTTCCATCATCTTCCGGCAAATCTGCTAAATAATCTATAAATTGTGCTTTTTTCTCTTCCTCTGTTAGTTGTATATTATCTTCAACTTCCATACCTGTTATTCCAAGATCAATTAAAATACTACACACGAAATCACTTGCCTGTGTTGTAGTTTTCAATCTATATTTATTCCACTTCATAGAAACTCCAATCTTCTTTTCAATTCATATTTATAAATTATTACTATAAAACTAAAATATCATAACACACATAGAGAATTTAAGCAAATTTATCAATTTTCTTGTCATTTGTTTTCTTATCATTTTTAGATATTTTCAATCTTTCCACCCCTTTAGATTGTTATAACTTCTTAGGGGTGGATTTCCTGACATTTCTTCGATTTTTTCTTCTCATATTTTTCTATATTTTCAGTTTTTTCCACCCCTTTAGATTGTTATGACTCCTTAGGGGTGGATTTCCAAGGACTTCTTCATTTTTCTCTTATCATATTTTTGTATACTTTCAGTTTTTTCCACCCCTTTAGATTGTTATGACTCCTTAGGGGTGGATTTCCAAGGACTTCTTCATTTTTCTCTTATCATATTTTTGTATACTTTCAGTTTTTTCCACCCCTTTAGATTGTTATAACTTCTAAAGGGTGGAAACACCATAATACCTGCCATAACTGTATCCCCCGAACAATAGCAAATTAAGCCAAAAGACAAAAGAATGAATAGAGCCACACAAATAAGATATAACCAAAAAGAGCCGTGCCTTAACAACTCTAAATTGTTAAAGCGACAGCTCTTTTCCATCCATATTTCCTAAACTAGAAAAATTTCTTTTTCTTCTTTTTTGTTTTCTCGTGTTCTGATTTGTTATCATCAAATTCCTTTAATGAATTTCCTGAAATCTCGTCAAGTTTCTTGATTAAGTCTTTTTGTTCATTGTTAAGTTTTGTTGGAACCTTAACAACTAATGTTGAATACTGATCACCTCTTGCATTCTGATTGTGTACATTGCATACACCTTTTCCTCTTAATCTAATGCGGGTACCTGTTTGTGTTCCAGGCTTAATGTTGAACTTAACATCGCCATCTACTGTCTTAACACGAATGTCGCCACCTAAAGCAGCCTGTGCAAAAGATATAGATGTTGTTGTATATAAATCCATTCCATTACGTTCAAATTCATTACTTGGAATTACTCTGATATCTACAAGTAAATCACCTCTTGGACCGCCATTTGTTCCAGGCTCGCCTTCTCCTGTTTTTCTGATTCTCTGCATATCGTCTATACCTGCAGGGATATCAATTGTGATTTTCTTTCTTGTAGACTTGTAGCCTGCTCCATGACAGTCCGGACATTTTTCTTTAATGACTTTACCTGTACCATTACAGTCCGGGCAAACCTGTGTGCTTTGCATCATGCCAAACATAGTCTGCTGACGTGATACATACTGTCCTTTACCACCACATTTGCTACATGTTTCAGGAGATGTGCCTGGCTTTGCTCCACTACCTTTACAAGTGCTACATTCTTCCTTAAAGTTAATTGTAACTTCTTTCTTACAGCCAAATACAGCCTCTTCAAAAGTAATACGGAGTCCTGTTCTAACGTCGGCTCCACGTCTTGGTCCATTGCTAGGGCCTCTACGTCCACCGCCACCGAATAGGTCGCCAAAAATGTCTCCAAATCCACTTCCGCCAAAAATATCACCGAAGTCAAAATTGTTAAAATCAAATCCGCCGGAGCCACCTGCACCACCATCAAAGGCAGCATGACCAAACTGGTCATACTGTCTTCTCTTGTCTGCATCACTAAGCACTGCGTATGCTTCAGATGCCTCTTTAAATTTTGTGGCAGCTTCCTCATCACCCGGATTTGCATCGGGATGATATTTCTTGGCTAATTTTCTATATGCTTTCTTTATTGTTGCTTCGTCAGCGTTCTTATCAACGCCTAGCACTTCATAATAATCTCTTTTATCTGCCATGATCTATTTTAAACCTCTGTAAAGTCTCCATCTACTACATCATCTTCCGGTTTTGAACCTGCTCCCATGTCAGGACCTGCACCCTGTGCTCCTGCAGCCTGTGCCTGTTCATACATCTTTGAGAATAACTGCTGTGCAGAATTCATTAATTTTTCTTTTCCAGCCTTTAATTCTTCAACCTGAGCTTCTGTTGGTTCATTTTCACCAATTGCTGCTACTGTTGCTTTTAATGCATCAATGTCAGCCTGAACAGCCTGCTTATCAGCATCTGCTAATTTATCACCAGCTTCATTCATTGCTGTTTCTGTCTGTGTGATAATTGAATCAGCTTCGTTCTTAGCATCAATTGCTTCCTTACGTTTCTTATCAGCTGCTTCAAATTCTGCAGCTTCTTTTACAGCCTTATCAATATCTTCATCTGACATATTTGAACCTGCTGTAATTGTGATGTGCTGTTCCTTACCTGTTCCAAGGTCCTTAGCTGATACATTTACGATACCGTTTGCATCAATATCGAATGTAACTTCAATCTGTGGAACACCTCTTCTTGCTGGTGGAATTCCATCAAGTCTGAACTGACCAAGTGATTTATTATCTCTGGCAAACTGTCTTTCACCCTGTACAACATTGATATCAACGGCTGTCTGGTTATCTGCTGCTGTTGAGAAAATCTGGCTCTTCTTTGTAGGAATTGTTGTGTTTCTTTCAATAAGTCTTGTAGCTACACCACCCATTGTTTCAATTGATAATGAAAGTGGAGTTACATCAAGAAGAAGGATATCGCCGGCACCTGCATCACCTGCTAATTTACCACCCTGAATTGAAGCACCAAGTGCAACACATTCATCAGGATTCATCTTCTTTGATGGTTCATGACCTGTTAACTGTTTTACCTTATCCTGTACAGCTGGGATTCTTGTAGAACCACCAACTAATAATACCTTGCTAAGTTCTGATGCTGAAATTCCTGCATCCTTTAAAGCATTCTGTACTGGGATTGCTGTTCTTTCAACTAAATCTCTTGTTAATTCATCAAATTTAGCCTTTGTAAGTGTCATATTTAAATGCTGTGGTCCCTGTTCATTTGCTGTAATGAATGGGATGCTAATTTCAACCTGAGTAGCTGATGAAAGTTTCTTCTTTGCATCTTCTGCTTCAGCTTTAATTCTTTCCATAGCCATCTTGTCACCTGAAAGGTCAATTCCTGTCTTTGACTTAAAGTCTGCTACCATGTAGTCCATAACTTTCTTATCAAAGTCATCACCACCAAGTTTGTTATCACCGTTTGTTGCTAAAACTTCGATTACACCATCACCGATTTCGATAATAGATACATCAAATGTACCACCACCTAAATCGTATACCATAATCTTCTGTTCCCCTTCGTTATCAAGACCATAAGCTAAAGCTGCTGCTGTTGGCTCGTTGATAATTCTCTTAACATCAAGTCCTGCAATCTTACCGGCATCTTTTGTAGCCTGTCTCTGAGCATCGTTAAAGTAAGCAGGTACTGTAATAACAGCTTCTGTAACTTTTTCACCAAGGTAAGCTTCTGCATCAGCTTTTAACTTCTGAAGAATCATAGCTGAAATAGCCTGTGGTGTATATTCTTTTCCTGCTACATTTGCCTTGTAATCTGTTCCCATATGTCTTTTAATTGATGAGATTGTTCCTTCTGCGTTTGTAACAGCCTGACGTTTAGCCTGCTCACCAACTAATCTTTCTCCATCTTTCTTAAATGCTACTACTGATGGAGTTGTTCTTGCTCCGTCTGCATTTGTGATAACTGTAGGTTCTCCACCTTCCATAACAGCTACACATGAGTTTGTTGTTCCTAAATCAATACCAATAATCTTTCCCATTTTATTTTCCTCCTAATAAATATATGATTATTTCAAATAAAACTAATTAGCTACTTTTACCATACTGTGTCTTACCACTGTATTTCTGTATTTATAACCTTTCTGTAATTCCTCTGACACAACGTTTTCACCAAGTTCGTCATTGTCTTCATGCATTACAGCGTTGTGAAGTTCAGGATCAAATTCCTTTCCCTTCGCCTCAATTGCTTCAACTCCAATATCTTCAAGAGTCTGAAGTAACTGTTTATATATAAGATTCATTCCCTGTCCTACAGGTGATTCTAAATCTTCTTCACTAAGTGCTGCAACTCCTCTTTCGAAGTTATCAACTACAGGTAAAATCTTTTCAATAATTGATTTTGCGCCTGTTTCAAACATTGCTGTTTTTTCTTTATCACTTCTGCTTCTAAAATTTTGAAATTCTGCAAATAGTCTTTGATATTTATCATTAAGTTCTTCTATTTGCTCATCTCTCTTATCTTTTCGCTTGAAGCCTTTTTTCTTTTTCTTTTCAGTTTTCTCTTCTGAAGCATCTTCTGTTTCCTGTGTTTCCTTGGATTCTTCAGTCTTCTCTTCTGAATTCTCAACTTCTTGGTTCTCTTCCACTGCAGATGCTTCTTCTACATCTACTTTCTGGTTTTCTTCCAAGTCCTTATTTTCCTTTTCCATTGGACTTTCCTTTCTAAATTTATTCTTTGTCGTTAAAGTTTTCATTTAACTGTTCTTTTACAACTCTTAAGGTTTCAACAACCTTTTCATAATCCATTCGCTTTGGACCAATGATACCGATTGTTCCTTTGAAACCATCTTCTAATTCGTAAGTAGCAGTTACAACACTGCAATCCTTCATGGACTGAACCGGACTCTCGTTTCCGATGTAAACCTGAATTCCGGTTTCTTCATCACTTTCGTTAATCAATTCTGTTAGCTGTGACTTTTCTTCCAGTGTGGTAAGAAGCTGACTTGCTCTCTCCTTGTCACTAAGTTCAGGATATTTAAAAATATTTGTTGCACCTGATGTGTAAATCTTCATTTGCTCCTCAGTGGAAATAGCTTCTGTTATTGCCTTAAGCACTTCATTAACCAAATCCTCATATTCACCTGCCTGTGAAGTCAATGCTGAAATAACACCTAAGTTAATTTCCTCTAAAGCCAAACCTGCAAGTGCTGTGTTAAGTGCCACGTTAAGTCTCACTATCATTTCCTGACTTACAACTCTGTCAACATTAACAATCTTATTCACTACGTGGTTCTTATCGGAAACCACTGTGCACAACAACTGTTTTTCTTCAAGTACAGATAACTGTATGAATTTGATTTTGTTTCCCTGAGACTTTGGAGAAGAAACCATTGTGGCATAGTTTGTATTGTTTGCTAAAACCTTTGCCATATTCTGGAGAAGTGTCTCAACCTTGTCAACTTTTTCAATTAAAAGGTCTTCCTTCTCGCTAACCTTCTTCTCACGCTCATCTAATTCTGACATCTTATCTTTGAGCATGTGGTCTACATAAAATCGATAACCTTTATCAGTAGGAATTCTACCTGCTGATGTATGAGGCTGAACTATATAACCCATTTCCTCAAGATCAGACATTTCATTTCTGATTGTTGCTGAACTAAGATTCAGATCTGTGTATTTAGAAATTGTTCTTGAGCCAACCGGTTCCCCTGTCTCTAAGTAATTTCTAATTACTGCATCCAGAATCTTTTCTTTTCTTTCATTCAGTTCCATAGATTACTCCTTTCTATGGTTTTAAGACTATTAGCACTCGTGTTGTTTGAGTGCTAACATCTTTTCTATGGTCTAATCTATCACTATCAATATTCTTTGTCAACACTTTATTTTAAAAAGAATTGTAAATTAAATGTAAAAAAAAGTTGTCATTATTTTAATACTCTTAAGTCCGTTAAACTATAGAATATTATCCTAACAACAACTTTCTTATTCTCTTTAACATAAACACTTTAATTGATTTTATGTTAATGCTTTATATTTTCTTATTTTCTTTGTTCTTATGTAAGACCATAAAGCAAGAATTACTCTGCTACATAAACAATTCCGTATGCTTCAGGTCCGATGTGTGTACCAATTGTTGGTCCAATCTGTAATCTGTCTGAAACTTCAATATTAGCTTCTTTCAATCTGTCTGTAAAAGTTTCATTATTTACAGTTCCAATTGAATATATACTGTAAACCGGGAAGTCTGTATTAATTGTGTCGTTTGAAATCAACTTCATAATATCATTTAAAGCTTTTTTCTTTCCAATGCTCTTTGCCTTAATACCTACTTTTCCATCTTCTGTAAAATAAATTAAAGGTTTTATTTTTGCAATTGTGCCAATTCCTGCTTCGATTTTTGACAAACGACCACCTTTATACAAATTATCCAATGTATCAAGCACTGCATACATTCTAACCTTTGGCTGAATTTCTTTAATAGCCGCAACTATTTCTTCTGCTGTCTTGCCACTGTCTCTTAACTGTATGCCATAGTCAACCAAAACCTTAATAACAAAAGTAGCTGATAATGAATCAACTATATGTATCTTATCATATTCAACCATGTTCTTAGCTAATGTGGCACTTTGAATCAAGCCACTTAAACCTGATGAAAGTAAAATACATATAAGCTCGTCTCCATCTGCCTTAATTTTTTCAAATATGTCAATAAAATCCTGTGGTGATGGCTGAGCTGTTTTAGGGAACTCATCTGATTCCTGTGTTAATTTATAAAATTCATCCTTAGAAATTTCACCGTCTCTAAAACTCTTATCTCCTACACTAATCGCTATCGGTATGTACTCTATCCCTTTTCCCTGTAACTGTTCTTTATCATAATCAGAACCTGAGTCAATTAAAAATTTTATCATTCTGCATCTCCTTTTAACCAAAACAAAAGCTGTTCACAATAGTTTACTTTATGAACAGCTTGTATTTTGTACTTTACTACACATTTGCAATTTAGTCAAATTTTTATTATTTTACAATCATCTCTTCAATATCTTCAAATGTATTAGCAACGCTATACACTCTTGATAAATCGCAGTGGAACATTCCCTGTTCCTTCATTTCATCCATAAATTTAAGTAATGTATCATAAAAACCATTGTGGTTAAAAATAATTACTTTTCCTTCAATCATATACTTTTCGATTAATACAATTGCTTCAAATAACTCATCCATTGTTCCAACGCCACCTGGTAAAACAATGAACACGTCAGCTTCCGATTCAAAATGTCCTTTGCGCTCAGCCATTGAATCACAAACAATTTCCTTATCACATCCTTTGAACACGTTCATATTCTTAAATGCCTTTGGATATACACCTGTTATGTAAGCACCTCCGTCGTGCATTCCTCTTGCCATATATCCAAGTGTACTATCTGCACCGCCTCCATAAATAAGGTCGTACTTTTCTCCTAACTTCTTTCCCATATCATAGTATGGTTTTAACTTTTCTTCTGAAACGTAAGGTGAGAATGATCCGTAAATGCATATTGTTTTTCTGTCCATAATAATCCCTCTTTTCCGTTTGTAATTTATAATATGTTTTATATTATACTATCTATTCCAAAAGAATCAAAGAATTTTCTGTATTGCAATCCAATCTTGTTAAACTTACACGAAACATAACAATCTTACACAAAGTCACAGTAATCTTACAACAAAAACTGAGACATTGCATAATTGCTTAGATCCACACCTCTTTTAGTTAAACGCACGTTGTCACCATTGACTTCTATAAGTCCCTGCTGCACTAATTTTTCTGTTACCTCTCCGTACACGCTGTCGTATTTTCTGTCAAATGCCTGATGAAATTCTTCTTTTGAAATTCCGTCAATCATTCTAAGTCCCAAAAACATAAATTCTTCTTTTTTATCTTTTTCTGTTAAACGCTGGATTTTTCCTTCTATTACAGAAATGGCATCCTCTGTTATATCCCAGATGTCATCCTGATAAATAAAACTGTCGCCGTAAAAATCACTATCTGTATCTTTGCCATCCAAAAGCAAACTAATGTATTTATCAATATCTTCGGTATTACTGTATCTGCTGTTGTTATATAAAGAAGCCGCGCCAAGACCAAAGCCCAAATAATCCACTCTCTTCCAATAACCTATATTATGCCTGCACTGAAATCCCGGCTTGCCATAGTTTGATATTTCATAATGTACATATCCGTTTTCTTCCAGCATTTTTTCAGTTAAATAATACATTTCTCTTTCAGCATCTTCGTCCGGCAAAATATTAATGTTTTTGCTTTCCGCCTCCTGGACTCTTTCCTGAAGTGGCGTCCCATCTTCAACAATAAGGCTATAAGCGGAAATATGCTCCGGCTCCAATGCCAGCACTCTTTCCAACGTATATTTGTAACTTTCAACTGTCTGTCCTGGTAAAGCACTCATTACGTCCACATTGATGTTTTCAAAGCCTGCTTTTCTTGCCAACTCATAACTTTCTTTAAACTTTGTAAAATCGTGAATACGACCTATGCTTCTAAGTTCCTGATTATTTGCAGACTGAAGTCCAAAACTGATTCTGTTAATTCCTGCTTCTTTGTAACTACTTAATTTTGATTCTGTTACAGTTCCGGGGTTACACTCAATAGTAATCTCGGCATCATCAGATAACTGACAGTTATTTTTTACCGCCTCCATAATTTTTGTAATAAAATTTTCCTGCAAAATTGACGGCGTTCCACCGCCTATGAAAACACTTGTAACAACTCTGCCTTCCATCTTTTCTTTGCTTAATTCTATCTCTCTAACCAAAGCATTTACATATTCTCTTTTTGTACCTTCGTCCATGCTCATTGATAAAAAATCACAATAATCACACTTTCTCACGCAAAAAGGAATATGAATATATATTTCCAACTGCTTACTGTTCATTTCTTATCCTTCCTTACAATATAACTAATGCCAAAGAAAACTAACATCTAGTATTCTTTGGCACTGTAAAAATTCTTATAATCACAAATACATATTTCTATATATTCTATTCTTCGTCTAATTTTAAAACTGCCATAAATGCACTCTGTGGAATTTCTACGTTTCCAACCTGACGCATTCTCTTCTTTCCTTCCTTCTGTTTTTCAAGAAGTTTTCTCTTACGGGAAATATCACCACCATAACATTTTGCCAATACGTCTTTTCTCATTGCCTTAACAGTTTCTCTTGCAATTACCTTGCTACCAACTGCTGCCTGAATTGGAACTTCAAACAACTGTCTTGGTATTTCCTTCTTTAATTTCTCGCACATCTTTCTTCCACGCTCGTAAGCTGATGCTTCAGGAACAATAAATGATAAGGCATCCACTTCTTCTTTATTAATAAGAATATCAAGCTTAACTAACTTAGCCTGTTCATAGCCTTTCAATTCATAGTCAAAAGAAGCATAACCTCTTGAACGTGACTTTAATGCATCAAAAAAATCATAAATAATTTCATTTAATGGAATATCGTATTTAAGGAGTGCTCTTTGTCCTTCTACATATTCCATGCTAATATATGTTCCTCTTCGTTGCTGGCAAAGTTCCATAATGGCACCGATAAATTCTGTTGTAACCATTATCTCTGCACTAACAATAGGTTCTTCCATATAAGCTATTTCACTTGGATCAGGAAGGTTTGTTGGGTTAGTAAGTTCAATTATCTCACCGTTTTCCTTGTATACCTTGTAAATAACAGATGGTGCTGTAGTAACCAGGTCAAGTCCATATTCTCTCTCTAGTCTTTCCTGAATAATTTCCAAATGGAGCAAGCCTAGGAATCCGCATCTGAAACCAAAACCTAAAGCGATTGATGTTTCAGGTTCAAATTTCAAAGCTGCATCATTTAACTGTAATTTTTCTAAAGCATCTCTTAAATCAGGATACTTTGCTCCATCAGCCGGATACAAGCCACAATAAACCATTGGCTGAACTTCCTTGTAACCCGGAAGTGGCTTATCACATGGGGCATCCGCATTTGTAACTGTATCACCTACTTTTGTATCTGACACATTTTTAATGCTGGCTGTTATGTAGCCTACCATTCCTGCCGGTAATTCATCACAAGGAATAAACTGACCTGCGCCAAAATATCCAACTTCTACAACATTTGCCACTGCACCTGTTGCCATCATTTTTATATTCATTCCCGGCTTTACAGTACCTTCCTTAATACGGCAAAATACAATTACACCTTTGTAGGAATCATATAAGCTATCAAATATTAAAGCCTGTAAAGGTGCATTTGAATCACCTGTAGGTGCCGGTATATTTTTTACAATTGCCTCTAATACATCCTCACAGTTTAAACCTGTTTTTGCAGAAATAAGAGGTGCATCTTCCGCCTCAAGACCAATAACATCTTCGATTTCAGCTTTTACCCTGTCAGGATCTGCTGATGGTAAATCTATCTTGTTAATAACCGGAAACACTTCCAAGTCATGGTCTAATGCCAAATAAACGTTTGCCAAAGTCTGTGCCTCAACGCCCTGTGCCGCATCAACTACCAACACTGCACCATCACATGCTGCCAAACTTCTCGAAACCTCATAGTTAAAATCCACATGGCCCGGTGTATCAATTAAATTGAAAATATATTCCTCGCCATCTTTTGCCTTGTAAACAGTACGAACTGCCTGAGACTTAATTGTAATGCCTCTTTCTCTTTCAAGTTCCATATTGTCAAGAACCTGAGCCTGCATTTCCCTGTTTGTTAAAAGACCTGTCATTTCAATTATTCTGTCTGCCAAAGTTGATTTACCATGGTCTATATGAGCTATAATACAAAAATTTCTAATTTTACTCTGATCAATATGTGCCACTTTTTCCTCCAATTACTTAGTAAGATTATCAATTACAAACTGATATATTTTTTGACTGTTGTTCATTGCTTCCCAATTAGTACACATCTTAGATGCCATGTGCTTATCAGGGGTTGAAATATTCAGCTCAATTAACGTGCTGTCACCTTCTTTTACCTGACAATGTACCACATAGTCCCCATTAGAAGCCCTGTAATAATCAGACACCGTACCTACTTCGTTTCTAAGTTCGTATCTGTTGTCAACCAAAAACATATCTATATCATCAATAACCTGGTTAGGTATCTTGTTCTCGAAGAATTTAAGACTCTCTCTTCCCTCTGATGATAAATGGTAATATGATGTATTTCTGTTTACATTTGAAAAAACAAACCCATCCTCAATAAGTTCATTAATTGCTTTCTGCACAGCAAAATAATTTGTATATTCATTTTCCAAAAAGAATTGTGCAATCTGTGAGTTAGTCAATGGAAATTCTACTTTATTTAACATATGCATAATCATTAACTTGTATAAAGTTTCTGTTTCTATTGCCATATTCTACTCCTCTACTGTACCTTTTGCTAATTCTTCTATAACCTGTAAAATTTCTTCTTTTCCCTGCTTTGTCTGAGCTGAGAATGGTAAAATCTTTGTTCCCGGAATTACGTTTAATCCCTGACGAATCATTTTGATGTTCTTCTGAACCTGACTTCTTTTTATCTTGTCTAACTTAGTTGCTATAATAATCGGTTCATAACCGTTTGCCAAAATCCACTCATACATATTAAAGTCATTCTTTGATGGCTCATGTCTTATGTCTATTAACAAAAACACTGCCTGCAGCATTTGTGAAGTATGAAGATAATTTTCAATCATCCTGCCCCACTTTGCTTTTATTTCCTTAGACACGCTGGCATAACCATACCCCGGTAGGTCTACGAAATACATTTCCTTATTTACATTGTAAAAATTAATTGTCTGAGTTTTTCCCGGCTGAGAAGATGTTCTAGCCAATGCTTTTCTATTAACCAAACCATTTATTAATGATGATTTTCCTACATTTGACTTTCCTGCAAAAGCAATTTCCGGCATTGTATTTTCCGGTAATTTACTTGTTATTCCACAAACTGTTTCCAATTCAACATTTTTAACTATCATCTTCTCTCCTATCTTTCACTGTAAATCAAATTCTAAACTAATGCAATCTTTATAACATCATCCATTGTTTCAGCCAGAACAATTTTCATTCCGCCTGTTATCTCTTTTGATATTTCTTCAAGCATTGGTTTGTTCTTCTTAGGTACTACTACAATCTTAATACCTGCGTTCTTTGCTGCCAATAACTTTTCTTTTAATCCACCAATTGGCATAACCTTCCCTCGTAAATTAATTTCACCGGTCATTGCAACTTTACAGTTCACTTCTCTGTTTGTAACAGCCGAAAGTATTGCTGTTGCCATAGTGATACCTGCTGACGGTCCATCCTTTGGCACTGCCCCTTCCGGAACATGAATATGTATGTCATGTTTTTCAAAGTAATCATCTGCCACGCCATACTTACCTGCAATGCTTCTTACATAAGAAAGTGCAATCTGTGCAGATTCTTTCATAACATCGCCTAACTGACCTGTTAATTTCAACTGACCCTTGCCAGGCATTGTGTTTACTTCGATTTGTAAAGTTGTTCCACCAACTGCTGTCCAGGCAAGTCCTCTTACAATACCAATATCATTCTTTTCATTAGCCTTGTCATCGTCAAAAATCTTTCTGCCAAGATATTTTTCAATATTCTTTGAAGTAACCTTTAAACGCTTTTTGTTGTTTTTGATAATAAGACCTGCTGCCTTGCGACAAATCTTTGAAATTTCTCTTTCTAACTGTCTTACACCTGCTTCTCTTGTATAGTAGCGGATAATACTGTTAATTGCTTCATCTGTGATGGATAACCAGCTTTTCTTTATACCATTTTTTTCAAATTCTTTACTAATTAAATGTTCCTTGGCAATATGGAATTTTTCGTTTTGAGTATAACCTTCAATTTCTATTATTTCCATTCTGTCAAGTAAAGGTCTTGGAATTGTGCCTGCGTCATTAGCTGTTGCCACAAATAAAACCTTTGATAAATCAATTGGTATTTCAGCGTAATTATCTCTAAACTTTGAGTTCTGCTCTGAATCCAACACTTCTAATAAGGCTGACGCCGGATCTCCATGAACTCCCTGTCCCATTTTATCTATTTCATCAAATAAAATTAAAGGATTAGAACTTCCTGCCTGCTTTAGTCCTTTAAGGATTCTACCTGGCATTGCTCCTAAATATGTTTTACGGTGTCCGCGAATTTCTGACTCATCACTAACACCACCTAATGATATTCTAACATATTTCTTGTTAAGTGCCTCTGCAATTGATTTTGCAATACTTGTCTTACCTGTTCCTGGAGGTCCCACAAGACAAATAATCGGTGCCTCACCCTTTGCCATAGTCAATTGTCTTACAGCTAAAAATTCTAAAATTCTTTCTTTAACTTTAGTTAATTGGTAATGGTCTCTATTTAAAATTTCCTCTGCATTCTGCAGGTTGGGATTTTCTTCTGTTTCATTGTTCCATGGCAAATCTAACATTGTTTCCAAATAGGTTCTAATAATGTTACCTTCTGCCGGATTACCCATGGCTGATTTATATCTTGAAAGTTCTTTTAATAATTTTTCTTTAACACTGTCATCTGCGTTTAAATTATTAATCTTCTCTTCAAGCTGATCTGTTTCTGCGTCAAAGTCATCCCCTAATTCTTCTTTGATAATCTGCATCTGTTCGCGAAGAATATGTTCCTTCTGACTTTTTTCTAAACGTTGTTTAACTTTTTCTATAATCTCATTTCTAACCTGTGCAACTTCATTTTCTTTTGCAAGAAACGAATATATAGTAGTAAATTTATCTTCAATACTGTTCTGTTCCAAGTATTCCTGTTTTAATTTATATCCTACTTTTATTCTCATTAAAATCTGGTTCATTAGAGTTTCAATATTACTAATATCTAACAAACCTCTTAAACTTGAAGGAGATAATTCTCTTACCTTACCCTCGAATAATTTTAAAGTATCTCTTAATTCTCTAACATAAGCTTCTTCCTGCGCCTCTGTTAAAGTATTTTTATCTTCTTCTATAATTGAAACTTCCCCGGCAAAATGTCCATCAGCCATGTATAAAGACTGTATTTCTCCTTTGGCTTTTGCCTCCACCATAACTCTTACCACGTCATCGGGAAGTTTATTTAACTGCTTTACAACTACAACTGTTCCAACCTTGTATATACCATCAAAACCCGGTGTGTCTTCCACCGGGTCTTTTTGTGCAACAACAAACAATTCTTTATCGTCAATCATTGACTCTTCTGCTGCTGCAATTGATGCTTTTCTGCGAACGTCAAAATGAACAGTTGTTCCCGGTATAATAGTAAGGCCTCTTAATGGTATAACCGGAAAAGTTTTTAAGTTCTCTGACATGTCTTCTCCTTGTAATAGCAACTTAAATGTGGCTAATTATTTCTTTTTTGTAGTATTCTTTTTAGGGATTACCGAATTATAAATTATTTCAGGATCCGCTAATCCATTTACCACATCTTCATTTATAATACATTCTTTTATTGATTCGTCAGATGGTGTCTCATACATAATATCCATAATAACATTTTCAATAATTGCTCTAAGGCCTCTTGCACCTGTTTTTCTCTTAACAGTTAATTTGGCAATAGCGTTTATCGCTTCATCTGTAAATGTTAATTTAACTCCATCTAACTCAAACAATTTCTTATACTGTTTAACTAAAGCATTCTTTGGTTCTGTTAAAATCTTTTCTAATGCTTTTTCATCTAAGTAATCTAATGTAACTGTTACCGGTACTCTTCCGATAAATTCAGGAATCAAACCGAACTTAACTAAATCTTCCGGCATAACTTCCTTCAACAATTCATCTTCAACAATTTCAGATTTCTCAGCAATTTCAGTATTGAAACCTATTGAACTCTTATCAAGTCTTCTTTCAATAATCTTATCCAGTCCTGCAAAAGCTCCACCACAAATAAATAAAATATTTGTAGTATCAATAGGGATAAGTTCCTGCTGTGGATGTTTTCTACCACCCTGTGGTGGAACGCTGGCTTCTGTTCCTTCTAAAATCTTAAGCAAAGCCTGCTGAACACCTTCACCTGAAACGTCTCTTGTAATAGAAACATTCTCTGATTTCTTTGTAATCTTATCAATTTCATCTATATAAATAATACCATGTTCTGCTCTCTCAATATCATAGTCTGCTGCCTGAATTAATTTAAGCAGAATATTTTCAACATCTTCACCAACATAACCAGCCTCTGTTAATGTTGTAGCATCTGCAATTGCAAAAGGTACATTTAAAATTTTGGCTAATGTTTGAGCAAGATATGTTTTACCTGAACCGGTTGGACCTAAAAGTAATATGTTTGATTTCTGTAATTCTACATCTAAATCCTTGTCAGCCAATACTCTCTTGTAATGATTGTAAACAGCAACTGAAAGAACTTTCTTTGCTTCCTGCTGTCCAATAACATATTGATCCAAGAATTCTTTTATTTCTTTAGGCTTTAGTAAATTGATTTCCTCATTTGCACTTTTCTTTTCATCACCATAGATTTCATCATCAACTATGCTTGCACAAATCTCAACACATTCATCACAAATGTATGCATTGTTCGGACCTGCTATAAGTCTTCTAACCTGATTCTCACTTCTACCGCAAAAAGAACAGCGCAAATTGTTATCAGTTATATTTTTATTCGCCATAATAACCTCGCATTAATCTAAATTTGAACATAAGGCACCACAGTAATTGCGGTGCCTTATTCATTCTATCTCTGTTTAATTACCTGATCTACTAAACCATATTCTTTAGCTTCATCTGCACTCATCCAGTTGTCTCTGTCAGTATCCTTTTCAACAACTTCAACGGGTTGACCTGAATTTGCTGCCAAAATGTCGTTCAATTTCTTTTTAGTCTTTAAAATGTGCTCTGCAGCTATTTGAATTTCTGTAGCCTGTCCTTGTGCACCGCCAAGTGGCTGATGAATCATAATTTCTGCATTTGGAAGGGCATATCTCTTTCCTTTAGCACCACTTGATAAGAGGAATGCTCCCATACTTGCCGCCATACCGATACAAGTAGTTGAAACATCACACTTTACATAATTCATTGTGTCATAAATAGCCATACCGGCTGTAACAGAACCGCCCGGGCTATTGATATACATATGAATGTCTTTTCCAGGATCTTCTGATTCTAAAAATAGAAGCTGTGCTACAACAACACTTGCTGTTGCATCATTTATCTCTTCTCCTAAGAAAATAATTCTGTCCTTTAATAATCTTGAGTAAATATCATATGAACGTTCACCACGTGAATTCTGTTCAATGACATAAGGTACTAATGCCATAATCTATACCTCCTTAATAAATGCTAACAAATATCTTATTTAGCTTTTTCTACTACTAACTTAGCAGCCTTTCTTGCACAGATGTCAGCTCTGATGTTCTTCTTATCATCATCTGATAATAATTCATTAACCTTATCAGCTTCCATCTGATATCTTTCAGCCATTCTCTTGATTTCTTCATCAAATTCTTCATCTGATGCTTCAATCTTTTCAGCCTTAACAATAGCTTCAAGAACTAAGCTTGACTGTACTCTTGCTTCAGCCTGTGGCTTAACCTGTTCTGTAAGCTGATCTACAGTTGTACCTGTAAACTGCATGTATTGGTCAAAAGAAATTCCCTGCATAGCAATGTTCTGTGCAAATTCTTCAACCATCTGCTGGCTCTGAGCTTCAATCATCTTTTCAGGAATATCCATTTCTGAATCATTAACGATTGCTTCAATTACCTTGCTTTCCTTATCAGCTTCAGCTTCTTGTGCTTTCTTTTCTTCAAGATTCTTCTTAATGTCTGCCTTGTATTCATCTAATGTATCAAATTCTGAAACATCCTGTGCGAAATCATCATCTAATTCAGGATATTCCTTAACTTTAATTTCCTTAATTGTTACTTTGAACATTGCTGGCTTTCCTGCAAGTTCCTTAGCCTGATACTGTTCTGGGAATGTAACGTTTACTTCTACTTCTTCGCCAACTTTCTTTCCAATAAGCTGTTCTTCAAAAGTATCAATAAATGAATGTGAACCAATTGTAAGCGGATAATCTTCACCCTTTCCACCTTCAAATGCTACTCCATCAACAAAACCTTCGAAATCGATTGTTGTCTGATCTCCGTCTTCAACTGCCTTATCGTCAGCAGCTACAAGTCTTGCGTTCTGTTCCTTAACCTTATCAAGTTCAGCAGCTACATCTTCATCTGTAACTGTTGTGTCCATAGCTTCAACCTTAACTCCCTTGTACTTTCCAAGTTTGATTTCAGGCTTAAGTGTTACTTCAGCTTCGAAAACAAATGGCTTTCCTTTTTCAATCTGTGTTACATTGATTTCCGGACGAGCAACGATTTCTAATTCACTTTCTGCTGCTGCATTTGCATAAGCATCTGGAATTAATTCGTTTGCAGCTTCTTCATAGAAAACGCCTGCACCGTACATTTTTTCTACCATAGCGTAAGGTACTTTACCTTTTCTAAATCCTGGTACGTTAAATTTATTCTTGTTCTTCTGATATGCTGTCTGAATGGCCTTATCAAATTCTTCTGCCGGTACTTCAATAGTAAGCTTTGCTGTGTTATTTTCTAACTTTTCTACCTGTAAACTCATTATTTTTCCTCCTTGTTATCAAAACGGGTATGAGTATCCCATTTAATTCATTGAATTTTACTCGTCATAGCCTAGTAACCTATTGACGCAGTGTATGATTATATCATACTTTCCTTTTCTTGTCACTACCTTTTAAAACACATATTTTCAACAGTATTCTACTAATTATACTGAATCTGGTCAGCTATTTTGCCACTTGTTTCCTCATCAATAAGACATGATATTAATTCAAGTCCAAGCTCTAATGCAACTCCAAGACCTTTTCCTGTAATAATATTGCCGTCTCTTACAACACCACCGCCATATTCCTTACATTCCATCTTGTCTGCAAAACTTGGAAATGAAGTTGCCCTCTTGTCCTTCAAAATGCCAAGACTGCTAAAAATACTTGGTGCCGCGCAAATTGCTGCTAACCACTTACCCTGTTCATTATACTTAATGATATGGTCCTTTAATGTCCCACACTCACTTAAATTTGTTGTTCCCGGCATTCCTCCCGGCAAGAAAATACAATCGCCCTGTTCAAAGTCGATTTCATCTATTGTCTTGTCTGCAAAGAATTTAACCTTATGAGAACTTTCAACCATTAATTCTTCCTTGATGGATACTGTAACTACATTCAACTTAGCTCTTCTAAGTAAATCCACAACCATCAAACATTCAACTTCCTCTAATCCGTCTGCTAAAAATGCATATACTGTTTTCATTTAAAACCTCCTGTTTATTTAATGTGTCAAATATAATCATTTAACCTATAATTAACATAAGTATAATAGTAAATAACCGAATTTAATTATATCATAAGGGTATAATATTTGTTATACTAAAAAATATTGTAAAAAAATTATTAATTAAATATTTTCGTAATAAATTTATTATATCTGCTGTGGGAAACATACAACATTTAAGAAAGTGCTGGTAGCCCGTCGGTTCATCAAGGCAGCGTAGTCGGCTTGATAGAACCGCTACGAGGCGGACGCAGCGGAAGCGTGCTTTCGTAATGTTGTATGTTTTCACAGCAGTGTATAAAATTGTGAAAATTTTAGAGTTACTAAGAAAGGTGGTTTCATTATAATATGGGAATGGAAATAGAAAAAAAATTTATACCTACAGATTTACCAAAAGATTTGGACAGTTACGAACATCATGTAATTGAACAGGCATATCTTAACACTGCTCCTGTTGTTAGGATTAGAAAACAGGACGATGACTATGTTCTTACTTACAAAGGTAGTGGCATGATGGCTAGAGAAGAATATAATCTTCCACTGAATAAAAAAAGTTATGAGCATTTGTTAGAAAAAGCAGATGGCAACATTATCTCAAAAGTACGCTATCTTATTCCAATTAACGACGGAAAACTTACCGCCGAGTTAGATGTTTTCAAAGGAAAATTTGCAGGAATGCTTTTAGTTGAAGTTGAATTTTCAAGTGTTGAACAGGCTGATGCTTTTCAGAAACCGGATTGGTTTGGAGAAGATGTAACATATAGTAAAATATATCACAACAGCTATTTATCACAGATTAAGGGATAATTAAAAAACAGCACCAGCCAAAAATAAATAAGATTAATTTACTGATACCACTAATCTTTTTTATTTTTCATCAAACTGGTGCTATTTATTATTCTGTTTTAATATTTAGCTATTCTATCTTTCCATCTTTTATTGTTATTATTCTACCGCATTTTTTTGCAACGGTCTCATCATGTGTAACAATAATCACCGTTTTTCCTTCTTTATTCAGAGACGATAGTATTGACATGATTTTTTCAGCATTTACCGAGTCCAAAGCCCCTGTAGGCTCATCTGCCATTATATATTCAGGGTCACATACCAATGCCCTTGCTATTGCTACCCTCTGTTTTTCGCCTCCTGATAAAACAGATACCTTTTTGTTTGACAAATGTTCCACTCCTACTTTTTTCATTTTTTCTAAGGCTACTTCTCTTATTTTTTTCATAGAAGTTCTACTTAACATTAACGGAAGAGATACATTTTCCATAACAGTTTCGTCCTCAACCAATCCAAAATCCTGTAATACAAATCCAATTTTTTCATTTCTAATTTTAGCCCTTTGTTTATTAGTAAAATCAGATATGTCTTCACCATCTAACTTGTAGTTTCCCCGGTCGCATACATCCAACAAGCCTATTATATGTAAAAGGGTGGATTTGCCTGCTCCTGATTTACCCATTATTGCTATCATTTCGCCATCAGCAATAGTTAAATTGACACCATTTAACACTGATTGAATTTCGTTGTCTCTATTTATTTCATATTCTTTGTATATATTTGAAAGTTCTAATCCCATTTTCTATTCCTTATTTTTCTTATATAATTCTATAATGTTACTTTTACCTGATTTTTTTATAAAGTCAAAAGATGAAACTGCATAAATAAAGCACAAGTTTATAACAACCACTATATACATCCAGTTTTCTATCCTACCTACTCCTTTAGGTGATGTTATTGCCGCAATTTTTCCACCAAATATAAGCATTGTAATAGCAGAAATTCCGATTACTGAAAATGTATTAAGTGTTTCAATTAACATTCGTTTATTCTTGTTCATTCCCAACATAAATAAAATAGTATAAAACTTATCATTATTTTTGCTTTGAATATAATTTATTCCACCTATCCCTGTCATTGTAAGAAACAAAAATACTATTCCTACAATTCCATTTGTAAAAAGAAATTCTCTGTTACTTTTGTTATAGTTTTCCTGCATTTGTTCTACAGATGTAATAGCACCATAATCACTTAACATTTTTATAGCACTTTGATATTTCTTACCATTGCAATATATCATTTGGGAATCCTGCGGTAAATCCATTTTTACAATTTCTGAATTGTTATAATAGCTACAATTTGGCCCATACGGCATAATTAAATCACACCCTCTTACCGTCGCTAATATTTCTTCTATTGAGGATTTTCCTGAAGACGCTGACGCATTAAATCTAACTACACTACTATCCTCTGAGATTTTTCCTACAACTTCACAAATTTGTTTGTCCGACAATACTATTGTATCTCCAACTCTAAATCGATTTCCCATAGCAATTACCGGAATATTATCACCTGTATATGACGATATATTTTGCCCTTCTATAATATTTAATTTTAACTTCTTCATAATGATGTCATCATATCCTATCACTGCTATAGCGCTATCACTTTTTGATTCTATCTTCAATTCATGCATTTCACAAACTTCTACATTTTTAAAACCTTTTTGACTAAGTAGCTCTTCAGCGGAAAAGTCATCATAGTATGTATATGGTGAAAAATAATATATGTTTTTTCCATCAAAAGAATATGCCAAATCTTTTGTCTCAAAGTAATAAAAGATTTTTCCTAAAGTGGATAATATAACTATAGAGCATATTATTATTTCCACAGTTAATAAAAATAATGACCATTTTCTTTTTTTTGTTAATCTGTATGCAATTCTTAATGTATTCATAATCACTCCACTATATTATATATAATCTCCGACTTAGTTGCCTTTTTTGCCAGAATATATGAAAAGCCTACCAAAAGAATGATTACCACCCCTGATATAATTATGTATGGCAAATAATTTTGTTGATATACTATCTCATATTTCCTTATTATCATCTTTAAAATGGCAAACAATATATTTCCCACTAAAACTCCACTGAACATAAGAATTACCGTTTGAGTTAACGCAATATGGATTATGTCTTTTTTTGTCGCTCCACATATTGCATAGATTTTGAACTTTCTATTAAATGTACTTAACCATGCATAAGTCATACATAATACATTTATTATAACCGCTGCAAAAATCAATAAAATTTGAACAAAAGCTCCCATGAAATCTTCTGATAAAAATGGTGTACTTCTTTTCATATTATATTTTTTTACTATGGTATTTTGCGCAAGTGTCTTTTCTATTTTTGAGGAGTTTTTTCTATTATTATACTTTATCATAATATAGTCAGTAGGATAATTGTTAATATAATAATAAACAGGCAAAATGTAATTATCATATTGGGAATATGGAATTATCCCACCAATTCTTATTTTTTTTCCACCTACTTTAATGTTTTTACCTACTGGTTTTTCGTATCCTTCAATATTATCAACTTGATATTCAGCCATTAATAAATATGGTCTATTGTCATCAATACTATAACATTGTCCTACCAGCATATGCTCTTTCCATGTTTTATTGTATTCACCTATAAGCTTACCTTCTGATAACTTACCATTTGACACACACATATCTGATATATCCTTTTCTTTTAAAGACAACTCCTCAATCACTCTAATAATATCCGAACTCTGTGTTGATTTCTGTAAATAAATTTCCACCTGGTTTTCAGTCTGCGATTGGTAATAATCGTATAAAAAATATCCTGAATAAAATAATATTCCTAAAACCGATAAAGTTATACTTGTAAATATTATTAACATCATTATACTTTTATTTTTTAACATCAACCTTATGTTATTAATAGCTAAATATACTTTTTTCACTTTATTTCCTACTTCTTCCAAATTGTATTTTTTGTTGATACCCACTTATTGTTTGTGTTATATGTTTTTGCCTTATGAGTTCCTACAGCTTTTTTCGCTGCTCTAATGCTAGCTTTCGCCCCGGCATTAAGCGGCAAATCCCATACTGCTCCCCCTTTCAAATTATACGAGTCTTTTTTACAATCGCCATCAGAATTATAAATTTTAACAGTTGTTTTAGACTCACAATCATTGTATTTTTTTGATGGTCTTGATACACTTGTATAAGCTGTTGCATTATCTTTTAATATAGGTACTATATGTACATTTACGGATAAGTTTCCCTTAATACTATATCCAGCTGCCCAAATTGATGTTGCTAACATTGTTGTCAACGCTAAGCTTACTATAAATGTTCCTATTTTTTTGCTATAATTAATATGTTTCATACAAATTACTCTCCTTACTTTTTATTTTTTCAAATATATGAATTTACCATATTAGTACGCGCACTATAATTCACACATCGAAGTTACTATATCATTCTTTATCAATAAATAAAACCTCATGGTCATTTTTTGTATATTTAAAGTCCACTTTTTTCATATTCAATATTGCTTCCTATTTTTAATTTCTGTAATAACTTTCCATCTTTTCCTTCAATTCTTTTGTTTTCGAACGCGATACAGAAAGTATTTTTCCATCCAATAATTGAATTTCCTGTCTTTTTCTACCCCGTATATATTCCATATTTACTATATAACTATTATGTGCGTAAGCAAAATTATAATGTTCCAAAATTTTATATAATTCACAAATTCTCCTATTACAATGCACCTTTTTTATATTTAACCTCTGTTGTAACTTTTCGTTTATAAAAACATCAACTCCTCTTTTTGCAATCGCTATATACATAATCTCTTTAGGGGCTATTTTATAACTATCCTGTCCACTATGACATAATATATATTCATTTGCAAAACCTAATTTTGAACAAACTATATATGGGGCTTGTTCTCTCTTTATTGCTTTTATTAAATCTTCTTTTGAATTATATTTGTGAAATACTATATTTTTATTTAGATTTGACTTTAGAAATGTATTCTTGATTTGTCTTACATAATCTTCATCATGATTGTATATTGCTATGTTTATCATATGTTCCCCCTTTAATTTTGTTTCATTTTTCAAGACTTCCATAATTCTATCACAATTTACAAATTGTGTAAACATTAGGACTACAAAACCTCTCTCATTTATAGAACAACAAGGAATGTCCTTTAGAACATTCCTTGCCATTTAATAACTATTTTTTCTTCACTGCTACTACAATTAATCTGCCATCTTCATCCGAACCGTAGCATGTAGACAATGTTAATAACTGCTGACCAAACTTAGGTTTTACTCCTGTTGTATAAAGTACTTTTTCCATAATTCCTGTAATATTTTTCTTGAAATTTTTGCTATTTGGTGCATCAATGAAGTTGTACCATTCATCATCCTGTTTTAAAGCAACAACAGCAAAAATCTTATAAAAATTATCTCCGTTTTTTGTTTGGAATTCTACCTCCGGATGTTTTTTATAATATGATTTATCTACATACTGTTTTAGGGAAGCAAACAGCTGTCCATTACGCATATTATGTCCATACAATATGCAGTTACTGCTATTTATTGTACAACGTGCATCTAAAAAAGGAGTTCCTGAACTACTATACTGTCCGTTAAAATTTTTATACAAATATTTCTTAGGATCATTAGGTGTGTGCATTACAGGGTAATCTATGGCTGTTTTCTTTATGCATACCCAGCCAATGCACTCCTTATTTTTCTTAAATAAAGCATCTAAATCTCTTCCTGATTTACTGTCATTAGAGATTTCTTTTGACAGTTCTTTGAATCGCTGTTGTGCCACTTTATGACTGAAAATTTCACGACCAATTATAATTCCCGCTACTACAATAATTAATAACAATATTAAAATTATAATCCATTTAATGCCTCTGCTTTTTTTCTTTTTCATTACATTTCTCCTTTTAATTTGTAACCAATTTTAGGAGAGGATTGATTACATATTTTCACACCTGCACACAGTATATTTTTAATGGTGTACATGCAATTCATATACCTTCCCTATAGAAAGTATAGGGATTGTCATACATCATTCATATAACAATCCCTAATATTATTCTGTAATTTCTTTGTTGTCTCTTCCTGCAAGGAATGCAACCCATGTAGTGTCTTTGCTTATTGGCACTATGTTGTTTTCAGTTGCAAAAAACTTTTCGAAACAATCATAGAAATCTTCAGCGTCCATACCATTATTTTCCTTGAAAAATTTCTGAGCATCGGTGTCGCCCATCATATCCTGATATGCACCATAGGCAACAGTTATGTCATCGTTAAAACCTTTTGGAACTTCTTCTGTTCCGTAATCTTTTTCAGTGGTTTTAACCCCTTCTTCTTTCAACTTTTTAGCCAAAGCCTTGTAAATGTTTTTGGCTATTGCTGAGTAGTCATGACCAATTGTTAAACTCTTTGTTTTGTCAAAGTTTCCGCTATCCAGATATGAATAGTAATTTGGTTTAACGTAGGCATTTGTCATTCCGTCTGAATAAATCCCCTCTGCACTTGTTTTCTTGAAAAATTCTTCACCTTCTACTAATTTTCCAATGGCGTTTTTTGTGTCCTTATTCTTAATGTTAAGCTTTAAGAACCAACCTGTTTCTTTGCCATACTCGTAAATATCATAGGCTTTGTTCTTTTTGATTGCATCTCCATGCTCATCTTTATTAAATAAGAACATGTCATAATCCTGTGATTTAATGAGCCTTGTTTTGTCGCTAAAATCAGCAGTTTTTATTGTGACTGTTTTGTATGAACAATTACCATTTTTACCAGGCTTTAATGTAATATTATCGTACGCCTTAACCGAATCAATAACATACTTTCCTGTACCTAACGGATAATCCTTTTCCTTTAGTGACTGATAAATAATAGGAATATTAAATATTGTAATATTTCTGCTGTCAACAGTGTTAAAAGTAAATACTAATGTTTCATCATCTGTAACTTTCACACTTGAAATTCTTGTAAGCAAATCTTTGTAAGAATTGTCCTGTGATCTAAACCACCTGTATGACTGTGCCACATTAGAAGCTTTTACTTTTTCGCCGTCACTGTAAGTTTTATCAGTATTTAATTTCACTACGGCTTCCCTGCCTTCTTTGTTGAAGGTAATAGATTTTGCATTGCAGTAAGTAATTTTGTAATTACCGTCAATATTTATTAATGGTTCGTAAACAAGTTTTTTTAGAACTGCTGCTGCCTCATCATCATGACTGTATGGATGATTGTCAGCTATGGAAGTTGAAACCCCAATGGAATATGTATCTTCTCTATCCTGTTTTAAATTAACCTTAGATGAATCACCTTTGAATACAACGTGTGATCTCTGCCCTTTTCCAGCAAAAAACGCTATGATTAACCCTATTACAACAGCAATTAAAAATACAACTATCAGGGCTATAATTTTGTTTTTTTTATCCATTTTAAAATTTTTCATGTTCTTAATAAAGAATAAGGGGAAAAATCCCCTTATTCTACTTCCTTTCTTCTCTTTTTACCGAATATCAATAATATTGCACCTGCAAGCATTGCTAATACCATTGGTACTAATGCCCACCAATATTTCATGTCTAAGCCGGTCTGAATCTTATCAGATTTCTCTACTGCGGTAAATCCAAGATAAGCGTTCTTATGATTGTAACCATCAAGCTCATATTTAAGCTTGTAGTAACTCTTAGCCTTTCTTGGAATTGCCAATGTAATTGTTGGAGTAATACCTGTTGTTACCTTGTCCTTAGCACCCTTAGAAGTGTCAGGAGCAAGAATATTAACCTGTTTGCTTCCAAATATTACAAATTCATAATCCTTAGTAAATGAACGTTCATCCGGTTTTTCCATTGTCAAACGATATTCATAAGGTTCATTATTTTCATCAAGAACCGGAAGATTTTCAAATTTGAAGAATCCTCTCTTATCTGTAACAACTTTTCCACCTGGATACTTAACAAACTTGTCATCAGATTTCTTCTTGTATAATAAGTAAACATCTTTGTTTTCAAATTTCTGTTCACCCTTATCAATAATACCATCTGCATTAGCATCTTCAAATACAATACCTGCAATGCTTCCTACTCCGTAAGGAATAATACCTGCATCAAGTGATTCTACTGAGAATCCGTATGAAATATTATAGCCGTCTACGTTGTAATCAGCCGGTGTTGTGTTATCAGCTTTATCTGCTAAAATCATCAATGCCTGTTCTGTTTCCAGATAGCCTGTCTTTTCGTTCAAGTCACTCTTGTTTCCTTCAGCTTCAACATGGAATTTTGTAACTCCATACTGACTTGGGATTTCTGAAACCTTAACACGATATCCGTATACTACCTGTTTCTCATCAACATTTCCGTATAACTCAAGGTTATCGAACTTGTATTTTCCATCCTTGCCAGTCTTCATTGTTACAGGTTCTTCTTCGTCTATCTTAACCCATTTTCCATTGTTAAGATATAACTTTTCAAGTGTAACAGTAACGCCCTTAGCGTATTTCTTTTCATTACTAATTCCATCTCGGTCTTTGTCAACCCATACAAAACCTGAAATTGAGTAAACACGTTTTGCTACGAATCCACCGTTATACTGTTCGCGGTCAATTCCCTTAACAACATCATAACCTTCGATTATGTATGGTGTGTTAGGATTTTCATCATTGTCAGCTTTCTGTGCTAAAACAATACAACCCTTGAATAATTCTTCTCTGCCATCTTCTTTCTTAGTAATTTCGAAAGTATCGCTTCTAAGTGAACTATCCTTATCACCATTGTTCATCTCGTACTTAGTTGTCTGTCTGTCAGATTTGTCAATTACATATACTTTATATCCATACATGTAGTTTGTTCCATCTTCATTAACAAATGTATCAAGATTATCGAACTTATAGTTACCGTCTTTGTCAGTCTTTGTCTTAGCAAAGAATTCAACATCTTCTGTTGTTCCTGTTCCTAACTGACCTGTTGTATTTTCCGGAGCAAGCATCCATTGGCCGTCCTTGTATACAAAACGCTTTAATCCGATTTCTACATTTTCTAACATCTTATCACCATCGTTTATTAAACCATCGTAATTTACGTCATCGAATATAGAACCTGAAATAGCTGCTTTCTTAATTTCAGTGTAGCCACCATTGTGCTTCTTACTATGTTCTGCAAGAATTACGTTGTAACCTTCAACCTTGTAAAGATCATCAATTCCCTTAACATTAGTATCTTCTGTAATCTTGCTTGCGATTACAGTCTTTCCATCAAGCATTTCATTGATTGATGTATCAGCCTTAATAATGTGACCACTTGTAAGCAAGTAACTGTCATCACCGTATCTTGTTACGGCATATCCGTCAGGATCTTTAATTACCCATACTTCATAACCGTATAACTTATTAGATCCTTCTTCTTTCTTGTGTGTGTTCAAATTACTGAACAGGTATCCACCGTTGGCATCTGTTGTTGTAGTGCTTATGAAGTCCTCCTCATGAGTTGGTACCCACTGACCGTCTTCATATACAAACTGTTTAAGTCCAACTTCAAATCCTTCAAAGAACTTGTCGTCTTCGTCAATCTTGCCATCGTAATTTACATCTTCAAAGATTGTACCGCTTATTGAACCTCTCTGTTCTTCAACATAGCCTGCGTTGTAATTCTTATCATGTTCTGCCTTGATTACGTTGTAACCTTCAGCCATGTAAATATCATCAACGCCCTTCTTATCTTCAGCAGTTGTTGCCTTGTGAGCAACTATTGTCTTGCCATCAAGCATTTCATTTAAGCTTGAATCTGCCTTTAATATCTGTCCACTTACAAGTAAGTAACTATCGTCACCGTATCTTGTTACTGCGTAGCCGTCTGGATCTTTTATTACCCAAACTTCATAACCGTATAACTTATTAGTTCCGTTATCCTTCTTGTGAGTATCAAGATTATCGAATGTGTATTCACCATTCTTATTTGTCTTTGTGGTACTGATAAATTTATCATCATGAGTTGGTACCCACTTGCCATCTTCGTATACAAACTGTTTAAGTCCAACTTCAAAGCCTTCAAAATACTTGTCGTCTTTGTCAATCTTACCGTCATAGTTTACATCATCGAATACTGTACCACTTATTGAACCCTTCTGTTCTTTTACATAACCTCCATTGTAGTTCTTAACATCTTCTGCCTTAACTACATTGTAGCCTTCTGCAAAGTAAACATCATCGATTCCTGTAACGTCATCCTCATCTGTAACCTTATGAGCTACTACTGTTTTACCATTAAAGATTTCGTCAAGCTTTGTATCAGCTTTTACAATCTGTCCACTTACAAGTAAGTAACTATCGTCACCGTATCTTGTTACTGCATAGCCGTCTGGATCCTTTATTACCCAAACTTCATAACCGTATAACTTATTAGTTCCGTTATCCTTCTTATGAGTATCAAGATTATCGAATGTATAATTTCCATTCTTATCTGTTGTAGCTTTTGCTATGAAATTACCTTCATTTGTCGGATTCCACTTGCCATCTTCGTATACAAACTGTTTAAGTCCAACTTCAAAGCCTTCAAAATACTTGTCGTCTTTGTCAATCTTACCGTCATAGTTTACATCATCGAATACTGTACCACTTATTGAACCCTTCTGTTCTTTTACATAACCTCCATTGTAGTTCTTAACATCTTCTGCCTTAACTACATTGTAGCCTTCTGCAAAGTAAACATCATCGATTCCTGTAACGTCATCCTTATCTGTAACCTTGTGAGCTACAACTGTCTTACCATCAAAGATTTCGTCAAGCTTTGTATCAGCTTTTACAATCTGTCCACTTATAAGTAGATAACTGTCATCACCATATCTTGTTACGGCGTAGCCGTCTGGATCTTTTATTACCCAAACTTCATAACCGTATAACTTATTAGTTCCGTTATCCTTCTTATGAGTATCAAGATTATCGAATGTATAATTTCCATTCTTATCTGTTGTAGCTTTTGCTATGAAATCACCTTCATTTGTCGGATTCCACTTGCCATCCTCATATACAAACTGTTTAAGTCCAACTTCAAATCCTTCAAAGAACTTGTCGTTTTCATCAATCTTACCATCGTAATTTACATCATCGAATACTGTACCGCTTATTGAGCCTTTTTCTTCTTTGATGTAGCCGGCATCATAATTGCTTGCAACCTCTGCCATAATTACATAGTAGTCATTTACATTATAAGTATTATCAATACCTGTCATGTCATCCTGGTCTGTAATCTTATGAGCTACAACTGTCTTACCGTCAATTATTTCCGGTGTATCTGTGTCATTCTTAAGGATGTGATCGTTAACGAGTAAGAAGCTATCCTTACCATATTTTGTCTTAGCATAACCGCTTGGATCTTTAGTTACCCAAACTTCATAGCCGTATAACTTGTTCTCACCATTTTCGTTTACATAAGTATCAAGATTATCGAATACATAATGACCATCCTTATCTGTTGTTGTCTTAGCAACATACTGACCTTCATTATCTTCTTTCCATTTTCCGTTTTCGTAAATAAAACGTTTTAGACCAATCTCAACACCTTCGAATAATTTTTCATCACTATCAAGTTCACCGTCGTAATCCTCATCATCAAATGCGGTTCCTTCGATTATACCTTTTCGTAATTCTGTATATCCTGCATTGTAATCTTTAAGGTGTGACTCACGTACAACGTCATATCCTTCTACTACATACAAGTCATCTAAACCACCAAGAGTTTCTGAACTTGCTTTTCTTGCAACAACTAACTTGCCATTAAACATTTCATCTAATGAAGTGTTTTTCTTAATAACCTGACTGTTAAGTAATACTGCACTGTCATCAGTTCCGTTATTACTCTGATATCTTGTTATACCGTAACCTACCGGTTTGTTAACAACCCAAACTTCATATCCGTAAATATGTTTGTCTCCGTTGTCTTCAACAAAAGTATCAAGTCCGTTAAACTTATAATTTCCATCTGCATCTGTTACTGTTGTTGCGTAGTAATCATCGTCTCCCTGAGATAATTTCCACTGTCCATTTTCATAAACATATCTCTTTAAGCCAATAGTAATATTTTCGAATTTACCATCATTCTTATCAATGATACCATCTACATTCTTATCATCGAATACACAACCTTCAATGCTACCCTTTGCGTACTTAACAAATCCAAGATTGTAGCCCTTACGTGGAATGCTGATTGTACAATCATAATTTTCCACAATATGAGAACGTTCAGGATCAATGTCTGTAATCTTCTTAGCAATCATTGTGTTTCCGTCCATTAATTCGCCAAGTTCAAGGTTTGGATTCTTATCACCCTTAATAACCTGCATGCTGTTAGCAATTAATGCACTGTCGTCTTTATCGTTATTTGCCTGATAATATGTTGCAGCCAATGTCTGCCCTTCATCGTTTACAGGCATTTCTAATAACCATACTGTGTATCCATAAAGAATTGGATCATCTGTTGTATCTTCATGTGATGGCAATTCTTTAAATGCATAATAGCCATCTGCATCTGTTACTGTTGTAGCGTAATATGTGTCTCCGTTTTCGTTTGGTGCTTCAACCCACTTCTTAGTTGCAACATCATACTTATAACGTTTAACGCCAATATTTACACCACTTAGTAACTTATCCTGTTTTGTTACGTCAGTTTCATCTGTATCGTACTTACCATTGTTATTGTTATCCTCAAATGCAATACCATCAATATATGAAGCGTCCTTGTCATGCGCAACAAGTCCCATATTGTACTGCGTTAAATCTCTTCCAAGTGCAATATCATAATCACCGATTATTGTTGCACTAGCAGGTTCTGTTGATGGTTTTGCTGCTATAACATAGCCATCCATTTCTTCTTTGTCAGTTCCTGCGTATGGGCTGCTTGCAAGAGTCTTGGTTATATCATATTTTCCACCATTCTCTTTGATTAACGCATTACTATTCTTAACGACTCCGTTAGCCTTATGTTTAGTAACATGATACTCATCAGGAATAATATCCACCTGGAGTTTGTATCCAGCAAGGTAATTCTTATTATTAATTGTTACCTGTGTTGGAACTTCGATTTCATATTTTCCGTCTATGCTTGTAGCATCAACTATGTCTGTATATGTAACAGCATTGCCGCTTACAAGATACTGTTTCCACTGACCGTTATCATAGTAGTATGTTGTTGCTGTAACAACCATCTGTTTGTTACCAAGGGCATCCTTAATTTTCTGTGTAAATTCGTCTGCCTTTCCATCATCACTACTATTAATAATTCCATCATAGTTGTAATCTTCAAATACATTACCTGTAATTGTTGATTCCTCGAAAGCATGATATCCTGCATCGAGTTTTTCATAATCCTTAGATGTTACAAGATCATAATATTTATCCTTATAGTCTGTAACATATGCTAATTCATTTACTTTCTTTGCAGCACTGCTTCCATTAACTGTTCCCTGACCGCTAACATTACCACAACTGTCTGCAACGATAATATAGTCATCGTCCTTTGTAAGTTCCTTATTCTTAAGGTCACTACCACGCTGTGTGTCAGGATCATATGTTCCATACAATGTAGGTCCATAGGTTGTATTGTCAGGATCTTCTGCCATATAAACCTTGTATCCTGCAAGATAATACTTGCCGTCTTTATAAACAAATGTATCAAGATTATCTAAGTTATATTCTCCATTACTATCTGTTACTGATACAGGGCTTGTATATGTAGTATCTTCAACCCAGTTTTCAGTTCCACTTGAAACACTGTCAAGATAGAAACGTTTGATAGTAACTTTCTGTCCAACCATACCTAGTTCATTACTATCCATAATTCCATCATAGTTGTCATCCAGCCAAACCTTACCTGATACTGAGCCTTTTTCAAATCTAACCAATCCGGCATCACTTCCATCATGGTCTGTTACCTTGTTTACATCAAAGTAACCAAGGTCATTGTGAATTAAATATTCACTCTGGTTATTAAGAGATGCGTCTCCGTATTCACTCTTAACATCCTTATCCGGTATCTTCTTAGCAGTAATAATGAATTCATCATCTTCATTAAGCATTAATTCATCATCTGAATTCTTCCACAAATCACTATCTACATCTGCTGCTGCATTTCTGTATTTTGTTATGCCATAATGTAAGTCATCAATATTTGTATTAACTCTTACCTTATAACCAACTATACATTCTGTTCCATCTGCCATTGTTGCTGTAGACTTCACATTAGTAAACTTGTATGCACCATCTGCATCTGTATTAGTTGTAGTTGTGTATTCACTAAACTTGCCTGCATCCTTTAAGTCTGCATCCTTAAGTTTCTGCCACTTATTGTTGTAGTATACATATGGAACAAGCTGTAATTCAATATTTTCAATTCCAGGCTCGTCAACTTCGTTGCCGTCGTCATCTGTATACTTATCCTGCTTACCGTTATAATTCTTATCTTCCCAAACAACACCGTCAATTTCAGCATCATCTTTTGTTGTGAAGCCTGCATCGTACTCTGTAATAATAAGTGCATCTGAAATATCATAATCTTTTCCATCTGCTGTAAATTTATAATCATCTAAAGTGCTGTCTGTAGCTTCACCTGCCGGTACAACGATATCATCTGTAAGATATCTGTAGTTGCCTCCTGTAAGTGGTAAATCACTGTCAGATAATCCGTTGTTCATATAGAACTTAGTTGGAATGTATTTCTTACCTAATGTGTCAGAAACCTTATCAACACTACTCATATCTAACTTAACCTTGTATCCACATAAGTATCTGTTATCACCAATCTTATATGAAGTATCAACAATAAATGTATATGATGAGCCCTGACTTTCGACTACATCATCGTCATCATCATTTATTCGAATCCACTTACCATTGTCGTAATAGTATTTCTCAAGTACCAACTTAATTCCGTCAATACCCGGTTCTGAAACAAGTAATCCATTTTCATCAATGTACTCATTTCTAATACCATCGTAGTTTTGGTCTTCAAATATGTATTTACCAATAGCACCAACACCTGCCGGTACATAACCGAATCCTAATCTATCGTATGAACCATATCTACCATCTACACAATTTCCCATATCGTAGTCATCTGACTTTGGAAGAACTGAGAATATGTTAGTTGTATTCTTATTAAGATTCTTGTTGTATAGTAAATCATTATCCTTCTCATATTGAAGAGCCTTGGTACTTAATGTTACTGGTGATGGTTTGAGTATGTCATCAATCTTACCTGTGTCAGCAATAGCTATGTAGCTTCTGTATGGATATAACGTTGTACTGAAATATCCATTACTGTCTGTACAAATAGTTGTCTTATTCTTAGTGCTTATCTCGTTACCATTCTTATCATATGCCGGTACCATTGTACCATCGGTCTTAACTTCATAAATATAAATATCTACATTTTTAAGTCTCTTTTCTGCATCAGCCATCTTACCGTCAATGCTGTCTGTAATTGTCTTTCCAGCAGCATCATACTGAATATCCATCCATGAATATCCACCGTATTCAAATGATGGGGCAACACCTAAATCATAAGATGTCATCTTTTCATCATAATCCTGATAAGTTGACTCATCTGTACCAATAGCATCAATTTGAATTGCATCTTTTGTCTGGATAGTTAATGATTCAACCTTTGCACTATCACTTGGTTCATCACCTTTGCCTGTTGCTCCTAAATCTGGAAGGGTATCATTTGCCTCTCCTGGACGGTATACGTCAACAGATGTACCTGTAACACCTATACTTCTAGTTGTAAGAGCATATTGATTGTATTTACTATCCTTAGGGAATGTATAACGTAATTTATATTTTCCCGGTTTAATATTTGAAATAATGAAATATCCATCATTACCATAAACATCTTTTTCTGTTGTATACGACATTGGTCCGTATGTTGTATAAATTGATGAACCCATAGTATCTGTTTTAATCTTACCTGTGCTTTCGTCAATTACACAATACTTGCCGTCTTTTTCTACAACAGCTTCACCTAAACGGTTTACTGGATATCCGTTTTCTGTAAGAAGTTCAACTTTAACTCCGTTAATACCCGGATCATCAATTTCACCGTCATAATCTAAGTCTTTTGTCTTCTTCTCAAGTAACCATCTACCCTTACCTTCACGCTGGTAATAATCTGCTTCGTCTGTAAACTTAGCATTATAGCTTTCATCTAACCAAACATAATGTCCGATATAACCTCTGTCAGATGGAGCTGTTAAGCAAACACCTGCATTTGGTGATTCTGTAACCTTGTCATCTCCTGACTGAGCTGTGAAACTATTCCAACTATCTGAATCTGCTGTATCCTGTAAGATTGTTTCTGATTCTTCAGAAATACAATTCTTGCTTAATGGAAGGTTAAGTGGTGCCTTCAAGTCATATGATAAAGACAACTTAGCCTTTGTACTTAAATAGTAATCATCTGTAGGCTCTACATAAATTGCCTGTGCATGTTTTTGAAGTTCCTCAAACTTCTCAGGATCAGATGTCTTTAACTTAAGTAAATCTGATAACCTTACAAAATACCTCTTCTTTTTATTAATAGCAGAAGTTGTTTTACCTCTGATTGATTTATAGAAATCAACTGATGATGTTTGTTCCAAAGTTGGTAAATCTGATATATCAGTCTTTTCTATAGTATTTCCATTGTACTTAAATGGTCCTATCCAAACATTTACATCGTTTCCATCTGTCATTATACTTGACGAGCCATTTGCAACTGCTTCAATCTTAATTGATCCAAGATTTAACCAACCACGCCAGTCAGTTCCTCTTGATGTAGAGAAGCCTGTAGGTGCATACAATTGCGTATCGCCTACAAATGGAAGTACATCATATATAATCGGTTGCCTATACCCCTTCTTACCTAATACCGGTTCTGGGTTATAGATAGATGATGTAAAGCTGTACTTCGTACCTTCAGGAACAAGTGCCGGTCTGTCAGCTCCGGTTCCCTTTTCAGACATACCGTAACCATATTCAGAGAAAGCTCTCTTGTTTCGGTTAAATGCCTGTGTACCTGCGAAACCTACGTTATTTACAGATACAGTAATTGTATTTTCAATATTGCTTTTACCATTATCGTTAACATCACGAGTGTCAATTTCATATGCATAATTCTTAACGTTCTGTGATACAGGAATTGATGGTTCAAATGCACCTGACTTAAATCCGTAACCTTTTGAGCTTAATAACTCTGACTCAACCATTGTATTTTCATCAGTAGCTACAGGTAACATATAGTCAATTACCATTCTCTGACCCGGTTCAAGCTGTCCATCTGCTGTCCATCTTATAAATCTTCTCTGTCTCTCATACTTAATTCCGGCAATCTTTTCATACATATTCATTGATACTGAAGATATCTTACATTTGTCTTTGCTAACAACATTGCCGTCTTTATCTTCAACATGCCATGACCAAACTGCCTGTGAGTCATCGAATGTTTCCGGTGACTTAAAGGTTGGAGCTAAGGAATTCTTCCATTCATCACTACCATACTCTACTTCATGGAAGTATTTGTATACCAAAGGATCCTCTGATTCTACTGCTGAACTTAAGTTTTGAATAACTGGTAACAATGCAACAACCTGTGGGTTAGATGCATAGTCTTCTTCAACCTCACCAACATCTGTTTTTGCGATTTCCTCATTATCCAAGTTCTTTAATTCAATGCTGTACTTAAGCATATTAGATGAATTGTTAATTGTTATGTCGTTACTCCATCCAAACTCAATGTCATTTGTATCTTTGTTTCTTGAAACCATGAAGTATTGATTCTTCATATCAATTTCCATTACCGGAAGTTCTTTTGCTATATAATATCCTGCTCTTGAGCGTTCAGAATCTGCACACAACTGTGTATCATCATATTTAGCCCAACCTGTAGCTAAATGATTTACATGTCTTCTGGTTTCACTTAAGTGGCTTGCAGTCATCATAACAAAGGCTGCATTACCAATTTTGTTCTCGTCATCATATTCATCCTGATCGTTAGCTGTTGATACAACTGACTCTGGAAGTGGATCTAAATTGTTATGTTCAGGATCAACATCATTCATTTCCTGCTTACCATCTGTATCCGAATCAGCATCAATGTCTAATCTAAATCCCTTAGGAACAACATATTCATCTTCATCAGAAGAAATAATATAACGTACCTGATATATTCTCTTACCTAAAGAAGTTCTATTACCATAAAGTTTCTCAGATAATTTTCTAATATCAATAATTGTGTTTTTGTCGATGCTAACTCCTTTATCTGAAGTCCCAGCAATCTTTTCATTATACAACTGAGTTAAGTTCAACCACTCACCTGCATTACTGTTCTTAACATCCTGATAAGTTGCACCATCTGCTGCATCATCTACATTATCATTACATAATGCAAGTACCTGTACTTTCAGGTTCTTCTTTAGTGCTTCTCTGTATGCTTCATCGCCACAGTTTTCAGGAATTTCCCAAACACCTGTACCTATAGCATATATCTGTTTTGATATACTATCTTCATTTACAGGTGCTTCTTCCTTAGTTGCTAAGAAAGTTGATCTAAATGGTATACGCCAATCTACTATGAACTCTCTTACAGCACTACCTTCATTTACAGCCTGATCCATATATACAGACAGTCGAACTGAGCTCTTTACTATTGGATCATCAATTGTTCTATGTGAACCACCTAATATATCAGGGTTATCCACTTCTCTACGCTGAACTGATGTATCAAGTCGTATTGTTGAATGTGGTTTTAATAATGTTACAATAGCTGATTCATCTTTTGCGTATTTATCAGAATAATCGCCATCACTATCATAATCAACTTCGTTATCCTTATCATCCGTAGCTTCTCTTTCATATAAGATACCGCCATCATCTAAATCAGTTAATGCATCAAAACCACCATCCGGATTTGTATCTTTTAAGTAGTATCCATCTGCATCATCAAAAGTTACATAACCATCAGCCTTAAATTTATTATCCCATACGGAATCATTCTTCCAAGCTTCATCTGATGTTTCTATTTCTGAATCATCAAGAACATTGTTTCGTACCTGTGTTTTAACACCTACTACCAACGTATCTTTGTATGCAAAGTAACCTGGTAAATGTTTTCCATGTACATAATCACTATAAATTGGCAATTCATCTGTATCTTCATAATCTCCAGCTGTACATACCTCAAATGTAATAACCTGTTCCTTATTGTCATTGTAGTGTTTATCTACAACTTTCAATTCATAACCATGTTTTTCAGCTTCGTCAATATTCATCTTAACAACGGTGCCATCAGCCTTCTTGTATATAAGATATACTGCGTCGCCTTTTAACGGTACTGCTTTTACAATAGATGGTAATACTACTGTAACCTTCATCTTAGCATGAGAAATATTTCCTTGATAATAATATTCATCATCTTTTACTTTGTCTGCGCCATTTACAACTTTTACATTGTAATAAAGGTCATCCATGTACTGTACAGGTTCATCTTCTGAAGGATAATACTCATAAATATCATCCTGCCATTCAGGTGAACGTGCTCCTAAATTGTCAACCGCATCCGCTGCATTTTTAGAAACAAACGTCTTATTTTCAATAACCGGATATTTTACCCTAATTCTATTCGATGTCATAACACCTGCATTTGAATCTACACATCCATTATCTAAGTCTGTACCTTTATCTTCTGAACGCAAGTAAACGTTTTGTCTTAATTCCGGATAATCTTCAAGACTTAATTGGTCTCCATTTATTTCCTGAATCTGATTATCTTTCTCATAGTATCGTTTATTACCTAACTGATCTGTTGCATCAATTGCTGAATCACTACCAAGATTACTTGCTGTTGGTACCTTTGGTAACACTGCCTTAGGTGTACCTGACGGCATATCATTGTAATCTCTGTTTGTTTCTGCAATATCAAGTCTTGAATCTTTTAATGTACCTGTCCAGTGATATCTGTCCTGCTTATTGTATTTATATACATATGAGTCAACAACTTCATTACCTACATAGTAAGAATTTTCCATTCCTGTTGATTCAGCAACCTGCTTGTTTTCAACATCTGAATCAATCTTAAACTTGAAGTTATTCATTTCACTGGAAATGAAAGTTCTATTTGACTGATATTGTTCTCCTAGTCTTTTGTCCTTTGTTCCATCTTTAGTATTTAGATCAGGATTATCTGCTGTAAAGAACTTAAATGAAAATACTCTTGATGATTCTGAATCAATCTTAGCCTTCTTCTCATTTCTGATGCTTACTTTTTCCTTCTGCTTAAAGGTTATCTTGTATCTTCCTTCCAGAGTACCATCTTCACCTTCTAATTGAATGTATTCAACAGTAGCTTCGTAAAGTTCCTGTTCTTCCTGATATTCTTTTAAGGTATCTAAGTCTGCGCCGTTATAATCTGCACCTCTTAAGGTCCAGTCTAACTTCTTCTTAGCATTTTCCTTATTATCAGTAGTAAACAGATTTCCATCTGTATCTTTTGGTACTATACCTGCCGGTAAAATATTTGTAACTACAGGATGATATAGCGTTCCCATATTTCCACCGTCTGTTGCATAAGTATGTCTTACCTTAAATGTCTGATACGTTGTGTAATTCAGCAACCACTCTGGTGCTAAAGTATTAAGCCAGTATTTATTTTCAACATGAATGTTCAATGTTGATGTTTCACCTTGCGGATCAACATAATAATCTTGTGACTTGCTACCATTAATATTATCTTCACCAACTGTAGTCCAAGTTCTTATCATTGGTTTTCTCATATGAGCACGGGTTCCTGTACTTGCATAAGTATTACGAACACCGCTTGAGAAAACTTTTCTATCCTCTACACTAGCGGATGCTGCACTGTCTGCATCTTTTCCCTGACTTGACACCTCCCGGTTCGTAATATTCATACCGTTAATGTAAGGTGTGTTTGGGGAACCGTTAAGGAAATAGTAGTTACTATCTCTGTGATGGTCATCATGTACATAGTATGTATTCCACATAAAGTCCATTCCATATTTTTGTGTACTTACCGGTTTTGGCATGTCTGTCAAATAATTATTTCCCCAAAGTGAAGTTGTATCATAAACCTGATAGTAAAGATCCTTAGTTGTATCAACAGGTTTAACCATTACTTCGTCGTACCAATATTCATTCTTAGGTGTAGCATACACATGAGATGGAATATTTACATACATTGCATAACCTGTTTCATCACCTCTATTAAACCATTTTTTAAGTGGCTTAGTTATTGTTATTCTAAGAACCCAAGAAGTATGTTCATCTTCATTATAATAAGCATCTTTATTTTCATAACTGTCACCACTATTATTCATAGTTGATGTACTAAGAAGTGGATCTCTCATAATGTTTGGTGTTAAGTAACCTTGCTTATTGTTTGGACTTTGAATTACTTCTACCTTAACATCATTTTCAATATCAATATCACTATATACAGGATTCTTACTTGTTCCACTGCTTAAAATTTCAGCCTTTAATTCACTAAAATCAGGATTACCGTCCTTGTCTAATTTAGGCTCTATACCCTGTGGCATTACATATGTAAACTCGAGACCACTTTCAATGTCCCAATCACCGTAGTTATATGCTCCAATACGTGTTGTGAAGTCCTGATCATATTCCAATGTTGTAATGGTATCATCATTTAAATTTCTTATATAATCATTAAGCTGGTTGTGATCCGAACTATAATACCATTTATAAGCTGTATAATGATCATCCCACTGTCCGTTACTATAGTTTGTTGGCAAATACTCCTGTGATTTCAAGTAATCATCATCACCAATCATCTGTGAACTTGCCAGCAACCACGCTGTCTGCAGATGAAGTCTTGATTCTGTCCAAATAACCGCATCTTCATGATTTCCCTGCCAGTTCCTGTCTCGCACTCGCAGTACCATAAGCTTATTATAGTAATCTCTGGAGTAACCAGTAACTGAACCATTTCTATAGTTTTCACTTACAGGAAGTTGATTGTATTTACCTGTTGTACGTGTTGGATCATAATATGTCATCTGCTGATTATTAGCAGTACGCATATCCTGATCTTTAAGATAGCCGTTGTTTCCATATTCGTCATAACCGTAATCTGTAGACGTTTCATTTGACCCAGGCATATAGGTAATAGATTCCTTCAAATATTCATACTTGTCAATGTTCTTATTTCTTGTACCACTAACACCTACATCATGATAGAGATAGTTCATGTCCATCATATCATTTTGATTAGCAAATCGTGTGCTTAATGAACCAATAGTCCCAATATATGGATATGAATAACTATATGACCAGTAGAAGTTCTGCCACTGGTAATACTCACCCATCTTTGGATAGTAATCCACATAAGTTTTCTGAGTACCATCTTCATTATTACGTGTTGTATAAGCTAAAGGCAAATCTTCTTTTCTGATTTCTGCCTCATAATACACTTCTAATGTTTCACCAATTTCTAAGCGTGAACCATCATCAAACTGTATCTGATATACGTTAAAGTCAATTGATGTTGTGTCTGTGTTTTTCTTAGTTCCATTAAATATCAGATCTGTGTATGCATGACCGCTACCTGTATTAGAAGCTCCGTCATTATAATTCTTTGTAGTAACAAAATCTCCACCATAGTCTGCTGCATCACTGAATTTTGTTTTCGTAATAGTATACTTTGGTATTTCCGAATCATCTTTCAATGTACCATCTGCATTATACCATTTTATCTTAATCTTATTTGCATCAAGACCTGAAGTAGTAATGTATTCAGGAATCTTGTCAAACAATGCAGGATTCAATAATGCACCCTGGGGATCAGTTTGTCCTCTCTTATTGTTAATTACAGTTGTCTTATACCAAACTTTGTCACCAGGTCGATAACCTTTTATCTGTTCAGCATTAGCATTGTATTTAACTGCTGCGTCATCAGAATTTTTAAATATTTGTGTGTGAACTGTAAGTATTGGTCTTTCTCTTGTAATTACCGCTGTTGTACTTCCGTATATTGTTGCTGTAGAAGTATCTTCATATTTAGTATCTGTTGTTGTTTGATTTTCATCAGTGTTGCTAATGTCTTCATCATGTATATGTTCAAACGCACAACTTGCTGATACTCCTATAGTGAACTTGTCACTGGCAGTTGTGTTTTGCTTCTCAGCAGCATTTCTAGTGTCACGATATCTACCAATACCATGAAGTTCGAATGGCTTATCTGCTGTAGCAAATGTAATTTCTTCTGCCGGTACATCATAATATGTCCATCTAATAGATACTGCATCCTTTAATAAGAAGTAACCTGCATCTATCTGAGCTTGTGTGATTGTATCACCTGTTAATACTTTATCAGCCTCTACCCATTGAGATGTATACTGTTTATCTGTATAAATACCAACATCTGTTCCTATTGTCTTACCTGATAAATCCTTGTAGAAACAATATTCAACCTTAGCCTTCTTAGTTCCTGTAGAATCCATCTTTTCAGGATAAGCAAATTCCGGTTTTTCTGTTAAATCAAATCCCTTAAACCATCTACCATCATTTCTGCTATTAGTTAAGAAAGATGTTGTATATGTAATAGATGATAATTTATGTATTGTGCTATTAGTTACAGCTCCCTTATTTGGGCCATACAACTTAGCAATCATAGGTCTTTCATCTATGTGTGGATTTGTATCTTCATTTCTACCCGGTGTCTCATATCCGTCAACATATACTAATTTAGGTGTCAATGAGCTATTGTAATAAGTTATGTCACTCTTAATAGTTCCAACATAAGAACTTTCATTATTATAGAAAGAACCATAATAGCCACTTTGACCATATAATCTGCCATATGTTACATTATCCCCACTATCATTGTAATATAATGCATGCTGTGAATATGTATGTTTTGGATGTGTAGTAACATATACATTTTGTACAATATTCTTACCTTCAAACGGTTTTACTTCCTGTGTTAATTCGGTTATGACAACAATCTTAATATTTTTACCTTTAGTTATTTGATTGTATTTTTCATCTTTTGTTAAATCACCATATGAAATGTTTAACTGTTTGTAATTTGTATCTGTATTATCACTTGCCTTATAGTAACGCTTGTCCTTAACTATACTTACTGTGTTGCTTCCACTGGTTGCCTGTGCAGTGATATCTTCATTTCCTATATCAGAGTCATTCTCTAATATGTACCAACCAATAATTCGCTGACCATTTGGTACAATGAATCTTACATCAGGATGATATACAGGAATTGCTGAATCATCTGATGCTCCCAAACTAATCTGGTACTCAATAAAGTCATCAGGTAATAATTGATTTTTATTTAATGCTACTTTAGTTTTACCATCAATGTCGTAAGCGAATGAATTTGTACTATCTGAAATTTTTGTTTCACGTTTCATTGAAACTTCAAATGTACTTACAAGGTTCTTTACAACATATTCTGTGTATGTACTTGTGCCTGTAACATATCCTGACCATCCCCATGCATCAGGTTCCTGTGTTGTAAAGGTTGAGCTTACATAGTTACGTGCATGTGGCCAACTTGTTGTAAAGCTATCAGGACTATTAATTATTGTTGGTGTTGAATCATATGTCCATGCATTAGCTTCAATGTCATCCTTATTTCTGTCAACATAAACACCATCATAAGAGAATGTGTTTTGAGCATTAGCTAATGTAACGTCAGCCAAATTCTCTTTGTTAACATTTAAGAAATCACCACCATCTAATATAACTTCTCCTACACCTTTGAACTTAATTACAAATGAATCTACAAATTCTTTATAATACTGTGAACTGTCTTTCTTTGTATTATTAGGTGTAATCTTTGTTAATGTATTAACACGATCTCTAACATATTCATTTACATCAAATACATACTGCTTATTTTCACTGTCATAGCTAAAATAATTATGTTCAGTATCTGTAAGCAATGCTTTCAATTGTGCCAATGTGTATGTAGTGTCACCTATCTTTAAGTAATCTACATTAAACCAATCACCAGTTATAAACGCCTCTGGTATATAAATATGTTTAAGACGATAGGTTGAGTCCATACTATTCGTAACAGTGGCACTATCTATTTCTGCGGATCTTCCAGATTCACTATTTGTATCCTGACGGTTCCAAACTTTAATATTAAATTTAGCAAGATTAGGTGTCTTGTTGTCACTCTGATAGTCATATATAGTATTGCTTTTATTTCCTACTGAAATATTAACACCCGCCTGGAACGGTATTCTATAGGATGTAATCAAAGCACTGTCATTATTAGAAGTATATGGTTTTGTGCTTTCCTGCATATAGTTGTCGCACTTCATATTGTTCCAATCATTAAGTGTGCCTGATGTTTTAATATTATCATCAGTAATTCTATATATGTCACCACCAACATATATATCAGGTAAAGTGTCTACTCCATGATTGTGTGAATCAAGCAAATCCTCCATATCCTTCAACTCTGCTGCATAGTCAACATCACCGCCTAAATCTTTTAGGTGAATTTCATATTTTGTAATATATTCATCATCACCTAATACGATAGAACCTGCTGTATTTCCTGTAACCTGTGATGAGCTACTGCTTTGTGGATACACTACAGGTATTTCATAAAATGTTCTACTTGCTGTAGTATGTACCTTATGTTGATCACTTCCCTCAACCCGTCTATTATTATTGGTTGTGTTTTCTTTTTCAATATCTTTCCCCTGTATAGTAATTGTATCCGTTATGTTAGTATCAGTCACATTGCCATCTGTATCTAGTGTTGATTTCTTCTTATATACAACCACCTTGTCAATATATTGTTGTAAATCTTCTGAAATAAGAATCTTCTTTGCTAAGAAACCATAATAGTTTGAATCACTATCAGGTCTAACGTACGGTAACGTATCTGTTAATACAACTTTATCAGTAAAGGAATGTTTTCCTGTCCAGTTGTAAGGGTCATTATAAATCGAATAGTCATCTGAATGACCTGTTGACCTATGTTCATCCATACAATCTTGTGATGCTCCATACGGAGTTTGCACAAAACTAACTGAGTATTCATTGTATAATGAGAACTTAGCTTTTCTGTCCGTCTTGGTCTTTGGTGTTTCATGTACACCTTTCACAATACTGTTCTTTTCCGGATGTACATAAACCTTTGCTGTAGTAAACAAATGTCCCGATTTATAAGCTGCATAATTATGTACACCATATGACATACATGTTTTGTAATAATCTTGCCATGACCAAAGCGAACGATAAGCTGCATTTGCCGCATCAATACGGTTAACTATGCCATTTCCGCCTGCCAAATCTGACGAAGCAATGTTAGTATTATTCATTCCATTTGGCTTTCCTTCATCAGTTCTCTTCTTTGCCTGAGAAAACTGACGTTCAGTATAACCGCCAATATCCATCTTTGTGCTTGCTGTAGCATCAGCCACACCTGATTTAAAGAAACGACCCGTTATCTCAAACATATACTTAGTCTTTTCATCATTAAAATTATACCAAGTACCATAGTCTGCATTTTTAGCAACTGTTTCACCATTCTTCTCTTCAGAAGCATCTCTGTTAATTTTTAGAGCAATGACAATTTTGTCTACAGCCTTATCTGTCTTATAGTCAATCTTAGGACTTCTATATATACCATATTCATCGCCCAATTTACAAAGATTTAATCTATAATAAGAATCCTTTCCATTAGTTCCTGTGATTTTTTCTATAGAATCTTTCCAGTCGGACTCTTTTACTGTAGTCCAAGTATCATTATCGTCACCTTCACGATGAATTTTTATTTCCTTAATATAGTCATATGCATATGGATGCACCTTTAAATAATATGCTTCAAATGAATTCGATGGCAAATTAACCGTCATTTCAACATCTACTGCTGTGTTCATTGACTGTGTATACACATAATCATTCGGAGTACACTTTGCATTAGATGTATTTGGTACCATATCATACAATTCCTGATGATTTGCATCATTGGGATAATTGCTTCCCGAATTCAAATATTGTCTAAAGTCTAATAAATATGAACCTATTGCTTTATAACCAATATCTAATTCATCATTATCTGGATATTCATCAGTCCATCCATAATGAGAGTGCTCCAATCGCATATGCTCATATGAATCACTCACTGAGTCAAAACGTTTACCATTATCGTTATTGTCTTTATATCCTGCAACCATTGTTGTATCAAAATACATTTTACTAACTAATGCCTTTGCAGTATCACGTGTTGTAAATATATAGTCATCACCACTGTCTCTGAATTCAGATAAGTAGTTCTTTCCATTAACTTCCATTTCATTCCAAGAATTAATCTTAGAATCTAAATAACCGTATAATGTAACTCTGTGTTTTTCATCAGCTGGTGCTTCTCTTGTGGCTCTGAAGCCCTTGCCTGTAATAATCACTTTCTTAAGATTCTTGATATTCATACCGAACTCAGTATATATCTTCTGTTCATCTATATAAATATCTCCGTCTACAACCACACCTTCAATTACACTCTGACCGTCTTCAGATATTAACTTGCCGTTTTTATAGTCTATATTAAAGACTTTTCCCTGGTCGCTATCTGCATCATATAATGTAAGCTTTTCTAACTTTTCGTACTGACCTACTAATTCTTTACTAATTCTAATTCCTGTAGTGTGGAATCCTGTGTTGGCTTCATCACCCTGTTTGTTGTCATTAACAGGCAAGTCAATAATAACATCAAAGTCATCTAATTTTGATCTGCATATATTTCCTATATCAATTGTATAGATGAAATCTCTGTCATATGGTATACCTAACCACTTATCAGTTTTATCTCTATTATCTGCATCAGTTTTTGTTGTTCCATCTAAATCATAGTAATGAACATCTGCATGTATTTCCGCATATGGTTCCTGAATGTATAAACGATTTGTTAAATCTACAATGCTCTTTGTATCTGCCTCCAACTGCATTGTCTTATCATCAGGTGTGAAGTTCATAACAGCATCAAGATTATTGAACCATTCTGTTCTACCATCAATTTGAATTTCCATCTCAGGAGTATCTTCGTCCTTGCCTCCTAAGAAGTTATTCAAATCAATAACCATATACTTCAAATATTCAATCTGAGTATAATCTTTCAACTCAATTGTAATTGTTCCATCCTGTGATACAGTCATGCTGTCAAATGGAATAGTAACATCTGCATTGTCTGCACTTGGATCTTTGTCCCAATTCCAGAATCTAATCTGTTTAATGTCTGCCACATTTTTGAAGTTCTTAATAGTAATTGTTTTTGTTAAGAAGCCTCTTACATCATTAGACTTTGTTTTACTTCCAACACTACTTGATAAGTCAATTGAAATTTTTGCTTCTTCTGAATATGATGGTGTTGCATTACTAACAAAGAATTTGTAACCAGCATTGTCAATTCCCTTTGGAACTTCAATCTGATTAATCTTATCCTGTTCCTCAGCTCCACTTGCCTTGTTTTCATCTGACTCAATATGCTGTCCGTTTTCAATATAATCCTGACCATAACTTATGCCTTTAATAACAGGATTAATATTTCTAACGATTAGTGTTGCTTCATCTTCAGCACTTACATTCAAATCCTCATCTTTATATTTAGTTGTAAATGTACCTTTGACTATTGTGCAGTCATACTTTTCTTCCTCAGGTATGTCCTGATCATCTTTTTTATTGTCATCTTTTTTATCGTCATCTTTTGATGTATCTTTCTCTACCTTAGGTGAAACTAAATTTGCAATTCCTTCTAATAATATGTAAACATCTTCGTTATCCTGAGTTATTTCTATTTTGTCTAAAAAGCTCTTCATGTCTACAGTAACATTAATAAGTTCGCCTTTATCTTTCCAGACGCTTTTATCTATATAGTAATTTCCGTCTGCATCTTTACTCAAATCAGATACCTTTAATGTAATGTCAGGATTTGTGTCTGCACTTGTGTGAAGTATTATAGAAGATATCTTCGCCACTTTATCTACTAATCTCTTCGACAAAATAACCTTGTCTGTAATAAAGCCCTTTACCTTTCCAGCTTTATCATTGTATTTTGCCAGCTCACCAGAATCAAACTGTCCTGGCATAATCTTTGAAACACTGTCGTTACCTAACTGATAATAAATACCATAGCCTTTTGTGTTAACAGGTACTTCCATAGGATCTTTTTTCTCATATCCTGTATCAGTTTTCTTAACAACTTTTGTATTAATCTTAGGATCAGCAACTATTGCCTGAATGGACGCTGTAGATTTATCTAATTCTTTTAAATCTTTTTTGTATCCATCCTCACCTTCTTCTGAACGTTTGCTTGGATCACCAACCCATCTTTCATAAGAAGTAACTAAGTCGTTTGGATATTTTTTACCTTTACTTACAACACCATTGATTGCCACTCGACCATCAAAGCTTTCTCCTGCTTCAATACGTTTTTTGAATTTCAGTCGGAAGTGATAGTTATATACACACTTCTTACCTGTTGCTTCAACCTTCTGTATATAGTCATCAATTAAGTTTCCTAACTGTAAGCTCCAAGCTTTGTGTGTTGAGTCTGTCAAATCCGCATCTGGTTCCATTTTACCTAAAGTAACATACTCTGACTTTGGATCTCCTGTACCGTTAAGATTATCATAAGTTAGGAATTCAAACTGAACTGTATTATCCTCATCAAACCAATCTGCAAGTTTCGGTTCGTCCTTGTCAGCATCTACATTGAATATTGCAGATATTTTGTTTAGTTCAAAATCTTTATCAATGGAGTCAGTTGCCATTGCATTGAACACCGGTATATTTCCTGTATTTTGAAAATGTCCAAGATAGTAATCTACGGTATCATTAATAGCAACTTCTTTTTCGTCTTTTTCAACCTCCTGTTCTACACCGTTTACTTCTTCCGTTTCTGTAACAAATTTCTTGCCTTGGAAGTCATCAACTGGTGCTATAAATCCCCAATTAACATTTTGACTAACTTTTGTCCAAGTATATCCCTCACCAAAAGTTATAGTGTTATATACCTTAATTGGAATTCTAGATAATTTATCAATAGGTATATCTGTGCTCATAGGAAGTGATACATAGAATGTACGATGATCATATCCTGATGAATCTTCATGCTTGTTTACTCCGGCTTCACTGTAAACCTTACCATTTTTTTCAAAATAGATACCTCCATCTTTTTTGAAATAATATGGCATTGACTTTAACTCATTTCCCTTATCATCTATGATGTTAGTGAAATTAGTCATATCCCATTTTTCCATCGCAGCCTGACCTGATTCAGTAGACTCTAGTTCAGTAACATCATAAATCATGATGCCACCCTTGCCGGGAACACCTACCATAAGTTCATTAGCGTTTTCCCAATTGTCCCATTTATCATTAGCAGTCGGTGAGCCGTTGTTGTACAGGAACTTTGCTGCATTCTCTACATGAAGTCCGCTTTCCCATCCGTCTACGGCTTCAAAATCCGTCGGTGCTTTAATTTGGAAGTTGGAAGAATCATAACAGGAATCCGTATCCTTAGATGTATTTTTTATTGTAATTTTATAAGTTACATAATTGTATCTATCCCAAAGAACATTCTTAGGTGCAACTCCTACGATACTTGTTGTCCACTCTAAGTTACTACAAATCATAGTAAATATAGCAGCAGTATCTGTTACTGTAGTTGCATCCTTTTCGTAACCATCATATATATTTCCACTATAGTCTCTATAGGTTGCATAACCGCCACCCAGCTTAACTATACTCGCTGAGTTTTCAGGCATATTTCCTTCAAACCACAAGTTCACAGGCAGTACCGCCTGTTTTCCTGCAACAACATTACCTGTATTTTTAACCCTTACCTTAGTTCCCCAATAATGTTTGTCCTGAGTATAATCCCAATCTAATGGTGTGTCAGATGTAAACTCTGCCATAACCCTTATAAGACTTTTATCATTTTTAAAATCTTCATCAGTTAGCTTTGCGGCCTCCTCTGATGGAATGAGTGTAAGCTTGTCATTTACAATACGAAATACCGGTAATTCCAATTCAAAGTACATTCCTGAAGCTCTACCGTTACCATTCAGGTTTCCTACAAGGTTTACCTTAATATGATTCTCATATCCACGTCCTAACAACGCTTTGTTCTTACCTTGCAGACTATCCGATACTTCATTGTCTCCATTCGTATTATCCTTATCTGCGTTAATACTACTACCACCTGACTGGTACACCATTGAGAATTCAATTCCCGGTGTCTCCCCATTACCATTGTTGGAAGCAGCGTATGTGATTGGTGTGGATTGTCCAAACATGGATGTTATCATTGACAATACCAATAGCCAACCTGTTATTCGTCTCACTATCTGTTTCATAATTCTTCCTGTCCTTTCGTGCTTTATCCTAAAGTTTAGTATTCTTCAAATTTATTTTTTCTATATAATTAGTAAAATCAATTTATTCAAATATGGCATTTTGAGTCAAAAAGACCCACTTAGCCACTTTGTTTTACTTCTATTTTATAGGATTCGTCATTTTTTTTCAATAAAAGAACATATACCGTTCACTTTTTTGTCACATCTTACAATTTTGGCATTGAAAAAACGTTGCAAAAAAATGTTTTTTATTAATTTTTATTGTTTTTTATTTTTGGGGAAACGTTTTTCGTTCTTTTGTATATTGTTTAGATATTTTTTTGTCTTTTCTTGTCTATTTTTTCATTTTGTTTTAACGAAAAAAGCCTGCGCATCTATTACTATTAGATACGCAGGCTATTTAAGCTTAATATACTATTCTATTGTTCTCTAGAGTTATTTCCAAAATACCAGCATCTGTTTAATATAATAAAACAGTACTGGCGAATCATATTTTATATCGCTCCATTCCGGAGAGATTGCAACCATGGCTGTTATTGCAAAAGATGCTATGGCAAGACCAATCATTATTATTGTTACATATCTTTCAATGCCTTTCTCTCTCGCCTTGGAATACATGATAAGAACCACATATATAATAGGAAGAAAGAACATCCAGGCATAATCAATAGAATATCGAAGTGACGTTCCACCCATTGTGGTTGTTATATAACACATTGCAAAAGCAACTACCAAAGCTGTCATTACGAAGCCTCTATTTCCTGTTTCTTTTATGATTCTTCTGCTAGCCCATGGCACTAGGGTAAGCAGCCACATTACAGGATAGGCAAATATTCCCATACAAGCCATACTGTAGAAGAATCCCATGTAATCACTACTTTCTGTTGTTGCATTAAAGTATGGAAAAACCGAGCTTACACTTGGTTGCATCAACAAGCCTTTGCTTATTGCCACAGGAAGTTTTCCAATATCCGTTATATGATAGTAGCTTGTATCGTACACTGTCAACTGATACCTTGCTCCAAACTCTGTAATGCTTCCGAAGCGAATATAATTGTAATACATTAGAGCAATTCCAATTACCAAATATGGCAATGCAAACACTATTATCTCTTTTATATTTTTTTTGGAAAATATTGCCTTAAAATAATTGCATCTTTTGTGTTCATTTCCACTTGTCTTTCCAACTTTATTTATTCTATTATATCCACCGTTTGTTGCCAGTCCATTTAGAACTATCGGTGCAATAATAATTGACCCTAACACAAAGTTTGGTCTGCATCCTACTGCCAATGCCATGGAAATTGCTCCAAGCAGAAGCCTTTTCTTTTTAATTCCTTTTTCAGTAAAGGCATTAAGTATGCAATCAATCCCCATCAAAGCCAAGGCAAGTGCAGATATTGACGCCGCCTCATAGAACTTGCTTCCGTTAATACTATATAATAGGAAGGAGCTACTAATGAAGCACACAACCAAACTTGCGATTACCCACACATTAACAGGCTTTTTCCAACGGTTGACTATCGTCATTATTAGCTTGCACATAAGAAGCATGCAAATAACGCACATCATTAATACATATATTTTCGTGCTAATCAGTGCGCCCGTTACCATATAAATAGGAAGATATACAAACAGCACAGGCACAACACCAAAGTAGCAATAATATTTTCCTTTGTAAAAAGCTCTGTCCCACTTGTATTTAATATTGCTTCTTTGCTTCCATTCGTATGGGTTCTTTAACTTGTTAAGTTGTTCAATCTGACTTTGCACAAAATAGGTTCCACTACTACTAACACCATTTATGTCTACTTTTCCATTTGCCAGCGCCACTGTTAATTCCTGATAAGCGTCCATATCGGTGCTAAAATCAAATCCGGTTAGCCGTCCTGCATAATCAAAACTAGCATTAGTCATGCCCGCTAGCAGAACCACAAATCCAACCTGAAGAATCATTATTGTAACGAGTATCTTCCTATTATAATGTATATTTTTTGTTTTATTTACAAACTCAATGCTTCCTGTGAATCTTATAAGGGTAAAAAGCATAATAAAAATCATCATAACTATAGTTCTAATAGCATTAAATTTAAAAGCCTTACTATAATTTACTTTCACATATATTTTACTTATAGAAGATTCTACCGGAACCTCTAAGGTTAGTTTTACAGAATCTGTTTTCCCTGCAAAATGAGTTTTTATATGTCCTGTAGATGCAAGTCCATTTACAAGTGTTACATTGCAGTCGGCTTTCGCGTATTCTACAGTGTTCGCCTCGTCCTTATAATAGACCTTACAGTTAGCAGTTTTCTCTGCTCCATCCATAGATAGGTCCAAATCTTTAATTGCACAGTCGGCATACACAATAACAGAATACAAACGTGTTTCCCCTTCCTTGCTTACTTCCACGTTTCCGTTTTCCGCCTTATTCTTTTCTACTATTTCATTGCTGTCTGAAGTTACGGTGTTTTCAAGTGTCTTAGTATCAAACATTACAGCAAACTTTGGATTATTGTTTTTCTCATAGCTTGTGAAATTAAAAGTAAAAATTTCCAATACCACTGCTGCAAGCAATGCCTGCGCAACCCAGAACATATATCTGTTATATTTTTTTAGTTTAATCGATTTCTCTATTTTTCTGTTGAAAATTTTGATAATAAGAACCCCCAAGACAATTCCTATTAAGAACATTAAATATTGCATTTTTGCTCCTTATTGTTTCTGTAACAATTTTACTTTTGATTGGATTTCCTACCCATTGTCATTCTATTGCTAATGTTTATTCTTTTGTTTCGTGATATTCTTTGTCTGTATTTACATTCCAAATATTGCTTTTGTCTTTAATATTATTCACAATATTTTTTACAGTTTCAAAAGATGTAACCATTGAATGATCCATATTGTTATATCTGTGCTGACCGTTTCGACCCACGCAATACAGATTGTCAAAAGTATTAAGGTAATCAATAATTTCATTCATATTTGCATAGCCATCAAAGTATGCCGGATATGCTTTCTTGATTTTTTCTCTATGAGCATCAAGCACATCCGCTGTCTTAATCACGTCCATTTTGACCAGCTCATTAATTGCAAAATCAATACATTCCTTATCACTCATATTCCAGAATTCATCGCCTTCCCTGCAAAAATATTCCAGTCCTATCCAAACATATTTGTCCGGCTCCTGAACCATGTAAGGCGACCAGTTGTTAAACACCTGAATTCTTCCCAACTTAACTCCTGTATCCTGAACATAAATCCAGCAATCAGGCACAATATTATTTAAAGTTTTTAAATTAGTTTCATTTTTCAAATTTAATTTGTCTAAAAGTAAGCCAACTGTGACGAAATCCCTGAAAGGTAAATCTTTTGCTGACTCTTCAACTACCTGGGGTATTTCACTGCCCTTTATGCCTGCCACCAAGTCATTAACCGGCATTGAAGAAATAAAAATATCCCCTTCATATTCCACTGTCTGTCCATTTTCTGTGCAACAAACACTTTTTACTATATTATTTTCCGGATTATGCACTTCTCTGTTTTCCTGATTATGTACTCCGCTACTTTCCTGATTATGCGCTCCTTTGTTATCAGTTTTACCGCCATCTTCCGTATTAATTGTTGTAACCTTGCTGTTAAAAACAATGGTACCGCCCATTTCTTCTATTTCTTTGGCAACCATTTCCCACAACTGGCCCGGCCCATATTTAGGATATATGTATTCTTCAATTAATGAAGTTTCTACTTTTTTGCTTTTTCCACTTGGCATAATCTTACTGAATACATCTTTTAAAACAGCAGATATTGAAAGTCCCTTTACTCTTTGCGCTCCCCAATCTGCCGAGATTTCCCTAGGGTGTCGGCCCCAAAGTTTCTCTGTATAACCTTCAAAAAACATAGAATACAAAACTCGTCCAAATCTGTTTATATAGAAATTTTCCAAATTATCTTCAGGCAGTTTTTTGAAAACTGAATGTAAATAACTAAAGCCCGCCTTCATAGTTGTTGTAAAGCCCATATTCTTAATTGTCGCCCATTTAAGAGAGACAGGATAATCAAAGAAATGCTTTGCGTAATAGATTCTCGAAACTCTATTTCTTATAAGCATTACCCTATCTTCTTTTTCAGGATCAGGTCCGTTTGTAGCGTAGCTTTTTTCTCTTCCTAAAACCTTATCGTCGTATGATGACTTCCCCTGTATTGGCATTATATTGTTCCACCAATTATTTACTCTGTCATCTTTGGAGAAAAATCTATGGCCACCAATGTCCATTCTGTTTCCTTTATATTTTACAGTCTGTGAAATCCCCCCAATTCTGTCCGTTTCCTCCAGAATAGTAACTTCATATCCTTTTTGTTTTAATAGTTCGTATCCTGCTGTAAGTCCTGCCGGGCCTGCCCCAATAATAATTACTTTTTTCATTTTACTCTCCAATCTGTTCTTCACTTTGTCATTGTTTGCACACAACTCTATAATTTTATCATATTTCATATTTATTTCCTAGTAAAAGAAAAAGTCGAACCTCAACAAGAGATTCGACTTTCTTAAACTGCGGGTGACAGGACTTGAACCTGCACGGTCTCCCACTAGAACCTAAATCTAGCGCGTCTGCCAATTCCGCCACACCCGCGGATATTAACTTGCGCACATTAGTACATGAACCTTAATTGCTTCACAGTAGCTTATGCGTTGGTATTTGCATACCCTGTTAAAATCAAAAGGTGCAAGTAAAACTTGCACCCTAGTGAGCCACTGGGGAATCGAACCCCAGACAACTTGATTAAAAGTCAAGTGCTCTACCATCTGAGCTAGTGGCCCGTATTAATTATTTTTCTTAATGAGTCTAACCCATCTAACTGGGCTAGCTGGATTCGAACCAGCGAGTGCAGGAGTCAAAGTCCTGTGCCTTACCGCTTGGCGATAGCCCATTGTGTAAGGTGGCTAGAGGGATTCGAACCCTCGGCCTCCAGAGCCACAATCTGGCGCGCTAACCAACTGCGCTATAGCCACCATGCCATGCTCTGGTTTAATCCAGAAGTGTGCCCAAAGGGATTCGAACCCCCGACCCACGGCTTAGAAGGCCGTTGCTCTATCCAGCTGAGCTATGGACACATACCCCATATAACTATTGCTATATAGAAGCGGGTGATGGGAATCGAACCCACATATCCAGCTTGGAAGGCTGGTGTTCTACCACTGAACTACACCCGCAAAACATCGGGGTGACAGGATTCGAACCTGCGACCTCCTGATCCCAAATCAGGCGCTCTAGCCAAGCTGAGCCACACCCCGTTCTGTGTTTTTGTGTTGCCTTGTGTTTCACAACGCAAGAGTAATTATAGGGTAAGTGCCAAATAAAGTCAAGCGTTTTTTTAATTTTTTTTAAAAAAATTTTTTAACCTGATTTTTACGGCTAAACATACTGGATTCTAACGTCCAATTTTCCACTGTCATCTACCGTCAAAATTCCATAAGTTGGCTTGTGATTTAATTGTCTTGGTTGGCTCACACTGCCTGGATTTACTACGATTATGCCACCATAGACAGAATTTTCCGGATAATGAGTGTGACCATACATTGCAATTTTGCAGCCCTCTTCTTCTGCTGCGTAACATAATTTTTCCACGCCAAAATTTACACCAAAACAATGCCCATGAGTTATAAAAATTTTATTTTTTTCAACTTCTACAACATCAAAAAGTGGATTTTCTGACATTAAATCACAATTTCCTCTTACACATTTTATTTCACATTTGCAAATTTCTTTTAGCAAATCATCCTGTCCAATTAAATCCCCAAGATGAATTACCATATCATAATTTTTCTCTTTTTCAACAATTTTTCTAACATTATCTAAATTTCCATGTGAGTCGCTAATAATTATTACCTTTTTCATAATCTTAAAGTTTTCCTTTCAAAATTTCTTTCATTTGTTCTAATGCTTTTCCCCTGTGACTAATACTGTTTTTTAATTCAGGAGTCATTTCGCCTGTTGTCATCTCAAATTCAGGCACATAAACAATTGGATCATATCCGAATCCGTTTGTTCCTTTTTGCTCGTATGTAATCAAGCCTTCAATTATGCCCTTACAGGTAGAAATTTCGCCATTTGGGAAAGCTACAGCCATGGCACACACAAATCTTGCACTACGCTCTTTTCCCTTTGCATCTTTTAATTTTTCGATAATATAGTTATTTTTTATATCGTAGCTGGTGTCTTCCCCTAAAAATCTTGCAGAATAAATTCCCGGTGCCCCATCTAAATAATCTACTTCTAACCCTGAGTCATCGGCAATTGCGATTTCTCCTGTTATTTCCATTATCGTTTTCGCCTTAATAATGGCATTTTCCTCAAAAGTTGTCCCGTCTTCCACAATGTCAACATCCACTCCTGCTTCTTTCATTGTGCAAAGTTCTACATCCAGTCCATCCATCATCATTCTTACTTCACGAACTTTATTTTCGTTTGTAGTTGCAAAAATTATCTTTTTCATGCTTTCTTCCTTTCTCGTATTATACGTATTGCCACCGTCTTTAAATCAGTGACATTTGTCAGAAACAAAGGGAACTAGGTTCATTTTGTTTCTTTCTATGTAACAATTATGTATATTAAAGCTTTTAACACGTAATATTTCGTCCAAAATCGCTCATATCACGTGTTTTTTTACTTTATTCTAACAGTTTTGTACATAATGTGTTCCAGCCTGTTTTGCGGTTTATATTTGGGGAATATCCCCGGTTAATTTGCCCCATAGGCTTTTAAACATATATTACAACCCTGATTTTCGGCAGACTGCCAATTAACACCACTGGAGCTAAAATAGCCCTCCCCATCTGTTAGGTCTACCTTCCCTTCCATTGATTTTGTTTGCATTTCCACCGGTATCAGCTTGAATACATTATCATTGTTATTGTTGGTTACTTTTATAATAATGGCAAATTTCTGATTTTTCTTCACAGCATATTCTTTGTCCAGCTCAATTGTGTAAAAGCCTTTATTTGTTAATTTTCCACTTGCTGCAACATGACTGCGCTCATTTAATGATGCATTATTTTTGTAGTCTGTACATACAAATACTTCATATTGCAAATTAGTATCTGTGCCGTAAAAACCAACCGACTTAATTTTATCGTCAACCTTTGCCTTAAAAACATTTGAAAAATACACTGTGGGCTCATTTTGAAAGCCCATAGTTCCCGTCCAGCCACACAAATCGCTTTGATATATACTCTTGTAATTATCAGTGTCTTCTACTTTTGTGTAACAAACGTTATTTTTTCCAATAAGGTCATCATAATAAGAAACGTAAAAAGTTCCCTTATAGCCGAAATCTTCTCCCCAACTGTTCATACAAATAAAAGCCCCGTCACCTTTTATTGACTTATCATTAAACAATTCTTTTGAATAATTATCATCCCAGCCAATTATTACAACATCGTGATTTGGCTTGTTATTTCCTTTATAACAATAAGCATGCTCTGTCTCATTGTAATAAACTGACGACATGTCAGCATTACTCATTGACATGTACATTGAAGTTTCAACACCGCCGTATTTGTAAACCATTTCTTTTATCTGTTCGTAATTCTTTTCGGGAATAATTTGAGCCTCCTGAACATGCTTTACAACTTTGGCATTCTTGTTGTAAGTTTCATTTCCATATTTGTCATCTTTTTCTAAAACAGGGCCTTTCCATGCCATTAAATATGACATTGCCATCATATAGTCACCCCCGTCTTGAATGTCATTTCCTAAGTCATTATTGTATACCAAATTATTCTCTGAAAAATCCATTTTTTCTTCAGGCATAAGTGATGTTTCAAGAGCCGTCAAAGTAGCAAAAGCCCAACAGGTTCCATAATTTCCCTGGTCCTTAACTTCCACCGCTCTCTTTTTGTCAATGTAACTATATCTTGTAGGTAGCTTTGAATCCTTCACTGCCCTGTCATTCATAAACGCCTTATTTAGCTGGCTGTCCCATGTATATTTATAATTAAAATAATCCTTAAAAATATTTGCAGGTATGTAAACTGTTCCATTTTTTCTTACGACTTTATCCTGTAATTTGTACTGGTTGTCGTTAAAAATTATTGTGTCTTTTCCAATGTACATAACCGCAATGTTTCTGCCTTTTTCAACTATTACCCTTTTGTTATTATAAATATTTTGGGAACAGTCAAAAACATCCATTATTATATTAATTGGAATCATCAGATTCATGTTGTCACTCATATAAAGCGTATAATCTTTCGATTCTATTTTTTTATTATCAACCTGTAAATTAATTACTTTTTTGTTGGAACTTTTTGCCATTACGGCATTCCAATTTTTTATTTTAGCTTTTTCATAATCTGCTGAATTTCTTTCAACAGTACCGCTTGTAATTATAAAATTAGCAATTCCGATAATACAAACCAGCCCAATTCCCCAAATAATTAATTTAATTATTTTCTTTCTTTTCATTCACTTTTCCTTTTTTAGGTGGTTTTGGTCCCATAAACTGGTAGAAATATGTTTTCAACATTCCATTATATATCTTACGGTTTTTAGTTGCTTTTATTCCCATATCCTTTTCTGCGTCCTCGTAAGATGTAATAATAAACGCAGACCAACTGTCCAAACTCTTGTATCTTTCCCCTATGGTTCTGTAAAGTGGTTTTAAAGCAGACTTCTCCTCAAGTCTTTCGCCGTAAGGAGGGTTTGTAATTATAAATCCATATTTCTTGCTGTGACTTAATTTTTCCACAGGTCTTGTCTGAAAATGAATTAAATGGTCCACACCTGCATTTTCTGCATTTTTACGTGAATATTCCACCATTTCCTTATCAATATCGTACCCCTGAATGTCTACCTGTATATCATCGTCAATTAAATCATTTGCATCATTAATTGCCTGATACCAGTCTTTTTTGTCTATAATATTTGTCCATTCTTCTGCTGTAAATTCCCTATTCATTCCAGGGGCAATGTTGGCTGCAATCATGGCTGCCTCAATTGGAAATGTTCCACATCCACAAAAAGGATCAACTAAAATTCTATCCTTGTGCCATGGAGTAAGCATAATAAGAGCTGCTGCTAATGTCTCTGAAATAGGTGCCTTAGCTGTATATTTTCTATAACCTCGCTTGTGCAACGACTCACCTGTACTGTCAAGGGCAATAATTGCCTCATCCTTGTAAAAGAATACTCTAATTGGGTACTCGCTTCCATCTTCGTCAAACCAATTGACTTTATAGTCTATTTTCAGACTTTCAACAATTGCCTTCTTCACAATTCTCTGTATGTCTGAAGGGCTAAAAAGTTTGCTCTTTACAGTACTTGCTTTCTTAACCCAGAACTTTCCGTCTGCTGGAATAAAATCTGACCAATTAAGTTTTTTTACTTCCTCAAACAGTTGATCATAACTTGTTGCCTTAACTCTTCCAATTTGAATTAAAACACGTTCTGCCGTCCGCAAAAAAACGTTTGATCTGCAAACTGCAAGGCTGTCACCTTTGTATGTGATTCTGCCATCTTCAACCTTGATTATTTCATATCCTAAATCTAAAATTTCTCTTTTTAATACTGATTCAACACCAAAATGACATGGTGCTACTAATGTTAAATTATCCATTTATCTTCCTATCTTCGTTGTATTTTTTTAATTGCCCATTAACTTTTTTTTGCTACTTCTTCAATAATAATAACAATAGTTTGCGATGTCAACTTTAACAGCCGAAGTGACATTCTCTTACAGCCACAATAACATTCCGCAACAATGCAGGAACATTATTCCCATAAACCACAATAGTATCATTCCTTAATCCTGCCTATATTTAGTAACCCAAGTTCTACTTTTACTCCTTGTAACCGCCCACAACAGCCAGTACCTTATATCCGCAATCTGATAATTCACTTGCCAGTTTGAAACTTAGACTACCTCTTCTGCAATATAGAATCCATGTGTAATCTTTCTTATTGTACTGTGCTATTTTTTCAACTGTTGGATTCGGAACGTTAATGGCATTGTCAACGTGTGAGTAATAGAATTCCTGGGGACTTCTCAAATCTGCGACAATATATTTTTCTTCCATCGCTCTGGTTCGTGCTTCTTCTAATGATATATAATTGAATTTTCCCATGTTCATATCCACTAATAATTTATATAACTATTATATTTCAAAATTCAACAAAGTTGCCTGACCATTTGGCATTTGGCATTTTACATTTACTGTTGTATTTTATTTCCCAATACGTAAAAAGAAAACCTACAACCTGTTAAAGATTGTAGGCTTTCTTTTGTTATCTACAGTTCTTGCAATCACTTGCATCATCTGATGCTTCATCATTGTAACTATCTGTTGATGCCTTGTTGTCATAATCATTCTTTGATGATTCTGATGAATAAGAATTCTTGCTTGAATTTTTAGCTGAGTTCTTACTTGAAGCTTTGTTTGTATCAGCTTCATTTACAGAATCATTACAATCATACGCATTCTTTGAACTTGAATATTTCTTTGCCATAATAACCTCCTAAAAAAATGTTTAATACATTTTGCATTAGATATTATGGTTGCATATTTCTTTTTTATTCATGCTATAATTGCAAAACTGTTTTCCCCCATTATTTTTTCCTTTTTTCCTTTTAGTTAGCACTTTCGGTTTTTCATACTTTTCTTTTTGTTGTTTTCTTCATTTTTATTTTTCATACTTTTTTGTTTTTAAGTTTTTCATATTTTTATCATTTCTTTTTGTTCTGCATTTCCAATGTCAGCAATCTTAATTTTCCCGGAAGCCTCCACCAAAGATTTCGCCTCTTGAACTTTGACTATAATATGTGTGGTCCATTAATGTTCTCCAATTAAAGTTTATCGTTTTTCTCTACTGTTTTTATCTGTCTTATTATTTTTCTAAATTATCTGTATTCAATTACAGTTTACTTATTACTTATTTCTAATTGCCTCGATTGGTTTCTTTGATGCAATCCTGTAAACCGGTATGAAACTTGCAACTGCTGCAACACCTATACTAATAATGAATAATAGTGCAATCTGTCTTATACCAAAATTCAAAACAGTAATTAAAATTCCTACCCTGCTTCTAAATAAGCCATTTAAAATTGCTGTTCCAACTCCCGTTGCTGTGCATGCTAATACAAAATTAACCATTGCAATAACAAAACTTTCTGCAAAGAAAATTCTGAATACATCATTACTTCTTGCACCAATAGCTCTTAAAATACCAATTTCCTGCTTCTTGTATGAAATACTTGTTGCAATAAAATTAGAAAGCATAATCATTGCAAACAACGCAAATCCAAGTCCCACATAGAAAAATACCTTTGACATTACTTTTAAAATTTCATCAACTGTATCTAATTCGTATGTTACCGAATTCTGCATCTGGTATTTAACACCATCTCTAATTGTGTAGCAATATTTTACAATATCTTCTATATCAGAAGTTTTTTTAGGCATTGCTGTTACTGCAAAATCATAATCACCTTTTCCTTTTGTCCACTCTTCGCTGTAACCAAATATATTCTCAGGAACAATGTAAACGCCCTGGTATTTATCTTCGCCCTTGCCATAATCTAAAACACCAACAACCTTACATTTTTCCAGATCCTTAGTATTCTCATCATCTCCTGTATAAACAGTAAAAGTATGTGTTTTCAAGTATTCTAATTTTTCTTTAAGAGTTGTCTCATGGTTTTCATCAAAAGTAAAGCTCTTAATATCAACAATTATTTCGTTGTTTGCAAGCTTATCTTTCTTTCCGTCAAGCCATGTAACGTCATTTAAATCTATGTCGTCAATTGTTCCAATATACTCACCATCTACTGAAGCCTTATCATCAAATACATTTAAGTATGAGTTCATCATCTGAACAAAATTAGGAACATCGTTTTTGATTTCAGCAAACTTTTCGCTACTTACAACTGCCACAGATGAAAGACTGTACTGTTGAATTTTTCCAAGTTCATTTCCTAGCGCATACAATGCTAAATTTTCTGCAGATGAATTTCCTTTTAAATCCCCTGACAAATCTTTGTATCTATTTAAATCAACCTGTGTATCAAAAATTCCGACAACTTTATATTTTGATTTTCCGATAGCAATTTCTTTTCCAACTAAATCATTGTAATCATTAATCTTTATTGTCTTATTTCCATTTACATAACCAGCTTTTTTGAAAGTTTCAAAAACATATTCACTTAACGCAATGTCGTTGTTCTTTCCTTCCGGTAGTTTTCCCGCAATCATTTTGTAGTTGTACTCTTTTAATTTCTTGTTATCAAGAGTAGTAAAACCTGACACTGAATTTGCATATGCACAATATGAATCATTTTCAGTTAATTTTACATTTGTGTCGATGTTACCTAAAGTCAATTCTTCATTTGGTGTTATAACCCCTGTGAAATTCAAACCTGTCTCTTCGTTGATTTTTTTCAAATCACCTTTTGATAAATAGTTTCCGTATTCGTTCCAATAGCTGTATGTGCCATCGCCTACTTTAATTGATTTGGAAACAGTAGCGTATTTTATTTTTGAATCAACAATTGATTTTGTACATGTTTTTATATGGTTGTAATTTCCAAAAGTATCAGCTAAAGCAAACAATGTAAACGCCACAAATGACAGTAAAATTGTAATTGTCAATCTAATCTTTTTGTGTTTTAAACTACTTGCACCAATTTTAAATGCATTTTTCAAAGGTAGTTTAGATTTGATTAACTTAAATTCTCTGTCCTGATATTTAATTTTACTTTCGTCTGTTTTTACAAACTCTCCTGTGCTACCGCCCTGATTTTCGTTAGCAACCTTAATGTTTAAATTGCTATTAACTCTATCAATATATTCGTTAATTTTTATCCTGTCATCTTCAGTTAAATGATAGCCTTTTTTTACAACAACTGTTGTGTCGTTAAACTGTAAATTATCTTCATTTATTTTACGTTGCTTTGCTACAATCTTCACTGACTTTTCCATATCTTCAATGATATTTCCATCTGCCAATTCGATAATTCTATCACCATAAGTTTCAGCAAATTCTCTGTCATGTGATACAACAATTACCAGTTTCTCTTCTGACAATTTCTTTAATGTATCCAAAACCTGTTTTCCTGTTTTAGAATCCAAAGCTCCTGTAGGCTCATCTGCCATAATAATCTGTGGATTCTTTACCAAGGCTCTTGCTATAGCCACTCTCTGTTTCTGTCCACCTGACAATTCGTTTGGCTTTCTATCTCCGTACCCCTCTAAATCAACCTTTGTTAAAATTGAATTGATTTCTTCATCAGATGCTTTTCGTCCCTGAAGTTCAATTGCCAATGCAATGTTTGCTCCAACGGTAAATTCTTCTAAAACGTTGTATTCCTGAAAAATAAATCCAACGTATGTATTTCTGTAAGAATCGAAATGACTTTGGTTAAAGTCTTTAGATGAAACACCTTTAATAATTATTTCGCCTTCATCGTACTTATCCAAGCCACCTAATAAATTTAAAAGTGTAGATTTTCCACTTCCTGATTTTCCTAAAAGAAATACAAGTCCTTTCTCCGGGAACTTAATAGATACCCCGTTTAAAGCATTGACAGAAACACCTTTTTTTGTTTTGTATACTTTCTTTAAATTTTTTGTTTCTAGCATTATAATTCCCCTTTATTTTTTTCTTTTCCTCTATTGTATTACCTGTGTATTAATTGTACTATTCTGATTAATACAAATAGTTTATAACACATTTTATCCCCTCCGTCAACAAAGTTTTTGTTTTTTATTTTATAACTTAAGTATTTATTACATTAAAAAGAATGTCGCTTGCGACATTCCAAACACCAAGTACGTGCCCTCCCACAACTATTTTCTTCTCGCACCAGTGTACCTCCCTTGTGGAACGTTTTTGTTTAATAAGAAATTCCTTTAGAATTTCTTATTAAACAAAAAAAAAGAGACTCAAATTATGAGTCTCTCTTATGTACGTGAAAGGATTCGAACCCTCGGCCTTCTGGTCCGTAGCCAGACGCTCTATCCAACTGAGCTACACGTACGCACAAGTCACATTTTAGCGACATTGCTTATTTTACATCATATCCTTTTCTCTGTCAACCAGAAATCAATAAAAATACGAAAAATTCAAAATAGGTAAATATATGAAAATTCGAGAAATCCTAACTCAACCTTCATAAACTAAAACTTAATAAATATACGGACTTTTATCAACTATAATTTAATCTTACATGAAAAATAATATTAAAAGAATACGAATACTATTTTATTATATTCCAATTCAAATCTACTCTTGAATTAATTCCCCTTACAGTTCCTCTGTCAGAATACTGCCACATTTGAACATTTGGAATACCACCATCATAAAAATTCTTTGTATTATGTGTCCATCTTGCAAGCCATACTCCATAGTCAGATATCTTTTTGTAATACACTGAATATTTCAAAAAGTCCATGTAAGAATACACACTGGTATCATAGCCTCTATTTTCCAAATAATCGCAATATGTTTTGATTATATTTGTATTGGATTTCTTGTACTTTCGTTTATTTCTATATCCATTTTCAAAGTCAAAAGCGATTGGATAATCAATGTCGCCATAACTTTTTAGCATTTTATATGTAAACTTAGCTTCATTTTTTGCTTCCTTGTTATTGTCAGCATAACTATAAAGGTATAAACCTATCTTGATTCCATTTTTCTTTGCATTCTTATAATTGTAATCTAGCTGCTTATCAACAATGCCACCTTTTTTTGTTCCATAACCAAGTCTAATCATAGCAAAAGTAATTCCAGCTTTTTTAACTTTTTTCCAGTTAATTCTTCCATTATGATATGAAACATCTATACCTTTTAAATTACCGGCATAAGATGATTTTGTATAAGCACTTTTATAAATAGTATCGTTTATGTTTTCTACTACAGCAATTCTATACTGATACTTTTTTGACTTTGAAGCATCATAATCCTTATAGGAGCCGTTACCATCTGCTAATTCCGTTATGTACTTCCACTTACCGCCACTCTTTTTTCTATATAAAACATAACTTGACGCACTATCATTTAAATCCCATGTTACAAACTTGTAGTCTTTAAAATCCACAACGCTTACGTCCTTAACCCCTAGAGGTTTTGCAACTATTTCTGCTGAAACATACGAGTAATTTCCATAAGATTTTTTATTATGCTTTTTATACTTTAATGGTCTGATTTTATATGTATATTTTTCTCCTGTCTCTATATCATCATCTATGTATTCTAAAGAAGAAGTATAATCGACGTTTTTAAATGTTCCATTATTTACGCTTCTATAAACAATATATCTGTCATATTTCTTTTTAGACTTCCACTGAAGTTTTGTTCCCTTTGTTGTTGTAGAAAGCTTAGTAATTGTAACATTTGTCTTTAATTGTTTTCCATAAGCTTTTGTTGAAGTGCCAAACACTAAACATGTCATAGTTAGCACTCCGGCTGCCGTTGCAATTCTTCTTAATAGTTTATTTTTCATTTTTCTCTCCTAATTTATTAAAATAATTTACGTGTATTGGCGACAACTCGCATCCATAGTAGATTTTGTGTAACAATAAATTTTAGAGAATTTCCTATTACACAAAAAAGAGATATCACATGGGTGATATCTCTTATGCCGGTGACCGGAATCGAACCGGTACTGTGTTGCCACAACAGGATTTTAAGTCCTGCGCGTCTGCCAGTTCCGCCACACCGGCTTCCTTGATTATCTTTCGATAACCTAGTGGGACCTACAGGGCTCGAACCTGTGACCCCCTGCTTGTAAGGCAGATGCTCTCCCAGCTGAGCTAAGATCCCTTTTCTTTGATATTACTATCTGCTGGTTCTTTAAGTTTTTCTTCTTTTAGTGGACCTGCGGGGACTCGAACCCAGGACCGACCGGTTATGAGCCGGTTGCTCTAACCAACTGAGCTACAGGTCCATTTCTTTAAAGCCGATGAACGGACTCGAACCGTTAACCTGCTGATTACAAATCAGCTGCTCTGCCAATTGAGCCACATCGGCTTATTCATTTTTTCTTCAACCCTTCTGCTTCCTCAGCAGAACCAAGTCTTTCTTGCCACTAAATTCTTTTAGTCTGCGTGACTCCTACGGGAATCGAACCCGTGTTACCGCCGTGAAAGGGCGATGTCTTAACCGCTTGACCAAGGAGCCATTTCCTTCGTACCATATAGTACAAAAAAACTCCCCGAGTAGGGCTCGAACCTACAACCCCTCGGTTAACAGCCGAGTGCTCTACCATTGAGCTATCGAGGATTATTTTCATCAGATTTTATCTGAACTATGAATGCATTGTACATTCAAAACCACACACTGAAAAATTTCACATCCGGAGATAACTCCTCTTTCCTTCCTTCATGGATAAGCCCTCGACCTATTAGTATCAGTCAGCTGCATGCATTACTGCACTTCCACCTCTGACCTATCAACCTTGTAGTCTTCAAGGGGTCTTAATTCTTACGAATGGGATATCTCATCTTGAGGGGGCTTCACGCTTAGATGCCTTCAGCGTTTATCCCGTCCCGACTTGGCTACCCTGCGATGCATTTGGTAATGCAACAGGTACACCAGAGGTCAGTCCATCCCGGTCCTCTCGTACTAAGGACAGCTCCTCTCAAATATCCTACGCCCACGCCGGATAGGGACCGAACTGTCTCACGACGTTCTGAACCCAGCTCGCGTACCGCTTTAATGGGCGAACAGCCCAACCCTTGGGACCTACTACAGCCCCAGGATGCGATGAGCCGACATCGAGGTGCCAAACCACTCCGTCGATGTGAACTCTTGGGAGTGATAAGCCTGTTATCCCCAGGGTAGCTTTTATCCGTTGAGCGATGGCAATCCCACTTTATACCACCGGATCACTAAGTCCTACTTTCGTACCTGCTCCACCCGTCGGTGTCACAGTCAAGCTCCCTTATGCCTTTGCACTCTGCGAATGGTTTCCGACCATTCTGAGGGAACCTTTGAGCGCCTCCGATACTCTTTCGGAGGCGACCGCCCCAGTCAAACTCCCCACCTGACATTGTCCACCAGCCGGATAACGGCTGCATGTTAGAAACCCAATACTGCAAGGGTGGTATCCCAAGGGTGACTCCACGAAAACTGGCGTTCCCGTTTCCTAGTCTCCCACCTATCCTGTACATACAATATCGAATCCCAGTATCAAGCTAGAGTAAAGCTCCATGGGGTCTTTCCGTCCTGGCGCAGGTAACCAGCATCTTCACTGGTACTTCAATTTCACCGGATGCATTGTTGAGACAGTGCCCAAATCATTACGCCTTTCGTGCGGGTCGGAACTTACCCGACAAGGAATTTCGCTACCTTAGGACCGTTATAGTTACGGCCGCCGTTTACTGGGGCTTAAATTCAAAGCTTCGCATTCGCTAACCTCTCCTCTTAACCTTCCAGCACCGGGCAGGCGTCAGCCCATATACATCACCTTACGGTTTCGCATAGACCTGTGTTTTTGCTAAACAGTTGCTTGGGCCAATTCTCTGCGGCCTACCTTCGTAGGCACCCCTTATCCCGAAGTTACGGGGCCATTTTGCCGAGTTCCTTAACAATGCTTCTTCCGTCGGCCTTAGGATTCTCTCCTCATCCACCTGTGTCGGTTTACGGTACGGGTACAATATACACAATAGCGGCTTTTCCTGACAGCCAGCTCACCAGCTTCGCTACTTATAACTTCGCTACACATCACGTCTTCAGATTGTAAGGCGGATTTGCCTGCCTTACTCCTACCTCGCTTGTACCGGTCTTTCCATTCCCGGCTCTGGCTTTCTGTCTGTGTCCCCACAGTTCTGATATATTGTAGTACAGGAATATCAACCTGTTATCCATCGACTACGTCTTTCGACCTCGCCTTAGGCCCCGACTAACCCAGGGCAGATCAGCTTTACCCTGGAAACCTTAGATATTCGGCCGTGAGGATTCTCACCTCACTCTCGCTACTCATTCCGGCATTCTCTCTTCTTAGCAATCCACTGCTCCTTCCGGTACAGCTTCGTCTCGCTAACAATGCTCCTCTACCAATGATAATTCATTCCTCAGCTTCGGTGTAGTGTTTAGCCCCGGACATTTTCGGCGCAGGACCTCTCGACTAGTGAGCTATTACGCACTCTTTGAATGTATGGCTGCTTCTAAGCCAACATCCTAGTTGTC
>NZ_CBCPMG010000001.1:32500-37500 GCF_965119675.1 Eubacterium sp. Marseille-QA0814 | reverse complement strand
TAAGTGGTGTTGTAATCAAGGCTGCTACTGCTAATTTAGGATTTTTTGCAAACATAATTACAACTACTGCCACAACAGTTATGAAATCCGGTATTAATGTTGTGACGCAATTAGATAAAACATCCTTTAATGAGTTAATATCTCCTATAATTCTAGATAATATTTTTCCTGTAGGTCTGCTATCGAAAAATTTGAATCCTAACTTCTGAATATGAGTATATAGCTCCTGTCTTATTGTTAGAAGAATACTGTTACACATTTTTGCCATTACATACATTCTTATTTTTATTGCCAAAGTTGCAAGCAAATTCAGTAATAGTGTTATAATCAAGATTTTATATAACCCTTTATAGTTACCAACAGAAATATAGTTATCTATGGCTTCTTCAATAATCAACGGATTAATCAATGATATAGCAACGCAATATCCCATTAGTAATAACACCAGTATAATTATCAATTTATAATTCAACAAATATGAAAATAATCTTTTTAATGTTTGTAATTTATTTTTTTCAACACTTTGTTCATCTTCTTTATATGAATTAAATGCCATTTTTCTTTTCCTTTCTATTAATTTATTGTTCCATATTGAGATAAATAAGTTTCGTAATATAAGCCTTTCTTTTTTATTAAAGAATCATGTTTTCCTCTTTCGCTTATTTTACCGTTCTCTAAGACTATTATTTCATCTGCATTTTTTACAGCACTAATTCTATGGGTAATTATTATTTTAGTAATATCATTATACTTTTCTAATACTTTCTGTATTTTCTGCTCTGTTTCTGTATCCAACGCCGATGTAGAATCGTCTAAAATAAGTATTGGTTTATCTTTGGCAAAAGCTCTGGCTATACTAATTCTTTGTTTTTGTCCACCAGACAAACCTACGCCTCTTTCCCCAATTACTGTTTCATATTGTTGTTCTAATCTCTCTGCAAATTCACTAACCTGTGCATTATTTGCCGCTAACTTTATTTCTTCAGCATCTAATTCATTCTTCTTTCCCAATTTTATATTCTCATTAATTGTATCTGAAAATAGAAAAACATCCTGCATTACCGGAGCAATACTCCCCCTAAGTTGTTTAATGGTAAGGTTGCGTATATCAACTCCATCTAATTTTATACTTCCCTGGGTAACATCATAGAATCTTAAAAGCAAATTAATAATTGTACTTTTACCGGATCCTGTTTCGCCCATAATACCTAATGTTTTACCAGGATTTAAATCAAAGCTGACATTTTCCAAAATATTACTACTTTCATTTTTCTTAAAGGAGACATTTTCAAAAGTAACTCTTCCCTTTACTTTTTCAAGCACAACGGGATTATTTATTTCTTTAATTGATGATTTTTCTTTATAAATTTTTTTGATTTTTTTATTTGACGCAATAGCTGACGAAAAACTGTTAGTAAGCCAGCCTAACATTTCCATTGGCCAAACTATATTATTTGAATACTCTACCATTGCACTTAACGAGCCAATTGACAAATTTCCGTCAATAACTATTTTTCCACCTACTAACAATGTTAATAGCGGAAGTATTTTTGTAACAACTGAAAAAAATGGATAATATTTCACGAAAACTTTTGATTGTTTCATGTTAAGTTCATAGTATTTATTATTATGAGATAAAAATTTTTTGATTTCATATTTTTCTCTCGCAAAAGCTTTTACCGTTCTTACTCCTGCAAGATTTTCTTCTGCAACTGTATTTAATTCTGCATTTTCTTCACTAATTTCTTCATAAACTGCCCCTAACTTTCTTTCCATAATTACTGCAATACATCCGCAAAAAATCATGGCAAGTGTTGGGATTATTGCCAACTTCACATTGATTCTATACATACAAAATAGAACAATTGCCGTATGTATTACCACCTCGATTAACAACATACTAACATAACTAAGCCCATCCCAGATTTTATCAATGTCATCCTTAACTCTAGACATTAATTCCCCTGTATCAGTTTTGTCAAAAAAATCTTCACTTAAATTCTGAATACGTACAAAAAGGTCCTTACGCATGGAACTTCCAATATCCGAGCCAAGACAATCAAAGGTGTATTCTTTAATGTATTGAAATATACATCTTCCCACGCCGATTAGAAAAATACCTAAAAGCAAATATTTTAACTCTGCAATATTTTTTCCTACAATTACATCGTCTATGATATGTTTTGTAAACTGTGGAGACATTAAATCAAGCGTTACAGCTATAATCATTGAAGTAATTGCTAAAAGATATTTTCCTTTATGTTCAAATATATAATTAGAAATTTTCTTCATTATTCCTCCTCTTTTTTGTTCTATTTTTGAGTACAAAAAAAGAGATATCACATGGGTGATATCTCTTATGCCGGTGACCGGAATCGAACCGGTACTGTGTTGCCACAACAGGATTTTAAGTCCTGCGCGTCTGCCAGTTCCGCCACACCGGCTTCCTTGATTATCTTTCGATAACCTAGTGGGACCTACAGGGCTCGAACCTGTGACCCCCTGCTTGTAAGGCAGATGCTCTCCCAGCTGAGCTAAGATCCCTTTTCTTTGATATTACTATCTGCTGGTTCTTTAAGTTTTTCTTCTTTTAGTGGACCTGCGGGGACTCGAACCCAGGACCGACCGGTTATGAGCCGGTTGCTCTAACCAACTGAGCTACAGGTCCATTTCTTTAAAGCCGATGAACGGACTCGAACCGTTAACCTGCTGATTACAAATCAGCTGCTCTGCCAATTGAGCCACATCGGCTTATTCATTTTTTTCTTCAACCCTTCTGCTTCCTCAGCAGAACCAAGTCTTTCTTGCCACTAAATTCTTTTAGTCTGCGTGACTCCTACGGGAATCGAACCCGTGTTACCGCCGTGAAAGGGCGATGTCTTAACCGCTTGACCAAGGAGCCATTTCCTTTCGTACCATATAGTACAAAAAAACTCCCCGAGTAGGGCTCGAACCTACAACCCCTCGGTTAACAGCCGAGTGCTCTACCATTGAGCTATCGAGGATTATTTTCATCAGATTTTATCTGAACTATGAATGCATTGTACATTCAAAACCACACACTGAAAAATTTCACATCCGGAGATAACTCCTCTTTCCTTCCTTCATGGATAAGCCCTCGACCTATTAGTATCAGTCAGCTGCATGCATTACTGCACTTCCACCTCTGACCTATCAACCTTGTAGTCTTCAAGGGGTCTTAATTCTTACGAATGGGATATCTCATCTTGAGGGGGGCTTCACGCTTAGATGCCTTCAGCGTTTATCCCGTCCCGACTTGGCTACCCTGCGATGCATTTGGTAATGCAACAGGTACACCAGAGGTCAGTCCATCCCGGTCCTCTCGTACTAAGGACAGCTCCTCTCAAATATCCTACGCCCACGCCGGATAGGGACCGAACTGTCTCACGACGTTCTGAACCCAGCTCGCGTACCGCTTTAATGGGCGAACAGCCCAACCCTTGGGACCTACTACAGCCCCAGGATGCGATGAGCCGACATCGAGGTGCCAAACCACTCCGTCGATGTGAACTCTTGGGAGTGATAAGCCTGTTATCCCCAGGGTAGCTTTTATCCGTTGAGCGATGGCAATCCCACTTTATACCACCGGATCACTAAGTCCTACTTTCGTACCTGCTCCACCCGTCGGTGTCACAGTCAAGCTCCCTTATGCCTTTGCACTCTGCGAATGGTTTCCGACCATTCTGAGGGAACCTTTGAGCGCCTCCGATACTCTTTCGGAGGCGACCGCCCCAGTCAAACTCCCCACCTGACATTGTCCACCAGCCGGATAACGGCTGCATGTTAGAAACCCAATACTGCAAGGGTGGTATCCCAAGGGTGACTCCACGAAAACTGGCGTTCCCGTTTCCTAGTCTCCCACCTATCCTGTACATACAATATCGAATCCCAGTATCAAGCTAGAGTAAAGCTCCATGGGGTCTTTCCGTCCTGGCGCAGGTAACCAGCATCTTCACTGGTACTTCAATTTCACCGGATGCATTGTTGAGACAGTGCCCAAATCATTACGCCTTTCGTGCGGGTCGGAACTTACCCGACAAGGAATTTCGCTACCTTAGGACCGTTATAGTTACGGCCGCCGTTTACTGGGGCTTAAATTCAAAGCTTCGCATTCGCTAACCTCTCCTCTTAACCTTCCAGCACCGGGCAGGCGTCAGCCCATATACATCACCTTACGGTTTCGCATAGACCTGTGTTTTTGCTAAACAGTTGCTTGGGCCAATTCTCTGCGGCCTACCTTCGTAGGCACCCCTTATCCCGAAGTTACGGGGCCATTTTGCCGAGTTCCTTAACAATGCTTCTTCCGTCGGCCTTAGGATTCTCTCCTCATCCACCTGTGTCGGTTTACGGTACGGGTACAATATACACAATAGCGGCTTTTCCTGACAGCCAGCTCACCAGCTTCGCTACTTATAACTTCGCTACACATCACGTCTTCAGATTGTAAGGCGGATTTGCCTGCCTTACTCCTACCTCGCTTGTACCGGTCTTTCCATTCCCGGCTCTGGCTTTCTGTCTGTGTCCCCACAGTTCTGATATATTGTAGTACAGGAATATCAACCTGTTATCCATCGACTACGTCTTTCGACCTCGCCTTAGGCCCCGACTAACCCAGGGCAGATCAGCTTTACCCTGGAAACCTTAGATATTCGGCCGTGAGGATTCTCACCTCACTCTCGCTACTCATTCCGGCATTCTCTCTTCTTAGCAATCCACTGCTCCTTCCGGTACAGCTTCGTCTCGCTAACAATGCTCCTCTACCAATGATAATTCATTCCTCAGCTTCGGTGTAGTGTTTAGCCCCGGACATTTTCGGCGCAGGACCTCTCGACTAGTGAGCTATTACGCACTCTTTGAATGTATGGCTGCTTCTAAGCCAACATCCTAGTTGTCTTCGAAATCCCACATCCTTTTCCACTTAACACTCACTTTGGGACCTTAGCTGGAGGTCTGGGCTGTTTCCCTTTTGACTACCCAAC
>NZ_CBCPMG010000001.1:0-27500 GCF_965119675.1 Eubacterium sp. Marseille-QA0814 | reverse complement strand
CTAAAGTCATATACACTGTCAGTTATTTTTGCCCTAGGAAATTCGTATGCATGCGGATTTCCATCCTTTGAAATTTTATCTATTTTAGGACCACCTGGATATCCTAAGCCTATTGCTCTTGCCACTTTGTCAAAGGCTTCTCCTGCGGCATCGTCTCTTGTTTTTCCAAGAATCTTATACTTGCCATAATCTTCTACCACAACAAGGTGAGTATGACCACCCGATACAACAAGACATACAAATGGTGGTTCTAACTCTTTGTTTTCCACATAATTGGCGCAAATATGTCCTTCAATATGATGTACTCCAACTAAAGGAATATCTTTAGCAAAACATATAGCTTTCGCTTCCGCTACTCCCACTAAAAGTGCGCCTACTAACCCTGGTCCGTATGTAACTCCTATTGCATCAATTTCATCTAATGTTGTTTTAGCATCTGATAAAGCCTTCTCGATAACATAGTTAATGTTTTCAATATGTTTTCTTGAAGCTATTTCAGGTACTACACCTCCATATAATGTATGTAAATCTATTTGTGAAGATATGACGTTAGATAGCGCTTCTCTTCCATTAACAACAACTGCTGCTGCTGTTTCGTCACACGAACTTTCAATTGCTAATATTTTTATATCTTTCAAAACAATACCTCTACTTTTCTAATCTTCAAACATTAAATCAACAGACATCCCATCTTTTCCTGTCTTTGCATTTGGAAAAATGTCTGTAACCGTATCTAAATAAAGCCAAGGTTTTACAAGAGATGGGCTGTAGTGTGTCAGCCACATTTCTTTTGGATTGGCTTCTTTTGCGATGTTTGCAGCTTCCACAAAAGTCATATGTTTGTGTTCTTTCGCTTTTTCTTCTTTATCAGGTTCTCCATACATTCCTTCGCACACAAATAAATCTGCATCTTTTGCAGCTTTAGCAATGTTTGCAACAGGTCTTGTGTCAGTTGCATATGTTACTTTTAAACCTTTTCGTGGTGGTCCCATTACCATATCAGGTGTGAAAACCCGGCCGTCTGCCTCGATTGTCTCGCCTTTTTGTAAAAGACTCCATTTTTTTATTGGTATATCCAGTTCTTTTGCTTTTGTGGCATCAAACTTTCCGCTTCTGTCCACTTCAATTGAATATCCGTAACATGTTATGCTATGTTTTACCTTAAAAGCTTTTATTCTGTATTCTTCAAACTGGATTGTCTCCAAATCTTCTGATAATTCAATAAACTTTATATCAAAAGGAAGTTCAGGTGCAATTGTTCTAAGTGCCCTTACAACTCTTTCTAAGCCTTTTGGTCCAATCATTGTAAGTGGCTCTTTTCTTTCAGCATTTCCCATTGTAAGCAGTAAGCCTGGAAGTCCACTTATGTGATCAGCATGATAGTGTGTTATGCATATTACATCAATTGGTTTAAAGGTCCAGCCTTTCTGCTTTACCGCAACCTGTGTGCCTTCCCCACAATCAATTAATATGTTACTTCCATTATATCTGCACATTAAAGATGTCAGCCATCTTCTGGGAATTGGCATCATTCCTCCTGTACCTAACAAACATACGTCTAACATTCTCTTCCTCTTTCTTTTCTGCAATTCTACAGTTACTCTTTATTTTTACTACCTACAGGAATTCCAAATAAGTTCTTTATTTTTCCTGTCATTCTCAGAAATTAGAATTTTCACAATAATGCTTTATATTCTTTGTTGCTATCTGAAATCAGAATTTCTATAACAATTCTTTATATTCCCTGTGGTCTACAGGGATTAAAAATTCTCCCGTTATTTTGTCGTAACATTCTTCGCACAAATCAAAAAAATGTTCTCTTCCATCTTTGTTTGAAAAATAGTTCCATTTATATTCTACAGTAAAATTGCCTTCTTTTATAATTTCATTTTCTACGATTAATTTCTTCCCACATTTATTGCAAGTCACTTCCACTAATTTTTCATCTTCGTATCTTCTCATAACTTCCTCCTAAAATAAACATTTTTTATTTTATAGGTTTCACAGGTAAAATAATAGTGGAAAGTAATGTATTTTATAGATTTTGTTTCCACATTATAACTGCATTTTCTTTTGGTTTTTCGTAATAATCTTTTCTAATGCCGGCCTCCTTAAAACCATTCTTTTCATATAGTTTTATTGCGGGCACATTAGTTTCTCTTACTTCTAAAGTGAGATTTTTTATTTTTTTATTTTGTGACCAATCAAAGATATAGTCAAGCATATTCTGGGCAATATGCTTTCTTCTGTGTTTAAGAGAGACTGCAACATTTGATATATCAGCCTCTTCTCCAAATACATACATACCAATGTAGCCTACAATTTCATCATTGCACAAAGCTACTACAAAATTGGTATTTTCACTTTCCAGAGAATCTTTAAATGATTTTTCAGACCAGGGAATAGAAAATATGCTTTGTTCAATTTCAAAAACAGCAGGAATATCCTCTATGTTCATTTTTCTAATTGTTATTTTTTCCTGTTCCATATTTTAGTCCTACTCTTTATATTATATTTTATGCTTCAGCCTAATTCTTACTTTTTTGTATTTTCACTACGAAATTTTGTTCTGCTTAATTTTAATTAAAATTTTTATCTTTTTTTCATTATTAATCTCTGTTGTATTTTAATTAATTTTTTGTTTTATTTCTTTTCACACAGATTTATTTTTCTGCCTGCGCTTTTTCTTTGGCTAATTTTTCTTTAAGTTCTCTCTCTGCCTGAGATAATCTTAAATATTCAGGTTTATGGTCTGCCGCTTTTTCAATTTTTCCCTGAGCATAATAGATTTCACCAAGGGCTGCCACACTTGAAGCTTTCTGTCCATTCATAGATGCAGGTGCATAGTAATGCTCTGACTTCATTTGGGCGTCAATAATTTCTTTTCCTTTTTCAACACCATCGCCAAGGAAAATCACAGCTTTACCTATTTTATCTAATTCTTCAATTAAGTCCTCAAGCATCATAATGCACTGTTCTTTTATTGTTTGCATTTCTGTGCCTTCAAATTGATAAATTCCTGTATAAACCTGTCCTCGTCTCGCATCCATAATTGGACAAACAATATACTGTGACGAAAACATATTGTACGCCAAAGCGTCCATTGTTGGAACATTTATGATTGGAATACCAAGCGCCAAGCCGAAGCCTTTTGCTGTGGCACTACCTATTCTAAGTCCTGTGTAAGAACCGGGACCTCCTGATATTGCTATAGCATCTACTGTTTTCATATCAAGTTCAATTGTTTTACACATTTCATCTATCATTGGTAGCAATGTTTGAGAATGTGTTTTTTTGTGATTAATTGTATATTCTGCATTTAAAACTCCATCTGTTGTCACGGCAACTGTTGCCACCATTGCAGAGCTGTCTATTGCTAATATTCTCATAGTCCCTCCACTGTAATCTTTCTATAGTCTAAACCTTTTTCAAGATTTTTATCTATTTCAATATTTATTGCTTCCTCAGGTATTAATTCTTCTATTAATTTTGACCATTCTATGAGGCATACGCCTTCTCCGAAAAAATATTCCTCGTATCCGATTTCATACATTTCTTCAGGATCACCAATTCTATATACATCAAAATGATATAAAGGAATTCTCCCCTCCTCGTATACCTGTATAATTGTAAATGTTGGACTGTTGACGTTTTCTTCAATGCCAAGTCCCTTTGCAAATCCCTGAGTAAACACAGTTTTTCCAACTCCTAAATCTCCATTTAGGCAAAAAATCTGACCAGCCTTTGCTTGCTCACCCAGATTTTTTCCTAATTCAAAAGTTTCCTTTTCGGAATTTGTTTCGTATATCATCTATCCTCCAATATATTTAGGTTAACTTTGTTTTCATACTAGGATACATCCTAGCGTAATGCTTTTTGTGACATATTCTTCTTTGAAATTTCTATTACATTAAAAAGCACAGAAATATGCCATACTGATTAGTATAAACAATATTTCTGTGTTTTTCAAATTTTTCTATGTTTTAATTTGACGATTGTGTTTTGATTTAGCCATATACTTATTTTTTTAGAGTCAATATTTTTATTTTTTTGAACCAATCTCTTTTATAAATGAACTGATTCTTTTGTAGACAACGGCTGTGATTAAACTGTCGATTACACCTTTTAAAATATTAAACGGTCCTACACAAATAAGGACGAATGTAAATTTGTTAGAAATAGCTCCGTTGATTTTTGCTCCCATTCCAATAATTGCATCTAATGGCATGCCGAAAGCTTTTACATAAAAAGGAATTAAAACCCAATAGTTAATGGCAATTCCAGCAACTGCCATTACAAGTATACCTACTGCCATTCCAATGAACGCGCCCATTTTTGTTTTCTTATACTTGTATATTAAACTTGCAGGAACAACAAATGCACAACCAATTATGAAGTTTGCCAAATCTCCAACGTAGGCTGTTGATGTTCCTTTTACTAATAATTTTAATAATATTTTTATTGCTTCAATAAACACGCCTGCCAATGGTCCCATTATAAATGAACCAATTAGTACAGGAATTTCACTTAAATCTAATTTATAGAATTCCGGTGCAATTACAGGAATCGAAAAATCAAATAAGTGTAAAACTAAAGCCAATGCTGAAAACATCGCTATTAAAACTATGTTTTTTGTTGTAAAAGTTTTTTTCATTTATATTACCTCCAATCTATAACATTAATGTAACAAAGAATGTCCCTTGCGAAATTTTACACACCAAGCGCAGGTTACTTTAGTAACTTTTTTCTTTTCGCTGGGGTGGACATCCCTAGCGGGACGTTTTTTATTTAATAAGAAATCACACACGACTTTATGTGAGTGATTACCCCCAAGCTTGACAAAGAGCCAAAAAAAAACAACAACCAAAATTTCTTCAGTTGCTGTTTTTACTACTGCATGTAACAGTAATTATATTCTATCTTCTCTCATCCAGACTTTACTGTCGGTTATGGATTCTCACCATATCATGCCAATAGGCTCGCTGACTTATGCTTAAGCAATCACAGCCGGTTAGGAATTGCACCTTACCCCGAAGAACTTTATTCAATTTTCACATTAATGTTAATACTTTGTTATTATGTTGTCAAGTTTGTTAATAACTTATTCTTCACAAAATACTAACGTTAATAAAATTTACTTTTTTACTTATTTATTTTTTTACTTTAATGAATGCATTGTAAATTGCACGTAATGCAACTTCAAAATCTTCTTCTGCTACACCGATAATGATGTTAAGTTCTGAAGATCCCTGGTCAATCATTTTAATATTAACTCTTGCCTCTGCTAAAGCTGTGAATAAGATTGCAGCTGTACCTCTGGCACTCTTCATTCCACGACCTACTACTGCAATAAGGGCAAGGTTACTTTCAATAAATAACTGGTCAGGATGTACTCTTGAACGGATTTCGTCAAGAATAGCTGTTTCCTTTCCTGCTAATGCATCTGTCTGAATAACAACACTCATTGTGTCTACACCTGATGGCATATGTTCAAAACTTACATTGCTCTTTTCCAATGCACGAAGTACATTTCTACCAAAGCCTACTTCACTGTTCATTTTGTCCTTTTCAATATTAATTACTGACATACCCTTCTTGCCGGCAATACCTGTAATAATATGTTCACATGGCTCAGCAGTTTCTGAAACAATCATAGTTCCTCTATCCTGTGGGCAGTTTGTGTTTTTGATATTTACAGGGATACCTGCTGCTCTAACAGGGAAGATAGCATCTTCGTGTAAAACAGTAGCTCCCATGTATGCTAATTCTCTAAGTTCTGCGTATGTGATTGTGTTAATTGGACTTGGATTATTTACAATTCTTGGATCGCAAATTAAAAATCCACTAACGTCTGTCCAGTTTTCATAAATCATTGCGTCTGCTGCTCTGGCAACAATTGAACCTGTTACGTCTGAACCACCTCTTGAAAATGTTTTGATAGTTCCGTTAGGCATAGAACCATAAAATCCCGGAATCACTGCATATTCAGATTTTGCAAGCTTTGGAGCTAACTTTTCTGATGTTTTATCCCAATCAAATTCTCCTCTTTCATTGAAGAAAATATATTTTGCAGCATCAATGAAATCAAAGCCTAAAAATTTGGCTAATACTTTACTGTTTAAGAATTCACCACGACTGGCTGCATAATCTCTACCTGCCATATGAGAGAATGCGCCCTTTATAATGTCAAAATCTTCGTCCAACGAAAAATCCTGAATGCCTAAGCCTTCAATAATTCCATTATATCTTTCCTTAATAAGATTAAACTGTTCTTCAAATTCTTCACCTTCTGAAGCTAATTCATAACAGTTATAAAGCATATCTGTAACTTTAATATCTTCTACAAAACGTTTACCCGGTGCTGATGCAACAACAAAACGTCTTGTTGGATCTGCTAAAATAATATCTGCAACTTTTCTAAACTGGTTTGCATCAGCTAGTGAACTACCACCAAACTTTACAACCTTTGTTTCTTTCATAACCTGCCTCCTAATTTATCTTTTATTATCCTTCAATTCTAATTCTAGAGATTACATTTCCTAATTTTTCAGCTTTTGCATCAAAATCCTGTTCGCTTAATTTTTCTGTAGCAAAACCGATTTCTCCTGAAATTCCTGCATCAATGTATTCTACATTTCCAAATACAGCTTCAACTTCTTCTTTTGACTTTGTTGTTCTAACAAAGAACTTCTTCTTTGATTTTGAGAAATCTTCAACTTCAAGCTTTTCTTCTTTCCACATTACAGTTGTAGAAACATTCAAATGTCTAACGCTATCAACCACGTCAGATACTACCGCACTTGCTGTAGGAAGTTTGCCTGCACCGCTACCGATAAATACTAAATCACCAACCATGTTTCCACGTACTAAAATACCGTTAGTTACACCACTAACGTTGTATAATGGATGGTCAGGTGCTAAAAGTCTTGGCGCTACTGAACATACAACACCTGTATCTTCGTTTTTGCATTTTCCTAATAACTTAATTGAACGGCCCATTTTCTTTGCGTACTTAAAGTCTTCAGCTGTAATTTTTGAAATACCTTCTGTGTAAATTTCTTCAAAATCAACTGTCTTTCCTTTTGCTAATGAAGCTAAAATTGCAATCTTTCTAACTGCATCATAACCTTCAATATCAGCTTCAGGATTACGTTCTGCATAACCTAATTCCTGTGCTTTCTTTAATGTGCTGTCAAAATCAGCACCTTCTTTATCCATCTTTGTAAGAATATAGTTTGTTGTACCGTTTAATATACCTGTAATTTCACAAATCTTATCTGCTGTAATATGCATGTTCATTGGACGGATAATAGGAATTCCGCCACCTACTGCTGCTTCAAATAAGAAGTTTCTATTGTTTGACTGAGCAATCTTAATAAGCTCTGCACCGTATTTTGCAACTAACTCCTTGTTAGATGTACACACGCTCTTCTTTGCAAGTAATGCTGATTTTACAAAATCATACGCTGGTTTTAACCCACCCATTACTTCAATTACTACTTCTACTTCAGGATCGTTTAAAATAACATTGTAGTCATGTACTAAAACGCTTTCGCATGGATCTCCCGGAAATTCTCTTAAATCTAATACATATTTTACATCAATTTCTTCACCTGCATTTGCAGTAATAAGCTCTTTATTTTCATTTATAATTTCAAATACACCTGAACCTACTGTTCCGTATCCTAAGATTGCTACCTTTATCATATTTCCTCCTTAATTGTGTTTCTGCCCTTCATGGTGCAAATTCTTCGTAAATTTTAGCATGGTTAAATATTTTTATCAACTAATTTTAAGCTGTTTACTTTGTTTTCATAACAAATTATTGCATATTTATTAATTTTTTTAATAAATTACATGGGTTTTTATGCAATATTGTGGTAGTTCGGTAAAGTGTTAAAGTGGTTTATAATACTAACTTTCCTCATTAGCTGTATTAATCCATTTCAAATATCCATTAATAAAAGGATCAATGTAGCCATCTAAAACCTTGTTAACGTCAGTAACCTCCACGTTTGTTCTATGATCTTTGACCATAGTATACGGTTGCATTACATAAGACCTTATTTGGTTGCCCCAGCCAATCTCTTTTACTTCACCTCTGATTCCTGAGCGCTTTTCTTCCTCTTCCTGTTTTTTTAGCATGTATAATTTTGCCTTCAACATTTTCATTGCCTTGTCTTTGTTCTGAAGCTGTGATCTTTCATTCTGGCATTGAACAACTATGCCTGTTGGCATATGAGTAATTCTAACAGCAGATGATGTTTTGTTAATATGCTGTCCACCTGCGCCACTTGATCTATATGTATCAATTCTTATATCGTCGTCATTAATTTCCACATCTAAATCTTCCTCAATATCCGGCATTACATCTAAAGATACAAATGAAGTCTGTCTTTTGCCTGCCGCGTTAAATGGTGATATTCTAACAAGCCTGTGAACTCCCTTTTCAGATTTCAAATAACCATAGGCATTTTCTCCATTAACCTGAAAAGTTATTGACTTTATTCCTGCTTCGTCACCATCTAAAAAATCTAAAACTTCAGTCTTATAACCTTTTGACTCTGCCCATCTTGTAAACATTCTATAAAGCATACTTGCCCAATCGCAGGATTCTGTTCCACCGGCTCCTGCATTTAATTTAAGAATTGCGTTACATTTGTCATATTCTCCTGATAAAAGAGTGTCTATTTTTGTTTTTTCAAAATTTTCTATAAATTCATTTAACTGTTCTTTTACATCTTCAACGATAGACGCATCTTCCTCTTCATTGCCCATATCTATCAAAATTCCAATATCTTCATAATCCCTTTGGATTTTTGAAATTGTGTCTATTTGAGATTTAAGATTTTTCAATTCCTTCATCAGCTTCTGCGATTTTTCAACATCATCCCAAAACTCCTGTTGTTCCATTGCTTCTTCAATTTCGCGTATTCTGTTTTCTTTTGTTTCAATATCAAAAGAAGCTGCAAGTTCTTTTACTTTATCTTTGTACTGGTTCCACTCATATTTGTATTGTTCAAATTCAACCACAATATTCCCTCACTTGTTGTTTTATAATTTCAAGAAAAGGCGGGTAATCCCCGCCTTCTCGTAATTTTTATTATATGAACTTATGCTTTACGTCCACAACAGTTCTTATATTTCTTTCCACTTCCACAAGGACATGGATCATTTGGATAAATCTTAGCTTCAACTCTCTGCTTTGGCTTCTTAACTCCATCTGAGTCATCTTTGTTTGTTCCTGTAACTTCTGCTACCTCTTCACGTTCAACGTTCTGCTCAACCTGAATATGATATAAAGTCTTTACAGTATCAATCTTAATGTTTTCAATCATATAGCCAAACATTTCGAAACCTTGAATCTTGTATTCAACAGCCGGATCTTTCTGACCGTAAGCCATAAGACCGATACCCTGTTTTAACTGTTCCATGTCATCTAAGTGATCCATCCATTTCTGGTCGATTACTTTAAGAAGGACAATTCTTTCAAGTTCTCTAATATGTTCAGGTTCTGGGAATTCTGCTTCTTTTGCTTCATATAATTTCAAAGCTTCTTCCTTTAATTTCTGTTTGAATTCAGACTTTGTATATTTTTCAAGTTCTTCCGGTTTGCTCTTTAACTTAAATGGAATAATTTCAAATAATGACTGAACTAAACCTGCAATATCCCAATCTTTTGGTGACTGATCATCGCCTGCAAACATATCAACCTGAGATTCAATAATTTCGTTAATCATCTTGATTATTGCATCTCTCATGTTTTCACCGTTAAGAACTCTTGCTCTTTCAGCGTATATGATTTCTCTCTGGTCATTATTAACCTTATCATATTCCATAAGGTTCTTTCTTATACCAAAGTTATTTCCTTCAATCTTCTTCTGAGCTCTTTCAATTGTACTTGTGAGCGCCTTGTGATGTAACTCTTCGTCTTCAGGTACCCCTAATGCATTAAATACTGACATTAATTTTTCTGAAGCAAAAAGTCTCATAATGTCATCTTCAAGTGAGATGTAGAACTTAGATTCACCAACATCTCCCTGACGACCTGAACGACCTCTTAACTGATTATCGATACGTCGTGATTCATGACGCTCTGTACCAATAATCTTAAGTCCGCCTGCTTCTCTTGCTGCATCATCAAGTTTAATATCAGTACCACGACCAGCCATGTTAGTAGCGATAGTTACTGCTCCATGCTGTCCTGCCTGTGCTACAATTTCTGCTTCTTTTTCATGATATTTAGCATTCAATACCTGATGTGGTATACCACGTTTCTTTAAGATATCACTAATCTCTTCTGAAGCATCAATGTTAATTGTACCAACCAAAACAGGCTGTCCTTTTGCATGTGACTGTTCGATATCATCAGCTACTGCTTTTAATTTACCACGCTTTGTTTTAAATACTGCATCTTCGTGGTCAATACGGGCAATTGGTCTGTTTGTTGGTATTTCAACAACGTCCATGCTGTAAATATCTCTAAATTCTTTTTCTTCAGTAAGGGCTGTACCTGTCATACCAGCCTTCTTTTCATACTTGTTAAAGAAGTTCTGGAATGTAATTGTAGCAAGTGTCTTACTTTCTCTGTTAACTTTTACATGTTCTTTTGCTTCAATAGCCTGATGTAGTCCATCAGAATATCTACGGCCAGGCATTATACGACCTGTAAATTCATCAACGATTAATACTTCGTCGTCTTTTACAACGTAATCCTGATCTCTATGCATTAAGTTATGTGCTCTTAAAGCTAAAATAACATTATGCTGTAATTCTAAGTTTTCAGCATCTGCATAGTTATCTATGTGGAAGAATTTTTCAACCTTTGCAATACCCTGTGCTGTAAGGTTAATAATCTTATCCTTTTCATTTACTAAGAAATCACCATCTTCTTCGATATCAACACCCATAAGGGCATCCATCTTGCTCAATTCAGGACTTGCTGTTCCTCTTTCCATCTGTCTTGCTAAAATATCGCACATTTCATAAAGCTTTGTAGACTTACCACTCTGACCTGAAATGATAAGTGGTGTTCTTGCTTCATCAATAAGAACAGAGTCAACCTCATCGATAATACAGTAAGCTAATCCACGCTGAACTAACTGTTCCTTGTATACAACCATGTTATCTCTAAGGTAATCAAATCCAAGTTCGTTATTTGTAATATATGTTATGTCGCAGTCATAAGCTGCTTTCTTGTCTTCATGTTCCATGTCTGAAAGGACACAACCAACTGTAAGTCCTAAAAATCTATGAACCTGTCCCATCCATTCAGCATCTCGAGTAGCAAGGTATTCATTAACTGTTACGATATGAACTCCCTTTCCTGTTAATGCATTTAAATATGCCGGAAGCAAACATGTCTGTGTCTTACCTTCACCTGTTTTCATTTCTGCTATACGTCCCTGGTGAAGAATAATACCACCCATTATCTGACAAGGATAATGTTCTGTTCCAAGAGTTCTTCTTGTTGCTTCTCTTACTAAAGCGAAAGCTTCAGGAAGTAAATCGTCTAATGTTTCCCCCTCTGCATATCTTTTCTTGAATTCTTCTGTTTTTGCTCTCATTTCATCATCTGTTAATTTTTCCATTTCAGGTTTAAGAGCTAAAACCTTGTCTAATGTATGCTTATGTCTTTTTAATTCACGCTCACTATGCGTGCCAATAATTTTGTTAATTACACCCATTGCAATCTCCTCTTTAAATTTATTCTGATCTGCAACGTGGTATCAATTGCTGTTTTCAATCAATTCCCATTGCCAAAGTATTTCACACACTATCGAATATATTAACATTTTACCGTTATTAATTCAACATATTAGATTTTATTTTATTGTAAATTTTGTAAACTTTCCGTTAAAAACAAAGAAATCGCTGTTAACATACACTAATATGTCAACAGCGATTCCGCTTACTTAAATATCACGCAATATTCTAGTCGAAGTTTGGTTCGATTAATCCGAATGTACCGCCCTTTCTCTTATAAACCACGTTCACTTCATCTGTTTCTGCATTAAGGAATACAAAAAAGTTATGTCCTAATAATTCCATCTGAATACAAGCTTCTTCAGCATCCATAGGTTTAATGCCAAAGCTCTTTGTTCTTACAATCTTAACTACATCTTCGTCCTCATCTTCATAATCAGCTTCGATGTAATCATTTGTGAAATTGTCGCGATATGATTTTTTCTTGTCAACTAACTTATTCTTATATTTAACTAACTGACGTTCTATTGTCTCCTCTACCATGTCAATAGAAGCATACATATCCTCACTAACTTCTTCTGCTCTAATAATGCCGCCCTTTACTGGAATTGTTACCTCCACTTTTTGATCGTTTCGGTTAACACTAAGAGTAACATCTGCTTTTGTCTCTTCTGAGAAGTATTTGTCAAGCTTACCAAGCTTCTCTTCTACAGCGCCTTTGATGCCCTCTGTCACCTCAATATTTTTTCCGAAAATTTTAATTTTCATGGTACCACTTCCTTTCGTTATCTAGTAACTAGATTATACCATAAACCACCTACTTTTAACAACGAAAATCACACATTTTTCATTAGTTATATTTTTAACTATCTTTTTGTGCATTTTATACAATTTTTGCGGTTTTTCGTACATTCGATTACATTTAACATAAATTTACCATTTTCTAGTTATTAACATGTATTAACATAGGTTTTTTTTAGATTTTATGGGTTATTAACCGACTTATTAACATTATTAACTTTTTTCACACAGATTTTATGTAAATCTTTGTCGAATTATAAAAGAACAGATGTTTTGTGGGGAAGTTATGAAATTGTGCATTTTTCACATATATCCTTGACAAATGTGGTGACTTTAGTTTTATAAAACAGGCTTTTTGAGAGATAAAAAAAGACCTACAACATATAGTAACATAAGCCCTATATGTTGTAGGTAATAATGCTTTTTTATTAAATTAGTTTATGATTCTTCTTGCTGCACAAGGTGAACCCATACCACTTATTATAATTCCTGTTTCTTCTGTTGATGCATGTATTATCTGACCACCGCCAATGTACATTGCAACGTGAGAAATTGTTGAACTATTATATTTGTAGAATAATAAATCACCTGGCTGTAATGAACCTAATGAGACAGCTCTTCCGTTGTATACCTGAGTATATGATGATCTGTTAAGTGAGTATCCAAAGTGTGCATATACTGACATTGTAAATCCTGAACAGTCTGTTCCGTTTGTTAAACTTGAACCGCCATATACATACGGATTACCTAAAAACTGCTTTGCATAAGCAACTACTGCAGATGCCCCGCCTGATGATGTCTGAGTATTATTATTCTGTGGTGCCTGTGTTGTCTGCTGTCTTGTTGTTTTTGGTGCTGTATATGTATTACTGTTAGTATTTGTATTCTGTCTTGGCTGTGCTTCACCTATTTCTTCTTCCTCAGAAGCTCTCTGCTGTGCCTGAGCCTTAGCCTTGGCCTTGGCTGCTGCCTGAGCTGCTTTTCTTGCAGCTTTCTCTTTTTGTCTCTGTGCTTTCTTAATAGCCTTTTCTTCCTTCATTGTAACTGCTGTGTCCATATCAACACTAACTTTTACAAAATCTGCTGAAACCCAACCACTAACGCCATCGGCGATCTTAATCTTTACCCATTTGCCATCAGCGCTGTATTTTCTAATTGAATAATCTTCGTTACGATATACGTTTGTAACAATATCTGACTTAGTAGATGACTTTTCTCTAACGTGAACACCTGTTGCTGTTACATTAGCAAAAACATAACCATTATCTAATGCTCTTGACTGTGCCTTGTTACCTGTTACAAAAAATTCAGCCTTAATGTATCCTGTACAATTACCAGACTTTATCTTGTACCAGCCATTGCTTGTCTCTTCAATGATTGTGGCTCCACAGTTATTATAAATCTTACCAACTCTTTTTCCTTTTGCTGAAGGTCTTCTTCTAACATTTACATAACCTTCGCTACCACCTTCAACCTTTGCGATGGCAATATTGGAAAATAATTTGTTTTCGTTTGTTGTCTTTTTGCTTTCAACCTTTGTTGTTTTGTTTTCTGTCTTCTCAGGTGCCGGAAGATATGATGACAAACCGTCTTCACTTCCTGTGCTTGATATGTAATTCTCAATATCAACTGCTGCTCCTGCACTTGCCATTTCCGTATTTAAGTCATCAGCAAGCATTGGTTGTGCAAGGGCAAATGTCATAGCTAATGCAAAACATCCTCCTGCAATTTTCTTTGCACAATTGTGCTTCATTATTATACGCCTCCATAAAATATATTTTAACATAAAATGTTACAATAGTATTACAATAATAACATTGAAAAAAAAATCTGTCAACCTATACCTGAATGTGGTATTGTATGTGTATAACAATTCAGCCATGCACATAAAAACAGGAAGGCAAAAAAAGAATGCTTGCATTCTTTTAAGCATTACTGTTTTTATGTATTTGGAGAATCCAAATCAGCGAGATGAAACGAAGTGGAATCGAGCTGCATGGCTGAATATGTAGGCAGGCTGCTTGCGAGATGAAACGAAGTGGAATCGAGCTGCATGGCTGAATATGTAGGCAGGCTGCTTGCGAGATGAAGCAAAGCGAAATCGAGCTGCATGGCTGAATATATAGGCAGGCTGCTTGCGAGATGAAGCAAAGCGAAATCGAGCTGCATGGCTGAATATGTAGGCAGGTTGCTTGCGAGATGAAAGGAAGGGAAAACATGAAAAAAACTGCTATTGTTACCGGAGCATCAGGAGATATTGGAAAAGAAATTGCAAGATTTCTTTTAGAAAAAAATTATACTGTTGTAGGTATTTATTTTAATAATAATGAAGCTTTAGACGAATTAATTGATATTTATGGAGATAATTTGCATACTCTTAAATGTGATTTGTCTTCTTTTTCCTGCGGCAAGGAAATTGCAGACTATATTAGTGAAAATAATCTCAATGTGAATCTTCTTATTAATAATGCGGGGATTTCTATAATTGGATTATTGCAGGACTTAAATGAGGATTCATGGAACAAAATATGGAATACAAATGTTACTTCTGCTATTTCTGTTAGTCAGGCATTAATACCTTTATTTTTGAAGCAGGGTTATGGTCAGATTATTAATATATCATCTGTTTGGGGTAATTGTGGTGCTTCCTGTGAAGTTGCCTATTCTACAACAAAAGGTGCCATTAACACTTTCACTAAAGCTTTAGCAAAAGAGCTGGCACCTTCTAATATTCAAGTTAATGGAATTGCGTGCGGTATCATTGATACCAAAATGAATTCACATTTAGATTCTGAGGATATCGCTTCTATAATAGAAGAAATACCTGTTGGCAGACTGGGCACACCTGAAGATGTAGCCAAAACTGTATATTCCATAAGTGAAGCTGGTTCTTATCTAACCGGGCAAATTATTACTCTAGACGGCGGTTGGACAAGTTAATTGTCCTTTCCGCTATATTCACAAGACTATTCCTTGCTATAAAGTAAAAGATTAATTATTTCTTGTGAACGTGATGACAAGTTAATTATTTTTTATCAAGATATTCCATATCTTCATTGCTTATTTCAAAATCAACCTGTACGTTAGAAATAATTCTTTCTTCCTTAGTTGATTTTGGAATAGCTATTGCATCTTTTTGAATACAATATCTAACACAAATCTGTGGAATTGTTGCGTTGTATTTTTCAGCAATTTTTGCAACATATTCATCATTTACCAAGCCACCTGTTGCAAGTGGTGAATATGCCATTAACTGAATGTCATGTTCCTTACACATAGCAACTACTGCTTCCTGTCTGTTTCCAATATGGAAGTTTCTTTAAGTATCATTTATTTCTACTATCCTTCTATATATTTTTTATTGAATAATAATTCCGTTTTCGTATTCTCTTATTCTGCATGCATCACCTAAATTTTCAGTTGCTGTTCCACTTTTGTTTATAATGTGGGAAATCTGTCCCTGACCGTTTAGTTTTACTGTGCATGTGTTATGTAGCTTAACTCCTTTTCTATCAGGAACTTCCACTGCTGATGTAATGTCTATGTCACTGTCTCTGTTATAACAGTAAACACCTATGCCGTAGCTCTCAAACTTTTTAACACTGTCTACAACTTTAATTGAAGCACAGCCGTTGACTTTTCCATTGTGGCTTTTATAGGCTTCCTGCTTTGGCACATCGTATGGCAACTCACTTTGGTAAAAGAATAATTTACCATTTTCGCCATTCCAAATAGTCTGATATTCCTTAAAGTGTTCCACAAACAAACCATACATTGTTACATTATCACCGTTAATGATAATTCCGTTAGTTGCTGTGTTAACGTCCCAACCTACATTTGTGCTATGGTCAGCTCGCCATACCCAGAAATTATCGCCTATTACGTTATTGCTGTTAATTGTTACGCAGTTTTTAACCTTGCCTGCGTACTTTCCACCACCAACTCTAAAGTACACATCACTAAAAGAAAGTGGATTTTTTTCATGAGATACATTTGTTTTCTTATCGCCAACCTGTAATAATGTTTCTGACTCTTTTTCACCTGCATCAAACAAAAGTCCGCATACCTTTATACCGTCTTCATCTGAAACATTCATGACAACATTTCCTTTTGAAGCTTCAAGTGTAGCCAGTCCCATACCGTAAATAATTGTATCTTTCTTTGTTACTTTTAGAGTTTCTTTTATATTATAGATGCCCGGTGTAAATAAAATATTCTTTCCGTCAGCTAAAGCCTTGTTTAATGTTTTGCTATTGTCTTTGTCAGGATTTGCAATGTAAAAAGTGTTTAGGCTGTAAAATGTGCCTGTTACACCATTTTCCCATGAAATGCCTTGTGCATTTTTGCGAAGTTTTGGAACCATAACCCCATAGCCTTTGTCATTATCGTAGCAAATATATGGCTTCTCCTGTACTACCGGTGACTCTTCCACTACTGTATATGGAGCGTATGGCCACTCTCCTGAAGGATTACTGTAAGCTTCCTCGCCTACAAAAACCATGTTCCAAACACCGTTTTCCCAGTTGTTCCACTGATTATTTCTACATAAATACTGCTGCTGTGAACCTGAAGAAACTGTCCCGTCAAATTTGCTGTCTGCAATAAAACCGCCACTTGACCAGCCTTCTCCATCACTTAAAACAATCCCATCACTTGAATTAACTCGTCGTAATGAAACTGCCTGAGAATTAGCCCACATACAATATTTATTAATGGAAAAGTTTTCTGCACTTCTCCAGAAGTTACATGTTGCATTTGTGCCCATCCACTTTGCATCGACCCATAATTGATTAATATTAGTATCTGTAGGTTCAATTCCTAAACCTGAAACCTGAGTATAAAATCCTACTTTTACAGATAATGATTTATCATACTTACCGGATTTAAACAAAAGTGCATATCGCTCATCACCAAACTGATTTGACTCCTGTTTTTTGTACACCGAATCTATTTTGTTCTGTGCATCTTCTATTTTGTCTTTGCTGTCAAAAACATAAACATTATCTCCGAAAATCTTGTTGTCAGTTACAGGATTTCCTTTTGAAACGTATGTTATTTTTTCTTTAGATTCCTTTGCACTATCGCTGTTATTTTTGCTATTATTTTTGCTGCCACCGCAACCTACCATGGTAAAAGCCAACAACGCAGCTAATGCCATAATCAATCCTTTTCTCATAATTTTAATAATCCTTTACTAAATATACTGCATGTCTCGTTGTCACAATAAGATTGTTTCTCTTCTCCCCTCCAAAATCAAAAGTTGTAGGTCTTTGTGGCAACTTAATTGTGTCTGACAATTTGAAATCTTCATATATTTTAATATTGTCATCTGCCACGTAAATTTTATTGTTAAACTTTCTTACTTTATAATCGCCCTCTTCTATAATCGGAACCGGGTTCTCCAGTAAACCGTCTTCTGTAATATCACACTGCCATACGCGCTTGTACAATTCATCTACTGAATATAACTTTCTTCCCGGCTTTGATCTTGATAAATTATTTGCTCTCATTAAATCATAGTGGCATGGGATAATTGTCTTTCCGTCTTTTGCCAAAAATGCCTTCTTTGGATTGTAGGTAACAACCTGTTCAAAGTCATTTCCATCTCTCCAACGGTTTCCCGGATATAAAACTCTTTCCGGTTTAATATCGCCTATATTGACTTTGTGCAATTTCTCAATGTCACCATTTTTGTCAATTGTAAATGCCACAACAATTGCTCTGCTGTCATACCAGAAGCCATAAGATGTGCCATAGCTGTCAGGTGGTAAGTTGTTTATTATTTCCTTGCCATTTAAAGTAGCTTCTCTTGGAATTGAATATTCACCAACTACAACAATATTGTCTCTTGTGTCAAAACCAATAGAATTAATCTTGAACGGTGATTCAAAATACATTGTCATCTTCAGGGTTTTGCCATCTATTCGATAAATCTTCTTGTCTAAGCTATCAAGGAAATAGAAGTTACCTCTGCCGTCACAACAGCCACCATCAGCAAATCTAAATCCACTGTATAATAATTCATTACTATATTTATTTTTGGAATCCATTGAAAATTCAACTACCGTATTTCTTGTTATGTGACTTGTTTCTTTTCCAGTAACTTCAATTCTTGCCGCCTGCCAAGGTCTTACCTCAATGCCTGTATTAACATCTAATAGGAAATTGTCTATTGTATATTTCATCTGAGAATAATTGTGTACATTAAGGAATTTAATGTTTTCACAATCCCAGGTTTTGACACAATATGGATAAGGCTTGTTTACAAATACAGTTCTGAAACAGTAGGTTGATGCAAAAGTAATATCCTTACAATTATGTAATTCTATTGGCTGTGCAAATTCGCCCTCTGCTTTTTCCTCTTCACTTTGGAAACCATAAATTGTTACGTCTTTTGCCTTTATCATTCTAATTTCGCATCTTTGATGATGTTCTAAGGACAAACAGTAAATTCTAATTGGAGAACTGTTTTTCTCAATTTGAACACCTGCTGTAACATAAGGGCTGGCTGACCAAACGTCTTTAAAAATACCTCCACCATTTCTGATTAACAAACTTGGATATTGATAGTCCCATATTTTCTTAAGGTCAGCGTCTCTTGCTCTTCCTCTGTCGTATGGCATTTCAAAGTCGCCTGTGCCTTTGACCAAATTACCATGACCACCAAAGAATTTCACGTCGTTCATATATGAATCGCCGTTGGCACACCAGAACACACCACATGCTCTAGGATTTCGACCACCTGTGTACACGCCTAATCCAAAGAGAATATTCTTTCCGGTTGATGTCTTTATGAAAGGTTTTACCTTTCCAAAACCTGTAAATTTCTCTGCATTTTCTTTTAATACTAATCTTGTGGAAACCGGATTCATACCAACAAAAGAAGTATCCTCTTTTAAAGTAATTGTGTCTGTTAAAATGTATTCTCCCTGTGGGAAATATATTGTCTGATACTTTTCAACTGCATTCTTTAAGGCTTCTGTATCATCTGTAACGCCATCACCTTTCAAGCCTAGATCTTTAGCATTTGCCCACAATTTCATCTCCTGAAGTACCGGCAGGTCTGTTTTTAAAATAGAATAATCCACTTCTCTTGCATAGCGGTAAATTTCATCGTGGAACTGTTTGTCAGGATTAATGTCACTTGCCACAATTCCATGGGTATACTTTTTCAATCTGCACTGGTAATCTTCGCTGTTTATTTTTCTTCCTGTGTCTTTAAAAGAAACAATATTTTCCACTGCCCTCAGATAACAGTTTTTTACATTAATCTGTGTAAGCTGATTTTTCTCCTGAGCAATGTCCAAAAATGTATTCATGTCCTCAAATATTGAGTCTTCTATAATTAATTTTTCAAAATAACCTTCATCAACATCAATGAACTTGGATGTGTTAGTGCTGTGAGCTCTTATTATATTAAGACCTGCTTCGTGGGTTCTAATGGCTGCTGCAGTCTGACCGTTAAACCTTACATCAACCATAACAAAAGGCCAGCCCGGAGAACACTTTGTAGTAACGATGCCATACTTTCCACCATTAATGAAAATATCTTCCATTTCGTTTCCAACATCGTAAATGCCTGCCATTCCTGACTCAACATTAATATCGATATGATTAATGAAACAATGCTGTGCGTAATGAGTTCTAAAAGCCACTGCCTGAGAATTGCCCCTGCCCAGACTTACATTTACGTTAGACATTGCACTGTAAAAAGTTCCCGGATTGGCATCCTGAATACGACTTTCGTCCTCTTCCATTTTGTTAGTAAACCAAAACAGATATTTAAAACCACCTTTTTGTTCAGGATGTGGTTCATCAAAACCATCCGCATTATCCTGTAAAATAAATTCAGGTCTGTTCTTGCCATAACCTATAATTCGTACTGCTTTTGGAACATAGATTGTTCTACTAAGAAGGTACTTACCTTCAGGCACAAATAGCACTCCATATCCATCCTGTTTTACAACAGCGTGGATTGCTTCCTGTAACTGCACACTTACATCTTCCGTTCCATCATTTTTAATATTAAAATTGTCCTGTGTAAAATACACAGCTTTACCATCCGTTAGTTTTTCCTTATAAAATGACACTCCATTCATACGCTATACCGATTCCTTTTTATAATTTATGATTAGGTACAACTGCATACATTACAAAATCCTCTGTACCTTTATTTACCATTCCATGACTATGTCCCATTGGACAATAATGAACTGTACCGGGTTTTAAAATTTCTGTCTTCCCGTCCATTATTACTTCCGCTTCCCCTGAAAGTGCAAAAACTACTTCGCTGTTATTTTCGTGAGTGTGAACACCTATGGAAGCTCCCGGAATTAAAGTGCCTTTCATTAATTTTAAATTGTCGTCCACATGCATTTTGGCACTAATCTGTTTTTCTCCACCATAAAAATTAGGAATTACTGTATCTTCCATCTTACTAAATTCAAAAATCATAATCTGTCTCCTTTTTTACTGTTTATTTTTATATTAAAATATCTATTTGATTCCTTTTGCAAGTGCGTTCTTTTCAATACTTTTCTTAATGTTTTCCATTTTTTGGTCTAAATCGGCACACTTTAGGGCACACTCTGTTAATTCTTTTGACAATTTTTCAAGGATATCCTCATCTAAATCTTTCTTGTATCTTAATTTGTGCTCAAGACTTGCCCAAAAATCCATAGCAATTGTTCTAAGCTGAACTTCTACTTTCATGGCTCTTTTTTCGTTTTCCAAAAATATTGGTACTTCAACAATCAAATGAAGACTCCTGTAGCCACTTTCTTTAGGATTTTTAATATAATCCTTCTTTTCGATTAATGTTATGTCATCCTGCTGTAACAGTAAATCTGCCATTTTATAAATATCTTCCTTAAAAGAACAAATTATTCTAATTCCTGCAATATCAAAAATATTTTCCTCAATTCCTTCTGTTGTCATTGGAATATTTTTCTTTCGCATTTTTTTCATTATACTATCCGGTGACTTAAGTCTTGACTTAATTGCCTCAATAGGGTTCTCGTCATAACGTAGTGAAAACTGTTCGTTTAGCACCTTAAACTTAGTTTCCACCTCCATAATGGCACATCTGTAATAGGTCATTAGTCTGTTATAAGACAATGTACCCTCTTTTATTTTCTCTAGATGTTCTTCCTTTGTTAGTTCATTAAAAAAATGATCCTTTAAATGTTCTACAATCATATTTTTCTCCTGTTCCATTTATATATAATCTCTTTGCGTGTAAGCTATTTATATAAATATATTTACTATTCAACCAGAGTTATCATTTAACTAGGGTTAATTTTTATTATTCAATTTTATCCGACCTGCAAACTTGCTATAATTATACCATTTAGGAGTAAAATATGAAACGATTTTTTAACAATATTTAATCCTGAATAGCCACTACTCAATTTTGCAATCACTGGTTAAAACATAATTTTTTAGTGTTTGTATGACTTGAAAACACATTATTCCCAACTGATTTTTGCCATATTAAATAAGCTGCACGCTAATTGTTTAGTGTGCAGCTTATTTAATAATTAATATTTATTTTGCATACATAGCCGATATATATTCATTATCGTCTACTTCTACTTCTGTTCTGTTTTTTTCTGTTAATTTATCTTTTTCCATTATGTATTCAACTATTTCATCATCAAAGTTTACAATATATAATTTATTTCCTACAACATCATACTGTATAGCACATGAATTAATATTATACTCTGTTTCGATTTTTTCTAAATCCATATTATACTTTATAATTTTTGAATCATTGTTTTGTGCATGCATAGATGCCACTAATACATACAAATAATTCCCTACGCCCTTTACCAATATAGGATCAGTATACTTTAAAGTTTTTATTTTTATTTTATGAACCTTGTTATTTTTAACATACAACAGGCTTTTTCTCCCCGGCATATAGAGCTTATTTTTATATTCATAAAAAGATAAAGGTTCTGTATCTTCGTCACAATATTTCGTCAACTCTATTTTATTACCTGATTTGTCTTTTCCATCAAAGTCTACTTTGGCTAGAAATGCTCTTCCATTTATCCAATCGGTTAGTCTATAAAAATCTCCACTATATACGCAACACTCCATGCACATTTCATTTTTCACTTCTACCTCGTCCATTTTATTATCTTTAATAGTAGTTCTGCTAACTGTTGTTGCTCCGTTTAAATTAGCTATTCCATATATGTATTTTTCATCTACGCATATGTTATTTGTATATTTACATACTTTATATTCCTTTATTTCTCCTGTTTCAGTATTCAACTGCAAGACTTTACATTTTTTTTATCTATTCCGTGACCTATACTCATTTCATAAATATATTTTCCCTTTTTTATTGGTAATCCAAAATTTGTTCTGCCAACGCCACCATAAGAATATTTATTTGTTTTAATTGATTTTAAATGCTGGTTGAAAAATTCTATTTTTGTTTTTCCGAATATATTATTTGTTTTTGGCGTTTTCACAACTGCTACGCTATATTTTTTTTCTTTACCACTTAGCTTGGAATTTGTATTAGTACAACCACTTGTTACTATTAGTACACACACAATGACTGATAGCATTAAATATTGTTTTAGTTTCATTTTTCATTATCTCCTTACCTATTATGTTTATTAAGGAATTCCCCATTATATACATTGCGAGTACCCAGTCATATCTGTTCCTCCACAATGTACCTACAGCTAACTTAACTATATTTTTACACAATTTTGTTTTTTATTCAATTAACAATTTTTACAATATCCTTTTTTCAAAAAACGACATTTTCGTCTTATTGTTTCTTTTTTTTGTGTCATTGTATATTGTGTATAATATGAGTAACGTTTTTTGTAAAATGTGTTGCATTGTTTTGTTTACTTATAATTAAATAGAATGTCTATTGCAAAAATCACAAAAAAGAACTAAACCACAAAAACAGCATCGACAATTGTCAATGCTGTTCTTGTTCTTAAAGTTCATTTTTTAATTATATCCGAAATTTTTTCCGGTTGTTTATGTTTTTATAGATGAAGCACTCTATCTTTTATTTCCTGTGTTCTTCCCTGGTTCCAGAACTGTGTTCCGATGTAACCGCAAGTTCTTCTAGCAACACTCATTTTGTCCTGGTCTCTGTTTCCACAGTTTGGACATTCCCAAACAAGTTTGCCTGTTTTTTCATCATTTATAATTTGAATTTCGCCGTTATATCCACAACATTCGCAATAATCTGATTTTGTATTTAATTCAGCGTACATAATGTTGTCATAAATAAACTTCATTACTTCGATTACTGCTTCTATATTATCCTGTAGGTTTGGAACTTCTACATAACTGATAGCTCCACCCGGTGATAATTTCTGGAAATCTGATTCGAATTTAAGTTTGCTGAAAGCGTCTATTTTTTCTGTAACATGTACGTGGTAACTGTTTGTAATGTAATTCTTGTCTGTAACGCCTTTAATAATTCCAAATCTCTTCTGTAAACATTTTGCAAACTTATATGTTGTAGATTCCATTGGTGTACCATATACTGAATAACTAATGTTCTCTGCTGCTTTCCATTCTGCACATTTGTCGTTAAGTCTCTGCATAACTTTAAGAGCAAATGGTCTAGCCTCAGGATCTGTATGTGATTTACCTGTCATTCTTACACACATTTCATAAAGTCCGGCGTAACCAAGAGATATTGTTGAATATCCATCAAATAATAATTTATCAATTGTTTCACCTTTTTTAAGACGGGCCAATGCTCCATTTTGCCAAAGAATTGGTGCCACATCTGAAGGTGTTCCAAGTAATCTTTCGTGTCTGCATCTTAATGCTCTGTGACATAACTCTAATCTTTCATCTAAAATTTTCCAGAATAAATCCATATCTCCGTTAGATGAACATGCAACATCAACTAAGTTAATAGTTACAACACCCTGGTTGAAACGTCCATAGAACTTATGGCTTCCGTCTTCATTTCTCTGACTGTCTTCTACAGTAAGGAATGAACGACATCCCATACATGGATAAACGCACCCCTGTTTCATTTCTTTCATTACTTTGGCTGAAATATAATCAGGTACCATACGTTTAGCTGTACATTTTGCTGCAAGTTCTGTTAACTTCCAATATTTTGAATCAGGTGTTACATTGTCTTCGTCTAAAACATATATAATCTTAGGGAATGCCGGTGTAATCCAAACACCTTTTTCATTTTTTACACCCTGAATACGCTGCTTTAATACTTCTTCTATAAGTGTAGCCAAGTCATCTCTTGTCTGACCTTCAGGCACTTCATCAAGGTACATAAACATTGTTACAAAAGGAGCCTGTCCATTACATGTCATAAGTGTAATAAGCTGATACTGAATAGTCTGTATACCTCTGTTGATTTCGTCTTTTAATCTTCTCTCAACAATTTTCTTTACCTGTTCATCGCTGTAATTAAGTCCAATCTGCTCTCTTTCAGCTAAAACTTCTTTTGTAATTTTCTCTCTACTAACCTGTACAAATGGTGCTAAATGTCCTAATGAAAAAGACTGTCCACCGTACTGATTACTTGCAACCTGAGCAACAATCTGTGTAGTAACGTTACATGCTGTGTAGAAACTATGTGGTTTATCAATCTTTGTTTCTGAAATGCATGTTCCGTTCTGTAACATATCCTCTAAATTAATTAAGTCACAGTTATGCTCTTTTTGAGCAAAATAGTCTGAATCGTGGAAATGAATAATTCCCTGTTCATGTGCTTCAACTATTTCTTCAGGTAATAATATACGTCTTGTTAAATCCTTACTAACTTCGCCTGCCATATAATCTCTTTGAGTTGAGTTAATTGTAGGATTTTTGTTTGAGTTCTCCTGCTTAACTTCTTCGTTTAACTGTTCAATAAGCGCAAGAATTCCTTCGTCTGTTGTATTAGTTTTACGTGCAAGTTCACGTACATAACGGTATCTTACATACTTCTGTGCAACTTCATAGCCACGCATTTCCATAATTCCACGTTCAACCATATCCTGAATATCTTCAACTGATGTGGCATGCTGTGTAGACATAATTTCTTTCTCAAGTATATTTCCTACTGCTGCAATCTGGTATTCATTTAACTTGTGTATTGGTTCCACTTCGTTATTTGCAGCTCTAATTGCATTTAGGATTTTATTTACATCAAAAGAAACTTCCTCTCCATTTCTCTTAATAACTCTTCTAATCTTTGACTCCATATTAATACCTATCTCCTTTGCAATTTCTTGTATATTTCCCTAACTATTGTTCTAAATATTGTTAATCTTATCTCCAAAAAATCCCTTTATTCTGCCTGAACTCCCCTATTTATGGGGTGATTCCTATATTTTGTCCGTTTTTTAAGCGAACACAAGATATTGTGTCCGCCTAACGTATTATAGCACAACATATTCTATTTTGTATAGTACATATTTTTCTTTTTTTCAAAATTTTTTTTATTATTTTTCAATAAGTTACCTTTTATATAATCTGTGTTTAAAATATATAATTTTGTTAAGTTACTGCAATGTTTTAAACACTTTTCTTACGACTATAAGTGACAGTGCTGCTGCAAGAAAATCTGAAATCGGTGCAACGTACATTACACCTTCAATTCCCATTGCCTTTCCACCTATTGTTGTAAAAATAATTGGAAGAACCAACATTAAAGGAATAAAACAAATCACCTGTCTTGTAAGAGATAAAAATGTTCCCTTGTTAGGTTCACCGATAACTGTACAAAATGTTGATGTTATTGGCTGTATTCCATTTAAAAATGTCATAAATAAAAATACTCTAAAGAATTTGACTCCAAACTGTATGTATTCTTTGCTTCCTGAACCAAATATGCTTAAAAGCTGTTCAGGGAATAACTGAAATACAACAAATGCAATACATGAAATTACAACGTTGCATGTAAGTGCCATCTTGTAGGTTCTCTTAACTCTGTCAAACTTTCCTGCTCCTCTGTTAAAACTTACAATTGGCTGCATGCCCTGGGCTACCCCAATACAAACTGAGAAGTAAACCTGATTTACCTTCATTACAATTCCGCATACTGCAAGGGGTATATTTGCTCCGTATGAACTTAACGCCCCGTAATATGTTAGTGTCTTGTTCATTACAATCTGAACAAACATAATTGCCAACTGATTTAGTCCTTGAGCCATACCAAGGTGACTTGCTCTTAAACATATTTTTGCATTTGGCACAAAATGCTCTTTCTTTAATTTAACTGTTTTAAAATGTATTAAATACCAAATAACCATTAATGTAGCAACGTACTGACCGATAATTGTAGCAATTGCAGCACCTGACATTCCCCAACCAAAGAGAATTACAAAAATATAATCAAGTACAACATTAATAACCGCCCCTGTCAGATTGCACGCCATTGAAAAGTTAGGATTACCATCTGCCCTTACTAAATGTGCTCCACCTGCTGATACAATGGCTGCCGGAAATCCTAATGCAATAACTCTTGTATATTCCATTGCAAAAGGAAGCACCTTGTCTGTTGAACCAAAAAATAAAAGCATTGGCTTCATAAAAACTATACCGATAACTCCTATAATCACACCTATAATAAGCATAAGTGTTGTTGCATTACCTATGTAATATGGTGCTTTCTTTGTGTCACCTGCCCCTATGTTTAAATTAAAGCCTGATGCCGAACCTATACCTAATGTAAGAGCTGTAGCAAGGCATAAAGTTGTAAGCGGAAAAGCCACATTAGTTGCCGCATTTCCTAACTCTCCTACTGTTTGTCCTATAAAAATTTGGTCTACTATATTATATAGGGACATTACTATCATTGATATAATACTTGGCACTGCGAATTTTTTTAATAATTTTCCTATTGGTTGTGTTCCTAAAGGATTAGCTATTTCCTGTGTCATTGTTTTCCTCCCTATTTCTTCTTTTTTTGCCAGACAGCTAAACTCTATAATACAACTGTATTGTATGTTTTTTCAACATTTATTTTCAAAAATATTATT